>JAJZQX010000013.1 GCA_021806645.1 Myxococcales bacterium | reverse complement strand
CGGCTCCCTCGCTCGTCCCCTGCCTGATGGCCTCGAAGCACGAACCACGAGGAGCAACCAAGCCGAGAGACACATCGACACAAACCAACGAGACAGCGGTCTTGACAGGTCGTTCCATCCTAGAACGTGTAGCGCACGACCGGCGTGACGGCGAACCCGGGAGCCTTGGCTGAGAGCACGTACAGCCCGTCGACCTGCAGACCGACCGAGAAGTGGCGGAGCTGCGTGTAGTACTCGGCGCCGAGTCCACCACCGACCAGCACGTCGGTGTCGCCGAAGAGGCCGGTGGGGTGGGAGACGAGGTAGCCGCCGCGCCCGTGGGCGTAAGCGAAGAACCGCTCGTAGCCGTTGCGGTCCTTTCGGCCGTAGAAGGCGAAGCGGAGGTCGAGGCCCCCGGCCAGCAGGTCGAAGGCGCCGTAGGAGGCGCTGGCCTTCTGGCTGGCCCCCTCGGCGAAGAGGGCGATGGCCAGCCGGTTGGTGAGGTCGTACCCGACGTGCAGGCCGATGACGGCGCCCCCCGCCGTGCCGCCGCCGCCGGTGGCGAAGGGGAACCTGACGGGATCCTGGTTGGGCGTCTTCAGCAGCCCCAGCCACCCGGCCTCGAAGCCGATGAAGGGCCCGCGCTCGACGTCCCTGTACTTCGGGGCGCGGGGATCCTCGATGGGCGCCGGGGCGGCGTCCTGGGCCAGGGCCGGGCCGCCGGGCGCCAGGGCGGCGAGCGCCAGCATGAGGCCGCAACGGAGGGCGAGGCGGGACACGGCGGCTACTCTCCTATTCAAGGCCCGAGGCCCGCAGGATCCAGGGATAGGTGATGACGGCGATGCCGCCACCCTTGGGCTTGGGGAACTGCCAGCTGACGATACGGGCCATCATGCACTGGTGGACCTTGTCGCTGGCGAGGGTGGTCGAGCTCGCGTCCACGGTGGCGTTGGAGGCGTTGCCGTCGGCGTCGATGACCCACTTGATGGCCACCTTGCCGGCCAGCTTCGGGTTCACCGCCAGCTGCTCCTCGTAGCAGAACCGGATCTGCGCGGCGTGCTCCTGGATCACCTTGCGGATGAGCTCCTTGTCGATGGCGCCCATCACCAGCGCGGTGCCGGCGGTGATGGCCACGTCGCGGTCGGTCTTCCGGCCCAGGCTGCCGACCCCCTGCCCGTAGCCGCCGAGACCGCCGCCGCGCCCCTTGGTGCCGATGCCGCCGATGCCCACCGTCTCGCCGGCGCCGCCGCCGCCGCCGCCGGTCCCGCGCACGCCCAGGCCTCCGAAGCCGAGGCTGTCACCCACGGTGTTGCCGAACATGTTGCCGACGGCGCCGCGGACGTCGCCGCCCAGGCCACCGGAGCCGAAGACGGTGGCCAGGCCGCCACCGCCGCCGCGACCGAGGGCGCCCAGCACGCCCATGCGCTTCACGACCTCCTTGGCGTTGGGGTCGATGGCCTTGGGAGCGGAGCGGGCGTCGGTCCTGGGCGCGTCCTTCTTGCCCATCTTGCCCTCCTCGCCCTTGTGCTTCTCGGCCATCTCCCCCGACTGCTCCTCCTTCTTCGGTCCCTTCTCGCCGGGCAGCTTCTCGGCCGGCTTGGGCGCCTCGGGCGGCTTGATGATGAACTTGGCCATCCGCGAGGGGTTCTTGAAGAGGTCGTCGGCGACGACGTCGGTCTCGTACGGGAAGTTGTTGGAGGCGACGATGAAGCCGGCCTGCAGGAAGAGCAGGACCAGGAAGAGGTTGAGGAACTGGTAGTTGATCCGCTCCCACCACGGCGGCACCTCGACCGCCTCGGGGCGGCGAGGGCGGGCCTCGATGGCGAGGCCCGAGCCCAGCTCGGCGCGGACCGCCCCGGCGCTCGGGACCAGGACGGTGTAGCCGCCGTGGACCGTGGCGTCGGCGCTCGCCTTCCGGCTCCTCACCAGCTCGGCCAGCGTGGTGCGGGTGCCCCGCTCCTGGAGCGCTCCGGTCATGCCGCGGGCGAAGGCGAAGGTGTACTCGCCACCGCCGTAGCGGAGGACCGGGAACTGGGGCAACGGCAGCTGGTTGGCCGGGATGGCCAGCGCGCAGGCCGGCCCCTCGCCGACCAGCACCGGCGCCCTGGGCGCCACGAAGGCCACGGCATCGACCAGCGTGTCGCCCCAGAGCAGCCTGAGCTCGACACCGTGGTCGCCGGAGACCTCCTCGACCGCGCCGGACGCGCGCTGCAGGCGCCAGCCCTTCTTGGCGGGGCGAACCGCCCTCGGCACGGATGCGGCGGCGACCGGGACGGGGGCTGGCGCCGCGGGCGAAGGCGCGGGCACGACCCGGGCAACCGGTGCCACCGGTGCGAGCCGCTGAGGTGATGCGGCCGGTGCCGGTGCCGGAGCCGGTGCCGGAGCCGGTGCCGGAGCAGGGATCGGTGCGGCCACGGCCGACGGGGCCGGAGCCGGAGCCGCCGGTGGTGCCGCGGGCACGGTGCCGGCGGGGGCGGCCGCCGCGCCCTCCATCACCAGCGCGATCCGGAGACCACCCAGCTGCAACTGGTCGCCTGGCTTCAAGAGGCTGCGTGAGACCTTGCGACCGTTGACGAAGGTCCCCTCCGCGCTCCCCATGTCGATGACCGAGACGGCCCCATCGCCCGCCACCTCGATCACCGCGTGGATTCGCGAGACCCGATCGTCGTCGAGCGAAAGGTGCGCCGTCGCCAGCCGCCCGATCTTGATGATGTCCCGGGTGAACTGCTCCGTCCGCAGCAGCTGATCGCCTCGGTACACCTGGAGGGTGATGGGCGTCGCCATCGTGGCTAGAGCTCCCCGGAGGCCTGCATCACCTTGTCCCGCCAGTTCTCGCGGAGCCTGATCAGGTTGGAGTGGGAGACCTTGCGGCGCGCCTCGACGTACTCACCGTCGGGACGCTTCAGGTCGCCGCTGATGGTGTCGTCCTCGAAGTTGATCTCGGTCCGCTTCTCGTACGTCACGGTCGGCTTGGGCGCCGCCTTGTCCTGGGCCAACGGGACGGCGGGCGTGGCGAGCATCATCAAGAGGACGAGGGTGCGCATCGGCGGGGACCTCATGTTCTCGCGAGCTTACCACCGGTCCGGCGCCGGGGCGAAACCCGTCAGGGCTTCGTCCTGGGGCTCGGCTTCGATGGCGGGGAAGGTGCGATATCGCCCCTCTTGCCGGCCGCCTCGGCCTTCATCTGGCGCGCGGCCTCCGCCGCGGCTCTTCCCTGCTCCACCTGCTCCTGGCACTCGCGGATCAGCTTCGGCACCGGGGAGCCCTGCGGAAGCACCGGACCGGCCGCCCGCTCGTACTGGTCGAACGCGCGGAGCGCCCCCTCGCAGTCCCCCCTGTCGCGCATCAGCAGCACCCCGCGCGCCAGGTAGACCTCGGGGAGCTTCCCGGCCCCCAACCGTTCGGCCGCGGCGTACGCCGCCAGGGCTTCGTCCGGCTTGCCGCCGTGGCGCAAGGCGATGCCGAGCACCAGCTGGAGCGGCGCGCTGGAGGGGTCGTCGGCCAGCATCGGGGCCGCCAGCGACCGCACCTCGCCCCACCTCTCGTCCCTCATCGCCACCCCGAGGAGGCCGGCGCGGGCGGCCGCCAGTCCGGGCTGGAGCGCCAGCGCCTTCGTCCACTGCGCCGCCGCGCCCACGTCGTCGCCCTGCTTCGCCAGCAGCAGGCCGGCCAGGTAGGCCACCTCGGCGTCGTCAGGGGCGCTCTTCTGCAGCCGCAGCGCCACCAGCTTGGCCAGGTCGAGATCGCCCCTGGCCAGCGCCACCCGGACCATGGTCTTCCGGGCTCCCACCGAGGTGGGGTCACGCAGCAGGGCCTCGCGGGCCTGATGCCAGGCCTCGTCGAGCTGACCCGCCTGGAGGTAGAGCGCCGCCAGCCGCTCACGTGAGACCGCGTCGTCGGGGAACTCGCGGGAGGCCGCATCGTAGGCGGCCTGGGCGCCCCGCGGGTCGCCGGCCTTCTCGAGCAGGACGCCGAGGTTGGCCGCCGCCTGCTTGAGGGGCTTGCCCGCCAGGGCCTCCTGGTACTCGGCGCGCGCCTCGGCGTCACGACCCTGGCGTTCAAGGGTGACGCCGAGGTTGAAGTGCGCCTCGGGCGCACCGGTGGCCTCGACCACCGCCCGCCAGCGCCGCTCGAGGATGGCCCAGTCCACGGCCCTGGCCTTCTCCATCTCCTCCCGGATCCCCACCGCCTCGTCGAAGAGCCGCCGTCCCTGGACCGAGAGCGGTTGGCCCGGATTGACCTTCGGGGGAGGCGCGGCCACGCGGGCCGGCTTCCCCACCGGAGGTGGTGCGACCGGGGCACCGGCGCAGCCGGCGAGCAGCAACCCGGCGAGGACGAGGGCGGAAACCCCTGGGAGCGCTGTCACTGGAGCAGGTCCTCGTCGTCACCCTTCCTCGGGCGCGGGAGCGGATCGTCGGGACCGGGTCGCCGGGGCGGCTCCTTCTCCTTGCCCCGGACGCCGGGCCTGGGCGTCCCCTTGGCCGGGGCGGCCTGCTTGAGCGGCGGGGCCGGCGCCACGCCTCCACCACGGCCCGGGGCGGGGCCGCGCCTGGCCGCGGGCGCCACCGGCTCGAGAGCCGAGAGGAGCGAGTAGCCGCGCGGACGCGCGGCAAACGGGACGGCCGCCAGCGCCGGAAGGGCCTCCTGGGTGGGACCGAGCTCGGGCTTCTTCCGCGTCGCCGCGACCATCGACCGGGTGGCGCAGTCGTTCCGGACGCCGAGCTCGCGGGCCTTGGTGGCGGCCAGCTCGAAGCCGTCCTGCGCCTTGGTCTCCAGCGGCTCCGCCTGCTCGGCCAGCTGCGACCTGTAGACCTCGACGAGAGTCTTGTCGTTCTTGATCTCCTTGGGCACCGGCGCCCCGAGGAGCACGCGGCCGAAGTGCCGGTAGAGCATGCCGATCCGCTCCAGCGAGCAGACGGCCGGCGCGGCCACCCCCAGCTTCACCACCGCGGTGTACTCCTCCTCCAGCTTCTTGAGCCGCCCCGCGATCCGCTTCAGCTGGTACCCCATGTCTCGCTGCGGGATGTTGAGGTCGAGCTTCTGGTACTCGGCCCAGGACGGCTCCAGGGCCCGGAACATCCCCTCGGCGGCGATGGGCAGTCCCTTGTCCTTCACCTTGTCCCGGTTTCGCTTCCAGTACTCGAAGCCCCGCTCGTAGGCGGCGCGGGCGCCGGCGGCGTTGCCCGACTTCTCCATCACCCGGGCGATTCGCTGCTGCGCCGACAACCACTCGTCGGGCGTCCTGGCATGGCGCCGCTGGTACTCCTCGAGGCGCGACAGCTCCTTCCGCGGCGGCCCCTGCCGCGCCGCCAGGTCGGCCAGCGAGAGGGAGAGCCGCGCGGCGTCCTCGCCGTCCGGCCAGACCTCCAGGTAGGCCAGGCTGTCGGCCTCGGCGCGGGCCCAGTCGCGCAGGCCGGCGCGGAAGACCGCGGCGTTGACGATGGCGTCGAGGGCCTTCTTCTCCTCGTAGACCGGGGCCGGGGCCACGGCCGGCACCGGGGCCGCGGCGGCCGCCCTGGTGCCCCGCCTGGCGGGGGCCGGGGCCTTGGCCGGGGCGGCGCCGCGCGTCCGCCGCCACTCCTGGAAGTAGCGCTCGTAGGCGTCGGCCGCCCGCTGGAAGTCGGCGATGGCCTCGTAGCCGGAGGCGTTGTCGAACAGGCAGCGCGGCGCCAGCGGGTCCAGGGGGAAGCGCTGCAGCAGCTGATCGCGCACCTCCATGGCCTTGTCGACGCGGCTGGCGCGGGCGTAGTCGACCGAGGCGTTGTAGAGCGCCGTCGGCGCCAGGCGGGTGCCGGGCCAGTCGCGCACGAAGGCGAGGTAGCTCTCGGCGGCTGCTTCCCATTCCCGGGCCTTCTCCTGCTCCTCGATGATCTTGAACGCGCTCTGCGCGATCACCTTGGGCAGGTCGTCCTTGAGCTTGGGGTGGGCGCTCACCAGCGCCTGGTTGGCGAAGAAGCGCCTGGCCCAGCCGTTCAGGTTGCGCCAGTCGCCCAGCTCGTTGTAGGCGTCGAGCACCAGGTTGGTGGCGTACTCCGCTTCCTCCGTGCCCGGGTGGTCGAGCGCCACGCGGGTGAAGAGATCGATCGCCTCCGCGTAGGCGTAGTGGTCGTAGGCGAGCTTGGCGCTGCGGTAGGCCGCCTTGGAGGCCAGCTTCCCGTCGGGCCTCCAGCGGACGTACCGCCGGTAGGCCTCCGCCAGCTTGAGCCGCTCCGGGGCCATGGCCAGCCGCTTCTTGGTCCCGGCCGGGGGCGCGGGCAGCGGAGGCAGGGCCTTGACCGCCTCCTCGTGGGCGAAGAGCGAGCCCTCGAGCGCGTCGTTGAACCACTTGCCGGGCTTGGCGCCGGCCTGGCCGCCGCGCGCCTGTTTCGACTTGCCTTCCATGGCGGCCACGTCGAGAAGGACCACCCGGTCATACTCGTCGCCGGCCTCGGCGAACCTGCCGAGGGCGTAGAGGAGCTCGGCGTGGAAGAAGCGCATCTCGTAGGCCGAGGGGCTGCCGCCGAAGACCTGGAGGTAGTCGGCGTAGACGCTGTTGGCGAACCCCGCCACCGCCTGGTCGTCCGACTTCTTCCACTCGTTGTGGTAGCGCAGCGCCAGGTAGCGCAGCGTGTTCTCCGCGGTGGACCGCGCCTCGGCGGTGAGCTTGGCGTTGGCCGGGTCCTTGCCGCGCGGCGAGGCCTCGAAGTCCTCGAGGACCTTCACGAAGACGTGGGCCTGCTGGACCGCCACGTCCTTCCTCCCCATCCGGCCGGCCATGGTGACGATGCGCGACTGGAGGAACGGGGCGTCGGTCGCCACCGGATCCTGCCTGATGAGCCGGTGGTAGACGAGGATGGCCTCACGGTCCATCCCGTCGGTCCAGTAGAGGTCACCGAGGGTACGAATCATGTCGCGCGCCGCGGCCTCGCCACCCACCCGCTTGAAGTCCTCGAAGGCCGCCTCGGGGCTGCCCACGTGGGGCCAGGTCCGGACGTAGTCCTTCTTGGCCTCCTTCACCAGCGCCAGCTTCCGGTCGGCCGGGACCGAGGAGGTGGGCAACTCGCCGAAGAAGACGACGGCGCGGAAGAGATCGAGCGCGGCCGGGAAGTTGCCGAGGTTGAACTGCACCCAGCCCTGCTTGTAGAGCGCGTACCCGTAGACCGAGCTCTCCTGGTAGCTGGCGGCCTTCCGGTAGGCCTCCAGCGCCTTCTTCAGGTTGCCGGTCCGGTCCGCCTTGTTCGCCTTGTCGAAGTAGTACTCGCCGAAGGCCATCCAGGCGTCGGGGACGTAGGGAGACCCCGGGAAGTTCTTGATGAGGGCCCGGTACGCCCTCATGGCATCCTCGTCGGTCCGATCACGCTGCAGCAGGTTGCGGGCGAGGAAGAAGAGCACCTCGTCGAGCCGCTCGTACTTCGGGTGTCTCTTGATGATGGCCCGGTAGAGCGCCACCGCCTGCATCCGCAGCCCCTGGTACCGCCGGTCGTCGTCGGCCCGCTCCACCTGGAGCCTGGGGACGCGCGGGTCTCCCCTGGGGAGCGCGATGATCTCGCCGTCCTTGCGGTTGGCCTCGAAGTAGAAGTACTGCGACTCCTCCCAGAGCAGCTCGGCCAGCCGGAAGTAATAGCCGGGGAGGTCCTTGTCGCCGCCGCCAGCCGAGAGCTTGATCAGCTTCTGCAGGCTCGCGATCTCCTCGCGCCGCTTTCCGGAGAGCTTCACCTCGATGCCGGCGCGGAACAGCTCGAACGCCAGCCCGGGGCCGGCCGGGCCCCGGCCGGTCTTCTTGGCGACCTCCAGCGTCCCTTCCAGCGCGGCGTCGGGGCCGACGCTCCTCTTCTGGCCGAGCGAGCCGCCGCCGAGGTCCTTGCGGGGGTCGGCCGCGCGCACCCCGCCCGCGGGGACGGCGAGGCCCAGCGCCAAGGCGCCGGCCAGGACGGCGGCGGAGCGAGTCACTGGGTGTCTCCTCCCGGGGCCACGTCAGCGCCCCGCCGACCGCGGGGGACGATCCTTGCAGCCCTTGGTCAGCGTGTACGAGTAGGTCCCGAGCTCGTCACGCCAGAACTCACCCTCGTACGGCCAGTACAGGTGCTCGTCCGAGACGGCATGGGTCCAGCGCAGGTCCTTGACCACCTCGACCTGGCTGCCGGCGGCCAGCGAACCCTCCAGCGCCTCCCGCTCCTGGCGCGAGACCTCGATGGAGACGCGCAGCGCCTGGGCCAGCATGGAGCGGAGCTGGTCCCGCTCGTACTCCAGCTTGGCGCGGGCGCGCAGCCCCGCCTCGGTGGTCAGCCTCAGCTTCTCCCTGGCCAGCCGCGCCTCGAGGGCGGCGGCCAGCGGAGAGGTCCGGAAGGCCTCGCCGCGGTCGCCGATGCCGTGGTCCACCTCGGCGTCGATCTCGGCGGCGGCGTCGGCGAGCCGCTTGATGGACGGGTCGGTGAGGGCGAGCCGCCGCAGCCGGGGGCTCACCGCCTGCTCCAGGAAGACCGATGGAGCCGCCGGCCTGGTGGCCTGCGCCACCAGCTCGTCGTAGAGCGGCTCGTACCTGGCGTTGAACGTCTCGAGCACCCGTCGCGCCTCGGGGTAGCGGCAGTTCTCGTAATAGATGATGGCCTTGAGCACCCATGATTCCGGGAAGTACTCGTCCCTGAAATAGGCCGACTGGAGCGTGAGCAGGTTGCCGAGCGCCTTCTCGTACTCGCCGATGCGGTAATGGGCGTAGGAGGCCTCCCATAGCCCCTCCAGCCACTGCGTCCCGCCCCAGGGCATCTTGCTGTAGTAGAAGATGGCGTAGCGGTTCTGCCGGTTCTGGTAGTGGAGCCGGGCCAGCTGGAGGAAGGCCAGCTCGCGGAGCTCGACGTCACCGGCGCGTCCCTTCTTGGGATTGGTGAGCCGGACCACGTCCTTGAACTTCTCGCTGGCCGCCTCCTCGTCGCCGAGCGCGAAGCGGGCCAGGCCGTCTACGAACTGGGCGCGGCCGTAGAGGTCGCCGTCGTCCTCGCTCCCCACCACCGGCGTGGCGGTGGCGCCGGCCTCCCGCCGGACCAACCCGGCCAGCCTGCTGGCCTCGCGCCACGAGGTGCGCGCCTCTTCTGTCTTGCCGGACTCGTCCAGCGCGCGGCCGCGCTCGAACTCGTACTTTGCCAGCAGGAAGTGGAAGCGGTCCTGGTACCCGGGCGGCGCGCCTTCCCGGGCGTACCTGGCCACCCGCGGCAGCACCTCCTGCTCGCTGGCGGTCGAGCGGCTCACCTTGAAGAGCCACTCCAGCGCGTCGTGGAAGTGGCGGGTCCGCGACGGGCCCCGCTCCAGGATCTCGTCGATGTACCCGAGCGCCGAGTGGTTGAGCCCGGCCAGCGACAACGACCTGGCCAGCTGGTAGCGGGCCTCGTCATGCGCCTCGGCCATGGCCGGGTCGCCGAGGATGGCGTGGAACGCGACCGCGGCCGCGTCGTACCTCTTCTGGTCGGCCAGCTTCCTGGCCGCGTCCAGGCGGCCCCGGGCCGCCCCGCTGTCCGGACCGGGCGGCGCCAGGCCGAGCCCGCCGGCCTTCGGTGGCGGACTCCTCCTCACCTCGACCGGCCTGGCCTCGGCCGGCTTCACCTCGGCCGGCTTCCGGTCGACCTTCTTCACGACGTCCGGCTTCCTGTACCCCTTCTTCGGAGCGGCCTTCCTCTTCGGCTCCACCTTCTTGGTGTCGGCGGACGGGGCGCCCAGGTCGAGGCCTAGCTGGGCGCGGGCCGGGCCGGCCAGCGCCAGGGCGAGGAGCAGCGCGAGGGTGGCGCGCGCGCGCATCAGGTGCCTCCCCCAACCGCCCGCGGGCTGGTCGGGAAGAAGAAGGAGAGGCCGAGTTCGAAGAAGAGCTGGTTCTGCACGTCGGTGCGCGGCTGGTTGCCGGCGCCCTCGATCCAGTTGGGAACCTTCACCGCGTAGACATAGTCCTTCACGTCGAGACGGAGCGCCATGAAGCGGTTCAGGTAGATCCGGACGCCGAGGCCGACGTGGCCGCCGACGGTCGCCTTGGAGGTGGGCTTCCCGCCGGACGCGGCCAGCGCCTCGGCGGCGTCGCGCGAGAGCACCTCGTCGTGGGTGATGTAGTCGGGGCCGGCCATGAGGGCCAGGTCGAAGTGGAGCACCTGCTCGGCGGCGAGGTTGAGCTTGCCGTAGACCGGCGCCCAGGCCACCTCGGCTCCGGCCATCATCCGGATCGCACCCGGCACCTGCCAGAGCTGCGACCGTGTGGCCGGGTGACACCCCTGGTTGGCCGGGCAGACCACCGCCGACCCGGCGGCCGCGGTGGGGCCCATGCCGAAGGTGCCGCCCACCGACAGGAACTCGGTGACGTGGTAGCCCACCTTCACGCCGCCGAAGTACTTCTTGAGAAAGGCGTCGTTGAACGAGAGGTCGAAGGTCGGCGTCAGCTCGAGCCGACCCGCCTTCAGGTAGAGCTGGCCCGAGATCGGCTTGATCTTCCCCTCGAAGGCGTCGGCCTTGTTGCCGGCGCGGGCCGGCCCCGGCAGGAGCGCGGCGAGGAGGAGCGCCAGCCCGGCGGCGCGCGTGGTGGCGGCGGGCCTCATTGCGGGTACACGTACTCGAAGGAGGTGGGGAAGAAGAAGCTCACCCCCACGTTGGCGACGAAGACCTTCTGGACGGTGGCCGGCACCGAGACGATCGGCTGGTCCGGGTAGAAGGTGGCGGCCAGCCCCAGCTCGAAGGCCATCCACTCCCTGGGATAGAAGCGGAGGCCGCCGCCGACCTCGGCGGCCGGGTGCGGCCCCTCGCCGCGGGGCGCGTCGCTGGTGGCGCTCCAGACCGCCCCGAAGCCGGCCGAGAGGAAGAGGTCGAAGTGGACGATGGCGTCGCCGAGGAAGGCGGCCTTGCCGTAAACGGGCGACCAGACGCCGTCCATCATGGCCTGCGAGTAGATCTGCGAGGTGAGCAACTGGCTCTGGAAGGCCAGCTTGCCGGTCCGGACGTTGTCGGTGCGGAACGGCGTGTAGTAGGCGCCGCGCACCGCGATGGCGAAGCTGTCCTGCAGGCTGTAGGCGAGCCGCAGGCCGCCGCCGACCTTCTGGTAGAAGGCGTCATTCACCGAGAGCGCGAGCATGGGCGCCACCTCGAAGCGGCCCCGCTTCAAGAAGCCCTTGCGCTGGACCGCCTTGACCCGATCGCCCAGCGCCACGTCGCGCTCGCCGAAGATCGCGCCACCGGCGGTGGATGCATCCGGCGCCGACTTCTCCTTCGCCTGCTCTCTGGCCGGGGGCTGCCTGAGATCCAGCCCGGCCGCCTCGGCCTTCGGCTTCCGCTCCTCGGCCTTGGCCGGTGCAGAGAGGTCGAGCCCCTGGATCTCCTGAGCGCCTGCCGGCGCGCCGAGGGCCAGGATCAACCAGCCGATGATCAGCCCTTTGTGCATGTCCGCTCGCGGTCGAGTCGGCGGCATCGTAGCGAATGCCCGGGGGTGCGGCAACGTCCGGGCCCCGAACTTCCCAGGCCATCCCGACATGGGCCACCCCCGTTCCTTGCTGGCTGGTCGCGCGGCGTGATAACGGTTGGCGCGGGTTCCCCATGCGCCTTGCCACCTCAGCACTGGCCTTGTCCCTCGCCAGCACCCTGCTGGCGGGCTGCCAGTCGCCCGACGTGGGGCAGCGGTGCGAGCTGCTCTGGAACACCTCGCCCGGCGCGCCGCCGGCGCCGACGCCGGCCACCATCTCCTCGGAGTACTTCGAGAGCGGCAACACCGCCTGCGACAACCTGGTCTGCATCGTCTCTCCGCAGGAACCCGGCGGGCGGTACTACGACTGCGCCGGCACGCAGTGCGGCTACTGCTCGAAGCCCTGCGTCTCCGACAAGGACTGCTTCAAGTCGGAGACCGGGCTGGTCTGCCGCCAGATCGTGCTCGACCCGGCCTTCATCGCCGGGCTCGACCCCGACACCCGCGCCAGGTACCTGGCCGACATCCAGTTCTCCAGCTACTGCGCCGTCCCGCGATGACGCCTCGCCTCGCCTGGCTGGCCCCCGCCTTGCTCCTGGCGCCCGCCGTGCTCCTCAGCTCCGCCTGCACCACCCGCCCCGCCGCCGGCCCCCTGGTGACCGTCCCGACGCCGCGGGTGATCGTGGTGACCGCAGCGGGCGCGCGGCTGCCGGTGACCGTCGAGCTGGCGCGCAGCGACGAGGAGCGGACCCGCGGGCTGATGAACCGGCGCGAGCTGGCGCCCGAGGCGGGCATGCTCTTCTTCTTCTCGGAGAACGAGCGGCGCGCGTTCTGGATGAAGAACACGCTCATCCCGCTCGACATGCTCTTCATCGACGACGGCGGCCGCGTGGCCGGCCTCGTCGAGCAGGCCGAGCCGCTCACCACCTCGCCGCGCGACCCTGGCGTCCCCAGCCGCTACGTGCTCGAGGTGAACGGCGGCTGGGCGGCACGCCACGGCGTTCGGCCCGGCGACCGGATCGAGTTCGAGAACGTGCCGAGGTACTAGGCTCCGGTCAGTCCCGCGGGTCCCGCTCGTTGGCGTGGCGCAGCAGGTTGCCGGTCAGCTCGGCGCCCAGGCTCTTCTCCATCAACTGCTCCACGGTCCGCTCGAACTCGATCCGCTCCAGCTCGTCGCCCCAGACGAAGCGGATCCCCATGCCCGGCTCCTCGCCGGCGGCGGCGCCGCGCACCACCTCCCCGTTCAGCTCGAACGCGGAGTCCCGATCCGGGACCGAGAGCCGGAAGATGAAGCGCGTGCCGTTGGGCAGCGACTTGCTGGTCTTGATGAAGGTGCCGCCCTTGGAGATGTTCTTGGTGTAGTCGGCGAAGAAGCTGTTGAGCTTCCGGTAGTCGACCTTGAGCTCGATGGGCGCCCGGCCGTGCTCGCGGTTCTCGATCATGGACGCCTCATGTTAGCGCCGCGCCGCGCCGCCCGATAGGATCCCGATGTCGAGCCCCGGACACCCGTGATTCCACGCGCTATCGCACTCGCCCTGACGCTCCTGCGCCGGCGCGCCGTCCTCGCGGCGGCCGGAGCCCTGCTGCTGGCCGGAGCGCTCGGGGGGCTGCTGCCGCTGCTCGACGTCCCCGGCTACGAACTGGGCGAGGTGGGGGCCTGGCTCGGACTGGCGCTCGGACCGCCGCTCGGCTGGTGGGCCGCCGAGGCCGAGCGGGGTCGTGGCGATGGGTCGCCGGCGGTGGCCTCGCTCGGGGCGGCGCTGGCCTCGACCACCCTGCTCGCGCTCCTCTTCATCGCGGTGGCCGTGCGCGCCGCGCTCGGGCCGTGCCGCGCCCTCGACGGCGCCGCCTTCTTCCCGGTGCTGGCCCTCCCCTCGGCGTGGCTGTCGGCGGCGCTCTCGGCGGCGGCCGCCTTCGGCGGAACCCGCGCTCGGGTCGCCTGGGCCTGCGGGCTGGCGCTGCTGGTCTCCGTGGGCTCCACGCTCCGGGAGGCGTGGCGAGGGCCGGCCGCCTTCGCGCTAGATCACCTGCTCGGGGTCTGGCCCGGGCCGCTCTACGACGAGGCGCTCCGGATCGACGCCCGCGTCCTGCTCTTCCGCGGCGAGACGCTGGCGCTGGCCCTGCTCGTCGCGGCCGCGGCCGAGTGGGTCGCGCGGCGGCAAGCCGGCCGGCCGTCCGGGGGCGCGCTGCTGGCGGCCGGGATCGCCGTCGCGGCGGTCCTCGGCGCCCGGGTGACGCTGCGGCTCATGGTGCTCGACGGCGACCGCGACGCCATCGCCGCGGCCCTGGGCGGCCGCCGCGACGGCCCGGCCTGCTCGCTCGTCTACCCGGCCGAGTGGAAGGAGCCGGCCATCGCGGCGCTGGCCGCCGACTGCGAGTTCCACGCCGCCGACGTCGCCGCCGCGCTCGGGCTCCCGGCGCCGCCGCGGGTGACCGTCTTCATCCACCGGAGCGACGAGGAGAAGCGGCGTCATGTCGGCGCCGGGGCCACCAGCTTCACCAAGCCGTGGCTCCGCGAGATCCACCTCACGCAGGCAGGCTGGCCCCACCCGGTGCTGCGCCACGAGCTGGTCCACGCCGTGGCCGCCGCGCTCGACCCGGGTCCACTCGGCGTCCCGGCGCGGGCCGGCGTCCTGGTCTCGGCCGGGCTGGTGGAGGGGCTGGCCGTGGCGCTCGAGGTGCCGCGGGGCAGCTGGACGGTCCACGAGTGGAGCGCGGCGCTGGGCGACCTCGGGCTGGCTACCGACGTGGCCGGCCAGCTCGGCCCGGCCGGCTTCTGGACCACCGCCCCGGCCCGCGCCTACACCGCGGCCGGAAGTTTCATCGCCTTCCTGCTCGACCACCACGGGAGCGCGGCGGTGGCGCGGCTCTACCGGACCGGCGACTTCGTGGCCGCTTTCGGGCGGCCGCTCGAGCCGCTGGTCGCCGGGTGGCGCGCCTTCCTGGCCGCGCTGCCGCGTCCGCCCGGGCTCGCCGCCGCGGCCCGGGCCCGGTTCGCCCGGCCCGCCCTCTTCGCGGTGCCGTGCGCGCGGGAGGTGGCCGCGCTGGAGCAGCGAGCCTGGGTCGAGGCCGGCCATGGCCAGGTCGAGGCGGCCTGCGCCGGGCTGCGGCGGGTCTCGACGCTCACCGGCCGGGCCGGACCACTGAAGACCGCCGGTGACCTGCTGGCGCGCAGCGGCGTCTTCGACCAGGCCGAGGCGGCCTACCTCGAGGCGGCGCGCGCGGCCGGCGACGGTGACCCGGCGCTCTCGGCGGCGCTGGCGTCGGCGCGGGCCGACCTGGCCTGGCGGCGCGACGAGCTGGCCGAGGCGGCGGCCGGGTGGCTGGCGGCGCGCGACGGCGCCGGCGAGCGGCATGAGCTGCGGCTGCTGGAGGCCAAGCTGGCGGCGGTCGCCGATCCGGTGCTCGCGAAGGCGGTCCGGCCGTGGCTGCTCGGGCAGGCCGACCCGGTCGCCGGGCTGGCGGAGCTGGAGCGGCTCGATCGGCCGCTGGCCGCCTACCTCGCGGCGCGGGCGCGCCTCTCCCGTGGGGAGTTCGCCGAGGCGCTCCCCCTCCTGCGGCGCGCCGAGGCCGGCCCGCTCCCCGCGCTGCTCGGCAAGGAGACGCGCTACCTGCTGGCCGAAGCGAGTTGCCTGACCGGTGAGACCGCGGCGGGGTCGCGGGAGCTGGCCGCGCTCTCCCGCGGCGCCACGGGAGGCGCCGCGCGGGCTCGCGCCGAGGTGGGCGTGCGGCGCTGCGCCTTCGAGGCGGAGCGACGGCCACCGCGCACGCCGCGGCACTGAGTGGCGCGGCCCGGAGGCCGCGCCGTCAGGCGACGACGCGGAGCTTGCCGGACTTGGGCTGGTACTCCGGCAGCTCGTCGAACTGCAGGTACCGGTAGATGGTGTCGGCCCTGGGCGCGATCTTGGCGCCGTAGGCGGCGAAGTACTCGGCCGGCGTGGGCAGCTTGCCCATGCTGGCGGCCAGGGCCCCCAGCTCGGCCGAGCCGAGGAAGACCTTGGCGCCGGCCCCCATCCGATCGTCGAAGTTGCGGGTCGAGGTCGAGAAGACCGTCACCGCGTCCGGCACCCGGGCCTGGTTGCCCATGCAGAGCGAGCACCCGGCGGTCTCGATGCGGGCCCCGATGGCGCTGTAGATGGTGAAGTAGGCCTCCTCCTTGAGCTGCTTCTGGTCCATCCGCGTCGGCGGGCAGAGCCAGGTGCGGACGGCCGGGTTGAACTTCAAGCCCTTCCAGAGCTCGCCGGCGGCGCGGAAGTGGCCGATGTTGGTCATGCAGGAGCCGAGGAAGACGTCGTCGATCTTCGTCCCGGCCACCTCGGAGAGGAGCTTCACGTCGTCCGGGTCGTTGGGGCAGGCCACGATGGGCTCGGTGATCCCGGCCAGGTCGATCTCGAAGACCTTCTCGTACTCGGCATTGGTGTCGGCGGCGAGCAGGACCGGCTTCTTGAGCCACTTCTCGACCGCGGCGATGCGCCCCTCGAAGGCCTTCCTGTCGCCGTAGCCGTCGGCGACCATCTTCTTCATCAGCGCCACGTTCGACTTCAGGTAGGTGGCGATGGTCCTGGGCGAGAGGGCCACGCAGGCGGCGGCGGCCGACCGCTCGGCGGCGGCGTCGGTCAGCTCGAAGGCCTGCTCGACGGTCAGGTCGGGCAGCCCCTCCATCTCCAGGATGGCGCCGTTGAAGATGTTCTTCTTCCCCTTCTTGGGCACCGTCATGTCGCCCGACTTGATGGCGGCCAGCGGGATGGCGTTGACCACGTCACGGAGCGTGATGCCGGGGTTGAGCTTGCCCTTGAAGCGGACCAGCACGCTCTTGGGCATCTCCAGCGGCATGAAGCCGAGCGCGGCGCCGAAGGCCACCAGGCCGGAGCCGGCCGGGAAGCTGATGCCGATGGGGAAGCGGGTGTGCGAGTCGCCGCCGGTGCCCACCGTGTCGGGGAGCAGCAGCCGGTTGAGCCAGGAGTGGATGACGCCGTCGCCCGGCTTGAGCGCCACGCCGCCGCGCGCCTGGATGAAGCTGGGCAGGTTGGCGTGCATCTTCACGTCGGCCGCCTTGGGGTAGGCCGCCGTGTGGCAGAACGACTGCATCACCATGGGCGCCTGGAACTTCAGGCAGGCCAGCTCCTTCAGCTCGTCGGCCGTCATGGGGCCGGTGGTGTCCTGCGAGCCGACGGTGGTCATCTTCGGCTCGACGTACCAGCCGGGCAGCGCGCCGGGCAGGCCGCAGGCCTGGCCGACCATCTTCTGCGCCAGCGTGTAACCCTGCCCCTTCGGTGGGGCCGGGTTGGTCTTGACCACGAAGAGATCGGTCGGCCCCTTCTTGAGCGCCTTGCGGGCGCGGTCGGTGAGGGCGCGGCCGATGATGAGCGGGATGCGGCCGCCGGCGCGGAACTCGTCGCCGATGGTCTCGGGCGCCAGCGTGAAGGTGGAGAGGACCTCGCCGGCCTCGCTGCGGATCTCGCCCTTGACGGTGTCGACGGTGACCACGTCGCCCATCTTGAGCCTGGAGACGTCGGCCTTGATGGGCAGCGCGCCGGAGTCCTGCGCGGTGTTGAAGAAGATGGGGGCGATGACGCCGCCGATGATGACACCGCCGTTCCGCTTGTTGGGCACGAACGGGATGTCCTCGCCGATGGCCCACTGGACGCTGTTGCAGGCCGACTTGCGCGACGAGCCGGTGCCGACCACGTCGCCCACGAAGGCGACCTCGAAGCCGGCGGCGCGGTACTCGGCGATGGTCTCGAGCCCGGCCGGGAACTTGGTCTTCCCCATGGCCAGGGCGTGGAGCGGGATGTCGGGCCGGGTGGCGGCGTCGCCGGCCGGCGAGAAGTCGTCGGTGTTGATCTCGCCGTCGACGCGGAAGACCTTGACCTTCTTGGTGGCGGGGACGCCCTGACGCGCCGTGAACCACTCGGCGCTGGCCCAGGACTCGATCACCTTCCGGGCCTCGGCGTTCTTGGCCTTGGAGAGCGCCAGCACCTCGTCGAAGGCGTCGTAGACGTAGGTGAGGCGGGAGAGGGCCCTGGCGGCGGCCGCGGCCAGCGGCTTCACCTTGAGCGCGGCCACCAGCGGCGGGACGTTGTAGCCGCCGCCCATGGTGCCGAGCAGCTCGACCGCCTTGAGCTTGTCGATCTGCGCGCACCTGGCCTTGCCCTTGACGAGGTCGGCGAGGAAGGCGGCCTTGACCTCGGCGGCCGGATCGACGCCGGGGGAGATCCGGTTGACCAGCAGGTCGAGGAGGAACTGCTCCTGGCCCTTGGGCGGCTTGACCAGCAGCTTCACCAGCTGGCTGGCCTGCTCCGGATCGAGCGGCCTGGCCGGGATGCCCTGCGCCTTCCGCTCCGCCTCGTGCTTCAGGTAGGCCTCGATCACGTCGCTCCTCCGGGGTCCGGTGGTAGGGTGGTGGGGCCGATGAGATAGCACGCCGAGGGGGAGGCTGTCAGCCGTCGTGAAACGAAAATTGTCCGTGAGAATCGGGGCTTGGCTGGACCGGACCAGTCCATGATTTCGGGGCGCGCAAGGGCGCGGGACGGCGGGGAAAATGGCGGAGACAGCGCTGTCGGCCGCTGTGGCACCGAATCGACCGTCACGAGCTGGTCCGACTCGAACATCGCTCCGGGCGAGATGACCGGTTCGTCGAGCGGTACCAGCGCGCCGTACCGTTCCTTCAACTTCCGCTTCACGAGCGGCTCCTCGAGATCGAAGTCGCGCAGGCGCTGCAGGCGCCCGACCTCGCGCCCGAGCGCCCGGTCATTGGCCTTCCAGCCCAGCTCCGAGCAGGGCGAACATGCCGTCCGGTAGGCGATAGAGCTGCTCCCGGCCATAGCCTCCGGAGTCGGTCATCAGGTCGAGGCCGCCCAGCTCGACGCCGTCCCGGCGCAGGACGAGCCGCCGGTCGTACTCCGCAAGAAAGGGATGGCTGGACCGAAGTTGCAGGACGAGCTGGCCCGGGGGTCCCGGCAGGTCGACTGTTGCCTCCCGGGTCGGAGGGAAGATCCAGCCGGCTCCACAGTCCAGAAGCGCGACGGCCATGATCGCGGCGACGCTCCACGCGACGACTCGGCGGGCCGTAGAGCGGCTGTGACGAGGTTGCGGGCTCTCCATCGACCCGCAGTCTAGCTCTGGAGTCCCGCTCTCGGACATTCAGCTTCAAGGGCCAGGTCGCAGCGGCACGTCGCCCCGCCCGGGGTGGGTCAAGTCTACTTCTGACGTCAGAGGTGACTCTGAGTACGTCCAAACGTTTGGACCAGATCGGAGTACGTGCCCTGCACCCTTCGCGACCGTCGCCTGGCCGCCGGCCCCTCGCCGATCGTGCACCTCGCCGCACCGCCCGCCGCCCCACTCCCCTCGCTGCGCCTCTCGCCGCCCCGCAGGCCACCGCCCGTACGCAGTCCGTGCCGCCCTCACGCCTTCGGCTGGTCTATGGGCGGCTCCTGCGGCCCGCCCGCCTTCCGCTCCGGCTCCGCCGCCTCCTCCCCGTCATCCAGCATCCGGTACTTCGGCCCCTCGGGATCGTCGTACTGCCCGCTCCGGACCGACCAGACGAAGCCGAGCCAGGCGGCCAGGCCGAGCGCCAGGGAGAGCAGGATGAGCCCGGTGAGCATCATGCGCGCCTCCCAGTGAAGGTCCGCCGCAGCCGCAGCGAGTTGGTGACCACGATGGCGCTCGAGGCCGCCATGGCCGCGGCGCCGACGATGGGGTGGAGCGCGCCGGCCACGGCCAGCGGGATGGCCACCACGTTGTAGAAGAAGGCCCAGAAGACGTTCTGCCTGATGACGCCGGTGGCCCGCCGCCCCAGGAGGATCAGGTCGGGCAGCAGCGAGAGATCGTCGCGCACCAGCACGGCGTCGGCGCTCTCCATGGTGACGTCGGTGCCGCGCCCCATGGCCACGCCGGCGTCGGCCTGGGTCAGCGCCGGGGCGTCGTTGATCCCGTCGCCCACCACCAGCACGCGCGCCCCGGCCGCCTGGCGCGCCGCCACCAGCGTGCGCTTCTGCTGGGGCGTCCGCTCCGCCTCGAAGGCGACGCCGAGCCGAGCCGCCACCGCCGCCGTGGTGGTGCGGGCGTCGCCGCTCACTATGGTGACGGTGAGCCCCAGCCGGGCCAGCGCCGCCAGCGCACGGGGAGCCTCCTCGCGGATCGGATCGGCCACCACCAGCAGCGCCTCGGCCCGGCCGCCGATCGCCAGCCAGGCCACCGTGTCGCCCTCGGCCTCGGGCGCCGCCGCCAGGGCCAGCCCGGCCGCGGTGGCCACCATGCCCTCCTCGGCGAGAAAGGCGGCGCTGCCGATCCGGACCGGCGCGCCCCCCACGGTGGCCGCCACGCCGCGCCCCGCCACCACCCGGAACGCCTCCACCGCAGGCTCCGGCGCCGCCGGCAGCGCCCGTGCCGCCTCCACCACGGCCCGGCCGACGTGGTGCTCGCTCCGCCGCTCCACGGCCGCCGCCAGCCGCAGGAGCGCGCTCTCGTCGCCGCCACGCAGCGGGACGATCCGCCGCAGCGCCGGCCGGCCGCGCGTCACCGTGCCGGTCTTGTCGAGCACCACCTCGGTGGCCCGCCCCGCCGCCTCCAGCGCGTCGCCCCCCTTCACCAGGATGCCGCGCGCGGTGGCCAGCCCGGTGGCCAGCAGCACCGCCACCGGCGTGGCCAGCCCGAGGGCGCAGGGGCAGGCGATCACCACCACGGCGATGGCGCTGAGGAGCGCCCGCTCCGGCGGCGCCCCGAACAGGAGGTGGCCGGCCAGCGTGGCCACGGCCAGCAGCAGCACCGCCGGGACGAAGACGCCGACCGCCCGGTCGGCCAGCGCCTGCAGCCGCGGCTTCTCGCCTTGCGCCTCCTCCACCGCGCGGATGATCCCGGCCAGCAGCGTGTCGGCGCCGACGCGCGTCACCTCGATGGTGAGCGCCCCGGCCAGGTTGACCGCGCCGCCGATGACCGGCGCGCCCGGCCCCTTGGTCACGGGCCGCGACTCGCCGGTCACCAGCGCCTCGTCGGCCTCCGAGGTCCCCTCCAGGACCCGCCCGTCCAGCGGGATCCGCTCGCCCGGCAGCACCTCCACCCGGTCGCCCACCTTGACCTGCTCGACCGGGACGCGCTGGCGCACCGGCGCTCCGTCCTCACCCACCGTGACGAGGAGCGCCTCGCGCGGCCGGAGCGTGGCCAGCCGGGCCACCGCCTCGGAGGCGGTTCGCCGCGCCCTCGCCTCCACGTAGCGGCCGGTGAGCACCAGGGTCGGGATCATGGCGGCGGTGTCGCTCCAGACCTCGCCGCCGCGCAGCGCCTGCCAGACCGAGTAGGCCAGCGCCGCGCCCGAGCCGAGCACCACCAGCGAGTCCATGTTGAACCGGCCGTGGCGCAGGCCGGCGAGCGTGGAGCGCCAGAACGGCGCGCCGGCGAAGAGGAGGACCGGCGCGGCCAGGCCGATCGAGAGCCACTCGAGCAGCGAGCGGGTGGGCCGGTCCATCCCCTGGAAGTAGCCGGCGTAGAGCGCCGCCGAGTAGATCATCAGCTGCGAGGCGAGGAACCAGGCGGTGCCGACCCGCACCAGCAGGTCGCGCACCTCCTCGTCGCGGGCGGTCGCCTGCTCCGACTCGACCCACGGGCGCGGCGTGTAGCCGGCCGCCTGCACGCGCGAGAGCACGGCCGGCAGCGCGATGGCGGCGGGGGCGTAGCGGATCCGGGCCCGGTGGGTGGCGTAGTTGACGCGGGCGGCGAGGACGCCGGGGGTGCGCTGCAGCACCCGCTCGTTGAGCCAGACGCAGGAGGCGCAGCGGATGCCTTCGATGGCCACGTCCACCTCGGCGGTGCCGTCGGTCGCCACCACCGGCCGGTAGGCGGAGAGATCGGTGAGCGGCGCGGCGCCGGGGCGCGCGGCGGGCGGCAACCCCGCGGCGTCCCAGTGGCGCTCGTCGTAGAAGCGCCCCAGCCCCTCGTCACGCACCAGCCGCCAGACCCCGAGACAGCCGGCGCAGCAGAAGCGCCGCTCGACCTCGCCGTCGCGCTCCAGCACCGCCTCCCCGTCGGGGAAGCTGGCGAGGCAGTGGTCACATCGGGACATGGACGCCGAGGCCGCGCAGGAGGAAGAGGAGGCCGAGGGCCGCCACCACCAATCCCCCGGCGCGGCGCAGCGCCCCGCGTGCCCGCTGCCCGACCAGCGCGCCGGCGGCGCCGACCAGCAGCAGGCCGGGAACCGTGCCGAGGCCGAAGGCAAGCGCCATGAGCAGCCCCGGCACCGGCCCGCCCGAGGCGGCCGCGCCGAGGAAGATGGTCCAGGAGACGCCGCAGGGGAGGAGACCGAGCGCCAGGCCGAGCGGGTAGAGGCGGGAGGGGCCGCCCCGCAGCAGCGGCCGGACCAGCGCCGTGAGGCGGCGCGAGGCGGTGGCCTCGAACTGGCGAAGCAGGTCGGTGAGGCCCGCGGCGCCCAGCCCCAGCGCCACCATGAGGGCGCCGGCCAGCAGCGCCATGATCTCTCCCAGGCCGGCCAGCCTGCCGGCCACGTTGACGAAGGCGCCGGTGGCCCCCATCACCGCGCCCACCAGGCCGTAGGTGGTGACGCGGCCGAGGTGGTACGGGAGTTGCCCCACCGCCGCCCGCGCCGCGCCCGGCACTGCGCCGGTCACCTGGTCCGGCCGCGCCGAGAGGCCGAAGGAGGCCACCAGCGGCCCGCACATGCCGAGGCAGTGCGAGAAGCCCATGAGCAGGCCGGTGACCGCGCTGGCCCCGACCTGGGCCGCCAGGCCGGTGGCGACCGCCTGGCTCACTCACTCACCGTGAATGGGAAGGCGGCCGACACCGGCGCGCCGCCGGCGGGACGGACCGTGACGGTGGCGATCCAGTCCTTCAGGCCGCTGTGACAGCGGACCAGCACCCCCTTGCCGGCATGGCGCCCCGGGCCGGCGGCGGTGAGCAGGACCCGGTTCTCCCCCATGTTCATCTCCTTCATGGCGAAGGCCACCTCGACGGCCGCGCCGTCGAGCGGCGCGCCTCCCCGCGACACCGTGACGGTGATCGGCAGCTCCTTCATGGTGGTGAGGACGCGGCCGAGGTCGAGCGTCAGCTTCAGCCCGCCGGCGTCGGCCGCGCACGGCGCCGCCGCGAGCCGGCACGGCACCCCCTCGCCCGCCTCGACGCGCACCTGCTGCGTCAGCCCCACGGTGTCGCCGCCGCGGACGGCGTCGAGCCGCACGTCCCAGAAGCCGGGCGCGGCGAAGCCGACCGGCGCCCGGTAACGCCCTCCACCCAGCGCCCGGGCCGTCGCCTGCCGCTCGTCACCAGGGCCGGCCGGCCGCGTCACCGCCACCTGCACCGTGGCCCCCTCGACCGGCGCGCCGGCCCTGTCCACCAGGGTGAAGCCTAGCTCGCCGCCGCCGGGCCGCAGGTCGGAGGGGTCGAAGCGGGCCTGCCAGCCGAGCCTCTCGCGCGCCTTCCGCTCCTGGTCGTGGTGCAGCCCGTGCTCGTAGGGGTCCTTCACCACCGTCTCCTCGCGGAGGCTCGACCCGACGGCGATGGTGACCACCACGGCGCCGATGGCGGCGATGGAGGCGACGACGATGAGCGGCTTCATGGCGACTCCTGGACGACGAGAAGGGCGGGGCTGGCGCGGGAGACGGTCCGGCCGCCGGGGGCCACGGCGACGGCGGTGAAGGTGGCGGCGCGCCGGCCCGCGCTGCCGCGAGACTCGGCCACCACCCGCAGCCGGCGGTGCTCGCCGGCCTGGAGCTCGAGCTGGGGTGGCCGCAGCGAGATCTCCAGCCCCCCGGCGGCCAGCGAGAGCCGGACCGTGAGTGGCGACCTGGTGCGGTTCTCCAGCGAGACCACGTAGGCCATGAGGGTGCGGCCGTCGGGGGTGCGGCGCGGAGCGAAGCCGCTGTCGGGCACCACCGTCAGGTCGAGCGCGGTCCCGGCCACGGTGCGGGCCGCCGCCACCGTGGCGCCCAGCGAGAGCAGGGTGGCGAGGAGCAGCCCGACGGTGGCCGGGCGCACCAGCCGCCGCGGCCGGCCCGGCTCGCCGAAGAAGTAGCCGATCAGGTCCGGCTGGCGCTTCAGCTTGAGCATGATGGGCCGGCAGGCGTCGATGCACTCGGCGCAGGCGATGCACTCCATCTGGGCGCCGTCGCGGATGTCGATGCCGGTGGGGCAGCAGCGGACGCAGGCGCCGCAGTCTACGCAGTCGGCGTCGCGCCGCTCGTCGTGGGCGACGGTGAGCGTGTGGGCGTCATAGAGGACGCCCTGGAGCCTGGCGTAGGGACAGGCGGTGGCGCAGAAGCGGCCGCGCACGAAGGCGAGGTCGAGGAAGAGGACCAGGCTCAGCACCGCCCAGGCGCCGGCGGCGACCGGCCCGAGCCGGCCCGCGGCCAGGTCAGCGAGGAACTCGAGCGGGGGGACGAAGTACCAGACGGTGGCGGCGCCGGCCACCAGCGAGACCAGCGCGGTGAGCGCGAAGCCGCCCGCCCGCCGCCACGGGCGCCCCACCCGGCCCGGCCACGGCCGCACCAGCCGGGTCAGGTCGCCGAGCACCGTCTGCGGGCAGGACCAGCCGCACCAGACCCGCCCGAAGGCGACGGTCACCAGCAGCAACACCAGGGTGAGGAAGACCACCGCCGGCAGCGTGACGAAGAGCTCGCCGACCCCGATGGCGGCGCCGAAGACGTGGAGCGTGAGCGACGGCACGTCGAACCGGAGCGCGCTCCCGCCGCCCACCTGGACGAAGGGCAGCCCGACGAAGAGGACCGCCTGGGCCGCCCCTGCCGCGCGCCGGTACCGCTGGATGGAGCCGCTACCCGTCATCGTCGAGCATCTTGTACTTCGCCTGCTCCACGTGATCGCGCCGCTTGCGGGAGTAGAGGAAGATCCAGATGCCGACGAAGGTCACGCTGAGCGTGATGCCAAAGAGCAGGTAGAAGGTTTCCGGCGCCATCGTTCCTCGCTCACCCCTTCTTAGCCGGGCGCTGCAGCAGCCACAACCCGATCGCCGCGGCGGTCGGGAGGGCCGTGAAGAGGACGGTCATGAAGATGTTGCTGCCAACCTCCACCGGCGCGGCGGCCAGCTGCCCCTCTTGCGTCCAGCCGCTGCTCCACGGAGAGTACGCGTAGAGGTACCAGGCGCCCCAGGCGATGAGGCCGAAGAAGAGGATGAGCCACCCGGTCGGGACGGCGTGAGCCGTCTCCTTGCGCTCCATCCCCTCGGCGGTGTCGGGAAGTTCGTTCTCCATGGCGTTCCCTCCCATCACGGCTTCTTCTCGGCCTCGGGCATGTCGTGTCCCTCGGCGGCTTCGTGCCCCTTCTGGTTCCGGAGCCAGGCGATGATCGACCAGATCTCGTCCTTCTTGAGCTGGCCCGTCTTCCCGTAGGCGTCCATCCCGCCGCCCGGATCGCCCGTGCGGCCGGCGATGGGCTTGGCGTCGGAGCCGCCGTCGATCATCGCGAAGTAGGCGCCGTCGGGCAGGTCGCCCTTCGCGCCAAGGAAGACATCGTCGATGAGGCTCGGCGCGACGCCGTCGGTCCCCTGTGCCTCGTCACCGTGGCAGGCGGCGCAGTTCTCGGTGAAGAGCTTCTTGCCGGCCACGATGGCCTGGGTGTCGCGCGCCAGCGGGTTCTCCAGGTCGAGGTTGGCGCTGCCACCCTGCCGGCGCTGCACCGCGTGGCCGAGTTGCTGGGTGTAGGCCACCAGCGCGTCGAGCTCGTCCTTGCCGGCCAGGGCCGCCTTGACCGCGGCCGGGTCGGCCTTCAGCTCCGGGTGGACCATGCCGAGCGCGTTGAGGTGTGCCGCCACCTCGACCGGGTCGAGCGGCCGCCCCTTGAGCCAGCCGTAGGACGGCATGTTGGACTTCGCGGCCATCTGCTGCGGGTTGGCGTAGTGCTGGTAGTGCCAGCCGTCGGGGCGCAGCCCGCCCTCGCGCGCCAGGTCCGGGCCGGTCCGCTTCGAGCCCCAGAGGAAGGGGTGGTCGTAGGCGAACTCGCCGGCCTTGGAGTAGTCGCCGTAGCGCGCCACCTCGCTGGCCAGCGGCCGGATGGTCTGGGTGTGGCAGCCCACGCAGCCCTCGCGCTGGTAGATGTCGCGCCCCGCCAGCTGCAGCGGCGTGAAGGGCCTGAGCGTCTCCAGCTTCGGGTGCATGTCGGCCCGCAGCATCGGGTAGGCCATGGTCACGATCGAGCCGACCAGGATGGCCACGGTGGCCATGAGCGCCAGGGTGATCGGCTTCCTGTAGATCTCGCCAGCCATGTCGATCCCCCCTCTCCTACGCCGCCGCCGGGGAGGCGGCCGCCCTGGCCCGCCCCTGCCGGATGGTCATGAGGACGTTGTAGACGAAGAAGAGCATGCCGGCCGTGAAGATGATCCCGGCCAGGGTGCGGGTGTGCCAGTACGGGTAGTTCTTGGTGAGGGTCTCGACGAAGGTGTACTTGAGCGTGCCGTCGGCGTTGGTGGCCTTCCACATGGCGCCCTGCTGTATGCCGGTGATCCACATGGTCACCGAGAAGAGCAGCTGGCCGACCATCACCAGCCAGAAGTGGATGTTGGCGATCCTCTCCGAGTAGATGGCGGTGCCGTTGATCTTCGGGATCACGTAGTAGATGGAGGCGCAGGCGGTCAGCGTCACCCAGCCCATGGTCCCCATGTGCACGTGGCCCGGCACCCAGTCGGTGTAGTGGATGAGCTGCGAGACGACGCGGAGCCCCTGGGTCGGCCCCTGCACCGTCTGCAGGCCGTAGAAGGTGATGGCCATGATGAAGAACTTGGTGAGGTAGTTGGTCTTCATCTTCGACCAGTCCGCACCCACCGTGTAGTAGCCGTTGATCACCGAGCTCCACGAGGGCGCGATCAGGAAGAGCGTGAAGACGATGCCCAGCGTCTGGAGCCAGTCGGGCAGCGGCGTGTAGACCAGGTGGTGGGCGCCGGTCCAGAGGTAGCCGAAGACCAGCGACCAGAAGGCCAGGATGGAGAGCCGGTGGCTGTAGAGGGGCAGGTTCAGCGCCTTGGGCATGAAGTAGAAGAACATCGCCAGGAACGGCGTGGTGAAGAGGAAGCCCACGGCGTTGTGGCCGTACCACCACTCCACGTTGGCCGAGTTCACGCCGGCGAAGAGGTGGTAGCTCTTCATCCAGCCGGCCGGGATGGAGAGGTTGTTGACGACGTAGAGGACGGCGATGGCGACGACGGTGGCGATGATGTACCAGAGCGACACGTACATCTGCTCGTCCTTGCGCTTCGAGATGGTGGCGAAGACGTTGACCGCGAACATCACCCAGAGGATGACCACGCCGATGTCGAGCGGCCACTCCAGCTCGGCGTACTCGTTCGACTGGGTGTAGCCCATCATCAGCGATACCGCCGCCGCGGCGATGGCCACGTTGAAGATCCAGAGCTGCACCCGCGCCAGCCGGGGGAAGACCAGCGGGCGGCCGCTGAGCCGCATCACGATGTAGTAGGAGAGCCCGAAGATCACGCCGGCGCCGAGCCCGAAGGCCAGGCCGTTGGTGTGGACCGGGCGGAGCCGGCCGTAGGTGAGGTACGGCGCGAAGTTGGCCGCCGGGGCCCAGAGCTGGATGGAGATGAGGAGTCCGACCAGGATCCCCACGACACCCCAGGCGATGGCCGAGAGGATGAAGCCCTGGACCGTCCGGTTGTCGTATCGATAGTCGTTCATGTCCGGTGACGCCTCCCGCCGCGACCCAGATCGCGCGGCCTGCGAGCATAGTCGAAGCTGTGGGACCGGGGCAGGTCATTCGGGGTCGATCTCCGAGGCGCGACGCGATGCCACGGAGGGATTCGACTGCTAGAATCGCCCCATGATCGAACCCACCCGCGCCGCCGCCTGGACGCTCCTCTGCGAGTTCACCAGGACCGCCCCTCTGCGGCGCCACGGCCTCTCGGTCGAGGCCTCGATGCGGGCCCTGGCGCGCCGGGCCGGGGTGGCCGACGGCGCGGAGGTCCTGACCTGGGGGCTGGTCGGCCTGCTCCACGACTTCGACTACGAGCGCTTTCCCACCGCGGAGAACCACGTCTGGCGGGGCATGGAGATCCTGCGCGAGCGCGGCTGGCCGGAGCCGATCATCCGGGGGGTGGGCGCCCACGCCCCCTACACCGACGTCAAGCCCGAGACGCCGATGGAGCGGGCCATCGTGGCGGCCGACGAGCTCTCCGGCTTCGTTGGCGCCTGCGAGCTGGTGCGCCCGTCGAGGAGCGTCCACGACCTGCCGCCCGAGTCGGTGCTGAAGAAGATGAAGGACAAGGCCTTCGCGCGGGCGGTGGACCGCGGCGAGATCCGGCGTGGGGCCGAGCTGGTGGGGATGGCGCTGCCCGAGCTGGTGGCGCTGGTGATCGCGGCGCAGCGCCCCGTCGCCGAGCTGCTCGGCCTGGCGGGTGGTCCGGCGCCGGAGCTGCCCGACCAGCCGGCGCCGGCGGTCCCTGAGGGCGAGTAGGCGGAAGCCCCGGGACGGAGTGCAGCGCCTTCGCTGTGCGTGGATGTGATCCGTGGCCCGTACCATGCCCGTGGTCTTCCGCTCGCCTGCGACGCCTGCTACCGGTCGCAATCCGACTTCGCTCGCCTCGGATCAAGGGGGATCCCATGAGACGCCTCGTGCTTGTCGCGCTCTTCGCAGCCGTCACCGCCTGCGCTGGCCAGGAGGGGACCCCGGGAGCCACCGGGACCCCGGGACCCCAGGGGGTCGCCGGCGCCCAGGGACTCCCCGGGGCCACCGGCCCGCAGGGTCCGGCCGGTCCGCAGGGTTCCCGCGGCGCGAACTGGGCCGGTGGCTGGAGCGCCATAACCCGCTACCAGATCGACGACGCGGTGGATCACCTGGGCTCGTCCTACGTCGCCGTGAACACGCCGGTGCTCGGGCTGGAGCCGCCCAACACCGACTGGCAACTGGTCGCTTCGGTCGGGGCCACCGGCGCCCAGGGTCCCCAGGGGCTCAAGGGAGACACCGGGCTGCAGGGGCCGGCAGGCCTCGGCTCCATCGTCCTGCTCGAGACCGGCGCGGGCCTCACCGGCGGCCCCATCTCCACCACCGGGACGATCTCGATCGCAGCGGGCGGAGTCACCAACGACATGCTGTCGAGCAGCGGCGTCACGGTGAGCGCGGGCAGCGGGCTCACCGGCGGCGGCCTGGTGTCGCTCGGCGGCACGGTCTCTCTCGCGGCGGCCGATCTCGCGGGTGACGTGACCGGGTCGCCGGTCGCCAACACCGTCACCGCGCTGCAGGGGAGCCCGGTCGCCGCCACCACGCCTGCCGACGGACAGGTCCTGGCCTACTCGTCGGCCGCCAGCGCCTGGTCTCCCAGGACGCTGGTGATCCCACAGCTGGCCACCTACCGGTACGCCGTCTTCAACACCTACGACGAGGCCTCCGGCTGGATGGCGGGAAACGACCCCTCGCTGTTCGGCGGCATCGCGCCGAGCGCCTGGACCGACGGCGGAGCCATCGCCTCACAGCTGAGCGCCGACAAGGAGGTGCTGCGCACGCTCTACAACCGCAAGGGCTATGCGGGCACCAACGCCCTGGTGCATGCCGAGACCTTCACCTGGTACTCACCGGCCAACGGCAAGGTGGTGACCGCGCTCTTCAGGATCCGCAACGACACCGCGGCGCCCATCACCTGGACGCCGGTACTGCGCCTGAGCGCGAATGGGCCCTGGGGGGAGTGGGCCAGCGTCGCGCTCAACGGCGCCACGGCCTGGACCAGCGGCGGGGCCAACTACTTCCCGTCCACGCCGCCGACCAGCGTGGCGCTCGCCATCCCCGCGGGACGCACCAGCACCGCGATCTTCGTCTCCACCGGCGCTCCGCCGGGCAGCTCGTGGACGCGGTCGACCATCCTGGCCTTCGTCAACAACTCCCTCGCACTGCCCGCCGGCCTCCAGTTCGTGGACGACTTCGACACCGCCACGGGTGACTGGACCCAGTAGCCGCCCCGCTCAGCCGGCCCGCCGGACGTCGATCCGGTTGTCGTAGAAGGTCGAGCCGCCCGCCTCGTCGGTGAGCCGCTGCGAGGTGAGGGCGTTGACGTTCCGCCCGCCCAGCGTGTCGCGGCTCCAGTGGACCCCTTCGATCACGGCCAGGCCGTCGGGCACCGCCGCCGTCACCTCGGCCAGCAACGCCACCTCGCCCAGCTCGTTGAAGGCGACCACCCGGGCCCCGTCGGCGATCCCGCGCACGGTCGCCTCGGCGGGCGAGAGCCGGACGCGCAGCGGGCCGCGCTTGGCGGCGAGATCGTCGCGGTCCATGAAGGTGGAGTTGAGCGAGTAGAGGGCCGGCCCGGTCTGGAGCCGGAGCGGGAGCGCCCCCTCCCCGGCGTGGGTCGGCAGGAGGCGCGGCAGCGGCTCGCGGTGGCGCGGGTTTAGCAGCTCCACCTTGCCCGACGGGGTCCGCCAGCGCGGCCCGGGCGGCGGCTGGAGCGTCACCGGCCGGCCGGCGTCGAGCGCGGCCAGGTCGAACCCCTTGAGCCACGGCGACGGCGCGGAGAGCAGCAGGTCGATGACGCCGTCGGCGTCGAGGTCGAAGGGCGAGCCGTCGAACCCGCAGGCGCGCGCCAGCCGCCGGAAGAGCTCCCAGTTGGGCAGCGCCTCGCCTAGCGGCGGGATGGCCGGCCTGGCCCGCTGCACCACGTAGTGGCCGTAGGAGCGGTAGAGGTCGGCGTGCTCCAGCGAGGTGGTGGCCGGCAGGAGCACGTCGGCGAAGCGGGCGGTGTCGGTGAGGAACCGCTCGTGGACCACGGTGAAGAGGTCCTCGCGAGCCAGGCCGCGCAGCACGGCGTTCTGGTCGGGCGCCACCGCGGCCGGGTTGGAGGCGTAGACGCAGAGCGACATGACGCGCGGGCCGGCCAGCTCGGTGAGGGCGTGGCCGAGCCGGTTCATGTTGACGGTGCGCGCGGGGCGGGCCATGAGGTCGGGGCGCGTGAAGGCGCCGAGCGGGAAGGCCGGGCCGGTGGAGGCGTCCCAGAAGAAGCCGTTCTTGGCCAGCACGCCGGAGACGGCCGCCAGCGCGGCGATGGAGCGGACGTTCATGGCGCCGTTGCCGTAGCGGCTCAGCCCCGAGCCGATCCGGATCACCGGCGCCCTGGCCTCGGCGAGCGCGCGCGCCAGCTCGAGCTGTGCCGGCTCGTCGAGCCCGGTCAGCGCCTCCGTCCGGGCCGGCGGGTGGTCGGCCAGCGCCGCCGCCTCGAGCTCGGGCCAGCCCAGCGCCTCGGCCGCCAGGAACCGTTCGTCGGCGAGACCCTGGCTCGCCAGCAGGTGGACGAGCCCGAGCGCCAGCGCGCCGTCGGAGCCGGGCTTCACGACGAAGACCCGGTCGGCCACCGCCGCCGTGGCGGTCTGGTGCGTGTCGACCAGCCAGACCCGCGCCCCCTTCTTCCGCGCCTCCTTCACGTAGGCGAGGAAGTGGAGGTTGGTGGCCACCGCGTTGACGCCCCAGAGGACCACCAGGTCGGCGCTGGAGGCCACCGAGGGGTCGGGCCCGGGGGTCGCGCCGAGGATGGCCTCGATGCCGGCCGACTTGGCCGGCGAGCAGATGGTCCGGTCGAGCTGCGAGGCGCCCAGCCGGTGGAAGAAGGCGTGGCCGGCGTTGCGCTGCACCAGCCCCATGGTCCCGGCGTAGGAGTACGGCAGGATCGCCTCGGCCCCGTGCTCGGCGGCGATCGCCTTCCAGCGCCCGGCGATGAGCGCGATGGCCTCGTCCCATGAGGCGCGGCGGAACTTCCCCTCCCCCTTGACCCCGGTCCGCACCATCGGGTGGGTGAGCCGGTCCGGGTGGTTCACGGTCCGCTCGTAGTGGACCATCTTGGGGCAGAGCGAGCCGCGCGAGTACGGGTGGGCGGCGTTGCCGCGGACGGCGACGAGCCGGCCTCCTTCGACCTCGGCGAGCAGGCCGCAGGCGTCGGGGCAGTCGTAGGGGCAGGCGGAGGGGACGAGCGTGGACATTGGCCCACGAATCTAGCGCCGCCGCCGGCGCGGTTCCAGCCGCGCTCCATGATCCGCAGCCCCGCGCCGGAACTCGAACGCCCCGGCGTCGAGGTGCCAAGGAGGGCCCGGTCCGCCATCGGGGCTTCGGTGCGCCCTCCCACCTCACAATCGGCGACGGCCGCCCGGAGGCGGCCGCCTGGGTGCAGCGAGTGGTGCCGTGCTGCTACAGGTTCAACATGCCCCGCAGGCCGATCTGGAACAGGTTGTGGGTGGCCTTGTCGGAGCCGATGCCGTGTGTCTCATCGGGATAGCCGGTCACCTTGAACGACTGGACGCGGAACTGGCCGAAGCCGTAGCTGACGAAGAGTCCGGCGTTGATGAGCTTCAGGGGCTTCAGGTCGGCGCCCGCGGAGATGGTGGCCCACTCCCAGCCGCGCAGGTTCATCTCGGCCTTGGCACCGCCCAGCTCCTCCTTGATGGTGAGCGACTCGTACCCGGTGCCGATGCCACCCCAGAGGCCGATCAGGCCGAGATCGAGGAACTCACCGGTGAACTGGAGGCCGACGCGGAAGGTGCTGGAGCTGCAGCTGACACCGAGGGCACTGCAACTGGCCTTGATGTCGCTGTTGAGGGTGTTGACTGCGTAGCCGAGGTAGAGGCCGGCGGCCGTGTTGGCGCCGGTCCTGAACATGGCGTCCAGCTGGATCGGCGTCGAGGACTTGATGCCATCGGTGTACTTGCCGCCCTTCACCACGTCACCGCCCGGCACCCCGTAGCCGAGGCGGACGCCCAGGCCGAACTGGGCCTGGGAAACGGTGGGCACGGCGAGAACCAGGGCGGCGGCGAGGAGCAGCTTGCGCATGTCGTCATTCCTCCAGTGTGGGTCGAGACGGCCGGAGCCCGGCACCGCGCAAGGTCCCCCGGTCTGGACGGGGAGTGTGGCCTCCCCCGCGCACCACCGCAAGAAAATCCCGACCTCGTGCCCCGGCTGGGTCTCGTCGAGATCGACGCCGCCGTACTGGCAGATCTCGGTGGCAATGAGGGATGCCGGAAGGGACTGGAGGCACCGCCCGGATTCGAACCGGGGAATAAGGGTTTTGCAGACCCTTGCCTTACCACTTGGCGACGGTGCCGTGCCGGGGGCCTCTTGTAGCGAAGGGCCGGAGGGGCGTCAACGTCGGTGACCAGCCACGTCCTACCGGAACGGGTTGACGATGCGCACCCCGTCGACCTCCCGCCGGTCCTGGAAGTCCTCGGAGAGGAGCACGCTGCAGCCAGACTGCCTGGCCGCGCGGAAGACCAGCGCGTCCCAGAACGAGAAGCCGTGGAGCCGGTGCAGGTCGATGGCGGCGAGGACGTCCGCGAGGTCCGGGGCCGCGACGTCGAATTCCGAGAGAAGCTCGACCTTCCGGCGCGCCGTGGCGGCGTCGACCTGGAGCTTCCGGGTCGCGGCGACGAAATACTCCTGGAGAACCTGCAGGGAGACCACGCCGGTCCCAGCTCGGCGATGCTCGGCCACCAACTCGATGGCGCGCCTGCGCTTGGCCGGAGCCGACTTGTCGTCGGCGTAGACCAGCACGTTGGTGTCGAAGAAGCTACGTGCGCTCATGGAGCTGGTCTCGATCGAACCGCCACCCGCGGGCGTGTCCCCTGCCGGAGAGGCGCTTGAACTCCTCGATGCTCCGCTCCGGATCGTCGCCGCCCGCGAGCCGCTCGAGGTAGTCGCGGATGACCTGGTTCAAGCTCTTGCCCAGCGCCGCGGCCTTCTTTCGGGCCCGGGCCACCACCTGTTCATCGAGCGCCAGCGTGACGTTCATATCCACAGGATACGTGCGCACGGTACCCGTGTCAAAGTGACCTGACCGGCCTGGCAGGGTCACGACCGGCCCCGCCACGCCCTTCCCCCGCGCACCTCGGCGCTCACCACCGACACCCCCCGCGCCGCCAGCGTCCGGCAGAGTGCGGCCAGCTCGGCGCGCGCCGCGGGCCGGAGCGCCGCCGACGCCGAGAGCCGCACCTCCACCCCGCCGGGCGCCTGCCGCAGCTCCACGCCGAGCGCGCCTCCGAAGTCGATCGACAGGGCCGCCTGGCCGGAGGCGCCGAAGGCCTCGATGACCGGCGGCAGCGCCCGGACCGCCTGCGCCAGGGCCGCCCGCCCCGCCTCGCTGGCCGGACCGACCATGCCCGAGCCGCCCGGCCCGGCGGCGTGCGCCGCTTCGGCACCGGCGACCGGAGCCGTGGGGCCGCCGCTCGTCGTCGGCTCGCCGGCCCCCGCCCCCAGGGCCGCGCTCGCCGCGCCCGAGCCGGCCCGCGCGGCCGCCCCGTCCGAGCCCACCTGCCGGCCACGCGCCTCGGCCCCACGCGTCGCCTCCTGCCGCTCGCGCTCCCGACGCGCCTCCCGCCCGGCGTCGGCCCGCCCCGCCTCGGTCCGCCTCGCCTCGGCCCGGTCGAGCGCCGCGTTGAAGTCGCCGCGTCGCCCCGCGTCCCGCCGCTGCTCGGCCACGCGCTCCTCGGGGGTCACGCGCATCGGGCCGCTCCGCGCGCCGGCCCGAGCCTCGCCTCCAGCGCCGCCGCCAGCCGCTCCGCGCCGCGGGCACGCTCGGCCGCCTGCGCCGCTCGCCCCTCGTGGAAGTCGGCCGCCGCCGCCAGCCCCTGCGACCTCGGGTGGAACGGGTCGCCCCCGGACCCGCCCACCAGCCGCCGCCGCTCGGCCGCCTCGCTCGCCGCCACCCGCGCCAGCCGGCGCAGCCGGGCCACCTCGTCCCAGGCCTCGGCCAGGTCGGCCTCGCTCGGCGCTCGACGGTTCACGACGCCCTCCGCCCGGCGCGGCGCAGGGCCCCGGTCCGGAGGGCCAGCTCGAGGGCCTGTGCCAGGGCCACCGGCTCACCGCCCCGGGCCCGCGCCAGCGAGAGCGCCCGCCAGCCGGCCTCGTGCTCGCCCGAGAAGACCAGCGCCTCGGCGTGGAGCGCCCGCGTGAAGGCGTCGAACGGGTCGCGCGCGATGGCCGCCGTGAGGGCGCGCACCGCCGGCTCGAACCGCCCCTGCGCGAAGAGCGCCTGCCCGGCCAGCCGGAGCCCGGCCGGGCTGTCGGGTGCGGCCGCCGCCGCGGCGAGGCCGATCAGCTCCGCCCGCCGGGTGCGGCCGCGCGCCAGCGCCAGGGAGCCGGCGGCCACGGCGCCGCGCAGCCCGATGGGACGGAAGGCCGGCAAGGGGCCGCCGGGCGACAGCGCGTAGAGCTCGCGGGCGGCGATGGTGAGGCCGATGGCGGCGCGGCGCAGGGTGCGGGCGCGCGGCGTCGGCAGCTGCCTGGCGCGGGCCATGAGCCGGTCGGCCTCGAGGTCGCAGGCGGCGCCCGCCCCCTCCCTCGCCAGCCGGCGGGCCATCTCGATGAAGGTGTCGGGTGGGGTCATGGCGCCGAGGGGTGCAGCGCCGGTGCCGCCCAGAACCGGCCGCAATCAGGACCATCGACCCCGCCACCGCCGGCCGAAGCGTGGACCGGCGGCCGTGGCGCGACCTTCCAGATCGCTTTTCCGTTCGGCGCGTTGACCTCCAGAGCCACCCACCCCGGAGCCCGACATGCCCAGCCCGCTCGCCGCCGCCCTCGCCGCCCTCCTCACCGCCCACGCCGTCGCCGTGCCGCCCGAGCCGGCGGTCGAGCGGGTCGCCAACCTGGTCTCCGACGCCGCGGCCCAGCGGCTCGCCGCCGCCCACGGCCTGCAGTTCGTCAACGTCCTCTGGGAGGACACCGGCCGCCACCAGGGCTCCTCGGTCGGCCCCAACATCTCCGACGTCACCATCGAGGTGGTGGATGGGGCCGGCCGTGGCCGGCGGCAGGCGCTCATGCCGGTGCTGCGCTTCCCCAACTTCGCCGATCGGAGCGCCGACGTGAGGCTCGACAAGGTCTGGGTCCGGACCGGCAACCAGCGGGACGGCGCCGGCGAGCAGGTGCTGACGCTGCGCGAGCTCCTCTCCAACCCGTCGCGCCACCTCTCGCTCCCCGGGAGCGGCGTCATCCGCGGCGGCACCTTGCTCGCCCCTCGCGACAGCCACGCGCTGGTCTCGGCGCAGGCCGCCTTCCTGCCGGTGCCCCACGGCACCGCCGCCACCTTCCACCCGGTCATCTTCAACTACCAGTCCACGGCCGGCCACCCCGCCGTCCTCTCCATCCTGGTGACCCGGCAGGGGACCTCGATGTCGATCGTGGACAACGGCCGCGACCAGCTCGGCACCGGGAGCTGGGGGCAGCGGCTCTTCTTCAACGCCGGCGGCCAGCGGGCCCCGCTCACCGCCGAGCGGCGCTCCGACGTGGAGGCGAGCGGCACCACCATGAACGGCGAGTCGGCCGCGCGCCTCGGCGAGGACGCCAACCTGCTCATGCTCATCCAGGTGCCGCTCAAGGTGGTGCACCCGCGCCGCTGGTACGGCCTCGCCGCCGGCGCCCAGGCCCCCATGTTGAAGTCGGAGGCCAAGTCGGCCATGGCGGCCGAGTCGGCCGACTCGATGGAGCAGGCGGTGCTGGGCCACGGCGAGCTGGAGGGGCCGTTCACCGAGCTGGCCGGCCTCACCATCGAGCGCGACCCGCGCTTCCCGGTCCGGGTCACGGTCCAGTTCTACCAGGCCACCTCGAGCGGCCGGGTCACGCCCGCCGAGGTGGGCAAGCTGGCCGCCCTCATCGACGCCGTCTACACCAGGGGGGACTTCGTCGGCTCGCTGGTGGTCCCGGCCCCGCGCGACCCGCCCCGCCCCACCGCCTGGAGCGGCGCCGGCCCGGCACCGGCCTGGTGGAGCCCGTGCCAGTTCCCCGGCCTGGCCGAGCGGTTCGGCGTCTGCTGCCCGCCGCCGCCCCCGCCCATCGGAATCCGTTGAGGCCGCGACCGGTTCTCCCTTGAACCGGCTTCGCGGGACGTGCCACATTGACCGGCCGCCCACCCGCCGCGAGAACGCCACCCCGCCAGGAGATCCCGCATGCCCGCCGCGCCGCTCAACCCGCTCGCCCAGGCCTCCAACGACGCCCTGAAGAAGGACTGCCCGGTGGTCCTCGACCTGCTCTCCGAGCGGGGCAAGCGCTTCTTCTTCCCGGCCAAGGGGATCCTGGCGCAGGGGGCCGAGGCCAAGCAGAAGGCCAGGACCGCCAACGCCACCGTCGGCATCGCCACCGAGAACGGCGCGCCCATGCACCTGGCCGCGGTGAGCAAGTACTTCAATGGCCTCACGCCCAGCGAGATCTACGACTACGCGCCCAGCTACGGGAAGCCCGACCTCCGCGCCGCCTGGGGCAAGAAGCAGCGGGCCGAGACCCCCTCGCTGGGCGACCACCCGGTCTCCAACCCGGTGGTCACCAACGCCCTCACGCACGGGCTCGGCCTGGTCGGCGACCTCTTCCTCGACCCGGGCGACGTGGTGCTCACCGCCGACCTGCTCTGGGAGAACTACAACCTCTGCTGGGAGACGCGGCTCGGCGCCAGCTTCGACTACTTCCCCTTCTTCGACGAGAAGCTGACCGGCTTCAACCTGCCGGGCTTCAAGGCCGGGCTGCTGCGCCATCGCGGGAAGAAGGTGGTGGTGGGGCTCAACTTCCCCAACAACCCTTCGGGCTACACGCCGACGCGGGCCGAGGCCAGCGCCATCGTGGCCGCGCTCACCGCCGAGGCCGCGGCCGGCACGCGGCTGGTGGTATGCATCGACGACGCCTACTACGGGATGTTCTACCACCCGGGCTGCCAGACCGAGTCGGTCTTCGGCGCGCTGGCCCGCGCCTCCGACCACCTGCTGGCCATCAAGGTGGACGGCGGCACCAAGGAGGCGTTCATCTGGGGGCTGCGCGTCGGCTTCCTCACCTTCGGCGTCAAGAACGGCACCGCGGCGGCCTACAAGGCGCTCGAGGACAAGACCGCCGGCCTGATCCGCGCCTACGTCTCCAACATCACCAACCCCGGCCAGTCGGTGGTCTTGCGGGCGCTCAACGACCCGGAGTTCCGGGCCCAGCAGGCCGAGAAGGTGGCCACCCTGCGCAGGCGTGCCGAGGTGACGGCGGCCGAGTGCCGCAAGGCCGCCTATGCCGACTGCTGGGACGTCTACCCCTTCAACTCGGGGTACTTCATGTGCCTGCGGCTCAAGGGCGTGGACGCCGACGCCACCCGGGTGAGGCTGCTCGACGACCACGGCGTCGGGACCATCGCGCTCGGCAAGACCGACCTGCGCATCGCCTTCTCCTGCCTCACCGAAGCCCAGATCCCCGGCGTCTTCGGCGCCGCCGCCCAGGCGGTCCGCGCCGTCCGCGGCCACTGACCCACGAGATGACCCACATGCGCCTCCGCTCCTGCCTGCTCCTGCTCCCCGCGCTGCTGCCCGGCCTCGCCCTGGCCGAGGCGGCCGCCGCGCCGGTCGCGATCACCGCGCCTGGCTCCGTCGAGAGCTCGGTGGTGAAGATCTTCTCCACCATCCGCGCCCCTGACGTGGCCAGGCCCTGGGCCAAGGGCTCGCCGGCCGAGGCGACCGGCAGCGGCGTGGTGGTGGAGGGGAAGCGGATCCTCACCAACGCCCACGTGGTGCTCTACGCCAGCCAGGTGCAGGTTCAGGCGCACCAGGCCGGCGACAAGGTGTCGGCCACGGTGGTGGCCATCGCGCCGGGCATCGACCTGGCCCTGCTCAAGCTCGACGACGAGTCCTTCTTCGACAAGCACCCGCCGCTCTCCCGGCTCACCGCGTTGCCCGACGTGAAGGACGCGGTGATGGCCTACGGCTACCCCACCGGTGGCAGCAACCTCTCCATCACCAAGGGGATCGTCTCGCGCATCGAGTTCACCTCCTACAACTTCCCGGTGGCCGGGCTGCGCATCCAGATCGACGCCGCCATCAACCCCGGCAACAGCGGCGGCCCGGCGGTGGTGGGCGACCGGATGATCGGGCTGGCCTTCAGCACGCTCGGCGGCGCCCAGAACATCGGTTACATCATCCCCAACGAGGAGATCGAGCTCTTCCTGCGCGACGTGGCCGACGGCCGCTACGACGGCAAGCCGGCCATGCACGACGAGTTGCAGACGCTGGAGAACCCGGCGCTGCGCGCCTTCCTCAAGCTGGAGCGGGGCGTCTCGGGCATGGTGGTGCACGAGCCCTTCGGCAAGCCGAGCCCGCTCAAGGAGTGGGACGTCATCACCCGCATCGGCGACACGCCGGTGGACGACCAGGGGATGGTCCACCTCGGTCCCAACCTGCGGGTCCGCTTCCAGTACCTGGTGCAGAGGCAGGCCAGGGACGGGAAGGTGGCGCTCTCCGTCATCCGCGCCGGCAAGCCGCTGGCCGTGCAGCTGCCGGTCAACCTCCAGCGGCGGGTGATGGTGCCCGACCTACAGGGGACCTACCCGCCCTACTTCATCTACGGCCCGGTGGTCCTCTCGGTGGCCTCGCAGCAGCTCATCTCCACCAGCGGCCGCGGGTCCATGGCCAACATGTTCGGGAGCCCGCTCATCAACCGGATGCTCGACCCGCCGGCCTTCCCGGACGAGGAGCTGGTGGTGGTGCCGGCGCCGTTCCTGCCGCACCGGCTGGCCAAGGGCTACGACTCGCCGCAGGGCGCGGTGGTGAAGACCATCAACGGCGTCGCGGTGAAGAACCTGCGCCACGCCGTGGAGCTGCTGCGCGACGCCAAGGGTGAGTTCATCACCGTGGACTTCGACCGGCGCAACGGCGAGGCGATCGTCTTCTCGCGCAAGGAGGTGGCCGCGGCCACCGAGGAACTGCTCACCGACAGCGGCATCCGGTCGCAGGGGACGCCGGAGCTGATGAAGATCTGGGCCGCCAGGGTCGCCAGGCCCTAGCTCCTGTAGTCGGCGTTCTCCGTCACGTACTCATGCGTGAGGTCGGCGCCGAGCACCTCGGCGGCTCCCGGCCCGGCGCCCAGCTCGATCCCGATCTCCACCGACCGCTCGTGGCGCGGGAAGTCGACCGGCGGCCTGAAGGTGATGCCGTCGGCCGCCGGAGCCTGCGGGTAGAGCTCGGCGGCGACCAGGTGGGCGGTCAGCCGCCGCTCCTTCTCACGGTCGAGCTGGAAGAGGCCGCCCTCCAGGATCGGCTCGCCCCCCATGGTGAGCCGGGCCCGGGCCGGGTCGAGCGCCATGCCTTTCGCGCCGGCCTCCTTGCCGAGCGCCATCACCAGCCGGCCGACGTTGGGGTCGTTCCCCGCCACCGCCGTCTTGAGGAGCGGTGAGTTGACCACCGCCTTGCCGAGCGCCCGCGCCGCCGCCGCGTCGGGCGCGCCGCGCACCGTGACCCGCATGACGTGGCGCACCCCCTCGCCGTTGCGGACCACGTCCTCGGCCAGATCGCGGCAGACCCGGGTGAGCCCGGCCCGGAACGCGGTGCGGTCCACCGGCCCCGCCGCACCCGACGCCAGGGCCACCACCGTGTCGCTGGTGGAGGTGTCGGAGTCGATGGAGATGGCGTTGAAGCTCACCTCGACGGCCGCCACCAGCGCCGCGCGCAGCTCCTCGCGTTCCACGGCGGCGTCGGTGAGCAGGTAGACCAGCATGGTGGCGAGGTTCGGCTCGATCATCCCCGCCCCCTTGGCGATGCCGACGATCGAACCACCGCCCGGCAGGTCGAAGCGCCGGACCTTCGGGTAGAGGTCGGTGGTCATGATGCCGTCGGCCGCGGGGAGGATGCTCTGCCCCTGGAGCGACGCCACCGCCGCCGGCAGCGCCTCCACCATCGCCTCGACCGGGAGCCGCCAGCCGATGACGCCGGTGGAGGAGGGCAGCACCTCGGTGGGCGAGAGCCGCAGGGCCCGGGCCACCTCGGCGCAGAGCCGCTCGGAGGCCTCGACGCCGCCCGGGGCGCAGACGTTGGAGATCTTGTTGTTGACCAGCACGGCGCCGAGCCGCGGCTCGCCGAGCCGGCGGCGCCCCACCAGCACCGGCGCGCCCGGGAAGGCGTTCCGGGTGAAGAGGGCTGCGAAGGCCCCGGTCGGCCGGTCCAGCGTGAGCAGCGCCAGCTTCATGCGGGCCGGCTTGGCCACCTCGAAGGGGGTGAACTCGAACGCCGAGGCGCCGGCCCGGAAGCCGCGCGGGAGGCCCCCCTGGGTGGCCAGCCAGGCCCGGTGGGCGGCGCGGTCGGCGAAGGTCAGCGAGGTGCTCGGCATGCGGTCCTCCTGCTAGAGTCGGCCCGCGTGTCTACCATCAACCAGGCCACCCGGGAGATCCAGGCCAAGATCGTCTATTACGGCCCGGGCCTCTCGGGGAAGACCACCACGCTGAAGAGCATCCACGACGCGGTCCGCCCGGAGACCCGCGGCCAGCTGGTCTCGCTGGCCACCGAGGGGGACCGGACCCTCTTCTTCGACTTCCTGCCGCTCACGGTCGAGCAGGTCAACGGGCTGACGCTGCGGCTGCAGCTCTACACCGTCCCCGGCCAGATCTTCTACGAGGCGACGCGCCAGCTGGTGCTCAACGGCGCCGACGGCGTGGTCTTCGTGGCCGACTCCCAGGCCGCGGCCACCGACGCCAACCAGGAGTCGCTCGCCAGCCTGGAGCGGAACCTGCAGGCCATGGGCCACGATCCGGCCACGTTCCCCTGCGCCTTCCAGTGGAACAAGCGCGACCTCCCCGGCGCGGAGCCGGTGGCCAGCCTGCGCGCCACCCTCAACCCCCGCGGCCGCCCCGAGTTCCCCTCGGTGGCCAGCCGCGGCGAGGGGGTGATGGAGCCGCTCAAGGAGGTGACGCGGCAGGTGCTGGCGGCCTTGAGCGCCAGGACGGCACCGCCGCCGCGCCGTGGCACGTCACCCGGCGTCACGCCCAATCCGCTCCATGCGGAGCCGCCTCCCGGGTCCACGTCTCCCGGGTCCACGCCACCAGCGCCACCAGCGCCCCGGCCCCCAGGGCCCACCGGGCCGGCCGCCGCGCCGACCCTGGCCGGAAAGCAGGCCTTCACGCTCTCGGCGCCGCTGTCGTCCGGTCCGGCGCCGGAGCCGCCGGCGCCGCTCCGCATCGCGCCGCCGCCGGCGCGCGGCACGCTCTCCTTCACCCGCCTCTTCACCACCGGCAGCGGGCAGCTGGCCGACGTGGAGCAGGCGATTCGCGACGGAAGGCCGACCACCGCGGTCCGCGCCGCCGCGCAGGGCGTCGCCGACGTGCTGGGCGGGCTCGAGGTGCTCGAGCGCTCCGACGCGGCCCGCGCGGCGCTGCTCGGCATCGACGGGCGGGAGTACCTGAAGCTGCTCCGGCTCTCTCGCCTGCCCGAGGGACTGGCCACCGAGGCCGACGCGCTCTTCGCGCTCCACGTCCTTGTGGGGGCCCGGCTCAGGGCGGAATCCGTCTAGGTACACCGAAAAGGGATTGCCTCCGGGGCGCTTCGGCGTTACCTAGCGTGTATGGACCTCGTGACTCGCTTCGCCGGTAACGTCCGGAAGCTCCGCGGCAAGAAGAACCTCTCGCAGAAGACCCTGGCCGACAAGGTCGGGATCTCCGTCTCCTACGTGTCGATGCTCGAGCGGGGGCAGCGTTCGCCGCCACTCGACATGCTGGAGAAGGTCGCCAAGGCGCTGGGCGTGACGCCCATCTCGCTCCTCGGCGGCAAGTAGCCGCGAGCGGCTTCGGGCCGCCGCGTCAGCGGCCCAGCGTCGGCTGGCCCGGTTGCCAGCCGGCGGGGACCGGCTCGCCGGTCCGCAGCGCCTCCAGGACCCGCACCAGCTCCGAGCTCGACCGCCCCACGTTCAGGTTGTGGACGGCGGCGTACTGGATCACGCCCGCCGGATCGACGGCGAAGGTGGCGCGCGCCGCCACCCCCGCTCCCGCCAGCCGCACGCCGTAGGCGCGGGCGATGGCGCCATCCGGGTCGGCCAGCAGCGGGAAGCTCGCCTCGCCGAGCACCTCGGCGATCCAGCGGCGGTGCGTCTCGACGTCGTCGACCGAGAGGCCGAGGACCTCGGCCCCCAGCTCGGCTCGCCGCTTCCCGAGCTCGCGCACCTCGGTCGGGCAGACCGGGGTGAAGTCCCGGGGATAGAAGAAGAGCACCACCCAGCCGCCGCGCAGGTCCGAGAGGCGCACCTCGACCGGCTCGTCCCGCCCGCGCAGGCCACTGGCCTTGAAGTCGGGCGCCTCATCGAGAATGCTCAGCACCCGCTCACCATCAGGTACAGGTAGGCGGCCACCCGCGCGCCGTCAAGCGCCGCCCCCGGAGGAACCATGACCTCGGCCCTGCTCGCCCTCGCCCTCGGCACCTTCTCCATCGTCGCCGCCGACGCCCGCACCGGCCAGCTCGGCGTGGCGGTCCAGTCGAAGTTCCCGACGGTCGGCGCCATCGTGCCGGCGGCGCGGGCCGGCGCCGGAGCGGTGGCGACGCAGGCGCTCGGCAAGGTTCAGTGGAAGAAGGAGGCGCTCGACCTGATGGCGAGCGGGGTGCCGGTCGAGGAGGTCCTGAAGCGGCTGGTGGCGGCCGACCCGCGGCGCGACGAGCGGCAGCTCGGGCTGGTGGACTCGAAGGGGAAGGCCGCCAGCTGGACCGGCAAGCGCTGCCCGGACTTCGCCGGCTCGATCGTCGGCGACGGCTTCGCGGTGCAGGGGAACATCCTCGTCGGCCGCGCCACCATCGAGGCGATGGCCCGCGCCTACCAGGCGGCCGTGACCAGCGGGAAGCCGCTGGCGGAGCGGCTGCTCCTGGCGCTGGAGGCGGGCCAGGCGGCGGGCGGCGACCGGCGCGGGCAGGAGTCGGCGGCGCTGGTGGTGGTCCGGCCCGGCGGTGGCTACCTGGGCGGGGACGACACCTGGGTGGACCTGCGCGTGGACGACTCGCCGGCGCCGATCACCGAGCTGCGCCGGCTCTACACCGACGTCCACCAGTACTACTTCGGCGACACCACCGAGCTGGTGCAGGTGGACGGCGCGCTGGCGAAGGAGCTGCAAGCCTCGCTCACCCAGCTCGGCTTCTACAAGGGGCCGGCCAGCGGCGCCTACGACACGGCCACGCGGCTGGCGCTGGAGGACTGGATGGGCTGGGAGAACCTCGAGGGGCGGATCAAGCCGGGCGACGTGATGGACGGGCTGGTGCTGCGCCACCTGCGTAGACAGCTTGCCGAGCGCGGCAAGAAGTAGCGCTCCGGGACCACGCCCCGGCTCGCCACCCCGCGGGGCCGTCTGGTATCGTGCGCCCCCCTCGCAGCAGACCCTCGGAGGCACAGGAGTCATGAGTCAGGAGAAGCTTCGCGTCGGCGTCCTCGGCGCGACCGGCATGGTGGGCCAGCGCTTCCTCGCGCTGCTCGAGAATCACCCCTGGTACGACGTGACCCTGGTGGCCGCCAGCGCCAGCTCGGCGGGGAAGAAGTACGCCGACTCGGTCACGGGGCGCTGGGCCCTCGAGTCGGCCATCCCCGCCGCCCAGGCCGGGCTCACGGTCCGGAACGCCTCCGACGTCAAGGCCATCGCCGCCGAGGTGGACTTCGTCTTCTGCGCCGTCGACATGTCGAAGGAGGAGACGGCGAAGCTGGAGGAGGACTACGCCCGCGCCGAGACGCCAGTGGTCTCCAACAACTCGGCCCACCGCGGCACGCCCGACGTGCCCATGATCGTGCCGGAGATCAACCCCGAGCACGCGCAGGTGATCGAGCTGCAGCGCAAGCGGCTGGGGACCAGGCGCGGCTTCATCACCGTGAAGCCCAACTGCTCGATCCAGAGCTACGTGCCGGCCATCCACCCGCTCATGCATTTCGGGCCGAAGAAGCTGGCCGTCTGCACCTACCAGGCGATCTCCGGCGCCGGCAAGACCTTCGAGAGCTGGCCCGAGATGGTCGACAACGTCATCCCCTTCATCAAGGGTGAGGAGGAGAAGTCGGAGAAGGAGCCGATGAAGATCTGGGGGCGGATCGAGGGGAGCGGCATCGTGGCCGCCCGCGAGCCGGTCATCAGCGCCCAGTGCCTCCGCGTGCCGGCCTCCGACGGCCACATGGCGGCGGTCTTCGTCCAGTTCGAGAAGAAGGCGAGCAAGGAGGAGATCCTCGGGCTCTGGAAGGCGTTCGCGGGGCGGCCGCAGCAGCTCTCGCTGCCGAGCGCGCCGAGCCCCTTCCTGCGGTACTTCGAGGACGAGTCGCGCCCGCAGACGCGGCTCGACCGCGACGCCGGCCGGGGCATGGCGATCACCATAGGCCGGCTCCGCCCCGACTCCATCTTCGACTGGCGGTTCGTGGCGCTCTCTCACAACACCGTGCGCGGCGCCGCCGGCGGCGCGGTGCTGACCGCCGAGCTGCTCACCAAGGATGGCTGGATCCAGGCCAAGTAGCGCCGACGCCGCGGGCTCGCTAGATAGGGGCGGATGCTCCGCACGCCCGCACATCCCATCGATCCGCTCTTCCTCCGCCGCTGGTCGCCGCGCGCCATGTCGGGGGCGCCGCTGGCCCGCGCCCAGCTCCTCACCTTGCTGGAGGCGGCCCGCTGGGCGCCGTCCGGCGGCAACGGCCAGCCCTGGCGCTTCGCCTGCGGCCTGGCCGGCACGCCGCCGTTCGAGCGGCTCCTGGCCACGCTGGAGCCGGGGAACCGGGCATGGTGCGTGCGGGCCGGGGCGCTGGTGCTGGTCTGCGCCCGGGTGGTGCGCGAGGACGGCAAGCCCGCCCCCACCGCGCCGTTCGACGCCGGCGCGGCCTGGATGGCGCTGGCGCTGCAGGGGACCATCTCCGGCCTGGTGGTCCATGCCATGGCCGGCTTCGACCACGAGGCGGCGCGGGCGGCGGTGGCGCTGCCGGCGGGGCTGGAGCCGCAGGCGATGGTCGCGGTCGGCCTTCCGGGACGGCTCGAGGACCTGCCGGAGAAGCTGCGCGCGCGGGAGCAGCCGAGCGATCGGCTGCCGCTCGAGGCGCTCATCCTCCCCGACCCAGAGTAGTCCTCACCGGCAGGCCTTGCCGCATCGCGGCAACCAAGCCCCTTGCGGCGCAACGCCGCGCGGCGTACGAAAACCGTTCGTCACCCACCGCTTGGAGGAATACCCATGCGTCTCGCTGGTAGGATTTCCCTGTTCTTCGCCGCCGCCTCGCTGCTCCTCACCGGCTCCGCGCGCGCCGCGACCGTCGTCAAGATCGGCGCCGCGCTCAGCCTCACCGGCCCCGCCGCCGCCTACGGCGCCCAGCAGAAGGCCGGCATCCTCGCCGCCGTGGACGAGATCAACAAGTCGGGCCGGCTCAAGGGCGTCAAGCTCGAGGCGATCATCGAGGACGACGCCTCCACCAAGGAGCAGGGGATCGCCGTCTTCCAGCGGTTCATCAACAAGGACAAGGTCTCGGCTATCATCGGCCCCACCCTCTCCAACACCGCCACCGCCGCCGACCCGCTCGCCCAGGGGGCCAAGGTGCCGGTGGTCGCCATCTCCAACACCCTCCCCAAGGGGATCACCGATATCGGCCCCTACATCTGGCGCGTCTCGCTCACCGAGGCCCAGGTCATCCCGTCGGCCCTGAAGGCCGCCCAGGCCAAGTTCGGCTTCAAGCGCGCCGCGGTCCTCTACGGGAACGACGACGCCTTCACGCAGGGTGGCTACGGGGTGATGAAGTCCGCCCTCGAGGCCATGGGCACCACGACCGTGGGCACCCAGACCTTCGCCAAGCCGGACAAGGACTACACGGCGCAGCTCACCGCGCTGCTGGCCGCCAAGCCGGAGATCCTGGTGGTCTCGGCGCTGGTGGAGAACGCCTCCGGCATCGTGACCCAGGCCCGCCAGCTCGGCTGGCAGGGGCCCATCTTCGGCGGCAACGGCTTCAACAGCCCGAAGCTGATGTCCAACGCCGGCCCGGCCGCCGAGGGGGTCTACGTCGGAACCGCCTGGAACAAGCCGAGCACCGACGCCGCCAACCTCGCCTTCCAGAAGGCCATGGCCGACCGCAAGCACGATCCCGACCAGTTCTGCGCCCAGGCCTACACCGGGGTCCTGGCCATCGCCGAGGCCATCAAGCTCTCCGGCGGCAAGGGCGGGCGCGAGGACATCCGGGCCGGCTTCCTCAAGGTGAAGGGCCTGCCCACGCCGCTCGGAACCTTCGCCTTCAACAAGGACCGTGACGGCGAGCACAGCGCCGCCCTGCAGGTGGTCAAGGACGGCAAGTTCCAGATCGTGAAGTAGCCGCACCCGGCACCGGAGGCGAGCGTGGGGCAGCAGGTCATCAACGGGCTGTTCCTGGGCAGCATCTACGCCCTGTTCGCGCTCGGCTACACGCTCGTCTTCGGCGTCCTCGACATCCTCAACCTGGCCCACGCCGCCGTCTTCATGGTGGCCACCTTCGTGGCGGTGGCGCTGGTGGGGCACGGCCTCGACATCCTCCTGGCGCTGCCGCTGGCGGTCCTCTTCGCCGGGCTGCTCGGGCTGGTGCTGGAGCGGGTGGCCTTCCGGCCGCTTCGGGCGCGGACCGACTCCAACATCGCCGGCCTGATCAGCTCGCTGGCCGCGGCCACCATCATCGAGGCCGTGGCGCTGGAGATCTGGGGACCCAACATCACCCGCTTCCCCTTCGGCACCATGCCGGAGGGGCCGGCCAGCCAGTTCCAGCTCCTCGGCGGCACGGTGTCGCGGCTGCAGCTGACCATCATCGCCGTGGCGGTGCTCCTCTTCCTCGTCCTCACCTGGCTCGTGAAGGGGACGCGGCTGGGGCGCGAGGTGCGCGCGGTGGCGGAGAGCCCTCGGTCCGCGCGCGTGCTGGGCGTGAACGTGGACCGGGCCATCGCCGCCGCCTTCTTCATCTCCTCGGCGCTGGGCGGCGCGGCCGGCGTCCTGTACGGGCTGGCCTTCAACTCCATCTCCCCCGACATGGGGCACGGCGTCGAGCTGAAGGGGCTGGCGGTGATCGTCCTCGGCGGCATGGGTTCGATGCCCGGCGCGGTGCTGGCCGGGTTCGCGCTCGGCCTCACCGAGGTCTTCGTGGTGGCCAACCTGGGCGGCTCATGGCGGGACGTCATCTCCTTCGCCGGGCTCTTCCTCTTCCTGGTGCTGCGCCCGCGCGGCCTGATGGGCGCCGCCGCGACCCGGGAGGCGTGAGGAGTGGAACAGCTCACCGACATCTACCTGACGTACCAGTCGACCATCGGCTACATCGGCATCAACGCGCTGCTGGCGCTCTCCATCTACGTCTCGCTCTCCTGCGGCCAGCTGGCGCTCGGCAGCGCCGGCTTCGCCGCCATCGGCGCCTACGCCAGCGCGCTGGCCACCATGAAGGCCGACCTCCCCTTTCCGGTGGCGCTGCTGGTGGCGGCCCTGCTCCCGGCGCTGGTGGCGGTGCCGCTCGGCCTGCCGGTGCTGCGGCTCAAGGGCGTCTTCCTGGCCATCGCCACCATCGGCTTCGGCGAGGTGGTGCGGCTGGGCCTCGTCAACTGGGACTACGTCAACGGCGCGCAGGGGATCGTGGCCATCCCGCAGAAGGCCTCCATCTGGATGATCTACCTGGCGGTGGCGGTCACCCTCTTCCTGCTCTGGCGCGTGCGCGGCTCGAAGTGGGGCTTCGCGCTCGAGGCGATCCGCGAGGACGAGCCGGCGGCCCGCACCATGGGGATCCCCTCCACCCAGTACAAGCTTGCCATGCTGGTGCTGGGGGCGGCGCTGGCCGGGCTGGCGGGCGGGCTGGAGGCCCACTTCACCTTCATGGTGGCACCCAACGGCTTCGGCTTCTCGCGCGTGGTCGACATGCTGGTCTTCGCGGTGGTGGGGGGCGCGCAGGTCTTCTGGGGCGCGGTGGCCGGGGCGGCGTTCCTCACCGTGCTGCCCGAGGCGTTGCGCGAGCTGGCGCCGCTGGTGGGCATCGAGCCGGGGCCGCTGCGGCTGCTGGTGAACGGCCTCGTGCTGCTGCTGGTGATCCTCTTCCTGCCGGCCGGGCTGGTGTCGTTGCCGAGGCGGCTGCGTGAGCGGCGCGCGGCGCGGAAGGCGGCCCGGGCTCCGGCTGGCGGCGCGGGGGCGGCGGCGTGAGCGCGCTCCTCTCCCTGCGCGGCGTGGAGCGCACCTTCGGCGGGCTGCGCGCGGTCGACGGCGCCAGCTTCGAGGTGGCGGCCGGGACCGTCCATGGGCTCATCGGCCCGAACGGCGCCGGCAAGACCACGCTCATCAACCTCGTCTCCGGGCTGCTGGCGCCCACCGCCGGCGCCATCGAGCTGGGCGGGCGCGCCATCGCCGGCCTGCCCTCCCACCGGATCGCCGGGCTGGGCGTGGCGCGGACCTTCCAGAGCATCCGGCTCTTCCCCGAGCTGACGGCGCGCGACAACGTGCTGGTCGGGCAGCACCTGCGCCGCCACCCCTCGCTGCTGGCGCGGCTGCTGCTCCTGCGCTCCGCGGGCGAGGAGGCGAGGGCGGCGGGTGAGCGGGCCGGGGCGCTCCTGGCGCTGGTCGGACTGCCGGACCGAGCCAACGAGCAGGCGCGTCACCTCTCCTACGGTGAGCAGCGGCGCGTGGAGATCGCCCGGGCGCTGGCCAGCGAGCCGAGCCTGCTCCTGCTCGACGAGCCGACCGCCGGGATGAACCCGGTCGAGGTGCAGGGCGTGGCGCAGCTCATCCGGCGGGTGGCGGCCGATGGACATTCGGTGCTGCTGGTGGAGCACAACGTGCGGCTGGTGATGAACGTCTGCGACCGGATCACCGTGCTCAACTTCGGCAAGGTGATCGCCGAGGGGACGCCGCCGGAAGTGGCCGCGCACCCGGCGGTGATCACCGCGTACCTCGGGAGCGAGCGATGAGCGCCGGGGCGCCGCTGCTCGAGATCGACGACCTGCACGTGGCCTACGGGCAGGTGGAGGCCGTGCGAGGCGTCTCGCTGCGCGTCGGCGAGGGGCAGATCGTCACGCTGATCGGCCCCAACGGCGCCGGCAAGACCTCGATCCTCTCCGCGCTCACCGGCCTGGTGCGGCCGCGCGCCGGGCGGGTCCGGCTCTCGGGCCAGGACCTGACCGGCCTGCCGGCGCACCGGACGGTGGCGGCGGGCCTGACGCTGGTGCCGGAGGGGCGCGCCATCCTCGGGCGGATGACCATCGAGGAGAACCTGCGGCTGGCGGGAGAGCGGCGGCAGCCGGCGACCGGGCTGGCGGCGGCCATGGAGGAGCAGTACCGGCGCTTCCCCGTCCTCGGCGAGCGGCGGCGCCAGCTGGCCGGGTCCTTGTCGGGCGGACAGCAGCAGATGCTGGCCTTCGCCCGCGCCCTGCTGGCCCGGCCGCGCGTGCTGCTGCTCGACGAGCCCTCGATGGGGCTCTCCCCGATCCTGGTGCAGCAGATCTTCGAGACCATCAGGGAGATCCACCGCGAGGGGACGACCATCTTGCTGGTCGAGCAGAACGCCCGGCTGGCCCTCTCCGAGAGCAGCTACGCCTACGTCCTCGAGCAGGGGCGGCTGGCCCTGGAGGGCGTCGCCGGCGACCTGGCGAAGGATCCGCGGGTCCAGGCGGCCTACCTGGGCGGCTAGCGCCCGGGCACATCCTGGGGATACGCCCCAGACGGAAAGTCGACAGCCGCCGCCCCTCCGTGGTGTCATCCCTCCCCGGAGGCTCTGGTGCGCGGATACCTGATGACCTGGCTGGCCAAGGCCTCACAGGGCCAGACCCTCGACGCCTTCATCAAGGCCTGGCCCGTGGACTGGCTGGTCTGGGAAGCCGGTCCATGGCGTCCGACCTACCAGACCAAGGAGACGCTCGCGCAGAGCGGCCTGGTCTCCAGGGTTCCCCACGGCTCCGGCGAGTCGCTCGCCATCGCGCTCGAGACGCCCAAGCAGCGCCCCTACCTGTCGCTCGGCCGCGCCTCGGACAACGACATCGTGGTGGACGACGCCACCCTCTCCCGCGTCCACCTGCTGCTCCAGCCGGAGCCGCTGGGCTGGTCGGCCCGCGACGCCGGCTCCACCAACGGCTCGAGCGTCGAAGGCGCACCGCTCGGCCCGGATGCCGTGGCGCTCCAGCCGGGCACGCGCCTGCTGGCCGGCTCGGTCCGCTTCACCTATTACGACTCGGGCGGACTCTGCCTGCGCCTGCGCGGCAAGGGCTGACCCGGGGGAGGCCGCGCCAGGCGCGGCCAGCTCCCCTCACGCCTGCTTCAGGGCCTCGCGCGGCTGGAGCCGGGCCGCCCGCCGCGTGCCCGCCTCGCGCTCGCGCCGCCGCTCGTCTTCGCTCCCTGGAGGCGGAGGCGGGGACGGGCGTCATGGGTGCCATGTAGTATCCTCCGCTCCCCTTCGAGGTGCCTGCATGCCGCTCGACGTCCGGCTCATCGACCACGCCCGCGACCCGCTCGCCAAGCTCTACGGAGCCTACCGCACCTGCTACACGCCCAAGACCCCTCGCGAGGTCTGGGACGAGATCGGTGACGGCCGCATCCCGCCCGGGACCATCCGTGAGTTCGTCGGCGAGCGGCTCAAGACCGGCCACTCCTCCCCGCTGGAGCAGGTGGTCTTCTGGTTCGGCATCAGCGGGGTCTCGCGCGCCCTCTCGCACCAGTTCGTGCGCCACCGCATCGGCATCAGCTTCGAGCAGCAGTCGCAGCGCTACGTCCGTTACAAGGAGGAGCGGCTCGACTACGTCATGCCGAAGAGCTGGGAGAAGAAGGGGCTCTCCGACGAGTACGACAAGCTGATGCGAGAGATCACGCGCGTCTACGAGGAGGCCCTGGCCAAGGGGATCCCGGCCGAGGATGCCCGCTTCGTCCTGCCCAACGCCACGCCCACCAACTTCCAGGTGATGGTCAACTTCACCGAGCTGCTACACATCGCCGACCTGCGGCTCTGCTGGCGCGCCCAGTGGGAGATCCGGCAGATGGTGGCCATGATGCGGCGCGAGGTGATGAAGGCGGTGCCGGAGATCGGCGGCTACCTCCAGCCCAAGTGCGGCGACAAGCGGATGGGCTACTGCGACGAGCCGCTCAAGGAGTGGGCGCTCTGCCCCATCGGCAAGATCCGCCCGCACAAGGAGCAGCTGCTCGACGTCTTCAAGCAGTACCGCGCCGGCAACCTGGTGCCGCTCGACGAGGGCCACCTCCGCTCGGTCGAGGACGCCGAGACCGAGTAACGCCCGCCCTGGGCAGGCCCCGCGAGGGTGGCATGCCGCGGCCCGTCCGCCCGTATGATGCGGCATGCTCGACCGCCGACCGGCCCCGCCCTTCCGCCGCGCCGTCCTCGCCATCCTCATCGCCGTCCTGTCGCTGGTGGCGCGCCCGGCCTCCGCGCAGGTGCAGCGGCTCGGCACTCCCGTCCCGGACGGCCTGCCGCTGCCGCTGGCCGGGGCGGCCGTCGCCGAGGAGGCGACCGCCACCGCGGTCAACCCGGCCGGGATCGGCTTCGTCCACGGCCCGTCCTTCGAGTACTTCCACGTCGAGGGCCAGGGGCTCGACAGCGCCGACGGCGACGGGCTCTACGCGGCCGGGCTGCTCGGCCCCATCGGCCCCGGCCTCTCGGTCGAATGGGTCCGGCCCGCCGGCGGCCCGCGCTACCGGCTCACCACGCTGGGGCTGGCGCTCTCGGACGGCCACGCCGCCTCGTTCGGCGTCGCCTGGCGCTGGTGGAGCTCGCCCGACCCGGCCATCGAGCCGATGCACGCCTACGACCTCGGCCTCACCCTGCGCCCCTGGCGCCACCTCTCGCTCGGCGCCTCGGCGCTCGGCATCAACTCCCGGTACCAGGGCCTGCGGCTGCCGGTCCAGTACGACGCCGGCCTCGGCTTCCGCTTCCTCGATGACTCCGTCACCTTCTCCGCCGACCTCCTGGCCAACGACCAGGCTCGCGGGCGGTTCGACGTGACCGGCGTCGCGCTCGGGATCGCCGTCGAGCTGGAGCGGGGCTTCGCCCTCACGGCCCAGTACCGGTTCCCGGTCAAGGACACCGTCACGGCGACGCCGCACGAGCTGGCGGCCGGGACCATCTCGCTGGCCTGGAACGGCGCGCACGCCGGCGCCATCGCCGGGGGCGTGGGCGCCCAGGGCGACTCCCGCTGGCTGGTCGGCGTCCGCGCCTCCCGCGAGCGGTACCCCGCCTCTCCGGGCGCCACGGTTGCGCCGCGGATCGACCTGGCCGGCGATCTCACCGCGCACCGCCTCCTCTTCATCGAGTTCACCGGCCACGACCCGTACGGCGAGCTGCTGCGGCGGCTCGCCGAGGCGGGCAACGACGGCAGCGTGGGGGCGGTGGTGCTCGAGATCGGAGAGCTGCCCGTATCCGCCGGCCGGATCGAGGAGCTGCGCGCGGCGCTCCTCCGGCTGCGCGACCGCAAGCCGGTCCTGGCCTACCTGACCGGCGGCGGCCTGAAGAGCTACTGGCTCGCCTGCGCCGCCACCGCCGTGGCCGTGCCCCCCTCCTCGACGCTGCTGGTCAACGGGCTGGCCACCGGCCAGTACTACCTGAAGGACGGGCTGGCCAGGCTCGGCGTGGCCGTGGAGGTGGTGCGGGCCGGCGGCTTCAAGACCGCCCCCGAGCCCTTCACCCGGAACGACCCCTCGCCGGAGTCGAAGGAGATGACCGGCGCCATCCTCGACGACGTCTACGACCGGCTGGTGGGCGACGTGGGCCGCGAGCGGAAGCTCGACCCGGCCGTGGTCAAGGGGCTCCTCGACCGCGGCGTCTTCTCGGCTCCCGAGGCCCGGGCCGAGCGGCTGGTGGACGCGCTGCTCTGGCCCGACGAGCTGGAGGACTGGACCCGGAAGGCGACCGGGCGCCCGCTCGACGTCGAGGACGGCTACGCCCCGGCGCCACGCCGCCAGGCCCGCCACTGGGGACGCCGGCCCGTCATCGCCGTCATCGGCCTGGAGGGGATCATCGCGGGCGGCCGCAGCCGGCGTGAGCCGCTCGGCACCGGCGGGCTGAGCGGGGCCGGGAGCGTCGTCGATCAGCTCGAGGAGGCGGCCAGGTCGAGCGAGGTGAAGGCCATCGTGCTTCGCATCGACTCGCCCGGTGGCGACGCGGTGGCCTCCGACCTGATCTGGCGCGCCGTCAAGAAGGCGCGTGAGAAGAAGCCGGTCATCGCCTCGATGGGCGACCTGGCGGCCAGCGGCGGCTACCTGGTCGCGGTGGGCGCGGAGCGGATCGTGGCCGAGCCCTCGACGCTCACCGGGTCGATCGGGGTCTTCGTGCTCAAGCCGGAGCTCTCCGGGGTGCTGGAGAAGCTCGCCGTCCACCGCCACGTCCAGGCCAGGGGCAAGAACGCCGACCTCTCCTCGATGGCCCGTCCCTGGACCGCCGAGGAGCGCGCGCTGGTCGAGAAGCAGGTCGACGTCGTCTACGCCACCTTCCTCGACCGGGTGGTGGAAGGGCGGACGCTCCCACGCGCCGAGGTGGAGAAGGTGGCGGGCGGCCGGGTCTGGACCGGCCAGCAGGCCCTCTCGCGCAAGCTGGTCGATCAGCTCGGTGGGCTCGACGACGCGGTGGCCCTGGCGCGGGAGCGGGCCGGCCTCGCCAGGGACGCGGTGGTCGAGGTGCGCCGGTCGGGTGGTGGCTGGAGCGGCTTCCAGCTGCCGTCGGCGGTGGCCGCCTGGGGTGGTGACGAGCCGCTCCTGCGCCGGACGGCGGCGCTCTTCCCGGAGCTCCGCACCGCCGCGCTCCTCCTCGAGCTCGGCCCGGTCCTGGCGCTGCCGGCGGCCTGGATCGACCCACCTGGCCCCTGAGACCCCTGACGGCCCAGATCGGGCCTGTGCGCTTGGGCTTTGCCTGGGGATCCCTTTTTTGCTATGGATCCTCCTGTCACCCCCTGCCAGCGACTTCAGGTTGAGGCGGAGGGGTGACGGCCCGGTCGGCTTGCAGCGAGCAGCGCACCACCGGACGCCGCCTCGCGCGGCGCGTCTCGAGCCGGCCGCCACTCCAGAAGCGATGTAGGACGCGCCCCAGGCGACTCGCCGGGGGCCGCGCAGCAAACACCACATGAGCGAGAACCAAGAGAACGGCCCCGAGGGGCAGCCCGCCACCACTCCATCTGCGCCGGCGCAGGACGTCGCGCCCGGCGGCGGAGGCGAGGGCGGTCCCGTCGAAGGCGGCGGACAACCAGGCCAGGGCGGCCAGCCCGGCCAGCCGGGCCCGGGGCGTCGCCGCCGCCGCCGCCGCGGTCGTCGCGGCCGGGGCGGCCCGCCGGGCGCGCCCAGCGGCAACGGCCAGGGTGGCCAGCCGGGCGGCCAGCCTCAGCAGGGCCCGGCGCAGGCCAGCCAGCCGCCAGGGAACCAGGGACCGCAAGGCGGCACGCCCAGCTCCCAGCCCGAGGTGACCGAGGAGGTCGAGGGGGTCCTCGAGTTCGAGGGCAAGGGGAACGGCTACCTGCGCGACCCGAAGAAGAGCTACACCCCGCAACCGTTCGACGTCGAGGTGCCCCGCTGGCTCATCGACCGGATGCACCTGCTGGCCGGCTTGCTGGTGAAGGGCCAGGCCACCACCCGCAACATGAAGCGGTCGCTCACCAAGGTCGATGCGCTCGAGGGCGCCGACCCGATGGCGGTGCTGCGGCGCACCCACTTCCCCAACCTGACCGCCACCGACCCGACCGAGAAGCTGGTGATGGAGACCCGCGGCGACGAGCTGGTCGGGCGGGTGCTCGACCTCATCGCCCCCATCGGCCTGGGGGCTCGCGGTCTCATCACCTCGCCCCCCAAGGCCGGCAAGACCATCATGCTGCAGCGGATCGCCCAGGCCATCACCGCCAACCGGCCCGACGTCCACCTCACCGTGCTGCTGGTGGACGAGCGGCCCGAGGAGCTGACCGACATGCGCCGCAACATCAAGGGCGAGGTGATCGGCTCCTCCAACGATCGGCCGGCCGAGGAGCACATCCACGCCGCCGAGATGGCGATGGAGCGCGCCCGGCGGCTCGTCGAGGGGGGCAAGGACGTGGTGATCCTGCTCGACTCGATCACCCGCCTGGCCCGGGCCTACAACAAGGAGGTCGAGTCCTCCGGCCGCACGCTGACCGGCGGCGTGGACTCGCGCGCGCTGGAGCGGCCCAAGCGGCTCTTCGGCGCCGCCCGCAAGGCCGAGGAGGGCGGCTCGCTCACCATCATCGCCACCGCCCTCATCGACACCGGCTCCCGCATGGACGAGGTGATCTTCGAGGAGTTCAAGGGCACCGGCAACATGGAGGTGGTGCTCTCGCGGCAGCTCTCGGAGCGGCGCATCTTCCCGGCCATCGACATCGGCGCCTCCGGCACCCGCAAGGAGGAGAAGCTCTTCGCGGCCAGGGACATCGAGAAGGTGCGGCGGCTGCGCGGCGCGCTGGCCTCGCTCAAGCCGGTCGAGGCCATGGAGCGGCTCCTCAAGAAGCTCAACGAGTTCGAGACCAACGACGAGTTCCTCGGCAGCTTCTAGCCGGACCGGTCCGGAGTCGCCGCGCCGTGCTCGCTCCACGGACCGGGCTCGTCGCCGGGCGGCGGTCCTCCCGTGCCCAGCAGCACCACCGAGCGCGCCCCGACCCGGTAGCTCGATCCCTCCACCGGCGCGGTCTCCGACCAGCCGGCCGCGTCCTCGGGCGAACGTAGCGCGGTGTCCACCAGCCGGCGCCAGCCGAGCGGCGCCGACGGCAGCTCGAACTCCAGCGGCTCCCACCAGGCGTTGTAGGCGGCGTAGACCCGCCCGGTCCGGCCGCGCGCGGTGAAGCAGACCGCCAGGCTGCGCGACTCCTGGCTCCAGTCGGGCGCGCCGAGCCGCACGCCGTGCCACTCGATCTGCGCCTGGTTCAGGAACACGCGCAGCGGGGCGCCGACGCTCGCCTCCGTCGGGTCGAACGCGAAGCGCAGGTCGAGCAGCCGCCGCACGAAGCGGCGCAGGTCGGCGTGGCGCTCCACCAGCTCCCAGTCTAGCCAGGTGAGCGGCCCGTCGTGGCACCAGGCGTTGTTGTTGCCGAGCTGGGTGCGGCGCGCCTCGTCGCCCATGGTGATCATGGGCACGCCGCTGGAGAGGAGGGTCAGCGCGAGGAGGTTGCGCACCTGCCGCGCCCGCAGCGCCTCGACGGCCGGATCGTCGGTCGGCCCCTCCACGCCGCAGTTCCACGAGCGGTTGTCGTCGGCGCCGTCGCGGTTCCCCTCGCCGTTGGCCTGGTTGACCTTGCGGTCGTAGCTGACCAGGTCGTTGAGCGTGAAGCCGTCGTGACAGGTCACGAAGTTGACGCTCTGCTCCGGCTCGAGCTGGTCGCCGGCGTACAGGTCGGGGCTTGCGAAGATCCGGTTGGCCAGCCGCCCCACCATCCCGGGCTCACCGCGCACGAAGCCGCGGACGTCGTCGCGGAAACGGCCGTTCCACTCCTTCCACGAGTCGCCCACCCAGAGCCCGACCTGGTAGAGCCCGGCCGCGTCCCAGGCCTCGGCGATCAGCTTGACGCCGCACAGCAGCGGGTCGCTCTCGATCTCCCAGACGATGGGCGGGCTGCGCAGCGGCTTGCCGGCCTCGTCGCGAGCCAGCACCGAGGCCAGGTCGAAGCGGAACCCGTCGACGTGCATCTCCGCGATCCAGTACCGCAGGCTGTCGAGGATGAGCCGCCGCACCACCGGGTGATGGGCCTTGAGCGTGTTGCCGCAGCCGGTGAAGTTGGAGTAGCGCGACCGGTCGTCGTCGAGCAGGTAGTAGGCCCGGTTGTCGAGGCCCCGGAAGCCGAGGGTGGGCCCGTGCTCGTCGGCCTCGGCGGTGTGGTTGTAGACCACGTCGAGGATCACCTCGATCCCGGCCCGGTGGAGCGCCTTGACCATCTCGCGGAACTCGTCGAGCGCGGCGAGCGGCTCCGCGGCGGCCGCGTAGCCGCCGTGCAGGGCGAAGAAGGAGACCGGCGAGTAACCCCAGGCGTTGACCAGGCCGGGGGGCGCGTCCTGCGGATCGTACTGGAAGACCGGCAGCAGCTCGATGGCGGTGATGCCGAGGGACCGCAGGTGGGGAATCTTCTCGACCAGGCCGGCGTAGGTGCCCCGCCGCTTTTCGGCCACGCCAGAGCTGGGGTCGCGGGTGAAGCCACGGACATGGAGCTCGTAGATGGCGGTGCGCGAGAACGGGTGCCTGGGCTGCTGGTCGCCCTCCCAGTCGAAGCCGGAGAGGTCGGCCACCACCGACTTCATGGCGACCGCGGTGTTGTCGCCGGGGCGCGCCGCCGCCAACCGGTCGTAGCCGGCCGGCACGTCGATGGCGCGGGCGTACGGGTCGAGCAGCAGCTTCTCCCCGTCGAACCGGAGCCCCGCGCCCGGTTCGAACGGCCCGCGCGCGCGCCAGCCGTAGCGCTGCCCCGCACCGAGGTTGGGCACCAGCACGTGCCAGTAGTGATAGGTGCGGTGGACGCGGCTCTGGAGCTGGATGACCCGTGACGGCCGCGAGCTGCCGGGGGCGTCGAAGAGGAGCAGCTCGACCGCGGTGGCGTCGCGCGACCAGACGCTGAAGTTGACCCCGTCCGGCCCCGGCGTGGGACCGAGCGGGAACGGCTTGCCGGGCAGCACGTCGGCTTGCTTCACGGGCGCTCCCTCCAGCCGCGGGCCGAGCCTACACCGGCCCTCCCGCTCGCGCACCAGGTCCACCGGCTTGCGGGGCGCCCGCCCACGTGGTCTGCTTCGACCTCGTGATCGCCGAACGCGTCCTCATCGTCGACGACGACGAGCTGATCCTCAAGGCGCTGGCGCGCATCCTCGAGAGCGTCGGCTACGACCCGCGCTGCTACCAGGACCCCCTGATCGCGCTCGAGAACATCGAGAAGGACCGGCCGGTGGTGGTGATCAGCGACTTCATGATGCCGGGGCTCGACGGGATCTCCTTCCTGAAGCAGGTGCGGGAGCGGGCCCCGGGCGCGGTCCGCATCCTCTGCACCGCGGCAGAGGACTTCCGCGTGGCCCTGCAGGCGGTCAACGCCGGCGAGGTCTTCCGCATCATCTCCAAGCCATGGCACCAGCAGGAACTGGTGGCCACCGTCAACCAGGCCGCGGAGGCCGCCCGGCTGCGCAGCGAGAACGAGTGGCTGACCAACGAGGTGCAGCGCCAGAACGGCCAGCTCCGGGAGATGAACCAGAAGCTCGAGGAGATGGTCCGGCGCCGCACCCAGGCGCTGCTGGAGGGACTCATCGCCGCGCTCGACTACCGCGACGCCGAGACCCAGTGGCACTCCCGCCGGGTCTCGCTCTACGCCCGCCGCCTGGCGGCGGCGCTCGGCCTGGGCGAGCCGGACCTGACCGTCATCGAGCACGGTGCGCTGCTCCACGACATCGGCAAGATCGGCGTGCGCGACCGGGTGCTGCTCAAGACGGGGCCCCTCGACTCCGCCGAGTGGGGCGAGATGAAGCGCCACCCGGAGCTCGGCTGGGCGCTGCTGCAGCGGGTGGACTACCTCCGGCCGGCGTCGCAGATCGTCCTGCAGCACCAGGAGAAGTGGGACGGCAGCGGCTACCCGGGCGGCCTGCGCGGCGAGCAGATCGTCATCGGGGCGCGCATCTTCCACGTGGTCGACACGCTCGACGCCATGACCAGCGACCGGCCGTACCGCAAGGCGCGCCCGTTCACGGAGGCGCGCGCCGAGATCGAGCGCTGCGCCGGCACCCAGTTCGACCCCAAGATCGCCGCGGGGTTCCTGAAGGTGAACGCCGACGAATGGGAGCGGATCCGGCTCGACGTCGAGACCGTGGCGGTCCTGGCCGCCGACCTGGAGAACTCGCCGCGCATGGTCGGCGACGTGCTCCTGGATCCACTCCGCAAGGTGCTGCGGAACTAGTTCCGCGACCCGCCCTCTTGCCAGGCCCGCTCGCGCGCGGCCTCGACGCCGAAGCGCTCCGCCAGCAGCGCCGGCAGCGCCCCGGGCCCCGCCCCGGCGGTGAAGGGCTCGAGCGCCTCCGCCAGCTCCCCGGCCCAGGTGAACCGGTCGGCCGGCTCGGGCGCCAGCGCCCGCAGCACCACCTCGTCGAGCGCCGGCGGCACCTCTGGATTGAGCGCCGACGGGGCCCGCACCACCGCGGTCCGGACCCGCTCCAGCACCGCGAGGTCCGACGGGCCGCGGAAGAGCCGCTCCCCCGCCAGCGCCTCGTGCAGCACCGCGCCGAGCGAGAAGACGTCGGCTCGCCGGTCGACCGGCAGCCCGCGCACCTGCTCCGGCGAGAGGTACCCGAACTTGCCGCGCAGGATCCTCCCCTCGCGGTGGGCGCGGAACGCGGCGCTGGCGACGCCGAAGTCGATGACCCGCACGCCGCCGTCGAAGCCGAGCAGCACGTTGGCGGGCGAGAGGTCGCAGTGCACCACGCGGAGCGGCAGGCCGTCGTGGCCGTGGCCGCGGTGCGCATGGTCGAGGGCCTCGGCCACCCGCTGCGCCACCCGGCAGGCGAGCGGCACCGGGAGGAAGAGCCGCCGCTGGCGTTGCCGGGCCAGCAGGGCGCGGAGGTCGGCCCCGGGCACGTAGTCCATGGCCATGAAGTAGCCGGTCGGCTCCCGCCCGAGGTCGTGGACGGGGACGATGCCCGGGTGATCGAGCTGGGCTCCGATCCGAGCCTCGTCGAGGAACAGGGTGACGAAGGCCGGGTCGTCGGCCAGGCTGGGGAGGAGCCGCTTCACCACCAGCCGCTGGCGGGGGGCCTCCTGGCGCACCGCCAGCCAGATCTCCGCCATGCCGCCGACGGCGATCCGCTCCAACAGCAGGTACTTGCCGAAAGGGGTTGGTTCTCGCATTGCCGCCGGAGCCCCGGCCGATTCATGATACCGCCATGGCCACCTCCTGCTACGGCTGCGGCGCCGTGCTCGTCTTCGACGGTCCGATCGGGCGCCGCACCACCTGTCCAGAGTGCGACGCCGACCTCCACCGCTGCATCAACTGCCGCCACCACGACGAGACGGCCGGCAACGAGTGCCGCGAGCCCCACGCCGACCGGATCGTGGACAAGCTCGCCTCAAACCCCTGCGACCTGTACCAGTTGGGTGACGGCGCCCCCCGGCGGCGCAAGTCGTCCAACCAGGCCAGGAACGCGCTGCGCGCCCTCTTCGGAGAGGCGCCCGCCAGCGGCGACGACGACCCCCGTGACGCGCTCGACGCGCTGTTCAGGAAGAAATGACCCTGGCCGCATGTTAGAGATCACGCCATGCCCTTCGACACCAATCGCCAGCCCCGTCCGCCCTTCCCCGCCACCGTGACCGCCCGTGCCCCGGCCTACGCCACCGGCGTCGTCTCCGCCGAGCGCGCCTTCATCGCCTCCGTCTACCGCTGGATGGCGCTCGGGCTGCTGGTCACCGCCGGCGTCGCCTTCCTGGTCGCCTCCACGCCGGCGCTGCTCGAGGTGGTGGTGCTCAACCGCTGGGTCTTCTACGGCCTCATGATCGCCGAGTTCGGCCTGGTCATCGCCCTCTCGGCGATGCTGCCGCGCCTCTCCGCCGCCGCCGCCGGGGGACTCTTCCTGCTCTACTCGGCGCTCAACGGCGCCACGCTCTCGGTGATCCTGCTCGTCTACACCGGCAACTCGGTGGCGCTCGCCTTCGGGATCACCGCCGGCACCTTCGCGGGCATGAGCGTCTACGGCACCGTCACCAAGCGCGACCTGACCAGCTGGAGCTCGTTCCTGATGATGGGGCTCTTCGGCGTGGTCATCGCCAGCCTCGTCAACCTGTTCCTGCACAGCACGGCCATGCAGTTCGTCATCTCCTGCGCCGCGGTGGTGGTCTTCACCGGCCTGACCGCCTACGACACGCAGAAGCTGCGGGCCTACGCCCGGGCCGGCGGGGCGACCGCGGCCGGGGCGCCGGTCGGGGGGGCGCTGTCGCTATACCTCGACTTCATCAACCTGTTCCTGGCCGTGCTGCAGATCTTCGGCGGGCGCCGCAAGAACTAGTGCCCCGCCCCAGGCAAGATGATGTGACGAGAGCGTCGAGACCGAAGCGAGGCTGGCGCCTGAGGAGGGAGCAGCGGAAGCGTAGCAGCGCTACGCTGAGCAGCGGACCGACGAGGCCGCCTGCCGCAGCGAGAGGATCGGCGCTCGCAGTAGTCATCTTGCCTGGGGCGGGGCACTAGGCGCGCCCTCGGGCGCGACGGCGGCGGGGTGGAACATCCCGGGGCGGTGCGGGGTGTACGCCTGGATGTAAGCCGCTTACCTCCATCCCAGCAAGCGCAGGCGAGGCCGCGAATCAGGGCGCCGGTCGGCCCGCTCCCGAAGTGGCCGGGTGTATCCTCCAGCCATGACGGTGGCCGGGCTCCGGCGCTCGCGACTGGAATGGTGGATCCCCGGGATCTACCTGGTCCTGGCCGGCGCCTGGATCTACGGCTCCGACACGCTGGTGGCCGCCATCGCCGGCTCGGTCGAGCAGCTGAGGGTCCTCTCCACCTACAAGGGCTTCGGCTTCGTGGTGGTGACGGCCACGCTCCTGCACCTCGGGCTCCGCTGGGCGCTCCGGCGCGAGCGGGCGGCGGCCGATCGGCTGCGGGACAGCGAGGCGTTGCTGCGCGAGGTCACCGAAGCCACCCCCGACCCGGTCTTCCTGAAGGGGCTGGACGGCCGGTGGATCTTCTGCAACCCCGCGTCGCTGGCGGTCATCGGCAAGCCCCGCGATCGGGTCATCGGCCGGACCGACCTGGAGATCTTCGACGACCCGACGGTGGGGAAGGCACTCATGGAGACCGATCGGCGCATCATGGATTCGGGCCTCGCCGAGGTGGTCGAGGAGCGAATCCTGACGCCCTCCGGCTACCGGACCTTCCTCGCCTCCAAGGCGGCCTGCCGCGATGGCTCCGGTCGGGTCGTCGGCCTGATCGGCAACGCCCAGGACATCACCGATCGCAAGCGGGCCGAGCAGGAGCTGCTGGAGGCGGGGCAGCGGCTGCAGCAGGCGCAGCGGCTGGAGAGCGTCGGCCGGCTGGCCGGCGGGGTGGCCCACGACTTCAACAACCTGCTCACCGTCATCCTGGGAGGGAGCGAGGCGCTGCGCGAGGAACTCGCGGCCGGACGTCCTCCCAGCCTGGAGGAGGTGGAGCAGATCCACGCCGCGGGCGAGCGGGCCCGGGACCTGACCCGCCAGCTCCTGGCCTTCGCCCGCCGCCAGGTCACCACGCTGGTCTCCCTCGACCTGAACGAGGTGGTGCGCGGCAGCGAGCGGCTGCTCCGGCGGGTTCTCGGCGAGAACGTGGAGATCCAGACCTCGCTGGCCCACGGGCTATGGCCCGTGCTCGGCGACCCCGGCCAGCTCGAGCAGGTGATCGTCAACCTGGCGGTGAATGCCCGCGACGCCATGCCCCGCGGCGGCCGGCTGACGCTGGAGACCAGAAACGTGTCGGGCTCGCCGGGGAGCACGGCGACGGCCGGCGAGTGGGTCCAGCTCCTGGTACGTGACACCGGCGTGGGCATGTCGCCCGAGGTGATGGCGCACCTCTTCGAGCCCTTCTTCACGACCAAGCCGGCGGGGCACGGCACGGGGCTGGGGCTGGCCACCGTGCACGGCATCGTGGCCCTGGCCAACGGGAGGGTCCGGGTGGAGAGCGAGCCGGGGGTCGGCTCCCTCTTTGAGATCTCGTTCCCGCGCGGCGTCGAGGCCTTGGCCCCGGCGGCCAGGTCTGCGGCCAGGCCGGCGCCGATGGCCGGCGGCACCGAGAGCGTGCTGGTGGTTGAGGACGACCCGCTGGTGCGCGAGGTGACGGCGCGGGCGCTGCGCGCCGGCGGCTACCGGGTGCTGGTGGCAGACGGCGGCGCCGAAGCGCTCCAGGTGGCGGGGCGCGAGGGCAGGATGCTGCGGCTGGTGGTCACCGACGTGGTGATGCCCGGGCTGGACGGCAAGACCCTGGCCGACGAGCTGGCCCGCCGCCTGCCCGGCATCCGCGTGCTCTTCGTCTCCGGCTACACCCGGGACGTCATCAGCCACCACGGCGTGCTCGACTCCGGGATCGAGTTCCTGGAGAAGCCCTTCACCTCGTCGGCGCTGCTGGCCCGGGTGCGGGGGCTGCTCGATCAGGGCTGAGGGTCCACCGTGGATCGATGGGCCAGGATGCCGGCGTGACCACCCACCGCCGCGAAGCCGGCATCCGGATGATCCTCGCCTACAAGGTGGGCAAGGCGGCTCTCTGGCTGGTCCTGGCCACGGTGCTCGGTGTCCTCGTCACCACCGGCCGGGTCGAGCCCTTCCGGGAGATGGCCGAGGAACTCCAGACCCACGTCGCCAGCCGCTGGAGCCTGCTCCTCGGCCGGGCGCTGGCCTCGGCCCTGAGCGCCAGGGGGCTACGTCTCGTCGAGCTGGGGTTGGCGCTCGATGGGCTCAGCACGGCCGTGGAGGCCTGGGCGCTCTGGCGTGGCCACCGCTGGGGCCACTGGCTGGTCGCGGTGGCCTCCGCCGTGCCCGTCCCCTTCGAGGTCTGGGAGCTGGTGCGGCGGCCGAGCCCGTGGCGTGCCCTGCTCCTCCTCGCGAACCTCGCCGTGGTCGCCTACCTGGCCCGCTGGCTCCGGCGCCACCACCGCGGGGAGTACACGGTGGGGCCGTGAGGCGGTGAGCGGCGGACGCGGGTCGAGCCCACTCCGTGCGATGCCTGGCCCTCAGGTCACCTGCGCCGAAAGCCACTCGAGGTAGGCCGCGCTCCCCGCCTCGACCGGGAGCGCCAGCACCTCGGGCACCTGGTACGGGTGGCGCCTAAGCAGCTCGTCGCGCAGCGCCGGGAACCGCTCGCGCGTGGTCTTGAGGACCAGCAGCACCTCGGCCTCGTCCTCCACCTTCCCTTGCCACCGGTAGACGGAGCGCAGGCCCGGCACCACGTTGCCGCAGGCCGCCAGCCGGGCCTCGACCAGCGCGCGCGCCAGCCCGGCCGCCACCTCGACGGTCGGGGCGGTGCAGAGGACCACCAGCGCCTCGGTCATGCGCGAATCCCGCCCGGACCCTACTTCCCGAGCATCCCCTTCTTCAGGTCGCCGTCGGCCGGCTTGTCGCCCAGCCAGTTGCGCAGCAGCGCGTCGGCGAAGGTCTTGCCCTCGATGGTGACGCTGGCGCCGCCGGGGGCGGTGACGGTGGAGCCGGTGCCGGGCAGGTAGGCGATCTCCAGCACGTCGCCCGCCTTCAGGTCCTTCATTATGGCGTCGATGCGGGCCAGGCCGGGCAGCACCTTGGCGAGGTCGGCGCGCGAGTTGTTCTCGAACCCCTCCTTGAAGGCGCCGAGGATCTTCTCCTTCTCCACCTCGCGCTTGAAGGTCATCGACACCTTCCAGGCGGCGTCGGCGGCCACGATGGCGGCCGGGTCGGAGGAGCGCTGCTCCAGGAAGAGCGCGCCGACGTAGACCTTCACGAAGAACTTGGAGCGCAGGCCGGCGCCGTTGAGCGCCAGCGTCCTGCCGCCCACTGTGGTCGTGTCGGGGATCTGGACCCCGGCCACCTCGCGGGCGAGCGCGGGGAGGGCCAGGCTGAGGGCGAGGATGGCGACGAGGTGGCGCATGGAGGGTCTCCGGGACCGGGTTGGGCCTGCTGAGCCGCCCCGGGACTCTACCCTTCCGCGCCCCGCCGCGCAGCAGCGGGGGCGGGGTACCGGCGCGCCCCCATCACCGAGCCATAGGCCACGCCGCTCACCCCCACCAGCACGCCCACCAGCGCCAGCGCCGGCAGCCGCTCCGAGAGCAGCGCCGCGCCGAGCGCCACCTGGGCGATGGGCGTGAGCTGCAGCCAGATGGCCGCCTCCCCCACCGTGAGCGCGCCGTAGGCCTCCGACATCAGCACCTGGGCGCCGTAGGCGGCCACCGCCATCAGCGCCGCCAGCCCCCACGCCGCCGGGTCGAGCGGCCACGGGTCGAGCGCGAACGGCAACGCCACCGGAAGGCCGCCCAGGCAGAAGTAGAAGAAGATGGTGGCGGCGTTCTCGGTCGGCCGCATGGCCCGGATGGTGACGGCCGAGAAGGCGGCGAAGCCGGCCGCCGCCACCGCCAGCAGCTCGCCGGCCCCCAGCCCCAGCTCCAGCGTCCCGCCCCCCAGCACCAGCCCCACGCCGGTCGAGGCGACCAGCAGCCCCAGCAGCAGGTGGACGGTGGGGCGCTCGCCGAAGGCCGGCACCGCCATGAGCGTGGCGATGACGGGGAAGAGGTTGTAGAGCATCCCCGCCTCGCCGGCCGGGATGCGGGCCAGCGCCAGGAAGTAGAGCACCACCACCACGCCGCCGGAGACGCCGCGCAGCCAGAGCAGGCGGCGCCGCTGGGGCGCGTAGAGCCCGGGGCGGAGCCGGAAGGCGAGCGCCGAGAGCGCCGCCCCCAGCGCGAAGCGGACCACCGCCAGCTGGCCCGCGGTGAAGGCGCCGAGGCCGTGCGAGAGGCGCCTGGTGAGCACCGCCATGAGCCCGAAGCAGAGGGCCGACCCGACCAGCAGCAGCCGGGCCCGTCCCCGGGAGCCCGGGCTGGTCATGGCTCCTCGGTGGGCAGCCCCGCCGCCGCCTCCCGGAGCACCGGGCTGGCGTCCGGGCGAGACTCGTGGCCGAGCACAGCGCCGTAGACCACGCCGGCGATGCCGAGCAGCACGCCGAGCAGGGTGATCCCGCCGAGCCGCTCGCCCAGCGTCAGCGCCCAGCCGAAGGAGGCGATGGGGGTGAGCTGCTGCCAGAGCGCCGCCTCCGGCACCGAGAGGGTCCCGTAGGCCTCGGTCATGAGCAGCTGGGCCAGGAAGGCCACCACGCCGCACGACCCGGCCGCCACCCAGGGCAGGAGGTCGGTCGGCCAGGAGCCGGAGGCGAAGGGGCCGAAGGCGAAGGGGAGCGAGACCAGCACGCCGCCCACCGCCATGGCGAAGAAGATGGTGGGCGCGTTGTCGGTGGCCCGGAGGGCGCGGATGCTGGTGACGGCGAAGCCGCCCAGGACCGCCGAGGCGATCCCGAACAGCTCGCCGCGCCCGAGCGTGAAGGAGAGCTTCCCGCCCCCCAGCACCAGGAAGACCCCGGCCGAGGCGATGACCAGCGCCACGCCGAGGTGGACGGTGGGGCGCTCGCCCAGCAGGAAGAAGGAGAGCAGCACCGCCCAGATCGGGAAGGTGTTGTTGAGCAGCGTCGCCTCGCCCGCCGGGATGAGCGACAGGGAGATGAAGTAGAGCAGCGCCGCCAGCCCCCCGAAGAGGCCACGGGAGATGAGGAGCGAGTGGCGGACCGGACGGAAGGTCCCGGGGCGGGCCACGAAGACGGCCAGCACCGCCACCACGCCCACCACGAAGCGGACCAGCGTCACCCGCCCGCCGGTCATCAGGCCGCCCGACGAGGCCAGCCGGGCCAGCATGGCCGCCAGGCCGAAGAGCACGCCGGCGCCGAAGAGGAGCGCGCGAGCCCGGCCCCGGGTCGGCACCGGCAGTGGGGTCGCCATGGAGGGCCGTCGTACCACCTCGGCGGGGGTCACGGAAGGGTCTGGCCCGGGTAGCCTCCGGGGCCGCGCCGCGTTAGATACCTGCCTCCATGAGCGAGCCCGACACCATCGTCGTCAAGGGGGCCCGCGAGCACAACCTCAAGTCGGTCACGCTGGAGATCCCCAAGAAGAAGCTGGTGGTCTTCACCGGCGTCTCCGGCTCCGGCAAGAGCTCGCTGGCCTTCGACACCCTCTACGCGGAAGGGCAGCGCCGCTACGTCGAGTCGCTCTCCTCCTACGCCCGGCAGTTCCTCGGCCAGATGGAGAAGCCGCGCTACGACACCATCCGCGGGCTCTCGCCCACCATCTCCATCGAGCAGAAGGCCGCCTCCAACAACCCGCGCTCCACGGTCGGCACCATCACCGAGGTCCACGACTACCTGCGCGTCCTCTACGCCTCCATCGGCCTGCAGCACTGCCCCAGCTGCGGGCGCCCGGTGGGGAAGCAGACCGCCCAGCAGATCGTCGAGACCATCCTCGACCTGCCGGCCGGGTCCCGGCTGCTGCTCCTCGCCCCGCTGGTGCAGAACCGCAAGGGCGAGTACCGCGAGCTGCTCGGCGACGCGCAGCAGCGCGGCTTCGCCCGGGTCCGGGTGGACGGGATGATCCACCAGCTCTCCGAGCGGCTTTCGCTCGACAAGAAGCTGAAGCACGACATCGAGCTGGTGATCGACCGGCTGGTGGTGAAGGAGGGGATCACGGCGCGGCTCACCGACTCGGTCGAGACAGCGCTGCGCGAGGGCAAGGGGACGCTCATCGTCGCCGACGCCGCCAACGAGCAGAAGGTCGGCCCCGGCATCGACCCCGAGGGCTACAAGAAGCACGACCGCTTCTTCTCGGAGCAGAACGCCTGCCACGCCTGCGGCCTCTCCTTCGGCGAGCTGGCGCCGCAGAACTTCTCCTTCAACAGCCCGATCGGTTTCTGCCAGGAGTGCCAGGGGCTGGGCACCCGGGCCGAGATGGACCCGGACCTGATCATCCCCGACCCCTCGCTCACCATCCGCGAGGGGGCGGTGGAGCCGTGGGCCTCCGGGATGGAGCGGGGCGAGGGCTGGACCTTCGAGTTCGTCGAGCACCTGGCCCGCTCGCTCAAGCTCGACCTCGACACGCCCTGGGCCAGGCTCGGCAAGCGCGACCGCGACCTGGTCCTGCTGGGCACCGACTCGATCACCGGCCCCAGGCCGCGCCTGGAGTGGGAGGGCGTGCTGGCCCAGCTCTACCGCCGCTTCCGCGCCACCGGCTCCGAGGCCATGCGCCGCCACTACATGCGCTTCTTCTCGGACAAGCCGTGCAGCGCCTGCCACGGCGAGCGGCTCAAGGCGGAGAGCCGGGCGGTCCGGGTGCGGGGCCGCGGCATCGTAGACCTCTCGCGCCTCACCATCACCGAGGCCCACGGCTGGCTGGGCGAGCTGGGGCTGAAGGGAAACGAGGCCGCCATCGCCGAGGAGCTGCTCAAGGAGATCCGCAGCCGCCTGAAGTTCCTGCTCGACGTCGGGCTCGGCTACCTCACCCTGGACCGGCCCGGCCCGTCGCTCTCCGGCGGCGAGAGCCAGCGCATCCGGCTCGCCTCGCAGATGGGCTCCGAGCTGACCGGCGTCATCTACATCCTCGACGAGCCGTCCATCGGCCTGCACCAGCGCGACAACGGCAAGCTGCTGGCGACGCTGAAGCGGCTGCGCGACATCGGCAACTCGGTGATCGTGGTCGAGCACGACGAGGAGACCATGGTCGAGGCCGACTGGCTGGTCGACTTCGGCCCCGGCGCCGGCGCCCACGGCGGCGAGATCGTGAGCCAGGGGACACCGGCGCAGGTGATGGCCGACCCGGCCTCGCTCACCGGTGCCTACCTCTCCGGCCGGCGCGAGATCTCGCTCCCCGGGACCCGGCGCCGCGCCGACCAGGGCGCCATCACCGTGCACGGGGCGCGGGAGAACAACCTCAAGAACCTGACCGTCGCCTTCCCGCTCGGCCGGCTGGTGGCGGTCACCGGCGTCTCCGGCGCCGGCAAGTCCACGCTGGTCAACGCCGTGCTCCGGCCGGCGCTCTCGCGGCTGCTCCACGGGACCCGCGAGGCGCCCGGCGCGCACGACCGGCTCGGCGGCGCCGAGCGGATCGACAAGCTCATCGACATCAACCAGCAGCCCATCGGCCGGACCCCTCGCTCCAACCCGGCCACCTACACCAAGCTCTTCGACTTCATCCGCGACGTCTTCGCCCAGACCCCGGAGGCGCGCTCCTTCGGCTACCAGCCGGGCCGCTTCAGCTTCAACGTCAAGGGGGGCCGCTGCGAGGCCTGCCAGGGCGACGGCATGAAGCTGGTGGAGATGCACTTCCTGGCCGACGTGCTGGTGCCCTGCGAGGTCTGCGGCGGCAAGCGCTTCAACGACGCCACGTTGCGGGTCCAGTTCAAGGGGAAGAACATCGCCGAGGTGCTCGAGCTCTCCATCGCCGAGGCCAGCCAGCACTTCGGCGCGCACCGGGAGGTGGCCCGGATCCTGAAGACCCTGGAGGACGTCGGGCTCGGCTACCTGAAGCTCGGGCAGCCCTCCCCCACCCTCTCCGGCGGCGAGGCCCAGCGCATCAAGCTGTCGCGCGAGCTGGCCCGGGTGGGGACCGGGCGCACCCTCTACATCCTCGACGAGCCGACCACCGGCCTGCACTTCGAGGACGTGCGCCGCCTGCTCACCGTCCTCGACCGGCTGGTTGAGGCGGGCAACACCGTGGTGGTGATCGAGCACAACCTCGACGTCATCAAGTGCGCCGACTGGATCATCGACCTCGGTCCCGAGGGCGGCGACCTGGGCGGCCTGATCATCGCCGAGGGGACCCCCGAGGAGGTGGCGAGGATCGCGACCAGCGCCACCGGCCACTACCTCGCCAAGGTGCTGGCGCAGCACCGCGCCCGAGCCGGCTGAGATCGGTTGACGCTCGCCCGAACCCGCGCTAACGGTCCTGCATGCGCTCCCGCCTCCTGCCGCTGCTCGTCCTGCTCGCCGCCTGCGCCCCGGGCCGCATCCCCAACACCGAGGTCACCGACTCCAGGGAGAACCGGGCCGTCTACGAGGTCATCCGGAAGTACAGCGAGGCGCTGCGGAAGAAGGACGCCGCCGCAATCCTCCTCCTCGTCGCCCCCGACTACCACGACGGCTCCGGCACCCCCGACCCGGGCGACGACGTGACCCGCGAGATCCTCGAGAAGAACCTCGCCAGCGATCTCTCCAAGGTCGAGGCGGTCATGCTCGACATGGGCGTGAAGAAGATCGAGGTGACCGGCGACGAGGCCCGCGCCGAGGTCTTCTACGACGCCGCCTATCGCGTGGTGACCCCCGGCGGCCCGGTGGCCAAGCGCCCCTCCGACATCAACCAGATGCGCTTCCGGAAGCTGGATGGCGTCTGGAAGATCACCGCCGGGCTGTGAGGCCCCGGGCCCCCGTCCCCAGCAGCTCGCGGTACCCGTCGGCCCCCAGCTCGCGCAGCGACGTGACCCGATCACGGTAGCGCCGCCAGTCCTTCCGGACCACCCGCTCCGGCCCCAGCGCCGGGCCGAGCGTGGCGTGGAGCCGGCTCAGCGCGAAGCGGAGCGCCGCCCAGCGCGCCCACGCCGGCAAGGCCTCCACCGTCGCGGCGTCGAGCCGCCGCCTCGACCGGTACCCCTCGACGAGCGCCCGGACCCGCGCCGGCTCGTGACGGTTGGTGAAGCACCAGGCGTCGATGGTCACGGCCAGGTCGTAGGCGAAAGGGGCGATGCAGGCCATCTCCCAGTCGAGCACGTAGCTCACCCGGTCGCCGACCCAGAGCACGTTGTCGACGAAGAGGTCGCCGTGACAGAGGCCGCGCGGCGCGTTCGGCAGCCCCGCCGCGGCGGCCAGCTCCTCGCGCAGCAGCGGGAGCGCCGCCCTGGCCTCGGCGTCGATCCCGGGTGACGCGGCGATCTCCTCCAGCCAGGCCGCCAGGCGCGCCGGACCGTAGGGATTCTCGCGCTCGCCGGTGAACCCGGCCGAGAGCTCGTGGAGCCGCCCCAGCTGCTCGCCGACCCGCCGGCACCGGTCCGGCCCCGCGCCGGCCCGGTCCACCGCCTCGCCGGGCGCGAAGGCGAAGAGCATGGCCGGCCGCCCCGCCACCTCGGTCCAGGGCCGGCCGTCGGTGGCCAGCACCAGGCGCGGCACCGGGAAGTGGGCGTCGAAGAGGAAGCCCAGCACGGCGGCCTCGAAGCCGACGTCGGCCTCGGTCTTCCCCTCGGCCAGGCGGAGGAACCAGCGGTCCGCGCCGACCTGCAGGTGGTAGCTGGTGTTGGTCCGGCCGCGCGGCTCGGGCTGGGCCCGGTCCGGCGGCGGCAGGCCGAACTTGCGGGCGGCCTCGGCCAGCTGGCCGGGCGTGAGGATGGTGTGGAGCGCCATGGTCCGAGCGTGCCCGGAAACGGCCGGAGCCGTCAACGCGCTGGAGCGGGCCCGGCGGATCACGGAGCCACTCCCCTGGCCCGAGGGAGGGGCGTCTTCACCGACACCCCCGGCGGGGCGTGAGGGAGTAGAGTCCGTACCGTGAGCCGCGACAAGGACCCGACCGGACGAGCCGACCAGCACAACGCCCGTGGCATCGAGCTGGCCGACCGGGGCTGGCTCGACGAGGCGGTCAAGGAGTTCCTGCGGGCCATCGACCTCGACCCCGCGGCCGCCCACCCCCACGACAACCTGGCGACGGTCTATGCCGACCAGAAGAAGCTGCGCGAGGCGCTAGGTGAGCACCTCATCGCCCTCCGGCTCGACCCGGAGAGCGCCACCGTCCACTTCAACCTGGCCGCCTTTCTCTCCGCGCACGCCACCGACCTGGCGCTCGAGTCCTACCGGACCGCCCTGACCCTCGATCCCTCCTTCCCCGACGCCCAGTTCAACCTCGGCCTCACGCTGGCGGACGAGGGGGAGGTCGAGGAGGCCCTCGCGGCGCTCCGGACGGCGGTCGATCAGGCCCCGGAAGACCCGCTTCCCCGCCACGAACTGGCCTCGCTGCTCCTGGACGAGGGGGAGTACCGGGCCGCCATCGGCCAGCTCAAGGAGGTGACGCGGCTCGCGCCCGACCTCTTCGACGCCTGGCTCGACCTCGGCATCGCCTACGCGCAGCAGGGGTTCTACGAGGAGGCGGAGCGGGCCTATGCCGGGGCGGCCCGGCTCCGCCCCGACGACCTGCTGCTCAACTACAACGTCGGCGGGCTCCACGCCCTCTGGGGCAAGCCGGACTCGGCGCTGGTCGCGCTCCGGCACGCCCTCTCGATCGACCCGGTCAAGGTCCGCTCCTGGCTCGAGGCCGACGAGATGTTCCGCCGGCTCGAGGGGAACCCGGAGTTCGAGGCGCTGGCGAAGGGCTGAGCGGCCCGGGTCGCCCCTCGGCCGTCCGCGGCGCGACCGGCGAGGTCCGTGGATCGTCCGCCCGTCCGCCCGACGACCGCCGCCCGGGCGGCCGTCGCGCGGCCGGTCTCCAGTCCATCCGGCCAGATGGCCGCCGCCCGGCCGCGGCCCCGTCCGTGCAACGGTCCTCCCATGGTGAAGCCGTCCCGAGCCCAGCCCGGAGAGCCGAATCCACTTCCCGTCCCGGTCTGCGGCGGTAAGATGGCACCAGGAGTCAACCATGCCCGAACTCGCCTTCTTCAGACACGGAGAGGAGCTCCTCCGCGTCGCCCTCGGTGACCGCACCGCCATCGGCCGGGCCCCGGACTGTGACGTGTCGCTTCCCGATCCGGCCCTCTCCCGCGTCCAGGCGATCGTGGAGCGGCGCGCCGACGGCTTCCACCTCGTCGACCGGTCGGGGCGGGGCACCCGGCTCGGGAACGCGGAGGTCGCCGAGGCCCCGCTGACCGATGGCGCCGAGGTGGCCCTGGGCGCCTGGCGCGCCCTCTTCCGCGCCGCGCCCCACGCCGGGGAGGAGCCGACCCACGCCGGCCAGACCCAGCTCCGCCAGTCCGCCACGCCCGCCGAGGCGGCGCCGCCAGCCCGGCTCCGGATCAAGGAGCATGGTCGCGAGCGGTGGCAGCTGGTGCCACGCGCCGGTCTCACCGTCGGCAAGGCGGCCGGCAACGACGTGGTGCTCGGCGACCCCTTCGTGTCCTCGCGCCACCTGCGGATCGAGCCGCGGGCCGGCCGCTGGCACCTGGCCGACCTCGGTTCCACCAACGGCACGCTGCTGGGTGGTGCGCGCGTCGAGCGGGCCGAGCTCCCCTTCGGCCTGCCGCTGCGGCTGGGTGACGCCGAGCTGGTCCTCGAACCGCCGGTGGTCCCCGAAGCGGCCCGCCCGTCCGTCTTCGAGCAGATGGTCAGCCGCGACCCCGGCATGCGCCGCGTCTTCGACATGATCGATCGGGTCGCCCCGTCCGACGCCGCGGTCGCCATCCTCGGCGACACCGGCACCGGCAAGGAGCTGGTGGCCCGGGCCCTCCACACCCGCTCGCCGCGCGCGGCCGCCCCGTTCATCCCGGTCAACTGCTCGGCCATCGCCGAGACCCTCATCGAATCGGAGCTCTTCGGCCACGAGAAGGGGGCCTTCTCCGGCGCCGAGCGGATGCGCAAGGGGGCCTTCGAGGAGGCCCACGGCGGCACCATCTTCCTCGACGAGATCGGCGAGCTGCCCTTCGACCTGCAGGCCAAGCTGCTCCGGACCCTGGAGCTGGGCGAGGTGAAGCGGGTGGGCGCTTCCCGTCCCATCACCGTGGACGTCCGGGTGGTGGCGGCCACGCACCGCGACCTGCGCGCCCAGGTCCGGGCCGGCAGGTTCCGGGAGGACCTCTTCTACCGCCTCTGCGTGGTGCCGGTCACGGTGCCACCGCTCCGGCAGCGGCGCGACGACGTGCGGCTGCTGGCCGAGACCTTCCTGGCCGCCTCGGCGCCGCGTGGGCTGGCGCTCCGCTGGTCCGAGGAGGCCCTGGCCCGGATGGACGCGTACGACTGGCCCGGCAACGTCCGCCAGCTTCGCAACGTGGTGCAGCGGGCGCTCCTCTTCCGCGGCGAGGGGCAGGTGGTCCCGGCGTCGGCGGTGGTCTTCGAGGACACCCGCTCCGCCAGCGGCGACACCGGCGACGACGACACCCTCTACGTCCGCGGCCTCACCATGGAGGAACTGGAGCGCGAGGCCATCCGGCTCTCGCTCCGCCGCCACCGCGGCCGGCGCTCGGCCGTGGTCCGCGAGCTCAAGATCGCCAAGAGCACGGTGCTGAAGCGAATCGGCCAGTGGTCGCTGCAGGACGAAGGGCGCTTCCCGGGCCAGCCGGGCGACGACGAGGCCTGAAGCCAGCTACCTCCTCTTCGGCGGCGCCTTCCTGGCATCCTTGGCGGGGAAGAGCCCGGTGAGCCGCGCCCTGGCCTTCCTGGCCGCCTCGGTCCTGGGGTGGTCGGCCATGAGCTGCTCCAGCACGACCCTGGCGTCGCCCTTCCGGTCTAGCTGGACCAGCCCCTCGGCCACCTGCAGCAGCGCCTCGGGCGCCCGTTCCGACCTGGGGTAGTCCTCGGCGACCTTGCCGAAGACCACCACCGCCTCGCGCCACTTGCCCTGCTGGGCCAGCAGGTGGCCGGCCCGGAACGCCGCCTCCGGCGCCTTCTCGTCGCGCGGCCAGCGCTTCACGAAGTGGAGGTAGACCTCCCTCGCCACCCCCCGGTCGCCGCCGCTCTCGACTTGCTGCGCCAGCGCGAAGACGGCCGCGTGGTCGTCCGGCCGGGGCAGCTCGGCGATCTTCTGGCGGGCCATGGCCTCGTCGAGCGCACCGGTCCCGCGGAGCGAGGCCAGCCGCGCCTCGTTCTCCTTGCTGGAGTCGGCCACCTGCTGCTGGAGCTGGGCCAGGTTGTGGGCCTGGGCCTCCAGCTCGCCCTTGGCCCGGGTCAGCTCCACGCCGAGCCTGTTCACCGCCACGCCCAGGTCGGCCCCCTTGGCCCTCGCCACGGTGTTGAGCTCGTCGAGCTTGATCTGGACCTCGCGCAGCTTCTTGTCCACCAGGGCGATCTTCTCCCGTAGCTGGACGTCCAGCTCCTGCGCCTGCTCCTTGGTCTCGACCTCGAGCCGCTGCACCCGGGCCTCCAGCTGCCGCCCCTTCTCCAGGGGGACCCAGCAGCCGGAGACGGCCAGGAGCAGCGCGGGCGCGGCGACGCGACGCACTACCTCTCGACCTTCGACTCGGCGCGGCGGTTCCGGGCCCAGCAGGCTTCCGTCTCCTCGCGGCAGAGCGGCTGCTCCTTGCCGAAGGTGTTGGTGTCGATGGTGCCGGCGACGCCGAGGTCGGCCAGGTACTTCTTCACCGCCTCGGCCCGCCTCTTGCCGAGCGCGAGGTTGTACTGGGTGGTGCCGCGGTCGTCGCAGTGGCCGTCGACCTGCAGGTGCCGGGCCGGTGCCTTGGCGAGGCAGGCGGCCAGCTGCTGCAGGGTCCCGGTCGCATCGCCGGAGATGGTCGCCTGGTCGAAGCCGAAGTGGACGGTGAAGGCCGCGGGGTCGGCACAGGCCGGATCGATGGTGCTGACGCAGGTGCCGCCCTGGCAGCCCTTGCCGCTGCCGCACTCGGCGTCACTGGTGCACTCGGGCCTGGGCGTGGCCACGGCCACCGGCGCGGGCTTGGGTTCGCACTTGTTCGACTGGCAGACGAACCCGTCCTTGCAGTCGGTGTCGGCGGCGCACTCGGCGCACTGACCGGAGACGCAGATCTTCCCGAAGCCGGCCTGGTTCTCGCAGTCCTTGGACGACTTGCACTCGCCGTTCTTGGGGGGCGAAGGGCAGGCGGTGAGAACTGCGACGAAGACCAGGGCAGCGAGGGCTGAGACGCGACGCATGAGAGGACCTCCCGGGAGCTGTGGGGCAAGGTGAGTGTGAGCCACTTGTATCTTCCTCCCCATCTACACCTGTCAAAGGAATTCCTGCCGCCCCCCAACCCTTCTTTCACCAGGCCCGGGAAAGTTTGAGCACCCCCCGCCCGGGCGCTATGGTGCCGCCCGATCGTGACCTGGACCAAGCTCAGTCCCCTCCGCCGGTTCCTCCTGGCCTTCGCCGCGCTGGCCGCCCTCGGCGCGGCCGCGGGTGGCCTGCTCTTCTGGCTCTGGACCCGGGAGCTGCCGGCCTTCGACACCCTGAAGGATTACCGCCCTCTGGTGGCCACCCGGGCCCTCGGGATCGACGGCACCGAGGTCTTCTCCTTCGCGCGCGAGCGGCGCACCGTGGTGCCCATCGAGCAGATCCCCGACGTCCTCAAGCAGGCCGTCATCTCCTCCGAGGACGCCAGCTTCTACCAGCACGAGGGCGTCAACTACCTGGCCATGCTCCGCTGCGTGGCGCGTGACCTGCTGAGCGGCCGGGTCCGCTGCGGCGGCTCGACCATCACCCAGCAGGTGGTCAAGACCTTCCTGCTGTCGAACGACTGGAAGTACAAGCGCAAGGTGAAGGAGCTGGTCCTCGCCCCCCGCCTCGAGCAGAACCTGGAGAAGGACGAGATCCTCTGGCTCTACCTGAACCAGATCTACTTCGGCCACCGGCGCTACGGCGTCGAGGAGGCCAGTCGTTACTACTTCGGGAAGCCGGTCACCGAGTTGACGCTGGGCGAGGCGGCCGCGCTGGCCGGGACCATCCAGTCGCCGGCGCGCCTCTCGCCGGTGGCGCATCCCAAGGCCGCCAAGGCCCGCCAGATCTACGTGCTGAAGCGCATGGCCGCGGACGGGCACATCACCGCCGAGCAGGCCGAGGCCGAGATCGCCCGCCCCATCGCCGTGGCGCCGCCCGAGCCCGAGCCGCCCGGCGCCTCCTACGCCGACGTGGTCCGCGACTACCTCGACACCCGCTACGGCGCCGAGCGGGTCGAGACCGATGGCCTGGTGGTCAAGGTGGCCATGGATCCCGCCATGCAGCGGCAGGCCGAGGCGGCGCTGGAGGCCGACCTGCGCCTGGTGGACCGGCGCCAGGGCTGGCGTGGGCCGCTGCTCAGGCTCACGCCCGAACAACTGGCCGCCGCCCTGCCCGCCTGGCGCGAGCGGCTGGACGCGGCCGCGGCGCGCGGCGGGCAGGTGCTGGTCTGGGATCTCGCCTCGGTCGATCCCGACGAGCTCGATCCCGGGACCGACCCGGCCTCGGCCGACCTGCGCAGGATGATCCGGGTCCGGCCGCTCGCGGCCGACGGCCTCCAGGCCGCGCTGGTCACCGCCGTCGACGGCAAGAAGGCCACGCTCGACCTCGGCGGCGCCACCGGGACGATCCCGTTCTCCGACCTTGGCTGGGCCCGGAAGTGGAACCCGACCAGCGGCACCGCCGCGCCGCGCAGCGTGAAGCAGGTGCTGGCGGTGGGGGACGTGGTGCTGACCCGGGTGCTGCCGTCCGCCACGCCGCCGGAGGCGCTGGCGCGCGCCGGGAGGCCGCTGGCCCTCTCGCTGGAGCAGCGCCCCAGGGTGCAGGGGGCGCTGGTGGCCATCGAACCGGTCTCGCGGCAGGTGCGGGCGCTGGTCGGTGGCCTGGGCGCGCTCCGCTCGCAGTTCAACCGGGCCACGCAGGCCAGGCGCCAGCCGGGAAGCTCGTTCAAGGCGTTCGTCTGGGGCGCGGCCATCGAGTCGCGCCGCTTCACGCCGTCCACGCTGGTCTACGACACGCCCGACCTCTACCGCGACCCGTGGACCGGCAAGGAGTGGAAGCCGCGCAACTACGAGCGCGACCAGTTCGACGGACCGATGCTGCTGGAGAGCGCGCTGGCCCACTCCAAGAACACGGTGTCGGTGAAGCTGACCGACGCGCTTGGACCCGACGCGGTGATCGCCTTCGCCCGCCGCATGGGGATCGAGAGCGACCTGCCTCGCAACCTGACGCTGGCGCTCGGCACCGGCGAGGTGACGCCGCTCGAGCTGACCAACGCCTACGCCAGCATCGCGGCGCAGGGGCGCTTCCTGCCGCCGGCCTTCGTCCTGGAGGTGAGCGACCGCAATGGCGAGGTGCTGGAGAGCTGGCTGCCGCCGACCGAGGCCCCGGCCCCGCTCCCCATCCCGGTGGCGCCGCTGCGCCTCGACGGGCCGGCTCCCGCGGAGGCCGGCGCGGAAGCCGGATCGTCGCCGCGGCCCCCCGACTTCACCATCCCCCCCACCGGCACCCGGCCCGAGGTGGCCTTCGTGCTCACCGACATGCTGCGCGACGTGGTCGAGCACGGCACCGGCATCGGCGCCAAGGCCCTGGCCCGGCCGACCGCCGCCAAGACCGGCACGGCGCAGGAACACCGCGACGCCTGGTTCGTGGGTTACACCCCCGACCTGGTGGCCGGCGTCTGGATCGGCTTCGACGACCACGCCCCGCTCGGCCCCAGGGAGACGGGCGCCGCGGCGGCGCTGCCCGCGTGGCTCGCCTTCATGAAGGGGGCGCTCGGCGGCGAGCCGGTCGTCCCGTTCCTGGCGCCCGAGGGCGTCCAGTTCGCCCGCATCGACCCGGCCACCGGCCTGCTGGCGGCGGAGCCGAAGCCGGGGCAGCCGGAGGCGGAGCCGATGTCGTTCGTGGCCGGCACGGCTCCGACCGAGGCGGTGAGCGACAGGCCGGTCAGCCCGCCGCAGAACTTCTTCCTCGACGACCGCTGACGAGCGCTCCCGGCGGGCCCGAGGCCGCCGCGGGCGGCGCCTACTTGACCGGCGTGGCCCGCAGCGCCGCCTTGCCGTCCTTCACGTAGACGCTGAAGCGGACGGTCCGGCAGCCGTGCTTCTCCATCAGCTGCTGCTTGTTCTTCTCCAGCTTGGGTCGGAACCGCTCGTAGCCCAGCCCGTCGACCGGCTCACCGCACTGGGCCCGGACGCGCAGGAACTCGGCGTGGACGTTGAGCCAGTGCTCCTCGTCGCTCTCCTCGGCGGCCGCCGGCGGCGTGACCGCCTGGAACAGGGAGGTGGAGGTCGGGCGCTGCGGCGGCGCCTGGGTGGAGTCCAGGGCGGGGGCCGGCGCGGGCGGCGGCGTGGCCTCGAAGGCCGAGAGCGGGAAGCCCGTCGTTCCACCGGTGATCTTCGCCGTGCTGTCGCGCGCCTCGATCGCCGCTGGGGCCGGCCCGGGGCCGGACGGCGGGAAGGTGAAGCTTGGCTCCGCCGGCAGGTTGAACTTCTGTCCGCCCTGGCCGGAAGAGAAGGGATCGCCGGTGGCGAGCCGGACGGCCGCGGCCTCGGCGGCGGCGGCGGCCTTGTTGAGCGCGCCGGCCACCGTCCCGAGGGCGCCGAGGAACTCCGGGGCCCGGGCGGAGAAGTCGCCCCGCTCGATCTTGGTGGCCGCCGAGACCAGCGTCGCCGGGACCTGCGGGAGCACCTCGGTCTTGACCAGCACGCCGAGCAGCAGCCCGACCAGCAACAGCGCCGCGAGGATGGTGAGCAGGGTCCACTGGTAGCGCGCCAGGTCGCTGAAGTAGCTGACCGTCGGGACCGAGAGGACCAGGAAGCCCCTGGAGAGGCCGGCCAGCGGCACGGCCAGCGCCCGCGCCGCCGGTGCCTTCACGAAGAGCACCGGCACGCGGACCTTGAACGGTTGCTCCAGCAGCACCGGCGGCACGGTCCCCTCGCTGACCGGCACCTTCGGGGTGACGGTGGCGCTCTTGACCAGCCGCCTGGCCAGGTCGGGCCGGACGGTGGTCACCAGCTGCGGGGTGCCGACGTCGAGCGTGACGTCGACGCCGCTGGCCAGCGCCATGCTCTTCGCCCAGGCGAGATCGAGCGGAAGGAAGAGCACCAGCGCCGCCCCCTCCCCGGCCGGATAGGCGACGCCGTACCAGAGCCCGTCGTTGACCCGCACGTACCCGCGACGCGGCGTGCCGGAAGCGGCGTCGCGCAGGAAGCTGGCCGCCTCCTTGCGCTGGGGGTCCTGCAAGGCCCCGGGCATCTTCTTCTCGAGCCACTCCTGGTTGGCCACCGCCCAGAAGGCGTTGGGCGGCAACGTGATGCCGAGCCGGCTGGCGGCCTCCTCGACCGCCGTCCGGGCCGCCGCCTCGGTGGCCGCCCAGCGGGCCTCGCTCCCGGCCGCCTCGTCCTGGCCCGTCGCCTGGCCCTTCTTCCTGCCGGCCTGGATCGAGCGGGGCGGCGCGGCGAAGAGCGCCTCCAGCAGCTCGGCGTTCTTGACCGCCAGCCCGGTGACGGCGGCCGCCTCGCTGGCCATGAGCCGCTCGGCGCCACGCACCTGGGCCGCGCCGACCTGGAGCCCGTCATCGGCCCCACGCAGCGCCCGGGCCGCCAGTTCACCGGTGAGCCCAAGGAGGTTGGCCGCCCCAGCGACCGCGAACAGGAGCATGTAGAGCCAGAGCTTGAGCCGGTTCCGGTTCATGAATTGACCATTTTAGCCCACGTTGGGCCGTGGGGCGAGCAACGGGCCGAAGTTCCACGTCCTCCTGTCACGAATCGGGGCGCCCCGCCTCTGTTTCCCAGCGGACAACAGGTCCAGTCGCGGCGGGGCCCGCCTGGCCACATCCCTGGAGAACCACCTCATGAAGCGACTGCTCATCGTCACCCTCCTCGTCGCCCCGGCGCTCGCCGGCGCCGACGAAGGGATGTGGACCTTCAACAACTTCCCCAAGGCCGCGGTCGAGAAGGCCTACGGCTTCAAGGTCACCGACGGCTGGCTCGACCACGTCCGGCTCTCCTCGGCCCGCCTCGCGCAGGGCTGCTCGGCCAGCTTCGTCTCGGATCGCGGCCTGGTGATGACCAACCACCACTGCGCCCACTCCTGCATCGAGCAGCTCTCCACCGGGGAGAAGGACTTCGTGAAGAGCGGCTTCCTCGCCAAGGCGCCGTCCGACGAGGTGAAGTGCCCCGAGCTGGAGGTGAACCAGCTGGTCGGCATCTCCGACGTCACCGCGCGGATGAGCAAGGCGACCGCGGGAAAGAGCGGCCGTGACTTCTTCCTGGCCCAGCGCGGGGCGCAGGCGGCCATCGAGAAGGAGTGCCAGACCGCCGACACGCTCCGCTGCGAGGTGGTGAGCCTCTACCGCGGCGGCATCTACAACCTCTACAGGTACCGGCGCTTCCAGGACGTCCGCCTGGTCTTCGCCCCCGAGTTCGCCATCGCCTTCTTCGGCGGCGACCCAGACAACTTCACGTTCCCGCGCTACGACCTGGACGTCGCCTTCATCCGCGTCTACCAGGACGGCAAGCCGGCCGCGATGAAGGACTGGCTCCGCTGGTCCGCGGCCGGGGCCAAGGACGGTGAGCTGACCTTCGTCTCAGGCAACCCGGGCGGCACCGACCGGAAGCTCACCGTGGCGCAGCTCGAGTACCTGCGCGACACGGCGCTGCCCGAGCGGCTGGTGGCCCTGTCCGAGCTGCGCGGCAAGCTGACCGAGTACGCCCACCGCGGCGCCGAGCAGGCCCGCCACTCCAACGCCACGCTCTTCTACGTCGAGAACAGCCTGAAGGCGCTGACCGGCCGGCTCGAGGCGCTGCAGGACAAGGCCTTCTTCGAGACCAAGGTGAAGGCCGAGGCCGAGTTCAAGGCGGCGCTGGCCCGGGACGGCGAGAAGGGCAAGCAGTACCTGGGGGCCTTCGACGCGGTCGCGAGGGCCGTGGCCGACGCCAAGAAGCTCCGGCGGCAGCTCGAGTTCAAGGAGAGGCTCCGCGCCGGCGAGCTGCTGGGCGTGGCGCGCGTCCTGGTGCGCGCCGCCGCCGAGCGCGCCAAGCCGAACGCGGAGCGGCTCCGTGAGTACTCCGACGCGGCCTTGCCGCAGTTGACGCAGGGGCTGTTCTCCCCCGCGCCGGTCTTCCCGGAGTTCGAGGTCTTCGAGCTCACCCACCTCCTCACCAAGATGCGCGAGAAGCTGGGCGCCGACGATCCGTTCGTCAAGAAGGCGCTGGGCCAGAAGGCGCCGGCCGAGCTGGCCGAGGAACTGGTCAAGGGCACCCGGCTGGCCGACGTCTCGGTCCGCAAGAAGCTCTGGGACGGCGGTCCGGCCGCGCTCGAGGAGGCCGCCAAGACCGACGCCATGCTGGCCTTCGCCAGGTCGATCGACGACGACGGCCGGGCGGTCCGCAAGCAGTACGAGGACACCATCCAGCCGGTGCTGGTGAAGAACCAGGAGCTGATCGCCCAGGCCCACTTCGCGGTCGAGGGGACCAGCGCCTATCCGGACGCCACCTTCACGCCGCGCCTCTCCTACGGCGCGGTGCGGGGGTACGAGGAGAACGGCAAGTGGATCGCGCCCTTCACCACCATGGGCGGAGCCTACCTGCGCGCCACCGGCCGCGAGCCGTTCGCGCTGCCCAAGACCTGGCTCGACGCCAAGGGCAAGATCGACCCGAAGACGCCGTTCAACTTCGTCACCAGCAACGACATCATCGGCGGCAACTCCGGCTCGCCGGTGATCAACGCCCGGGGCGAGGTGGTGGGGCTGGTCTTCGACGGCAACATCCAGTCGCTGGGCGGTGACTACGGCTTCGATCCGGCGGTGAACCGCACGGTGGCGGTCCACTCCTCCGCGCTCGTCGAGGCGCTCCAGAAGATCTACGGGGCGCAGCGGATCGTGGACGAGCTGAAGCCGGGCAAGTAGCCGTCCTGGACCCCTGGAGCACGAGGGCCCGGTCGCCGCGAGGTGGCCGGGCCCTTCTCGTTCCAGGGTGCCTCGACGCTCAAGAATCGCGCGGCACGGCGGACGGCGGCGCCGTGCCCGACGCTCACGCGTCGCGCGGCACGGCGATCATCCGCTCGAGGGCCCGGCGGGCTCCGTCGGCCACGTCGGCCGGCACGGTGATCTCGTGCTTGCCGCGCTGCAGGGCGTCGCGGACCATCATAAGGTCCACCATCTTCATGTACGGGCAGTGCATGCGGCAGCCGATGCAGCCGTCGGCGATGATGAACTCCTTGCCCGGCCACCTCTGCTTCATCTGGTGGACGATGCCGTGCTCGGTGGCGACGATGAAGGTCCTGGCCTCGGGGTGCCTGCCCACCGCGCCGATCATGGCGGTGGTCGAGCAGATCTCGTCGGCGATCTCCAGCACGTCGGCGCGGCACTCCGGGTGGGCGATCACCACCGCCAGCGGCCGCTCGCCCTTGACCTTGTTGACGCTGGCGCCGCGCAGCACGTCGTGCACCGGGCAGCAGCCGTCGTAGATCACGATCTCCTTCTCCGGCACCTTCGACTTCACCCAGGCCCCGAGGTTCTTGTCGGGCGTGAAGAGGATCTTCTGCTGCGGCAGCGAGCGGACCACGCTGGCCGCGTTGGCGCTGGTGCAGCAGATGTCGGAGAGCGCCTTCACCTCGGCGGACGAGTTGACGTAGGTGACCACGGCGTGGCCGGGGTACCGGGCCTTCCAGTCCTCCAGCGACTCGGCGGTGATCGAGTCGGCCAGCGAGCAGCCCGCCGAGAGGTTGGGCAGCAGCACCCGCTTGTCGGGGGCCAGCACCTTGGCCGACTCGGCCATGAAGTGGACGCCACAGAAGACGATGGTCGTCTGCTTCACCTCCCGGCCGGTGATGGCGAGCTGGAGCGAATCGCCCACGTGATCGGCGACCTGCTGCACCTCGGGGAGCTGGTAGTTGTGCGCCAGGATGACGGCGTCCTGCTCCCTGGCCAGCGCGCGGATCTCCGCCACCAGCTCGACCACCGCGGCTGGGGAGAGATCGCTCCCGGAGACCGGGTTGGCGACCGGATCGTGGATGGGGCTGACGGGCAAGTTCATGCGGGGCACCTCGGGGGGCGGTGAGTATCCGTCCCGTGGTGAGGCACGTGCAAGCCCGGATCCGCCGGCAGGTTCTTGATCGGACCCTTGGGCCTCCTGGGCGCCGGCGCCGACGTGCCCGTCCCAGTACCGGTCCGGACGCCCCTTGCGGGACGTGATACGCACGACCGGTCGTGCTATTTCGTCCCGGTGGGCAAGGGCGAACAGACCCGGGAGGCGATCCTGGACCGGGCCATCCTGCTGGGGAGCCGGCTGGGGATCGAAGGGCTGAGCATAGGCCGGCTCGCCGAGGCGCTCGACCTCTCCAAGAGCGGCCTCTTCGCGCACTTCGACTCGAAGGAGGCGCTGCAGTTGGAGACCCTGAACCGGGCCGCCGAGCGCTTCACCGAGGTGGTGGTCCGGCCCGCCCTGGCCGAGCCGAGGGGGGAGCCGCGCGTGCGCGCCCTCTTCGAGCGGTGGTTGCGCTGGCCCCAGGCCGTGCCCCAGCCCGGCGGGTGCCTCTTCATCGCGGCCGCGGCCGAGCTCGACGATCGGCCCGGTCCGGTGCGCGACCGGCTGGCCGAGCTGCAGCGCCAGTGGCTCGGCACCATCGCCGCCGCCGTGAGGCTGGCCAGGACGGTGGGCCATTTCCGCCGGGCCGTCGATCCGGACCAGTTCGCCTTCGAGCTCGACGGGATCACGCGCTCCTTTCACCACGCCTCCCGGCTGCTGCGGGATCCGAGCGCCCCGGCACGGGCCCGCGCCGCCTTCGAGCGGTTGCTGGCGACGTCGCGGACCACCTGAACCACCGTGAACCGTGAAGGATCAAGGAGTGACGCCATGACGCCTCGCAAGCGCAGGCCACCGAGCGGCCCATCCCTGGGGCTCCGCGCCTGGCGGCTCGGGCTGGGGACCGTCGGCGCGGTCGCTCCCGGCCTGGCGGCCCGGGCCGCCGAACGGCTCTTCCTCACGCCGCCGCGCCACCCGGCCCCGCCGCGCGAGCTAGAGGCGCTCGGCACCGCCGAGCCGTTCGAGGTGCGGCTCGGCGCCGGCCGGCTCCGCTGCTGGCGCTTCGGCGAGGGGCCGCCGGTACTGCTGATCCACGGCTGGGGCGGGCGTGGTGGCCAGATGACCTCGCTGGTGCCGGCGCTGCGCGCCGCCGGACGGGCGGCGGTGGTCTTCGACGGCCCGGCCCACGGCGCCTCCAGCGGGCGCCTGGCCTCGGTGCCGCACTTCGCCGAGGCCGTCGCCGCGGTGGCCGCGCAGGTGGGCGCCCGCCAGGCAATGGGCCATTCGATGGGCGCCGCCGGGCTGGCGCTCGCCATGATCCGCGGGCTGCCCATGGATGCGGCGGTGTTCCTGGCTCCGCCCCGCTCTCCTGCCGCCTGGGTGGTGAAGTTCGGCGAGGCCCTGGCGCTGGGGGCCCCGCTCCGCGAGGCCCTGGGCGCGAGGTTGCGGCGGACGCTCGGCATCTCGCCCGAGGAGCTGGACCTCCCGAGCATGTCCGGCGCCATGTGGGCGCCGCTCCTCGTGGTCCACGACCGCGAGGATCCGGAGGTGCCATGGAGCGACGGGGCCGCCATCGCCGCCGCCTGGCCTGGCGCCCGCCTGGTGTCCACCGAGGGGCTGGGTCACGTGCGGATCCTGCGCGACGACGCGGTGACGGCCGAGGCGGCGCGCTTCGTCGGCATGACGGCTCATCCAGCCACCAGCCCGGCCGAGGTCACCCCCTCGTCGGGACGCGCGGCCTGACGATCGGCCTCTCCCATCATGGGTCCCTTGCGCCCGTCCCTGCTGCGAGGCACCGTGCCGCCGTGCTCGTCGTCGTCACCACCGCGCTCCGCCCGTCGCCCGAGGATGAGCGGGAGGCCCGCGAGGCGGCCGCGCGGCACGCCCTCCCCTTCGCGCCGCGTGGGAACGGCCCGCTGGAAGCGACGCTCGCCGAGGCCGGAGCCGAGGGCGCGCTGGTCCTCTCCTCCACCGCCGCCGTCCTCGCCGCCGGCGGCGCCAGCCGGCGCTGGTCGGCCGGGATGGGGCTGCTCAGGATGCGCCGGACCCTGGCCCGGCTGGGCGGCCGCCCGGTCTCGCCCACCGACCGCGATCCGTTCCTCGAGGCCGCCGGAGTCCGGCCCGGCGACGCAGTGCTCGACGCCACGCTCGGCCTCGGCGCCGACGCCCTGGTGGCCGCCGCCGCCTGCGGCCCGGACGGCCGGGTGGTGGCGCTGGAAGGGTCGCCGGTGCTGGCCGCCTGGGTGGCCGAGGGGCTCAAGCGGCTCGACGTCGAGCCGGCGCGCCGCATCGAGGTGCGGGCCGTGGAGCACCTCGCCGCGCTCACCGCCCTGCCCTCGCGCAGCTTCGACGTGGTGGCCTTCGACCCGATGTTCCGTCACGCCCGCCCCCAGCCGGGCGGCTTCGACCTGGTCCGCGCCCTGGCCGATGCCCGCCAGCTCGCCGCCGAGGCGGTGGCGGAGGCCCGCCGGGTGGCGCGCCGCTGGGTGGTGGTGAAGGACGGCGCGCCGGGGTGGGATCTCTCCCGGCTCGGGCTCACGCCGCTGCCGAGCGCGCGCGGGGCGCACCGGTACTACGGTCGCATCGCGCCCCTCTGAGCCCTACGCATGCGGGCTGGCCTCGGCCCCCGGGGTCTCCGGGACGCGCACCGGCTTCGGCCTGAGGAACTCCTCGGGGTGCTCCAGCCGCAGCGCGTGGCGGAGCACGTCGTCGGCCGAGTCCACCAGCACGAACTCCAGCTTCTCGCGCACCCGCCGCGGGATCTCGCGGATGTCCTTGGCGTTCTCGCGCGGCAGCAGCACCTTGGTGATGCCGCCGCGGTGGGCCGCCAGCACCTTCTCCTTGAGGCCGCCGATGGGCAGCACGCGCCCGCGCAGGGTGATCTCGCCGGTCATGGCCACGTCGTGCCGCACCGGGATCTTGCAGAGCGCCGAGACCAGCGTGGTGGCCATGGTGACACCGGCGCTGGGGCCGTCCTTGGGGATGGCGCCCTCCGGCACGTGGACGTGGATGTCGATCGACTCGAGGAAGCGCTTCTCCAGCCCGAGCACCTCGGCGCGGCTGCGCACGTAGCTCATGGCCGCCTGCGCCGACTCCTGCATGACGTCGCCCAGCTTGCCGGTGATGGTGAGCTTCCCCTTCCCGGGCATCACGGTGGCCTCGACGGTGAGCAGCTCGCCGCCCAGCTCGGTCCAGGCCAGGCCGGTGGTGAGGCCGACCTGGTCCTCGGCCTCGGCGGCGCCGTGGCGGAACCTGGGCGGGCCGAGCAGCTTCTGCACCCGCTTCACGGTGACCACGTACCCCTTCCCCTCCGGCTGCCCCTTCGCGAGCAGGTCCTTGGCCAGCTTGCGGAAGATGCTGGCCAGCTCGCGCTCCAGCGAGCGGACCCCCGACTCCTTGGTGTAGCGGTCCACGAGGAAGCGGAGCGCCGAGTCACGGAAGGTGACCGTGGTGCCGGCCAGGCCGTTGGCCTCCTTCTGCTTGGGGACCAGGTACCGCTTGGCTATGGAGCGCTTCTCCAGGTCGGTGTAGCCGGCCAGCCTGATGACCTCCATGCGGTCCTGCAGCGGCAGCGGGATGCCGCCCAGGGTGTTGGCGGTGCAGATGAACATCACCTTGGAGAGGTCGTAGTCTAGGTCGAGGTAGTGGTCTACGAAGGCGTGGTTCTGCTCCGGGTCGAGCACCTCCAGCAACGCCGAGGACGGGTCGCCGCGGAAGTCGGTGGACATCTTGTCCACCTCGTCGAGCAGGATGACCGGGTTGCCGCTGGCGGCCTTCTTGAGCGACTGGATCAGCTTGCCCGGCAGCGCGCCGATGTAGGTCCGGCGGTGCCCGCGGATCTCCGCCTCGTCGCGCACGCCGCCCAGGCTGATGCGGACGAAGCGCCGGTCCATGGCGCGGGCGATGGAGCGGGCCAGCGAGGTCTTGCCCACGCCGGGGGGGCCGACGAAGCAGAGGATGGGCCCCTTCATCCGGTCCACCAGCTTCTGCACCGCCAGGTACTCGAGGATCCGCTCCTTGGCCTTCCTCAGGCCGTAGTGGTCCTCGTCGAGGATCTTCTCGGCCCCGGCGATCTCCAGCTTGTCCTCGGTGTACTCGTACCAGGGGAGCGAGATGATCCAGTCGATGTAGTTGCGGACCACGGTGGCCTCGGCGCTCATCGGGCTCATCATCTTGAGCTTCTTGAGCTCCTTGCGCGCCTTGAGCGAGGCCTCCTTCGACATCTTCCTGGTCTTGATCTTCTCTTCCAGCTCGCCGATCTCGTTCTTGAACTCGTCGCGGTCGCCCAGCTCCTTCTGGATCGCCTGCATCTGCTCGGTGAGGTAGTACTCCTTCTGCGTCTTCTCCATCTGCTTCTTGACGCGCGAGCGGATCTTCTTCTCCACCTGCAGGATCTCGATCTCGGCCTGCATCAGCTCGTAGAGCCGCTCCAGCCGCGCCGCCGCCGACTCGAGCTCCAGGATCGACTGCTTGTCGTCGAGCTTGAGCGAGAGGTGGGCCACGATGGTGTCGGCCAGCCGGCTCGGATCCTCGATGGCGGCCACCGACTGGAGCATCTCCGGCGGGATCCGCTTGTTGAGCTTGACGTAGGCCTCGAAGGTGGACTGGACCGAGCGCATCAGCGCCTGCAGCTCGACGGTCGGGGTGGTGGTGTCGTCGAGCGGCTCGGTCTCCACCAGCAGGAACTTCTCTCTGGGCTGGTAGGACCGCACCCGGGCCCGCTCCTTGCCCTCCACCAGCACCTTCACGGTGCCGTCGGGGAGCCGCAGCAGCTGGATGATGGTGCCGACCGTGCCGACCGCGAAGATGTCCTCCTCGCCCGGGTCGTTGGTCTTGGCCTTCTTCTGGGCGCAGAGCAGGATCGCCTTGTCGCCGGCCATGGCCTCCTCGAGCGCGGCGATCGACTTCTGCCGGCCCACGAAGAGCGGCACCACCATGTGCGGGAAGACGATGATGTCGCGCAGCGGCAGCAGCGGCAGGCTGCGCAGCGTCGGACCCGGCTTGCCGTCGTCACGCGAGAAGAGCGACACGATATCTCCTGGCTGCGGCCTCGACTCCGCCGCGTGGGCGAGATCTACCATCGACGGCCGCCTTCCGGTACAAGCCCGCCATGCTCCCCTTCGACGAGGTGACGGCCCGCTTACGGTCGGCCGAGGCCGGGCGGCGCGCCTTCGTGGCCACCCCGTTTGGCCGGAGGCTGCTCACCTACGCCGACCAGACCGCCACCGGCCGCTCGCTCGCCTTCGTCGAGGCCGCCATCGCCGGCGTCCGGCCGCTGTACGCCAACACCCACACCGCCATCTCCACCACCGGGCGGGTCATGACCAGGCTGCGCGAGCAGGCCCGGGCCGCCATCGCCGCCGCCGTCCACGCCGGCCCCGACGACGTGGTGCTCTTCACCGGCAGCGGCGCCACCGCCGCCGTCAACAAGCTGGTCGGGCTGCTCGGCCTGCGCATCGACGAGCCACTGGAGCGGCGCTACCGGCTCTCCCGGCACATCCCGGCCGGCGAGAGGCCGGTGGTGCTGGTCTCGCCGTACGAGCACCACTCCAACGAGCTGCCGTGGCTGGAGAGCGTGGCCGAGGTGGTGGAGGTGGCGCTCGGCGCCGACGGCCGGCTCGATCTCGCCGACCTCGAGCGCAAGGCCCGCGGCTTCTCGGCCCGCCCGCTCAAGATCGGCGCCTTCTCCGCCGCCTCCAACGTCACCGGGGCCATCACCGAGGTGGGCGCGGTGGCCCGCACCCTCCACGCCCATGGCTTCCTGGCCTGCGCCGACTACGCGGCGGCCGGCCCCTACGTACCCATCGACATGCACCCGGCCGATCCGGCCGGGCGGCTCGACGCCCTCTCCGTCTCCACCCACAAGTTCCTGGGCGGCAGCGAGGGTTCCGGGGTGCTGGTGGCCCACCGCGACCTCTTCCGCAGCCGCGTGCCGGAGCGGCCGGGCGGCGGCACGGTCGACTACGTGGCGGCCTTCGACAAGCTGGCGGTGGACTACACGACCCACCTCGCCGAGCGCGAGGAGGGGGGCACGCCCGACATCCTCGGCGACATCCGCGCCGGGCTCGCCTTCCAGGTGAAGGCGGCGGCCGGGCCGGAGCGGATCCTGGCGCACGACCTGGCGCTGGGCGCGCCGGCGGCGGAGCGGCTGGCCCGCCACCCGCGCATCCGGCTCTACGGCCCCACCGGTCCGCGCCTCCCCATCCTCTCCTTCAACATCGAGGGGCTGCACCACGACCTCGCCTCGGTGCTGCTCGACCACCTCTTCGGCATCCAGAACCGGGCCGGCTGTGGCTGCGCCGGGCCCTACGGCCACAAGTTGCTGGGCGTGGGCGAAGAGCGGAGCGCGCTCCACCGCAAGGCCATCGCGGCCGGCATCCTGGCGCTCAAGCCGGGCTGGGTGCGGCTCTCGCTGCCCTGGTACGCCACGCCGGACGAGGTGGAGTTCCTGCTGGCCGCGGTGGAGTTCCTCGCCGACCACGGCGAGGCCTTCGTCCCCCTCTACCGGCTCGGCTGGCGCGACGGCGTCTGGCACCACGTCGAGGGCGAACCGGCCGACCCGGTGCCGCTCACCTTCGATCCCGAGGCCTTGCTGGAGGCGGCCGCCGGGCGCGCGCCGTGGCGCGGGTACGAGCAGCCGCTCGACGACGACGCCGCCGCCCTGGAACGGGCCAGGTACCTGGACCAGGCGAAGAAGCTGGCGACCGAGCTCGAGGCGCGCTGGCGCGCCGAGCCGCCGCGCTGGAACCCGCCCACCGGCGACGCCTTCGTGGACGGGATGGTCTGGTTCAAGTACGTGCAGGCGGGGTAGTCGCAGGCGCCGAGAATTTCATCGATTCGTGGTGTCGCCGTTCCTGGGGGGATCGATACCGCCGGGGTGACCATGGTTTCCGAGGGCGACCTGCCCCGGAACTGACCTTCCGGCGGGAACCGGCCTTCAGCGACCAGGCGTGGCCTTGGAGCCCTGCCCGTTCAGGCTCCACTTCCTGATCAGCCGCTGGAAGTCCAGCGAGGCGGCCGGGTTGGCGGCGAAGATGGCCCTCATCTGGAGATCGAGGGAGACCTCGCTGTCCCGGTTCTCGACCTTGGCCAGACGCGACTGGCTCGACCCCATGAGCTTCGCCAACGCCGCCTGCGAGAGGTGGCGCCGCTGGCGCACTGCCCGGACCACGTCCCCAAGCCGGAGCTTGGCCTCGACGAGCGCCGCCTCCGCGTCACTCAGCCCGAGGACCTCGGCAGCCGACCCGACCTTCCACCCGTCCTTCGCGAACCGTGCCTTCTGCGCCTTGTTCATGACTCGTCCACCTTCCTGAATCCTGTCAGCCGCCGCTTGCACTGCCGGATCACCTCGACCGGCGTCGCCCTGGTGTCTTTCGCAAAGACCTCCAGCACGGCAATGGCCAGCCGACCCACGTAGTAGATGATTCTCCACTCCTTCTTTTGCACCGTGTCGTCAATCCGAAGCTCATGGCAGCGTGGACCGATGGCGGGCATCGGCCTCGACTCCGGCATCGAGAGCTGCTCTCCCCGCTGAAGCCTTCGGAGCAGCACTCCGCCCTCGATGCGAGCGTCGGCGGACATTGGCGGGGTCTTCAGTTCCCCGGAGATCCAGGCGAGAGGCTTTTCGACGACTCGGCCTGTCGGTGGCCTCTCCGGCGGTGGCTTGCGCCTCACGTGGAAGATGATATGTCGGATTCGGCATATGTCAAGATGGAGCGACCGGGCCGACCACGGCCACGCGTGGTCGAGCGGCGCCACCCTGCTGCCTACCCGTGAACGGTCACCCCGGCCAGTTCCCGGCTGGACCTCAAGCCAACGGCGAGGAGTCCAGAATCACGCGGAACCTGGTGAGCGGTGTCACCGGGGACCTGGCGGCGCAACGGGACGGACGATCCAGCGAAGAGCGCGGTCGCGTGGGGGCGGGCAATTCCTTCGACCAACGAATTAGTCCGGGCGCCCGAAATGACTCTGGGTACCTGTCGCGTCCGGCTTCGCTTCGCAAGCCGCCGCGGAGCGGGCCCGGTACCTGGACGAGGCGAGGACGCTGGCGGCCGGGCTGGAGGCGCGCAGGAGGGCGGCGCCGCCGCGCTGGAACCCGCCGACGGGCGACGCCATCGTCGACGGGATGGTCTGGTTCAAGTACGTGCAGGCGGGGTAGGCTCCCCCTGTTGTGAGCCCGACGGTCTTCACGAGCGGTCGCTGACGCCGCGCCAACTTGCGCACGTCGAACGAGAGATCAGGGAGCGACACCATGAAATCGCCGCCGCGTGGGCGAGCCACTTCGGCTTAGGTGAGCCACATCAGTCCGTTCGGAATCTGGGTCCTGGTCGGCGGGAAGGAGTACTTCCTCGACTTCGAACAGTTCCCCTGGTTCAGGGGCGCCACGGTCGCCCAGATCCACGAGGTCGAGGTGCACCATGCCAGGCACCTGCGCTGGCCCGCGCTGGACGTCGACCTGGATCTGGAGCGGATGGCCGACCGGACGCGGTACCCGCTCGTGAGCGCCCCCCGTCGTGGTCGATCCGCTCCGAAGGCTGCAGCGCGCGGCTGAGCCGGCGGGGCTCCCTCGACCGGCGGCGTCCGCCCCGACCGGAGTCCCCCCTTCGCAGCTTTGGGCGCCCAAAGTGGATTTCGGGGGGGGGTGCTGGGGCGGTCGCGCGCGCCGAGCTTGCGAGCGCCCCGCGCCACGCCCCCTACGCGCTCTCGGCTTCCTTCTTCAGCACCACCAGCGGGGCCTCGCCGCCGGCGATGACCTCCTCGGAGATCACGATCTCGCCGACGTTCCGGCGGGTGGGCACGTCGTACATGATGTCGAGCATGGCCTGCTCCAGGATGGCGCGCAGGCCGCGGGCGCCGGCCTTGTTCTTCTGGGCGGCGCGGGCGATGGCCACCAGGCTGCCGTCGGTGAACTTGAGGTTGACCCCGTCCATCTCCAGCAGCCGGCGGTACTGCTTCACCAGCGCGTTGCGCGGCCTGGTGAGGATCTCCACCAGCGCCGCCTCGTCGAGCTCCTCGAGGCTGGTGACCACCGGCAGCCGCCCCACGAACTCGGGGATGAGGCCGAACTGGAGCAGGTCGTCCGGCTCCACCATGGAGAGCAGCTCGCCGATGTTCTTCTCGGTGCGGCTCTTCACGTCGCTGCCGAAGCCGAGGCTGCGGCCGCCCACCCGCCGCTCCACGATCTGCTCCAGGCCGCAGAAGGCGCCGCCGCAGATGAAGAGGATGTTGGTGGTGTCGATCTGCAGGAACTCCTGCTGGGGGTGCTTGCGCCCGCCCTTGGGCGGCACGTTGGCCACCGTCCCCTCGATGATCTTGAGGAGGGCCTGCTGCACGCCCTCGCCCGACACGTCGCGGGTGATCGACGGGTTCTCGCTCTTGCGGGCGATCTTGTCGATCTCGTCGATGTAGACGATCCCCTTCTGGGCCCGCTCGATGTCGTGGTCGGCGGCCTGCAGCAGGTTGACGATGATGTTCTCCACGTCCTCGCCGACGTAGCCGGCCTCGGTGAGCGTGGTGGCGTCGGCGATGGTGAAGGGGACGTTGAGGATCTTGGCCAGGGTCTGGGCCAGCAGCGTCTTGCCGGAGCCGGTCGGGCCGAGCAGCAGGATGTTCGACTTCTGCAGCTCGACGTCGTCGATGGCGACCCGGCTCTCGATCCGCTTGTAGTGGTTGTGGACGGCGACGGCCAGGGTCTTCTTGGCCCGCTCCTGCCCCACCACGTACTCGTCGAGGATGGCCTTGATCTCGGACGGGCGCGGCACCCGGAGCTTCAGGTCCTTCTTCTCCTCGCCGGCGATCTCCTCGGCGATGATGTCGTTGCAGAGCCCGATGCACTCGTCGCAGATGTAGACGGTCGGCCCGGCCACGAGCTTCTTCACCTCCTTCTGCGACTTCCCGCAGAAGCTGCACGCCAGGCTCTCTCGCTTCTCCACCACGCTTGCCTCCCCGGGCCCGCTCACCGCGGCACGACTCTATTACGGCTTCTTCTCCAGCGCCTTCTTCGAGGCGATCACCTCGTCGAGGAGGCCATAGGCCTTGGCCTCGGCGCCGCTCATCCAGTAGTCGCGCTCGGCGTCGTTCTCGATCCGCTCGAAGGGCTGTCCGGTGTTGGCCGCCAGCAGTTCGTTGAGCCGCTTCTTGGTCTTGAGGATCTCCTTGGCCTGGATCTCGATGTCCGAGGCCTGCCCGCCCGCCCCGCCCGAGGGCTGGTGGATCATGACCCGGGCGTTGGGGAGCGCGAACCGCTTCCCCTTGGCGCCGCCGGCGAGCAGGAAGGCGCCCATGGAGGCGGCCAGCCCGAGGCAGATGGTAGACACCTGCGGCTTCACGTACTGCATGGTGTCGTAGATGGCCAGGCCGGACGAGACCGAGCCGCCCGGGCTGTTGATGTAGAGGCTGATGTCCTTGTCCGGGTCCTCGGACTCGAGGAAGAGGAGCTGCGCGATGATGACGTTGGCCACGTCGTCGTCCACCGGGGTGCCGAGGAAGACGATCCGGTCCTTCAGCAACCGGCTGTAGATGTCGTAGCTCCGCTCGCCGCGGTGGGTCTGCTCGACGACGAACGGCATGGGGATGTAAGGCATCGCGCGCTGGCTCCTCTGGCCTACCCGGCCGTGATGCTCGCCGCCTCGGCGAGCAGCGAGAGGGCCTTCTCCTCCCGCACCCTGCTATGTAGCGCAGACCGGGCCTCGGCGCTGCGCATCTGCTGCTGCAGGTTGGCGAGCGGGACCCCGGCCTCCTCGGCCAGCCGGGCCAGCTCGGCCTGGACGTCCTCCGCCCCGATCTCGATCTTCTCCGCCTCGGCCACCGCGTCCAGCAACAGGCTGCCGCGCACCTGCAGCAGTGCCTGCTCGCGCAGGTCGGCCCGCAGCCGGGCCACGTCGAGATCGAGCTGGGCGACGTCGAGCCCCATGCGGGAGAACCGCTCGACGGTGGACTCCAGCATGTTGTCGATGGTCCGCTCCACCATCGAGGGCGGCACCTCGAAGTCGTTCCTGGCCAGCGCCGCCTTGATGAGCGCGTCCTTGAACTCGCCGTCCGACTTCCGCTTCTCGCGCCGCTCCAGGTCGCCCCGGATGCGCCCCTTGAGCGCCTCCAGCGTCTCCAGCCCCTCGACCCCGACCATCCGGGCGAAGTCGTCGTCGAGCGCCGGCAGCTGGCGGACCCGCAGGCCGCGCAGCGTCATCTTCATGTGGGCGGTCTTGCCGCGCAGCTGCTCGTTCCGGTGGTCGGCGGCGAACGGCTCGTCGAGCTCGACGGTGTCGCCCACCTTCTTGCCGATAAGCTGCGCGATGTTCCCCTCCTCGACCTTCCCCTGGGCGGCCCGGACGCTCACGCCCTGGGCCTCGTTCCCCTCGAACGGCTTCCCGTCGATGGTCCCGGCGTGGTCGATGACCGCCCAGTCCCCCTCGGCGGCCACCTCGCGCCCCTCGAGCGGCTGCAGGGAGCCGAAGCGCTCGCGCAGCTTCTCCAGCTCGGCGCCGACCGCGTCGTCGTTCACCACCGGCGCGGTCCGCGTGACGGCCAGGCCGCGGTAGTCCCTGGGGGCGATGGCGGGCCGGACCTCCACCTTGGCGGAGTACTTGAAGGTGGTCCCGGGGACGAGCGGGCCGTCCAGCGACACGTTGGGCGTGGCCACCGGTTCGATCCCCTTCTCCGCCGCCGCCTCCACGAAGGTGAGGTTGACCAGCCGCTCGGCCACGTCGCGCTCCACCTCGGACCTGAAGTTGCGCTCCAGCACGGCGCGGGGGATGTGGCCCGGGCGGAAGCCCGGCAGCTTGGCGCGGCGACCCACGCCCACGTAGGCCTTGTCGAGCTCCCTGGCGACGCGCTCGGGCGGGACCTCGACGGTGAGCTTGCGCTCGACGGGGGAGACGGTTTCGACGTTGATCTTCATGGCTTTCCTTCGGATGCGTTGAAGGGGGGTAGAGGTACGCGGCGCGACTGGCCGGGTCAAGGCCAAATGGGCGGGGAGGGGGTCGAACCCTCACGCCTTTCGGCACGGGATCCTAAGTCCCGCGCGTCTGCCAGTTCCGCCACCCGCCCGAGTGGGGGCGACGGAGCTTTACCACACGACCGGACCTGACGACTCGCGCGCGGGGTGGTAGATGGGAGCCCGGATGAGCGCCCACGATCACCCGCCCGAGGGCCCCTGCACACCGGCCTGCCCGTCCTGGTCCGAGGGCGCCCTCGAGCTCTTCGCGCTGCAGCGCCGCTACGAAGACATGCTGGCCGCCTGCCGCGCCGCCGCCCACGTGGAGTGCCTCATCGTGGCCCCCGAGACGCCCGGCGCCGAGCTGCCCGACTACCTGGCCGAGGAGCCGCTGGTCCGGCTCAACCTGGTGGTGGGGCGCGACTGCCCCGAGGTGATGCTCGACGAGTGGGGCGTCCGCGTCGCCCTCACCTTCCGCGGCCGGCGCCGCGACTGCGCCTTCCCGTGGGAGGCGGTCATGGGCGGCATCCTGGCCGCCCCGGTGCGCCCCAGGCCGCGCTTCGCGGTCATCGAGGGCGGGCGAAGGGACTAGAGATTGTTCTGGCGCCGTCGTCCCAAGAACCGCACCGAGCTGGTGGCCGTGGCGGATCGGGCCCGCTCGCGCGGCCGCGTCAAGCAGGCGGTGGCCGGCTACCGCAAGGCGCTGGAGGTCGCCCCCGGCGACCTCGCCATCCACGCCAAGCTGGCGCCGCTGCTGGCCCGGCGGGGCCTGAAGGCGGAGGCGCTGGAGAGCTTCGCGCTGGCCGCCGACGGTCAGCTCAAGGCCGGCTTCATCGATCGCGCCGTCTCGCTCCGGCGCCAGGCGGCGGAAACCTTCCCGGAGGAGTATCCGCTCTGGCAGGAGCTCACCCGCCTCCACCTGCTGCGCGACCGGCGCGCCGACGCCGTCGCCGCCCTGCGCGCCGGAGGCCAGGAGCTGCTCCACTCGCGCCACCGGGAGGTCGGCGTCCAGGTGCTGCGCCGCGCGCTCGAGATCGAACCCGGTCACGTCGAGGTGACCCTCCTGCTGGCCCGCCTGCTGGCCCGCTGCGGGCGCAAGGCCGAGGCCCTGCCGCTGCTCGACGCCCTCGACCCGCGCGCCGGTGGCGCCGTGCTGTGGCGAGCCCGGCGGCTGGCCTTCCGCCTCTCGCCGACGCCGCGCCGCCTCTGGAGGTGGGCCAAGGCGGCGCTCGGCAAGCGGTAGGCCTTGGTGGGGCGCTGGCCCCGTTTGCCCGCGCCCCGTTGGACCGGCGCCGCCGGCTCGCACCGGGAGGATACTGACGCCGTCCAACACGGCCACCCGGCCAGGGGAACCATCATGAACCAGCCTTCCAGGCGCCCGCGTTCCGCCGCGGCGAAGTTGCCGCACGGCGCGGCGCTCCTCCACGACCCGCTGCTCAACAAGGGGACGGCCTTCACCGAGGCCGAGCGGGCCTCGCTCGGCCTGCGCGGGCTGCTGCCGCCGCACGTCCACACGCTGGAGGAGCAGGTGGCGCGGGTGATGGACAACTACCGGAACAAGCAGACCGACCTGGAGCGGTACATCCACCTGGTCAGCCTGCAGGACCGGAACGAGACCCTCTTCTACAAGGTGGTCGGGGAGCACATCGAGGAGATGATGCCCATCATCTACACGCCCACGGTGGGCCAGGCCTGCCAGCAGTGGGGCCACCTCTTCCGCCGGCCGCGCGGCCTCTACGTCTCCTGGAAGGACCGGGGCTCGGTGGCCGGGCTGCTGCGCAACTGGCCGGGCCAGGACGTGCGGGTGATCGTGGTGACCGACGGCGAGCGGATCCTCGGGCTCGGCGACCAGGGCGTGGGCGGGATGGGGATCCCGGTCGGCAAGCTCTCCCTCTACACCGCCTGTGCGGGCATCGACCCGTCCAGGACCCTGCCGGTGATGCTCGACGTCGGCACCGAGAACGAGGGCTACCTGGGCGACCCGCTCTACATGGGGCTGCGGCAGCGGCGGATCCGGGGGCCCGAGTACGACGCCCTGGTGGCCGAGTTCATCACCGCGGTGGGCGAGGTCTTCCCCAGCGCGCTCATACAGTTCGAGGACTTCGCCAACCTCAACGCCTTCCGGCTGCTGGCGCAGTGGCGCGACAAGGTCTGCACCTTCAACGACGACATGCAGGGGACCGCGGCGGTGACGCTGGCCGGGATCTACTCGGCGCTGCGGCTCACCGGCAAGAAGCTGCGCGATCAGACCATCCTCTTCCTCGGCGCCGGCGAGGCCGGGGTGGGCATCGGCGACCTGATCGTGTCGGCCATGGTGGACGAGGGGGCCACGGTGGAGGAGGCGCGCCGCCGCTGCTGGTTCGTGGACTCGCACGGCCTGGTGGTGAAGAGCAGGGAGGGGCTGGCCGAGCACAAGCTCCGCTTCGCCCATGACGCGCCGCCGGCGCCGGACCTGCTCACCGCGGTGGAGACGCTCGAGCCGACCGCCATCATCGGCGTCTCGACCATCGCCCGCGCCTTCAGCAGGCCGGTGATCGAGGCCATGAGCCGCCTCAACGCCCGGCCCATCATCTTCGCCCTCTCCAACCCCACCTCCAAGGCGGAGTGCACCGCCGAGGAGGCCTACGGCTGGTCGAACGGCAAGGCCATCTTCGCAAGCGGCAGCCCGTTCCCGCCCTGCGTGGTGAAGGGCACCACCTTCGTCTCCGGCCAGGGGAACAACGTCTACATCTTCCCCGGGGTGGGGCTGGGCGTGGTGGCCAGCCAGGCCCGCCACGTCACCGACCAGATGTTCGCCGCCGCGGCGCGCACCCTGGCGTCGCTGGTGCTCCCGGCCGACCTGGAGATGGGGCGCATCTACCCGTCGCTGACGCGCATCCGCGAGGTCTCGGCCCAGATCGCCGTGGCGGTGGCCGAGGTGGCGTTCAAGGCGGGGCTGGCCAGGGTGGCGCGGCCGGCCGACGTGCTGAAGCTGGTGGAGTCGGCGATGTGGACGCCGAGGTACCGCGAGTACGTCTAGCGTCAGCGCAGCTCGACGGTGGCGGTGACGGAGAGATCCAGGCCGGGCGGTTGGATCCGCACCGCCTCGCCCATGTTGATCAAGCAGGCCTGGACGCTGGGAGGGAGGTCGCCGCTCTCTTCGGCGAGGCTGCGGGACATCTCCTGACCCTGCCCGTCGAAGACCACCTGAAAGGTCACGCTGCGTGGACGAGCGACGGTGTGACCGGGCTGCTCTGGCCAGCAGCGCGACGAGATGACCTCCCGCTGCGCCTGAAGCGCCACCGTGGTCTCCTGCTGGACCCGCTCGATGAGGGCCGGCGACGCGAACCGTGGCGCCGGGGTCGGGGTCGATGGCGCCACGGCGCCGGCCTCTGCCGGTGCCTGTGCTTGTGCCGGTGCCGGCTGCTGTGCGCCCGGCTGCTGCGGCGGACCGTTCCACGGCTCGGGCTGGCGCTCCGGCGCCTCGGGCCCGCTCACGCCGGCCTGGCGCGGCGACTCGTCGATCGAGGCGCGGCCAGCCAGAAAGGAGAGCCCGGCGACCAGCAGGGCCCCGAGCGCGAGGCGCCAGGGGGTCGACCGGCGCGCGGCGGGAGGATGGGAGGGAGGGGCCATGATGAGGAGGCGGGGGCGCGGGCCTTGCTGCCCCGCGCCTCGCGCCGAGTCCTGACCAGCTTGCCTCTAGATCTTGACGACCGTCACCAGGGTGTTGCAGTAGACGAAGGTCGCCGGGAACCCGACGGATTCCGAATCGTTCACGGCCGCCGAGAAGATGTAGGTGGAACCGGCCGTCAGGTTGAGCACGCCGCTCATGCCGTTGGTGACGCCGGCCGCGCCGTTACCGTTGTTCTTCTGATAGTGCCAAACGCCGAAGTTGATGTCTGCGCCGCCGTTCACGTTGTAGCCGGGCCGCACGCCGAGGCCGGAGCCGACCGGCAGGAACTCTACCGAGGCCTGGACGATGATCACGGCGCGCTCATTGACTCCGGCGACGTAAGCGGGGGTCTTGCAGAAGTACTGGAAGGCGCTGCCGACGAAGGCCGCGCTCCCGGTGGCGGTGTTGACATACCGCGTGTTGACCACGCCCGAGATGCCCTGCGGGCCGGTCGCGCCAGCGGGACCGGTCGCGCCAGCGGGACCGGTCGCTCCGGTTAGGCCGGTCGCGCCGGTGGGACCAGCAGGACCCGCGGGACCGACCGCTCCGTCCGTGCCCGCGGGACCGGTGGGACCGGTGGCGCCCGTGGCACCGGTGGGGCCAGTGGGACCGACCGCTCCGTCCGCGCCCTTGGAACCGGAGCAACCGGCGAGAAGAGTCAGTCCAGCCATGATTGAAGCCAGCTTGGCGATACGCGACATGGTGTCTCCTGGAACGTGTGGGGGGGGGGTGAGACGTGGTGCGACTGAATGTAACAACCCAAGAGGTTGACCTACGAGCGAATCGTCTGTGACCGGGAATCCGAGTCCCGTGTCCCGTGTCCCGTGTCCCGTGTCCAGGGGACACCCGGCGCCCCCTCCCAGCCCCTTCCGCGCCGTTGGCGCGTCACGCCGGCGGCTCGATCACCCCTGTCCCTTCGAGCCGCAGGTCGTCGCCCTCGATCTGCCCCAGCAGCCGGAGCAGGCCGTCGAGCAGGGTGACCGGGTGCGGCGGGCAGCCGGGGATCCAGAGATCGACCTGGGCACCCGGGATGACCCCGGCCAGCCCCCCGGCGCAGACCGGGCTCCCCGCCACCGGACCGCCGGAGCAGGCGCACGCCCCCACCGCGATGAGCAGCCGCGGGGCGGGCGTCGCCTCCCAGGTGGCGAGGAGCGCGTCCCGCATGTTCTCCGTCACCGGCCCGGTCACCACCAGGCCGTCGGCGTGGCGCGGCGAGGCCACGAACTGGATCCCGAAGCGGGAGAGGTCGAACTGGACGTTTCCGGCCGCGTTGAGCTCGGCCTCGCAGCCGTTGCACCCGCCGGCCGACACCTGCCGCAGCTTCAGCGAGCGGCCGAAGAGCCGCTTCATCCTGGCGTCGAGCGCGGCGGCCAGCTGGGGCAGGTCGCCCCGGATCACCAGCTCGTCGCGGCTCCGCATGGCGAGCCGGTAGTCGCGCGTGAAGACGATGGCCTGCTCGGGGCACGCCTCCTCGCAGAGCCCGCAGAAGGTGCAGGCGCCGGTGTCGAGGGCGAGCGCCTTCAGCGCCGCGCCGCTGATCGCCTCGGTGGGGCAGACCGCCTCGCAGCGCTGGCAGCCCTCGGCGCAGCGCTCCGGGGCGAGCGCCGGCCGGCCACGGAAGCGCTCCGGGAAGCGGGCCGGCCCGTCCGGATAGGCGATGGTCTGGCGGCCCAGGTGGAGCCGGGTTCGCAGGAGTCCCTTCACAGGTCGTGTCCGCAGTAGGAGAGGTTGAAGCTCTTGTTGCAGAGCGGGAAGTCGGAGATCTGCTCGGCGCGCAGCGCCTGCTGGAGCCCCATCCAGTCGTGGAACGAGGCGTCCACCACCTTGTAGCGGTCGAACCGGCCGTCGCCGCCGGTGGTGACGGCGTGGCAGAGCTCGCCGCGCCAGCCCTCGACCAGCGAGACGGCCAGCCGGTGCGGCGCCAGCGCCGGGAGCTCGGAACGCACCTCTCCGGGCGGGAGGGCACGCAGCCACTCGCCCACCAGGCGCGCCGAGTGGCGGGCCTCCTCGAGCCGGACCCAGGCCCGCGCGAAGACGTCGCCGCTCGAGGCGGTCACCGCCGGCACCCGGGTGGCCGTGTACGGCGGGAACGGGTGGCTGCGCCGGACGTCCACCGTCAGGCCCGAGCCACGCGCGGCGGGGCCGACCATCCCGAGCTGCACGGCCACCTCCTTGCCGAGGAGGCCGGTCCCGTCGGTCCTGTTCCTGACCGACGCCGACTCGAAGAAGAGCCCGGCGGCCTCCTCCACCTTCTCCCAGGTGAGCGCCAGCCGGACGGCGAGCCGCACGCCGGCCTCCGCCGGGAGGTCGAAGCGAACCCCGCCCGGCACCACCAGGCCACGGCCGAACCGGTTGCCGCAGATCTCGGCGAGGGCGTTGAGGTAGTCGGCCCGCAGCGCCCCGCAGAAGCTGGCCGCCGGCAGGTAGCCGACGTCGCCCGCCAGCGCGCCGAGGTCGCCGACGTGGTTGGCCAGCCGCTCCAGCTCGAGCGCCACGGCCCGCAACGCCGCGGCGCGCGGGGGCGCCTCCACGCCCGCCAGCCCCTCGACGGCCCGCGCCGACGCCACGGCGTGGCCCACCGCGGTGTCGCCGGCGATCGACTCCACCAGCACGGTGGTGCGGCGCGAGGGGCCACCCAGCAGCATCCGCTCGATGGCGCGGTGCTGGTAGCCGAGCGAGATCTCGAGGTGGAAGACGTGCTCGCCGTGACACTGGAAGCGGAAGTGGCCCGGCTCGATGATGCCGGCGTGCACCGGGCCCACCGCCACCTCGTGGACCTCCTCGCCGGTGACGGCGAAGAAGGGCGTGTCGCCCGGGATGGTGGGGCGAGCGGCGGCCGTCCCTCGCGCCGCGCCCTTACCGCCCATCGGATGCTCGTACCGCACCGGCTTCAACCACGGATGGCCGAGCGGCACCACGCCGAACTGCTCGGCCAGCTCCCGCTCGAAGAGCTGCAGCGACGGGCACTCCTCGGCGAGGGACGGGAGGGACTCCCCGGCCACGGTGGCCAGCAGGCCGAGCCGCCCCTCCGCGTCGTTGGCCAGGACCGCGGTCACCAGCACCGCCTCGGGCTGCCCGGGCAGGGCCTGGCCGTAATAGGCCGACACCCTGGCCCCGGCGGTGACCGCGTCCGAGAGGATCTGCTGGAACTCCTCCGGCGGGAGGCGCGGGACGGCCGCGGCGTCCACCGCCTGGCCATTGGCGACCAGCAGGACCCGCCCCGGCATCACCCGCCCCCCACCAGCGCCGCCGCCGCGCCGACCAGCGTGCGCAGCGGCGCCGGCACCCAGAGGCCGAGCGCCAGGATCGCCGCCAGGAGCGCCAGCGGCGGACCGGCGGTCAGCAGCGTGTCGCCCATGGCCGTCGATCTCGCCTCCTCGGGTGGAACCCCCTGCACGACGCGCAGCACCGTGGCCCCCATGCCGACGAAGATGACCGCGAGGCCGACCAGGTAGGCCGCGGCCGGGCCCCAGGCCCCGGCCTGCACGGCCCCGTCGAGGATGGCGAACTCGCTGAAGAACGGGGCGAACGGCGGCGAGCCGGTGATGGCGAGGAAGGCCGCCAGGAAGACCGGACCGGAGACCGGCAGGACCCGCGCCGCGCCCCGCAGCTTGTCGATGTCCTTGGTGCCGAAGGCGCGGTGGATGTTCCCGGCGGTGAGGAAGAGCGCCCCCTTGGTGAGGCCGTTGTAGAGGAGGTGCAGGAAGGCGCCGGTGGCCGCCGCGCCGCCGAGCCCGACGCCGAGCACCAGGATGCCCATGTGCTCCACGCTGGAGTAGGCCAGCATGCGCTTCAGGTCGCGCTGCCGGATCAGGAAGACGGCCGCCAGGCCGATGGAGAGCAGCCCCAGCGCCACCAGCGCCTGGCGAGCGAAACCACCCTCCCCGGCGGCGAGGCAGACCTGGAGCACGCGGATGATGCCCAGGAAGGCCACGCTGGTGACGCCGCCGGAGAGCAGGGCCCCGAGGAGGCCGGGGGCCTCGCCGTAGACGTCCGGCTTCCAGGCGTGGAAGGGGGCCAGCCCCATCTTGGTGCCGTAGCCGGCCAGCAGGAAGACGTAGGCGAAGCGGACCCAGGGACGCGCCAGGCCGGGGCCGGCGGCCACCAGGTCGGCCAGCAGCAGCGAGCGGGGGCCACCCGGACCGGCCGAGGCCAGCGCCAGCAGGAAGGTCCCGAGGAGCGCCATGGCGATGCCGACCGAGCAGACCACCAGGTACTTCCAGGCCGCCTCGAGCGCGAGCTCGTTCTGGTTGAAGTAGATGAGCGGGGCCGTCGCCAGCGTGGTGATCTCGATGGCCACCCAGAGCAGGCCGAGGTGCTGCGCCATGGCCACCGCGGAGATGGCGGCCAGCAGCACGAGGAGACCACCCACGAAGGCGCGGTTGTCGCGGTCGCGGCGCCGGGCCAGGTAGCCCTGGGCGTAGACGGCGCAGACCAGGAAGAGCGTGCTGACCAGCAGGAGGACGAGCTGGCCGGCGGCGTCGATGGCCAGCCACCCGCCGAACGCCGGCGCGGGCGGCGCCGCCCAGAGCCACGCCACCGTCCCGAAGTGGACCAGCGCGCCGGCCAGCAGCACCGGCGGTCGCAGCCGGCTCCACGGCGCCGCGAAGGCGACGGCGGCGAGCAGGAGCGGGGCGGCGACCAGGAGGAGCACGGGATCAGTCCTTGAGCGACGCCAGCTTCTCGGTGTCGAGCGAGCTGAAGGCGCGCTGGATGTCGAACATCACCAGCCCCATCACGAAGACCGCCGCGAAGAGATCGAGCAGCACCCCCACCTCGACCATGGCGGGCATGAAGTCGGAGAGGAGCAGGCCGAGCACGAAGACCCCGTTCTCGAGGACCAGGAAGCCGAGCACCTGGCCGACGGCCTTGCGCCTGGTGACGATGAGGAGGAGGCCGGTCCAGGCGGTCCCGATGGCGGTCGGCACCAGCAGCGGGTGCTTGCCGGGAACCGGGAGCGGGATGGGCCCCGCGTACCAGACGGCCACCACGATGCCGAGGGCGCCGAGCACCATGCTGGGCGCGAAGCCGACCAGCGGCGCCACCTCCCGGTTCACCGTCGATTCCCGGGTGGCCCTGGCCAGCAGCCAGGGGATGCCCACGCCCTTCACCGCCAGCGCGCCGAGCGCCAGCGCCACCACGTGGCGCGTCTCGGTGGCCGGGCCCGCCAGCACCACCGGCAGCAGCGCCAGCAGCCCGCCCTGGGCGGCCACGGCGCGGATGCCGGCGCGCAGGCGCGACGAGGCGAGCACGAACAGGTCGAGCACGAGGACCAGGAGGAACAGGAGGTCGGCCCAGGTGGTCATGGTCCGGTCAGGTCCTCAGGAGCAGCACCAGCGCGAAGCCGGAGAGGACCGACGCGCCGATGAGGAGCTGCGGGACCCGCACCAGCCGGAGCCGGGCCATGGTCGCCTCCACCAGGCCGATGGCCGCCGCGAAGGCGAGCTGCCCGGCCAGGAAGGCGGCGAACGCCGCCGCCGGATCGGCGAGGCGGGCGCCCAGCGCCAGCTTCACCACCAGCGCGCCGAACAGGTAGAGCTTGAGCGCGGCGCCGTACTGGATGAGCGCCAGGTCGGGGCCGGAGTGATCGAGCACCATGACCTCGTGGATCATGGTGAGCTCCAGGTGCGTGGCGGGATCGTCCACCGGGATGCGGGCGTTCTCGGCCAGAGCCACCACGAAGATCGACAGCGCCACCAGGAGGAGCGACGAGGCGTCGCTCCTCCATGCGACCGCAAGTCCGTCGCCAAGGAGGTGCGTCAGGTCGAGGCCGCCGGTGGAGCGCGCCAGCGAGACCAGCCCCAGGAAGAGCGCCGGCTCGGCCAGCGCCGAGAAGGTGACCTCGCGGGCGGCCCCCATGCCCTCGAAGGACGAGCCGGTGTCGAGCGCGGCCACGACGGTGACGAAGCGGGCCAGGCCGAGCAGGGAGGCCAGCAGGGCGAAGTCCCCGGCGAAGGCGACGGTCGCCGAAGGCGCCCCGAGGGGCATGAGCAGCCCCGCCGCGAGGATCGCCGCCAGGCCGACCACCGGGCCGGCGCGGAAGACCCAGGTGGTGGTCCGGCTGTAGACCGCCCCCTTGCCGGCCAGCCTGAGCAGGTCGCGCCAGGGCTGCAGCAGGGGCGGTCCCTCGCGGCCGGCGACCCGGGACTTGACCCGCCCGATGACGCCGAGCAGGAGCGGCGGCAGGACCAGGAAGGCGGCGAGCTGGAGGGCCGTGAAGAGCATGCCGTTCACCGCAGTCCCAGCCACGCGAGCAGGCCGAGGACCCCGAGCAGGACCAGCAGCACCTTCGACTGGACCCGGCCACCGAACTGGGCGCGCAGCCGATCGGCGACCCGGACGCCCGAGCCGAGCGCGGGGAGGATGGCCAGGTCGAGGACCGTGTCGGGCATGTGCGAGCCGAAGGCGGCGCGGCGCGGGAAGAGGCCGGTGGGCGGCTCGACCCGGGTTCGCGGGAAGAAGACCCAGCCGAAGCGGAGGACCAGCTGGTCGGCGAAGGAGGAGCCGGTGTACTGCATGCGGGGCGACGGGCGGGCGAACCCGCAGCCCCAGGTCGGCGCGGCCGGCTGGACGCTTCCCAGCCGCCGGCGGCGCCACCCGGCCAGGAGCCCCACGCCGGCCAGTAGCGCCAGCGCGACCAGGCTCACCCGCCAGGCCCCGTGCGCCGCCTCACCTGCCGCTCCCGCGAGCGAGGCGGCCGGAAGCCCGGACCACTCGCCGGCCGCCCGGGTGAGCGACGGCACCCAGGCCACCGGGAAGAGGCCGATGGCGGCACAGACCAGCGCCAGCGCCGCCATGGGAACGAGCATGGTGCGCGCCGCCTCGTGGCCGTGCTCGGCGTGGCTGGAGCGGGCGTGGCCGAGGAAGACCGTGCCGAACACCTTGGCGAAGCAGGCGGCGGCCAGCCCGCCGACCAGGGCCAGCGCGGGCGCGGCCAGGCCGGCCAGCGGCGTCGACCCCGCACCGTGGCCGACGACGGCCTGGAACGAGGCCAGGAAGACCAGCCACTCCGAGGCGAAGCCGTTGAGCGGCGGGAGGCCCGAGATGGCGGCCGCGCCGACCAGGAAGAGCGCCGCGGTGACCGGCATGGTCCGACCCAGGCCCCCGAGGTGATCCAGCTCCCTGGTCCCGGTGGCGTGGTGGACGGCCCCGGCGCCGAGGAAGAGCAGCCCCTTGAAGGTGGCGTGGTTCACCACGTGGAGGACCGCGCCGGAGAAGCCGAGCACCACCAGGGCCGGGTTCCCGCTGGCGCGGCCGAGCAGCGCCAGCCCCGCGCCCATGGCGATGATGCCGATGTTCTCGACCGAGTGGTACGCCAGCAGCCGCTTCACGTCGTGCTGGGCCAGCGCGAAGGCCACCCCGAGCACGGCCGACGCGGTGCCCATGAGGAGCAGCGTGCCACCCCAGGCCGGGGGCACCGCCTCGAAGAAGCCGGTGACCCGGAGGATCCCGTAGATCCCGGTCTTGAGCAGGACGCCCGACATGAGCGCCGAGACGTGGCTGGGCGCCGCGGCGTGGGCGCCCGGCAGCCAGAAGTGGAGCGGCACCAGGCCGGCCTTGAGCCCGAAGCCGAACAGGGCCAGGCCGAAGACCCAGCCGGCCAGCGGCGCGCCGCCGTCGAGCCCGCTCATGGCGGCGAACTCGAACGAGCCGGCCATCCGGCCGAGCAGCGCGAAGAGCGCGAAGAGCGCCAGGTTCCCGGCATGCGCGGCGGCCAGGTAGACGAACGCCGCGCGCTGGACCTCGGGCTTCTCGTGCTCGGTGAACACCAGGAAGAAGCCGGCCAGCGCCATGACCTCCCACGCCGCCAGGAAGAGGATGCCGTTGGCGGCCACGCAGACCATCGCCATGGCCCCGGTCACCAGGCCGAAGTAGAGCTGGAGCCGGATCGACTGCGCGCCGCGCTCCACCTGGGGCCAGTAGCCGAGCCCGTAGACCGAGGCGAGCGCCGGCAGGCCGAGCACCGGAAGCAGGAAGAACGCCGAGAGGCCGTCCACCTTCATCGAGAGCGAGGCGCGCGGGGTCGGCCAGTCCGACGTCCAGGCCGCCCCCTGCCCCGCCAGCGCCAGCACCGCGCCGGCCATCCCCAGGACGGCGCCGAGGACCAGCACCGCGGTGGCCACCCGCTGGGCCAGCGCCGGCCGGCGGCGCAGCGCCAGGGCCCAGCCACCGCTGGTGGCGGCCAGGCAGGAGGCGGCGATGATCAGGAGGAGGCTCAAGGTCGGTATCGGGTCTTTGCCGGTCCCCAGGATCGTCTGGTTCCAGGCCACGACGCTACCGGACCTGCAGCGGGCGCGCCATTATCGAGACGGGCGCGAGAAAGGCCGGGATGACGGGCGCGGGCGGCCATTCCTCCAGCAGGGCGTCGCCGGAGCGGCCGGCGAGAGGTGGCTGGCTGGCGTGCCGGAACGGCACTAGACTGCGGCGGGTCCGCGGGAGGTCCACGGTGCCGAAGAGCAGGAGCTGGGGGAGCGGGTACAGGTGCCTGGTGCTGAGGTCCGCCGGAGGGGCCGGGCCGCCGCTCTCGCGCCACCTCTCGTCGGTGGGCTTCACCACCGTCGTCGTGTCGAGCGAGGCCGAGGCGCTGGCCGCCCTCGGCCGCGAGACGCTGGCCGCGGCGCTCATCCCGCAGTCCTTCGGCCCGGTGGCCATAACCAGCCTGGTGGCGCGGGCCGGCCACCAGCGCCCGGAGGTGCCGGTGATCGTGCTCGGGACCTCGGGCACGGTCCAGGAGGCGGTGGACGCCATGCAGCAGGGCGCGGCCGACTACCTGGCGCCGCCGCTCGACGCCGAGACCCTGCTGGCGCGGCTCGGGCGTTTGCTGGAGCGGGCGGCGCGCCCGGAGGAACCGCCGCCGGGCCCATCCGCTGCCTTGGCCGGCCTGGTCGGGACCTCCGCGAGCATCCGCGGCGTCCTCGCCACCATCGACAAGATCGCGCGCTACAAGACCAATGTCCTGATCCTCGGCGAGAGCGGCACCGGCAAGGAGCTCATCGCCCGCGCCTTGCACTCCCGGGGACCGCGCCGGCAGCAGCTCTTCGTGCCGATCAACTGCGCCACCCTGGGGCGCGAACTGCTGGAGAACGAGCTGTTCGGCCACGAGCGGGGCGCGTTCACCGGCGCGGCGGAGCGGAAGAAGGGGCTCTTCGAGCTGGCGGACGGCGGCACCCTCTTCCTCGACGAGATCGGCGAGATGGACCCGGCCACCCAGGCCAAGCTCCTCCGCGTCCTGGAGCGCAACGAGTTCCGGCGGGTTGGAGGAACGGGCAAGGTCAAGGTGGACCTGAGCGTCCTCGCCGCCACCAACCGGAAGATCGACGACGCCATCCGGACCGGGACGTTCCGCGAGGACCTCTACTACCGGCTCAAGGTGGTCACGCTGGTCGTCCCCCCGCTCCGCGAGCGCAAGGAGGACATCCCGGCCCTCATCGACTCCTTCATCGCCGACTTCAACCGGCGCAATGGCCAGAAGATCCTGGGGATCTCCCCGACGGCGCTCAGGGCCATCATGGACTACGACTGGCCGGGGAACGTGCGGGAGCTGAAGAACGCGGTGGAGAGCGCCTCCATCCTGGCTTCCGGGGACACCATCGGCCTGGACGGCTTCACCGACCTGCCGCTCCGCGGTGGCCGGACCCCCCGCCCCGGCGAGGACGCGGCCGGGAGCGGCGAGCTCTCTTTCCCGGTGGGTTGCAGCCTGGCCACCGCGGAGCGGGAACTCATCCTCGCCACCCTTCGACGCCACCCCGGCAAGCGCGAGGCCGCCCGGGTGCTCGGCATCGGCCTGCGGACGCTCTACACCAAGCTGAGCGGGTACCGGGCGCGGAGGCCTCCGCGGCCCAATGCCGATTCGGCATGACGTCGCCGAATCGGCGCGACTCCGGCCGTGCCCGCCCCCGCCTCCGGCGATCCGGGTGGCCCGATCTCAGGCCAGCGCGCCGCCAGCCGGCTGGCCCGGTTCGTGCTGTAGTCCAGCGCGTGATGCCGAGAGAGAAGCCGCCAAGGGCCGCCCGCGACGCCACGGTGGCGCGCTCGCTGCTCGTCGTGGCGCCTGGCGGGACCGACCGGGAGGCCCTCTTCAGCGAGCTGGCCGCCCGCGCCGGCTACCTGCTGCGCTATGCCGGCAGCGTCGGGGACGCGAGCCGGGCGCTGGCGGGGGCGCCCGTGGCGCTGCTGATAGCCGCGCCCGAGATCCCCGCGGCCGAGGTGACGCAGCTCCTCGCGTCGAAGGATCGCCTGCAGCCGGGGGTCCCGGTGCTGGTCATCCGCAACCGCCAGGCCGACGAGCCCGACGCCTGGGCGCGGGGCGGCGTCGGCGTCCTGCGCTGCCCGCTCCTGCCCGAGGCGCTGAGCCGCTCGGTGGACGTGGTGCTGGGGCTGGCGGGGCGCGGGAACTGAACTGAACTGAACTGGAGTACGAGGGAGGACCGGTCCGTGGCAAGAACCAGATACGCAGGCCCAGCGCACGACGTCCCGCTGCGCGACCTCCCCGCCGGAGCGCTCCGCGCCGCGCTGCGGGAGGGCTACACGCTCGCGACCTTCCGCGCCGACCTGATGGCCGGCCTGGTGGTGGGCATGGTCGCCCTGCCACTGTCCATGGCGCTCGCCATCGCGGTCGGCGTTCCGCCGCAGCACGGCATCTACACCGCCATCGTGGCGGGCGGACTGGTCGCCGTGCTGGGCGGTTCGCGCACCCAGGTGACGGGACCCACCGCGGCCTTCGTCGTCATCCTGGCGCCCATCGTGGTCCGCTTCGGCGTCGCCGGTCTCCTGCTCTCCGGCCTGCTCGCGGGGCTGGTCCTCGTCGCCATGGGGCTGTTCCGGATGGGGAAGCTCATCGAGTTCATCCCGCACCCGGTCACCACCGGCTTCACCGCCGGCATCGCCCTCGTCATCGCCGTCCTGCAGCTCAAGGACCTGCTGGGGCTCCGCCTGGCCCACAACCCCGCGCACTTCGCCGAGCAGGTCAAGGCGATGATCGAGGCCGGCGGAACGGTCTCGCCCTGGGAACTCGGCGTGGGGCTCTTCACCTTGCTGCTCCTCCTCGTCATCCCGCGCCTGACGCGGCGGGTGCCGGCCCCGCTCCTGGCGCTGTCGGCCGCGGCCGTCCTCGCGGCCGCCCTGTCGCGCTTCGGCGGCGTGGAGATCTCCACCATCGCCAGCCGCTTCCATGCCGAGATCGGAGGCCGGCTGATCGACGGGATCCCCCAGCTGCCGCCCCTCCCCCTGCTGCCCTGGCTAGCGCCCGGCCCGGGGGGGCAGCCGCTCCAGCTCTCGCTGGCCACCCTCCGGGCGCTCCTGCCGAGCGCCTTCGCCATCGCCGTCCTCGGCGCCATCGAGTCGCTGCTCTCGGCGGTGGTCGCCGACGGCATGGCGCGCACCCGCCACGATCCGGACGCCGAGCTGCTCGCGATCGGCATCGGCAACCTGGTCACGCCCTTCTTCGGCGGGATCCCGGCCACCGGCGCCATCGCCCGCACGGCGACGAACATCAGGTCGGGGGGGCGCACGCCCATCTCGGCGGTGATTCACGCTCTCACCATCCTGGCGGCCGTCCTCCTCCTGGCTCCGGCGCTCGGCTTCCTGCCGATGACCTCGCTCGCCGCCCTCCTGATCCTGGTCGCCTGGAACATGTCCGAGGCGAAGCACTTCGTGCACACCGTCAAGGTGGCGCCCCGCAGCGACGTGGCCGTGCTCCTGACCTGCTTCGGCCTCACCGTCTTCACTGACATGGTCATCGGCGTGGGGGTGGGCATGGGGCTCGCGGCCCTGCTGTTCATGCGGCGCATGGCGGTGGTGACCGAGGCGGGCCTCATGGGCGAGACCGAGACGCCGCTGCCCGGGCCGCTCCCCGCCGGCGTGGCCGTCTACCGGGTCTCCGGACCGCTCTTCTTCGGCGCCGCCCAGAAGGCCATGGGCGCCTTGAGCGCCATCGCCGAGCGTGACCGGGTCGTGATCTTCTGGCTGGAGCAGGTCCCGGCCATGGACTCGACCGGCATGGTCGCCCTGGAGAGCGCCATCGGCAGGCTCCGGGCCGCCGGCGCCACGGCCATCCTCCACGGCCTGCGGCCGCAACCGCGCCAGGTCGTGGACCGCTCCGGACTCCTCGCCCAGCCCGGCGTGATCGCCTCCGACGACGCCGCCACCACCCTCCGGCTCGCCGGCGAGCTGGCGGCCCGGGAGGCCGATGGCCTCGGCCCCATTCCGGCCCGGCTGCTGGTCTCCGAGGTGATGAGCAGGGAGGTCGAGATCGTGGCGCCGTCGGCGGGGCTGCGCCAGGTCGTGGAGACGATGCTCCTGGGGGGGCACCGGGCGCTCCCCGTGGTGGAGGGCGGGCGGCTGGTGGGGATCATCACCAACGGCGACTTGATGCTGCGGGGGGGGCTCGGTGTCCGGATCGAGCTCCTCCGCGGGCTCGGCTGGGCCGACGTCCACGGGCTCCTCGATGGGTTGACCGGTGAGGCCAGGACGGCGGCCGACATCATGACCGCCAGTCCGGAGACGGTGCAGGCCTCGGCGCAGGCGCGCCGCGCCGCCAACCTCATGGCGAAGCGGCACCTCAAGCGGTTGCCGGTCCTGGACGCGGGCGGCACGCTGGTGGGCATGGTCAGCCGGGTAGACCTGCTGCGGGCCGCGGTCGGCCTCGCTCGCCCGGGGGAGCCCTCCCGTCTCATGGCGCCGGTTCCCTCCGGAGCGGCGGTGTCGCGGATCATGCGCACCGACATCCCGACGGTGAGGCACGACGCTCCGCTGGCCGAGGTCCTCAAGGCGGTGATCTCCACCCGCCTCAACAAGGCGTTCGTGGTGGACGACAACCGGCGCGTGGTCGGGCTCATCACCGACGCCGAGTTGATGGCCCGCATGGCCCCGGCGCTGCGTCCGGGCCTGCTGCGCTCGCTGGCGCAGCGGTTGCCCTTCGCCCACGCCGAGTCCGGGGCTCCGCGGGCCGCGCTCCAGGCCCAGGCGCGCCACGCCGCCGATCTCATGCTCCAGGGCGTTCCCTCGGTGAACCAGGAGGTTCCCATCGGGCAGGCCATCGCCAAGATGATCGAGAACGAGCGGAAGATCCTCGCGGTGGTCGACGGCGCCGGCCGGCTGGTCGGCGTGGTCGACCGCGCCGACCTGCTTCGGGGGATCGCCGCGCTGGCCGACGCGGACCCCGGCCAGGGGCACTAGTTCTCGGCGTCGCGGTGGTCTCCTGCGCCGCAGTCACCCCCCGACAGGGCACCGCCAATGTGACAGCCTCTCCAAAGGGGTTGCAGCGTGGCGGGAGCGTGCATCTTCCATGGGTGCTGTCATACTCCGCGTCGGGCTCGATCCCCACTCGTGGAATTGCCGGTCATCGGTTCCCGGGGCGGGTCGAGGCGGCGCACCCGATTGCCGGCGCCGGGGGACCGCACGATGGACTTGGTGGAGAGGTCGCGCCGGACGCCCTGGATCGCGGCGCGCCTGGTTGGCGGGCTGGCCGAGATCAAGTCGGACGACACCTTGAAGCGCATCCCGGTGGTGGTCCTCACCACCTCGCGGGACGAGGCCGACGTGCTCAAGTCCTGCGACCTCCACGCCAGCTGCTTCATCTCCAAGCCGATCGACCTCGGCGAGTTCATCAAGGCGGTCCGGTCCATCGAGGACCTCTGGCTCACCATCGTCAGTCTCCCCGGCGGGAAGCGCGCATGAGCACGACGCTGCAGCTCCTCATGGTCGAGGACAACCCGGCCGACGTCGGCCTGGTCCGGGAGTGGCTGCCGACGGAGGGGCCGGTCCGCTTCGAGCTCTCCTCCGTGGCGCGGCTCTCCGACGCCCTGGCCCACGTGCGGAACAGGAAGGTGGACCTGGTGCTGCTCGACCTCGGGCTGCCCGACAGCCAGGGGCTCGACACCTTCCAGAGGCTGAAGGCCCAGGCCCCCGACGTGCCCATGGTGGTCTGCACGGGAAGCGACGACCAGGAGCTGGCCGCCCTGGCGGTCAGGGCGGGCGCGCAGGACTATCTCGTCAAGGGGCAGGCCCGGGGAAACGTCCTGGTGCAGGCGCTCCTCCACGCCGTGGAGCGGAACCGTGCGGCCAGGGACGTGGTGCGGGCCCAGAAGGAGTGGGAGCGGACCTTCGACGCGGTCCCCGACCTGATCGCCCTGATCGACGTGAACCACGTGATCCTCAGGGCCAACCGGTCCATGGCGGCGCGGCTGGGGACCACCACCGAGGCCTTGGTGGGGCGCCGCTGCTACGAGGTCGTGCATGGTCTGTCCTCGCCCCCCGACTCCTGTCCACATGCGAAGGCGCAGGCCAGCGGAAGATCGGAGCGCCACGAGCTGGTGGAGCCTCGCCTGGGCGGGACCTTCGAGGTCACCACCGTCCCCTTGAAGGGCGAAGCCGGTGAGCTGGTCGGCAGCGTCCACGTCTTCGCGGACATCAGCGCCCGCAAGCGGGCCGAGGCGGCGTTGCAGGCCAGCGAGAAGTGGCACCGCATCCAGTTCGAGAAGGCCCACGACGCCCTCCTGGTCCTCTCGCCGCCCGGCTATCGCCTCGCCGCGGGCAATCCGGCGGCGGCCGCGCTGTTCGGCGTCCGGGACGGTTCGGACTTCGCGGCGCAGCCGGCCTGGCGATACTGGCCCGAGCAGCAGCCGGACGGCCGGGCCTCCGCCGAGAAGGCCATGGACATGGTCGAGCGGGCCATGCGCAAGGGCTCCCACGCCTTCCAGTGGACCTACCAGCGCGCCTCGGGCCAGGAGTTCCCCGCCTCGGTGCTGCTGACGCGGATGGAGATCGACGGGCAGCCGTTCCTGCAGGCCAGCGTGCGCGACGAGACCGAGAAGCTGGTCATGCAGGCCAGGCTGGTCCAGGCGGATCGGTTGAGCAGCATGGGGTTGCTGGCGGCCGGCGTGGCCCACGAGATCAACAACCCGCTCTCCTACGTGCTCTTCAACGTGGACTCACTGGTGGACGACCTGCCCAAGGTCATGGCCGCCGCGAGCCGGTGCCACGCCGCCTTGAGGGCGCAACTCGGCGACGACGCGGCCGCCAGGGCCGCTGGGGACGACGCCTGGATGCTCGCGCCGGCCATGGCCAAGGACGTGGCCGCCCGGACCAGTGACGCGCTCGCCGGCATCCGGCGGATCAAGGAGATCGTGCGAGGGCTGGGCACCTTCTCGCGGGTCGAGCAGGGCGGGCGCTCCCTGGTGGACCTGAGGAGCGCCATCGAGTGCGCCGTGGGCATGGCCCGGAACGAGATCAAGTACCGCGCCACCCTGGTCACCGACTTCGGCCAGGTGCCCGCCGTGCTGGCCTCGGAGGGCAGGCTGTCGCAGGTCTTCCTCAACCTGCTCATCAACGCCTCCCACGCCATCGGCGAGGGACATCCGGCCGACAACCGGATCGGGATCCGCACCTGGAGCGAAGGCGAGGCCGTGTTGGCCGAGGTGACGGACACCGGCCAGGGCATCCCGCCGGAGAACCTGAAGCGCATCTTCGAGCCCTTCTTCACCACCAAGCCGGTGGGGGTGGGCTCGGGGCTCGGCCTGGCCATCTGCAAGAACATCCTGGCCGAGTTCGGAGGCGACATCGGCGTCACCAGCGAGGTAGGCAAGGGCTCGCGCTTCGTGGTCCGCCTCCCGGTGCCTCGGCCCGGGACGGAGGAGCGTCCCGGGGCGGTCCAGCCCGAGGCGTCGGAGGCCAACGGCGCCAGCCACGAGGAGCGTACGTCATGAGCGAGAGAGCCGAGCGAGGCTCGATCCTGCTGGTGGAGGACGACGTGGTGGACCAGATGAGCGTCCGGCGCTCCTTCGAGGACCTGAAGATCGTCCACCGGCTCGGGATCAAGGAGAACGGCGGGGAGGCGCTCGCGCACCTGCGGGACGAGAGCGCCGCACGCCCGTTCCTGATCCTGCTCGACCTGAACATGCCCAAGATGAACGGGCTCGAGTTCCTCCGGGAGCTGAGGAAGGACGAAGCGCTGAAGATGCTGCCCGTGGTGGTGCTCACCTCGTCGAAGGAGGAGCGGGACAAGGTCGAGAGCTTCGGGCTGGACGTGGCGGGTTACATGATCAGGCCTGCGGACTACCAGGACTTCGTCGAGATGATCCGGACCATCGACGAGTACTGGGCCACCAGCGAGGTCCCGTGATGCCGGTGGAGCCCGCCGTCACCAGGACCACGATCCGGGTCCTCTTCATCGAGGCCTGCCGGTACGGTGGCGAGGAGTTCTGTCTCCTCCTTCCCGACTGCCCGCCCGGCTTCGCGCAGCAGCGGACCATGGGGATCGTCAACGCCTTCGGGCGGCGTCGCCTGTGCCATGCCGGGGCGGCCAGCGGGCCCGTCACCAGCTCGGCCGGCGTGGCGGCTATCCCGATCACGGGGCGTCGCCCGGCAACCTGATCGAGGCGGCCGACCGCGCGCTCTACTCGGCCAAGTCGGACGGCCGGGACCGGGTGGTGATCCGTCCGGAGTCGCCTCGGCGGAGTCGGGAGTCGTAGGGTGGCAATGGCGGCCTAGGCGCGCTGTGCGGCCAGGTAGTCGCGAAGGTGGAGCACCGCCTCCTCGAAGCCGCCTGGGACGTTGTTCGCCGAGAGCGTCCACGAGCGCATGTTCCGGGCATTGAAGACCCGTGCTGCGCTTGCGATCTCTGGGACCGCGCGGCTCCACCAGGTCTTACCGAGCACCGCCAGGATGAGGGCCGACCTGGCGATGGCCGCCCTGGCGAGGTGGAACCCGTACATCTGCGACGTCACCGGCGTCTGGTGCAGCTTGGTCTCTACCGAGTGGTACGGGAAGAAGCTCACGAAGAGGACTTCGTTCGCGATGGCCTTCCAGGCCGGGTGGTCCAGGTCACCGGGCCCGGCGCCGAGCTCGCCAGCCAGGGCCTTCAACGCCTCCCGGTAGTACTGACCGCCCGGCGTGGCAGCGAAGCGCGGGTCAAGCAGGTAGACGGGATACGGCAGCGGCTCGTGCGCCAGGGAACGTCGGGCCGCCTCGGCGAAGACTGGATCACCATGCGCGGCTGGGTCGCCCGGGTGGAACCCCGGCTTCAGCCCGAGCACGACGATGGGCGCGTCCACCCGCCCCTGGAAGGGCTCCGGAAGGCACTCCAGGTGCAGCATCTTCTCTGTGTCGCGGTACGGGTAACGCTCCCGGAGCGGCTCCTCGTCGAGCGGCTGAATGAAGGGCGGCTGTGCCGGGGTCCGAAGCCAAGGGTTCTTCATGGAGAGAGCCCTACTCCGCCGGCGCCATGAAGTAGATGGGCTTGAGCGGCATCCTGCGCCTCGCGGTGTCGCCCAGCTTCTCGTAGTGCTCAACCCACAGGTCGAACAGCTTCTCCAGGTCGAGCAGCGAGATCCGCCGCTTCTCCTGGGTCCTGGCCTCGTCCTGCGCGTCCCGCGTGAAGCCACCCGTGTTGACGAAGAGTCCCACGTCCTCGTCCCCGAGCACGGCCATGAACGAGCGGAGGCCGTCCACATCGACCTTGCGCTCGAGGCGCTTCACCTGCACCTTGACCCGCGGCGGCCTTGTGCCGAGCGGGTCTGTAAAGGCCAGGATGTCCACGCCCCCGTCCTTGCCCGGTGGCGCCACCCAGACCACGTGGTAGTCCATGGCGCGGAGGAGGTCGGCCACCAGTTCCTGGAGCTCGTAGGGGTTCATGGCCTGGAGGAACTGCTCGACGCCACTCCAAGCGGCCTCCTCGGCCTCCTCGTAGGTCTCGGCCGTGCTCCTGCCACCGTCGCCCACCGGCTGCTCAGCCTCGCCAGCTTGGTCCTCGACCGTTGGCTGCTCCTCGGCGTCGGGACGGGACTTCTTCCAAAGGTGGTAAAGGCGTACGGCCTCCCGGTAGAAGGCCTCCGGGTCCTGGAACTTCTTGAAGGCCGCCTTGCCGGCCTCGGTCACCACCCAGGTGCCCTTGGACTTCAGCAGCCATCCGGCCTTTACGGTGTCCACCGTGGCGAACCGGATGTTCTTCTCGAACCGGCGGGCGCCGTTGGCGTAGGAGCCCTGCTCCCAGTCGGTCATCTGGACCGCCGAGGCCACGGCACTCAGCGCATCCTTGGCGGGCAACCCGTCAGGCTTCTCGATCAAGATCTCGAACAGCTTCCGCACCAACTCACCCAGCCGCTTCCTACTCGTGTCGCCCATTCGAACCTCGCGATCCGGACCAGCACGCTACAACAGCTTCATCAGCCTCCACGAGTCCTCCAACGAGAAGTTGTTGACTGACAGGACCGCCATGAGCAGGCACTCGACCTGGGATGGGGACAGCGCCATCACCCCACCGTCTCCAGGTACTCCGCCACCACCCGCACGTCGCCGTCGGCCGGCGTGACCAACAGCGGTTGGAGCGCCTTGTTGTCCGGCCGCAGCGTCACCTCCAGGATCTCTCCCCCGGCCGCGACCTTGGTCACCTTCCACCTCTTCAGCGTGTAGGCCCCGGTCTCCGGATCGGCCCTGGACGCCAGCCGCGCCACCACGCGCCGCCCGTCGAGCGAGGTCGGCGAGGGCTGGCCGTTGGCCGGGAAGGACCGGAACAGGCCCCAGGCGCCGTCGGGAACGCCCGGCTCCATCGAGTGCCCGACCACCTTGGCCACGAACATGTCCACCTCGAGCGGTCGCCGGGCGACCCGGGCCCAGCCCACCACGGCCGGCTCCACGTCGCTGCCCCAGCTCCCCGCCTTCACGGCGAGGTCGTATACCGGCAGCGCGGTCTGGAACTGCTCCTCCGCGCCGACCGTGGGGAGCACCTGCTGGAGCCCACCCTGCTCCGCGATCGGCAGCGGGACGAGGGGGAGACCCTCGTGATGCCGGAGCAGCTCCTCGATGGCATGGCCCGCCAGCGTCTGCCACCAGGTGATGTCCTGGCGGCCGAGCGCGTCATTCTCCAGCAGCATCAGGTAGTGCCACGGCTCGATGTCGTTCTCGGTGAGGATCTCGCACCAGCGCCGGCCGCGCAGCGCCTTCGCCTTGTCCTTGTCGTCGAGCCGGCCCTTCACCTCGATGATGAAGTTGTGGAAGACCTCGCCGAACTTGGCCCGCACCACGAAGTCGGGGAAGTAGTGGGCGGTGTGCCCCTGCCAGTCGTAGGGGATGGCGTAGCCGACGCCGTGGCGGTGGTTGAAGACCCAGCCAACCACGTCCCGCGAGTCCTCCAGCAGCACGGCCAGCCGCTGCTCCTCGGGGTTGGTGCCGGCCAGCCGCTGGAAGGGCGACTTCTTGAGGTCCTCCAGCACCCCCTGCTTGAGCGCCTGGTAGCCGCTGATCCGCGACGCCCGGCGCTCCTCGATGTCGGCCTTGGTGGCGCGGAGCGACGACTGGATGGCATCGTGGATCGGCTTGAGGAGGGCCTGGCGAACCCCCTCGCCCACCTCGGCGCGCGAGAGGTTCCCGAGCGCGATGGTGGCGCTCTCCCGGTCCTTCACCTCGTCGAAGCGGATGGGGTCACTTCGCACCCCTTCCGCGACCACGCAGGCCGGCCGTGAGGTCGGCCAGGTCCTGGGCGATGTAACCGCGCTCCTCGATGCGCCGGCGCGCAGGCTGGTCGAGCAAAGGAGGGATTCGCTCGCTGCTGACAGGGCGGCGTGGTGGTATCCACGCCGTGGCCGAGTATGAACTCGAGTTCTACGAGGACGAGCACGGCGACGCACCCGTGCTCCGGTGGCTGCGGGAGGAGCTCTCGCCCCGGAAGCGTCGCGCCCTCGGCACGGCGATGAACAACGTGCTCCAGGTGCTCGGCGTCGGCGTTTGCGGTACGGAGTTCGGCAGGTCCCTCGGGAAGGGGCTGTTCGAGTTCAGGCTGCGGGGCGTGGACCTCGCCAAGATCGTTCCTGGCACCGCTGCGGGCGACCCCTCCGAGGCGAAGCTGCTCCTCCGCGTGTTCTGCCACGCGCACGGCGACAAGCTCATCCTCCTTCTGGGCGGCTACGACAAGGGCGAGGACACCTCGCCGAAGCGGCAGGACAAGGAGATCGCCGTGGCCCGGAAACGGCTCACCGACTGGCGGCAGCGGCAGCGCCGGCGGCCGGGTTGACACCTGATGGGCCAAAGCCCATATTGGGGACGTTCCAGGAGAGCCAGATGACCCGCAAGTTCCAGGACTTCATGCGCGAGGTGGAGGCCGAGGCGAAGCGCGAGGGGCCGAAGGCCGTCGCGGAACTCGCCGCGTTCGACGCCCACTTCCGGGTTGCCGGCCAGGTCCTCGCCCTCCGGAAGGCGCGCGGCCTCACGCAGCGGCAGCTCTCGGAGCGGACCGGGATCCAGCAGAGCGAGATCAGCCGGATCGAGGCGGCCCACGCCAACCCGACGATGGGCACCATCTCCGTGATCGCCCGCGCGCTCGGCGCCGAGGTCCGGCTCGTGGCCGGCAGCAAGAGAAGGACCGGAACGAAGGTGGTCGCCCGGCGGCCCGTCGCGTCGCACGCACGCTTGGCGCGACACGCCCGTTGAGTCGCTGCGCGGCCGACGCCGTTCACAGACCTCCCATGCGCTACGGAGCCAAGCCGCGAGCGAGAGCTTGCCGGTGCCGGTCTTCGGCCTCTCCGTGGGCGGGGCCACCACGTGTTGCGCGGCCCTGCGGCCCTGCCAGGGCTCCTGGAGGCGCGTTTCTGCGGCGCTTCGGAGGTCATCCTCGTCCCCCTTCGCTCCTGAGCGGGGAGCATCTGGGGAGAGAGAATGGGAAAGGCCTCCCTGGGGTGTCCAGAGAGGCCTCGGATTCTGCCGTACTTGCTGCTGCTTACGTTGTGAGCGCGGAAGGAATCGAACCTTCAACCTATGGATTAAGAGTCCATTGCTCTGCCAGTTGAGCTACGCGCCCGAAGAACTACTTCGGGATGGCCGAAGGGGCGCGGATCTACCAGCGCCCGACCGGGCTGTCAACGTGCCGCCGCGCCGGCGGGCCAGCGCCTTGTGGCGCGCCCGGAGGGAGTCGAACCCCCGACCAGCGGCTTAGAAGGCCGCTGCTCTGTCCAGCTGAGCTACGGGCGCTTCACTTCGAAAAGTTGGGGTGAGTAAAGGGGTTCGAACCCTTGACCCCCGGATCCACAGTCCAGTGCTCTGCCGACTGAGCTATACTCACCGTAAAATAAGGCGGCTTCGTCGCTGCCCCGGCGCCGGGTTTGACCCGCGGCCCGGCCATCACCAGTGCTGTCAAAGAGTCGGGGCGGCCGGATTCGGACCGGCGACCTCCTGCGCCCAAGGCAGGCGCGCTACCAGGCTGCGCTACGCCCCGGAAACAGTGGCTGACCGGGCGAGCCGATCACTCCGAGGGGGTGGTAACTAGCGGTTCCCCTCCGGTTCGTCAAGAGCGGCGAGCCGCGCCAGGACCGGCCGCAGGGCCCTGAAGGCGGCCCCCCGGTGCGACAGGGCGTCCTTCTCCTCCGGCGGCAGCTCGGCCATGGTGAGCGCCCGCCCCTCGGCCACGAATAGGGGGTCGTAGCCGAAGCCGCCGCCGCCGCGCGGCGCCTTCAGGATGCGGCCGCGGCAGCGCCCCTCGACGCTGGCGAGGATGCGGCCGTCGGGCCCGGCCAGCGAGAGCACGGCCACGTATTCGGCCCCCCGCCGCTCCTTGGGCACGCCGGCCAGCTCGGCCAGCAGCTTCTGGTTGTTGCGCTGGTCGCGCTCGAGCCGGTCGAGCGCTCCCGGGGCCTCCGGCTCCGACCAGCGGGCCGAGACCACGCCGGGGGCGCCGCCGAGCGCGTCAACGCGTAGGCCGGAGTCGTCGGCCAGCGCCAGGCGCCCCGAGGCCAGCGCGAAGGCCCGGGCCTTCTTCTCGGCGTTCTCGCGGAAGGTGGCGCCGTCCTCCAGCACCTCGGGGAGCGGCGCGCCGAGCGCCTCCGGCGTCACCACCGTCACCGGCAGCCCCGCCACCAGCCGCCGCAGCTCGCGCAGCTTGCCCTCGTTGCCGGTGCCGAAGAAGAGCTCCACCCGAAGGACCCCCGGGGCCCCGCCCCTACTTGAGCGCCGCCTGCTGCAGCTCGCCCAGCGCGCGGATCCCCTCCAGCGCCAGGTCGAGCATGCCGTCCAGCTCGGCGCGGCCGAAGGCCTTCCCCTCCGCCGTCCCCTGCACCTCGACCAGCTTGCCCTCGCCGGTGGCCACCACGTTCATGTCCACGTCGGCGGTCGAGTCCTCGTCGTAGTCGAGGTCGAGCAGCGCCACGCCCCCCTTCATGCCGACGCTGACGGCGGCGACGCTGCCGACCATGGGGTTGGTCTTGAGCTTCCCGCTCTTCTGCAGCGAGCGGACCGCCAGCGAGAGCGCCACCCAGGCGCCGGTGATGGCGGCGGTGCGGGTGCCGCCGTCGGCCTGCAGCACGTCGCAGTCGAGCGTGATGCTGCGCTGGCCGAGCGCCTTCAGGTCGATCGAGGCCCGCAGGGCGCGGCCGATGAGCCGCTGGATCTCCAGCGTCCGGCCGCCCTGCTTGCCGGTGGACGCCTCGCGCCGCATCCGGTCATGGGTGGAGCGCGGCAGCATCCCGTACTCGGCCGTGACCCAGCCGGCGCCGGTGCCGAAGACGTGGGGCGGGACCCGATCCTCGATCGAGGCCGTGCAGAGCACGTGGGTGTCGCCGAAGCGGACCAGGCAGGAGCCCTCCGCGTACTTGGAGAAGCCGGCTTCGAGGGTGGTGGTGCGGAGGTCGCGTTCGCCGCGGCTGTTGGAGCGCATAGGGGCCGGCATCCTAATCGTGTGTGCCCGGGGGCGCCAGCCGGGCTACCTGCGCCTCTCCGCCGCCCGCCAGGCCGCAACGCCGGCGGCGATGGCCCTGGCGATCTTCTCCTGGTACGCGGCGCTCAGGAGCTGCCTCGACTCCGCGCCGTTGGAGATGAAGCCCACCTCCAGCAGCACCGCCGGCATGCGGGCCCCCGCCAGCACGTAGAAGGGCGCCTGCTTGACGCCGCGGTCCTCCGAGCCGAGCGCGGCGATGAGCCGCTCGTGGAGCGCGTAGGCCAGGCGTGAGGAGCCGGCCAGCGCCGCGGTCTGCTCGAGGTCCTGGAGGATCCCGGCCACCGGGTCACCCGGGTCGGGCAGCGGCTCCCCCGCCATCCGGTCGGCGTTCTCGCGCGCGGCGGCGGCAGCGGCGTTGGCGTCGCTGGCGTCGGCGGAGAGGAAGTAGGTCTCGACCCCCGCCGAGGTCCGCCGCCCCGCGGCGGTGGCCATCGAGTTGAGGTGGATGGAGACGAAGAGGTCGGCCTTGAGGCCGTTGGCCACCGCCGCGCGCGTGGTGAGCGGCACGCCGATGTCGCCGGTGCGGGTCAGCACCACCCTGGCACCGAGCCGCTCCAGCTTCGGCCGCAGCCGGCGGGCGATCTGCAGCACCACGTCCTTCTCCTTCACTCCGCCGGGCGAGATGGCCCCGTCCTGGTCGCCGCCGTGGCCGGGATCGACCACCACCACGAAGGGCGGCGGGCTGGGCGGCGCCCTGGGCGGCGCCGGGGCGGCGAGCGTCAGGGCGGCGGCGAGGAGCGAGGCGAGCATGGGGGCGCGTCCCACCTACACCACCTCGATGCGCGCCGGCGGGCCGGGCAGCACCTCGCCGATGTCGGCCGCGTTCACGCCGGCGGCCACCAGCGCCGCCAGCACGCCGGCCGACCGCTCCGGCGCCACCGCCGCCAGCAGCCCGCCGTTGGTCTGGGCGTCGGCCAGCACGATGAGCGGCAGCGCCGCGTCGGGGTCGGCGCGCAGGTGGGGCTGCACCCAGGCCAGGTTGGCGCGCGAGCCGCCCGGCACCACGTCGGCGGCCGCCAGGTCCACCACGCCGTCGAGCACCGGCACCGCCTGCGAGCGGATCCGCAGCCCCACGCCCGAGCCCTCCGCCATCTCCCAGGCGTGGCCGAGCAGGCCGAAGCCGGTCACGTCGGTGAGCGCGTGGACGGCGCCCGACTGCGCCAGCGCCTCGCCCGCGGCCCGGTTCAGCTCGGCCATGAGCCGCGTCACCGCCTCCTGCAGGCTCCCCAGCGCCAGGCCCCGCTTGATGGCGGTGGTGACGATGCCGGAGCCGAGCGGCTTGGTGAGCAGCAGCCGGTCGCCCGGCCTCGCCCCCACGTTGCGCAGGATCCGGTCGGGGTGGACCAGGCCGGTGACCGCCATGCCGTACTTCGGCTCGGGGTCGTCGATGGAGTGGCCGCCCAGCACCGGCGCGCCGGCCAGCGCGGCCGCCTCGGCGCCGCCTCGCAGCACCTCGGCCAGGATGTCCAGGGAGAGCGTCTTCACCGGCCAGCCGACCAGGTTGAGGGCGAAGAGCGGCCTGGCCCCCATGGCCCAGATGTCGGAGAAGGCGTTGGCGGCGGCGATCCGGCCGAACCAGTAGGGGTCGTCCACCACCGGCGTGAAGAAGTCGGCCGTCTCCACCACCGCCTGGTCGGGCGAGAGGCGATAGACGGCCGCGTCGTCGCGGGTCTCGTGGCCGACCAGGACGTTGGGATCATGCACGGGCTCGAGGTGGCGCAGCACGTGCGCCAGGTCCGCGGGGCGGAGCTTGCAGGCTCAACCGGCGCCGTGGCTCAGCGTGGTGAGCCGGACGGTCTTCTCCTGCTCGCTCATGGCGTTCGCGAGAGCCCCGATGGGCGGGCCCTAAGGCTTCCCCTCGCCCAGCTCCAGGTAGAGGGCGGCGTTCTTGTTGCCCGGGCTGATGGCCAGCACCGCCTGCCACTGCTCGACCGCCTCGGCCTTGCGCCCGGCGGCCAGCAGGCTCAGGCCCAGGTTGAGCCGGGCCGGCACGTAGGTGGGGTTCTGCTTGATGACCTCCAGGTACTCGGTCATGGCCGCGTCGCGCTCGCCGGCGTCGCGCAGCGCGCCCGCCAGCCGGGCCCGGATGTCGGCGAAGCCAGGGCCGAGCGCCAGCGCCCGGCGGTACTCGGCCACCGCCTCCTGGTAGAGGCCGGCCGAGAGGTAGACGTCGGCGATGTCGGAGTACATGTTGGCCAGCTTGCCGGCCACGAACCGGTCGAGCTTGGTCTCGGTGGCGCCGGAGCGGGAGAGCGCGTGGCGGTAGGTCTCCTGCGCGTCCTGGTACCGGCCGGTGTCGTTGTAGGTGACGGCGAGGTTGAGCGCGGCGTCGGTGTAGCCGGGGTTGAGCCGGAGCGCCGCCTCGAAGGAGCGCTGCGCCTTCTGGTACTGCCCCTGGTCGTGGTAGATGACGCCGAGCATGTTGTAGACGTCGGCGAACGACTGGTTCTTCTCGACCACCTCGGTGAGGTACTGCTCGGCGAGCGCGTACTCGCGCTTCAGGTAATAGCCGCGCCCGAGCGTGAGGGCCTGCTTCAGGGTGTCGTCCATGTCGGCCGTTCCTCCCATGATGGCCGACTCTACCTCAGCCCGTCCACGATGACCCAGCGGCCGCTCTCCTCCTTCAGCTCGAGCCGGGCCCGCAGCGAGGTCTCCGGGCCCTCGCCCACCCGCACCCGCTCGTCCTCGCCCACCACCACCCGGCCCGGCTCCACCCGCAGCTGCCAGGCGGTGACGGTCAGCGTGGCGGCGGGGCCCGGCCCGAAGTCGCGGGCCAGCTGGGCCAGCACGGCCGCCTTGCCACCGGCGCCCCGATAACCCTCGCCCACCAGCCGCCCGTAGGCGGCCGCGTCGCGGGCGTTGAAGGCGTCGATCCGCCGGAAGAGGAGCGGCAGCACCCGCCTCAGCTCGTCCAGCTGCCGGCCGTCGGCGCACCAGCCGCCGAGGTCGCACGGGGTCATGGAGAACCTCTCGCGGCCGATGTAGCCGACGCGGATCCTGCCGCGGCGCCAGTCGATGACCCCCTCCCCCTCCACCATCGCCACCACCCGCGCCCGCTCACCGTCGACGGTGATGGCGAGGTCACCGAAGCGGACCGGCGCCAGCTCCAGCGTGCCGCCGGCGTCGAAGCCGTAGACGTCGGAGAGGTGGAGGCTGCCCTGGCGCGCCAGCGCGGCGCGGACCTGGGTGTCGGGGTCGGCCACGGCACCGGCCAGCCGCGGCGTGGCGTCGCGGAGCCACCAGCCGGCGCCGAGCACCAGCAGCACCAGCAGCAGCGGGAAGAGGTACGGGGCTCCCTGCCGCGCCTGGAGCAGCCGGCCGAGGGCGCGCCTGCCGCTACCGGAGCTTCCCAAGCAGCTTCTCCGCCTCGGCCCGCCGCGGATCCCGCGGGTAGCGGGCGAGCAGCTTCTGCAGCGCCTGCTGGGCCTGGAACTTCTCGTCCAGCCTGGCGTACGCCTTCCCCATCCGCAGCAGCGCCTCGGGCTCCTGCGACGAGCCGGGGAAGTCGCGCACCAGCCCCTGGTAACGCATGGCCGCGCCGGCCCAGCGCTCGCGCTTCCAGTAGAAGTCGCCGACGTAGGCCTCGTGGGCCGCCAGCTTCCCCTGCACCTCGACCAGCAGCTTCCTGGCCTCGGGCAGTTGCTTGGCGCCGGGACGCTCCTTGACGAACGCGCGGAGGAGCTCCGCCGTCGCGCGCAGCTCCTTCTGGTCCTTCTCGTAGGCGGGCGGGAAGAGGACGAAGTCGGTGGGCGCGTCGTCGTAGCGCGAGAGCGCGGCGCGGAAGGCGGCGTAGTCGGCCTCCTCGTGCGTCGGGTGGGCCGTGACGAAGGCCGTGTAGGACTCGGCCGCCTCCAGGAAGCGGCCCTGCAGGAACTTGGAGTCGGCCTGGCGCAGCTCGGCCAGCGCGGCGAACCTGGAGAAGGGGTACTTGACCCGGACGTGCTCGTAGAACTTGCCGGCCTCGACCCAGTTCTCGTGCTTCATCTCGTCGAGCCCCGCCCGGTAGTTCTCCTCGGCGGTCTTGGCGTACCGGATCTCGCCGGTGAAGGAGACGCGGCCGCTGGCGCAGGCCAGCAGCGGGAGCAGGGCGAAGAGGAGGACCCGGGTTCGCATGAGGGGGCGGAACATAGCGTAGAACCGGCGACCGCGCATCGATCGGAGGGTCAGCCCTCGTCCAGGTCCCGGTCGTCGAAGCCCCCCAGCGTCGTCGCCACCGCGGCGCCCGAGAAGCCCCGGCCGCGGAGGAAGCGGGCCAGCCGGCCGCGCGCCCGGGCGTCCAGCCGGTCGAGCGGCATGCCCCGGGCCCGCCGCTCCGCCAGCGCGCGGCAGAGCTCGGCCTCCCCGCCCGGCGCCTCCTCCGCCAGCGCCCCGGCCACCGCCGCCCGGGCCGCGCCGGCGTCGATCCCGGCCTTCTGGAGCCGCCGCTCGGCGACGCGCGGGCCGAGCCGGCCGGAGGCGACCAGGGTGCGGGCCCGGCCGCTCGCATAGGCCCCGTCGTCGAGGTAGCGCAGCTGGCGCAGCCACTCGACCACCGCGTCGGCCTGCTCGGCGAGCTCGGCCTTCTTCAGCCTGGCCCGGAGCTGGGCCTCGGTGCGCGCGGCGGCGGCCAGGTAGCGGAGCGCCACCGCCCGGGCCCGCTGCAGCGGCTGCTCGCCGGCCTTGGTCCGCAAGGCGGCGGGAGCCCTAGAACCGCTCGATCTGGAAGTCGTCGTCGCCACCGGCAGCTCCGCCGCCGGGGCTCTCCGGGGCCGGCGCCTTGGCGGTCTGGACCCGCCCCAGCGCGATGCCGGGCTGGGCCGGAGGGCCGGGGGCGGGGCGCGGCGGCGCGGCGCGCGGGGCGCCGGCGGGCGCCACCGGCTCGGCCTTGGTCTCGAACCCGTCCCACTTCGAGTCGCTGGTGCCGCTGATGCCGGAGACGCGCAGCGCGAAGTCGTCCGGGTTGGTGGCCTGCCGCAGCGCCTCCTCGTAGGTGATGAGGTTCGACTTTAGCAGGAACATCAGCGACTGGTCGAAGGTCTGCATCCCGTAGCTGACGTGCCCCTGCGAGATGGCGTCCGGAATCTCCTTGGTCCGGTCCTTGTCCTCGATCATCTCGCGCACGCGGCTGGTGCAGAGCAGCACCTCGATGGCCGGCACGCGCCCCTTGCCGTCGGCGCGCGGCACCAGCCGCTGCGAGATGACGCCGCGCAGGACCGAGCCGAGCTGCAGCCGCACCTGCTTCTGCTGGTACGGGGGGAAGGCGGAGATGATCCGGTTGACGGTCTCGGTGGCGTCGAGGGTGTGGAGCGTGGACATCACCAGGTGGCCGGTCTCGGCGGCGGTGAGGGCGGTCTCGATGGTCTCAAGGTCGCGCATCTCGCCCACCAGGATGACGTCGGGGTCCTGGCGCAGGGCGCTCTTCAACGCCTGCCCGAAGCTCATGGTGTCGACGCCGACCTCGCGCTGGTTCACGATCGACCGCTTGTCGCGGATGAGGAACTCGATCGGATCCTCGATGGTCATGATGTGGCAGGTCTCGGTGGCGTTGACGTGGTCGATCATGGCCGCCAGCGTCGTCGACTTGCCGGAGCCGGTGGTCCCGGTGACCAGCACCAGGCCGCGCTGCTCGCCCGCGAGCTTCTCCAGCACCTTGGGCAGCATGAGCTGCTCGATCGACTGGATCTTGAAGGGGATGACGCGGAGCACGACGCCGATGGTGCCGCGCTGCTGGAAGATGTTGACGCGGAAGCGCCCCAGCCCGGGCACGCCGTAGGCCAGGTCCACCTCGTTGGTCTGCTTGTACTTCTCGCGCTGGTACTCGTTCATGATCCCGAGCGCCATCCGCTGGATCTCCTCGGGCGGCAGCCTCCGGGCGTCCTTGAGCGGCATCAGGCCACCGTCCACCCGGAACATGGGTGGCAGGCCGGCCTTGAGGTGGATGTCGCTGGCGCCGGCGCGGAGGGCGACCTGCAGGATCTCGTTCAGTTCCATCGCACCGGCGAGGGTAACACCCTGATCCGGCCGTGGTCCAATGTAGGGGGCTGGCGAGGCGGCTAGCGCTTCGAGAACTGGAACCGCTTGCGGGCGCCGGGGCGGCCGTACTTCTTGCGCTCGACCGCGCGGGCGTCGCGGGTGAGGAAGCCGGCCTTCTTCAGGACCGGCCGGTACTCCTCGTTCATCTTCACGAGGGCGCGGCTGATGCCGTGGCGGATGGCGCCGGCCTGGCCGGAGAGCCCACCGCCGTTGGCGTTGACCAGGACGTCCACCTTGCCGAGCTGATCCACGAGCTTGAGCGGCTCGATGAGGATCATCTTTGAGGTCTCGCGGCCGAAGTACTCGTCCATGGGCCGGCCGTTGATGGTGACGTTGCCGGTGCCGGGGACGAGCCGGACGCGCGCCACGGACTCCTTGCGGCGGCCGACGTTGATCTGGACCTGGGTGGCCATCAGTTCCTCACTTCGAAAGGACGAGCGCCTGCGGCTTCTGCGCGGCGTGCGGGTGGGTCTCGCCCGCGTAGACCTTGAGCTTCGTCATCATCTGACGGCCCAGCGCGCTGCGGGGCAGCATGCGCTTGACGGCGTTGACCAGCGGCCCGGTGGGGTGCTTCTGCCGGAGCTTGTCCGGCGGCGTCAGCTTCTCGCCACCCGGGTGCATGGTGTGCGTGAAGTAGACCTTGTCCGTCTCCTTCTTGCCGGTGAAGCGGACCTTGTCGGCGTTCACCACCACCACGAAGTCGCCGGTGTCGAGCGAGGGCGTGTAGATGGGCTTGTGCTTGCCCTTCAAGATGGTGGCGAGGCGGGTGGCGAGGCGGCCGACGGTCTGGCCGCTGGCGTCCACGACCCACCAGGCGCGGCCCTGGAGGGCCTCGTCGCGGGTGGCGCTGTGTGTCGTTCTGGGCATGGAAGGACCTGCTTTTCCCGGGAATTTGGAAGGCGCGTTCTAGAGGAACGACGAGCCCTTGTCAAGGGTCGTTGGCTCCCTCCCCTTGGCGGCAGCCCGTCCAGCCCGCTATGTACGCCTGCGTGACCCTCCCCCGCAAGCGCGCCCGGCCGATCACGCCCCACCGGCCAGAGGTGGACCCGGCCTGCGCCGGCTGCCCGCAGCTCGGGCTGCTGCGCGGGCTGCGGCGCTGCGGGGTCGAGGCCACCGGGCGGCTAGGCTGCGAGCCGGGCCGGGCGCCGCTGCTGGCCGACGTGACCCGGGGTGAGGCACGGGTGCGCGTGGTGGCGGGGCCGTCCGAGCCCCATCCGCTGCGGCTCCCGGCGGACGCCGAGGTGGTCCGGATCGATCCCGCCGACCTGGCGGCGGTCGAGAAGGCGCTCTGGCGGGCCCTCACCCACCCGGGCGACACGCTCTTCGTCGCGGTCACGCCCTGCGTCCTGGCCGCGCCGCGGCTGCCGCCGCTGGCCGTCGCCGAGGCTCGCTGCAACCGGTGCGGTGGCTGCCTCACGCTCGGCTGCCCGGCCATCGGCGATCCGGGCGGGGAGGCGATGGTGATCGAGGCGGCCACCTGCACCGGCTGCGGGAGCTGCGTGCCGCTCTGCCGGGCCAGGGCCATCGGCCCGGCGCTGCGCGTGCTGGGCTGAGCCGGCGTATCAGGTCGAGCCGCCGGCCGCCGCCAGCCGGGCCCGCAGCTCCGCCATCCCGCTCGAGGTGTGGACCGCCAGCTCCTCTGGGGTGGCCGCCATGGCGTTCGGGTCGATCTTCTCGTGCGCCCCGGGGGGCAGCTCCTCGAGGAAGCGGGACGGCGTCCGCGGCAGCACCTTGCCCCGCTTGAGCCGCTGGGTGGCGCGGGTCAGGTAGAGCAGCTCGCGGGCGCGGGTGATGCCGACGTAGGCCAGCCGCCGCTCCTCGTCGAGGTCGCTGGCCTCGCCCTGGATCCCGGCGCAGGGGAGCAGGTCCTCCTCGGCGCCGACCAGGAAGACCACCGGGTACTCCAGCCCCTTGGAGGCGTGGAGCGTCATCAGCGAGATGCCCTGCTCGGCCGCCGGGTCCTCCTCCTCGCGGCTGTCGAGCGCCAGCCGCTGCAGCCAGGTGGCCAGCGAGCCGCGGGCGTTGCGCCCCTGGTACCACTCCAGCGAGCGCAAGATCCCGTCGATGCCGTCCACCTTGCGCTGGCCGGCGACGGCCGAGGCCACCGCGCCGCGCGCGTAGGCGTAGAGGTCGAGCTCCTCGACCAGGCGGCGCGCCGCCGCCAGCAGGTCGCCGCCACGGAAGGCGGCCCGGGTCCGATCGACGAGGGCGACGAAGTCGGCGATCTTCTCGGGGGCGCCGCGGGTCAGGCCGCCGACGCGGTCGGCCTGCCGGAGGGCCTCCAGCAGCGGCAGGCCGTGGGCCACGGCGTGGGCGTGGACCTTCTCCACGCTGGCGTCGCCGATCCCGCGCGGCGGCACGTTGACGATCCGGGCCAGCGAGGTCTCGTCGTCGGGCGCGGCCACGATCTTCAGGTAGGCGAGCAGGTCGCGCACCTCGGACCGGTCGAAGAAGGCGGAGCCGCCGTGGACCTGGTGCGGCATCTGCGTCTCGCGCAGCGCCTCCTCCACCGGCCGCGACTGCGCGTTGAGCCGGTAGAGCACGGCGAAGTCGCCCCACGGGCGCCCCTCCCCGCGCAGCCGCGAGATCTCGGAGGCGACGAAGCGGGCCTCCTCCTCCTCGCTCTCGCAGGCCACCACCCGGACCAGCTCGCCGGGGCCGGCGCTGGTCCAGAGCTTCTTCGGCTTGCGGGCCGCGTTCCTCGCGATGACGCCGTTGGCGCAGGCCAGGATGTGGCCGGTGGAGCGGTAGTTCTGCTCCAGCCGCACCTCCACGGCCCCCGGGAAGTGGCGCTCGAAGCGGAGGATGTTCTTCACCTCGGCGCCGCGCCAGCCGTAGATTGCCTGGTCGTCGTCGCCCACCGCGCAGACGTTCTTGCGCTCGCCGGCCAGCAGCTTGAGCAGCTCGAGCTGGCAGGCGTTGGTGTCCTGGTACTCGTCCACCAGCAGGTGGCTGAAGCGGGCCTGGTACTTCGCCCGCAGGGCCGGGTCCTTCTTGAGCAGCTCGACGGGGCGGGCGATCAGGTCGTCGAAGTCGACGGCGCGCTGGGCGCGGAGCGCCTGCTGGTAGCGCGGGAAGACCTCGGCGGCGATCAGGTCGTAGTCGTCCCCCTGCCCTTCCGGCTTCGGCGCGATCCTCTTCTTGAGCGCGTTCTTGGCCTTGGAGATCTGCCAGAGGACGCGGCGCGGGTCGAAGGCCCGGTCGTCCACCTTCACCTCGCGCATGCACCGCTTCACCAGGGCCTGCTGGTCGCCGGCGTCGGCGATGGCGAACCGCCTGGGCAGCCCGGCGGCGGTGTGCTCCTCGCCCAGCAGCCAGAGGCCGAAGGCGTGGAAGGTGGCGACCCGCACCTCGGTCCCGGCGTGGCCGGCCAGGTGGGCCACCCGCTCCCGCATCTCGGTGGCAGCCTTGTTGGTGAAGGTGACGGCGAGGATGGCGCGCGGGTCGTGGCCACGCTGGATGAGCCAGGCGATCCGGTGGGCGATGACGCGGGTCTTGCCGGAGCCGGCGCCGGCCAGCACCAGCAGCGGCCCCTCGGTGGTCTTGACCGCCTCGAGCTGGGGCGGGTTGAGGGTGGAGAGGTCGAACATGGCTAGTGGCCCGCCAGCGCCGCCAGCGCCGCGGCCAGGTCCCTGGGGAGCGGCGCGGTCACGTCGACCCGACCGCCGGCCGGCGACGGGAAGGCCAGCCGCGAGGCGTGGAGCCCCTGCCGCGGGAGCAGCTCCGAGGCCACCCCGTAGACCAGGTCGCCCAGCACCGGGAAGCCGGCCTCGGCCAGCTGGACCCGGATCTGGTGGGTCCGCCCGGTGTCGAGCGTGACCCGCAGCAGGGCGGCGTCGCGCAGCCGGCGCTCCAACCGCCAGGAGAGGCGCGCCCGCCGGGCCGAGCGGACCCGGGTGGTGAAGCGCCGGGCGTCGCGAGGATCGCGGCCGTAGGGCGTGTCGAGCGACTGCTGGTCGGGCGGCGCCCCGGCCACCAGGGCCAGGTACTCCTTCTCCACCTGCCCCTCCTCGAAGGCCCGCTTGAGCGCCTGCAGCGCCAGGTCGGTGCGGGCCAGCATCAGGCAGCCGCTGGTCTCCTTGTCGAGCCGGTGGACCAGGCCGGGCAGCGTCCGGCCGGCCACGTCGAACCCGCCGAGCCGGCTCACCGCCGAGACCACCGACGGGCCGGCCAGCCTGGCCGGCTGCACCGGCAGCCCCGCCACCTTGTCCACCACCAGGCAGGCCGCGTCGTCGTGGAGGACGGGCAGGTCGGGGCCGGCGGCGTCGCCTGGCCGGATGGTGCGCGGCGGCGGCAGCTCCACCGCCACCTCCTCGCCGCCGAAGAGCTTGCGGACCGGCGAGCAGGTCTTGCCCCGGATCCGGACCCGCCCCTGGTCGATGAGCCAGCGCGACCGCTCCAGCGTCTGCCCGGTTCGCGCCGCCAGCCAGCGATCGAGCCGGGCGCCGGCGTCGGAGAAGGGGACGATGATCGGTTCCTCGGACACGGCCCGGCTCTACCACGGCGCCCGGAAAAGCGGAGCGCCCTGACGCAAACGCCAGGCGCCCCGGTTACCCGGGGCGCCGCGAGGTCGCCGGTGGTGGCCGGTGGGCGGCTTACGCCTTCGGTTCGACCGGAGCGGGGGCCTCGGCCGCCGACACGGCCCTGTGGGACCGGGTCAGGGCGGCGACGGCCGCGCCGGCCACGGCGCCGAGGACCGCGAAGAGGGAGGCCGCGGCGGCGACACCGATCACCATGCCGCCGACGACGAAGGCGCGGACCGCGAAGGTGGCCTCCACCGGCATCCCGAAGATGCCGCCGGCCAGGAGGACGCCGGCGTAGCCGCCGTAGAGGATGGAGGGGAGCAGGCCCACGGCCAGGAAGATGGCGAGGCCGATGCCGGCGCCGACGAGCGTGAAGTTCTTGCTGGTGTTCCTGCGAGTGGTGGTCATGGCGTCCTCCCCTGCGTGGGCCCGTTCATCGGCACCCGAAGCATCTACTTGCACCGGCCTTGCCAGCCCGTGGCGGGCGGGATTCCGAGGGGTTGGGGTGCAGTTTGTCGGGGAATCCAGACGGAGGACCGGGGCGGCCAGACGGGCGGCCTGGGAGGGGCGGGCGTGCGGGCGATCGGTACCGCTGCCGAGGCGAGAAGCGCAGCGAGGGGGCGTGCTGGCGGGCGGCAGTGGCGCGGGCGGAGGCCGGCGTGGGCGGCGGTCGCGCTTGCGCTGGGAGTCGGGATCCGGGACGGGTCGCAGCACGTACTCTCCGTGCGGTTCTGACGCCCGAACTATTTCGACCATCGAAGGAACGAATCGGGCGTGCGGGCGTGCGGGCGCCGCCGAGTCGTTGGCTGCCGAGCGCGCAGAATCGGCGTCCCTCTTGGGTTTCCTTCACTTCCGCGACCCCGGGAATGTCAGACCCGCATGCGACTGTACGTGAATGATCGCCACCGCAAACCCGATCTCCTCCTCGGCCGCGGCCTCGCAGTACGCTGCGGGCTCCCCCTCCCTTGAACTCCTCGAAGCACGCCGGGCCCGCGACGCGCTCTCCGCCCTCCTCCGCCGGGAACAGGTCGCCATGGCCGACTTCTTGGTGGCGCTGTCCGACTTCGACCGCCGCCGCGGCTGGGACTGCCGGCGCCGGCGCTGCGGTCGCCCGCCCCTTCCGAAGCTGGTTCGGGCGACACGTACGCAGGGTTACTTCTGACGTCAGAAGTAGAATTGACCCACCCCGTACGGGCCGTCGAGCGCCGCGACGAGGTAGAGCCGCTGACCGCAGACCTGCGCCGCCTGGGCATGACGGTGAGCAAGCGGTTCCTGAAGAAGCTCGACGCCGCCCGGAGCGGCCTCTCGCACTCGATCCCTCGCGCGAGCACCGAGCAGGTGCTGGAGGCGGCGCTGGATCTCTTGCTCGAGAAGCAGGCCAGGGCGCGCGGGCTGGTCAAGAAGCCGCGGAAGGTTATCGCGACCGCGATCCCGAACACGGCCCCGGCCCCGACCCCGGCCGGACATCGCCATCGCCGCACCAGCCCGCGCCAGCACATCCCCGCCGCGGTCTACCGCGCCGTCTGGCGACGCGACGGCGGCCGCTGCTCCTGGCCGCTCGACTCGGGCGGTGTCTGCGGCTCGACCCACCGGCTGGAACTCGACCACATCGTCCCGTGGGCGCGCTGGGGCGACGAGAGGGTCGATGACCTCCGGATCGTGTGCGGAACTCACAACGGCTTGGCGGCCCGGCAGGCCTTCGGCGCGCGGTGCATGGCGCGGTACGCCCGCTCCAGCATGGGAGCGACGCGACCTGACGGCTCCTGAGCCGACTGGGCCTGAAGTGACGGCGCCGCTCGACCTGCACCTGCCGCAGCTCAGCCCGGTTCCAGCTCAGCCCGGCATCCAGCTCCGTGGCCGCCTCGTTGGCCGAGACGAGGGCCGGGAAGCCACGGTCATCGAACCGCGGCATCCCGGCCGTCAGGGCGCCCGCGCCCCCGTGGCTCGGACCTCCCGCCTACTTCCCCGGCACCGGCCGCCCCTCGCCGTCGATCAGCTTCGGGGCGCCGAGCCCGAGTTCCTTCAGCCCGGCCTCCACCTTGGCGCGGTCGCCCACCACCACCCAGATCAGCTTGGCGGGATCGACGATCTGCGCCGCGTCGGTCACCGCCGCGAGATCGACGGCCCGCACCTTGGCGGCGTAGCCGTCCCAGTACCGGTCGTCGAGTCCGAAGCGGATCAGCTCGGCGGTGGAGCGGGCCACGGCACGCGCCGTCTCCCACTCACCGGGGAGCGCCAGCGTCATGGAGGCCTGCGCCGCGGCCAGCTCGGCGGCGGTGACCGGCCTCTCGCCGCGGATCCCCTTCGCCTCCTTGATGAACTCGCCGAGCGCCTCGCTGGTCTTGTCGGTCTGGACCGGGGCGATGCCGAGGTAGGGGCGCGGGCCCCGCGCCGCCACCAGGTAGGTGTACGCGCCGTACGACCAGTGCTTGTCCTCGCGCAGGTCCATGTTGAGCCGCGCCGAGAACTGGCCGCCGAAGATGTTGTTCATCACCTCCTGGTCGATGGCCTTGGGGTTGTTGCGCGGCGGCGCCACGGTGCCCATGAGGATGAGCGACTGCTGCGCCCCGGGGCGATCGACGAGGTAAATCCCCGGCGCGGCCGGGCCGCCAAGGCCCGGCGCGGCCTCTGTTCCGGCGCCGAAGGTCTCCTTCGGCACCACCCCCTTCTTCCAGCCGGAGAAGGCCTTCTCCAGCTTCGGCTTCACCTCGGCGAGCGTGGTGTCGCCAACCACCAGCAGCGTGGCGGCGTTGGGCTTGAACCAGGTGCTCCACCACTTCACCATGTCGTCGCGGGTCAGCTTCTTCACCGCCCCGGCGAAGCCCGAGCCGGTGAGCGGGTTGCCATAGGGGTGCCCGGCGCCGAAGATCAACCCCGGCACCAGCCGCAAGGCCACCCCCTGCGGCTGGGCCTGCTCCTGCTCGATGGCGGCCAGCTGCTGCTTCTGCAGGCGCTGGAAGTCGGCCACGGGGAAGCTCGGGTGGAGGACCACGTCGGCGTAGACGGCCAGCGACGCGTCGAGGTTGGCCTTGAGCGCGTTGAGCGAGACCTGGCTCTGGTCGAGGTTGGAGCCGGTGGTGAGCGTGGCGCCGAGCCGCTGCAGCTCGTCGCTGATCTGGAGCGAGCCGCGCGTGGCGGTGCCCTCGTCGAGCATCGCCGAGGCCAGCTTGGCGGTACCGGCCGCGCCGCCGGCGTCGGAGGCGTAGCCGGCGTCGACCAGCAGGTCGAAGTTGACGACCGGCACGGCGTGGCGCTCCACCACCACCAGCCGCAGGCCGTTCGAGAGCGTGGCGCGGTGGATGGCGGGGAACCTGGCGTCGGCCTGGGGCCCGGGCACCGGCAGCTTGCTCCGGTCGACGTCGGGGGCGAAGGCCTCCATGGATGGGAACGGGCGGACCGTGAGGACGGCGAGGCCGTCGCCGAGCCAGCGCCTGGCGGCGTCCCGCACCTGCGCGGGCGTGGCGGTGCGCGTCCAGCCGGTGGACTTCCTGTAGCTGGCCGGATCGCCGCCGTAGACCTGCCCCTGCGCCAGCACGTCCGACTTGCCGCCGAACCCGCCGATCCGCTCGACGCCGCGGATGAAGGCGGCCAGCCGCGCGGTGCGGGCCCGCACCAGCTCGTCGGCGGTCGGTCCCTTCTCGACGAACCGCGCCAGCTCCTGCTTGATGGCGGCCTCGACCTTGGCGGCGTCGCCGCCGGGCCGGACCGTGGCCACGATGGCGAAGTTGGAGCCGAGCTCGGCGGTCCCCTGGTAGGCCATCACGTCGGTGGCCAGTTGCTCGTCGTAGACCAGCCGCTTGAAGAGGCGCGAGCTCTTGCCGCTGGAGAGCACCTGCGCGCCGAGGGCGAGCAGCGTGTCGTCCTGGGTGCCCCACTGCGGCGTGTTCCAGACCAGGTAGACGCGCGCTTGCGGCACGCGATCCTGCAGCTCCAGCCGCTGCTCGCCGCTCCGCCTGGCCACCCACGCCACCGGCCGCTCGACGGGCGGCCCGGGTGGGATGTGGCCGAAGAACCTCTCGACGCGCGCCTTCACGTCCTCGGGCTTCACGTCGCCGGCCACCACCAGCGTGGCGTTGGACGGGCCGTAGTAGGTCTTGAACCACTCCTTGACGTCGTCGAGCGAGGCGGCGTTGAGATCGGTCATCGAGCCGATCACCGTCCACGAGTACGGGTGCCCCCTTGGATAGAGGACCGGCTGCAGCACCTCGTCCACCAGGCCGTAGGGCTGGTTCTCGCCCTGCCGCTTCTCGTTCTGGACCACGCCCCGCTGCAGGTCGAGCTTCTTCTGGTCGATGGCGCCCACCAGGTGGCCCATCCGGTCGGATTCGATGAAGAGCGCGGTGTCGAGCGCCGAGACCGGGACGTTCTCGAAGTAGTTGGTCCGGTCCTGGTCGGTGGTGCCGTTCAGGTCGGTGGCGCCGAGCGCCTCGAGCGTCTTGATGACGTCGCCCTTCATGTGCTCCGAGGGCTGGAACATCAGGTGCTCGAAGAGGTGGGCGAACCCGGTCCGGCCCGGCTTCTCGTTCTTGGAGCCGACGTGGTACCAGACGTTGACGGCGACGATGGGGGCCTTGTGGTCCTCGTGGACCACCAGCGTCAGGCCGTTCTTGAGGACGTAGCGGGTGGAGGGGATCTCGGGGACGTCCTGGGCGGTGACCGCGGTGGCGGACAGGGCGAGGACGAGCGCGAGCGCGGTGCGCACGGTCATTCGGTGCTCCTTCTTGGTGCAGGACCTGAGGATTGTAGGCTCGATGGGCAGGTCGCGCGACCTGTTCTCACCATCCCATTCCGGAGGCGCGACCCGCTCCGGTGTGACAGCGGCGGCGTGATACCCTGGCGGGACGCATGGCCTGGAGAGCATCGCTGGCTTCGCGGAAGCCACCAGCCACCTTCGTGAAGCGGGACCGCTGACCGTGGCGATGCGCGAGTCACGGCCGCTGGTGGCGCTGGAGCGCGCCTGGGTGACCCTCGGCGGGGTGCCGGTGCTGCGCGACGTGACGCTGACGCTCTCCGCCGGGGACCGCTGGGCCGTGGTCGGCGCCAACGGCTCGGGCAAGTCCACGCTGCTGCGGCTGCTGCGCGGCGACCAGTGGCTCGATCCGCTGCGGCCCGGGCGCCGGCGCTTCTGGTCCGGGGACGGTGAGCCCTCGGCGAGCCCCATCGGCGCGCGCGAGCGGATGGCGCTGGTCGGACCGGAGGGGCAGGACGAGTACGCGCGGGCCGACCTGGACCTGCCGGTGGAGGCGGTGATCCGCTCCGGGCTCGACGGCGAGCGGTACCCGGTCCACCCGGCCTCGCCGCCACGGACGGCGCTGGTGGAGGAGGCGGCCGAGGCCCTGGGCGTGGCCCCACTGCTGCGGCGCCGGTTCCTCTCGCTGTCGCGCGGAGAGGCGCGCCGGGTGCTGGTGGCCCGGGCGCTGGCGCCAGGCCCCGAGGTGCTGCTGCTCGACGAGGTCTGCGACGGGCTCGACCTCGCCTCTCGAGAGGCGCTGCTGGCACGCCTCACCGGCGTGGCCGCCGGGGTGACGGTGGTGACGGCGACGCACCGCGAGGAGGAGATCTTCCCCGGGGTGGAGCGGGTCCTCCGGCTGGAGGGCGGACGGGTGTCGGCGGACGACCCCCGCGCGTCCGGTCGAGCGGCGTCCGGTCGAGCGGCGTCCGGTCGAGCGGCGTCCGGCCGTGCCGCGACCGGCCGTGCCGCGACCGGTCCGCTCCTCTTCGACCTGCGCGACGTGACCGTCCTGGTGGACGGCCGTCCCGTGCTCGACCGGATCACCTGGTCGGTCCGCGCCGGCGAGGCCTGGGGCGTCACCGGCCCCAATGGCGCGGGCAAGTCCACGCTGCTGCGGCTGCTGGCCGGCGAGGAGCAGCCCGCCACCGGAGCCATCCACCGGCTCGATCTCGGTCCCCGCGCCGACGCCGGCCAGGTCCGGCGCCGCGTCGGCCAGGTCTCGCCCGAGCTGCAGGCCCGCCACCGCTTCGACGCCTCCGGCGAGTCGGTGGTCCTCTCCGGCTTCCTCGGCACGGTGGGGCTGGCCGAGCCCCCCACCGGGCCTCGGCGGGAAGAGGCCGCGGCGCTGCTGGAGCGGCTCGGCCTGGCCCGACTGCGCGAACGGCGCTTCCTCTCCTGCTCCTACGGGGAGCGGCGGCTGCTCCTGCTGGCCCGGGCGCTGGTGTCCCGCCCGGAGGCGCTGCTGCTCGACGAGCCGCTCGCCGGGCTTGCCCCCGAGGCCCGGCGAGCACTGCGCGAGACGCTCGCGGGCCTGCGCCGCGGAGGCACGACGCTGGTGCTGGTGAGCCACCACGAGGACGAACTCGAGGGGCTGGTCACTCGACGTGCCCGGCTCGCGGGCGGCCGGTTCGAACCGGGGCCCTGAACTCCTCAGCCGCGGTCGAGCTTGAGGGCGTCAGGCAGCTCGTTGGCCACCGGGGCGCCGCTCCGCGGGAAGTGCTCGGCCAGCCGGGCGCCACAGCGGGCCACCGCCTCGACGAAGCCGTCGGCCGGCGCGCCGCGCTTCATGCCGGCCACCAGCGCATCGACGGTCGCCTGCCACTCGCCGTCGCCCACCCGGGCGTGGATGCCGTGGTCGCCCAGCACCACCGCCTCTCGCTCCATCAGGGAGGCGAAGATGAGCACGCCGGTCCCCTCGGTGGTCTGGTGCAGGCCGTGCTCGAGGAAGGCGCGCATGGCCCGGGCCCGCACCTCCCGGTCGAGGTGGTGCCGCCCGACCAGGAAGCGCTCCACCGGGCCGAGCCAGGAGATCCCCCAGCCGAGCAGCGCCCCGGCCAGCTGCGCCAGCGGCAGCTCGCCAGGCGTCAACTGGAACGGGAGCGGCCAGAGCAGCAGTACGGCCGTGGCCAGCGCCCCTCCCAGCAGCGCCCCGCGCAGCCGGGCCTCCGGGTAGGCGTCGCTCCTCGCCACCACCACCGGGACCACCTGCCCGCGCGAGCCGGCCTCGGCCACCCGGACCGCCTCGGCCACCCGGGCGCGCGCCGCCTCGTCGAAGCTCCGATCCAGGACCATGCCGCCTCCTACCAGCTGCCCGATGCGCCGCCGCCGGAGAACCCGCCACCGCCGCCGCTCCAGCCCCCGCCACCACTCCCACCGCCGAAACCGCCGCCTCCGAAGCCAGCCCCACCACCCCAGCCGCCGCCACCCCAGCCGCCGCCCCGGAAACCGCGGCGCCCCAGGCCGAAGACGGCCCGGATCACGATGAAGATGATCACCAGCCCGGCCATCAGCAGGCCACCGAACCGGCCGCTGGTGCGTCTGGCGCGGGGCTCCGGCCGGGCCTGGACGCCGCCCGGCAGCGACCCGAGCGCCGCCAGCACCTGCACGCCGCCCTCGTAGAGCCCGTCGCCGTACCGCCCGGCGCGGAAGGCCGGGGTGAGCACGTTGCGGATGATCCGCGAGGACTGAGCGTCGGTGAGCTTACCCTCGACGCCGTTCCCCACCTCGATGCGGGCCTTCCGATCGCCCACCGCCACCACCAGCAGCACGCCGTCGCCGCGGGCCGAATCTCCCAGCTTCCAGGCCTCGGCGACGCGGATGGCGAACTCCTCGATCGGCTCGCCGTCCAGCCCCTGCACCAGCAGGTACTGGAGCTGGACGCCGCGGCGGCCGTCGAGGTCGCGGGCCGCCCGGGCCAGCGAGTCGAGCCGGCGCACCTCGGCGCCGGAGAGGACGCCGGCCTCGTCCACCACCGGGCCGGTGAGCGGCGGGACGTCGCGCGCCAGGCCGAGGGCGGGGAGCGCGGCCAGCAGCGAGGCGAGGGCGAGGTTCCGCACGGGGCGCCCGGCCTAGACAGTATGGAACGACCGGCTCACTCGTTGAGCGCGGGTTAGCCTCGGCAAGGCCGCGGCCAGAGCCGCAAACGAGGAGCCGATCGAATGAAAACTACAACGATGTGGGTCGGAATGGACGTT
>JAJZQX010000003.1 GCA_021806645.1 Myxococcales bacterium | reverse complement strand
TCAGGCGGTGGGGAAGTTTCCGGCCCGGCGCGATCACCGCGCTCGGCCACCGGCTCAGCAGATCCCGCGGTGGCTCAAACCGGACCGCGCCCAGCGGTGGTTCACGACGCTACGCGGGAAACGACAGGTGCCAGGGCGGACGCTCGGAAGTACCTTGGCTGACCTCGTGGAGGCATCTCGTGTCGCTCCTGCCGATGGTCTCTGTCCCCGCCGCTCCTGCAAGACTGTACGTCAACTCCAAGGGGCGCAAGCCGGACGTTACCGGCCTGCTGAGCCCCGACGGCGGGGTAATGGCGGGGTAACCGAAAAGGGAACGGGGGTCCCGCTTTCACGGAACCCCCGTCTTTATTGCTCCCCAGGCATGACTCGAACATGCGACCCGGTGATTAACAGTCACCTGCTCTGCCAACTGAGCTACTGGGGAAAGGCAGGGCGGGCAAGATAGAGAACCGGGTGCCCCCACGTCAAGGGGGATCGCCCGACCGCTCGCAGGGCGCGCCGCCGCGCAATTTCAGCGCCCCGCGCCTGCCCGCGCAGGTCCGGATACGACCTGCGAAGGAGGGGCGGCCCGGGCTTGCCTTGAGCGGACGAGGGCTATACTCGGGCCAGCGATGCAGCTCGAAAGCCCAGCCCGCGCCCGCTTCGAAGCGCTCCTCGCCGAGCCGGTCCTCCGGCTCGACGAGGCCGCCCTGGCGCTGGCGGCCGAGGAGTACGCCGGCCTCGACGTGCGGGCCTGTCTCGACCGCCTCGACGCGCTGGCCGAGCGGGTCAAGCGCCGGGTCGCCGGCGAGGCCCGCGCCGCGCTGCTCATCTCGGCGGTGCGCGAGGTGCTCTTCGAGGACGAGGGGTTCCGCGGCAACGAGAAGGACTACTACGACGCCCGCAACTCCTACCTGAACCAGGTGCTGGAGCGCCGCCTCGGCATCCCCATCACGCTCTCGCTCCTCTTCATGGAGGTGGGGCGCCGCGCCGGGCTCCCGCTCGCCGGCGTCGGCTTCCCCGGCCACTTCCTCGTCAAGCTGGAGCTCGGGCACGGCCCGGAGCTGTTCATCGACGCCTACAACGGCGGCGAGCTGCTCACGGCCGACGAGTGCGTGTCCCGCTTCAAGCACCTGGTCCACGGGCGCGAGTTCGATCCCCGCTACCTGCAGGCGGTCCCGCCCCGCCAGATCCTGTCGCGCATGCTCCACAACCTGAAGCGGATCTACGTGGAGCAGGGCGACGACGTGCGCGCCTACTGGGTCATCGACCGGCTGCTGCTGCTCGACCCCGACGCCATGGACGAGGTCCGCGATCGCGGGCTGGTCGAGGCGCGGCTCGGGCTGAAGCCGGCCGCGGCCCGCGACCTGGAGGCCTACCTGGCCTTCTCGCCCGGCGCCGCCGATGCCGGCGACGTCCGCTCGCTGCTCGACACGCTCCGCGCCCACCCGGCGCTGCTCAACTGACGTGGGGGGCCGGCGCCGCGGCCGGCCTCACTTCTGCAGCGGCCCGAAGGTCCGCGCCAGCAGCCGCTCCACCGGCCTGCCGCCGACCAGGTGCTGCTCGACGATCTCGGCCACGTCCTCGGGCCGGACGCCCACGTACCAGGCGCCCTCCGGGTAGACCACCACCACCGGCCCCTGCTCGCAGAGATCGAGGCAGCCGGCGCTGTTGGCCCGGATCTCCTCGTTGAGGCCTCGCTTCAGCAGCTCGTTCTTGAAGGCCGCTCGCACCGCCTCGCCTCCGCGCGCGGCGCAGCTGCCCTTCGGCGCGCCCTCTGGGCGGCGGTTCTCGCAGATGAAGAGGTGGTGACGGAAGCGCATGCGCACTTCCTAACGGCGGCGGGTGGGGCGCGCCCGGACGGCGCCGCGCCGGGCCGCCGGCCTGGTCCAGCGCGATCCGTCGAGCACGTCGAGCACCTGCGTGAACGAGGAGATGGCGAGCGGCCAGCGCGTCGGCGTGGCGTCGGCGACGTGGCGCCTGGTGACCTCGCCCGCCGAGATGACCTGGAGCCGGTCGCGGTACTCCTTGGAGACGTAGGTGCCGTACTCGGCCCAGACCCCCAGCGCGCCGCAGGCCTGCGCCACCGGCATGTCCTTCTTCACGTTGTCGCCGACGTAGAGCACCTGCTCGCCCGTGAGGCCGAGGTCGCCCAGGATCCGGCGCAGCCCCGCCGGGCTCGGCTTCTCGTGGTCGGCCGGCAGCTCGACCACCGGCACGCCGGCCCGGTAGTGGCCCGCCTCCTCCTTGCGGCGGATCTCCGGGTCGACGTTGTCGGGCAGCGGGTAGGCCGGCAGCGTGTAGACGGCGTGGAAGAGGGTGTCGAGCTTGAGCGTCCGGAGCCGCCCCTCGGCGGCGTTGCGCGGGGCGTCGGTGAGCGCCACCAGCTTGAGGCCGCGGTCCATGAGGGCCTGCAGCGTCTCCTTCACGCCCGGGTAGGGGTGGAGGTAGCGATCGCGGGCCGACTTGAAGGCCTTGCGGGCCGGGTCGATCACCAGCGCGTTGAAGGAGTCGAAGTCCCGCTCGTAGGGCTTGAAGAGCTCCGACTCCTGGATGGCGAACGGGTACTCGTTCGACCCGAACTTCGAGTAGACGGCCTTGAGCGACTGGACGATGCGGATGCGCGGCAGCCCGGTGGTGGTCTCCAGCGAGTCCACCATCGCCTCCAGCGACGGGACCACGTAGTCGACCCACGGGTAGAGCGTGTTGTCGAGGTCGGTGACGACGGCGCGGATGCTGGGCACGGGCGAATGGTACCCGGGGTGCCGGAGAACGAGAAGCGGGTGTAGTACCATCGCGCCGTGCACTTCGACCGGCTCCGCGTGGTCTGTGCCCTCCCGCCCGACGGCGGCTGGCGCTCCGACCTGGCCATCGACCGCTCGGCCTCGACGCCGCGCGCCGTGCTGCTGGTCCGGGTGCCGCCCGCCATCGCCGGCGACGCGCTCTCCCTCTCGATGCTGGCCCGCGGCGTCGACCTGGCCTCGCGGGTGGAGCACCCGGCGCTGCGCCACCTGCTCGGCACCGGCGAGGTGGAGGGCGACCTGGCGCTGGTCGAGGCGTGGCGCGAGGGGGAGACTCTGCGAGGCCTGCTCGACTCGGGCGAGCCGCTCACGCCGGAGCTGGCGGCGCGCGTGGCGGTCGACGTGGCCGGCGCGCTCCAGGCCGGCCACACGCTTCCGGCCGCCATGGGCCGCCCACTCTGCCACGGCGCCATCCGCGCCGAGCGGATCATGCTGACCGAGAGCGGCGAGGTGCTGCTCTGCGGGATGGGGCGTCCGTTCACCGAGGACGCCTCGCCGCAGGACGACCTGCGCAACCTGGCGCGAATCCTGCTGGAGTCCCTGCCTCCGGCCAGCGGTGTCACGCCCGGGCCGCTCGCGGCGGTGCTCGATCGCGTGCTGGTGGGGGAGGGGTATCCCACGGCGGCGGCCTTCGCCGAGGCGGTGGCCGCGGCGGTGGCACCGGCCAACCGCGCGGCGGTGGCGGAGCGGGTGGAGGCCTCGCAGTCGGAGGGGATGCCGGCCTGGCTGGCCCACCGCCGGGCGCTGGAGCAGGCGCTCCTGGTCGAGGAGGAGCCCGCCGCCGAGACGGCCACCCCCGCCGCGCCCGACCGCGAGTCCGCCGCGGCGCCGGAACCGTCGCAGCCACCCCCGCCAGAGCGCCCTGCGGCGAGCGCCACGCCGCCGCCCGCGGTGCCGCCACTCCGCACCAGCACGACGCAGGCACCCGCCCTCACGCCGCCAAGGCTGCCCACCGCCGTGGCCCCGGCGAACGCGCCCACGGCGCCAGCCATGGAACGCGTGGAGCCGGTGAGCGAGGCCGACCTCCCGACCCTCGCCTTCGCCGCCGCCAGGGAGGTCGATGACGCCGTCGATGAAGACGACGACCAGTTCGTCGATCTGGCCAACGTTCCGCCGCCGCCGGGCGGCGCCGTGCCCGCCTCTCCGGCCGCGGCGCCGCTGGCCGCGTGGCTGGAGCACCCGCGCGCCCCGTTGGCCGTGGGAGTCGTGCTCGGGCTGCTCGGCCTGCTGATCGGCTTCACGCTCGGCGGCCGCTGAGCCCGGCGCGCCGCTACCAGGAGCCCCAGCGCCGGCGCAGGATCCACTCGGCGCCCAGCGAGGCGCAGAGCGCGGCCAGGTACCACCAGCGGTTCCAGATGGGCAGCTCGCGCCGCTGGCCGATCTCCACCACCTCCGGCTCGAGCTGGTGCAGCCGGGGCAGCCCGCCGCCCGGCAGCGAGGTGAAGTCACCACCGGTCAGCTCGGCGATGGCCGAGAGCAGCTCGGGGCGCGGCGTGGCGTCGCCGTCCTCCGGGCCGGCGCCGCGGACCGTCAGCGCCGTGGCGGCCGTCTCGGTCGGGCCGCCCGGCACCGGCTCGGCGCGGGCCGACACCTTGTAGGCGCCCGGGGGCGCGGCCGGCAGCTCCACCCGGGCCGCGCCGTCGGCGCCGGTGATCGCCTCTCCGCGCGCCACCGTCTTGCCGTCCTCGGCCACCAGCTCGACCGCCACCTTGCGCCCCGGGGCCGGGCCGTAGTCGGCGCCGCGCAGGGAGATGGAGAGTCCGACCGACGCGCCCGGATCGATGGCCGGCGCGTCCGGCTCGGCCTTGAGCGGCGTGAGCTCGGGATCGCGCACCAGCCAGCGGAGCGCCGAGGACCAGAAGCGGCGGTAGGCGCCGTCGCCGCCGCCCCGCTCGGCGGCCAGGTAGCCCCAGTGCCAGCTGCCGTCGGTGGTGACCGCCAGCGTTCGCCCGGCCCCCACCTCGCGCACCGCCACCACCGGCGCAGGCTGGCCGTCCACCAGCAGCCCCGGGGCCTCCAGCAGCACCACCGCGCCCGAGCCGGGGGGAAGCGGGCGGGTCCGGTTGAGCACCTCGAGCGGCGGCAGCGCCTCCCAGGCCGCGGCGGTGGCCGCCTCGCCGGCGCCGATGGCCGTGATGGGGTGGCGCCGCCCCTCGGCGGTGGGGCGCGGGCGGAACGACTCCTCGGCGAGGCCGGCGCCGTCGAGCGGGACCACCGGCAGCACCTCCGCCAGCGGCGTGGCGCCATAGCGCGCCTCGCCGAACCCCTGCTCGCCTCCCACCATTGCCAGGCCACCGCCGCCGCGCACGTAGTCGCGCAGGTTGGGGAGGAACCGCTCGATGTCGAGCGAGCGGTAGGGGGCGTAGTTGAAGTTGAGCAGCACCACCGCGTCGAAGGTCTTGAGCTGCGGGCCGAAGATCTCCTGCACCGGGAAGGGGATGAGCGAGAGCTGGTCCTGCGGCCCGGGCTGGTCGGCGTTGGTCCGGAGGATGAAGAAGCTGACCAGGTCCACGTTGGGGTCCTGCTTGAGCAGGCCGCGCAGGAACCGCTCGTCCCAGCTCGGCCGCCCCGCCACCAGCAGCACCCGGACCCGGTCGCGGATCACGCGCAGCACGAAGGAGCGCTGGTTGTTGGCGGTCACCGCCTCGCCGGGCAGCACCGGCGCCGCCACGGTGAAGACGAAGGTGCCGGTGGTGTCGGGCCGGAAGGTGAGCGGCACCTGGTAGCGGTCCTGGCCCGCCTCGAGCTGCACCACCGCCTGCGCCACCACCGCCCCCTCGCGCCGCAGCACCACGGTGATCGGCCCGGGATCGAGCCCGTGGGCCCGCAGCGTGGCCTCGACGGTGACGCTGCTCCGCACGAAGGCGAACTCCTCGGCGGCCACCCGCTCGACGGCAAGGTCGCGCGGCGGCTCGCGGCCGGCCGCCACGGCGTTGACCGGCACGCCCAGCGCGCGCAGCTCGGCGCGGGCCGGGGGCGTGAGGCCGCCGGCGAGGGAGGCGTTGTCGGCGCCGTCGGAGATGAGCAGCACGCCGGCCAGCCTCCGGCCCGGCCCGGCCGCGGCCGCCTGGAGCGCGCCCAGCAGGTCGCTCCGGCTCCCGTCCGAGGGCAGCCCGCGCGCCGCCGCCTCGACGTCCGCCGGCGCGGTCTGCGCGTCGAAGCCGCGCCAGTCGAGGTCCACCCGCTCGGCCAGCCTGGAGAGCTCGGCGCGCTGGCCCGCCAGCAGCGCCGCCACCGCCTCGGCGCGGCTGGCCCCGCCCGGCTCGATCGGGAAGCGCATCGAGCGGGAGGTGTCTACCAGCACGGCGAAGCGGAGGCGCGAGCGGGCGGTCTGGAGCAGTTGCACGGCCGGCTCGAGCAGCAGGAAGAGGGCCAGCAGCGCGCTCACCGCGCGGAGCGCCAGCAGCGTGAGCCGCCGGCCCCGGCGCGGCTCGGTGCGCAGCCCCCACCAGGTGAGCGCCAGCGCCGCCACGGCGGCCAGCGCGGCGAGCGCGATGGCCCAGCCCGGGAGCGGGGTGAGGGCGGCGAGGCGCCAGTCGTTGTAGGCGGTCTGCTCCAGGCGGCGGGCTCTCAGGTGCGCCGCTTCATGATGAACGGCAGGTGGACGGCGTCGTCCTTGTAGTCGGTGCAGAGGGCGTACATGGCCAGGTTGACTCCGAGCCGGATGGCCGTCTCCCGCTGGGGCTCGCCGCCGGGCGTGCACGGGTACTCCCAGTCACCGAGATCCGAGCGGGCCCAGGCGCCGCCCAGGTCGTTCTGCGAGTAGATCACGGCCAGCCGCCCGTCCAGCGACTGCGCCTCCAGCCAGGGCCTGGTGACGACGCGGCCACCCTGCCGGTCGAGCAGGTAGAAGGTCTTGTAGAGCACGTGCGCCTGCGGGACCGGCGCCAGCGGCGCCGAAGGCAGCACCCGCGCCAGCTCGGGGCGGACCGTGGCGTCGAAGCCGACGCCGTCGGAGCCGTCGGCCGCGTCCACCAGCAGGAAGCCGCCGAACTGCAGGTGGCGGCGCAGGGCGGCGCGCGCCGCGTCGGAGAAGGGCGGCAGGGCCCCGTCGCCGGCCAGGTAGAGGAACGGGTGGCGGTGCAGCCCCGGAGCGTCGAGCCGGACCGGCACCGGCTCGGGGGTGGTCTCGATCGAGGTGCGCCGGGCCAGCTCCCAGCCGAGCCGCTTGAGCGCGCTGGGGCGCGGGTTCCAGCGGCCGTCGTGCTGGACCTGGCCGATGGCGATGGGGCTCGACGCGACGCTGTCGCGGCCCCGGGCGGGGAGGGCGGCGCCGGCCAGGCCGGCGGCCAGCGAGGCCAGGAAGGAGCGGCGGGATAGCTTGGGCGGCGCCATCGCGGCGCATGATACGCTGCGCGCCGTGAGCAAGGCCAAGAAGGAACGGGGCGCGGCCGCCAAGCTGGGCGAGCTGCTCGAAGCCGGAGACCACCGGGCGGCGCGGGCCGAGGCGGCTCGCCTGCTGGCCGATCCGGCGTCGGCCGAGGCCGAGCGGACAGCGGCGGCCGAGGCGCTGGCGTCGCTGCGGCCGGAGCCGGCCGCGGTCTGGGTCGGGCTGGCGGGCGTGGTGGCGGCGGCGCTCCTCGCCGCGCGCGTCCTGCTGGGCTGAGCGCGCGACCGGGCGGCTAGTCGGCCGGCGGGCCGAGCAGCTCGAAGTCGGGGATGCTCTGGCGCAGGTGCTCCCGCAGCCGCGAGGTGAGCTTGGCCTCGATCTGCCGGGCCCGCTCGCGCGTGAGCCTGTAGCGGTCGCCCACCTCCTGCAGCGTCAGCGGCTCCTCGCCCCCGGCCGGCAGGAGCCGGTGCTCGAAGATGAACCTCTCCTTCTCGTCGGTGATGGTGCGGGCGAAGACGTCGAGCTGCTCCCGGAAGACGCGGCGCAGCTGCTCGTCGCCCAGCGACACGTCGGCGGCCGGCGCCGCCGAGGAGGGGAGCCGGTCGAGGGGCGTGGCCGATCCCTCCTCCGAGCCGCGCGCCGGCGCGTCGAGCGAGAGATCGTCGGCCGACATCCGCGCCGTCATCTCCTCCACCTCGTGCTCCTCGACGTCGAGGTTGCTGGCCAGCAGGCGGGGCGTGGGATCGATGCCGCGCGCGATCAGCTTCTCGCGCTCCTTGCCGAGGTTGAAGAAGAGCTTGCGCTGCGCCTGGGTGGTGCCGAGCTTCACCAGGCGCCAGTTCTCCATCAGGAACCGGATGATGTAGGCGCGGATCCACCAGGCGGCGTAGGAGGAGAGCTTCACCCCCTTGAAGGGGTCGTACTTCTTCACCGCCTGCATCAGCCCCAGGTTCCCCTCCTGGATCAGGTCGAGGAGCTGGAAGGCGGTGCGGCGGTACTCGTGGGCGATCTTGACCACCAGCCGAAGGTTGGAGGCGACCAGCACGTAGGCGGCCTGCACGTCGCCGGTCGCGCGGTAGCGGACCGCCAGCTCGTGCTCCTCCTCGCGGGTCAGCAGCGGGTGGCGCGCCACCTCCGCCATGTAGGCGCGGAGCGGGTCGTAGCGGGTCAGCCCGCCCGGCTTGCGGACGCTCTCCGAGAGGACCGGCAAGTGGCGCTGGTCCTGGTCGGCCGGGTCGTCGAGCTGGTCGTCGGGCTGGTCGTCGGGCATGCGTGGCGAGGGGGCCGCGGACTTCAGCCTGCCCCCGGCGATGTGATACAAGGTGGCCCGCCTCCCGTGCAAGCCGCGGGAGGACCACCGGCGCATGGCGGTGCTCGCAAGCACGGCGTGGTCTCCGGTCCCCTCTTTTGGCGGACCGAGGTCCCCGCGGAACGGGCGAAGCCGCCATGCGCCACCAGACGAAGCGAGTGGTGACATGGAGAACGAGCAGCAGCCCGAGGCCCAGGCCTCGACGGCGTCCGATTACGTCTCGGACGGCACCTTCGACGAGATGAACCTGGCGGAGCCCCTCCGCCGCGCCATCGCCGAGCACGGCTACACCAAGCCCACCCCGGTGCAGTCCCGCACCTTCCGCCCGGTCCGCGACGGCAAGGACGTCATCGTCCGCTCCAAGACCGGCACCGGCAAGACCGCGGCCTTCGCCATCCCCATGCTGGAGCGGATCCCCGACGGGCGCCGCAAGCCCTCGGCGCTGGTGATGTGCCCGACCCGCGAGCTGGCCATCCAGGTGGCCCAGGAGTTCGAGGCGCTGGCCAAGCACCGCGACCTCTCGGTGGTGGCCATCTACGGCGGCGCCTCGATGGGCGAGCAGCTCGACAAGCTCAAGGCGGGGGCCGAGATCGTGGTCGGCACGCCCGGGCGCGTCTTCGACCACATCCGCCGCAACACGCTGGTCCTCGGGGAGTGCATGGTCTCGGTGCTCGACGAGGCCGACGAGATGCTCAACATGGGCTTCTTCGAGGAGGTCACGCGCATCCTCGACCACCTGCCCGCCACCTGCCAGCAGCTGCTCTTCTCGGCCACGGTGCCGGCCGACATCGAGCAGATCATCCGCCAGTACCTGACCGAGCCGGAGACCATCCTGCTCTCCGGCGACGAGTACCGCGTCGACAACATCCACAACGTGCTCTACCACACGGTCGACGCCTACCCGAAGCCGCGCAACCTGCTCTACATGATCGAGCAGGAGGAGCCGGAGACGGCCATCGTCTTCTGCAACACGCGCAGCGACACCTCGCTGGTCAGCGCGGTGCTCAACCGGAACGGCTACGACGCCGAGCTGCTCAACGGCGACCTGCCGCAGAAGGAGCGCGAGCGGGTCATGGCCAAGGTGAAGCGGGGCGAGGTCCGCTTCATGGTGGCCACCGACATCGCGGCGCGCGGCATCGACATCTCCGACCTGTCGCACGTGGTGAACTACTCGCTGCCCGAGGACCCCTCGGTCTTCATGCACCGGGTCGGCCGCACCGGCCGCATCGGCAAGAAGGGGACCAGCCTCTCGCTGGTCTCCGGCGCCGAGATCATGACGCTCTCCGCGCTGCAGAAGAAGTTCAGCATCGTCTTCGAGGAGCGCAAGCTGCCGACGCCCGAGGAGGCCAAGGGGCGCTGGACCGAGCGCCACGTCGCCGAGCTGAAGGAGGGGATGAGCGCCTCGATCTTCGAGGCCTACATCCCGCTGGCGCAGCAGCTCAAGGTGCGCCAGGACGGCGAGTACCTGCTGGCCTTCGCCCTCAAGTACTTCTTCGCGCACCACCGCATCGACAAGATGACCGACCTGCAGAAGGCCGAGCACAAGCGGGAGGAGCACGAGCGGAAGGAGCTGCTGGAGAAGAGCTTCGTCAAGGACCGCGAGCGCGAGGGCCGTGGCCCGCGCGACGGCCGGCGTGGCGAGCGCGACCGCGGCCCGCGCCGCGAGGACCGTCCCCGCGAGGACCGTCCGCGCGAAGCCCGTGCGCCTCGCGAGGAGCGCCCGCGCCCGCCGCGCGCCGCGCGCCCGACCGAGGCCGAGGCGGACCTCTCGGGCATCCCCACCATCGAGGTGTCGGCCACGCTGGAGGACGCCGTGGAACGTTCCGAGGCCCCGTCGCGCCAGACCCCGGCCCGTGAGGTGTCGGCGGAGCGGGAGGTGCCGGTGGAGCGGGAGGAGGGTGGCCGGTCGGCGGGCGGTGGGGGACGGACGGATCGGCCGGCCCGCGGCCGGGTCTTCATCTCCTGGGGGGAGGAGGCTGGCGCCGACGAGGCCAAGGTCCGCGAGCTGGTGGCGGCCAGCGTTCCGGGCACCGAGCTGCTGCTGGTCGAGCTGCGCCGCGGCCACACCTTCGTGGAGGTGGCGCCGGAGCTGGTGGAACCGCTGGTGACGGCGTTGAACGGGAAGGTGATCGGGGAGACGCCGCTCACCGCAGAGCGGGCACGCCGCCGGCGGCGCCGCTAGGCAGGGTCGAGGCGGTGGCCTGGCGCGGTGGCCGCGCCGCCGGGGCCTGGCTCGCCAGCTCGACGCCGTCGAGCCGGGCGCGCAGCGGCGCGATGTCGGCCTTGAAGCCCGCGAGCCAGTCCGCCCGCACCGGGGCGCCGCGCGGCAGCTTGAGCTGCCCTGGGTTGATGTAGCCCCCACCGCGCAGCACGGCGTAGTGGAGGTGCGGGCCGGTGGAGAGGCCGGTCGAGCCGACCGCGCCGATCACCTGCTTCTGCGAGACCGCCTTGCCGGACCTGACGGCCACCGAGGAGAGGTGGCAGTAGAGCGTCTCCAGCCCGTTGCGGTGGCGGATGGTGACGGAGAGGCCACAGCCGCCGTTCCAGCCCGCCTGCCGCACCACGCCGTCGCCCACCGCCCAGACCGGCGTGCCGGCCGCCGCGCCGTAGTCCACGCCCATGTGCGCGGCCAGGTAGCCGAGCAGCGGGTGGTTCCGGTTGCCGAAGCCCGAGGTGACGTGGGCGTACCTGAGGGGCGTCTTCAGGAAGCCGCGCCGGGCGCTCTGGCCGTCGTCGTCGTAGTAGCTGGTCTGGCCGCCGGGGTCGGTCCACCGGAAGAGGCGCTTCCGGCCGGCCGTCGTGCCCTGGTACTCGACGGCCTGGATCTCACCGTAGCGAAGCCGCCTGCCGTCGGCGATGGTCTGCTCCACCAGGACCGTCATGCGATCGCCGCGGCGGACGTCGCGGTAGAAGTCGACGTCCCACGCCAGCACGTCGGAGGCCAGCACGGCCAGGGCGGGATCCTGGCCGGTGTCGTGGAGCGAGTCGTAGAGCGAGTCGGTCACCTCGACGTGGATGCGCGCCACGTCGGTCTTGAGCTCCACGGGGCGCCGGGTCGCTTCCCAGTCGCCGCCCGCGCCGCGCGCCACCACGTACTCGTCGGCCCGCCCTTGACGATAGGTGAAGCGAAGGAGGGCCGGGTCGCCGGCGCGCCGCTCCACGATCAGCTGGTCACCGGTGCGGGCCTTCCTGGCCGGGAAGTAGGCCCCCAGGGCGCCAACCACGGCGGTGGACTCGGCGCCGGTCAGCTCGAGCCTGGGCAGCACCAGGCCGAGCGTCTGGTCGCGGCCGAGCCGGGCGGTGGTGAGTTCGAACCGCTCGGGCGGCGGCGGGGGTGGAGGAGGGAGCGGAGGCGGGGGGGCGGGCGCCACCGGGGCGGGCGAGGGAGGCCGCTCCAGGGTCAGGGAGAAGGCCAGCCCGCCCAGCGCGGCGACCGAGAGCATCCCGGCCACGAGGGCGGGGCGGCGGCGTGGTCTGCGAGCCTCGTCGAACATGCGCGGCCAAGTTACCACGGCCGATCGACGGGCCGAAATCGCCCTGGCGGTCGAGGCCCTACTTCCGCCCCCGCTTGAAGAAGTCGACCTGCCATCGCTTGACGGCCCGCTCGTGGCAGGCGAGGTCGGGGCAGAAGACGTGCGTGCCGTCGTTGCGGGAGACGAAGAAGAGGTCGGTGCATTCGGCGGGCGAGAGGGCCGCCAGGATCGCCGCGGCGCCCGGGTTGGCGATGGGGCCGGGTGGGAGGCCCCGCACCAGGTAGGTGTTGTAGGGATGCGGCGTCCGCAGGTCCGCCCTGGAGATGTTCCTGGACCAGCGGCCGGTGCGCAGGTAGGTGGCGTACATGACGGTCGGATCGGTCTGGAGCTTCATCTTCCGCGCCAGCCGGTTGTGGAAGAGGCAGCTGATCCGGGCCCGCTCGGCCGGCTGGCCGGTCTCCTTCTCGATGATCGAGGCCAGCGTCATCACCTCGGCCCGGTCCAGCTTCACCTCCGGTGAGCGGCCGGCGTTGGCGCGGTCGTACTCGTCGCTGGCCCGGCGCACCATGGCCTCGACGATCCGCCGGGCGGACACCCCGCGAGCGAAGGCGTAGGTGCTGGGGAAGAGGTAGCCCTCCAGGTTGTCGGCGGGGATGCCCAGGGCGTGGGCCTCGGCGGCCGAGTGTGCCAGCAGCAGGAAGTCCTCGGCCGGGACCAGGCCGCTGCGGCCGACGATCCCGGCGACGTCGTCGATCCGGAGACCTTCCGGCACCGTGAAACGGTGGAGCCGCACCTCGCCCTTGTAGATCCGCTCCAGCGCCTCGTCTGGCGTGAGCGCCCCGGCGAAGGCGTACTCGCCGGTCTTGAACTGGCGGGGGTCCCGCTTCACGAAGCGGAGGTAGCGCCACGCCAGCTCGGCGTCGGAGAGGACACCGGCCCTGGCCAGCGCCCGCACCACCGCCCGGGGCGTGGCCCCCGGGGGCACCTCGACCACCTTCTCGTCGGTGGTCCCGAACGGCGCGGAGCGGAAGGCGCCGATCTCCCTCCAGCGCAGGAACGCCACCACGCCGGCGACCACCACCACCACCGCCAGCAGGGCCACCATCGCCCGGAGCACTCGCCTCACGCCGTCCTCCCGTCCAGCCAGCCCTGCAGGATCACCGCGGCCGCCTCCGCGTCGATGACGCCCTTCTGGTCGCGCGCCGACAGCCCCTGGTCGCGCAGGCGGGTCGAGGCCTCGAAGGTGGAGAGCCGCTCGTCGTGGAACTCGACCTGGAGGCCGAGCCGCTTCTCCAGCTTGGCGGCGAAGGCCCGCGCCAGGCGGGCCGATCCTCCCTCGGTCCCGTCCATGTTGAGCGGCAGGCCGACCACGGCCCGGGTCACCTCGAACGCGGCGGCCACCTCGCCGATGGCGTCGAGGTCGGCGGCGTCGCCGTGGCGGGGGACGGTGCGGTGTGCCCGGGCGGTCCGCAGCACGTCGTCGGCCAGCGCCAGCCCGATCCGCGCGCGGCCCACGTCGAGGCCGAGGTAGCGCATGGCTGGCGAATCTAGGGGGAGGGCCCCGCGCCGTCAATCGGTCGATCCACGGACCTCCGGCGTCCTGGCGGACCAGGGCCCCGCGCCCCTGGGGCGCCCAACCTCGCGGAGTCGCTTGGTCCGGTGGCTGGCACGGCCCGCGCTCTGGTCGGTGCCCGGCGGCCGGTCCGCCCACACGCCAGGAGGGAACCACATGTCGTTGATCTCGTCCGTAACCAGCGCCGCGGCGAACCTTGCAGCCGGGCTCGACCCGGTCACCACCACCTCGAACCGGGCGCTCGGACGGCCCGCCGGCGCCGCGACCGGCAAGGCCGCCCCGAGGTCCACGTCGAGGACCGCCGCCAAGGTCACGACCACGGCCAGGAAGAGCAGCACCACCACCTCCAAGGCGGCCTCCGCGCCGAAGGGCTACAGCAAGACCGCCGCCGGTGACGGCTTCGCCTTCCTGAAGGACCCGACGCTCTCGGTCGAGGAGAAGCTCTTCCGTTTCATGTGCGCGGTGGCCAAGCGGAACGACGACGAGGTGCTGAAGAAGATGGAGGAGATGAAGGGCGGAGCGGCCAAGGCGGCGCCGGGGTCCAGCGCGTCGAGCGGCTCGGGCAGCGCCAGGAAGTCGAGCGGCTTCAGCGTCTGGGGCGCCCTGAAGTCCCTGATCCCGCCGCTCGGCATGGCGGCGCAGCTCGTCGGCGACGCCAAGCTCAAGTCGATGATCGCGCAGCTCTCGGGGCCGGTGCTGGCCGCCGCGGTCACGGCGCTGGGGATGCCGGCGCTGGCGCCGCTGGCCTTGAAGGCCGGTCCGGGGCTGGCCTCGGCCATCATGGACGGGAAGCTGGGCGGCGGTGAGGCGCCCGACCCGGCAGGCGCCCACTCGTCGTCGAGCCCGGCCGGCTCGTCGAGCGGCCCGGCCTCGTCGTCGGCCACCGGCAAGAACGAGCAGGTGCAGATGATGGAGCTGCAGCGGCTGGTAGACAAGCAGAAGGAGATGTTCGCGATGATCAGCAACGTCCTGCGCTCCCAGCACGACACGCGCATGGCAATCATCGGGAACGTCCGGTGAGGCCCGCCATGGAGACCTCTCAGGGCGAGCGGGGCGAGGCGACCTTGGCGGAGGCGATCGGTCTCACCGAGGAGCTGGGCGGTGCGATCGCCGGCATCGCCGAGGAGGAGCTGGCGGCCGGACGCGTCGAAGCCGCCCGGACCATCCTCGAGGGGCTGGTGGTGACCAACCCGCGCGACGCCCGCGGCTGGATCCTGCTGGCGCGGACCCACCGGTCGCTCGGCCAGCCGCTGGCGGCCCGGTTCTGCGCCGAGGTGGCCGGCATCCTGGCCCCCGGGGTGCCGGAGGCGCAGTTGGCCCGGGCGGAGGGGCTCCTCCCGTTCCCGGAGGACCGGTCGAGGGGGCTGCAGCTGCTCGAGCAACTGGCCGGTGGGGAGGGGGGGGTGGCGGAGCGGGCGGCCGCGCTCCGGACCGCAGCCGGCGCCTGAACTTGTTCCGGAGGATCTGGGGTGACCCGAAAGGGGAGGGTATCGAGCGCTGGATCACTCGCGATCCTTGGCCGGTGTCCCCCTCTCGTAGTAAAGAGAGCGCGCAGCGAGGGCCTCGGGCGACTCCGGCTTCACCGGGGTCGCTCCTGGCACATCGGGAACCCGGATCATCCGGGCCCGGCGCCGGAAGGGACAGTTCGAGTGAGCGAGAAGGAAGCGAACATCGAGGTTCAGGGCATGGTCGACGAGGCCCTGGCTGGAGGGATGTACCGAGTCAAGGTGGACCAGGGCCCGGTGGTCCTCGCCTATGCCTCTGGCAAGATGAAGAAGTTCCACATCCGCATCATCCCGGGCGATCGCGTCAAGCTCGAGCTGTCCCCCTACGATCTCACCCGCGGTCGCATCACCTATCGCGACAAGTGAGCCGTTCGCCCGGCCCCAAGGCCACGGCGTGACTTCTCCTCCTCCGCCCAGGCGAAAGCTCTGGCTCGACTGGCAGCGCGGCCTGGCCGTGCTGTTCATGATCGAGGTCCACGTGCTCGACGCCTGGATCGTCCCCGGCGGGCGAACCGGCCACGAGACGCTCTACGACGCCTTCATGTTTCTCGGGGGCCTGGCCGCCCCGGGCTTCCTCTACATGGCGGGACTCTCGCAGGCGCTCTCCGACGAGGCGCAGGCGCGCAAGGGGGGGGAGCCGGCGGCGCGGCGGAAGGCGGCCATCGGCCGAGGCCTCTGGCTGCTCGGCATCGCTTACTTGTTCCGGATCTTCACCTTCGTGGCCGGCGGCGCGTGGGGACCGGGCTGGGGGCTCCCCTACCTCTTCGGCGTCGACGTCATCTCGGTGGCCGGCTTCGGCCTCACGCTCTCGGTGAAGCTGGGGGCGTGGCACCCGCGCCGGCCCAGGCTGGCCTTCTGGGGCGGCCTGGCCCTGGTGATGGTCTCCTTCCTCTGGCGCGGGGCCTGGCGCTGGGACGGCTGGCACGACGTCCTCAAGGTGGACGTCCTCAACGTCATCGCCGCCGGCATGATCCTCTCGGCATGGCTCGCCATCGGGCGGCCTCGGCCGCTCGGGATCGCGCTCACCGCCGGCGCGGCGCTGCTGTTCGTCTTCGCGACGCCGTGGGTGGGCGTGGCGCTCGGATGGCGCGACCAGCCCTGGTTCCTCCACCAGCTCTCGCTCCACCCGCTGGGGAAGCTGCTCGACGTCCCGGCCGCCTACCTCTACGGCCTGGTTCCACGCAGCCAGTTCAAGCTCTTCAACTGGGTCGCCTTCCTGCTGGCCGGCGCCGCGGTGGCTCCGCTGGTGACCGGCAGGAGCCGGCCGTTCCTGGTGCTCGGGAGCGCCGCCGCGATCTACGGGGCCGGGCTGGTCGTCGATCCGTTCGTCACCATGCCGGTGAGCGACCCGGCCTTCTGGTGGCTCAACTCGCCGAGCTGGTTCCTCAGCCGGCTGGCCCTCTGCGTGGGCCTCACCGGCCTGCTGCAACTGCTGCCGGACCTGCTGGAGAAGCCGCTCGGCTGGCTCACCTCGCTCGGACGCCAGTCGCTGGTCGGCTACATGGTGTCGGTCCAGCTCACCTATGGTGGCATCTCCCGGATGCTCGGGCTCGAGCACGCCTTGACCATGCCGATGCTGCTGGCGAGCATGGCGATCATGGTGCTGGTGACGCTGGTGGCGTGCCGCGCCTGGGCGTGGTGGCTGGCCTGGGAGCGGGAGCGGCTGGCGGGTGCCGCGGCGATGGGCTCAGAGGCTGCCGCCGGGTGACGGCGCCAGGGTCTCCACCGGCGGAGGAGCGCCGAAGGCGAAGAGGAGCGGTTCCTCCAGCGACCGCCGCAGCGCCTCGTCCGAGAGCACCTGGCTGGCGTTGAGCCGCAGCAACAGGTCGTCCACCCGGGCGCGGGAGGCGCGGTCACCGAGCCCAGCCGCGACCAGCCCGTGGGAGCGGTGGGGGCTCGGGATGATGGCGGCGAGGAAGCAGGCCTGGCGAGGCGTGAGCTGGCGCGCGTCGACGCCGAAGTAGTGGCGCGCGGCCGGACCGATGCCGTGCAGGCCGGGACCCCACTCGATCAGGTTCAGGTAGAGCTCGAGCAGCCGGGCCTTGGGCAGGCTGGCCTCGAGCGCCACCGTCACCAGGGCCTCGCGCGCCTTTCGCGCCAGCGTCCGGTCGCGCGAGAGGTAGAGGTTCTTGGCCAGCTGCTGCGTGATGGTCGAGCCACCGCGCACCACCCGCCCGGCCCCAGCGGCGGCGGCGAGCGCGTCGAGCAGCTCGGCGAAGTCGAAGCCCTGGTGGCCGAAGAAGCCGGCGTCCTCGGCGGTGGTGACGGCGCGGACCACGTGCTCGGGCAGCTCGGCGATGGGCACGTAGGCGGGGCTGGGCGGTCCGAGCCGGACGGCGACGCCGCCGTCGCCGTCGGGATGGGCCACGAAGGAGGAGAGGAGCGGGCTCGGCGCCGCGGCGCGGGCCTCCGCGCGCATGGGGGCCAGATCGAGCGCGGCGCTGACGGTCCAGCCAACCAGCGGCGTCAGCGGGCCCGCCAACTTGAGCGAGCCGCCGAAGCGGCCGGGCGGACGCGGGGCGGCTGGCGGCGGTGCCAGCGCGGCGGGGAGGGCCGCCACCAGGGCGAGGTAGTCCACCGGCGGGACCACGATGGAGAGCGTGAAGGAAGGCCTGGCGCCGAGCGCCAGCGCCCCGTCCACCTCGAGGCGCAGCGGCCCGAGTGCTGCGATCCGTCCGCGACGCAGCTCGAGCCGCCTGGTCGCGCCCGTCCAGCCGAGCTCGGCTTCGCCGCTGGCGGCCAGCGGGCCGAGCGGCTCGGGACCGAGGCGATCGCCCCGCAGCCGGAGCCGGGTCAGCGTGCCGCGCAAGGTGGCCCGCGCGTCTTCGCCGCTGGAGGTGCCGCTCACCTCCAGCACCAGGTCGCCGCCCTCGGCCCACAGCCCCGCGGTTCGGGCCGCCGCGGGCAGGTCGGCGGCCTCCAGAGTCGCCGTGGCGTCGAAGGTCCAGCCGCGCTCCGCTGGCGACCGGCGCAGGTGAAGCTCGAGGTGACCGCCCCGCGGGAGCCAGGCCTCGGCCTCGATCCGCGAGGCGCCGGCGGCGCCGCTGCGTTCCAGCCGCCCGTCCACCGGGCCCACCACGACGGTCCGGCCCTGCCATGGCACGGCCACGGTGAGGCGGCGGACGTGGATCTCCGGATCGCGCGAACGGCCCGGAGGCGCCGGCGGGCCGGGCGGACCGCGGGGCGAGCGCCACCGCTCCATCGCGGCATCCAGTTCCTGGCCACGCTCGCCCGGCGCCAGCCGGACGTCGTAGAGCCTGACCGAGGCCGGTTCCAGCCGGCCGGACAGGGCGGCCAGCAGGCTGGCCCGGACCCGGATCCGCTCGACGCTGAGCAGCGGCTCGGCGCCGGGGGTCGTGGAGGGCACGCGCAGCGGTCCCAGCCAGGCGCGAAAGGCCCAGTCGATCTCCACGGGGCCGGCCAGTTGCACCGTCCCCAGCTTCGTCCGGAGCAGGGCCAGCGCGCGGGCCTGGATCCGGGCGCGGACGGCCGGGCGGTCCACCGCGGCGTGGAGAGAGACCCAGAGCAGCGCCACCAGCGCGGTGGCGATCAATCCGCCCCGGGCCCGCCAGGACAGCCGGTCAGGCGCGGCGGGCCCGGGAGGTCCCGGATCGGGGTCGGCATGGAATTCCATCGTTGGGTCAAAGGTCTAGCCGGGGGCCTTCCCGGAGGCAACGTCCCGTCGGAGGTAAGGCGCGGGGCCACTTTCCTGTTAAGATTCGAAAGGCACGATGCCCCACTTTGGACCTACCCTTCGCCGCCGAAAGCGCTCCGACCGCCCCGGCCTCCGGACGGTCGTGGCGCTGGTCGTCTCCCTGCTGGCCAACTGGCTGCTGGTGTCGCGCGTCGATCCGAGCTCGCTCGGGCTCGGCCCGGTCAAGGAGATCCAGCCGGTCGACCTGGCGGCGCTGAGCGCCTCCGACTGGACCGCCAACCGGTCCATCCGGGACCCCAAGGCCGCACCGGCGCCCAGCGTGCCGCCTCCGCCGCGCCAGCCGCCGCCGGAGGAGCAGCGCAAGTTCCCCGGGCAGGTGGTCGAGACCGCCACCTCCAACGCCAGGACTCCAAAGGACACCAGGTACGTCTCCGATCGCGACAACGCCGTGGACAAGGAGACGCGCTCCCGCTTCCGCGGTCCGGGCGCCCCGGCGGCGCCGCCGGGGCCGGTCGGGAAAGGGGCGGCGGCCAGCACGGCTCGCGGCGGCCAGGACGGGAAGTCGGAGCGGTCGGTCGAGGGACGGGTCGGTGAGCGCGCCGGCCAGGACCGGAGGCAGGCCATGAACAGGGCCGTGCCACGGGGCGATCGTCCGCCGCCGGTCGCCGGCGGCGAGATCCCGACGCTGCCCTGGGAGCCGAAGTTGACCACCGAGGCTGACCGGTCCTCGGGCGCGTCGGGCGCCGGCGACGGCGGCCTGCGGCGGCCGGGCCAGTACGACCCGCGGCTGGCGCTCACCCCGCGGACGCTGGCGCGGCTGGCCGGCGGCGGCTCGCCCGACAAGCTCGACAACGTCGACGAGGGGGACGGCACCTTCCTCAACACCCGGGAGTGGAAGTACGCGACCTACTTCAACCGGATCAAGCAGGCGGTCTCGTCCACCTGGAACCCGCAGCGCGCGCTCGACCAGCGCGACCCCGACCGGACGGTCTTCGGCAACCGCGATCGCTACACGCTCCTCACCGTGACGCTCGACGACACCGGCGCGCTCAAGGGCGTGGTGGTGAAGAGGACCAGCGGGATGGAGTTCCTCGACAAGACCACCGTCGAGGCCTTCAAGCGGGCCCAACCCTTCGCCAACCCGCCGCCCGGCATCGTCGAGCCGAACGGGGAGATCCGCTTCACCTTCGGCTTCTATCTCGAGGTCGGCCACGGCGGGTTCCAGATCTTCCGGGGCGGACCGTGAGGTCGATGCGCGCGGCCCGGGAGAGCCGGCCTTGAGCAAGACTTTCCGGATGGCCATGCCGGCGCGCAAGCGGCTGGCGCTCATCGCCCACGATCGGCGCAAGCCCGACCTGCTCGACTGGGTGGCCTACAACCGGCCCGTCCTGGTGGAGCACGAGCTCTTCGCCACCGGGACCACCGGGGCGCTGGTGGCGGAGCGGACCGGCCTGCCGGTGACCTGCTTCCGCTCCGGCCCGCTCGGCGGCGACCAGCAGGTGGGCGCCCGCATCTCCGAGGGGGAGATCGACGTCCTCGTCTTCTTCTGGGATCCGCTCGAGCCGCAGCCGCACGACCCGGACGTCAAGGCGCTGCTGCGGCTGGCGGTGCTCTACAACATCCCCACCGCGTGCAACCGCGCCACCGCCGACTTCCTGGTGGCCGCGCCGCTCTTCCACGGCGCCTATGACCGGCAGGTGGCCGATCATGACTCCGAGCGCGCCGCCTTCCTCGCGGAGAAACTGAAGGCGTGACGGGCCCTCCGGGTACGATGGGGCCCCCGGCGCCGCCGGCGCTGGTCCTGCTGTTGCAGGCGGCCGCTCCTGCTGGTGGAGACCGCAGTGGTCCCGGCGGTGGCGCTGCGGGTGCGCGAGACGCCGGGGAATCCGCTGGCGCTGCTGGCCTCGGTGCTCCTCGCCGTCGGGGTCCTGATGATGTGGAGGAGATTGGCGCCGCGCTCGCCGGCGGCATGACGGCGCCGGCCAGGGGCCCGGCGGTTCGGCGTCCAATCGCACAGGCGCCGAAGTCGGGCGGGGCTGTCGCGCGAAGGCACACTTGCCGAGCACGCCCGCTAGGATGCGCTGCCGAGGCGCGCCCGGGTCCAGCGTGCGCGACGGCAACCGGAGCCTCGCCCGGGCTCGGTCGCTGAAGCCGCAGGCCGCTCCAGCGAGGCGACCCTTGCCGGCGCGCCCCGCATCTCCAGCGGGCCGCGCGCCGAGGCCGGCGAGCAACCGACCGCGCGCGCAGGCCGTGTGCCGGCGCGGGACAGCCTCCCGCCCGCAGGCGCCGCCGGGTGGAAGGACGCGCCGAACCGCCGGGCTCGGGAAGGCACCTTCCGCCACGTGTCACGGTGGCAGCAGGTTCTCGAGTATTGCGCTGGCGCCACCAGAAGCCGGCGCCAGCACGATTAGACCTTCATCCCCGGCGTCCAGCGGAGCACCGGCTTGCGGGCGGCGCGGGTCTCGTCGAGGCGGGCGCGGAACGGCTTGCTCGGCGAGGCCTTGAGCGCCTCGGGGTCCCGATTGGCCTCCTCGGCGATGGCCTTCAGGGCGGCGACGAAGGCGTCGATGGTCTCCTTCGACTCCGTCTCGGTCGGCTCGATCATGATGGCGCCGTGGACCACCAGCGGGAAGTAGATGGTGGGCGGGTGGAACCCGTGGTCGATGAGCCGCTTGGCCACGTCCATGGTCGTGACCCCGGCCTCCTTCTGCGCCGTGTCGTCGAAGACCACCTCGTGCAGCGAGTCGGTCTGGTAGGGGAGGTTGTAGTCCCCCTGGAGCGAAGCGCGGACGTAGTTGGCGTTGAGCACGGCCAGGTCGGAGGTGGCCTTGAGCCCCTCCGGCCCCAGCTCGCGCAGGTAGGCCCAGGCCCGCACCATCATCCCGAAGTTGCCGTGGAAGCCGTGGATGCGGCCGATGGTCCGCGGCCGCTCCTTCGGATCGGTCACCAGCCGGTACTGCTCGCCCTCCTTCACCACCACCGGGAGCGGCAGGAACGGGGCCAGGGTGGCCTTGACCGCCACCGGCCCCGAGCCGGGGCCGCCGCCGCCGTGCGGCGTGGCGAAGGTCTTGTGGAGGTTGTACTGGATGACGTCGAAGCCCATGTCGCCGGGCCTGGCGTTGCCCAGCAGGGCGTTCATGTTGGCGCCGTCGCCGTAGACCAGGCCGCCCCGGGCGTGGACGATCCGGGCGATCTCGGCGATGTCGGACTCGAAGAGCCCGAGCGTGTTGGGGTTGGTGATCATGATGGCGGCGACGTCGTCGTCCATGGCCGCCGCCACCGTGTCGGGGTGGAGCCGGCCGTCGGCGCCGCTGGCCAGCTGGACGCAGGCGTAGCCGTTGAGCGCCGCCGAGGCCGGGTTGGTGCCGTGAGCGGTGTCGGGGATGAGCACCTTCTTGCGCGGGTTGCCGTGGGCCGCGTGCCAGGCGCGGATGACCATCATGCCCGTCAGCTCGCCGTGCGCCCCGGCCGCCGGGTTGAGCGTGGTGACGTCCATCCCGGCGATCTCGGAGAGGGCCCGCTCCAGCGCGTACATCAGCTCGAGCGCCCCCTGGGCGTGCTCCGCCGGAGCCAGCGGGTGGAGCCCGGCGAAGCCGGGCAGCCGGGCCAGCGCCTCGCTCGACTTCGGGTTGTACTTCATGGTGCAGGAGCCGAGCGGGTAGAACCCGGTGTCGATGCCGTGGTTCCAGAGCGACATCCTGGTGAAGTGGCGGACCACCTCCAGCTCGGAGAGCTCGGGGAGTCCCTCGATGCCGCCACGCACCAGCGCGGCGGGCAGGTCGTCGGCGGCCTTGGCGCCCGGGGCGGGGAGGGAGACGCCGCAGCGCCCCTTCGACCCGTGCTCGAAGAGCAGCGGCTCCTCGTGGACCAGGCCGCGCACCGCGCCGCCCAGGCCGGGGGCGTCGAGCGCCGGCGAGGTGGCGCCCTTCTCCATGTCGGGCTTCCAGCCGGACTGGTTGCTCACGGCTTCACCGCCTTGGCGAAGAGCTGGATCAGCTCGGGGGAGTGGAGCTCGGTGGCGACGCAGAGCAGCGCCCCCCTGGCTCGCGGATGGTCGGGGAACCAGCGCGCCAGCGGCAGCCCGGCGGCGAGGCCGCGCTTGGCCAGCCTGGCCACCACCGCCTCGGCGTCACCGACGTCGAAGGCCTGCTCGTTGAAGACCGGGCCGGCGAAGATCGGCTTGACGCCCACCTTCCCCAGCTCGTCGCGCAGCAGCCGCGCCCGCTCGTGGTTGAGCCGGGCCAGGTCGGCCAGCCCCTGCCTGCCGAGCAGCGCCAGGTGCATGGTGGACGCCAGCGCGCAGAGCCCGGCGTTGGTGCAGATGTTGGACGTCGCCTTCTCGCGCCGGATGTGCTGCTCGCGGGTGGAGAGGGTGAGCACGAAGCCGCGGCGGCCGTGCTTGTCTACGGTGGCGCCGCAGACCCGCCCCGGCATCTGCCGGACGTACTTCTCGCGGATGGCGAAGAAGCCCGGGGCCGGCCCGCCGTAGGCCATGGAGTTGCCGAAGCTCTGGAAGCTGCCGACCGCCACGTCGGCGCCGAGCGCGCCTGGGGCCTGCAGCAGGCCGAGCGAGACTGCCTCGGCGGTGACCGCCACGGTGAGCGCGCCGGCCTTCCTGGCGATGGCGGCCGCCTCTGGGAGCGCGTCGATTACGCCGAGCGCGTTGGGCCAGCCGACGATGACGGCGGCCGCTCCCTCGGCGGCGCGGGCCAGCGCGGCCAGGTCGGTGCGGCCGTCGGCGCCGAACGGGACGGTGACGATCTCGTCGCCGGTGGAGCGCAGGTAGGTGGCGAGGGTGTCCCGGTAAGCCGGGTGGACCGCCGCCGAGATCACCACCTTGGAGCGATCGGTCACGCGGGTCGCCATCAGCGCCGCCTCGGCGGTGGCGGTGGCGCCGTCGTAGACCGAGGCGTTGGAGACGTCGAGGCCGGTGAGCAGGCAGACGAAGGTCTGCCACTCGAAGAGGGCCTGCAGCGTCCCCTGGGCGATCTCCGGCTGGTAGGGCGTGTAGGCGGTGAAGAACTCGCCGCGCAGCAGCAGCTGGTCGACCGTGGGCGGGACGTGGTGCGGGTAGGAGCCGGCGCCGACGAAGGGCGGGTGGCTGACCACGTTGCGCGCCGCCATCCGGCCCAGCTCGCCGAAGAGGGCGATCTCGTCGAGCGCCGGCGGCACCTGGAGCGGCCGCTGCAGGCGGAGCGGGGTGGGGATGGAGCGGAAGAGCTCGGAGACCGACTTCTTCCCGACCACGTCCAGCATGGCGCGGACGTCTTCGGGTGTGTGCGGGTGGTAGCGCAACGGAGCTCCTCAACGGCGCGGCGCGCCGCGACGGTGGAGGTGGGGCTAGCCCTGCTCGTCGACGTGGGCCTTGTAGGCCTTGGCGTCGAGCAGCTCGGTCAGCTCCTTGGGATCGGACGGCTCGATGGCGATCATCCAGCCCTCCTCGTACGGGTCCTCGTTGATGTTCTCGGGGGCCTCGACCAGCGGGTCGTTCACCTCCACCACCTTGCCGGAGATGGGGGCGAAGAGCTCGGAGACGGCCTTGGTCGACTCGACCACGCCGAACGACTCGCCCTTCTTCACCTCGTCACCCACGGCCGGCAGCTCGACGAAGACCACGTCCCCGAGCTGGTCCTGGGCGAAGTCGGTGATGCCGACCAGGACCCTGGCCCCCTTCGGGCGGGCCCACTCGTGGTCCTTGGTGTACTTGAGGTCGTCGGGGATGGTCATGGTCGCTCCTGGTCAGCTGCCTTTGCGGGAAAGGAAGGGGGTCTTCACCACCACCGCGGCCACCGGCTTGCCGCGGATCTCGACGGCCAGGGCCGAGCCCTCGGCGGCCAGCGCCGGCGGGACGTAGGCCAGCCCGATCGACGTCTTGAGCGACGGGGAGCGGGTGCCGCTGGTGACCACGCCGACGGCGCGGCCGTCGTGGACCACCGGGTGGCCATGGCGGGCGATGCCGGGCTCGGTGAGCTGGAAGCCGACCAGCTTGCGCGACAGCCCCTGCTCCTTCTGCTTCTGGAGCGCGGCTCGGCCGATGAAGTCGCCCTTGTCGAACTTGACCACCCAGGCCAGCCCGGCCTCGAGCGGCGAGGCGTCGTCGTCCATGTCGGAGCCGTAGAGCCGGTAGGCCATCTCGAGCCGGAGCGTGTCACGGCAGCCGAGGCCGGCCGGCTGGATCCCCTCCGGCTTGCCGGCCGCCATCAGCGCGTCCCAGAGCTTCTCGGCCTGCGCGGCCGGGCAGAAGAGCTCGAAGCCGTCCTCGCCGGTGTAGCCGGTGCGGGCGATGAGGCAGGTGATGCCGGCCACCGTGCCCGGCGCGTGGCGGTAGGTCTTGATGGCGTCGAGGTCGGTCGCGGTGAGCTTCTTCAGCACCGCCAGCGCCTTCGGCCCCTGCAGCGCCACCTGGGCCCAGTCGTCCGACTCGTTGCGGACGTCGGCGCCGCTGGCATGCGACTTCAGCCACTCGAAGTCCTTCTGGCGGTTGGCCGCGTTCACGCAGACCAGCAGGTCCTCGGCGGAGCGCCGGTAGATCACCACGTCGTCGACGATGCCGCCGTTCTCGCGGCAGAGGCAGCCGTACTGCGCCTGCCCGTCGGCCACCCTGGAGAGGTCGTTGGTGAAGATGGCCTGGAGGGCCGCCAGCGCCCTGGGACCGCGAAACACCACCTCGCCCATGTGCGAGACGTCGAAGAGGCCGACGGCGCCGCGCACGGCCTCGTGCTCCTCGATGAGGCCAGCGTACTGGACGGGCATGTCCCAGCCTGCGAACTCCACCATCCGCGCGCCGTGGCGGAGGTGGGCGGCGTGGAGCGGCGTGCGGAGGGCCATGGGAATCGGTGCCTCGGGAAGGAGGGGACGGAGAAGCGGGCGGATTGTAGCGGCGCCGACCCCGGAATCAAGCGATCCCTGGGAGGAATCGTCGCCCCAGTGCCGCGCCCCAGGCGAGGCGGCGGGTCTGCCGGAGGCTCACCTCACCGTCCGCGCCGCCAGCTCCACCGTGTTGGCCAGCAACATGGCGATGGTCATCGGGCCGACTCCGCCCGGGACCGGCGTGATGGCGGAGGCGCGCGTCGAGGCCTCGCCGAACTCCACGTCGCCCACCAGCTTGCCGTCGGCGCCGCGGTTCATCCCCACGTCGATCACCACCGCGCCCGGCTTCACCCAGGCCCCCTTGATGATCCCGGCCTTGCCGACCGCGGCGACCAGGACGTCGGCGCGGGCCACCTCGGCGGCGAGGTCGGGGGTGCGCGAATGGGCGATGGTGACGGTGGCGTGGCGCTCCAGCAGCATGGCCGCCAGGGGCTTGCCTACGATGTTGGAGCGGCCGACCACCACCGCGTGCTTGCCCTTGAGCTCCACCCCGGCCTCGTCGAGCAGCCGCATCACGCCGTGGGGCGTGCAGGCGCGCGGCGCCGGCTTGCCGGTCCAGAGGCAGCCGACGTTGAAGGGGTGGAAGCCGTCGGCGTCCTTGGCGGGCGAGATGGCCACCAGGACCGCATGCTCCGCGATCTGCCTCGGCAGCGGGAGCTGGACGAGGATGCCGTGGACGGCCGGGTCGTCGTTGAGCGTCCCGATCAGGGCGAGCAGCTCGGCCTGCGTGGTGGTGTCGGGCAGGTGGTGCTCGGTCGAGACGATGCCGGTCTCGGCGCAGGCCCTGATCTTGTTCCGGACGTAGACCGCCGAGGCCGGGTCATCGCCGACGCGGACCACGGTCAGGCCGGTCGCCACCCCCTTCAGCTTCAGGGCCGCCACCTGCTCCGCCACCTCGGCCCGGACCCGGGCGGCCACCGCCTTGCCGTCGATGATCATGGGGGGCGGAGTATAGCTGCCTTCAGACCCGTCGGGGCGGAGTCGGCCGGGGGGCTTCAGGCTATCATCGGGAACCCGGAGAGGAGGCGTCGATGGGCGCGGACTGCAAGGTGTGTGGCACCCCGATGGACGAGGGGGAGGCGTGTGTGACCTGTGCGGCGAAGGCGGAGGGGCTCAGCCTGCTCTTCCGTGGCGCCTACCCGCAGGTGCGGGAGCTGATGGCCCTGCTGGAGGATCAGGGGCTGGCGGCGGAGATGGAGAAGGTGCCGGGGACGACGCCGCAGGAGCGCCATGACCCGAAGTGGAACCTTTACGTCCCCGGGGCGGAGGTGGAGGCGGCCCGCGCCTTCCTGGGCCGCGACTGGGCGACGCTGCTCGGCGACGCCGGGGCGCGAGAGGCCGCGGCGCGAGGTGCGGCCGGCGTGGACCTCGACCAGGGGGGCGAGATCGAGTGCCCGGCCTGCGGCCACCGCTTCGTGGCGTCGGCCGCCCGGGCCGAGTGCCCGGAGTGCGGGCTCTCGCTAGGCGCTCCCGGCGAGCCGGCCGCGGGAGAGGAGCATTAGGGTCCCGCGGCCACGCCGGCGGCACCGTGGCGCCCAAATCGCTCCGGCAGATGAATAAGCGGGCAGGGGAGCGCGTCGGAGAGGCTGCGAACCAGGCCGCTGGAGCGGCCAACCAAGGAGAACACCACATGAAGTTTGCCAAGATCGCCGCCGCCCTCGCCGCCTTCGCCTTCGTCGCCCCGGCCTTCGCCGAGGTGGCCCAGCCGGCCGCTGTTCCGGCCACCGCCCCGGTCGCCGCCGCCGCGAAGGAGGAGAAGAAGGTCGAACCCGTCAAGACCGTGAAGAAGGCCGTGAAGAAGGCCGTGAAGAAGGCCGAGGCGAAGAAGTAACCAGCTCCCTGGTCGTGCCGAGGCGCGCCCGGTTCCGCGAGAGCGGGGCCGGCGCGCTTCGTCTTTTCCGGCGTGGTGGTCAGCGGCGCAGCAGGAGCGCGGTCACCAGCTCCGGCGTCGCGGCGGCCCGGTCGAGGTTGGCCGCCAGCTCCTCGGCCTGCCGTCGGGCCAGGGTCTGCAGCAGCGCCCCGGCCTCGCCGCGCGAGGCGAGCCGGGGATCCTCGATCCGCCCCAGCGCCGCGGTCACCGCGGGCAGGTCGCTCACCGGGATGGGCACGGGCTCGAAGCGCCGCCCCAGCCGCTCGTTGGCGAGGGCGGTCAGGTAGAGGCTCGACAGGCGCGGCGCGTCCCCTTCGGCCTGCGTCGGGACCAGCCCCAGCTCGCGCGCCGTGGTCGCCAGTCCCTCGCAGAGGTCGAGCGCGGTGGCTGTAAGCGTGAGGTCGCTGGTGGTGAGGAAGCGGCGCGGCTCCAGCGCGGCGACGTTCGGCGAGCCCCACTCGTCGCGCGGCCGCTCGATCCCGGGGTGGAAGCGGGGGCGGCGGGAGGAGAGCGCCGCCAGCAGCTCGCCGAGCGGCGCGTCGAGGAGCGGCACCGACCGCCGGCCCGCCCCGCCAGCCCGGTAGAGCCGGTCGGCGCGCCAGGAGAGCTCCAGGACCCGCCCGAACCCCTCCTGGAAGAGCCGCTTCACCGGCGTGCTGGCCAGCACCTCCGCCGCCCTGGCCTCGTCGCCCCCCGCCAGCCGCTCCAGCCCGAGCTCCACCATGGCGCGCGCGCCGGTCACCGCCGCCCGGACCTGGTCGAGGTCGACCGGGTCGATGCCGTCGGCCACCAGCACGGCGTTGCCGGCGGTGACGAGCTGCATGTCGAGCGCCTCGCGGTCGCCGGCGTCGAGGGTGGCGGCGGCACGCGCCAGCAACGTCCGGTCGCCCAGCGGCGCGAGGAAGAAGCCGGGCGCCCGCCGGGGCTGGCCCGGCGCCTCGGCCGGCCGGGTCGGTGGCCGGGCGTACCAGGAGAGCGCCTCCTCCAGCGAAGGATAGCCGAGGTCGGCGAGCCGCCCTTGCCGCCAGCGCAGCGCCGTCTCCTCCAGCTCGCTGGGGAGCTCCCAGGCGAGCGCCCCGAGCAGCCGGGAGGACTTGAACGGATCCTCGGCCTCGAGGTCGTCGAGGAGGCCGCGAATCGCCACGTAGTCGCTCCCCTCGACCACGAAGTCGACCAGGTAGGCGCCGTCGGAGGTGCGCCAGGCCTGGTCGCTCTCGACGTCCGGGTCCTCCTCCACCTTCAGGTCATGGATGCGGATGGCGTCGCGCAGCACCAGGTAGACCACCTCCTGGTCGAGCGCTCGCATCTTGCGGGCCAGCCGGACCGCCAGCCTGGAGTCGAGGGGGGCGCCGGAGCGGGCCGCTCGCAGCCAGGGGAGGGCGCGGCGCGGCTCGAACCGCCCCTGCCGCCAGGCGTCGAGATCGATGAAGGTCCGGAACTGCTCGGCCGAGGCCAGCTGGACCAGCTCCACCGCGTCGGCCAGGCCGATCTCGCGGATGGTGAAGTAGAGCTCGTCGGCAGGGAGCGCCCGGACCAGCGCGCCCGGATTGGGCGCGCTGAGGATGAGGTCGAGCCGCCGGCTCCCGGTCGTCGCGGAGAGCTGGGCACGGATCAGCCCCAGCTGCGCCGGTGTCAGGGGCTGTTCGAGGTCCTTCGCCATGGGTGGGCGCTCGAGGCGCCCGGCGCTACGCGGACGCGGTGACGGTGGTGCGACGGCCAGCCTTCTGGACCTTGTTGGCCTTCAGGCAGCGGGTGCAGACGCGGACGTGCTTCACCTCGCCCGCGTCGTTGACACGGACGGAGCGGAGGTTGGGGAGCGACCGGGTCTTCGACTTGTTGTTCGCGTGGGAGACGTTGTTGCCGACGAGCGGCCCCTTCCCACATACAGCGCAGCGGCGTGCCATGGTCTGATTCTCCGAAAACCGAAAGAGCGCGGCATATTACGGATCCGTGCCCGAAAAGCAAGGGGGGCCTGGAAAGCTTGGACCTAGCTCGGGCGGGCCTTCACGCCGAGGAGGGCCCCTACGTGGGCCGCCGCCTGGAGCCCGGCGAAGAGTTCGCCCTCCATCCCGAGCCCCGGCAGCACCTCGCCGCTGGCCAGGAAGGCGTTCTTCCACGGGGAGCGGACCGGCAGCCCCCCCGCGCCCAGCGTCGCGGGCGCCTCGAAGTGGAGGAGGTGTGCGACCGGCGGCGGCTCGGCGCGGTGGACCAGGTGGCGCTCGTGGAAGGGGAGCGCGGCCTCGAGGGCGCGCCGCAGGCGGACCCGGGTGGCCGCCTCGTCGGAGCCGGCCGGGATGAGCGTGAAGGCCGACGCGGTGGTGTGGTCCGGGGTCGTCTCGCCCGGCGCTCCGTGGCGGGACTCGCGGCGGGCCGGCGACAGCTCTAGGAGGACCGCTCCGGCCGGAGCCCCATCGGCGTCGAGGAGCAGGGCGGCGTCGCCCAGCCCGGGCGGGCGGGCGGCGTCGCGGAGCAGGAGGTGGCAGGCGGCCAGCCGGGCCCCCGGGCGCACCGCCGCCAGCGACCGCGCCAGGCGGCTGGAGCGCCCTTCCACCGGGAGCAGCTCGGCGACGCGCGCCAGCGGCGTGGCGATGACGAAGGCCCTCGCCAGCCGGGGGTCCGAGGTGCCGGCCACGCGTGCCATCGCGAGCCGGCCGTGCTCGATCCCGATCGACTCGACGCGCGCCGGCTCGGCCGGCGAGCCGATCACCTCTCCGCGGGCCTCGGTGATGCGCCGGCGCAGCCCGTCCTCGACGCCGGCCGCGCCGGCGATGGGGCGATGGAGCCCCCCGAGCGCCAGCCCGGCCAGCCGGGCCAGGACGAACGCCGAGGGCGGCCCGTCGATCCGGCCGAGGAAGCCGGCCAGGGCGGTGAGGGCCGCGGTCAGCGGGGCGTCGCCCAGCTCGGCGAGTGGCGAGGCCCCGGTGAGCAGCGATTGGTCGAGCCCGGTCTCCCTGGCGGCGCGGACGATGGCGCGCCGGAGGGTCCAGCGATCGAGCAGGCCGGCCGGTGGGAGCGGCGGGGCCCCCTTGAGCAGCGCGCCGCCCAGCTCGGCGGCGGAGGCCAGCCGGGCCAGGCCGTCGGCCAGTGCCCCGGCGCCGGCCGGCCACTCGCGTCGCAGCTCACGTCCGAGCGCGTCGGCGTCGGGGGCCAGCTCCAGCCGGTGGCGCGGCAGCAGCACCTGGAGCGGCGGATCGAGCGGCGCGATGGAGCGGACGGCGTCGGTCGTCAGCCCGAGGTCGGCCAGCAGGGCCTCGGCGGCGGGGAGGGCGCGCGGCGAAGGCCGGAGCGTCGGTCCGGCCGGGAAGAGCCAGCCGCCGTCGGCCACGGGCTGGCTGGCGCTCCCCTCGTCGATCAGCAGGACGCGGAAGCCGCGGCGGGAGAGCAGGGCGCCGGCGGCCGCGCCGCCCACGCCGCCGCCGATGACGCAGACGTCGTAGACGCGCTGGGTGGCGGGCGGCTTGAAGGTGGTGGCCATCTCAGGCCAGCTCGGCGGCGGGGGAGCGGAGCCGCTCGGCGGGTGGAATGGCGCGGTCGAGCCGAACCCGGCGGCCATCGAGCGAGAGACGCCCCTCGGCGATCCACTGGATCGCCTGCGGGTAGAGCCGATGCTCCTGCTCGAGGATGCGCGCCGCCAGGGTGGCCTCGGTGTCGTCGTCGAGCACCGGCACGGCGGCCTGGGTGATGACCGGACCGGTGTCGGTCCCCTCGTCTACGAAGTGGACGGTGCAGCCCGAGATCCTCACGCCGGCCTGGAGCGCCTGGCGCTGGGCGTGCAGCCCGGGGAAGGACGGCAGCAGGGCCGGGTGGATATTCACCACACGTGGACAGCCGCGCGTGCTGGGCGAGGGGCCGAAGGCGCGCAGGAAGGCGGGGGTCACGAGCCGCATGTAGCCGGCCAGGCAGACCAGCTCGACCCGCGCCTCGCGCAGGCTGGCCACCACGGCCTCGTCGTAGGCGGCCCGGTCGGTCACGCCCTTCGACGGGAGGCATGAGGTGGGAACCCCGGCCCGCGCCGCCCGCGCCAGCGCGCCGGCCTCCGGGACGTTGGAGAGGACCAGCGCCACCTCGGCGTCAACGCGGCGCGCGGCGCAGGCGTCCAGCAGGGCCTGGAGGTTGGTCCCCCCGCCCGAGGCCAGGACGCCGAGGCGGATCACCGGACCACCTCGCAGGTGGCCTCGCCGGCGCCCCTCTCGATGGCGCCCACGGTCCAGCACTTCAGGCCGCGGCCGCCCAGCACCTCGTGGACCACCGCCTCGTCGCCGGGCGAGACCACGATGGTGAGGCCGAGCCCCATGTTGAAGGTCCGGTACATCTCGTCGCGCGGGACGTTCCCCTCGCGCTCGATGAGGTCGAAGACCGGCGGCCGCTCCCAGCGCTTCTCCTCCAGCACCGCGCGGGTGCCGTCGGGGAGGTTGCGCGGCATGTTGCCGGGCAGGCCGCCGCCGGTGATGTGGCCGAACGACCTGACCGCCACCCGCTCCAGCAGGGCCAGCACGTCCTTGGCGTAGATGCGGGTCGGCTCGAGCAGCAGGTCGGCCAGCGTCTGGCCGCCGCAGGACTCGACGCGCCAGTCGAGCGGGTGCTTCTCCAGCAGCGCCTTGCGGGCCAGCGAGTAGCCGTTGGAGTGGAGCCCCGAGGAGGCGACCCCGATCACCACGTCGCCGGGGACGACGCGCGTGCCGTCGACGATGCGGGGCCGGTCCACGCACCCGACGGCGAAGCCGGCCAGGTCGTACTCGCCGCGCTCGTAGAAGCCGGGCAGCTCGGCGGTCTCGCCGCCGATGAGGGCGCAGCCGGCCTGCAGGCAGCCGGCGGCGATCCCCTTGACCACCTCGGCCCCCTGCTCGGCGGAGAGCTTGCCGGTGGCGTAGTAGTCGAGGAAGAAGAGCGGCTCGGCGCCGACCACGGCGATGTCGTTGACGCACATGGCGACCAGGTCGATGCCCACGGTGGCGTGCCGGTTGGCGGCGAACGCCACCTTGAGCTTGGTGCCGACGCCGTCGGTGCCGGAGACCAGCACCGGCTGCTTGTACTTCGACACGTCGAGGGCGAAGAGGCCGCCGAAGCCGCCGATGCCCGCCAGCACCTCCGGCCGCATGGTGGGCCTGGCGTGGGGCTTGATCAGCTCGACGAGCCGGTCGCCCTCGTCGATGTCGACGCCGGCGTCGCGGTAGGTGAGGGACATGCGCCCCCTGTACCCCGGGCAGGGGCGGGGCCGCAAGGCGTTCGCGTGGGCCAAGCCCGCCCGTCTGGTACCATGGGCGAACCCGATGGTCGCCCGCCGCCGCGCCCTGTTCCGCATCGACGCCTTCCGGCTGGCGCTCTACGTCGGGCTGCTCCTGACCGGCCTCCACGTGCTCGACGTCCTCTGGGCGCGCAAGGGCTCCCAGTTCCCGGTCGTCTCGCGCATCGAGTACGCGGCGCAGGACTACGCCCTCACCACGCTGCGGGGGCCGCGCGCGCCGTCGGGCGACGTGGTGATCGTGGCCATCGACGAGCGATCCATCGAGGTGGAGGGGATCTGGCCCTGGAGCCGGGCCCGGATGGCGCGGCTGGTGGACGCGCTCGCCGCCGCCGGCGCCGCCGCGGTCGGCTTCGACATGATCTGGAGCGACGCCGACGTCCAGGGCTCCCGGGCCGCCGAGGTGGCCCGGCGGGTCAAGGAGGCCCGGGCCCAGGCCAGCGGCGAGGAGGCGGAGCGGCTCGACCGGATCTGGCGGGCCTCGCAGGGCAGCGACCCGACCATCCCGCCCGACGCCGACCCGACCGGCCTGCTGGCCGACGCCATCGAGAAGGCCCACAACGTCACCGTCGGCTTCATGTTCCGCAGCGACGTGAGCAGCCCCGCGGCCGCGCGAGAGGCGGTGGAGCGGCTCCGCTTCTTCCGGACCGAGGCGGTGCACGTCCTGGGCGCCGATGGCCGGATCGTGGCCGACCCGGCCGGCGGGCGGGGCGGGGCCGGCCGCTCCTTCCCGGGCGTGCTGGCGCCGGTCGGCGAGGTGCTGAAGGTCTCCGACAGCGGCGGCTACTTCACCGTGCTGCCCGACGCCGACGGGGTCATCCGGCGCTACCTGCTGCTGGCCAGCGCGGGCGGGAGCACCTTCCCGGGGCTCGGGCTGGCGCTGCTGGCGCGGGTCAAGGGGCGCGACGGGATCCCGGCGCCGGTGGTGCCGGTCGGCGTGGCCGGCTCCAGCGTGCTGGTGGGGGTGCGGGTCGGCGACCTGGAGATCGCCACCGACGACTTCGGGCGGGCGCCGCTCTCCTACTACGGCAGCTTCCGCGACTTCCCCACCATCTCCGCCACCGACGTGCTCACCGGGCGCGTCCCGCCGGCGCGGCTCCGCGGCAAGCTGGTGCTGGTGGGCGCCACCGCGCCGGGCACGTGGGACCAGCGCGTCACCTCGTTCGACGACAGCGCGCCGGGCGTCATCACCCACGCCACCTTCGTCGACAACGTGCTGCACGGGCAGTTGCTGGAGCGCTCGCAGTGGGTGGTGCTGGGCGAGGTGCTGGCCATGGCGCTGGCCTCGGTGGCGCTGGCCTGGCTCTTCTCGCGGGTCGGCCCGGTGGCGGCGGCGCCGGCGCTGCTGGCGGTCGCCGCGCTCTGGGCGGCGGTGTCGGTGCTGGCGCTGCGCCGCTTCAACCTGGTGCTGGCCACCGGCCTGCCACTGCTGCAGGTGCTGAGCATGTTCCTCACCGCAACCACCTACCGGTTCTTCTCGGAGGAGCGGGCCAAGCGCAAGGCGCGCGAATCCTTCTCGCGCTTCCTGGCGCCGGCCATCGTGGACGAGGTGCTGGGGAACGAGGGGTCCCTGCAGCTGGGCGGAGAGAAGCGCGAGCTGACCGCGCTCTTCGCCGACATCCGCGGCTTCACCACCATCTCCGAGCGGCTCGACCCGCACCGGCTGCTGGAGCTGCTCAACCAGTACCTGACGCCCATGACCGACGTCATCGTCTCGCGCCACCAGGGGACGCTCGACAAGTACATGGGCGACGCCATCATGGCGTTCTGGGGCGCGCCCAGGGCCCAGCCCGATCACGCGCTGCGGGCCTGCCGCGCGGCGCTCGACATGCTCACGGAGCTGGAGCGGCTCCGGCCGGGCTGGCGCGCCGCCGGGCTGCCCGACATCGACATCGGCATCGGCCTCAACACCGGTTCGATGTCGGTCGGCTTCGTCGGCAGCCAGGACCGCTTCTACAACTACACCATCCTCGGTGACGCGGTGAACCTGGCCTCGCGGCTGGAGGGGGCCAACAAGCAGTACGGCACGCGCATCATCATCGGGCCGGAGACCTACGCCAAGGTGCAGGGGCGGGTGGTGGCGCGGCCGCTCGACCTGGCGCGGGTGAAGGGGAAGCAGGACCCGGTCCGGATCTACGAGCTGCTCGGGGTGGGGCCGGTCTCGGCGGCCGACGCCGCCTTCCTCGAGGCCTTCGGCTGGGGCTACGGCGCGTGGCAGGCGCAGCGCTGGGACGAGGCCATCGCGCACTTCCGCGAGGCCGATCGGCTCCGCGGCGGCGACGAGTGCTCGCAGGTCTACCTGGCGCGCTGCGAGCGGATGCGGCGCGAGCCGCCTGGGCCGGACTGGGACGGAGCGTTCACGATGGAGAGCAAGTGAGCGGCGTGCCGTTCAAGGGTGCGTGGCGCCTGGCCCTTTCGTTGACAGCCCCGAGTCACGTCGGCTAAGTGACCACGAGGTGACGCGCCCCGACATGTCCGACGATCCCCTCTTCCAGCGCTTCGGCCGGGAGTTCCCCAGCGGCACCGTCCTCTTCCGCGAGGGAGACGAGGGGCGGGAGATGTTCGTCGTCAACGCCGGGAGCGTGACCATCAGCAAGCGGGTGGGCGAGGTGGAGAAGATCCTCTCCAGGCTCGGCCCCGGCGAGTTCCTCGGCGAGATGGCCATCCTCAACAACAGGCCGCGCAGCGCCACCGCCATCTGCGACGACGACTGCCGCTTGCTGGTGATCGACGCCAGGACCTTCGAGACCATGATCCGGTCCAACGCCGAGATCGCGGTCCGGCTCATCAAGAAGCTCTCCGACCGGCTGGCCGAGGCCAACGAGCAGATCGAGAACCTGCTGCTCACCGACGCGGCCTCGCGGGTGGTCCACTGGCTGTCGGTGGCGGCCGAGCGCGGCACCAGGACCGCCGCCGGGATGAAGATCGACATGGCCCCGCGCGACCTGGCGGCCCGCGTCGGCGTCAAGCCCGACCAGGCCGACGAGGCGCTCATGAAGCTGCTCAAGGCCAAGATCGTCTCGGTCCACCCCGACGGCTTCGTGGTGCCCGACACCGACAAGCTCCGCCACTTCCTGGAGTTCCTCCAGATGAAGGCGCAGTTCGGAGACCTCGGGTGAGGTTCCGCGTCCTCGGCTGCTCGGGCGGCGAGCTTCCGGACCACCGGACCACCTGCTTCCTGGTGGACGGGCGGCTGGCCATCGACGCCGGGGCCCTCACCTCCTCGCTGCCGCTCGCCAAGCTGCTGAAGGTGGACGACGTGGTGCTGACCCACAGCCACTTCGACCACGTCAAGGACGTCCCGCTGCTGGCCGACCTGCTGGTGGGGCTGCGCAAGACCCCGGTGCGGGTCCACGCCTCGACCGAGTGCGCCCGCACGCTCCACAAGAGCGTCTTCAACGGCAAGCTCTGGCCAGACTTCACGCGCATCCCGTCGGCCCGGTCTCCGGTGATGGAGCTGCGCCCCTTCTCCACCGAGCGCGCCTTCCAGGCCGGCGGCCTGACCTTCCAGCCGGTGCCGGTCCGCCACCCGGTCGAGTCGGTCGGGTTCGTGGTCTCCAGGGGGCGCAGCGCGTTCGCCATCTCCGGCGACACCGGCCCGACCACCCGGTTCTGGAAGCAGGTCAACTCGACGCCGGGCCTCAAGGCCCTGCTGGTCGAGGTCTCCTTCCCCAACCGCCTGCAGCGGTTGGCCGACCTGTCCGGCCACCTCACGCCAAGGACCCTGGCGCGCGAGCTGGCCAAGCTGCAGCGCGCCGACCTGCCCATCCTGCTCTACCACCTGAAGCCGGCCTACGTTCCGGCGTTGCGCCGCGAGGTGGCCGCGCTCAGGCTTCCGAACGTGCGGATCCTGGAAGTCGGCGACACCTTCACGTTTTGAGTGGTGCGTCGCGGCCCGTGCCCCCCTCACCGCAGACAGCGCTCGTGGCCGGCGCCTGGTCTCTCGCTCGGCGGTGTCATCAAGTTTGATGACACCCGGGACTCGGGATCGGTGGTTCAGTCTCCGGGCCACTATGGGCAGGTGGTCGTGGCGAAGGCGGACGCCACGTCGTGAGTGATGGTGAGGGTCGCCTTCTGCCCCACCTCGGAGGAGGAATCGACCATGGCCCATACCGCCCCGCAAGGGGTGGGCATCGACGTCCGATCGCGAATTGCCAGGGCGCTCCAGGCGGGCGGTCGGAATCCAGCAGGCGCCTCACCCACCTGCTCTTGACGCGCCCCGTCGATCCGCCGGCGCGCCAACCCCGTTCCCCCGACCCCGCTCCCGGGTGTAAACAGGCCCGGCCTGGACGCACCGCCGCACCGGCACGACCGTTCCGAGGAGTTCAGCACCCATGGCCTGGTTCTCGAAGGAAAAGAAGCTCAAGTCGAAGGGTGGCGCGGCCGAGCCGCAGCCGGCGCCCGCCAAGAAGGGCGAGGGGCTCTGGAACAAGTGCGACGGCTGCGCCGAGGTCATCTACAAGGCCGATCTGGAGAAGAACTGGAACGTCTGCCCGCACTGCGGCCACCACGAGCTGCTGCCGGTGCGGCGCCGCTTCGACCTGCTGCTCGATCCCGGCACCTTCCAGGAGCTCGACGCCGACCTCACGCCACAGGACCCGCTCGGCTTCACCGACGCCAAGAAGTACAAGGACCGGCTCAAGTCCACGCTCAAGACCACCGGCCTGCGTGACGCCTTCATCTCCGGGGTCGGCTCGATCGGCGGCCACCCGGTCTCGATCGGCTCGTTCGCCTTCGAGTTCATGGGCGGATCGATGGGCTCGGTGGTGGGCGAGAAGGTGGCGCGGGTCATCGACCGCGCCTACGAGCGGCGCATCCCCTGCATCGTCTTCAGCTCCACCGGCGGGGCCCGCATGCAGGAAGGGATCTTCTCCCTCATGCAGATGGCCAAGACCTCGGCGGCGCTCAACCGCTTCCGCGCGGTCCACAAGCCCTACATCTCGGTGATGCTCCACCCGACCACCGGCGGGGTGGCCGCCTCCTTCGCCTGGCTGGGCGACGTGGTCATCGCCGAACCCAAGGCCCTCATCGGCTTCGCCGGGCCGCGCGTCATCGAGCAGACCATCCGCGAGAAGCTGCCGCCCGGGTTCCAGCGCTCCGAGTTCCTGCTCGAGCACGGCATGATCGACGCCATCGTGCCGCGGCTGGAGCTGCGCGAGCGGCTCGCGCAGATCCTCTCGCTCCTCGGCTGAGACCACGGCCGGCGGCGCGGCATGATCGATCCGCACCGGTATCTCGAGGCGCTCTCGCCGCTGGCGATGCGCTTCGGGCTGACGCGCATGGCCCGGGCGCTCGACGACCTCGGCCACCCCGAGCGGGTGGCGCCGATCCTCCACGTCGCCGGCACCAACGGGAAGGGCTCCACCTGCGCCATGGCGGCGGCCGCCTTGGGCGCGGCCGGGCACCGGACCGGGCTCTACACCTCGCCCCACCTCGAGCGCTTCAACGAGCGGATCGCCGTCGGCGGCGAGTCCATCTCCGACGCGGCGCTGGCCGATGCGGTGGCCGAGGTCCGGGCCTGCTGCCCGTGGCACGACGGCGGCGAGCCGGAGGACCGGCTCAGCTACTTCGAGTTCGCCACGCTGTCGGCGCTGGTCCACTTCGCCCGGGCCGGGGTCGGGGTGACGGTGCTCGAGGTGGGGCTGGGCGGCCGGCTCGACGCCACCAACGCGGTGACGCCGGCGGTGACCGCGGTGGCCGCCATCGGGCTCGATCACACCCAGTGGCTCGGCGAGACGGTCGAGGCGGTGGCGCGGGAGAAGGCCGGCATCTTCAAGGCCGGGGTCCCGGCGGTGGTCCACGCGGTCCAGCCGCCGGGCGTGCTCGAGGTGCTGCGCGACGCGGCGGAGCGGGCCGGCGCGCCGTTCGAGGTGGCCCCGGCGGGCTGGGACGGGCCGCTGGCGCTGGCCGGGGCGCACCAGCGCGGCAACGCCGGGCTGGCCGCCGCCGCGCTGCGGGCCCTGCGGCGCGGCGGGGTGACCGTGGGTGAATGGGAGATCGCCCGCGGGATCGCCACCGCCCGCTGGCCGGGCCGGCTCGAGCTGATGGGCGGCGTGCTCCTGGACGGGGCGCACAACCCGGACGGCGCGCGGGCGCTGGCCGCCGCGCTGGCGGACTTCCATCCCGGACGTCCTGCCGAGCTGGTCTTCGGGGCGCTGGGGGACAAGGACCACCGCGCCATGCTGGCGGCGCTGGCCGGCGCGGTGCGGAGGCTCCACCTGGTGGCGCCGGTGACGCCGCGCGCCCGCGCCGTGGCGGAGCTGAGGGCCGCGGCCGAGGCGCTGGGGGTGCCGGCGGTTGCCTATGGCGGGCTGGCCGAGGCCCTCGCCGGCGCGCGCGCTGCGGCGGGCGACGGGGCGCCGGTGGTGGTGGCCGGGTCGCTCTACCTGGTGGGCGAGGCGAGGGCGCTGCTGTGGCGTCGTTGAGAGCACCACCCGATATCGCCGGGGCCGGATTCTTCGGGCGCCCGGGGGTGCGTGCTATCTTTTCGGCCGGATTCGACCGACGGAGCCTCCGATGCGATCCAGCCTTTCCCTGGCCTTCTGCCTCTTTCTCGCCGGCGCCGCCGAGGCGCAGGATCTCAACGTCATCACCGGTGTCGAGGTGAAGGACGAGGGTGGCAGCGTGCTGGTGACCGTGAAGGGGAGCAAGCCGCCCAACTTCACCACCTTCTCGATGGCCGACCCGGCCCGCTTCGTCATCGACCTGTCGGAGTCGAAGTTCCAGGGCGTCCCCGAGGACCTGCGCAGCGAAGACGGCGTGATCCGGGTGATCAAGAACCTGGCCTACGGCTCGGGGGCGACCGCCATCGCGCGGGTGATGCTGGCATTCACCGCCGACGTGGAGCCGCCCGACGTCCAGACCGAGGGCACCTCCCTGCTGGTGCGGGTGACCAAGCCGGGCGGCGCAGCGGTGGCCGCGGCCAAACCCGCAGAGGTGACCGGTGGTCCGGGAGCCTCCCCGACCGACGGCGCCGACGGTAAGGCGGCGGCTGCCACGGCAGCGGCCAAGGCCGAGGCCGACGAGGCGGCGCTCCAGGAGGCGCGGGCTCGCGAGCAGCTCGAGCGCGAGGTCCAGGAGCAGGCCCGGCTGGCGGCCGAGGCGAGCGCCAGGGAGCGCGAGGCGCAGGCCAAGCTCGAGGCCGACGCCAGGGCCCGAGAGGCCGAGAAGGTCGCCGCCGAGAAGGTCGCGGCCGAGAAGGTCGCCGCCGAGAAGGCCGCCGCCGAGAAGGCCGCCGCCGAGAAGGCCGCCGCCGAGAAGGCCGCGGCCGAGGAAGCGGCCCGCGTCGCCGCAGCTCCCGCCCCGAAGGCCGAGCCGGAGCCGCAGGCGGAGGAGCCGGCCGCTCCGTCTCCGGCCCAGGCCGAGCGCGAAACCCGTGCCCAGGCGGAGGCCGATGCCGAAGCCAGGCGGGAGATCGAGGAGGCGCTGGCCTCACAGCAGGCCACCGAGGCCCGGACCAGCGTGGCGGCCACGCCGCCGCCGCGGGCTCCGGTCGCGACTCCGGCCCCGGCGCCGACCCCAGCTCCGGCACCGGCACCGGCACCGGCACCGGTTCCAGCCCCGGTCACGGTCGCGGTCCCCGCGGCAACTCCGGCTCCGGCTCCCACCCGGGCGCCAGCCAGCGCCTCCATCTCCTCGTTGTCCGCGGCTCCGGCCCAGGCCACCAGGGCGGGCAGGCCGGCCAAGTTGCGGGCCATCGGTTTCGAGCAGTTGCCCACCGTCTCGCGAGTCTTCGTCAAGACCAGCGCCCCCCCCCAGTTCACCATCACCGACGTCGGGGACGACGTGGTGCGGCTGGAGGTGGAGAACACCCGGGCCAGCCGGCGCAACGACACGCGCCCGCTCGACACCTCGTTCTTCCAGTCGGCGGTGGCGATGATCACGCCGAGCAAGCAAGGCACCTCCTACGTTGTGGACATCAAGCTCAGGAAGCGGGTCCCCTACCAGCAGAAGGTTGAGGGGGACACGCTGGCTATCGACTTCGAGCGGCCGCCGGCCGCGCCGACTCCGGGCGAAGCCGCGACCCCCTCCGGGGCCGAGGAGACGCCCGGCGAGGCTACCCTCGAGAACGAACAGGGGATGGTCGTCGCTCCGGACGAGAAGGCCGAAGCCGCCGAACCGGCCGGCGATGCGGAACCCGCGACGGAGCCGGCGCCGGAGAAGTAGGGTCTCCGGGTGCCGATTCTCGTCGCCCTGGCCGCCGCCGGGCTCCTCGCAGCCGCCGCGCCGCCACCCGGCGGGGGCGGCGAGGCCAAGGTCGGGGCCACCAAGGCCGTCTTCGACGTCGCCGCCGGCACTTACCGGCTGGAGGGCGACGTGGTGATCAGTCGCGGCGCGGCGACGCTGCGGGCCGGGAAGGCCACCTACGATCCACGCTCCGGTGAGGTGACCGCCAGCGGCGGCGTGCTGCTCGTCGATCCGACGCGGGTGCTCTTCGCCGAGGAGGTCCACGCCGTCCTCGATGGCCCGCTCGAGGCCCACCAGGTGGTGGCCTACTACAAGCTGGAACCAACCCAGTTCGGCTCGGCGGTCACGCTCGAGGAGGCCGCGCGCTGTGGCCGCAACAGCCTGCGCGCCGAGGGGCGCGACGTCACCAGCGTCGGCGACGGCCGGCTCCAGCTCCAGCAGGCCCGGCTCTCGCTCTGCGACTGCCCCGACGGCGGGTCGCCGTCGTGGGAGCTTCGGGCCCGGTCGGCGACCGTCCGGCCCGGCCTGGAGGCGCGGCTGGAGTGGCCGGTGCTCTACGTCACGCCCCGGTTCCTCTTCATCGACCGTCCGGTGCCGGTCTTGACGCTGCCGTGGCTCACCGTGCCCCTGGCGCCGCGCGTCTCCGGCCTCCTGGTCCCGATCCTCAGCTCGACCGGCCCGTCCGGCTGGTCGGTGGGGCAGCCGGTCTTCCTGACCCTGGGCCGTTCCGCCGACCTCACCCTGGTCCCGAGCTACGCCCTCGGCCAGGGGTCCGCCGCCGTCAAGCGCGGCAATGCCTCGGTGCGCGGCCCGGGACTGTCGGCGGAAGGGCGCTGGGCGCCGGCCCCGGACGCTGGGGTCCAGCTGCGGCTCGACCTGCAGGATGACCTCGACAAGGAGGCGGTGCCGGCCAGCGGGACCGGGCTCCGGCTGGCGTTGCGCGGGGACTGGGCCCAGCGCTTCAGCGACCGGACCTCGGTGCGGCTCTCCCTCGACCTCGTGGGCGACCCGCTCTACGTGCGCGACTTCAACTCCGACGTCCGGCTCCGCGATGCCACCTCGCGACGCTCGGCGCTGCTGCTCTCCCACCGCACCGACGCCCTCGCGCTGGAGCTGGCGGCCGGGTGGCTCCAGCCGGTGGCTTCCAACGGTTCGCTCAACGTCATCGACAACGGGGTCTTCGGGAGCGCGCTGCCCGGCTTCGAGCGCTGGCCGTCGCTGGCGGTCACGCTGGCGCCGTGGCGGCTGGCCGGGCCGCTGCTGCTCTCCGGTCGCATCGGTGCGACGCGCGACGCGCCGCTCCACGGCGTCACCTCGGACGGCGGCGCCGACGGCGTCGGCCCGGCCGATCGCGGCTGGAAGAGGGACGCGGCCGATTCCACCGAGCTCGACGGGAAGTGGCAGCCCGGCGAGCGGCTGGGGGTCTCGCGGCTCGACGCCCGGGCCGAGCTGGCCGCCCCGCTCCAGCTCGGCTGGCTCTCGGTGGTGCCGTGGGTGCGGGGCGCCGCACTCGGCTACGTCTTCGACGCCGGCGAGTCGGCCCGGGTCAACGGGTGGTGGGTGGGAGGCCTCGAGCTCACGACGCTGCTGAGCCGGCGCTACGGGACGCTGCGCCACGTGCTGGAGCCCCGGCTGGAGTGGCTGCTGGCCAGCCCGGTGATGGGCCGGGCCCTCCCGGCCTTCGGCTACGACGCCTGGGACCGCGCCGACGCCACGCCGGCCCGCACCACCAGCGCCTTCGTGGCGCCGCGCTACGCCTCGGCGGCTCCGCCCGGCCGCTCCATCCAGCTCCGGCTGGCGCTGGCTTCGTGGCTCCACTCCCCGGCCTTCGCGCTGCTGCGTGGCGAGGTGGGACAGGAGGTCGACCTCGGTCGCGGCAAGCTGGCCGAGGGGTACGTCAGCGCGGCGGCCTCCCGCGGCTACCTCACCGGCGAGGCCGATGTCAGGTTCTGGACCGCGGGACGCCCGGATGCGGCGCCCAAGCCGGCGCCCATCAACTGGCTCGATCGCTTCTCCGAGCTTCGGCTCCGGCTCTCGCTGGGAGACGGCCGGGGCGACGACCTCCACGGCGGGCTGCTGGCGTTCGGGCCGGGCGGCTCGGGCCGGATCGGCGCCGGCGTGGACACCCTCTTCGACGCGCGGCCCATCTCGATCCGCCCCCTCGACCAGATCGCGGGCGGGAGCGGCGGCGCGGAGGCGCTCGCCTCGGCGACGCTCGGGGCCAGGGTCCGGATCGGCCCGGCCAGCTTCGGCTACGACGTGCTGCTGCCGGCCCGCATCACCGAGGTCGGTTCCTGCCAGGCTGGCGGCCCGGCGCGGAGCATCGGCCCGTGGCACCTCCAGCAGCAGAACGGCTGGGCGCAGTGGGACTCGCCGTGCCGCTGCTTCAAGCTCAAGGTGGCGGTCGGGGTCAACGACTGCGGTGGCATCCCCAGCTTCAGGGTCGACCTCGGGTTTGGCGACATCGGCGGGTCCCGGGTCCAGTGAGCGGGCCCGGCGTCCCGCTTCCGGCGCGGCGGGCCTTCTGCTACAAACGGGCCAGTCCAACCCGGAGCAACCGTGACGTCCCCCCGCTCGCCCCGAGCCACGCCGCACCGCCTGCCGCCCGACGCGCCGGAGCCGGAGAAGCGGCGCGCCATCCTGCACGCCGCGGTGCGGGTCTTCGCCGAGAAGGGCTATCACGGGTGCCGCATCGCCGACGTGGCCCGCGGCGCCGGCGTCGCCTACGGGCTCGTCTACCACTACTTCAAGAACAAGGACGAACTGCTGGAGAGCGTCTTCGCCGAGCAGTGGGCCATCCTGCTGGCGGCGCTGAAGGCCATCCAGGAAGGGCCCGGGACCGCCAGCGACAAGATCTCCGGAGTGCTCGGCTTCGTGCTCGACGTCTTCAAGACCGCCCCCACGGCGGTCCGCGTCCTCATCCTCGAGGTGGCGCGCACGCCCAGGGTGCTCCGCTCCGGGTCGACCCCGGAGACCTTCTTCATCGCCGTCCGGATCCTCGCCGACGTGGTGAAGGCGGGGCAGGAGACGGGAGAGCTGCGCGACGACATCGAGCCGGTGCTGGCCGCGACCGGCATCCTCGGGGCGCTGGAGATGACCGTGACCGGGCTGGTGGTCGGGCTGGTGCGGCCGGTCGGGCCGCCCGAAGAGCAGATCGACGTGGTGAAGGGGCAGCTGGTCGCCATGGTGCTGGCGGGAGTGCGTGCGCAGGATCGACGCGCCGGTTAGGAATGGGGGCCCTCACGTCAGGAGCAACCCCCATGTCCCGTGTCCTGGTCGCCGACGACCTGTCGCCCGAAGCCGTCGCCATCCTCCGCAGCGCCGGGCTGGAGGTGGACGTCAAGGTCGGGCTCAAGCCGGACGAGCTGCTGGCCATCATCGGCCAGTACGACGGGCTGGCGGTGCGGAGCGCCACCAAGGTGACGGCCAGGGTGATCGACGCGGCCACGCGGCTCAAGGTGGTCGGGCGGGCCGGCGTCGGCGTCGACAACGTCGACCTGCCGGCGGCCACGCGCAAGGGCGTGGTGGTGATGAACACGCCGGGCGGCTCCGCCACCACGGTGGCCGAGCTGGCGCTGGCGATGATCCTCTCGCTCTCCCGCCACGTCGCCGCCGCCACGGCCAGCGTCAAGGCGGGCAAGTGGGAGAAGAGGAAGTTCCAGGGGCGCGAGCTGGCGGGCAAGACGCTCGGCGTGGTCGGGATCGGCAACATCGGCTCGATCCTGGTGGATCGCTGCCTCTCGCTGAAGATGAAGGTGGTCGCCTACGACCCGTTCATCTCGCCCGAGGCGGCCGCCAAGCTGGGCGTGCGGCTGGTGGCGCTCGACGAGCTCTGGGACGAGGCCGACGTCATCTCGCTCCACGTCCCGCTCACCGAGCAGACCCGCCACATGATCAACGCGACCACGCTGGCGCGCATGAAGCCGACCGCGCTGCTGGTCAACTGCGCCCGTGGCGGCATCGTAGACGAGACGGCCCTGGCCGCGGCGCTCGCCGCCGGCCGGCTCGGCGGCGCGGCGCTCGACGTCTTCGAGCAGGAGCCGGCCCCGGCCGACCACCCGCTCTTCAAGCTCGACAACGTGGTGCTGACGCCACACCTGGGCGCCTCCACGGAGGAGGCCCAGGCCGCCGTGGCGGTCGCCGTCGCCGAGCAGCTGGCGGCCTACCTCGAGACCGGCGTGGTCAAGAACGCCGTCAACGTCGCCAGCGTGCCGGCCGAGGTGCTGGCGCAGCTCGGTCCTTACCTGCCGCTGGCCGAGAAGCTGGGGGCCCTGGCCTGCCAGCTGGTGCCGGCCGGGCCGACCGAGGTGGTGGTCTCGCTGGCCGGCGACCTGGCCGGCGCCCCGGCCCGGCCGCTCGCCAGCCGCGTGCTGGTCGGCCTGCTGCGCCACTCCAGCGAGACGCCGGTCAACGAGGTGAGCGCCCCGGAGCTGGCCCGCGAGCGCGGGCTCACCATCCGCGAGGAGCGGGTGACCGCCTCGCAGGACTACGCCGGGCTCCTCACCGTGACGGTGCGGGGGCAGGGGGGAGAGGCCACCGTGGCCGGCACCGTCTACGGCAAGGCCGAGGCGCGCATCGTCCGGGTCGGCGCCTTCCGGCTCGAGGCGGTGCCCGAGGGGCAGATCCTGCTCTGCGAGAACGACGACGCCCCCGGCGTGGTGGGCAACCTCGGCACCACGCTGGGCGCCGCCGGCGTCAACATCGCCCGCATCTCGCTCTCGCGCAACGACGACCGGACCCGGGCCTTCGCCTTCCTCAACATCGACTCGACCCCCACCGCGGAGCTGCTGGCCAGGGTGAAGGCCCTGCCGCACGTCCGGACGGTGAGGGCCATCACCCTCTGACGCCCGGGGCTCCATGCTCGACCTCTCGCTCCCCACCGGCCTGCGCGACCTGCTCCCCGACCACTCGGCCCACCTGGCCGAGCTCTCGGGGCGGCTACAGCAGGTCTTCGCCAGCTTCGGCTACCGGCGGCTCTTCCTGCCGACGCTGGAGCGGCTCGACGTGGTGGAGCGCGGCCTCTCGGCGTCGGCCCTGGCCGACGTGATGAAGTTCGTCGAGCCGGGCTCGGGCGAGGTGGTGGCCATCCGGCCCGACATCACGCCGCAGATCGCCCGGCTCTACGCCTCCCGCCCCGACGCGCTGCCGTCGCCGGCCCGGCTCTGCTACGACGGCCCGGTGCTGCGCGCGCGAGAGGCTCGGGCGGGCCGGCCGCGCGAGGTCTACCAGGCCGGGGTGGAGCTGCTGGGGGCCGGCGGCGCCAGGTACGACGCCGAGGCGCTGCTGGTGCTGGCCAAGGCGCTGGACAGTGTCGGGCTGGGCCAGGCGGTCATCGAGGTGGGGCACGCCCGCTTCGCGGCCGCGGCCATCGAGGCGGCCGGCCTGCCGAAGAAGGCGCTGGCCGAGGCCTGGGACGCGCTGGCCCGAAAGGACGAGGGGGTGCTGACGGCCCTGGCCGCCAAGGGGCGGGGGGCCGTCTCGGCGCGCCACGCCCTGCCGCGGCTGGCGGGGCTCTACGGGGACGGCGCCTTGAAGCGGGCTCGGGTCTTCGCGCGCACCGTGCCGGGCTGTGGCCCGGCGCTGGCCGAGGTGGAGGCCGCCCTCAAGCTGGCCAGGCGGCAGGGGCTGGGCGAGGTGGCGGTCGATCTCGGCGAGGCCAGGGGGCTGGGCTACTACACCGGGCTCACCTTCGCCGGCTACGCGCCGGGGGCGGGGGCCGCGGTGGCGACCGGCGGCCGGTACGACCAGTTGCTCGGCCGGTTTGGCCGGCCCGGGCCGGCCATCGGCTTCGGCATTGACCTGGAGTTCGCCACCCAGGCGCTGGAGCGGGCGGCCACCGCCAGGCCGCGCCGCGCGGCACCTCGTCGCTAGCGGTCGCGCCGCGCTGCTGGTAGATTCCGGCCCGCTTGCGCGCCACCAGCGCGCCCGCGCCGGCCGAGCAGGGCCGGCGCTCGCCACCCGGAGACAGGAGCCTGCAAGATGCCGAACGTCGTGGTCGTCGGAGCCCAGTGGGGCGACGAGGGCAAGGGGAAGATCGTCGACCTGCTCACCTCCCACGCCGACGTGGTGGTCCGCTTCCAGGGCGGCAACAACGCCGGCCACACGCTGGTGGTGGGCGGCGAGAAGACCGTCCTGCACCTCATCCCGGCCGGTATCCTCCACCCGGGGAAGTCCTGCGTCATCGGCAACGGCGTGGTGCTCGACCCCACCGTCTTCGTGATGGAGATCGACCGGCTCAAGCAGAAGGGCTTCCTGAAGGACGACGCCCAGCTGCTGCTCTCGCTCGACGCCCACGTGATCATGCCGTGGCACAAGCAGATCGACGTCGCCCGGGAGGCGGCGGCGGGGGCCGGGAAGATCGGCACCACCGGTCGCGGCATCGGCCCGACCTACGAGGACAAGGTGGCGCGGCGCGGCCTGCGCGTGCGCGACCTGCTCAACGAGGCCCGGCTGGCGAAGCGGGTGAAGGAGCGGCTGCCGTCGGCCATCGAGGAGCTGAAGCGGCTGGGCGCCACGCCCGACCTCGACGAGACCACCATCGTCCGGACCCACGCCGAGCTCGGCAAGCGGCTGGCCATCCACGCCACCGACGTCTCGCTCTGGCTCCACCGCGCCATCAAGGCCGGCAAGCAGCTCCTCTTCGAGGGGGCGCAGGGCACCATGCTCGACGTCGATCACGGCTCCTACCCGTACGTCACCTCCTCGAACACCGTGGCCGGCAACGCCGTGGTGGGCTGCGGCCTCGGGCCGGGCGCGGTCGACTACGTGCTGGGCATCACCAAGGCCTACTCGACCCGCGTGGGCAGCGGGCCGTACCCGACCGAGCTGAAGGACGAGACCGGCGAGCGGCTGCGCAAGGTCGGCAACGAGTTCGGCGCCACCACCGGACGGCCGCGCCGCACCGGCTGGCTCGACATGCTGGCGCTCCGTTACGCGGCCCGCGTCAACGGGCTCGACGGCCTCGCCGTCACCAAGCTCGACTGCCTGACCGGCTTCGAGACGGTCAAGATCGCGGTGGCCTACAAGGTGGACGGGAAGCTCCACGACGAGATGCCCAGCGATCTCGACCTGCTTGAGCGGGCCGAGGCGGTCTACGAGGAACTGCCGGGCTGGACCGAGAAGGTGGACGGGCTGCGGCGCTTCGAGGCCTTCCCGGCCAACGCCCAGGCCTACGTGAAGCGGATCGAGGCCCTCTCCGGCGTCAAGGTGATCGGGCTCTCGGTCGGCGCCGATCGCGGCGAGACCATCCTGCTCCAGAACCCGTTCCGCACCTGAGTGCTCCACACGCCTCGCTCGCGGGAGACTGCCTTCATGCGTTCCATACTCCTCGCGCTCCTCGTGCTCGCGGCGCCGGACGCCTTCGCGGCGACGACGCCGGAGGCGCGCGCCCAGAAGGAGCAGGGCGACCGGCTTCGCAAGGGTGGCGACGTCGACGGCGCCATCAAGTCCTACCAGGCGGCGCTCAAGCTCGACGGCAGCTACGCCGAGGTCCACGAAGGGCTGGGCGAGCTCTACTTCGCCACCAGGCAGACGGCCAGGGCCGTCGAGTCGTTCGGGTACGCCGTCGAGATCGACCCGACCTACGCGCTGGCCTGGTACAACCTCGCCTTCGCGGCGCGCCGGTCCGGCGACCACGAGAAGGCACGGGCCGCCTACGAGAAGTACGTCAAGCTGCGCCCCACCGATGCCGACGGCCACTACGGCCTGGCCGAGTCGCAGCGCGCGCTGGGAAACCGGGACGCGGCCATCGCCCAGTACCAGCTCTTCATCGACCTCGCGAGGACCACGCCGGCCCAGGCGCCGTGGGTGGAGAAGGCCCGTGCGGCGCAGGCGGAGCTGAGGAGCGGCAGCCCCGCGGCTCCGGCCGCTTCGGCCGCCGTGGGCGCGGCGGCAGTGCCGGTCGCTCCAGCCGTCACGGCCGCGGCGGCCACGACCGCGGCGGTCGTGACCGGCGCGACAGCGGGCAGTGCCGCGTCGGCTTCTCCCGCGGCGCCGGCGGCCCCGAAGCCGGTCCAGGTGGTCGCGCCTCCGACATCGGCCCCGACGGCACCTGCGGCGGTACCTCCGACGGCACCTGCGACGGCACCTGCGGCGGCACCTGCGACGGCACCTGCGACGGCACCTGCGACGGCACCTCATGCGGCGCCTGCGACCGCGCCCAGGACCGCGACTCCTTCGGCACCGGCCTCGACCGACACGCCTCGAGCCTCGCCAATCGTGGCGGCGCCGGCCGCGCCGGTCACGATGCTCCCTCCGGCGCCCGCCGCCATTCCGACACCAGGCCCGCCGCCGCCCGTCGCGCCCACGCTGGTCGCGGCCGCGCCGGCCCTGGCGCCTCGCACCCCCGCCGCGCCGACGCGTGCGCTCATCGAGAAGCTGGGCGCGGGCGATCGGGCCTTCCTCTCCGGTGAGTACCGCCCGGCGCTCTTCGCCTACCAGGACGCCGTCTACCTCGACCCGACCAGCGCGGTAGCGCGCGTCAAGCTGGCGCGCGCCTATGCGAAGCTCGGCCACAGGGAGCAGGCCGACCAGCAGCTGGCGCAGGCGCTCGAGTTCGACCCGGACAACGGCGAGGCGCGGAAGCTCATGGCCGAGCTGGCCAATCCGGCTCCGGTTGCACCGCCCCCGGCGCCCGTGGTCACCGCCATCGTGCCGCCACCGGCCTCGGCCGTGCCCCGGCCTCCTTCGCAGATGGTCTACCGGCTCACCGACGACGTGGGCGGGCCGCCACCCGACGTCAACCAGGCGGCTGCCGGCGCCGGGGTGACCAACGCCGTGGCGCCTGCCTCGCCGGCCGCGTCCGCCCAGCCGGAGGCGTCGCGCCTCTACCGGAACGCACTCACCATGATCGGCGCCCGCGACTTCAAGGGGGCCGTCATCGAGCTCGACCGGGCGCTCGAGCTCTCGCCCCAGATGGGCGTCGCCATCTCGGCGCGCGCCACGGCCTTCTACGGGCTGGGGCGGTACCTGGAGGCGGCCCGCGACTACGAGACGGCGCTGGTGCTGGTGCCCCAGCTGGCCACGCCGCTATACGGGCTGGCCGAGACCTACCGTCACCTGGATGATCCGAGGGCCGGCGAGTACTACTCCCGATACGCCAGGAGCGACGCCAACGACGTCCGGCCCGAACTCCGCGAGACGGCGCGCAAGCGGGCCGAGCAGTTCGGTGCGCAGTAGCGCTGCTTCGCTCAACTCAGCACCAGCGCCACGGAGGCCGCGGCGAGCAGGCCCGACGCCACCGCCAGCAACGCCGCGGGCGGTGGCGGGCGACGCCTCGTCACCGGCGGTTCCGGTGCGGCCCCGGCCGGCTCCAGCGGGTCCACGTAGCGCAGGAGGGTCTCGCCGACCTCCAGCTCGTCGCCGCTCCGCAGCCAGCGGCGGCCGCGCGCACGCCCCCCATTTACCCGCAGGCCGTTGCGCGACCCCAGGTCCTCGACCGACGCGCCCGCCTCGTCGAGCTGGAGCCGCAGGTGGATGCGCGAGGCGCTCGGGTCGGCCAGCCGCAGCGCCGCCCGGCGCCCGCGCCCGACCGTGCAGTCCCCGGTCAGCGCCACCACCCGCTCACCCCCGCGCGGCTCACGGACCAGGAGGTGTGGCCCGGCCTGGTCCGCCCCGCCGGCGGCGGCGCGACGGAGCAAGGCCCCGGCGTCGAGGCGGGTCGCGCCGGCCCCCGGTCCGATCCCCGGCGGGCCTTCCCCGGCCGTGGTCAGGTCGCCCGTCATCGCGCCCCTCCATGCCCTTCGCGCCAGGTCGCCACGGGGTCGAGCACCGTCCCGGCGGCCACCCGGCGCACCGCCGCGCCGTCGGAGAGGAAACGGAGCGCCCCCTCCTCGGTCCGGACCACGCTGGCGCCGACCGCCTCCCAGCGCTCCAGCGCGTCGGCGTGCGGGAAGCCGAACCGGTTTCCGACGCCCACGCTCACCGCCGCCCAGCGCGGACGGACCGCCGCCGTGAACCGGGCGGAGGAGCTGGTGCGGCTTCCGTGGTGGGGCACCTTCACGGCGTCGGCGGACAGGTTCCTCCCGCCGGCCAGGGCGGCCGCCTCGCCGGCCGCCTCGACGTCGCCGGTGAAGAGCAGGGCGGTGCTCCCGAAGCTGACCCGTAGCACCAGGGAGGCGTCGTTCTCCACCATGTCGCCCAGCGGGCCGCCCACCGCCTCGAAGCGGACACCGGCCCGCTCCCACGCCTCGCCCGGCCGGAGCCGCCGGGGCGCGGGAAGGGCGGCCAGCGCCACCTGGGCCGGTTCCGGGATCTCCGCCTCGCCGGTGAGCAGCCGCTCCACCGGCACCGCCGCCGCCACGCTGGCCAGTCCGAGTACGTGGTCGGGGTGCGGGTGCGAGACCACCACCGCCGCCAGCCGCGTCACGCCGAGATCCCGCAGCAGCGGCACGATGTCGCGGGCACCGGGGTCGGGCCCGCCCGTGAACGTCCCGCCTCCGTCGATCAGCACGGCCGAGCCGTCGGGTAGCCGCAGCAGCGACGAGTCCCCCTGGCCCACCGAGATCACGATCCACTCCAGTTGACCACGCGAGGCGGCGGCCGCCGCGCGCACCGGTCCGGGGAGCGCGAGGCAGGCGACGAAGCCGGCCACCGCCAGCCAGCGCGCCCGCCCGGTGAACTGGGGCGCCAGCAGGATGAGGCCGCAGGCCAGCAGGCAGAGGAAGGGACCGGGAGAGGCGACGCCGAGCACGGCGAAGCGTGGCGCCGCCGCGAGGTCGGAGACCAACAGCAGCGCGCGGGCCAGCGGCCAGCTCAGCCAGAGGAGCGGCTGCGCGGCCCACGGCGAGGCGGCGGCGACCACGGCGGCCAGCGCGGTGGTGCCGGTGAGCGCGGTGCCGATGGGGATCCCGGCCAGGTTGGCGAGGAGGCCCAGGGCCGGGAGCCGGCGGAACTGGAGCGCGAGGATCGGCGCGGTGGCGAGGCTGGCGGCCACGGTGGCGCAGAGGCCGGAGAGGAGCGGTTCGAGCAGCCGCGCGCGCCAGGTCCCCGCGGCCGGTGGTACCAGCGGCAGCGCGCCGCGCAGGGGGCCGGCCAGCGACACCAGCCCGGCGACCGAGGCGAGCGAGAGCTGGAGCGAGGGGTCGAGCAGGGCGCCCGGCTCGGCGCCGAGGCAGACCAGCGCGGCCAGCCCCAGGGCGTTGGCGGGCGAGCCCTCCCGGTCGAGGACGGTTCCAGCGAAGACGGCCCCGGCGGCGACGGCCGCGCGGATGACGGAGAAGCCGGCTCCGGTGGCCACGGCGTAGAGCAGCGTGGCCGGGATGGCGAGGGCCGCGGCGGTCCGGCGCGGTTCGAGCCGTCCGGACAGCCGGTCGGCGCGGAGCAGGAGCCAGCGCAGCACCCGCTCGAGGCCCGCCGCCACCACGATCAGGTGGAGCCCCGAGACCGCCAGCACGTGGGCCAGGCCGCTCCGGACGAACGACTCGTTGGTGGCCGCGTCGAGGGCCCCACGGTCGCCGGTGCCGATGGCCCGGATGACGGAGGCCTCCCGGGCCGGCAGCCGGTCGGCGGCCTCGGCGAATCGCTGGCGCCCACGCTCCAGCCAGGCCAGCGGGCTCGGAGCGGCGACGCGGACCGGTGGGAGCAACCCATCGCCGAGCAGCGAGATCCCGACCGCCGCGAGCCGGGCGCGCTGGTCGCTGGCGCCCGGGTTTCGTGGGCCGGGTGGCCGGCGGAGCCTGACGAGGAGCCGGACCCGGTCGCCCATCGCCAGCGGCCAGTCGGCGGGTGGCGTCACCAGCTCCAGCCGCCGGCCGCTCGGCTCGACCAGGGTGTAGCGGAGCCGCTCCCTCATCGGCGATGGGACCGACCGGATGGTCCCTTCGACCTGCACGGGCGCCCCTGGCACCCCCTCCTGGGCTGCTCGGGCCGCCTCGGTCGCCAGCCAGCCGGCCGTGGCGAAGGCTACGGGTGCCAGCGGGGGGGAGGCGGCGAGCAGGAGCAGCCCCGGGAGGGGCGGAGGGCTTGGCCAATCGGCCAGCCCAGCGGTGGCTCCGAGCAGGAAGCCAACCCCAAGCGGGACGAGGGGGGCGCGCAACCTCATGGGCTCGAAAGCCCCAGTTCTCGCCCCCCATCCGGCACATGGCCGAAATCACAAGCGATATTGCTTTTCCTGGAAAGGTGTGGTATCTCGCTTCGACTAAGCTCCCGCCTCGGCCCAATTGACGCAAGTGGGCCGGGAACGCATGGCGAGCGGAGGTCTGAATGCCCGGAACACAGTCTGCAAGCATCTCCCCGAGCTTCAAGGTCGGGGACATGGCCGTCTACCCCGGACAGGGGGTCGGTGAGGTCCTCGGGATCGAGCACAAGGAGGTCGCCGGCCAGCGGCAGTCCTTCTACGTGCTCCGGATCCTCGAGAACGGGATGAAGATCATGATCCCGATGAACAAGGTCAACTCGGTCGGCCTTCGCGAGATCATCGGCGAGAAGGACGTCAAGAAGGTCTACTCCATCCTCCGGGAGAAGGAGGTCTCGGTAGACTCGACGACCTGGAACCGCCGCTACCGCGAGTACATGGACAAGATCAAGACCGGCTCGGTCTTCGAGATCGCCGAGGTGCTGCGCGATCTCTACCTGCTCCGGTCCGACAAGGACCTCTCCTTCGGCGAGCGGAAGATGCTCGACACGGCCCGGTCGCTCCTCATCAAGGAGCTGGCCATCGCCAAGGACTGCGACGAGCAGGACGTCGAGTCGGACCTGAAGAAGATCTTCAACTGTTGATCCGCCGCCCTGGCCGCGCGCCGGGGCGGTATGGTCGTGGCCGCCGCACGGACGCAGGTCCGCGCGGCGGTCGCGTTTCGACAGGAAGAGGCCCGGAATGCCGGCGGCGCTGGTCATGGCGGGTCAGGATTGCAGCGAAGATGCCAGCGACGGCCGGGCCTCGGACCGGCCGGCGGAGGCCCTGGGATGATCCTCGGCGAGCGGGTGGGTGCGATCGTGGCGGCCGGCGGCTCCGGGCAACGGGCCGGGCTGGCCAAGCAGTGGCTCGAGCTTGGTGGCGAGACGGTGCTGCGCCGCTCGGCCCGGCTGCTGGCCGACTGCCCGCTGGTCGACGAACTGGTGCTGGTGGTCCCCGCCGGCGACGAGCCACGGGCCACCGAGGCGCTGGCCGGCCTCGGCAAGCCGGGGCGCGCGGTGGCAGGTGGCCCGGCGCGGGCCGACTCGGTCCGCAACGGGCTCGAGGCGCTCTCCGGGTGCGGCGTGGTGCTGGTCCACGACGCGGCCCGGCCCTTCGCGACTCCGGCGCTGGTGGCCCTGGTCGGCGAGGCGGCGGCACGCGACGGCGCGGCGCTGGCGGCCGTCCAGGTCACCGACACGGTGAAGCGGGCCGGCGCGGGCGAGCCGCCGCGCGTGGCCGCCACCCTCGATCGACGCGAACTCTGGCTGGCCCAGACGCCGCAGGGCTTCCGCCGCGACCTGCTGCTGCGCGCTTACCGGGAGGCCGGGGCCGGGGCCTCGACCGTCACCGACGAGTGCGCGCTGGTGGAGCGGCTGGGCGCGCCGGTGACGCTGGTGCCGGGCGAGCCGGGCAACTTCAAGATCACCTCGCCGGAGGACGTGGCGCGGGCGCGGGCGCTCACCGAGGCGCCGGTGGCCAGCGGCGTCGCCTACGACTGCCACCGGTTCGAGCCGGGGCGGAAGCTGATCCTCGGTGGCGTCGAGTTCGAGGGGGACGGGCTGCTGGGCCACTCCGACGCCGACGTCTGCGCCCACGCCATCGGCGACGCCATCCTGGGCGCCGCTGGGCTGGGAGACCTGGGCCGCCACTTCCCCGACACCGACCCGCGGTGGAAGGGGGTCTCGTCGCTCCGGCTGCTCCGCGAGATCGCGGCCAGGGCGGCGGAGGCCGGCTGGCGGGTCGGCAATGCCGACGTCACGCTGGCGGCCAGGCGGCCCAGGATCGCGCCGCGCGCCGCCGAGATGCGGTCGAGGCTGGCGGAGGCCCTCGGCGTCTCGCCCTCCCAGGTCAACGTCAAGGCGACCACCGGGGAGGGGATGGGGTTCGTCGGCCGCGGCGAGGGGATCGCCGCCCACGCGGTGGCGCTGCTGATCCGGAGGGCGCCATGAGCGAGCCGCTGCTCGACGAGCTGCCCCTGCTCCCCCCGCCACCGCCCCGGCGGGAGTCCCCGCTGCTGGCCCGGTCGCCGGTCTTCGCCTTCCTGGTCGCGGCCGTCTGCGGCTGGCTCCTCTGGGAGCTGGCACCCGACGCGCAGTACGCGTTCTCCTCGCGCACGCCCATCGACCTCGGTGGCCCCGGGACCTACGCCTTCGATCGGGCTCGCGACAACCGGCTGGTGCAGGTGCGCGGCGAGCTGGCCGACGCGGTGCCGGTGACCGTCGACCGGACCGGCCAGGCCCGCACGGTCGGGCGCCTGGCCGGCACCAACCTGCTGGTCGACCGGCCGGGGCGCGGCGGGCCGCCGGTCTACGAGGGGCGGCTGGTCCCGTCCCGCTCCCGCGCCGACTACGCGCCGGTGGTGAGCGCCATCCGGTCGCGCGGGTCGGCGCTGGGAGACACCTGGCTGGTGCTGCGCGACGGCGACCGGCCCGGCGACCGCTGGCTCTCGGTGGCCGGGTCGGCGCTGCTGCTCCTCCTGCTCGCGGTCAACCTGCGGGCGCTGGCCAAGGGCCTGTTCGACTGATCGGAACCGACGCGATGCCCATCCTGCTGCACGACACGCTGGCCGGCCAGAAGCGCGAGCTGACCACCCTGGAGCCCGGCGCGGTCGGCCTCTACGCCTGCGGCCCCACCGTCTACGACTTCGCCCACCTCGGCCACGCCCGCTGCTACGTGGTCTGGGACGTGGTGGTGCGCCACCTGCGGGCCCGAGGCTACCGCGTGAAGTACGTGCGCAACTTCACCGACGTGGACGACAAGATCATAGCCAGGGCCAACCAGCGGGGCGAGGACCCGGTGGCGCTGGCGGCCCGCTTCTCCGACGCCTTCCACCAGGATCTCGACGCGCTCGGCTGCCTGCGCCCCGACGCCGAGCCGCGGGTCTCCGGCCACATCCCCGAGATCGTCGAGCTGATCGGGCTGCTGGTCCAGAAGGGGTACGCCTACGCCCCGGGCAACGGCGACGTCTACTTCTCGGTCCGCAAGTTCCCCGAGTACGGCAAGCTCTCGCGCCGCAACCTCGACGACCTGCTGGCCGGCGCCCGCGTCGATCCCGGAGAGGCCAAGCAGGACCCGCTCGACTTCGCCCTCTGGAAGGGGGCCAAGCCGGGCGAGCCGCGCTGGCCAAGCCCGTGGGGCGAGGGGCGGCCGGGCTGGCACATCGAGTGCTCGGCCATGACCAGGAAGCACCTCGGCGATCGCTTCGACCTCCACACCGGTGGCAAGGACCTGGTCTTCCCGCACCACACCAACGAGATCGCCCAGTCGGTCTGCGCCTGCGGCGACGGGCTGCATGCCGACCAGTACGCCCGCCACTGGATGCACAACGGCTTCGTCGAGATCGACGACGAGAAGATGTCCAAGTCGCTGGGCAACTTCTTCACGGTGCGCCAGGTGCTGGAGCGGTACGACGCCGAGGGGCTGCGGCTCTTCCTGCTCGGCACCCACTACCGGCGTGACTTCAACTTCTCCGACCAGGTCCTCGGCGAGGCCGAGCTGCGGCTCGGCTACCTCTACGAGACGCTGGAGAAGGCCGACCGGCTGGCGGCCGGGACGGCCCCGGCGGCGGGCGACACGCTGCTGGAGCGGTGCCGCGCCGCGCTCGACGACGACTTCAACACGCCGCAGGTGCTGGGGCTGCTGGCCGAGGCCTTCACGGCCGCCAACACGCTCTGCGACCTGAAGGGGAAGAAGACGCCGGAGCAGAGGGCGGCGCTGGCGGCCTTCGCCGCGGCGGCCCGCACGGTGGGGGAGACGCTGGGGCTGCTGGGGCGGACGCCCGGCGCGGCGCTGCTGGCGCTCCGCACCAGGGCGGCGGCCCGGCGGGGCATCGACGGCGTGGTGGTGGAGGCGAGGCTGGCGGAGCGGGCGGCGGCACGGAAGGCCCGGGACTTCGCGCGCTCCGACGCCATCCGCGACGAGCTGCTGGCGGGTGGCGTGGCCATCATGGACGGCCCCGAGGGGACCACCTGGAAGGTGGCGGGGTAGGTCGATCTCCGGCGGCCCGGGCCACGGCGTGGCGGCCCGGGCGCGGAGTGGTGACGCGAAGCTACTCCTCGGGCTTCGGCTGCGGCCCCGGGATGATCCCGGCGATGTCCGGATCGATGTCGCCCTCGGTGCCGGCGGGACGCTCCGACTTCTCCTTCTTGCGCTCCTCGCGGCGGGCGTCCTTCTCACGCTGCTTCTCGGCGCGCTTCGCTTCCTTCTGCCGCTTCAGGTGCCCGGGGTTGAAAGCCATGGTGACCTCCCGTGAATCAGGTGGGGAAAAGAGAAAGCCCGGCCAGGCGGCCGGGCCTCCGTGGTCGCTGCGAAGGCGAAGCTAGATCGCCTTGACGTTGGCGGCCTGCAGGCCCTTCGGACCCTTCTTCACCTCGAACTCGACCCGCTGGCCCTCCTGGAGGGAGCGGAAACCGTCCGCGACGATCGCGGTGTGGTGGCAGAACACGTCTTCGCCACCGCCGTCCTGGGTGATGAAACCGAAGCCCTTCGCGTCATTGAACCACTTCACGGCACCAGTGGCCATCTCGACACTCATTTCTGTTCGGGCGGCGACGTGCCGCGCCGGACTCCGTTGCCGACTCTGGGCGTGGGAGACCGGCGCAATCTAATTTGCTTGTCGTGCAAAGTCGAGCCCTTGCCTCCTGAAAAATCGATCCCGGTTGCCCTGAAGGAAGGGCCGGGCGAGAGGTGCTCGGCGGTGGATCAGTTCCAGGAGGACGTGCCGTCGGGGCTCAAGCAGACGACGGAGGCGCTCAGCTTGACCTGTCCGACGTAGGTGCCTGCGTAGCACCAGGTGGCGCAGGCTGACGCCGTGGTCCGCGCGAGGCAGGATGCGCCGCCGAAGAAGGGCTCGGTGTCGGTACCCGTCGGCGACCAGGCGGCGGCGGCCTCCTTGGCCGTCGTGACGTTGTAGGTCCCGAGCGCGCTGCAGTCGTAATAGGTCTGCCCGAGGCCGTTGGAGTGGGCGGGCTGGCAGCCGTCGGCGCAGCAGGCGGTTCCGACGCAACAGGACTTGCCGCCACCCGAGTTGCAGACGAACTGGCCCGCCGCGCAGCAGGTGCCCTGCGTGCAGGCCTGTGCCGCGGTGCAGACGGTGGTGCAGGTGCCGCAGTGTGCGCGGTCGGTGGAGAGATCGGCGCACACGCCAGGTGCGCCGCCGCACGTGAACTGACCGGCCGGGCAGCCACAGACGCCACCCACGCAGGTGGCTCCGGTCGCGCACACGTTACCGCAGGTACCGCAGTTGGCCTCGTCGGTGGCGGTGGAGACGCACGCTCCGCCGCAGGTGTCCGGGGCGCCGACCGGGCAGTGGCAGGCCCCGGCCGTGCAGGTCGCGCCGGTGGGGCACGGACTGCTGCAGGCGCCGCAGTGGCGCTCGTCGGTCTGGGTGTTGACGCAGGTGGTGCCGCAGGTGTCGGGTGCGCCGGCCGGGCACTGGCAGGTCCCGGCCGTACACGAGGCGCCGGTCGGGCAGGTGAACCGGCAGGTGGCGCAGTTGGCCGGATCGGTCTGGGTGTTGACGCAGATCGGCCCCGGGCTGGCGCAGGTGGTGGTGCCCGAGTCGCATGTGCAGGTGCCGCTTCCGCAGGTGCCGAGGCCGCAGGTCACGCCGCAGGTGCCGCAGTTGGTGGGGTCGCCCGCCAGGTTGACGCAGGCGCCCGGCGGCGCTCCACACACGCTCTCGCCGGCCGGGCAGGTGCAAGCGCCTGCCACGCAGGTGGCGCCGGTCGGGCACCGGTGCAGGCAGGTGCCGCAGGAGAGCGGGTCGGCCTGCAGGTCGAAGCAGATGCCGCCGCAGGCGGTCTGGCCGGTGGGCAGGTGATTGGCTTGCTCGTCGGGGAGCAAGCGAGGATCGCGGCGGAGGCGATGGCGGCGGCCAGCGCAACGGTGAGGCGGGCGGATCGGAGGGAGCCCATGGCGCGCAAGTATAGCGCACCCGGGTGAGTTCACCGCGAGGCAGGCCGGGAAGGGAGAACCCGCATGCCGCGCGCTCTTGCCGCAGGCCACTGAACCCGGTTGCAGTGCATTCTTGCCGCATGCCCCGGTGTCCTGGGGCTGGGCCGGTCGCGCGCCCCACGCGTGGCCATGAGGGGTCGGCGACCGGAGTGAGGGACAACGTGGAGTCGAACCAGGAGACCGCATTCTCGGCCGTCAGCGTGGCGTTCAGCTCGCTCGGGCGCGTCTGCCTGGCGCTCGACCGGCAACTCCGGGTCCTGCACGTCTCCGGCGCGCTCGACGACCTGCTCGGTCCGGGCGCGAGCCGGGCCTGGTCGGGGAGATCGATCGCCGAGTTCCTGGGCGACGAGCTCTTCGGCGAGGCCGGGCCGCTGCGGCAGGCACTGCTGGCCGGTGAGCGCCGGGAGGGGTGGCGCGCCTGGCTGCGGGTCGAGCCCTCCGGCACGCTCCTCTGCTCGGTCACGGTGGCGCCCCTGCAGCACGCTCCCGCGGGGGTCTGCCCGAAGGAGGCCGCCTACCTGCTGGTGCTGCGCCCCGCCGAGGAGGACGAGGCCACCCGCGGCCTCGCTCCCACCGCCTTCGGCGGCGTCATCGCCCGCTCCCACGGGATGACCCGGGTGCTCAAGCTGGTGCAGAGCCTCCAGAGCTCGGAGGCGAGCGTCCTCCTGACCGGCGAGAGCGGCACGGGGAAGGGGCTCCTGGCCCGGGCCATCCACGACCACTCGCCGCGCCGGGCCGGCCCGTTCGTCGCCGTCAACTGCGCCGCGCTGCCGGAGCAGCTCCTCGAGACCGAGCTGTTCGGCCACGTCCGCGGCGCCTTCACCGGAGCCGTGCGCGACCGGGTCGGCCGCTTCGAGCTGGCGGCGGGCGGCACGCTCTTCCTCGACGAGGTCGGCGACGTGCCGCTCCACCTCCAGGCCAAGCTGCTGCGCGCCCTGCAGGAGCGGACCTACGAGCGGGTGGGGGAGAGCCGCAGCAAGGACACCGACGTCCGGGTCATCGCCGCCACGCACCGCGACCTGAAGCGCGCCGTGGAGGAGGGGCGCTTCCGCGAGGACCTCTTCTACCGGCTCAGGGTCTTCCCCATCGAGATCCCTCCGCTGCGAACGCGGCGCGAGGACGTGGAGCCGGTGGCCCGCTACCTGCTGGCCCGGGTCGGGGCCCGGAGCGGGCGGGAGCTGCGCTTCTCGCCCGAGGCGCTCCGGGCGCTGCTGGCGTACCCGTGGCCCGGGAACGTCCGCGAGCTCGAGAACGCGCTCGAGTACGCGGTCACCGTGGCCCCGGGGCAGACCCTGCAGCCGGAGGACCTTCCGCCCGAGGTGATGGGGCGGACCGGCGTCACCGACGGCCCACCGCCGCCGCCGGCCGGCGCCCTGGAGCGAACGGTGGCGCGGCCGCGCGCGGCCAGGTCCAACGGCGCCGTACCGCCGTGCGAAGCGCTGGTTGGCGCGCTGGAGTCGAGCCACTGGCGGGTGACCGAGGCCGCCGGCGCGCTGGGCGTCTCGCGCACCACGCTCTGGCGCTGGATGCGCGAGTACCGGCTGAGCCGCTGAAACGTCCGGTTACACCGCTGCGACGCGACGTTGCAACGGGACGTTTCAATCGCTGCCGAGGCCTGCCCAACAGGTGGAAATTGCTGGAGCGGCCGGCCGGCACGGATCACGCTTCTCTGGGCGGGCGCGGAAGCTTGCGCACCACTCAACCAGGGGAGACAACATGTACCGATCGCTTCGCGTCCTCGCCGTCCTGTTGCTGGCGGTAGCCGCCATGCCCGCGCTGGCCACCAATGGCATGCGCATGACCGGCTTCGGAGCCGTCCAGAACGGCATGGGCGGCCTCGGCACCGCCCTCACGCTCGACTCGTCCACCATCGTCTCCAACCCGGCCGGCCTGTCCGACCTGTCGCGCCGGCTCGACGCCTCGGTGACCTGGTTCGTGCCGACCGTGGACTACAAGGCCACCGGCGCCGCCTCCGGCACCACGCAGGACTCGAAGCGCGGCGGCTCGCCCATCCCCACGGTCGGCCTGGTGCTTCCGCTCGGCGGCGGGCTCAGCGCCGGCCTCGGCGCCTTCGGCATCGCCGGCATGGGCGTCGACTACGACCCCGACCTCTTCGGCAGCAAGCTGGTGACCTCCTACATGCAGCTGCGCCTGGCTCCCGCGCTGGCCTACAAGACGGGCGACTTCTCCATCGGCCTGGCCGTCAACCTGGCCTGGGCGCAGATGAAGTTCGAGGCCGCCTCGGCGATGGGCCAGGTCCCTCACGACACCACCAGCTCGCTCGGTTACGGCGCCACCGTCGGCGTGAAGTACGCGCCGACCAGGTCCCTCGCGTTCGGTCTCTCCTACGAGACCAAGACCACCTTCCAGGACTTCGAGTGGACGGTCGGGCCGCACACCGTGGTCGTCGACCCGAGCACCGGCGCCACCGCCGACGTCCCGGGCGGCAAGGACACGCTCAAGTTCGACCAGCCGGCGGTGCTGGCCGGCGGCGTGGCCTTCCAGGCGATGCCGGAGCTGGCCCTCGGGCTCGACGTCGAGTGGATCCAGTGGTCGGCCACCAACGGCACGAACCAGCCGAAGTGGACCAATGACACCAACATGACCGGCGCCATGCCGTTCAACCTCGACTGGAAGGACCAGGTGGTCTTCAAGGCCGGCGCCGAGTACGCGGTGACGCCGGCCTGGAAGGTTCGGGCCGGCTACAACTACGGCAAGCAGCCGCTGAACAGGGATCGGGGCTTCGAGAACATCGCCTTCCCCGCCCTCGCCGAGCACCACGTCTCGCTCGGGCTCGGCTGGAACGCCACCGAGACCCTGGCGGTCAACCTGGCGGGCACGTACTCACCGAAGAGCACCATCTCCGGCGCCAACCCGGCCCAGGGGATCGCCAGCTACGAGACGTCGATGTTGCAGTACGCCATCGACCTGGGCGTCGGCTGGAAGTTCTAGGCGCCCGGGAAAGGGCCATGGGCTCGCTGCGCGACGACGCCGCAGGGGCGGAGCGGGCCGCCGCCGTGGTGGGGGCTCTGGCCCACCCGGACCGGGTGCGGCTGGTGGCCCTGCTGTGCGAGCAGGACGCCACCGCCACCGAGCTGGCCGGGCGGCTGGGGCGCCCCAGGACCGCGGTGACCCGTCACCTGCGGGTCCTGGTGACACAGGGGCTCCTGGCGCGGTCGAAGGTCGGCGGCGAGCCCAGGTATCGCGTGGTGGAGCCGGTGCTCCACGGGCTGGTCGCCTGCATGGAGGACTGCTCCAGGTAGGTCGCTGCAGGCGGGCCGGCAGGGGCGGAGGCGGGCGTCCGACTCTGGCGCTATGTTTCGCCGGTGCCATTCAACCTGAAGAGCGACTTCAAGCCGACCGGCGACCAGCCGCGCGCCATCGGGGAGCTGGTGGCCGGGCTGCGCCGGGGCGACACCCACCAGGTGCTGCTGGGCGTGACCGGCTCGGGCAAGACCTTCACCATCGCCCAGGTCATCGCCGAGGTGAAGCGCCCCGCGCTGGTGATCGCCCACAACAAGACGCTGGCCGGGCAGCTCTACGGCGAGTTCAAGGAGCTCTTCCCCGAGGCGGCGGTCCACTACTTCGTCAGCTACTACGACTACTACCAGCCGGAGGCGTACGTGCCGTCGTCGGACACGTACATCGAGAAGGACTCGTCCATCAACGACGAGATCGACCGGATGCGCCACGCCGCCACCCACGCGCTGCTGACGCGCAACGACGTGATCATCGTGGCCTCGGTCTCCTGCATCTACGGCCTGGGCACCGCCGAGGCCTACTTCGGCCTGCTGCAGCACCTGGAGAAGGGGCAGGAGTTCCCCCGCGATCGGTTCATCCGCTCGCTCGTCGACATCCAGTACGAGCGGAACGACCTCGACTTCCACCGCGGCACCTTCCGCGTGCGCGGCGACACCATCGAGATCTTCCCACCCTACGAGGAGGCACGGGCCATCCGCGTCGAGTTCTTCGGCGACGTGGTGGAGCGGCTGCAGGAGTTCGATCCGCTGCGCGGCGTGGCGCTGGCCGAGCTGGACAAGGCGGCCATCTTCCCCAACTCGCACTACGTCTCGGCGCCGGAGACGCGCCACCGGGCCATCGGCGGCATCCGCGCCGAGCTGGCGGAGCGGCTCCAGGCCCTCACCGCCGCCAACAAGCTGGTGGAGGCGCAGCGGCTGGAGCAGCGGACCACCTTCGACCTGGAGATGCTGGAGCAGATGGGGTTCTGCAACGGCATCGAGAACTACTCGCGCTGGCTCTCGGGGCGGAAGGCCGGCGAGCCGCCCCCTTGCCTGCTCGACTACTTCCCCAAGGACTTCCTCACCGTCATCGACGAGTCGCACCAGACCGTCAGCCAGATCGGCTCCATGTACAAGGGGGACCGGTCGCGCAAGGAGACGCTTGTCCAGTACGGCTTCCGGCTCCCCTCGGCGCTCGACAACCGGCCGCTCCAGTTCGCCGAGTTCGAGAGGCTCTGTCCGCAGACCATCTACGTCTCGGCCACGCCGGCCGACTTCGAGCTGCAGCGGGCCCACGGCGTGGTGGTGGAGCAGCTCATCCGCCCCACCGGGCTGGTCGATCCGGAGGTGGAGATCCGGCCGGTGGCCTCGCAGGTGGACGACCTGCTGGGCGAGGTGCGCAAGCGGGCCGAGGCCGGGCAGCGGGTGCTGGTGACCACGCTCACCAAGCGGATGGCCGAGGACCTGACCGAGTACTTCACCGACGTCGGCGTCCGCTGCCGCTACCTGCACGCCGACGTGGAGACGCTGGAGCGGGCGGCGCTGCTCCGCGACCTGCGGCGCGGCGAGTTCGACGTGCTGGTCGGCATCAACCTGCTGCGCGAGGGGCTCGACCTCCCCGAGGTCTCGCTGGTGGCGGTGCTCGACGCCGACAAGGAGGGGTTCCTGCGCTCGGCGGTCTCGCTGATCCAGACCATCGGCCGGGCGGCGCGCCACCTGGAGGGGCGGGTCATCCTCTACGCCGACTCGATCACCGGCTCGATGAAGCGGGCGCTCGACGAGACCAACCGCCGGCGCGAGGTGCAGCGGCGCTACAACGAGGAGCACGGCATCACGCCGCAGTCGGTGAAGAAGAACATCTCCGATCTCGGCATGGCTGTGGTGGAGGCCGACTGGTCAACCGTGCCGCTGGCGGCCGAGGAGGGGGCCGACTACCGGGCCGAGGAGCTGCCGGCCATGGTGGCGTCGCTGGAGGCGGAGATGCACGCCGCCGCCGAGGCGCTCGACTTCGAGAAGGCGGCCGGGCTGCGCGACCGCATCCTGGTGCTCAAGGGGCGCCAGCTCGGGCTCACCGCCGGTATGAAGGGGGTGCTGGGGAGCGGCGCCATGGCCGGCGCGGCCGCGGCCGGGCGGCTCACCGGGGCGAAGCGGCCGATGAGGCGGAGGAGGGGGTAGGGGGGATCAGGGACTGGCATGGCCCGCGGCGCCGGGCTCTGGCAAAGAGCTCAGCTCATCGGGACCGGGCGATGCGGAGTGCCGGAGAAGACCATCGCGGAGGGCGGGCCGAACTGCGTGGGCGAGCGCCCGCAATATCGAGCAAGGGTAATAGCCCCTCATCCCTCGCCCCTCATCCGGCACACCCCTCACTCCTGTCGGACGGTGCCGTTCCAGTGGGTGGCGGCGCCGCTCGCGACGCGGCGTACCGCTCCATGCACCGCGCCCCGAACGCCAGCCGCGCCGCCAACAAGTTATGGGGGCGACAGAGGAGGCGCAGTCCGTCCACCGTAGGTGTACCGCCCCGTGCCCACGGCTCAAGGTGGTCGATTTCGATCCGGTGCGTCGAGCCGCATCGGCCGCCCGAATCGAGTGGCCACTGGCACCGGCCGCCGTCCCGCTCCCAGACCGCGCGGCGAACCGCGGCCGGCACGTGCTCGCGGGGACCGTCCCGGCGGGGCGGAGCGGGCTCGGCGAAGGGTGACGGGGGGACAGCTTCCGGTGCGGCTTCGATGCCGACGGTGGCGAACGTCCGGGGCCGCTTGACCTGCCCGCGCGCCTTCGCCTGCTTCTGCAGCATCAGGTCGAGCGCTGCCTCCAGGACCTGCTCGGTGGTGGCACCGGGGAGGGCGTGGGAGAGGCCGTCGCGCGCTGCCTCGACCTTCTCGAGGAACTGGCGCGACACGGTGACATGGAGCCGGCGCAGGTCGGCGGTGAGCGGCTCAACGTCGTCGCGTTGCCCGCCCCGGACGGGGCCGGCCGGGCGCGTTTCGGACGTCCGAAACGCCACGGTCGCCGGCACCGGCTCGTCTTCGCGTGAGGCCGCAGTCGCGGGCTGAAACAGGAGCGACTCGCCCGCCGCGCTCGCCTGAGCTACCTTGAAGATCTTGGCCTCGCCAGGGTTGGTCACCACTGCACGCAGCGGCGGCGCCTCCCGTGGCAGGAGCGCGGCGGTCACCTCCCTGGCCTCCCGGGCCGAGAGTCCGAAGAAGCGCGGCAGCACCTCGGCCCGGTTCTCGTCGGTGAGGACCTTGGCCAGCTCGGCGGTGGTCGAGAGGCAGAGCCGTCCATCCCGGAGCGGCCCGATGAGGTCAGGAAAGCGCTGGAGCAGCCGGGAGGCGCTCATCCGCCAGAAGGCGGCGCCGCTGGAGAGCCCAAGCTCGACCCTCAGGAAGGCGAACAGGCTCGCATGCCCGAGCGGCTCCCAGCCTCGCCGCCGGTCGAAGTCGGAAAGCGCCAGGAGGAACTCGGCAGCGACGGTGCGCTCCGAGCGGAGGAGGGTAGCGAGGCCGTCGCGGGCCTGGCGGGCGGCGGAGAGCTCGAGGGACGGGGTGGCCGACGCGCGAGGCGCCGCTGCGGCCGGGGATGGGATCGAATGGTTGTCGGTGTTCATGCACCGATGGTCTCACGAGAAATTCGGCCCTCGCCAAACGCGCGGGCTGGCTTCAGGCGCGGCGCAAGCGGCGCCGGCCTCGCGACTCCAGCCGGTCTCGCCGGACGCTCTCAGGCGCGGCGCAGGGGCCTTCAGGCGGGCCTTCTCGCGAGACTTCACGCGTCGTGCGCGCTTCCGCCCCGAATCGCGTCAAGTGAAAATTCCGGACATTCGGGTACAGCGGTACGCGAAACTGAACAGCGACGGCGATTCCGCGCAGCTCGACCGCCACCGGGATCGGTCACCCCGACGTCATCGAGTTTCCGGTCGCCGCGCTCGCCACCGGCTCCGGCTCGCCGCCGCAGTCCTCGTCGAGGTGGCGGTCCTGATGGCGTTGGGCCCGCCTGCGGTGATTGGACGCACCGCGCTCGGGCCGGCGCGGCGCTGCGCGTCCCGGGCGGCTGGCGGGGCTTCGCCGAGGGGACGCTGCTGGTCGAGCGGGTCGTGCTCGCCGTGAATGACGAGCCGGTGGCGGCCTTCCTGTCGCTGGCCCTGCGCGACGGCGCGGGTGGAAGCCGCCTGGAGGCGGCGGCCGGGCTGCGGCTGGCCCTGGGCTGGCGGCGAGTGCCGGCGCCTGTTCCCTCGAGGCCCACTTTCACCGAAGGCCAGGCGGGCGCCCTCGAGGATCTGCCGGCGTTTCAGCGGAGTGAGCCCGGTTCGGTGTGCGGGCAAGGCCATACCCCGCTAGACTGTACGGCCAACCTCATTCCCGGTAAGCCTGCCCGTCCGCCATGACCCTCCGCACCCGTTCCTCCAGGCCCGTTGGCGCGGCCAAGCAGCTGTTCTTCGTGGCCTCCGCCCTGGTGGCCGCCTGTGGCGGCAAGGGCGGGGCGCCGCCGGCCTCCGGGCCGGTGGAGGTGGGCGTGGTCACCATCACGCCGACTTCCGTGACCCTCACCCGCGAACTCCCGGGGCGCACCTCGGCCTTCCGTGTGGCCGAGGTTCGTGCCCGCGTCAACGGGATCGTGCTGAAGAGGCTCTTCGTCGAGGGGAGCGACGTGAAGGAGGGGCAGCGGCTCTTCCTCATCGACTCGGCCCCGTACGAGGCCGCCCTCGACGGCGCCAGGGCCGCCCTGGCCCGCGCCGAGGCCAACCTTGCCAACGCCCGGCTGCTGGGGCAGCGCTACGCCGCCCTGGTGGAGGACAAGGCCGTGAGCCAGCAGGAGTACGACACCGCAATGGCCGCGCAGAAGTCGGCCGAGGCCGACGTGGCGGCCGCGCGCGCCGCCGAGCAGGCGGCCCGGATCAACGTCGGCTACACGGCCGTGACGGCGCCGGTGTCGGGCCGCATCGGCCGAGCCGCGGTGACCGAGGGGGCCTACGTGCAGGCCGCGCAGGCGACCCTGCTGGCCACGGTGCAGCAGCTCGACCCGGTCTACGTCGATGTGAGCCAGTCGACCGACGAGGTGCTGAAGCTCCGGCGCGATCTCGAGAGCGGCAAGCTCCATGGCGCCGGGAAGGGGCAGGCCCGGGTGCGGCTGGTCACCGGCGACGGCCGCGAATACGCTCAGGCCGGGACGCTCCAGTTCACCGGCGTAACCGTGGACCCGGGGACTGGGTCGATCTCTCTCCGGGCGCTCTTCCCAAACCCCAAGGGCGAACTCCTGCCGGGCATGTTCGTTCGGGCGCGGCTCGAGGAGGGGGTGAGCCCTCGGGCGCTGCTGGTGCCGCAGGTGGGCGTCACTCGCGACCAGAAGGGGGTCCCGGTGGCGCTGGTGGTGAACGCCGAGAAGAAGGTGGAGCGCCGCCAGCTGGTCACTGACCGGGCCATCGGCGACGCCTGGCTGGTCACCGAGGGCATCAAGGCGGGGGAGCAGGTGATCGTCGAGGGGCTGCAGAAGGTCCGCCCCGGCGCCTTGGTCAATCCGGTCCCCGCCGGCGGCGCGAAGTAGCCGGCGCCGCGATCTCGTCCGAACCCCGCACCCGGACTGCAGGAGTCACGTGGCTCAGTTCTTCATCGACCGACCGATCTTCGCGTGGGTGATCGGCATCCTGGTGATGCTCGGCGGCGCCCTCTCGATCTTCAGGCTGCCGGTCTCGCAGTACCCGGCCATCGCGCCGCCCACCATCAGCGTCTACGCCGCCTATCCCGGCGCCTCGGCCCGGACGCTCGAGGAGACCGTCACCCAGGTCATCGAGCAGCGCATGAACGGCCTCGACAACCTGCGCTACATGGCCTCCTCGTCCGACTCGGCCGGCGGCGCCCAGGTGACCCTCACCTTCGAGGCCGGGACCAATCCCGACATCGCCCAGGTGCAGGTCCAGAACAAGCTGCAGCTGGCGGTACCGCAGCTTCCGCAGGAGGTGCAGCGGCAGGGCCTTCGGGTGGCCAAGTCGGTCTCCAACTACCTGCTCATCATCGGCCTGGTCTCCGAGGACGGGTCGATGAGCCGGAACGACATCTCCGACTACGCCTTCTCGTCGCTGCAGGACCAGATCAGCCGGGTCTCCGGCGTGGGCGAGGTGAACACCTTCGGCTCGCAGTATGCCATGCGGCTCTGGCTCGACCCCGCCCGGCTCGCCCAGTACCGGCTGACGCCGCTAGACGTCTCGAGCGCGGTGCAGGCCCAGAACGCGCAGGTGTCGGCGGGCCAGCTCGGCGGCCTGCCGGCGGTGGACGGGCAGCGGCTCACCGCGACCATCACCGCCCAGACCCGCCTCCAGACCCCCGAGCAGTTCCGCGCCATCCTGCTCCGCGTGAGCACCGACGGGTCGCAGGTCCGGCTCGGCGACGTGGCCCGGGTGGAGCTGGCCGGCGAGTCGTCGGAGATCGAGACCTTCATCAACGGGCGGCCCTCGGCCGGCATCGGCGTGCGGCTGGCGGCCGGCGCCAACGCCCTGCGGACGGCCAGCGCGGTCCGGGCCCGGATCGACGAGCTGGCCCGCTACTTCCCGCCGGGGTTGAAGGTGGTCTACCCGGTCGACACCACGCCGTTCGTGCGGCTCTCCATCGAGGAGGTGGTCAAGACGCTCCTCGAGGCGATCGTGCTGGTGTTCCTGGTGATGTTCCTGTTCCTGCAGAACTTCCGGGCCACGCTCATCCCCACCATCGCCGTGCCGGTGGTGCTGCTCGGCACCATGGGGGTGCTGTCGGCCTTCGGCTTCGGCATCAACACGCTCACCATGTTCGGCCTGGTGCTCGCCATCGGCCTGCTGGTGGACGACGCCATCGTGGTGGTCGAGAACGTCGAACGGGTCATGAGCGAGGAGGGGCTCCCGCCCAGGTCGGCGACGCGCAAGTCGATGACCCAGATCACCGGCGCCCTGGTCGGCATCGCGCTGGTGCTGTCGGCGGTCTTCATCCCCATGGCCTTCTTCGGCGGCTCGGTGGGCGTGATCTACCGCCAGTTCTCCATCACCATCGTCTCGTCGATGGTGCTCTCGGTGCTGGTGGCGCTCACCCTGACGCCGGCGCTCTGCGCCACCATCCTCAAGCCGGTGGAGAAGGGGCACGGGCTGGCCAAGAAAGGCTTCTTCGGTTGGTTCAACCGGACCTACGACCGCGGCGCCGGCCGTTACCAGGCGGTCGTCGGCCTCCTGCTGCGCCGGCGGGTTCGCGGGATGATCGGCTACGCCGTGCTGGTGGCGGTGCTGGCCGGGCTCTTCAGCCGCCTGCCGACCGGCTTCCTGCCGCAAGAGGACCAGGGGCTGATGTACGCACAGATCATCCTCCCGCCGGGCAGCACGCTCGAGATGACCAAGAAGACGCTGGCGCGGATCTCCACCCACCTGCTCACCGAGGAGAAGGAGGCCGTCGAGTCGGTGTTGTCGATCGCCGGCTTCAACTTCGGCTCCAGGGGCCAGAACGCCGGCGTGGGCTTCGTCCGCCTCAAGCCTTGGGGCGAGCGTCCCGGGCCGCGGCTGCGCGCCGACGCGGTGGCGGCCCGCGTCCAGAAGGCCTTCTCGAACATCAAGGAGGCCAACGTCTTCGTCTTCACTCCCCCGGCGGTCACCGAGCTCGGCAACGCCAGCGGCTTCGAGCTGCAGCTGCAGGACCGGGGCAACCTGGGCCACGGCGCCTTAATGGCGGCGCGCAACCAGCTCCTCGACCTGGCCCGCAAGGACCCGCGCCTCACCAAGGTGCGCCCCTCGGGCCTGGAGGACACCCCCCAGTTCAACGTGGACGTGGACCAGGAGAAGACCGCCGCGCTGGGCGTCTCGCTGGCCGACGTGAACCAGACACTGGCCTCGACCTGGGGCGTGGCCTACGTCAACGACTTCATGGACAAGGGACGCACCAAGCGCGTCTACATGCAGGCCGACGCCCCCTTCCGCATGAGCCCGCAGGACCTCGATCGCTGGTACGTGCGCAACCGCGGCGGCGAGATGGTGCCGTTCTCGGCCATCGCCAGCAGCCGCTGGACCCTCGGCCCACCCAAGCTGGAGCGCTTCAACGGCATCCCCTCCATGGCCATCCAGGGTGAACCGGCGCCGGGTCGCAGCTCGGGCGACGCCATGGCAGCCATGGAGGAGATGGTGGCCAAGCTCCCACCCGGCATCGGGTTCGAGTGGTCCGGCCTCTCCTACGAGGAGAAGCTGGCCGGCGCTGGCGCGGCGCCGCTCTACGCCATCTCGCTGCTGGTGGTCTTCCTCTGCCTGGCGGCGCTCTACGAGAGCTGGTCGATCCCGGTCTCGGTCATGCTGGTGGTGCCGCTCGGCGTGCTGGGCGCGGTGCTGGCCATGCTGCTGCGAGGGCTCTCCAACGACGTCTTCTTCCAGGTCGGCCTGCTCACCACCGTGGGGCTCTCGGCCAAGAACGCCATCCTCATCGTGGAGTTCGCCAAGGAGCTGCACGAGCGCGGGAAGGGAGTGGCGGAGGCGGCGCTCGAGGCCGCGCGCATGCGGCTCAGGCCCATCCTCATGACCTCGATGGCCTTCGTCCTCGGCGTGCTTCCCCTGGCCCTCGCCCATGGCGCCGGCGCCGGTGGCCAGATCGCCATCGGCACCGCCGTGATCGGCGGCATGCTGTCGGCCACCGCCCTGGCCATCCTCTTCGTGCCGCTCTTCTTCATGCTGATCGCCCGGCGCGCCCACCCGCCCGAGCCGCGCCGGGAACCGCACGACGCCGACGCCGATGCCCGCGCCGAGGAGGACGAGGAGAAGGCCCGGCTGGCGGCGGCCGCGGCCCGGGGGGCGCCACATGCGTAGCGCCCGGGCCCTGCTGGCCGTGCTCCTGCTCACCGGGGCGGGATGCTCCCTGGCGCCTCGCTACCAGCGCCCCACGGCACCCGTGGCCGCCGCCTTCCCGGCCACGCCGGCGGGGCCGGCGTCCACCACCGCCACCACCGCCGACCTCGGGTGGCGCGAGGTGTTCGGCGACGCTCGTCTCCAGGCGCTGGTGGCGCTGGCGCTGGAGCGGAACCGCGACCTCCGAGTGGCCTCGCTCAACGTCGAGCTGGTGCGGGCGCAGTACCGCATCCAGTGGGCCCAGCAGGTCCCGATGATCGGTGGCAGCGCCGCCGTCACCCGCCAGCGCACGCCGGCCGACCTGAGCCCGACCGGCAAGGCTCGCACCTCCAACGCCTGGTCGGTGGGCGCCGGCCTGAGCGGCTTCGAGCTCGATCTCTTCGGCCGGGTGCGGAGCCTCTCCGACGCCGCGCTCGAGCAGTACCTCGCCAGCGAGGAGGCGAGGCGCAGCGCCCAGCTGTCGATGGTGGCCGGCGTGGCCAGCCAGTACCTGGCGGGCCGCGCCTTCGAGGAGCAGGTGGCCCTGGCCAGGGAGACGCTGGAGGCGGTGGAGGCGGCGCTCAAGCTGACGCGGCGCATGGCCGAGGCCGGCCGGGTCTCCGAGCTGGATCTCCGCACCGCCGAGGCGCAGGTGGAGACGGCCCGGTTCAACCTGGCCGCCGCCGAGCAGCAGCGAACCCGCGCCGGGAACGCGCTCGTCCTCCTGGTGGGCGGCCCGCTTCCGGCGGACCTCCCGCCGCCGCTGCCGCTGGACGATGGGCAGGTGGTGGCCGAACTGCGGGCCGGAGTCCCATCCGAGGTCCTGGCGCGGCGGCCGGACGTCCTCGCCGCCGAGCACGCCCTGGTGGCCGCCAACGCGATGATCGGGGCGGCCCGCGCCGCCTTCTTCCCGAGCATCTCGTTGACCGCTTTCGGCGGGACCGCCAGCGCCGGTCTCGGCGGCCTCTTCGGCTCGGGCTCGACGAGCTGGAGCTTCATGCCGCGCATCACCATCCCCATCTTCGCGGCCGGAGCGCTCCGTGCCAGCCTCGACGTCGCGGAGGTCCGGAAGTCGACGGAGGTGGCGCGGTACGAACGCACCATCCAGGGCGCGTTCCGCGAGGTCGCCGACGCGCTGGCCGACCGGGCCTGGATCGAAGCCCAGCTGCGAGCCCAGGAGGCGCGGGTCAGAGCCGAGGCCAGGAGGTACCAGCTCTCCGGGCTCCGCTACCGCAACGGGATCGACAGCTCCCTGGTCCTGCTCACCGCCCAGCGGGACCTCTTCGCGGCGCGGCAGCAGCTCATCCAGACGCGCCTGGCGCGCCTCACCAACCTGGTCGACCTGTACAAGGCGCTCGGGGGAGGGACCACGACGGACCTGGCCAGCCCGGTGTACCGCCCGCCGCGGTCGGTCGTGGTGGACCCGCCCTGAGCGCTGGCCGGTCGGAAGGCCGGCCAGGGAGAAGCGCGCTCGGGCAAGCGTGGCACGGGAGCCCGCTTCGCGCTATGCGGGAGCCCGAGATGGATCCCAACGTCCAGCGCTCCCTGGAGGAGCTGCCCGCCGAGCCCGGCTGCTACCTGATGAAGGATCGGGCCGGGAAGGTGGTCTACGTCGGCAAGGCCTCCAGCCTGCGCAGCCGGGTCCGGAGCTACTTCGGCGCGCCGCGCGCCGACGAGCGGGCCTTCGTGGCGCTGCTCGACGAGCTGCTGGGCGCCATCGAGGTGATCGTCACCCGCTCCGAGAAGGAGGCGGTGCTCCTCGAGAACCAGCTCATCAAGAAGCACCGGCCCCGCTTCAACGTGGTGCTGCGGGACGACAAGGACTTCATCGTCCTGAAGCTGGACGGCGCCCACCCGTACCCACGCCTCGAGGTGCGCCGGGCCCGCGAGGCGCGCGCTCCCGGGGCGCGCTACTTCGGCCCGTTCAGCTCGGCCTGGTCGATCCGCGAGACCCTCAAGCTGGTCAACCGCCACTTCCAGCTCCGCACCTGCACCGACCACGTCTTCGACTCCCGCAAGCGGCCCTGCATCCTCTACCAGATCCACCGCTGCCCGGCGCCGTGCGTCTTCGAGGTGCCGGCGCCGGAGTACCAGGCCAGCGTGGACGACGCGGTCGCCTTCCTGGAGGGGCGGGAGCCGGAGCTGGCGACCCGGCTGGAGGCTCGCATGAAGGCGGCCGCCGGGGCGCTCGACTTCGAGGCGGCGGCGCGGCTGCGCGACCAGCTGCAGGCGGTGGCGCGGAGCCTGGAGACGCAGCGGGTGCTGATGGGCGACGGCGCCGACCGCGACATCATCGGCCTCCACCGCGAGGGGCCGGACCTGGTCATCCAGGTGCTGGTGATGCGCCACGGCAAGCTGGGCGACGCCCGCGCCTTCCACTTCAAGGGGCAGGAGGCGCCGGCCGCCGAGCTGCTCAGCCAGTTCATCGCCGCCTGGTACGAGCAGGCCCCGGTGCCGGAGGAGGTGCTGGTGCCGCTCGACCCGGTCGAGGCGAGCGCCCTGGCCGAGGTGCTGGCGGAGCGGCGCGGCGGCAAGGTGCGGCTGGCGACCCCGCAGCGCGGCGCCAAGGCCGACCTGCTGGAGGTGGCGGCGCGCAACGCCGAGCAGAGCTTCCGCAGCTGGCACGAGAAGGACGCCCGGCGCGAGGAGGCGCTGGTGTCGCTGATGCGATCGCTGCACCTGGCGCGGCCGCCGCGCTGGATGGAGTGCTACGACATCTCGACGTTCCAGGGGTCGCTGGCGGTCGGTTCGGGCGTCTCGATGCGCGACGGCGAGCCGGACAAGGCCGGGTACCGCCGCTACAAGGTGAAGGGGGTGGCCGGCCAAGACGACTTCGCCATGCTCCACGAGGTGATCACCCGCCGGCTGAAGCGCTCCATCCACGAGGGGCACTTCCCCGACCTGCTGGTGATCGACGGCGGCAAGGGACAGCTCTCGGCGGCGCTGGCGGCCGCGCGCGACCTCGGCGTGCCGGTCAAGCCGGTGCCGGGCAACCCGGAGGCGCCCTTCGTGGAGCTGGTCGGCCTCGCCAAGTCGCGGCTGGTGGCCTCCGACCTGGGCACCACCCGGGTGGTGGGCCGGCGCGGGCGGAGGCCGGTGCCGGGCGCGAGGGCGCTGGCCGACGCGGCCGAGGCGGCCGAGAAGGGGTTCGTGGCCGAGGCGGAGCGGACGCCGGAGAGGGTCTTCCTGCCGGTCCGCAAGGACCCCGTCGTGCTGCGCCAGAACTCGGCCGAGCTCTTCCTGTTGACGCGGCTGCGCGACGAGGCCCACCGGTTCGCCATCACCTTCCACCGCAAGCTGCGGCGCGAGCGGAACTTCCAGAGCGTGCTCGAGACCATCCCGGGCGTCGGCGAGGGGCGCAAGAAGGTGCTGCTGCGCCACTTCGGGGCGCTCAAGCGGATCCGCGAGGCGACGCTCGACGAGCTGGCCGCGGTGGACGGGTTCGGCGAGAAGCAGGCGCGGGCCGTCTTCGGGTTCTTCCACCCGCCGGTGGGCGCGCCGGCGCCGGCCGAGGCGGTCACGGCCGAGCCGACCGAAGCCGAGATCGACGCCGCCCTGGCGGAAGAGGACGCGGTCGGCGCCTGACGCGCCGAGACCGCCTCGCGGCACTGGAACCGGCCCTGGTGGCGTGGTATCCGCTATGGCGGACACGAAGGGGGAAGCGATGCACATGGCGGACGACATCAACCTGCTCGGCGGCGACACGCCGCTGGCGCGGCTCGACCTGATCACCGATGGCGTGGGGGGCGCGGTGGTGGCCAAGCGGGGAAGCTTCCACCCGGCCTCCAGCGTGAAGGACCGGATCGGCGGCGCCAGGATCGAGGATGCCGGGAAGGCCGGCACGCCGATCGTGGCGGTGCGCCCGGCCCCCCCCGCGCGCCACCTCTGCGCCGGGCCCTTCGAGGAGCCGAGGTGAGCACACCGAACGGCAACGGGCCGCTGGCGGCCGACCTGCGCGGCGTCGTCGAGCAACTGGCCTCGGAGGCCTCGCTGCTGGCGGGTGTCCCGGGCGGCCGGGCCATCCTCCCGTCGCGCGAGGCGGTCATCCAGATCGTCGAGGACCTGCGCTCGGTCTTCTTCCCGGGCTACTTCGGCACCTCCGACGTCCGGGCCGAGGCGCTCCATTTCTACCTGGGGGCCACGCTGGAGCGGGCGCTCAACTCGCTGGAGGAGCAGGTGCGGCGAGCCTTCGCCTTCTTCGCGCGCCACGACTACCACCAGTGCGCCCACTGTGCCGAGGCGTCCCGCCACGCCGCGGCGGGGTTCCTCGGCATGGTGCCGGAGATCCAGCGGCTGGTCCGCTCCGACGTCGAGGCGGCCTACGAGGGCGACCCCGCGCTCAAGACCCGCGACGAGGCCATCTTCGCCTACCCGGGCGTCTTCGCCACCACCAACCAGCGGATCGCCCATCGGCTCCACGTGCTGGGCGTGCCGCTCATCCCCCGCATCATCACCGAGTACGCCCACACCCTGACCGGCATCGACATCCACCCGGGCGCCCGGATCGGCGAGAAGTTCTTCATCGATCACGGCACCGGCGTGGTGGTGGGCGAGACCGCGGTCATCGGCGCGCGCGTCCGGCTCTACCAGGGCGTGACTCTGGGCGCCAAGAGCTTCCCGCTCGACGAGCACGGCAAGCCCATCAAGGGCATCGACCGGCACCCCATCGTCGAGGACGATGTGGTCATCTACTCGGGCGCGACCATCCTCGGCCGGATCGTCATCGGCCAGGGGTCGTCGATCGGCGGCAACGTCTGGCTGACCCAGCCGGTGCCGGCCAACAGCCGCATCACGCAGGCCGAGCTCCGGGACATCCGGTTCTCGCTGGGCGGCGGCATCTGAGGCGACGCGCTCTCGCCGCCTGGGGAGCCCCGCCGGAAGGAGTCACCCGTGGCCCATCACCCCTGGCACGACGTCGAGCTTCCCCGCTACATCGAGGACGCCATCCCGGCGGTGATCGAGATCGCCACCGGCTCCAAGGTGAAGTACGAGCTCGACAAGTCCACCGGCCTGCTGCTGGTGGACCGGATCCTCTTCTCGGCGGTCCACTACCCGGCCAACTACGGGTTCGTCCCGCGGACCTACTGCGACGACGGCGACCCCCTCGACATCCTGGTGCTCTGCTCCGAGGTGATCCAGCCGCTCTCCATCATGCGCGCCAAGGTGATCGGCGTGATGAAGATGCGCGACGACAAGGGGCTCGACGACAAGCTCATCGCCGTCCACGCTGACGACCCCAACTACGCCGACTACTCCGACGTCTCCGAGCTGCCGCCGCACCGGCTGCGCGAGCTGCGCCGCTTCTTCGAGGACTACAAGGCGCTGGAGAACAAGAAGGTGGTGGTTGACGAGCCGCAGGGGCGCTCCATCGCGCTGCAGGTGCTGCGCGACGCCATGAAGCTCTACGAGAAGGAGAAGGCCCGGCTCAAGGGCGTGCCCTCGCCGCCGGCCAGGAAGCGCGCGAAGCAGGCGAAGAGCGCGAAGAGGCGCTGAACGCGGCAGCCGGGCCCTTGAACCCTTTCTGCCCGGAGTGGCTCACACCGGGCGATGCCCATTTACGAATACGCCTGCGCGGCCTGCGACGCCGCCTTCGAGACCCTGATCCTGCGCAAGTCCGACGAGGCCGAGGTGGAGTGTCCCACCTGTGGATCCAGGCGGGTGAAGCGGCAGATGTCGCGGCCGGCGGCCTCCCGGGCTCGGGGAGGAGGCTCCGCCAGCAGCGGGCCGCCGCCCAACTGCGGGCCCATCGGTTGAGGGATCTGACGGTCGCCCGGTCGGGCGACGCGCCAGCACGGTCGAGACCAGTCGTCACCTTGGTGACCCTGGGCGGCCGGGGTAGACTCGCCCCGCCTTGACTCGACGCCACCACGCCACCGACTTCACCCTGGAGTTCGTCGCCGAGACCCTCGTCAGGCAGGGGCTGCTCTCCGAGGACGCCCGCAAGACGGCGGCCGCCCGGGAGAACGTGCAGCGGGCCCGGTTGCTTCGCGAGCAGGCCTCGCGCGCCGGCGGGCGGGGGCTGCGGCGCGCCGAGCTGTCACCCATCGAGCTGCTGGCCAGCTTCGAGTTCCCCGACGTCCGGCGCGACACCGAGTCGATCGACGAGGACAAGGCCACGCAGGTGGTGGCCGAAGCCGCGGGGATGCCCTACCGCAAGATCGACCCCCTCAAGCTCGACGCCGGCCTCATCACCCGGACCCTCTCGCGCCCGTTCGCCCGCCGGCACGCCGTGCTGCCGCTGGAGCGGCGCGGCGGCGTGCTGGTGGTGGCCACCGCCAACCCGTTCGACCGGGAGCTGTTCGAGAACCTGCGCGGGCTGACCGGGCTGGAGATCGAGCCGGTGCTGGCGGCGCCCTCCGACATCCACCGGGCCATCGCCGAGGTCTACGGCTTCAGGGCCCAGGTCTCCGTCGCCCAGACCCAGCTCAGCAGCGGCACCGTCGACGTCGGCAACCTCGAGCAGTTCGTCAACCTCTCCGGCGTCGAGGCGCTGGAGGCCTCCAGCGAGCCCATCATCGCGGCGGTGGAGTACCTGCTCCACTACGCCTTCGAGCAGCGGGCCAGCGACATCCACATCGAGCCGCGGCGGGAGGAGTCGATCATCCGGATGAGGATCGACGGGGTGCTCCACCCCGTCCACCGGATCCCCAAGGGCGTCCACGGGGCCATCGCCAACCGCTTCAAGATCATGGCGAGGCTCGACATCGCCTACCGGAAGCCGCAGGACGGGCGGATCCGCACCGCCCGCGGCGACGCCGAGATGGAGCTGCGCGTCTCAACCATCCCCACCACCTTCGGCGACAAGGTGGTGATCCGGGTCCTCGATCCCAGCGTGCTGGTGCGCGACCTCTCCGAGCTCGGGTTCCTGCCGGAGGAGCGGGAGACCTTCGAGCGCTGGCTGCTCCGCCCCCACGGGCTCATCGTGGTGACCGGCCCCACCGGCTCGGGCAAGACCACCACGCTCTACTCGGCGCTGCAGGCACTGGCCTCGCCGGAGGTCAACGTCGTGACCATCGAGGATCCCATCGAGATGGTCCACGAGGACTTCAACCAGATCGCCGCCAACCCGCGGACCGGCACCAGCTTCGCCGACGCCCTGCGCCACGTGCTGCGCCAGGACCCCGACGTCATCATGGTGGGCGAGGTCCGCGACGCCGAGACGGCCACCCAGGCTGTCCAGGCGGCGCTCACCGGCCACCTGGTGCTCACCACGCTCCACACCAACGACGCGGTGGGGGCCATCGCCCGGCTGCGCGACCTCGGCGTGCCGAGCTTCCTCATAGCCGGCACGCTCACCGGGGTGGTGGCGCAGCGGCTGGTGCGCCAGGTCTGCCCGTCCTGCGCCGAGGACGTGCCGCTCACCGCCGACGAGGTGGCCGGGCTGGGCGTGCCCCACCCCGAGGACCATGCCGGCGAGCTGCTGGCGAGGCGGGGCGCCGGCTGCGCCAAGTGCCGCTACACCGGCTACTACGGCCGGGCCGGGCTCTTCGAGATCCTCGCCGTCAACGCCCGGCTGCGCCACCTCATCGCCGACGGGGCCACGCCGGAGGCGCTGGTTCGCACCGCCCGGCAGGACGGCCTGAAGAGCCTGCGCGAACACGCCGTCCAGAAGGTGGCGTCCGGCGTGACCTCCTACGAGGAGGCCATGCGCGCCACCGCCGACGTGGAGGGGACGCCGTGAACGACGTCGCCACCCAGCTGGCCGGGCTCTGGTCGTCGGGCTCGCCCATCGTCTACCTAGTCACCTCCGAGGAGGAGCGGGCCGTGGCGCTGGCCCGTGCCGCCGCCGAGGGGTTCGACGCCCAGACCGCCACCTGGTCGTCGCAGCGGGGACTGCTGCCGCAGGCGCCGCACGCCCGCTCGCCCATCGAGGCGCTCGACGCGCTGCTGGCGGCCCCGGGGCCGCTGCTGGCCGTGCTGCTCGACTTCCAGATCGCCCTGCGCGACCCGGCGGTGGCGCGCGCAGTCCGGGACGCGCTGCCACGGCTGGCGGCCGAGGGGCGCTGCCTGCTGATCGTGGCGCCGCGGCTGGAGCTGCCAGAGGGGCTGGCCGAGTCGGTGGCGACGCTGCGGCTGCCGCTCCCGGCCCTGGACGAACTGGCCGCGGTGCTCGACCAGGTCCGCGACGCCGCGGAGGCGGCGGAGTTCGACGCCACCGCGCGCCACCGGGCGCTGACCGCGGCGCGCGGGTTCTCGGAAGGGCAGGCGCGGCGAGCCTTCACGCGGGCGGTCCGGCAGGATCCGGCGCTGGGCGAGGCGGCCATGGCCTCGATCCTGGAGGAGAAGCGACGGCTGCTCTCCCGCGATCTCGGGCTCGAGGTGGTGGACTCGGACGAGACGGTGGAGCAACTCGGCGGTCTCACCAGCTTCAAGGGGTGGCTGGCCGAGCGGGCCCAGGCCTTCGCGCCGGAGGCGGCCGGGTTCGGGCTGCCGGCGCCTCGCGGCGTGCTGCTGGTGGGCGTGCAGGGGTGCGGCAAGTCGCTGGCGGCCAAGGTGGCGGCGGCGCAGCTGGGCGTCCCGCTGGTCAGGCTGGACCTGGCGCAGGTGCTGGGAAACCAGGGGGCCGAGGAGCGCCTGGCGGCGGCGCTGGAGGCGGCCGAGGCCATCTCCCCGGTCGCGCTCTGGGTGGACGAGATCGAGAAGGGGTTCGCGGGCAGCGCGCCGGGGCAGGGGGGCGAGGCGCGCGCGGCGCGGCTGCTGGGGGCGTTCTCGACCTGGCTGCAGGAGCGGCGGGGTTCGGTCTTCGTGGTGGCCACCGCCAACGACGTCACCCGCCTGCCGCCCGAGCTGCTCCGGCGCGGCCGCTTCGACGAGCTCTTCTTCGTGGACTTGCCGAGCCTCGACGAGCGGCGCGAGATCCTGGCCCTCCACCTCCTGCGGCGAGGGCGCGATCCGGGGAGGCTCGACCTGGCGGCGCTGGCCGGGCTCTGCGCCGACTACTCCGGCGCCGAGCTGGAGCAGGTGGTGGTGGGCGGACTGCATCGCGCCTTCGCGCTCTCGCGCGAGCTGGAGACCGCCGACCTCCGTCGCGTGGCGCAGGACCTGGTGCCGCTCTTCCGGACCTACGAGGAGCAGATCAAGGGGTTGCGCGAGTGGGCCCGCGGCCGGGCCCGGGTGGCCGGCCGGGCCGGCGCGGTGGTCGACCTGTTCCGGCGGGCGGCCAAGGAGTGACGTGACCCGCCGGGCCAGGCTACGCTGGACAATCCGCCTGGCGGCCCGCGCCGCCCCCACCCGACGCCCCCGAGGTGCCGTCATGACCCGACGCCCGATCCTCTCGCTCCTGGCAGCCACCCTGCTCGCCCCCGCGGCGGCCACCGCCGCGTCCGGCGAGACCTGGGAGATCACCTCGCAGATGGAGATGCCCGGCATGCCGTTCGCCATGCCGCCCACCACCCAGCGGTTCTGCAAGCCAGCCGGCGACTGGACCAACCCGCCGGCGCAGCAAGAGAAGTCGAGCGATTGCAAGGTCACCGACGTGAAGCGGAGCGGCAACACCATGCGCTGGAAGGTGGCCTGCACCGGGAAGCAGAAGATGTCCGGCGACGGCGAGATGACCTGGACGGCCAGCGCCTACACCGGCGCCATGAACATGCACACCGGCGACGGCGACATGAAGATGAAGACCAGGGGGCGGAAGCTCGGGACCCCGTGCGATCCCGGTGCCCAGAAGCGCGAGCTCGACGCCAGGGTGGCGCAGATCCAGGGGCAGGCCAGGGAGCAGCAGGCGCAGGCCGCGCGGCAGCAGGCCGAGATCTGCGAGAAGGCGGGCCAGGACATGTCGGTGGAGATGTTCCTCCCTCCGGCCGATCGCACGCCAGCCTACTGCACCGACGCCACCCGCAAGGGCGGCTTCTGCGACCGGCTCCGCACCCGGCCTGGCTTCCGGAAGTTCTACGGGGATGGGCAGGGCAAGGAGCGGCAGGCGAAGGCGGGCACGCTCTGTCACCTCGGCTTTCCGGCTCTCCAGGCCACGCTCTGCAAGGAGGCGCTCCAGCCCGAGGACCTGGACTTCATCGGCCTGGCCTGCCCGGCGCAGACGAAGGCACTGGTGAAGCGGGAGTGCGCCGGCCGGACCTACACCGGCGAGGGCGGGAACGCGGTGAGCGAGAAGTACCGCGGCTTCTGCTCCAGGTACGCCGCGGAGGAGCTGCGACAGGAGGGGGCGAAGCGGAAGGCCGTTGACGGGGCGGCGGACCAGGGGAAGCAACTGCTCAAGGGCGTGCTGGGCTTCTAGGGCCGGGTCCACACCGTGCGCCTCGCCGCCATGCTGCTGGCCGCCCTCGCCTGGGGCGGCGCCACGGCCGGGGGCGAGGCGCCGTCCGTTTCACCGCCCGTCGATCGGTTCCCTGGTGCGGCCGCCTCCTACCTGGTCTCCGTGGGCGGACGGGTACTCTGGGCCCGCGCCCCCGACACGGCCCGGCCGCCGGCCTCGCTCACCAAGGTGATGACGGCGCTGGTGCTGCTCACGGGGGACTGGGATCCCGCCGCGCCGGTGACGGTGAGCCTGCGGGCCGCCCGCGCCACCGGATCGCGGCTCGGGCTCGTGGCCGGTGAGCGGCTCCACGCCGGCGACCTGCTGGCGGCCACCCTGGTCGCCTCGGCCAACGACGCCTGCCTGGCCCTGGCCGAGCACGCCGCCGGCAGCGAGCCGGCCTTCGTGGCCCGCATGAACGCCCGGGCGGTGGCGCTCGGGCTCGCCGCCACCCACTTCGACAACGCCTGCGGCCACGACGCCCCCGGCCAGCGCGCCTCGGCCCGCGACCTGCTGCGGCTGGCCCGGCTGGCCATGGCCCACCCCGAGGTGCGGCGGCTGGCTGGCCTGGAGGAGACCTTCGCCACCAGCTCCTCCGGGCGGACCATCCGCGTCAAGGCCACCAACGCGCTGCTGGGGCGGCTCCCCGGGGCCACGGGGCTGAAGACCGGGTACACGCCGGGCGCGGGCCGCTGCGCCGTGGCCACCGCCGAGCGAGGCGGCGTGGAGGTGGTGGTGGTGCTGCTCGATGCCAGGGAGCGGTGGTGGTCCGCGGCGGGGCTGGTCGAGGCGGCCTTCGACGAGGCCCGGACCGGTGGCTGAGCTCGGCCGCGGCGCGAGGCCGCCGGTGCGCCGCGATCCGGGGCCGTGGCTGGCGATGGGGGCGGCCATCCTGGCCCACGCCACCGCCTTCGCCGGCACGTTCCAGTTCGACGACTGGAAGGTGGTGGTTGACGAGCGGCGCGTCTCCTCGCTCGGCGCCTGGTGGTCGTCGATGCCCGGCATCCGGCCGCTCCTCAAGCTCAGCTTCGCGCTCAACCACGCCTCCGGGTGGGGGCTGGCAGGCTTCCACGCCGTCAACGTGGCGCTCCACGGGCTGAACGCGCTGCTGGTGTACCGGTTGCTCCGCCGGCTCCGCTGGCGGGCAGACGGATGCGAGGCGCGGCCCGGGGAGGCGTGGCCGGCCGGCGGCGGCGGCGACCTGGCCCCGGCCGGGCCGGATCCGGCGGCGCTGCTGGGCGCGCTCCTCTTCGCCCTTCACCCGGTGCAGACCGAGGCGGTGGTCTACGTCTCCGGCCGCTCCAGTTCGCTGGCCGCGGCGCTGGCGCTGGCCAGCATGCTGGCCTGGCTGGCCGGTCGCGATCGTGGCCAGCGCTGGCTCACCCACGCCGTCTCGCCCCTCCTCATGGCCTGCTCGCTCGGCGCCAAGGAGACGGCCGTGGTCCTACCGGCCGCGCTGCTCCTGCTGGAGGCGGCCGACCGGCGCCGTCCGTTCAGCTGGCGCGCCGCGCTCTCCGCCACCGCCGTCCACTGGGCGCTGCTCGCCGCCGGGCTGGCGCTCTTCGCCGCGGCCCCTTCCTACCGGCACATGGCGGAGCACGCGCTCACACTGCGAGGCCCGCTGGAGAACGCGGCGGTGCAGCTCTCGGCGGTGGCCTGGCTGGCCGGGCAGTTGCTCCGGCCCGACGCGCTGGTGGCCGATCCGGTCCTGGCGCCGCCCTGGCCGGTGGCGGCGCTGGCCATGGCCACGGTGGTCGCCCTCGGGCTGGCCTGGTCGTGGCGCGCGCTGCGGGGCTCCGCCGGTCCACCCGGCCGCGAGGTGGCGGCCGCGCTGGCGCTCCCCTGGTTCCTGCTCTGGCTGGCGCCGTCGGGCTGGTGGCTGCCGCGTCCGGAGCCGGCCAACGATCGCCAGCTCTACCTGGCGCTGGTGGGGCCGGCCTGGTGGGCCGCCAGCTGGCTGGCCTCGGCCGGACCGCGCCGCCGGTGGAGGCTGGTGCTCGCCGCCCTGCTGCTGGCCGGGCTGGGTGCCCTCACCGCCGGGCGCAACCTGGTCTACCGGGACGAGGTCACCTTCTGGGTGAACGTGGCCCGCCGCGCCCCGGGGAACCCTCGCGCCTACGGCAACCTGGGCTTCGCGCTGGCCCGCTGCGGCCGTGGGGCGGAGGCCGAGGCCGCCCTCTCCGAGGCCATCGCCCTCGACCCCGGCTACCTGCGGGCCGGGGTCAACCTGCGGCTGCTGCGCGAGGGGCTGCTGGTCTCGCCGGGGGAGCCGGCGGAGCGGCGCTGTCCGGCGCGCTGAGCGCCATCCGGTGACCTGGAGCGCGATCGGCATGTCCCTTCCTTTCGCGGCCGGGTAAGGTCCTTCGAGACCAGCCGAGATGCGCATCAGTCGCCACCTCTTCCGGGAGATCCTGCTCTTCGCCGGCGCGCTGCTGGCGGTGGTGCTGCTCCTCGCCTGGCTGAGCCTGGGCCGCGCCCTGGAGTCGCAGGCCTGGGTCCAGGCGGACATGGCGGCCGAGCGGCTGAGGTGGGAACTCGATCGGCAGACGCAGGGCGTGTGGCGGATCGGGTTCGCGCTTCGCGCCTGGTGGATCGAGGGGGATTACGATCTCGACGCACCCGAGCGGCTCGACTCGCTCGCGCTCCCCGTCCTGCATGGGCAGTCCTTCGTCTCGTCCATCAACTTCTGCCGGACCGACGGGACCTCCGCCCTCCTGCTGCGCACCGGAGGCGCCTGGCACACCCGCACCATCCTTCCCGGCCCCGCCGGGAGCCGGGAACGCTGGACGCGCCGGAGCCCGGACGGCCGCGCGCCGCTGGTGGGGCCCTGGAAGCCCACCAGCTACGACCCGCGGACCCGCGACTGGTACGCGCTGGTCGCGACCGGCGAGCTGGAGCGCTGGTCTCCCGACGCCTACCGGTTCATGACCACGAGGGATCCCGGTCTCACCCTCTCCATCCCGGTCCGGTCCGGTGGCCGTCTCCTCGGCGTCATCGCGCTCGACGTCCTGCTCGACGACCTCACGTCCCAGGCCTGGGCGGCGCAGCCGACACCGGGGACCCTGGTGGTCATCGCCGACGAGAAGGGCCGTGCGCTGATCCTCCCGCGCCGGGAGCCGTTCCAGGATCGGGAGGCGCGCTTCAGGGAGTTCCTCGAGCCCGTCGGGCCGGGCCTCCTGCCCGAACTCACCGAGCTGGTCGCCGACCTGCGCTCCGTGCCGGCGGAGGGCCGGCGGGTGCGCACCAGCGCCGCGGGGCGCGACTACTACGGGCTCGTCGCGCCGTACCGCGGTCCGTCCGGGCTCACCTGGTACGTGGTGGTGGCCATCCCCGAGGCGGAGATCATGGGCGAGAGCCGCGCCAAGGGGCTAGCCATCCTGGCGCTGGCCCTGTTCGGCTTCGTCGTCCTCTGGTGGCGCGCCTGGGTGATCTCCCAGCGCTTCGGCCGTCCCCTCGACCGCCTGGCGAGCTCGACGGACCCCGTGAGGGCCACGGGCGATGGTGGCGAGCAGCCGGCCGGCGATGACTCGGTCTGGGAAGCCGTGGCGCTGCAGGACGCCCTGCGGCTCGCCGACCGGGCGGTGGAGGAGCGGCTGGCCCTGCGCGAGCAGCTCCGGAGCAGCCAGCGGCGGGAGACGGTCGGCACGCTGGCGGGCGGCGTGGCGCACGACGTGAACAACCAGCTCACGGTGGCCCTCGGGCAGATCGAGCCGTGCCTGGAGGCGCTCGGCGAGGGCCATCCGCTGGCCGGCGACCTGGCCCTGGCGAGAGACGCGCTGGTCCACTGCGGCGAGGTCACCAAGGCCCTCCTCGCTTACAGCCGCGCCGGGCAGCCAGCGCCGCCCCGGGACGTGGACCTGAACCAGCTGTGCCGCGAGGTGTCGGTCCTGATGGGCCGGACCCTGGGAGGCCGGATCGCCCTTGGCCTCGACCTCGCTCCTGACCTCTCCCCAGTGGCCGGGGTCCGGGTGCAGCTCGAGCAGGTCCTCGTGAACCTGATCATCAACGCCCGCGACGCGATGAGCCAGGGCGGCACGCTGATGATCCGCACGGCGTCCGCCGGGGCCGGCTGGGTGCGGCTCTCGGTGGCCGACTCGGGCACCGGCATGAGCCCCGCGGTGAGAGCCCGGGTCTTCGAGCCGTACTTCACCACCAAGCCGGACGGGCAGGGGACCGGGCTCGGCCTGGCCATGGTCTACGGCATCGTGCGCAGCCACGGAGGGCGGGTGGAGGTGGAGAGCGCGGAGGGGACCGGATCCACCTTCGTGGTCCACCTGCCGGTCTTCCGAGGGACGGCCCTTCCCGTGCCCACGCCGGCGTCGATCCCGCCGCAAGGCCTGCTGCGCGGCAAGCGCATCCTGGTCGCCGACGACGAGCCCATCCTGAGGAAGATCCTCAGGGAGCTGCTGGAGCGCGCCGGGGCCTCGGTGACCACGGCAAGCGACGGAGCCCAGGCGGCCGAGCTCTGGAGCAAGCAGGGGCCGTTCGACGCGGTGGTGACCGACCTGCAGATGCCGAGGGCGACCGGGCTCGACCTCTACCGGATCGTCCGGGCGGGCTCGGCCGAGGTGCCGTTCCTGCTGGTGAGCGGGCTCGGGATCGAGGAGGCGGCGCCAGTCCTGGCGCCGGACCGCCACGCGGCCACCCTCGCGAAGCCCTTCCAGGGAGGGGAGCTGCTGCAGGCGCTCGGCAGGCTGGTGGGGCCGGGGTGAGGGCGGGACAGGCCCCCGTCAGCGCTTCAACCCCGCCAGCACGTGCTCGTGCACCAGCCCGTTGGAGGCGACGCAGCCACCGCTGGCGTGGGTCGGCGCGCCGTCGAGGTCGGTGAAGCGGCCGCCCGCCTCCTCGACCAGGATCTTGAGCGGGGCGATGTCCCAGATCTGGACGCCGGCCTCGACGAAGGCCTCGGCGCGGCCCGTCAGCACCATGGCGCAGCCGGCCAGGTCGCCGTAGCCGCGCGCCTGCGCCGCCGTGACCGTCAGCTCGTTGACCTGGGCCCGTCGCTCCGGCGCCAGCAGGAACTTCAGCTCGCCGAGCGAGAGGGTCGCCTCCTCCCAGGCGGCGATGCCCGAGACCCGCAGCCGCTCGGGGGCGCCAGCCCCCACCTGGCGCCAGGCGCCGCGCCCGCGGGCCGCCCAGTAGCGCTCACCGAGGGCCGGCATGCCCATGGCGCCGGCCACCACCTCGCCGCCCACCTCGAGCGCCACCAGCGGCCCCCAGAAGCATCCACCGCGCGTGAATCCACGGGTGCCGTCCACCGGGTCGACGATCCAGCGGGCCCCGGTGCCGGCGTGGGCGCCGGTCTCCTCGCCGAGGATGGCGTGGCCGGGGAAGCGCTCGCGGATCACCTCGACGATGGCCGCCTCGGCCTCCCGGTCGGCCACCGTGACCGGGCTCCGGTCGGGCTTCAGCTCGACCCGGACCCCGGCGCGGAAGTGGCGCAGGGCGGCGGCCCCGCCGGCCTCGGCGGCGCGGCGGGCGGTCTGCATGGCGAGGTCGAGGTCGGGGTCGGTCATGGGCGGGGAGTCTAGAGCAGATCCCGAGGGCTGGCGGCGACCGGATGCGCTGGTCCCGGGTGCACCAGGAGACAGACGGCGGCGGCCGCCCGGGGGGAGGGCGACCGCCGCCGGTGCCGCGGTGGTGACGCTGCCTACTTCTTCGGCCGCATGTCGCCGGACTGCAGGTACCGGGTGTGGAACGCGAAGGCCTCGCTGAACATGTGCGGCGAGTGGAGGCCGGCGCTGGGGTTCTTCATGGCGCGCTTGAAGTAGTCCCAGAGGAGCGGCCGGTACTCCGGCGCCGCCGCCTTCTCGATGACCTCCTTGGCCTTCTCCTTCGGGCTGCGGCCGCGCAGGTCGGCGAAGCCGTACTCGGTCACGATCCCGTTCACCTCGTGCTCGGTGTGGTCGATGTGCGAGGCGAAGGGGACGATGGCGGAGATCTTGCCGTCCTTGGCGGTGGCCGGGGACATGAAGATGGTGTAGGCCGAGTTGCGGGCGAAGTCACCCGACCCGCCGATGCCGTTCTCGATCCCCTTGCCGGCGATGTGCGTCGAGTTGACGTGGCCGTAGATGTCGGCCTCGACGAACCCGTTCATGGCGATGCAGCCGAGGCGGCGGATGATCTCCGGGTTGTTGGAGATCTCCTGCGGGCGCAGGATGATCTGCTTCCGGTACCGGTCGATGTCCTTGTTGAAGCGGACCTGCCCCTCGGGCGAGACCGAGAAGGCGGTGGCCGAGGCCGCCACCAGCTTGCCGGAGTCGAGCATGTCGAGCATGCCGTCCTGGACCACCTCGGTGTAGGAGATCATCCGGTCGAAGGGCCCGTCGTTGAGGCCGACCAGCACGGCGTTGGCGATGTTGCCGACGCCCGACTGCAGCGGGGTGAGGTGCTTGGAGAGCCGGCCCGCCTTCACCTCGCCGTCGAAGAAGTCGAGGATGTGGCCGGCGATCCGCTTGTGGATCTCCTCGGGCGGCTTGAAGGGCGCGTTCCGGTCCGGGTAGGCGCTCTCCACCACCGCCACCACCTTGGAGAGGTCGAACTTCCAGTACTTGGAGCCCTTCCGGTCGTCGGCGGCGGTGATGGGCAGCGGCACGCGCTTGCCGTGCTCGCTCGGCACCGAGATGATGTCGTGCATCCCCTCGAGCCGCTCGTCCTGCCAGGAGTTGACCTCGAGGATGATCTTGTCGGCGTGCTCGAAGTAGACGTTGTTGGCGCCGCACGACGACGAGGGCACGCAGGTGCCGTCCTCGTTGATCTTGGTGACCTCGATGATCGCGAAGTCGAGGTTGTTCTTCCCCTTGCCGTAGTACCCGTAGCGGACCATCGAGCCGACGTGGCTCAGGTGCATGTCCTGGTACTCGATGAGCCCGGAGTTGATCTTCTCGCGGGTGACGGCGTCGCCCTGGTAGGGGAAGCGGAAGCGCGAGGCCTCCACGAACGACATCATGGTGTCCTGCTCCGGGCCGGTCGAGGCGCCGGTGAGGACGTCGAACTTGAGGGGCTTGCCCTTGAGCTTCTCCTCGAGCGCCCGCTTGGAGAGCGCGATGGGAACGGCCTTCGGGTAGCCGGCGCCGGTGAAGCCCGACATGCCGAGCACGGCACCGTTCGGGATGAGTGCGGCGGCGGCCTCGGCGGACATCACCTTCGCCTTGAGCCCCTTGTGGAGAATCCGGTCAGCCATCGGTCAGCCTCCTCGGTGGACATTCCCCGGGGTTTGGCCGGGGGAGAACGTGGGAGCGTTGCCGGGGGCAACGCTCGTGCTTCGCGGGAGTCGAGAGAGTAATCGAGAGCGCACGCCACTTGGAAGCGCGGATCGCTCGATCGCTGCGATTTCACGGCGAAAGATGACGAGTGATCCCGTCGATGATTTCGCGCAACGCGTCAGGATCCGTGGCCAGTTCCAGTCGACCGTTGCGGTCGACGATGCGCCCGGACGACAGCAGCCACTCGACGGAATTCTCAAGCGTGGCCTTGGAGAGCGCTTCGCGCGTCGCGATGCGGCCGGTGAGCAGGTCGGCATGGCCGCGCTCGAGGCAGTGCTTCACCAGCGCCTTTCGCTCCACGGGGTGACGCGATGCGTCACCGAGCAGCGCCTGCGCCGTCTCGGCGGCGAGCCGGTAGGCCTCGAGGTACGGACGGAGGAACTCGGCGAGGAACTCGGCCGGTTCGCGCGACGCACCGGGCCGGATCCGGTCTCCCTCCACCTCCACCGCGCCGAGCCGCCGCAGGAAGGCCACGTTCTTCTCGAACACGTTGGAAAGCTCCGCGCCCGGCTCGTACATGAACTCCAGCTTGAAGAGGCGCGAGAGCCACTCGGCCCGGCCACGCACCTCGGCCAGGGTGCCCTGGCCGCCTCCCAGCACCGCCGCGGAGGCGATGGCCGGCGCCACGTAGCGGTGGATGACGGCGTTGCGGTGGTAGTCGAGCACCGGCCGCTTCTCGGTGACCACCAGGTAGGTGGTCTCACCCGCCGCGCTGGCGGTCGTCACCTGCCCGCTGGCCACCAGCCGCCGGACGGCGTCTCTCACCGGCCCGTCGTGGCGGGGATCGCTGCTGGCGCCGGCCAGCCCGCGGCCGAAGCGGGCGCCGTCCTCGGCCGCCATGAAGCGGAGCAGCTCCACGCGGCGTGTCAGCTCCGAGGCAGGGAGGCCGTGCCGGACGTTCGGGAGCAGCGCGGCGCAGACCAGCCCGACCGGCGTGATGGTGACCGCCTTTCCGATGCCGAAGGCGATGCGCGTGGCCATGGCCTGCACCAGCAGGCGGCGAGCCCCGGGGTCGGTGGCCAGGCCGGCGGCCCGCTCGCCCAGGCGCGCCAGGGCCACGGCGCGGAGGGAGACCGGCTCCTCGAACTGCACGTAGAGTCGCTCGTAGCTGCGGAAGAGGACGGCGATGGCCCCCAGCAGGCCGCGCAGGTTCTCCTTCTTCTTCTCGCCGCCCGAGAGCTCGCGCAGGTAGGCCGACGCCTCGATCAGCTTCTCGTAGTCGATGGAGACCGGCACGAAGAGCACGTCCTCGGCGGCGCCGTCGAGCCAGGCGTCCACCTCCATCGAGACCAACCCCATCTTCGGGAAGAGCAGCTTGCCGGTCCGGCTGCGCCCGCCCTCGATGTAGAACTCCTGGGGGAACCTGTCGCGCAGCAGCTGCTTGACGAAGGCCCGCAGCACCGCGGCGTAGACCGGGTCGCCCTTCACCTGCCTTCGGATGAAGAAGGCGCCTCCGCGCCGGAAGAACGGCCCGGCCGGCCAGAAGGAGAGGTTGATGCCGGCGGCGATGTGCGGCGCCATCATCCCGTGCTCGTAGAGGAGCCAGGAGATGACCAGGAAGTCCACGTAGCTCTTGTGGCTGGGACAGATGACGACCGGCGCGGTGGCGGCGGCGCGCTTCACCCGCCCCAGCCCGTCCTCGTCGATCTCCAGCGACTCGTAGAGCTTCAGGAAGAGCGCCTTGAGGACGGGCCGCGCCAGCGCCACCACCTTGGGGTCGTAGTTGCTGGCGAGCTCGTCGAGGCAGCGCGCCGCCTCGAGGTGCAGCGCCTGGTACGGCCTGCCGGTCTCGGCCGCCAGCCCTTCCAGCCTGGTCCGCAGGGTCCGGTCGCGCAGCACCCTGGCCTTGACGCGGCCCGGCCCCTTGAGCGGCGGCCCGACCGCCGCCCGGAGCTCGCGCGAGAGGTGCTGGTGCAGGGCGCCGCGGGCGCCACGCGCCACCGAGAGGTTGGTGGCGCCGGGCCGCGCGGCGATGCGGGCCTGCAGGTCTACGGCCTGGCCGACCGAGAGGAAGCTGTGCCGGAAGTTTCGGAGGAAGGCGATGGCGTTGGACAAGGTGCTGGGCGACTCCGGCGTGCCGAAGAGGACGTCCCAGAAGGAGCCCTCCAGCCGCTGTGCCCGCCGGCTCCAGAGGAGCAGGAGTGGGACCAGGAAGACGGGGCGCGCCAGCGACCGCTGCATCCGGACCAGGTGGTCCAGCGGCTCGGCCCCCGTGTCGCGGCTGCCGAGGAAGAGCACGCTCGACCGCCCCGCGCCCACCGCCTCCTCCAGCGCTCGCCGCGTGCGGCGGATGCGCGAGAGCGCGCCGAAGATCCCGGTGTAGCCCTGCGCGGCCCGGAGCGGTGGCAGTCCGTGGCGGCGCAGCAGCCAGCGCAGGTAGAGGAAGTTTAGCAGCCCCGAGCGCCGCATCACGAAGACCAGGCTCCCACGGGCCGCCAGCGCCGCCAGCTCGGCTGGCGCCTCGCGGGGCACCCGGACCGGCTCGAAGAGCCTCCCCATCCCGCGGGAAACCGGCGCGGCCTGGGGAGGGGTCGGCGACTGGTCCATGTTCGGTCAACCGTGCCGCTTCACCACGCCGTCCTTGTCGAGGTACCACGGCTCGACCAGCAAGGGCTCGACGGAAGGGCGGAAGCCCTTCACGTCGGCCCCGAGCCGGTGCAGCGCCGCCAGCACCTCGCCGCGGACCCGGGCGTTGCCCGCGTCACGGAGCAGCAGCTCGACGAGCGCCGTGCGCGTCGGCTCGGTGAGCGTCAGGCTGGCCAGGGCGCGGACCGCGCCGATGCGGACGTCGTCGGAGAAGTCCTCCAGCATGGCCCGCAGCGCCGCGTCGAGCCCGGCCGCGCTGGCGCCGTCATGGTGTTCCTTCACCCAGGCCAGCAGCGTCAGCTTCTTCTCGGGGTCCCGCATGTAGACCGTGGCGAGGCGAGCCAGCTCCGCCACCACCGTGTCGAGCACCTCGCCCGGCGTGGCCACCGCGGCCAGCGCCCTCAGGCCCCAGGCGATGCCGCTCTCCTGCTCGCGGATGAAGTCGGTTACGGGGGCGATGGCGTCGCGCCCGGCGTCGACCAGGTGTCCGTGAACCGACTCCTTCTCCTCCTGATCGGTGATGCCCGGGTCGGCCAGCAGCGTGAAGCGCAGGCAGAGCGTCTTGAGCGCGTCCGGGGTGCCCAGGTCGGCCAGCTGTTCGATTCCCTTCTGCCGGTTCTCGGGCGGACCGTATTTCTCCGTCACCTTGCGGGCCAGCTTCTTGAGCTGCGCCTGCTCCCGCTCGGTGGCGGAGCCAAACAGATTGAAGATGCCCATCGAGCCTCCCGCCGCTCCAGGGCCCACGAGGGCGGCGCGTGGTGGTTCTACAACGAGATGCCCGCTCGTGGATCGCCCTTGTAGAGGGGGGCCAGCGCCTTCACCGCGTCCCGGAGCGGGTCGCTCGCCTCGGGCAGCACCAGCTTGACGACGGCGTAGAGGTCACCGCGCGAGCCGCCCCGGAGGTCAGGCAGTCCCTTGCCGCGCAGCCGGATCTGCTTGCCGGAGGGGGTGCCGGGGGTGACGGTGAAGCGGACCTTCCCCTCGAAGGTGGGCAGCTCGACCTCGGCCCCGTTGACCGCCTCCGGGACGGTGAGGGGGAGGTCGAGGTAGAGGTCCTTTCCATCGACCCGCACCATCGGGTGGGGGCGGAGGCGGATGCGCAGCAACAGGTCGCCGGGGGGGCCACCCCGTTCCCCAGGGCTCCCCTGGCCGGCCAACCTGATCCGGGCGCCATCGGCCGTGCCCGGCTTGATGGTGACCCGGAGCGTGCGCGCCCCGACCCGGACGTCGCGGTCGGCTCCCAGCACCGCGTCGCGCAGCTCCAGCTCCAGCTCGGCCTCGAGGTCGTCGCCGGCGCGCGGCGCGGCGCGCCGGCCGTGGGCCGCGCGCCCGCGCGCCTGCTGCCCGAAGATCGACTCGAAGACCGTGCCGAAGTCGACCGGGCCGTACCCCTCCACGTTGACCGACGAGAAGTCGCCGAAGTCGAACGGCTGGGCGCCCGGCGCGCCGCCCGCCTTGCGCCAGCGCCGCACCTCCTCGGCCCGCTTCTCGTCGAAGCCGGTGCGGAGCGCATCGGGGCCGAACTCGTCGTAGAGCGATCGGCGCTTCGGGTCGGAGAGGACCTCGAAGGCCGCCGAGGCCTCCTTGAAGCGCTCCTCGGCGGCCTTGTTCCCCGGGTTGACGTCGGGGTGGTGCTGGCGCGCCTGCTTCCGGTAGGCCTTCTTGATCTCCTCCGGGGTCGCGGTCCGGGGGACGCCGAGGATCTGGTAGAGGTCGCGGTGGGCCACGCCCGCAAGGTAACGCGCCGTGGCCGGGCGTCAATGGACTACCATGGGCCGATGCGCTCCATCGTCCTCGCCCTGCTGCTCGCCATCGCACCGATCGCCGCCCGTCCGGCCGGCGGCGTGGTGCTGGAGCGGGTGGTCGCGGTGGTCCGCAACCCGGCCGGCGCCGCGCCGAGGCCGCTGACGCTGACCCGGCTCGACGAGGAGGCCCGGGTGGCGCTGGTCGGGCAGGGGGCCTCGCGGGCCGTCCTGGCGCCGCTCGACGCCGCCGCGCGCCGGGCCGCGCTGCGCTGGCTCCTCGACCAGTGGCTGGTGGCCGACGAGGCGAACCGGCTCAAGGTGGACGAGATCTCGCGCGAGGAGGTCCAGCGGGCGCTCCAGGCCTTCCGCCAGCTCTTCCCCGACGAGGCTGCGTACCGGAGCTTCCTGGCCACCAGCGAGCTTCCGGAGGAGGAGCTGCGGTCGATCCTGGCGCGCGGCCTGCGGGTGCAGCGCTTCCTCGACAACCGGCTCGGCCCCGGCGCGCGGGTCTCCGAGGAGGAGGTGTCGCGCTGGCTGGCCGGGCGGGGCTCGGCGGTGCCGACGCCCGCGGAGCGGGACGCGGCGAGGTCCAGGCTGTCGAACGAGCGGGCCCAGGAGCAGGTGCGCCAGATCCTCGCCGACCTGCGGTCGCGGGCCGACATCCGCGTGCTGATGCCGGAGCTGCGCGAGGAGCCGGCGCGGTGAGGGGCGCGGCGCGGTTCCGCTTCCGGCCGGTGGTGGAGACCGACCTGCCGCGCATCATGGAGATCGAGGCCGCCGGCTTCCTCCATCCCTGGTCCGAGGCCCTGCTCCGCGCCGAGCTGGGCCACGCCTGGTCCATCCAGCGGGCGGCCGTGGCGGCTGGCCCGGACGCCGGGGACCGGATCCTCGGCTACGTCATCTTCTGGTTGGTCCATGACGAGGTCCACGTCCTCAACGTCGGGACCGATCCCGAGGCGCGGCGCCGCGGGGTGGCGCGCGCCCTGATGGAGGAGGCGGCCGCCATCGGCCGTGGGAAGGGAGCCCGCCTCTCGACGCTGGAGGTCCGCCGCTCCAACGCCCCGGCCATCGCCCTGTACCGCTCGCTCGGCTACCAGGAGGTCGGGGTGCGGCCGCGCTACTACGCCGAGGAGGACGAGGACGCGATCGTGATGACCCTGGAGTTCGATTCGCGGTAGACAGTTCGGCCATGCGCTGGCGACTCCTCCGCTGGATCCTCTTCCGCTTCGACCCGGAGTTCGTCCATCGCGTGGTCCTACGGCTGCTCCGCCTGGTGTCGCCGGCGTTGGCCCGGCGGCGCCGGCCGCGCGCCGATCCCCGGCTGCGGGTCCGCTGCCTCGGGCTGGAGTTCGACAGCCCCGTCGGACTGGCGGCCGGCTTCGACAAGGGGGACGTCGCGGTCGCGGCGCTGCTGGGGATGGGGTTCTCGCACCTCGAGATCGGGACCATCACGCCCCGTCCGCAATCCGGCAACGACCGGCCCCGCATCTTCCGGCTCCCCGAGCACCGGGCCCTCATCAACCGGATGGGGTTCAACAACGCGGGGGCGGCCGCCTGCGCCGCCCGGCTCGCCGCGCTCGATCCGGAGGCGCGCACCGGGGTGGTCGGGATCAACCTCGGCAAGAACAAGACGACGCCCAACGACCAGGCGGTGGACGACTACCTCGCCTGCATCGACGCGCTCCACCCGTACGCCGACTACCTGGTGGTCAACATCTCCTCGCCCAACACGCCCGGGCTCCGGCAGTTGCAGGAGCGCGCGGCGCTCGACCGGCTGCTGCGTGGCTGCGTGGCGCGGCTGAAGGAGCGGGCGCCCACCAAGGGGCTGGTGGTGAAGCTGGCTCCGGACCTCGCGGCGGAAGCGCTCGACGAGGCGGTAGAGGTGGCCATCGCCGCCGGGGTCGCCGCCATCGCGGCCACCAACACGACCCTCTCCCGCGCCGGCGTCGAGGGCCACCCGCGCGCGGGGGAGGCGGGCGGGCTCTCCGGGGCCCCGCTCACGGTACGGTCCACCGAGGTGATCCGGCGGGTGGCCGCGCGCGCGGCCGGCCGCGTCCCGGTCATCGGCTCGGGCGGCGTCATGTCGGCCGAGGACGCCTGGGCCAAGCTCCGGGCAGGCGCCACGCTGGTCCAGGTCTACACGGGCTTCATCTACGGCGGCCCCGGGTTCGCGTCCCGGGTCAACCAGGGACTCTGCCGGCTGATGGAGCGCGACGGCTTCCGATCGATCGAAGAGGTCATCGGAGCAGACCTGAAGGGATGAACCCAACGTAACGCGTCGCGTTACGTTGACGCCCGTAGGTGGTCAGCACACACTCTCCCCCAAAGTGGCCGTGGCGGCCTGCTGCCGCCGCCGCTAGAGCGAGGGACGACATGGTCGAGACGCGCAGCACCAGCCGGAACGGAAGCGTCAAGGTGCCGGACATCCTGAAGGAACTGGCCAAGAAGGGGAAGGCCAGCCGGAAGGAGATCGAGGCCGGATTGGAGAAGATGGTGGGCGACGCCCACCTCGAGGACCGGATCGCCGAGCTTCGCGGGAAGCTGGAGCTGCTCCAGAAGACCGGACGGGAGCGTGCCGAGAGGTGGCGTGGGAAGGCCGATTCCTTACGTGCCGAGGCGCTTGAGCGTATGGTCGAGATCCAGGGGAAGGTTGTGTCCTTCCTGGGGGTTGCGACCCGAGAACAGGTCGAGGAGCTGCATCAGGAGCTCGAGCGACTTGCCAAGCGGGTCGAGAGCGGGCAAAAGGCCCGACCGGCCAGGAAGAGCACGCCGAAAAGGGGGGGAAGGGATGACTGAAATCAAGGAGGATTCCGCGACGGCGCCAGCCGCGGGGCGCGCCGGCGTGGAATGGCGACCAGCGTGACGGGGGTGACCGTCAGGGGGGCGGTCCGTCTCGGCCTGGTGACCTTCCTCGCTGCGGGGGCGTTGACCGTTCCGACGAAGCTCTCCGACCGCGAGCGGACGATTCGCCCCGCCGAACAGGAGATGGGGGCCTGCCTCGCCGCCGGTTGCCCCGACGCGCTCGGCGAGCGCCGGGTGGCGCGGCTGGAGGACCACCTCTTCGCGCGCATGCCTGGGCTAGACCCGGCGCTCCACGAGGACCTGGCCCGGACCATCCTGGCCGAGGCCGAAGCGGCCCGGCTCGACCCGCTGCTCGTGCTGGCGGTCATCCAGGTCGAGTCGGGTTACGACCCGGCGGCAGTCAGCGCCGCGGGAGCGCTCGGGCTGATGCAACTGCTTCCCGGGACCCTGAAGCGTGAGGCCAAGACGTTCGGCACGGGATCCAGCGACCCGTACGACCCGGTCGCCAACGTCCGGGCCGGTATCCGGTACCTGCGACGCTGCCTCGACAGCTATCCTGATCGAGAGGTGGCGCTGATGGCTTACAACGCCGGCCCCAACCGGCTCTACGCCTGGATCCATGCCGGCTCCGTGCCGACCGGGGTCGTCGGGTACGCGAGGCGAGTGCTGGCCGAGTACCACCGGCTGCGGCGAACCCTCCCCGAGGAGTCCGGTCCGAGATTCGCCGACGCCGGGGCCCCGCCCCGTGCGAGATGATGCGCGTCACGGAGATCTTCCGGAGCATCCAGGGCGAGGGGACGCGGGCCGGGCGACCGTGCGCCTTCGTCCGTTTCACCGGCTGCGACCTGCGCTGCACCTGGTGCGACACCGCCTACGCATTCCAGGGTGGTCAGGAGCGGTCGCGCCAGTCGATCGTGGCCGAGCTGAACGCCATGGCCGGGCGTCACGTCTGCCTCACGGGGGGCGAGCCGCTGCTGCAGCCGGAGCTTCCCGAGCTCTGCCGCGACCTGCTCGCGGCCGGCTGGGAGGTGACGGTCGAGACCCATGGCCAGCGCGACACCGAGGCGTTGCCCCCGGCGGTGGTCCGGATCTTCGACGTGAAGCCGCCCGGCTCCGGTGAGGAGACGCGCGACTTCGGCTACCTCGACCGGCTCCGGCCGCACGACGAGGTGAAGTTCGTGGTGTCGTCACCCGGGGACTTCGGCTGGTCGGTGGAGGTGGCCAGGCGCCACCGGTTGCCGGGACGCGTGGCGGTCCTCTTCTCGCCGGTGGTGCCGGCGGTCCAGCCGAGGGAACTCGCGGAGTGGCTGCTGGCCGCCGGGATCGAGGCGAGGCTCTCGCTCCAGTTGCACAAGCTGATCTGGGGGGCGGACGCGCGTGGGGTGTGAGCGCCCGCTCCAGCCACCCAGCCCGCGCGCCGGAGACCCATGGTGACGCCGCCTCCCGGGCAAACGAAGCGGGGACGGGAGTTTCCCATCGCCTGGCCGGTTACTCCGGGAAAGAGCAGTGAACTGCCCAGGGACGGGTCCCGGGGCCGCCTTGACGCGGCACGGCTCTCATTGCTAGAAACGTCAACAGATGCGCTCACTTGCCTTTCTTGTCGCCGCGGCGGCGCTGGCCATGCCAGCGCCAGGGCTGGCGGGGCCTGCCGTCACGCTCAACGGCGTGAACATCAGCGGTGTCGCCAACCAGAAGTTCGAGAACGTCAACGTCATAATCGACGCCCAGGGCAACCTGGAGATCCAGGCCAAGGGCTACGCGGTCAGGACGACCGTCCCGGCCACGCCCGCCGCGCCGCCACCGGCCGCCACGCCGCCGCTCGCCGCCGCGCTCGCCCCGTCACACCCGCTCGCCGGCTCACCGGGCACGGGGTCCGGGATGGTGGCCAACGCCTCGAGCGCGCCGCCGTCGCGCCTGGCCCGTCGCTACTTCCTCGCCACCGAGCAGAGCCAGCCCGATGGGACTCAATACGACGTCGAGGTCTTCATCAACGCCAGCTGGATCCGGGTGCTCAGGTCGGCGGATCCGCAGGTGGTCACGGAGGTCACCCGCTACCTCCACCCCGGGACCAACAAGGTGACGCTGTCCTGCACCAAGAGGCTGCAGGGGGTCGAGCGGCGCAACTACGGCGCCGAGGTGACCCTCAAGGTGGTGGTCGGGGCCGGCAATGTCGGGGGAGATCACGTGATGATCGACGAGCCGCTCGCGGTGATGACGCGCACGGCGGCCGAGGTGGACGACAAGGTGGAGGAGTTCGTCTTCGAAGCGAGATAGTGGGGGGCCGCGTGTTCACGCCGGAGCCGAGCATCAAGTTCGTCCCCGCCACCCGCGAGCAGGTGGTGGCGATCATCGAGGCCATCAACCAGCCGCAGATCTCCATCCCCGGAAAGCAACCGCAGGCCGTCCAGGGCGTGCTCTGCAGCCTGCGCAACGCCAACGGCACCTTCTCGATCGTGGTGGCGCTCCACCTACCTCTCACCGGCGAGAACGTCGTCTACCTCCACGAGAAGCGCCAGCTCTCCACCGAGGAGTACCGCGAGGTGCAGGACGCGGGGCTCCACTTCCTCGAGTCGATGGGCTTCATGCTCGACAACCTCAACTTCAGGAACATGGCGCCGGCCCTACAGGAGGAGACCCTGAAGCGGCTCCCGCTCTTCTCCCACCCGCGCCAGCCGGCGGGTGCCGTCGCCGGCGCCGAACCGGGAGCCGTCGCCAAGGCGGTCCGCATGGCGCGGCTCCTCTCGTCCTTCTGATCGGAACGACATGACCCATTTCCGAGCGCTCCGCCTCTCCGCCCCGCTGCTGGCCCTGCTGGTCGCGTGCGCCCATGGCCCCTCGCCCAAGGAGCAGAAGGCCGCCGAGATCCACCACGACCTGGCGGTCGAAGCCCTTCGCGCCGGCCGATCGCAGGAGGCGCTGAAGGAGTACGACATCGCCCTGGCGGCCGACCCGGACATGCCGGAGGCGCTGATGGGGCGCGGCCTGGTGATGGAATACGGGTTCGGCAAGCTTGCCGAGGCGGAGGCCGATTACCGTCACGCGCTGCTGATCCGGCCGGGCTACCCGGAGGCCCACAACAACCTCGGGCAACTGCTCGCCAGGTCGGGCCGGCCCGTCGAGGCCCTCGCCGAGTTCGACAAGGCCATCGACGTCAACCTCTACATGGAGCCGTGGGTGGCCCGCTGCAACAGGGGGCAGACCCTCTACCAGATGGGGCGCAAGGACGAGGGGCTGGCCGAGCTCCGGACCTGCGTCCGGATCGCCCCCAAGTACTGCCAGGGCCGGCGCGAGCTGGGCCGGGTCCTGCTCTCCGACGGGAAGCCGATCGAGGCGATGGCCGAGTTCGAGGCGTACGCCCGCGGCTGTCCCAAGGCGGCCGACGCGCAGCTGCAGCTCGGGCTGGCGCGGCTCAAGGGAGGCGACGCGGCCGGCGCTCGCGCCGCCTTCGAGCAGTGCGTGGCGATGGCGGGCGAGGGGCCCGAGGCCGAGGAGTGTCGCAGGACGCTCCAGCTCTTGAAGTAGGAGCCCATGGCCGCCGACCGGACCCCTCCAGCCGGGTCGCTCCAGGCCTTCGGCCGCTGGCTCAAGCGGGAACGCGAGCTGCGCGACCTGGAGCGCGACGACCTGGCCGCCGCGACGCGTCTCGGGCTCGGCGTGATCGAGGCGCTCGAGTCGGGCGACGACGCCCGCATGCCGCCGCGAGCCTACGTGGTCGGGTACCTCCGGAGCTACGCCACCGCCGCCGGGCTCGATCCCGACGAGCTGGTGCTGCGCTGGCAGGAGGCGGCTGGCCCCGGGCAAGAAGAGGGCCGGCGGCCGCGCGCGCGCCGGTGGCTCCCGCTGGCGGTGGTGGCGCTGGTGCTCGGCGCCGTCGTGACCATGCTGATCTCGGCCCTCTGGAACCGGGCCGGCGGGTGAGCGGCCGGTTCAAGCTCTCCGCCGTGATCCTGCGCACCGTCGACTATGGCGAGGCGGACCGGGTGGTGACGCTGTTGAGCCGGGAGCGGGGCAAGCTGGTCGCCTTCGCCCGCGGCGCGCGGGCCTCGAAGCGGCGCTTCGGAGGCGGGTTGGAGCCCTTCACGCTGGTCACCGCCGAGCTGGCCGAGCGGGGCGGTGGCGACGCCATGGCCCGGCTGGACTCGGTGTCGGTGGATCGATCCTTTCACCACATTCGCGGCGACCTAGCCCGGATCGGCTGTGCCGCCTACGCGGCGGAGCTGGCCGGTTCGCTGGTGCGTGACCACGAGCCTCACGCCGCGCTCTTCGACCTGCTGGTCGAATACCTGGGGCGGCTCGACGCCGCGCCGGCGCGCCCGGCCGAGCTGCGGGTCTTCGAGCTCGGGGCCCTGGAGGCCGCCGGCTTCCAGCCACGGCTCGACGGCTGCGCTCGCTGTGGCGCGGAGGCCGGGGCGGGGGAGCGCGAGGCCGCGTTCTCTCCGACCGACGGGGGACTGCTCTGCGAGCGGTGCGGGGCGGGCGCCGTCGGCACCACCCGGCTCTCGGGGGCCGCGGTGTCCCTGCTCCGGCGGTTCCAGCGGGGCGGCTTCGCGGAAGCCGGGGAAGGGATGCCCCCAGGGGTCGGCCGGGAGCTGCGCGAGGCGCTGGGGAGGTTCGTGGAGCAGCTGCTCGGCCACCGGCTCCAGGCCCGCCGCTTCCTCGACGACGTCGCCCCGCACCTCGCGGAATGATTCGCCTCGCCCCGCCCAGGGGCCGGAGCCCCGGCAGCGCTCGACGGCGAGCTTACCGTTTGACATCGCGGGGTTGGGACCATAGGTTGCACGGTCCCGGTGGCCTGCTGGCCGCCCGTCGCGAGGAGCGATCGCGTGTACTTCCAGGACCTCATCCTCAAGCTGCAGTCCTACTGGGCCGGCCGCAACTGCCTGCTCGTCCAGGGCTATGATCAGGAGGTCGGCGCCGGGACCATGAACCCCGCCACCTTCCTGCGGGTGCTCGGCCCGGAGCCGTGGAACGTGGCCTACGTGGAGCCGTCGCGCCGCCCCGCCGACGGCCGCTTCGGCGAGAATCCCAACCGCTTGTACCAGCACCACCAGTTCCAGGTGATCCTCAAGCCCAACCCGCCCGACGCGCAGGAACTCTACCTCGGCTCGCTCCAGGCCATCGGCATCGATCCGCTCGCCCACGACCTCCGCTTCGTCGAGGACGACTGGGAGTCGCCGACCCTGGGCGCCTGGGGGCTCGGCTGGGAGGTCTGGTGTGACGGCATGGAGATCACCCAGTACACCTACTTCCAGCAGGCGGGCGGCTTCGAGGTGAAGCCGGTGGCGGCCGAGCTCACCTACGGGCTGGAGCGGATCGCCATGTACCTGCAGGACGTCGAGAACGTCTTCGACGTCGAGTGGGCCGCCGGCGTGAAGTACCGCGAAGTCTTCCACCGCAACGAGGTGGAGATGAGCGAGTACTCGCTCCGCGCCTCCGACCCGAAGATGCTCTTCGGCCTCTTCGACGTCTACGAGGCTGAGTGCCAGCGGCTGCTGGAGGCCCGCCTGCCCCTGCCGGCCTACGACTACTGCCTCAAGTGCTCCCACGCCTTCAACAACCTCGACGCGCGTGGCGCCATCAGCGTCACCGAGCGGGCCGCCTACATCGGCCGGGTGCGGGCGCTGGCCCACCTCTGCGCCAAGGGGTACCTCGAGTCGCGCGAGGCGCTCGGCTTCCCGCTGCTGCCGCCCAGGGCGCGCGCCGCGGCAGTCGCGGCGGCACGGGCCGCCCGCGAGGCCACCGCCACCACCGGCGCGTAGCCGCCACCGACCTTCCTGAGAGAGACCATGGCAGACCTTCTGTTCGAGATCGGGGCCGAGGAGATCCCGGCCGGCTTCGTGCCGCCGGCGGTGAAGCAGCTCGAGGAGGATCTCGCCAGGTTGCTGGCGGAGGCCCGCCTCACCCACGGCGAGGTGAAGGCCATGGGGACGCCGCGCCGGCTGGTGGTCTGGGCGCGCGACCTGGCCGCCAGGCAGGCCGACGCCAGGAGCCAGGCGCTCGGGCCGCCGGTGGCCAGCGCTTTCGACGCCGAGGGGAAGCCCACGCCGGCCGCGCTCGGCTTCGCCAGGAGCCAGGGGATCGAGGTCGGCGCCCTGGAGCGGATCGACTCGCCCAAGGGGCTCCGGCTCGGCGTCAACAGGGTGGAGAAGGGGAAGAAGGCGGAGCAGGTGCTGCCCGCGCTCCTCTCGCGGCTGCTCTCCGGGCTGCGCTTCAAGAAGGCCATGCGCTCGCGGTGGGACGAGGTCACCTTCGCCCGCCCGGTGCGCTGGATCGCCGCGCTCCACGGCGGCAAGCCGGTCAAGGTCACGCACGGCGAGGTGAAGAGCGGCCGCGTCAGCCACGGCCACCGCTTCCTGGCACCCAGGGCCATCGCGCTCAAGGGGACGCCCGAGGACTACCTGGAGAAGATGGCCAGGGCCCACGTCATCGTCGATCCGGTGGTCCGCAAGGCGGCCATAGAGAAGGCGCTGGCCGCGGCGGCGCGGCGCGGCGGTGGCGTGGTCCGCCCCGACCCGGAGCTGGTCGAGCAGGTCACGTACCTCGTCGAGCACCCGACCGCCGTGCTGGGCCAGTTCGAGAAGTCTAACCTGGCGCTGCCCCCAGAGGTGGTGGTCACCGAGATGCGGAACCACCAGCGCTACTTCGCGGTGGTGGACGGCGCGGGGCGGCTCACCAACCGGTTCGTGGCCATCTCCGCCACGCCGGTGAAGGACGCCAGGGTCGCGCGCAACGGCTACCAGCGCGTGCTGCGGGCCCGCCTGGCCGACGCCCGGTTCTTCTTCGAGGAGGACCGGAAGCGGACGCTGGAGAGCCGCGTGGCCGACCTGGGCCGGCGCACCTACCAGGCCAGGCTCGGCACCGAGCTGCAGCGGGTCGAACGGATCGGGGCGGTGGCGGCCGCGCTGGCCCGCGACCTGGGCAAGGAAGCGCTCCTCGCCGACCTCGGCCTGGCGGCCAGGCTCTGCAAGGCCGATCTCGGCACCGGAATGGTCGGGGAGTTTCCGGAGTTGCAGGGGATCATGGGCGGGCACTACGCGCGGCTGGAGGGGCTGGCCCCCGACGTCGCCGACGCCATCGAGGACCATTACCGGCCCCTCGGCGCCGGCGAGGAGATGCCCCGCGGCGACCTGGGCGCGCTGGTGGGACTGTCCGACCGGCTCCACCAGCTGGTCGGCATCATCGGGGTGGGGGAGAAGGCGACCGGCGGCGCCGATCCCTTCGGACTCCGCCGCGCCGCCATCGGCATCCTCCGGCTCCTGCTCGACCGCGGCTACCACCTCTCGCTGGGCGCCGCCATCGAGGTCACGCTGGACGGGCTCTCCGGCGTCAAGCTGGCGGGCGATCGCACCCAGGTGACCGGGCGGGTGCTGGAGTTCGTACGGGGCCGGCTCAGGGCGCTCTGGTCGGAGGAGTTCGACGTCGACCTGGTCGAGGCGGTGCTGTCGGCCGGCCACGACGACGTGGTGGACGCGCGCCAGCGGCTGCAGGCGCTGGCCATGGTCCGCCGGCGCGAGGACTTCGTGCCGCTGGCGGTGGCGTTCAAGCGGGTCGCCAACATCCAGGAGAAGGCCCCGCCCGGCGGCGGCGAGGTGGACCCGGCGCTGCTGGCCGAGCCGGCCGAGAAGGCGCTGCGGGTCGAGCTGGAGCGGGTGGAGCGGGAGGCGGCGGCGCTGCGGACACGGCGCGACTACCCGGCCATCCTGCGGGCGGTGGCGACGCTCGAGCCGGCCATCGGCGCGTTCTTCGACGGCGTGATGGTGATGGCCGAGGACCCGCCGGTGCGGGCCAACCGGCTGGCGTTGATGCGGCGGGTGGCCGCCCTCTTCGCCGACATCGCCGACTTCAGGAAGATCCAGGCCGAGCTGCCCCCGGGCGCAGGCCAGAGGAAGGCCTAGGACATGAAGCAGACCGCGCTCCTCCTCCTGCTCGCGCTCTCGGCGTGCGACGAGAACCTCTCGCACACGCCGCCGCCGATGGATCGTTTCTTCTTCCCGGGGAGCCTGGCGCTGACGCCGGTGCCGAGTGGCAACGCGCTCGCGCCGGTGGTGGGCGGCAACCAGGCCCTGCTGGTGGTCTCTGCCAACTTCGACCTCCGTTACGACAAGGAGGCGGGGGCGACGCTCCTGTCGGTCGATCCAGCCGCCGCCGTGGCCGGCGGGGAGGGCGGCTCGCTGGGTCGGTCGAACGGTGACCTGGTGAAGCTGGGGCCGGGGGGGCGACTGGGGAGCTATGCCGGGCCGGTCGCCGTCGCCGACGTCAACACCTGCAAGAGCCTGGGCGGAGCCGCCCAGGCCTTCGTGGCCTCCCGGTACACCCGCAAGCTCTACCACTTTCCCATCGGCGCCAATGGGGAGGTGGCGCCGTGCCAGGGGGGCGACTGCGTGCTGGCCCTCGACAAGGACCTGTTGGACCCCGGGCCCGTCAGCGTGGCCTGCCGGGACGACGGGGTCCGCCGCTCGCTCTGGGTCAGCTACCTGCGGGCGCCTTACGTCAGCGGCATCCCGCCGGGGACGGCCTGGCTCTCGGAGTTCGACCTCGGCGACCTGGCCAAGGTGCCGCGTACCATCGTGCTCGCGCCTGGCCCGATCGGCGACATGGCGTACGAGAAGGAGACCGACCGGCTCTACGCGGTGGGCCGCTTCGCGGGGCTGACGGCACCGCTCTTCATCCTCGACCTGACACCCTGCGTGTACGACCCGAACGACACCTCGGATCCGCCCGCCTGTCGGACCGCGAACGTGCAGACCGTCGATCTCTACCAGGTGGTGCACGGCGCCGAGCTGGTCGGGATCGCGCTCTCCAATCCGCAGGCGGGCCGACCGCGGCTGGCCTACATCTCGGCCCGCATCTACGACGAGGCCTATGCCGCGGCGACGATGTCGCGCCCTCCCTTCGACGTTGGCGGCGCGCTCCTGGTGGTGGAGCTGCAGGAGGCCGTCTCGGGCGAGCCACTCGCCCGGGTCCGGCAGGTGGTGCCCATCGGGCTGGGCGCGGGGATGGTGCGGGTGCTCCCGGTCCGCCCCGGGCTCGGCGATCTGGTGGTGGTGCCGAGTTCGGGGGACGGGTCACTGCAGGTCTTCGACGACGAGATCCACGCCATCAGCCGCGTGGTGGCGATCGACGGGACCACCGGGGCGCCCGAGGCCGGCCGCGTGCCGTTCTCGATGGCGGTGGAGGACCGGGGCACCGAGGCGCTGGTCTACGTGGCCTCCTTCGCCGACTGGACGGTGAGCGTCCTCCGCGTGCCGATGGCCGACCCGTCCAGCGCCGACCTGCTCCGCGACCCGGCCGGGAAACCCCTGCGAATCGGGAGGCAGAAACAGTGAAACACCTGACCCCATGGCTCCTCGCCGTCCTGGCCCTGGCCGGCTGCGCCAAGAACACGGCACGTCCCACGGCCAAGATGAACGGGCCGACCGGCGTCGCCGTCTTCCGCGGTTACGGGACCGACCAGCCCGGCACCCTGCGCCACCTGGTGGCCGTCTCCAACACGCGCGGTGACGACCTGCGGGTCATCGACGCGGTGACCGACCAGGTCCTGCTGGGCCCGACGCTGGTGGCGGCGCTCACCATCCCCACCGAGGTCCGGCCGACGCTCATCGCCGCCGGCCGGCTCGACGATCTGGACCCCGTGGCGGCGGCCGCCGGCAACACCATCGTGATGGATCGGCCCGACCTGCTGGTGGTGGCCCCGCGTGGCCTGGTGGCCCGGCCGGCCCAGGCCGGCCAGTTCGCCGCCGCCATACAGGTGGTGGTGACCTGGGACCCGGCCATGCGCGTCGACCGGACCATCGATCTCGGCGACGTCGCTCCCGACGCTACGGTCACGGCGCTGGCGGTCATCCCGGCCGTGCAGCCGGACGGGACGCGCCTGCACGGCGCCGCCCGGCTGCTGGTGGGACTGAGCGACGGCAGCCTGCTCACCCTGCTGGCGACGCGTGCCGCTGGGAGCGAGGCCATCGTGGTGGCCGACCCCGCCCCGTCGACGCGGCAGGACCTGGGCTTCACCGCGCTGGATCTCGCGGCCAACGCCGGCGGGAGCCGCCTCTACGCGGCCACCATCGACCCCATCCCCGGCCCCGGCGGCGTCCTCGGGGTGGCCGAGCTGGACATGACCGGGCCTCCAGGGGCCTTCCCGGTGCGCCCGCTCCCGGCCCGGGCCGGGACGACGCGGGTCGCCTTCATGGAGGTGGCGCCGTTCGAAAACAACGACCCGGCCGCCTCGGTCCCCGACTTCGACCTGTTCGGACCGCGGGTCCCGCGGGTCTACGCGGCCATCGATCAGTCGGCGTGCGGGCGCGATCGTTCCATGCCCTGCGGTGTGGCGGCGATCGACCCGGTGGCGGGTGGCCTGGCGGCCGACCCGGCTGGCGAGATGCCCTTCCAGCTTCCCTTCCAGCTGGACGGAGAGGTGATCGACCTCGCGACCAGCGGGCCGCCGCTCAACAGCGAAAAACCCGGCTACGTGCAACTGGCGCCGGGGAGCGGCAAGCGGTGGACCCAGTCGCTCGCCGCCATCTCGTCCTCGGCCGGGCGGGTCTACATCGCCGACCTCTCCCACTTCGCGCTGGCCAATGACGTCTCGTCGCTGGTGGGAACCGCCCGCGCCCGGGTCTTCGGGTCGTCGTCGGTCCAGAGCCTGACCTCCAACGCCATCGGCCTGTGGAGTTGGCTGATCCCCGTAGACCCGGCGGCGGACCCCTGGCAAAGCTACACCGGCGCCTTCGCGATCGTCGGGGTCGGAGTGACGCCTGGATACACCCCGACCGACAACTGGTCCGTCACCTACCAGGGTGTCCTGCCGGGCCTGGGGAGCCGCCTCGGCGTGGCCCAGGTCTCCTCGGCGGGCCAGCCGCCAGCGACGGTCGCACTGCAGCAGGATGCCAACCCCGCCGGGGCCCCCACCCACACCTGGCGCAGCGTGGTCCGCGTCTACGACCCCAGGCTGGCGATCCAGCCCCACGACATCGTCGAGGTGCGGGCGCACGACATCGTCATGCCGAACGGGAGCACGGTCAAGGTCTGTCCTCTCGGGACCTTCGAGATGGAGGTCACCGGGATCCTGCCGCCGACGGCGGATGCGCCCGGGGGCTCGCTGGCGCTCACCCCAGCGGCCAAGCAGCCGAAAAACACGGGCCAGACCGAGCCGGCCGATTCGGCCTGCCTGCCGCAGGGTTCCTCCGAGGTGACCGTCACGGTCCGGGCGTGGGGCTACGTGCTGCGTGGCTCCACCACCGGGTACGCCGGCCGGCCGCTGGAGGTCTTGGACCCGCCGGACGAGACCGTCCCGCCCTTCCAGCTCAAGTACGAGAACGAGGACCTGCTCTCCTGCCCGATCATGCCGGACGCGCCGGAGGACTGGCCGCCGCCGGCGGACGCCGTGGCGGCCTGCGAAGCCGACGTGGTCACCTGCCGGGCGACCTGCGAGCGGCTGGTCCTGGCCCGGCGCGCCCGCCGGATCTTCTACGTCACCAACCGGTGCGCCAACGGCCACGAGCAGGCTTGCTTCAACACCTGGGTCCAGTTGCCTGACTCGGCCGACGGGAAGCCCCCGACCATGAGGTTGCCGATGCCCCTGGCCTTCCCGTTGCCGAAGGGGCCGGCGGTGGCGTTCAGGCTCGCCGTGAAGCGCGAAAGCGGCCGCACCGATCCGCCGGAACGTGGGGCCTTCCTGGCCTTCTCCACCGGAAGCGGCTTCTCCCCGGCCTACCGCGTGCCCTACAACGGCGGCGCGATCTCCGGCGCGGTGCTGCCCGGGCGGGTGGTCCTGCACGACCGGAGCGAGGCCACCGGCTCGAAGACCGACGGGATCCACGGCTTCGCGGCCTTCTCCGACAACCTGGTGCTGGAGTTCGCCTCGGGCTCGGCTGGACAGAACGCCACGACCATCCGTTGACCGGGGAGCCGGCGCCGTGCGAGCTTCGAGGACATGAAGCGCCCGCTGCGGGAGCTGCAGATCCCCGACGACCTCTGGGTTCCGCTCGGAGAGCTGGCGGAGCGGCTCGGCATCGACCGGGACGTGCTGGTCCGGCAGGCGGTCCACGCCTTCCTGCGCTTTCACGGGGCCCTGCCGGACGGGCCGGCCGCGCCGGGCGACGCCTCTCGCGCCGCCACCACCAGGCACGTGCTCGACACCGCCAGGGAGCTGGAGCGGGCCATCCCGGCGGCCAGGCCGCTCCCGACGCTGCGGCTCATGGGCTCGGCGGGCCTGCTGGCCACCGTCACCGGAGACCGGTTCGTCATGGGACGTGGCCGCCACTGCGACCTGGTCATCAACAGCGCCAAGGTGTCGCGGGAGCACGCCGCCATCCAGCGCGAGCCGGACGGCTGGTGGATCGAGGACCTCGGCTCCTCCAACGGGACATGGTTACGCCGCTCGCGCGTCGAGCGGCGGCGAATCGAAGACGGCGACGAGTACCTCATCTCAGCGGAGAAGATCCGATGCCTGCTCTCCTGATGGCGCTGGCCCTGCTGGCGACCCCCACCGCTCCGGCCATGGTGCCGCTGGTGCTCGGCGTGCGGCAGGTGGTGACGCTGGAGTTCACCAGGCCGGTGTCGAAGCTGGCCGTGACCGACGCCGACGCCCTCCTGCTGGAGCCATCAGGGACCACGCTCAAGGTGACGGCGCTGCGGGCCGGCCGCTCCCAGGTGGAGGTCGGCCTCGACGACGGCGTCACGCTGGGGTGGGACGTCACGGTGGTGGCGCCGAGGAAGTCGGGCGCCGTGGCCGCGGGGAGGCCGGGTGAGCTGGAACTCTCCGTGGGAGAGGAGCGGAAGATCGCCGCCCCGGGGCTGGCGCGGGTCCTCTTCGAGGAGAGCGGCGTGGTCAAGGTGCGGCCCGAGCCGGAGGCGGTGGTGCTCACCGCAACGGGGGCCGGCCGCGCCTCGGTGGTGCTGGTGGACGGCGCGGGGAAGCGGACCACGCTGACGGTCAGGGTCAGGCCGTAGCCGCGCCGGCGCCGGCGCGATTAGGTATGGTCGGAGGGTGCCGACCCTGACCCTGATCGACGGCTCGGGCTTCATCTTCCGCGCCTACCACGCCATCCCGCCGCTCACCAACTCGAAGGGCGTTCCGACCAACGCCGTCCTCGGCTTCACCAACATGCTGCTCAAGGCGCTGCGCGAGCACTCGCCCACGCACGTGGCGATGGTCTTCGACGTCAGCCGGCGCAGCTTCCGGACCGACCTCGACCCCACCTACAAGGCCCAGCGTCCGGAGCCGCCCGACGACCTGGTCCCGCAGTTCCCGCTGGTCCGCGAGGTGACCAGGGTCCTCTCGGTGCCGATCCTGGAGCGGGAGGGGTTCGAGGCCGACGACATCATCGCCACCCTGGCCACCCACGCCCGCGGTCACGGCTGGGAGGTGGTGATCGTCACCGGCGACAAGGACTTCGGGCAGCTGGTGGACGAACGGGTCCGGCTCTACGACCCGATGGCCGAGGCGCGCGGGCAGGGGGGCTGGAGCGGCCCGGCCGAGGTGGAGCAGAAGCTGGGGGTCCCGCCGTCGCAGGTGATCGAATACCAGTCGCTGCTGGGCGACAAGGTGGACAACGTGCCGGGCCTCCCCGGTGTGGGCGAGGTGACCGCGGCGGCGCTGATCCGGCACTTCGGCTCGGTCGAGGCGATGCTGGCCCGCCCGGACGAGATCCCGCAGGCGGTGAAGCGCGGCGGCGCCAAGCTGAAGGAGAAGATCGTGGCCGGGGCCGAGCGGCTGCGGCTCAACCGGAAGCTGGTGACGCTCGATGCCCACATGGCGCTGCCGTGGGATCCGGAGGAGCTGGTGCGGCGGCCCATCGACGGGGCCAAGGCCAAGGCGCTCTTCACCGAGCTGGACTTCTCGCGGCTCATCGTTTCGCTGCCGGCGCTGGTGGCCAGCTCGACGGCGGCGAGCGAGGCGGCTGGGGGAGGCGCCAGCGGCGTGGCTCCGGCGGGGGCGGTTCCCGGGGCGACCGACCACCAGCGGCCGGTCGAGGCGCCGGCCGGCGGCCCGGTGGGGGAGGTCCCGCTCCCGGCCCGGACCGAGCTGGTGCTCGACGAGGCGGGGCTGGCGGGCGCCGTGGCCGCCCTCGGCGCGGCCCCCTCGCTCGGGCTGGCGGTGGTCGGCCATGGCGACGCGCCGCGCACCGATCCGGTGGTCGGACTCGCGCTGGCCGCCGGTGGACGTGCCTTCTACCTGCCGCTCGGCCACCGCTACCTCGGCGCGCCGGCGGCGCTGCCCGCCGCGGTGGTGGCGCTGGCGCTGCGGCCGCTGCTCGGGGGCACGAAGCCGGTCCACGCCCACGATCGGAAGGCGGCGGCCCACCGGCTGGCGCGGCTCGGCCTCACCCTGACGGCACCCGGAGACGACACCGACCTGATGTCCCGGCTGCTGGTGCCGACGCGGCGAGAGCACGCGCTGGTGGACGTGGCGCGCGAGCGGCTGCGCTGCGAGCTGCCGCCGGATCCGACCGAGGGGGAGAAGCGGGGCGGCACCGGCCACGAGGGGGCCGAGGTGGAGCGGGTGGCGGGGTGGGCCGGTCCCTGCGCGGCGGCGCTCCCGGCGCTGGCGGCCGCGCTGGCCCAGGCGCTGGACCAGGTGCGCCTCACGCCGCTCTACCGCGACATCGAGCTGCCGCTGGTGCCGGTCCTGCTCGACATGGAGCAGGCCGGCATCGCCGTGGACTCGGCGGCCATGGAGGCCATGAGCGCCGAGTTCGGCGCCGCCATGGACGAGCTGGAGCGGCGGCTCACCGAGTCGGCCGGCCATCCGTTCAACGTCGCCTCGACCCGCGAGCTGGGGAAGGTGCTCTTCGAGGAGCTGCGGCTTCCGGTCATCAAGAAGCTCAAGACCGGCCCGTCCACCGACGTGGACGTGCTCGAGAAGCTGGCCGAGCAGCACCCGCTCCCCCGGATGGTGCTGGAGCATCGCTCGCTCGCCAAGCTGAAGGGGACCTACGTGGACGCGCTGCCGCTGCTCGTGGACCCGGCCGACGGGCGCATCCACACCACTTTCCACCAGGCCGGCGCGGCCACCGGCCGGCTCTCCTCGGTCGATCCGAACCTGCAGAACATCCCGGTCCGGACCGAGCTGTCCCGCCGGATCCGCGCCGCCTTCGTGGCGCCGCCGGGGCGCCGGCTGGTGTCGGCCGACTACTCGCAGATCGAGCTGCGGATCCTGGCCCACTACTCGGCCGACCCGGCGCTCATCGAGTCGTTCCGCAAGGGGGAGGACGTCCACACCCGGACCGCCGCCGAGACCTTCGGCGTGGCGGCCGGGGCGGTGACGCCCGACCAGCGGCGCGTGGCCAAGGTGCTCAACTTCGGGATCGCCTACGGCCTCTCGGCGTTCGGCCTGTCCCAGCGGCTCGACATGCCGCCGCGCGAGGCGCAGGGGATCATCGACCGGTACTTCGTCCGCTACGCCGGCGTGAAGCGCTGGCTGGAGGCGATCGTCGCCGAGGCGCGCAGGACCGGCGAGGTTCGCACCGTCTTCGGGCGGCTGCGCCCCATGCCGGAGATCGCCGCCCGCAACCCGGCGCTGCGCCAGGCGGCGGAGCGGACGGCGGTCAACACGCCCATCCAGGGGACGGCCGCCGACGTGGTGAAGGTGGCGATGCTGAGGGTGCGGGCGGCGCTGGCCAGGGAGCGGCTAGACGCCCGCATGCTGCTGCAGGTGCACGACGAGCTGGTGGTGGAGGCGGCCGAGCGGGAGGTGGAGCCGGTCGCGGCGCTGCTGCGGCGCGAGATGGAGGCGTCCGCCAGCCTGGCGGTGCCGCTGCGGGTCGAGGTGGGGCACGGCCGGAGCTGGGCCGAGGCCCACTGATCGTCGGCGCCACCGGCTGGCCGGCGGGGCGCCTCTACGACTCGTCGGTCGCCAGCTTCTTGCGGCCGGCGGCGAACGGCACCGCCTCGTCCTTCGAGGTCGGCTCGCGGAAGGCCTCGAGTAGCCGCAGGTGCCCTTCGGCCAGCGACTTCAGGCCGGCCTCGAACTGCACGCGCTGGCGCTTCAGCTCGTTGATGTCGTCCACGATCCGCAGGAAGCGCTGGTGCGCCCCCTGGACGATCTTCTCCGCCTGCAGCTCGGCGTCGGCGACGGTGATCTCGGCTTCCTTGCGGGCCGACTCACGGATGTCCTCCGAGGCCCGCTGGGCCGCCACCAGCGTCTCCTGCAGCGACCGCTCGCGCCCCCGGTGCTCGCCCAGCTCGTCCGACTTGCGCCGGTTGTCCTCGCGGAGCGTGTTCAGGTCCTTGACCAGCCCCTCGAACTCGTTGGCGACCAGCGCCAGGAAGGCCGCCACCTCCTCGGAATCGAGGCCGCGGAAGGAGCGGCGGAAGGACTTCTGGGTGATGTCGAGGGGGGTGATGTTCATGGTCGGCTCCGGAGCTGGAATCTTAACCCCGGCCCCCCGGCTGTCCATTCCAGCGCCGCCCCGGGTGGTGCGGTCCCCGTGATATCTTCCGCAGCCCGATGCCCTTCTCCGAGCTCCAGGCGCAGGATCGCGCGGTCGGCGCCCTCCGGGCCGCCTTGCGCCGTGGCCGGCTCCACCACGCCTACCTGCTGGGTGGGCCGGAGGGGGTGGGGAAGGGGACGGCGGCCCGGCTGCTGGCCCAGGCGGCCAACTGCGCCGGGGCGCCCGGCTCCGACCAGGGGCTCGACGACCCGTGCGGCCAGTGCGGTCCGTGCCGCAAGATCGCCCACGGCACCCACCCCGACGTCTTCGTGCTGAACGAGGAGCGGGTCATGGCCAAGGCCGGCCGCTGGGAGCCGAAGGGCGGGCGGACGCCCTCGCGCGAGATCGTCGTCGATCAGGTGCGCGACCTGGTCGACCACCGGCTCTCGATGCGCCGGTTCGAGGGGCGCCGCCGGGTGGTGATCATCGACCCGGCCGACGCCATGAACGTGCAGGCCCAGAACGCGATCCTCAAGACGCTGGAGGAGCCGCCCGACGCCACCACGCTGGTGCTGGTCTCGTCGAGCCCGGATGCGCTCCTGCCGACCATCAAGAGCCGGTGCCTGCGGGTGGCCTTCGCGCCGCTGCCCGAGCCGGTCATCCGGGCCAGGCTGGAGGCGGCCGGGCTGCCGGCCGAGGCGGCCAGGCTGGCCGCGGCCCTCTCCGGCGGCTCGCTCTCCCGGGCCCTGTCGCTCGACGCCGAGGCGCTGGCCGAGCGGCGCGCGGCGCTGGAGGGGGCCGCCGCCCTCACCGCCGACGACGCCGGCCGCTGGGTCGCCTTCGCGCGCCAGCATGGCGACGACCGCGAGGTGGCCGCCGGGCTGGGTGAGCTGCTGCTGGTCTGGTGGCGCGACGTGCTGGTGGCGCAGGCGGGCGGCGGCGAGCTGGCGCTGGCCGAGCTGGCGCCGCTGACCCGCCGCTCGGCCACGTCGATGACACCGGCCGAGGCGCTGCGGCGGCGAGGGCTGGTGGAGCGGATGCTGGGCGCGCTCCGGCAGAACGCCACCGCGCCGCTGGCCATCGAGCGGATGCTGATCGGGTGGTTCCATGGCCGGTAGCTTCCGCGCCCAGAAGCCGGCCGGGCCGACGCTGGAGGCCTGCCTCGCGGAGGCGGCCGCCGGCCAGCCGGCCCCCGTCTACCTCTTCGACGGCGACGCCTTCCTGGCGCAGCGGGCCGGGCGGGAGCTGGCCTTTACGCTGGTGCCCGAGCACGAACGGAGCCTCAACCTGGTCGAGCTCGACGCCGCCGCGTCGCCCGCCGAGGTGGCGGCCGTGCTGCAGACGCGCGGCCTCTTCTCCGGCGGCCGCAAGGTGGTGCTGCTCCAGGAGCCGGCCTTCCTCACCTCCAAGGAGGACGTGGAGGAGTCGTTCGACAAGGCGCGCCTGCAGTGGGGCGAGGGGCGGCAGCGCGAGGCGGCCCGGCGGCTCCTGGCCCTCTGCGCCAAGGCGGGGCTCGGCGCGGCCGACCTGCGGCCGGAGCCGGGCGACGATCCCGCGAAGTTCAAGGTGAAGCTGGGCAAGGCGCTGAAGCGGGAGTTCGGCTTCGGCCCCGACGAGGCCGGGCTCAGCTTCGTGGTCGAGGCGGCCAGCTACGCCATCGAGCGCGAGATGAAGGCGGCCAGGGACGACTCGGGCGCCCTCGACGCCGCGCTGGAGCGTGGCCTGCCGCCGGGCCACGTGCTGGTGGTGGCGGCCGGCAAGGTGGACGGCAAGCTGCCGCTGGTGAAGCGGCTGGCGGCGGCCGGACGGCGCGTCGAGGTGGCCATCCCCAGGGAGGGGACCTTCGACGCCCGCGTGGTGCTCGGCCCGGTGGTGCAGACGCTGCTGGCCGGCACCGGCAAGAGGGCCGACGCCGGCGCGGTGGAGCGGCTGGAGGCGCTGGTGGGCGGCGACGCCCGCACGCTGGCCTCCGAGCTGCAGAAGCTGGTGGCCTTCGCCGGCGACCGGAAGGTGATCGGCGCAGACGACGTGGACGAGGTGGTGACCCGCAGCGCCGAGGACCCCTTCTTCGCGCTCGGCAACGCCGTCGAGGCGCGCGACCTGCCGGCGGCCATCAACGTGGTGGACCGGACCGTGGCCGACGGCGGCAGCCCGCACATGCTGCTGGCCGCGCTGGCCGGCACGGTGCGGCGCCTGGTGGTGGAGAAGGAGCGGGCCCGGGCGGTGGTGGGGGACCGGGTGGTGCGCACGCCGCGTGACTGGGAGGCGCAGATCTTCCCGACCATCCCGCCCGGGGAGGTCGGCAAGAAGAAGTCCTTCGGCTTCTGGATGAAGTACCAGGCCTCGACCCGGTTCGGACGCGGCGAGCTGCTGGACGGGCTCGTGGCGCTGCACGAGGCCGACGTGGCCATGAAGAGCGGCCAGGACGCGCGGCTGCAGCTGGAGCGCGTCCTCCTCGGCCTGCTCCCCTCGAACGGATCGGAGCGGAGACCAGCATGACGACGCGCCTCGTGACCAGCGCCCTGCCGTACGCCAACGGCCCCATCCACCTCGGCCACATGGTCGAGCACGTGCAGACCGACGTGTACGTCCGTTACCTGCGCGCCATCGGCGACGACGTCACCTGGATCTGCGCCGCCGACGCCCACGGCACGCCCATCGAGGTGAACGCCGGCAAGGCCGGGATCGCGCCGGCCGACTTCGCCGAGAAGTACCGCCAGGACCAGCGCCAGACCTTCCAGCGGTTCGGCATCGAGCACGACACCTACTACACGACCCACTCGCCGGAGAACCGGGCCTGGGCCTACCTGATCTACGACGCGCTCAAGGCGCGCGGGCTCATCTACAGGAAGTCGGTCGAGCAGCTCTACTGCGAGCACGACCGGCGCTTCCTGCCCGACCGCTTCGTCAAGGGCACCTGCCCGAAGTGCGGCACCCCGGACCAGTACGGCGACGTCTGCGAGAGGTGCGGCACCACCTACGACCCCCGCGAGCTCAAGGACCCGGCCTGCGCGCTCTGCCAGCGGCCGCCGGTGGTCCGCGCCAGCGACCATGCCTACGTCAACCTGCGCAAGCCGGAGGTGGCGGCCATCATCCGGGGCTGGGTGGAGGCCGAGGGGCACCTCGAGCCGGCAGTGCGCCAGCAGGTGCAGGGGTGGCTGGCCGACCTGCAGGACTGGTGCATCACGCGCGACGCGCCCTACTTCGGCTTTCCGGTGAACGACCCCGACTTCCCCGGAAAGTTCCTCTACGTCTGGCTCGACGCCCCCATCGGCTACCTCTCCAGCGGCGAGCACTACTTCGCCGAGGAGGCGCCGGCGGCGCGGCGGCTGTCACCGGCGGCCTACCGGGCCAGGTACCTGGCCGAGGGGGCGCCGGCGCGCCTGGAGCACGTCATCGGCAAGGACATCCTCCGGTTCCACGCCGTCTTCTGGCCGGCCATGCTCTGGGCGGCCGGGATCAAGCGGCCCGACCGGATGGTGGTCCACGGCCACCTGACCGTGAACGGCGAGAAGATGTCCAAGTCGCGCGGCACCTTCATCAACGCCAGCACCTACCTCGACTCGGGGCTCGACCCGGAGCTGCTCCGCTACTTCTTCGCGGCCAGCTTGGGGGCCGGGGTCTCGGATCTCGACCTCTCGCTCGAGGAGTTCCGCAACCGGATCAACGCCGACCTCGCCAACAACGTGGCCAACCTGGCCAGCCGGGTGGCGGCGCTGGTGGAGCGGAGCGGTGGCGTCATCGAGCCGTCACGCGAGATCGTGGGCGGGGCCGCCGCCGGCATCCAGGCGGCGACGCTGACGGCGCTCTCGGCCGCCCGCGACCGCTACCAGGAGCTGCAGCTGCGCGAGGTGGTCCGCCAGGTCGCCGAGGTGGCCAGCCTCTGCAACAAGCGGATCCAGGATGGGAAGCCCTGGGAGGCGCCGACCTCGGAGGCCTCGCGGGCGCTCCTCTGGGACGTGGGCAAGGCGCTGGTGGCCATCGCCGTCATGCTCCAGCCCGTCATGCCCAGGTTCGCCGCCAAGCTGGCCGAGGCCTTCGGCGAGCCGCCGCCACGCTGGGACGCCAGCCTAGACCCGTTCCACGGCCCGCTGCGCGTGACCGGCAAGCCACCGCAGATCGCCCGGCTCGACGCCGCGCAGGTGGATAAGCTGATCGCCGCGCCGGCCGAGGGCGCGGCCAAGGCCAGCGCCAGGCCGGTGGCGCCGGCCAAGGTGGCGAGGTCGTCCAGCCCGGCCGAAGGGGCGGCCAGGGCCAGCGCCAAGGCGGCGGCGCCGGCCACCTTCGGGGTCATCCAGTACGAGGACTTCGCCAAGGTGGAGCTGCGGGTCGGCGCCGTCCGCGCGGCGGCGAAGGTGGAGAAGGCCGACAAGCTGCTCAGGCTGTCGGTCGACGTGGGCGAGCCGGAGCCGCGCACCATCGTGGCCGGCATCGCGCAGGCCTACCCCGACCCGTCGCTGCTGGTGGGGAAGCGGATCGTGGTGGTGGCCAACCTGGCGCCCCGTACGCTGCGCGGGATCACCTCCCAGGGGATGTTGCTGGCGGCCGGCGAGCCGCCCGACCTGCAGCTGGTCACGGTGGGCGACTCCATCGCGCCGGGCACGCGAGTGAAGTGATGCTGATCGACTCGCACGCCCACCTCGACTTCGAGGACTTCGAGGGCGACCTCGACGGCGTGATGGCCCGCGCCCGGGAGAACGGCGTGGCGCGGGTGGTGACCATCGGGCTCTGGCGGAAGGACGGCGACTTCGGCAACGCGCTGGAGCTGGCGACCCGCTGGCCCGGGTTCTTCTCCGCCACCATCGGCGTCCACCCGCACGAGTGCGCCAGGGTCGGCGAGGCCGACTGGGCCCGCTACGCCGAGCTGGCTCGCGAGCCACTGGTGGTCGGGGTGGGGGAGACGGGGCTCGACTTCCACTACGACCTCTCGCCGCGCGACGTGCAGGAGACCAGCTTCCGCCGGTCGATCCGGCTGGCGCGGCAGGTGGAGAAGCCGCTGGTGATCCACGTGCGTGAGGCTGAGGAGGCCTGCCTGCGCGTGCTGCGGGAGGAGGGGATCCCGGAGGCCGGCGGCGTGATCCACTGCTTCACCGGCGATGCCGCGTCGGCGCGCGCATGGCTCGACCTCGGGCTCCACATCTCGGTGGCCGGCATCGTCACCTTCAAGACGGCCGGGCCGATTCGCGAGGCGCTGCGCCTCGTCCCCGACGACCGGCTGCTGGTGGAGACCGACTCGCCGTTCCTCGCCCCCGTCCCGTTCCGCGGCAAGCGGAACGAGCCGGCCCAGGTTCGGCTGGTGGCCGGGAAGGTGGCCGAGGTGCGGGGGCAGTCGCTCGAAGCCGTGGCGGAGCTGACGACGGAGAACGCGCGGAGGCTGTTCCGGCTGCCGCCGGCGGCTGGGTAGTTCGAAGCGAGCTGCCGCGACCGGCTATCCGTCCCAGCTGCCCCACTCGTCTTCACCCTCGCTGTCGACACCGGGCCGGCGCCGGTCGGCCCAGCGGACCACCGGCCAGCCGCGCCGCTCCGCCTCCTCGCGGAAGGGGTCCCTCGGGTTGACCACCACCGGGTTGCCGACCGCCTCGAAGAGCGGCACGTCGGCCTGCGAGTCGGAGTAGAGCCAGCTCCTCGCCAGGTCGAGGTCCCAGCGTTCCACCAGCTTCTCCACCGCCTCGCGCTTCCCTTCACGGAAGACCACCGGCCGGATCAGCTGGTCGGTGAACTGGCCGCCGACGATGGTGGCGCGAGTGCCGATGGCGGCATGGACGCGCAGGTGGATCGCCAGCTCGTCGATGATGTACTGGGGCGAGCCCGAGGCGAGCAACACGAAGTGGCCGGAGAGCAGGTGGCGGCGGACCTGCCGGATGGCGCCGGAGGTGATCCGCTTGCGGAGGTGCTTCTCGAAGCAGGCGGCGGCGTGCGCCTTCAGCTCGTCGGCGCGGAGCCCCGCGTGGCAGCTGGAGCCGACCTCGACCATGTCCCGCTCGGTGAGCCGGCCCCGGGCGTACTCGTAGATGACGCGCGGGATGCGGGCCCGGACCTCGGGGCGCATCACCTTCTGGCGGTAGAGGTACCAGGTGAAGATGGTCCCGGCGTTGCCGTCGAGGAGCGAGTCGTCGACGTCGAAGACCGCGGCCGTCCGACCGAACGGGACCATCCCAGACCTGTAACACGGCGCGGCGGGGGGCGCCCACCGCACCGGCGCTGGCCTACTCGGCAGGCGTCCCCTCGGAGGGCGGGACCACGGGCGCGGCGGCCGGCTCGGCGGTCTCGACCGTGGTGGCCGCCTCGACCGGACCCGGACCCGGATCGGCGACCGGTCCAGGATCGGCCACCGGTTCGGCCGACCTGGAGGCCTCACCCAGCTTGGCGGCGAGCGCCGCGAACGGGCTGTGGGTCAGGCCCTTCTGGTCTCCGGGCGGGCGGCGCGGACCCTTGTCGCCGGGGAGGCGCGGGCCGGTGTAGCCCTTCTTCTTGTCTCCCGGGCCGCCGAACGAACCGCGCTGGCCGCGATCGGGCGGGCGGTCGGTGCGCTCGGTCCGCTCCGGCCGCGCGGCCGCCACGGCGGGAGGAGCCTCGCCACCGGACTCGGCCACCTTCTCGGCCGGCTTGCGCTCCGGGCGGGCCGGCTGCAGCGGGCGCGGCTTCTTCTCCTGCCTCCGCTTGGGCGCCCCCTGTGGCTGGCCGCCGCCGGCACCGCGCGGCACGTAAATGACCGGGGTCATCACCTCGGGGGGCGGCCCCTTCTTCTCGGCCTGCACGGTGGGGAGCGCGCCGCGCCAGATCGACTGCTCGTAGACGTTGTTGGCGTCGGTCCAGCGGCGGTGGCCGCTGTCGCGCCCCATCAGGTTGAGCCAGCTGTTGACGCGGCTGTCGATCTCGTCGAGGTAGTGCGTGAGCAGCGCCTCGAGCGTCTGCGGCACCTTGGGCGACCCGTACTCGAGCTTGCCGTGGTGGGCCAGCACCAGGTGGACGATGTGGTGCTCCAGCTCGCGCGGCATGCCGACGCGGCGGGCCTTGTCGTGGATCCACTGGGCGGCCATGACCAGGTGACCGACCAGCTTCCCCTCGTCGGTGTACTCGGCGTTCCGATCGCCGGAGAGCTCGCGGACCTTGCCGAGATCGTGGAGGAAGGCTCCCGCCACCAGCAGATCGCGGTCAACCTGGGGGTACTGGTCGGCGAGGCGATGGGCCAGCTTCATGACCGCGACGGTGTGCTCGAGCAGCCCGCCGGAGTAGGCGTGGTGGACCGACTTGGCTGCCGGGGCGCGGCGCAACCTGGCGGCGAAGTCCTCGTCGCCGAGGAAGGAGGCTATGAGCCCCTTGATGTGCTGGTCGGTTACGGCGTCGGCCAGCGCCAGCAGCTCGGCCCAGGCCTGCTCGTCACCCTGGGGCGCGGCGGCGGTCTCCGGCTTCTTCGGCTCTGGCGGCGGGACGAAGGTGAACTCGGCGGCGTCGAGCGCGGCGGCGTCGGCCTTGGCCAGCGTCTCGATCCGGAGCTGCGGCTTGCCCTGGAAGGTGCCGACCAGCCCCTCGATCTCGACGAAGTCCTTCTCCTCGAAGAGCGGGACCAGCTCCTCGAGCTTGTCGAAGGCGCGGGCCTCCAGCTCGCCGGTCTTGTCGTGGAGCGTGACCGCCAGGTAGGTCTTGCCGCTCTTGGACGTCGGGGTGGCCTTCTTGGCGACCAGGAAGACGCTCTTTACCTTCTCGCCTTCCTTGATGTCCTTGATCCAAGTCTTTTCCATAGGGCGCGGAAGCTAGCCCATGCGAGCGGCCGAGACAACCTGAACCCCGTGGCGGGACGAGGGGTTGATCCAGTCCCGGCGCCGGTCGCGGCGGCCCTCGCCAAGCCCCACAAGGGTAGCCAGCGCGGTTGGCGCGTCACCGATCCGAAGGTTAGTTGGACGGGTGAGGAAGCTGACCCCGGAGGAGTCATGGCTCACCGCGACTGGCTGGCCAGGTCGTTGCTCGTGGCCGTCGCCGCGCTCGGGCTCGGCGCCTGCCGGGCGGAGACCGCCAGCCTGTCACCGCTCCATTGGACCAAGGTGCGCGGACCCCTCCCGAGCGGGGCCCTGCTCGGTGCGGGCGCCACCAACGCGTTCGACGAGCGGGCCAACTTCACGACCGGCGCCCTGCCCGACGGCGGCACCATCCGGCTCTACTACGGGGGCAGCGACGGCACCGGCTCCTGCGCCGGCATCACCGGCTCGCACTGGCGCATCGGGATGGCCGACTCGGCCGACGGCGTGAGCTTCACGCGGGTGCCCGGCGCGGAGACCGGCGGCGCCATGGTCGACAACGGCGCGCCGGGGCAGTTCGACTCGCAGCTCACCTACCGCCCGGTCGTGCTCAAGGACGGTGCCGTCTACCGGATGTGGTTCAACGGCAGCACCATGCCGTTCAACTGCCCCGACGGAACGCTAGCCAACGACCGGCGCATCGGTTACGCGGAGTCGGCCGACGGCCTCACCTGGACCAAGCACTACGACGGGGACGGGCCGGGCGGCAGCGTCCTCCCGCTCGGGCCGACCGGCGCCATCGACGCGCAGCAGGTCGGCTACGTCTCGGTCATCAAGGACGCCGCCGAGTACAAGATGTACTACTCCGCCAACGACGCCACCAACACCTGGCGCGTGGCGCTGGCCACCTCCAGCGACGCGCGCCACTGGACCAAGGTGCCGGGGAAGCTGGCGGGCGGCGCCATCCTCGACACCGGACCGGCCGGCAGCTTCGACTTCGCCTGCGCCTACCAGCCGAGCGTGGTGAAGGAGCGCGATCAGCTCTACCGCATGTGGTACCGCGGCTGCGCGGTGGCGGGCCAGTTCGGCGGCCCGAGCCGGGGGACCATCGGCTACGCCGAGTCGAACGACGGGATCACCTGGATCAAGATCCGCCAGCCCACCTCGGACGGCTCGGCGCTGGGCGTGGGTCCGGCCGGGGCGTTCGACTCGGGAGGCCTGACCACCCCCTCGGTCTTCCTCGACGCCGGTGGCTGGACCATGTACTACGCCGGCTTCGACACCAGCGGGCAATACTCGGCCGGCCTGGCGCGGGCCGCGCGATGAGGGCGCGCGCGGCGCTGGCGCCGCTCCTGGTGGCGCTGGCCGGCGTGGCGCGGGCCCAGACCATGCTCGACCAGGAGCAGCGGCTCATCGAGATCCACTCGCTGCTGGTGGCGCTGCCGGCCCTGGAGTCGCCGGGGGCGCTGCGGCCATGGCAGGGGCGCCTCGGCGTCGAGGTCATCACCATCCCGGTCATCGACGGCACCACCGGCGGCAAGACCCAGATCACCGCGTCGGACCGGGCCCGGGCCTTCCCGCGGCTGCGGGCGGCGGCGGGGTTGCCGCTGGGCGGCGACTGGCGCGCCGTCGCCGGGCTGGCCTACGTCCCGCCGGTGGAGGTGAACCAGGTCAGCTCCCACCTGCTCGGGCTGGAGGCCGGGGCCGCCTGGACGCAGGGCCCGTTCGCGGCCGGGCTGCGAGTGCATGGCGAGTGGGCGAACTCCAGGAGCCCAGTCACCGATCCGGCGACCCGCGACGAGCTGGTCACCTCCCTCATCGGCTCCGACCTCTCGGCCGGGTGGCGGTTCGAGCTCGGCCGCGTCGGTCTCACCCCCTACGTCGGCATCGGCGTCGTCAAGGTCGACGGCACCTTCACGGTCACCAGCGACGGCCACGTGCTGAGCAGCAAGAACACCGACCTCGTCCTGACCGCGGGCCTCCGCCTACTGGCGATGAGGCAGGTGGAGCTGGTGGCCGAGCTGGTCGCGTTCCCCGGGGTGCTGGTCCATCCCGGCTTCGCCGTCGCCTGGACCCCCTGGTTCGACCGGCGCCAGCCGGCTCCCTGAGCGCAGGGCCTCAGTACCCGCCACCGCCACCGCCGCCGCCAGTGCTGGGCGGGTTGAGCGCGTCCTGCCAGTGGCAGGTCTTGGGGCCGGAGAGTGGCGCGGTGGTGAAGGTCCCGAGGTGGGCGAGCACTGGTCCGTCGAGCTCCACGCAGGCGGGCGTGCCGATGCTGGCCGGCCGGTGGGTGGCCGTGTCGTTGTTGGTGAAGCTGAGGCAGTCGCCGCCGGCCACGGTCACCGTGTGACGGTCGACGCCGCCGGCCATGAATACCACCGGGGCGACCGAGGCGCAGGCGTTGGTGGCGCTGGCGCTGCTGATGGTGAGGGTGCCGAGGTAGGGGTTGAGCGTGGACGCTGCCGGGCTGCTGCTGCCACAGGCGGCGAGGAGGAGCATGGCCGCGTGCGGGAGCGACGGTGCGATTCGCATGGAGGAACTCCTGCCTTGCCACCCCTTGCGAGCGCCGCGTCGGGGGGCGTGTACCGTGAGGATCTGCCGCGCTCCCGGGCCGTCCGCGCGGCGCATCTGGGGTGTGGCCTCGAGCGGCCGTCCCGGCGAGGGCGCAATGGAACGCTTCTGGCGGCCGGGAGGCGGCGACCCGGGAGTTCCGGTTTCGAGGTGAGGCTCGAGCTACTCCGGGAGCGGGGTGCCGCCCTCCGGCTCCGGCATCCCCTCCACGCGCACCGGGTCGCTCTGCTCGGCCCTCGCCCCGATCCGTCCGTACCTGCACCTGGCCACCGCCCGGGTCCAGGGCCGATACGGTGATCTCCAGCCGGATCTCCAGCCCGGCCGCCAGGTGGCGCGGGAAGGCGGACACCCCCTCGGCAAACGCCAGCCGCCGTTCACCCGCGGCGAAGGCCTCGGGCTGGCATGGCAGGGCGAGGCCGCTCACCGCGGAGGGCCAGCCCGGCAGCGGCGTGGCGCACCGGCCGCCCACGCCGCGGGCGCGCTCCAGCAGCACCACCTCGCGACCGCCGTCCGCCAGCTACCGGGCGCAGGAGAGTCCCGAGACCCCAGCGCCCACGATCAGGACCGGCGCCCCAGGCAGGACGGACACGGGTGGACTCTACGGCGAGGGCCCGCGCGCCGGCGCGGCCCGAAGGGTGTGCGGCCGGCGCCGCCTTGCCGGTGGGCGGAGCCGCGCTTAGAACCGGAGGGACCGTCGTCGGGAGCCACCGTGTCCTCGCCGCCCCAGCCTCGCATCCTCGCCGTCGGCCGCGCCCTCCCGCCCCACTACGCGGACCAGGCGACGCTCACCGCCGCGCTCACCGCCCACTGGTCACGCCAGCACTTCAACCCCGACCGGCTGGCGCAGATCCACCGGTCGGCGCTGGTCGAGGGCCGCCACCTGGCCCTCCCGCTCGCCGAGTACGCGACCCATGACACCTTCGGCAAGAGGAACGACGCCTTCATCCGGGTCGGCCTCGAGGTCGGCGAGGCGGCCATCCGCGATGCCATGGCCCGCGCCGGGCTCGCCCTGGCGGACATCGACCACCTCTTCTTCGTCACCGTGACCGGGATCGCCACGCCGTCGCTCGACGCCCGGCTCATGAACCGGCTCTCGCTCAAGTCCTCGGTGAAGCGCTCTCCAATCTTCGGCCTCGGCTGCCTGGCCGGGGCCGCCGGCCTGGCCCGGGCCTCCGACGCGCTGCGCGCCTTCCCGGCCGAGGTGGCGGTCCTCCTCTCGGTGGAGCTCTGCTCGCTCACGCTCCAGCCCGAGGATCTCTCCATCCCCAACGTGGTGGCGACCGGTCTCTTCGGCGACGGCGCCGCGGCGGTGGTGCTGGGGGGCGGCGCGCGGACGGCGGCGCCTGCCGCGCCTCGCATCGTTGCCACGCGATCGGTCTTCTATCCGGGGACCGAGTGGGTGATGGGCTGGGACGTCGTCGACACCGGCTTCAAGGTGGTCCTCTCGGCCAAGGTGCCGGAGGTGATCGAGGCCCACATCGCCGGCGACGTCGATCGCTTCCTCGTCGAACACGGGCTCGACCGCGGCCGGATCCGCCACTGGATCGCCCACACCGGGGGCCCCAAGGTCATCGAGGCCTTCCGCGCCGCGCTGGGGCTGCCGGCCGCGGCGCTGGAGCGGAGCTATCGATCCCTCCGCGAGGTGGGCAACCTCTCCTCGGCGTCGGTGCTCTTCGTCCTCGCCGATCACCTCGAGGCCGGCGAGGCCCGCCCCGGTGACTTCGGGCTGGTAGCCGCCATGGGGCCCGGGTTCGCCGCCGAGCTGCTGCTCCTGGCCTGGTGACCAAGGTGCCGAGCCCGGTCACACTCCTCCGCGGCTACCTGGTCCTGCTCCTGGCCGAGCGGCTCGTGGAGCTCGTCGTCTCGACTCGAAATGCCAGGCGCTCCCTGGCCGCCGGTGGCGTCGAGTCGGGGCGGGGCCACTACCGGGTCATGGTCGTGTTCCACGCCGCGTTCCTGGCCGCCTGCGCCCTGGAGCCGCTGCTCTGGCCCAGGGTCTGGCCGCGCGCCGCGTCGCTGGCCGCGCTCGGCGCGGCGCTCCTCGCCATGGCGCTTCGCTGGTGGGCCGTGGCCACGCTTCGAGGCCGGTGGTCGACGCGCATCGTGGTCCTGCCTGGGGCCGCGCTGGTGACCGGCGGTCCGTACCGGCTGCTCCGGCATCCCAACTACCTCGCCGTCTTGGTCGAGCTCCTGGCGGTGCCGCTCATCGGCGGTGCGGTGATCACCGCGGTCCTGGCCACGCTCGGGAACCTCCTCCTCCTCGCGGTCCGGATCCCGGCCGAGGAGCGGGCGCTCGGGGTCGGCTGGCCCGGCGCCCACCCGGGGCGTCCAGCGCCCCCGCCGAGGGACGTCACGTGACCGCGCGCGAGGCGGCGGTGGTCGAGGAGCTCCTGCGCCTGGCGCGCGAGCGGCTGCTCCTCGACGGCTCGCTGCCGTCGCCGGCGGAACCGCTCGCCGGGCGGCTCGACTCGCTGCAGCGGCTCACGCTGGTGGTGGCCGTCGAGGATCGCTTCCAGATCATCCTCACCGACGACGACGCCGCGGGGGCGACCACCCTCGAGGACGTGGCCCGGCTGGTGGCCGCGCGCACGCAGCTCACGGCCATCGATCCGGCGGAGACTCCATGAGCGGTCGCGGCACGCCACTGGCCCGGCTGCGGGGACCCCCGTCGCCGCTCCCGCGCCACCCCACGCTCGTTCACGCCCTCGCCGGCGCGGCCGCTCACCCCAGCGGCGTCACCTTCGTCGATCTGGCCGAGCGGGAGACGCACCACCCGTGGCGGGAGGTCGTGGCCCGGGCCGCGAGAGCCGCCGCGACCTATGCGGCCTGGGGCGTCTGTCCTGGCGATCGGGTCGCCATCGTCCTCAGGACCGAGGCGGCCTTCCTCGACGCCTTCTTCGGGGCCTGGTGGGCCGGCGCGGTGCCGGTGCCGCTCTACCCGCCGGTCCGGCTCGGACGGCGCGAGGAGTACATCGAGGGGACGGCGCGGATGATCCGCTGCTCGGGCGCCGCGCTGGTCGTCGCCGGCGGAGGGACCCGGCGGCTCCTCGGCGAGGCGGTGGCCATGGCCAGGCCCCCTCTCGGTGCGCGCGATGCCGCGATGCTGCTCGATGGCACGTCCGGCCGGCCCCGACCCGAGGCGGCGCCCGGCGACCTCGGGCTGGTGCAGTTCTCCTCGGGCTCGACGGTGGCGCCCAAGCCGGTGGCGCTCACCCACGGCGCGCTCCAGGCGCAGGTCGACGCGCTCACCGTCCTCGTCGAGCCGACGGCGTCGGACGTGCTGGTGTCGTGGCTGCCGCTCTATCACGACATGGGGCTCATCGGCGGGCTGCTCGGGGCCATGAGCTACCCGGGGCCGCTGGTGCTCATCGCGCCGGAGCACTTCCTGGCCCGTCCCGCGCTCTGGCCGCGCGCCGTGGGCCGCCACCGCGGGACCATCTCGCCAGCGCCGAGCTTCGCCTACGCCTACGTGGCCGACCGCGTCGGCGACGCCGACCTGGCCGGCGTCGATCTCTCCTCCTGGCGCCTGGCGCTCGACGGGGCCGAGCCGGTCTCCGGCGAGGCGATGCGGAGGTTCTCGGCGAGGCTCGCCCCCAGCCGCTTCGACGGCCGCGCCCTCCGGCCGGTCTACGGCCTCTCCGAGGCGGCCCTGGCGGTGACCTTCGCGCCGATCGGCGGCCGGCTGGAGGGGCTGCGGGTCGACGGTGTGCGCCTGGCGCGTGACGGCCTGGTGGTCCCGGGGACTCGCGAGGTGGCGAGCGTCGGCGTTCCGCTCCCCGGCTTCGAGGTCGAGGTGCGGGGGGAGGACGGGGCGCTGCTCCACGAGGATCGGCTCGGCCGGATCTGGGTGCGTGGCCCGTCGCTGCTCCGCGAGGTCCTCGGCGATTCCGAGGCCACCTCGCGAGCGCTGGTCGAGGGGTGGCTCGACACCGGCGACCTGGGCTTCGCTCGCGGCGGCGAGCTCCACGTCCATGGGCGGGCCAAGGACGTGGTCATCATCCGCGGGTCCAACCACGCCCCCGAGGAGTTCGAGGCGGCGCTGACCGGGATACCGGGGCTGCGGCCTGGTTGCGCGGTGGCGGTCGGTTACCAGCCGGCCGAGACCGGCCACGAGACCCTGCTGGTCCTGGCCGAGGTCGTGAAGGGTGGCCGGATCGACGACCAGGCGCTCGCCGCCCGCGCCACCCTGGCGGTGCGCGAGCGGACCGGGGTCGCGCCCGGCGAGGTCCGCTTGCTGTCGCCGGGTACGCTCCCGCGGACCAGCTCCGGCAAGCTTCGTCGGAGGGAGGCGCTGCGACGCCAGCTGGCCGGCACCCTGTCGGCGCCGGCCCCGGCCGGACCGCTCCAGCTCATGGCCTGGGCCGCCCGCTCCCAGCTGGCCGGCGTGCTGTCGCGGCTGCGCCGGGAGCGCCGTTGAGCGCGCGCCTCCATGACGTGGTGGTGGTGGGTGGCGGGCCGGCCGGTCTCGCCGTCGCCGCGGCGGCGGCGCGGAGCGGCCTCGACGTCCTGGTGGTGGAGGGTCGTCCCTTTCCCGTCGACCAGCCCTGTGGCGAGGGGCTCCTCCCGGCCGGGGTCCGCGCCCTCGACCGGCTCGGCGCGCGCGCCGGGCTCGTCGCAGCCGAGGCCACGGCCATCGGCGCGCTCCGGTGGGTCGACGCGGCCGGGCCTTCGGTGGAGGTGCGGCTGCCGGCGCCGGGCGGCCTCGGGGTCCGGCGCACGGCGCTCTCGGCGGCGCTCCTCGAGGCGGCTCGCCGGGCCGGCGCTTCGTTTCACGGGGCCGAGGCGACCGGGCATCGTCGCGGTGTCGAGGCGGTCGAGGTGCTGACCGGCGCGGGGCCGGTGCGGGGCCGGGTCCTGGTCGCAGCGGACGGGCGGGGCTCGCGGATCCGCTGGCGCGAGGGGCTGGATGCGCCGCTGCCACGCCGCCCGCGCTTCGGCGTGCGCCGCCACCTGGCCATCGCCCCGTGGAGCAGCGCGGTCGAGGTCCACCTCGGCGATGGGGTGGAGGCCTACCTGACGCCGACCGGTACCGGGCGCGTCGGCGTGGCCTTCCTCTTCGAGCGGGAGGTGCCGGGAGGCTGGGAGGCGCAGCTGGCGCGCTTCCCGGCGCTGGCCGCACGGCTCGGCGGCGCCGCGGCGGCCTCCGACGATCGTGGCGCGGGCCCGCTGGTCCGCGCCTCGACGGCCCGGGTGCTCGATCGGCTGGTGCTGCTCGGAGACGCGGCCGGCTCGGTCGACGCCCTCTCCGGCGAGGGCGTGTCGATCGCGCTCGCCGGCGCCCTCGACCTCGCCGAGCTCCTCCCGGAGGCCGTCTCCGCGGGGGGCTCCCGTGGCGCGCTGCTCGGGTGGGAGCGGGCCTGGCACCGGCGCCAGCTTCGCGCGGCGGCCTGGACGTCGATCCTGCTCGGCCTGGCACGGCGACCGGCCCTGCGGCGCGGGATCCTCTCCCTGGCGGCCGGGCGGCCACGCCTGCTCCAGCGGCTGGTGGCGTTCGCGCTCGGCTGACTCAGCCCGTGCTGCTCCGCGGGGCGCCGGAGAGGCGCCGCGGCCCGACCGGCGCCACCTGCCACGGTCCGGTCGGACGCCCCATCTGCCTGAGCCACCTGACGTTGGCCTCCAGGGCGGCGCCGAGGCCGGGCCAGGCCCGGTAGGGGACGCCGTGGTCCCGGCAGGCCGCCTCCACGATCGGCGCCAGGGCCCGGTAGTGCACGTGGCTCACCCTCGGGAAGAGGTGGTGGACCACCTGGAAGTTGAGCCCGCCCAGGTACCAGCCGAGCAGCCCGTTGCCGCGGGCGAAGTCCACCGTGGTGGTGACCTGGTGGGTGGCCCAGTCGGTGGGGAGCCTCGCGCCGGACGGCTCGATGAACGCGGCCTCGCCGACCGCATGAGCGAGCTGGAAGACGGTGGCCAGAGTCACCCCGAGCGTGCCGATGGTGAGCAGCCCGAACGGAACCAGCCACCAGGTCGGGTGGAGCAGCACGGGGATCACCACTGCCCAGCCGACGAAGAGCGCCTTCCCGATGAGGAGCGCGACCAGGTCCCAGCCGCGCGGACGCTGGAAGCGCTGCTCGCCGATCCGGCCGGCGCTCAGCTCGCGGAAGTCGTCGAAGAAGAACCAGCGCAGCGGGAAGACCGCGTAGAGGAGCCAGGCGTAGAGGTGCTGCCAGCGGTGACCGCGCCGGCGTGGCTGGCTCGGTGCCAGCCGGAGCAGCGATCCCGAGTCGAGGTCGGCGTCGACGCCGACCACGTTGGTGTAGGTGTGGTGCAGCACGTTGTGCTTCTGGCGCCAGAGGGCGCCCGAGGCGCCGATCAGGTCGGCTGAGAAGGCCAGCGCCCTGTTCCAGGCAGGGCGCGCCGCGGAGCTGCCGTGGTTGGCGTCGTGCATGACGTCGAAGCCGAGCCCCGCCCATGCCAGGCCGAGCGAGACGGCCAGCAAGGACGCCTGCCAGCCGGAGGGGTGGCCGAGGAGCAAGAGGCCATAGGAGGCGGCGAACCAGGCGAAGATGACCGCGGCCTTGAGGCCGAGCCGCCAGCCTCCGCGCGGCGACCGGCCGGCCTCCCGGAAGTAGGTGTCGACACGAGCCTTCACGTCGGCGTGGAACGGGCCGGCTGGCTGGAAGGTGACCCTGACCTGGTCGGTCGGCATGGCGGCTCCAGGGGCGGCCGCCTCGCCCGGAGTGGGCCAGGGCTCGACTGTCCTTGAAGCCACACTAAGGCGCGCGGGTCACCGCGTGGTCACGGGGACCCGGCGCGGCGCACACCGGGCCCGTTCCACCGCGCCCCGGACGTGGCAACCCTCGAGGTGATCGTTCACCAGCCCCATGGCCTGCATGAAGGCGTAGGCGGTGGTCGGGCCCAGGAAGCGGAAGCCCCACCGCTTCAGCTCCTTCGAGAGCGCGGCCGACTCCGGGGTCTCGGTGAGCCGGGCCAGCACCGGGCCTGTCAACCGGCGCGGCCGAGCCGAAGGGTCCGGCTCGAAGCGCCAGACCAGCGCCGCCAGCGAGCCCTCCCGCTCGGCGACCGCGCAGGCGGCCCGGGCGTTGGCGATGGCCGCCTCGATCTTGCCACGGTGCCTGACGATGCCGGCATCGACGAGCAGCCGGGCGACGTCGGGCGCGCCGAAGCGTGCCAGCCGCTCGCGGTCGAAGCCGGCGAAGGCGCGGCGGAAGGCCTCGCGCTTGCGAAGGACGGTGAGCCAGGAGAGACCGGCCTGGAACCCCTCGAGGCAGAGCTTCTCGAGGAGGCGCGTGTCGTCCACCACCGGCCGGCCCCACTCGTCGTCATGGTAGGCGACGTAGCCGGGCGAACCGAGGCACCAGCCGCAGCGCCAGGCGCCGTCGGGGCCGGGTCGGACGGAGGGGAGGGCCATCGCTCACGTCTAACGGCGCCACGGTGGCCTCGCCACGCCCCCCGGGAGATCGGGGCCCCTCCGTCGCTCGGCCCGGCCACCGGGTACAGTCCTCCCCGCCATGACCGAGCCGAACGCAGGACCCCGCCGCTGGCCGAAGCTCCTCGCCGCCGTCCTCCTCTTCCTGGTCCTGATCGGAGTCGTCGCGGCCTTCACGCTCGATCGCTTCCTGACCTCCGCCGCGCGCGACGAGGCGGCCCACCTCGCGGTCACCTGGCGGCGGCCCGTCGAGGTCGGCGCGGTGAAGACCACCATCCTCGGCGGGCTTGGCGTCCGCGTCGAAGGGGTGCGAATCGGCGCCGCCGCCGGTGAGCCGCGGCCGCTCCTCGAACTCGATCGGGCCGAGGTGAAGCTGGAACTCCTCCGCGCGCTCCGCTCCGGAGGCACGGACGTCCGTGTGAGCGGCGTCGAGCTGCGAGGGCTGCGGGTCGCCGTGGTCCGGCTCGTGGACGGCTCCACCAACATCCAGCGGCTGGCCGACGCGATGGCCAGGGGTGGGCCGTCCGGCCGGCCTTCCGCCGCGGCCGGGGAGGGGGAGCGGACGGCCGACCTCTCGATGCTCCGGGTCGAGCATGCGGCCGTGCTGGGCGCGCGGATCGCCTTCGTGGACGAGACCGCGGGTGGCCGGGAACTCTTCGTGGACCAGCTCGACCTGGTGGTGGATGGGCTGGCCGCCGGCGCGCCGCTCGACCTCACGCTCCGGGCCGGCTTGCTCTCGACGACGCAGAACCTCGAGCTGAGGCTCCACTCGCCGCCACTTCCGGCGAGCCTCGTCCCGGAGCCGGATCGGCTGACGCTCAAGGTGGCGCCGGTGGATCTCACGCCGCTCGCCGCCTTCGCGCCGCGCGGGTCGGGGTTCCAGGGCGGGCACTTCACGGCCGACCTCGACGTCGTGCTCGGCTCGGCCGTCCCGGGTGGCGCCGGCTCCACCACGGTCCACGGCGGCTTCGCCGCCACCGGGCTCCGCTTCGCCGGCCAGGAGGGTGGCAAGGCGCTAGACGTCACGCTCGACGCCGACCTCACCGCCGACACGCTGAAGGGGGACCTCTCCATCACCAGGCTGCTGCTCGCCTTCGGCCCGGCGGTGCTGGAGGGCAAGGGCAAGGTGACCGGCCTGCTCTCGGACCGCCCGGCCGTCGAGGGGCTGCGGATCGTGTCGCGCCACCTGGACCTGGCGGCGCTGGCGCCCTACTACCCGCCGCTCCCGAAGCTCCTGGGTGGGACCATCGCCGGTCCCATCGCCGTCTCGCTCGGGGCGGCGGGGACGGCGGCGCGTCCGGTCATCGAGCTCCGCGTCGACCTGACGCCGGCGCGGATCTCCTTCGCGAAGCAGGTCGAGAAGGCGGCGGGTGGCAGGGCCTCGTTCACCGCCCACGTCCGTGGCGGTGCCGGCGGTATGCTCGGCTTCGACTTCGACGGCGACCTGACCGGGCTCGACCTTCGTCCTGGGGGAACGCTCGCCAAGAAGGCGGGCGACCGCTTCACGCTGGCCGCCGCGGGCACCCGCCGGGTGGCGGGCGAAGGGCAGACGCTGCAGGTCGATTCCTTCACCGTGGCGCTCCTCGACATGAAGCTGGAGGCGCACGGGAAGGTCGAGCTGGCGCCAAGGACCACGCGCTTCGACCTGGCCGCGGCGATCGACCGGTTCGACGCCGACAGGCTGCTGCTGGCGTCGCCACCGGCGGGCGCGGCGGTCCCGTCGTCCGGGGCGGCGCCCGCGAGGACCGCTCCGGTCACGGCGCCGCGCGCCGGCTCGCCCTACCAGGGGCTGTCGGGCCGGTGCTCGCTCCGCGTCGGCGAGGCGACGGCGAGAAGGCAGAAGGTGAGGGACCTGCGCGCCACGGTGCTGGTGAAGGAGGACGAGGTCACCTTCGAGGAGGGGCGCCTGGAGATCTGGGGCGGCACCGTGAGCCTGGCCGGAACGCAGGCGCGCCTCGGGCCGCCCGAGCGTCCCTTCAGGGTGAACGCGCGCGCCGAGGGGGTTCGGGTCGGCAGCGCGATCGCCACCTGGACCGACAAGAAGGTGCTCAGCGGCCGGCTGGACGCCGACGTCCGGCTGGCCGGGAAGGGCGAGACCACCGACGCGATCCTGCAGGCGCTCGACGGGACCGTCGAGGGGAAGCTCCTCGACGGGGTCTTCCACGGCAAGGACATCGTCGCCGGGATCTCCGAGCCGATGGCGAAGGCGCTCCCCTCGCTGGCGCGAAAGGCCTCCAGGGGAGGGCGGACCACGCTCGGCAAGGTGGTGCCGTTCTCGCTCCGCATCCAGGGGGGCAGGGCGCTGCTCCAGAAGCCGCTCGAGATCGAGGATCGCGACGCTGGCGCGACGGTGCGCGGGTCGGTGGCGTTCGACGGTGAGCTGGACATGCCGGTCACGCTCGCGCTCCTCCCTGGGACCGTCGCGGAACTCACCGGTGGGAGGGCCAGGCCCCAGGCCCCGCTGCCCTTCACCTTCACGCTGAAGGGAAAGGCATGGGGCCCACGCCTCGCCGGGCTCGACGTGGGGCCGGCCGCGAAGTCGCTCGCCGCCACGCTCGGCGGCCAGGCGCTCGGGAAGGCGCTCGGGCTCGGGGCGACCACGGAGGGGGCCAAGGAGAAGCTGGCCGGCGAGGCGGAGGCCGCGAAGAGGCGGGCGAAGGAGGAGGCCGACGCCGCCAGGAAGAAGCTGGAGCAGGACGCCAAGAAGGCGCTGAAGAAGCTCTTCGGCGGTTGACGATCTACCGCTCCGCGCCAGCGGACGGACGTCACCCGTGGTGAATGGGCCGAGGGTTGACGGCGCCCGGGTTGACGCCGATCAAGAACGGCCGCGCGCCCGGGGAGCGCGGTCCGAGAAATCGTGCGCCAGCCGACGCACTCGACCTCAGCATGGAAATCCCCGTGAACAGGCGGTTTCCGGGCGTATGGCCCGTGGATCGCCGCGCTGCGTCGATTCGACGGTGGGCAAGATCGATGCTGCGACATCCTGCCGCGTGTGGTCTGCTCCGCGCTCGAAGGACGTCCCGGCTCACGGAAGGAAGCTTGGTGCCCGATCGGTTGGCCGAACTCGAGTCGAAGGTCGCGGCGCTCTCCGGGCAACTGGCCCGCTTCGGCGAGCGGCTCGCCGTGCTGGAGACGGCGAGGCCCGCCGCCGCGATCTCCGGCGCCAGGCGAGCCGGGCGCGCCGCGCCACCGGCCGCCGCCGGCCGGGAGCTGGCCGCGGCGGACCCCGCCCTCGGCATGGTCAGTGCCGCCCTCTCCCTGGCGGGACGGACTCTCCTCGTGCTGGCCGGCGCTTTCGTGCTCCGGGCCATGACCGACTCTGGCGCGATGCCGGGTTGGCTCGGCGTGGCGCTCGGCTTCGCGTACGCGGCCATCTGGATCATGGTGGCCGACCGCGCCGCCCGGGTCGGCCAGTCGCTGAGCGCGGGCGTCCACGGTTTCTCGGCGCTGGTCATCGCCTACCCGCTCCTCTTCGAGTCGGCCGAGAAGTTCAAGCTCCTCGGTCCCGCCGCCGCCACCGGGGCGCTGGCGCTGGTCACCACCGCGCTCCTCGCCGTGGCCGCGCTACGGCGCATGCAGTCCCTGGCGTGGATGGCGGCCGTGGGTAGCGTCTTCACCGCCATGGCCCTGATGCTGCTGGGCGGTCGGATGGTTCCCGGGACGCTCCTGTTCGTCCTGCTCGGGTTCGAGACGGTCTGGCTGGCTTACGTGCTCGACTGGCATGGGCTCCGCTGGCCCGCCGCGGTGATCGCCGACCTGGCGGTGCTGGGGCTGGCGCTGCGGGCCGTCTTGCCCGGCGCGGTGGAGGGGCCGGGTACGGCCATGCTGGTGCAGGTCGTCCTGCTGGCGGCCTACCAGGCCAGCTTCGCCACCAGGACGTTGATCATGCACCGGGCGGTGGTCCCGTTCGAGGTGGTCCAGACCGTCGGCAGCGTGGCGGCGGGGCTGGGCGGGGCCGCCTACGTGGCGGCACGGACCCCGGGGGGCAGCGCCAGCGCCGTCGCATTCGGCGCCGCGGCGACGGTGCTCGGCCTGGCCGCTTACGGTGTCGCCTTCGCCTTCCGCGGGAGACGCGAACAGGACCGGGCCAACTTCCCGTTCTACGCGGCGGTGGCCTTGCTGCTGGTGGCGTCGGGGACGACCATCCTGCTCGATGGCGCCCGGCTCGGGCTCACCTGGAGCCTGCTGGCCGTGATAGCCGCGGTGCTGGCCGGGCCGCTCGGCCGCCGGACCATGGCCGCCCACGCCGCGGGGTACGCCGTCGGCGCGGCCGTGGTCACCGGCCTGCTCTCGGTCGCGTTCGACGCCATCGTGGCCTCGGCGGAGCGGGCCTGGGCGGCACCGGTCGGCGCCACCGCCGTCGCCTGGCTCGCCGCGGGAGCCTGCGCCTGGCTCGGCTCGCGCGGCTCGGCGGACGGCCGCTCCACGCTGGCGTCCAGCCTTCCTCAGCTCATGGTGGTGGCCGTGACGGCGGTCGGTGCCGCCGGGCTGCTCGCCTGGCTGCTGGTCCCACCGCTCGCGGGAGGGCCGGGAGCCGGGGCGAGCCGCGGGGCGGTTGCCACCGTCCGCACCGTCGTGCTGGTGGGTGGGACGATCCTCCTCGCCTGGGCGGGCCGGCGGAAGGCCTGGCGTGAAGCCGGCTGGCTCGCCTACCCGGTGCTGGTCGCGACCGGTGTGAAGGTCCTCTTCGACGACCTTCCGGGCGGTCGGCCGGCGACGCTCTTCGTCTCCTTCGGGCTGTATGGCGCGGCGCTCCTCATCGTGCCGCGACTTCGTCCACGCGGCGGCGAGAAGAGCAAGGCGCCGGGCCGGGCCGGCGACGCGCCGCCGGCGGCGGGTGGGGCATGACGGCGCCGGGAGAGGTCATGCGCGGACCTGAGACGTGGTCCCGCGAGCCGGCCGGTGACGCCCGCGGCACCAGGATTCGACCGTCCCGTGCCCGTTTGGGACGAAAATGCTGTTCACCGACGACCGGGATGTGGCAGCTTTGCGCAGGGTGATTGCCGATCTATTCGCATCGTTGCTCGATGGCTTCCGGGGCGCACTGCGGCGTGAGCGGTTGCCCGCGCCGCCACCCTTCGCTCCACGCGTCGAGGACCACCCCGGGCTGCTGCGGCTCATCCTCTCTCGCGAGCCGCTCCCGCTCGACCCGGTGGCCGAGGTCCGATCGCGGCGTGGGTTCTTCTCGCTGCTCTTCGCCACCGAGCCGCTCGACACCGAAGCGCCGCTTCCGGCGCGCCACCACTCACCCTGGCTCACCTGGCTCTTTCGCCCCGAGAAGCTCGACACCTGACGACCGCTGCACTGGAGGAGACGGATGGAGCATGCACGGCACGTGTTTCGAATCGCGCTGGTCCTGCTGGTGGTCATCACGGCCATCTTCCTCGGCCGCGGCTTCCTGGTCCCGCGCTCCTACGGGACGTTCGGGCCGTACCGGGCCGACAACGTCGCAGAGCAGATGAAGATCCGGCCGCCGGCCCACGCGGGGGCGGCCAGCTGCGCGCCGTGCCACAAGGCGAAGTCCGAGGCGCACGACGCCGGCGGCCACAAGGCGGTGAGCTGCGAAGTCTGCCATGCGCCGCTGCTGCGTCACGTCACCAATGGCACGGTCTCCGGGAAGATGCCGGTCGACAGGTCCTTCACGCTCTGTGCCCGCTGCCACCGCCGCATCCAGGGGCGCCCCGACAAGTTCCCGCAGGTGATCCTGGAGCAGCACGTCACCTCCAAGCTCGAGGGCGCGGTCTGCCTCGATTGCCACGACCCGCACTCGCCGAAGCCCTAGGAGCAGCCATGGACCACGCCCCCCGTCCCCTGGCCTCGACCAGGTCCCCCAGCCCGCCGCCCGAGGCCCCGGCCGCCGGGGCGGCCACGCCCGCCGATCCCGGCCGGCGCGACTTTCTCGGCGCCGCCTTCACCATCGCCGGTGGCGCGGTGGTCCTGCTCGCCGGACTCGACGCGGCGGCGTCGGGCGAGACCCACGTCCCGCCGCCCGGCGGCGACGCCTACAACTGGGAAGAGCACCGCTGGGCCTACGTGATCGACACCTCCAAGTGCATCGGCTGCGGCTCCTGCGTGCGGGGCTGCAAGGCCGAGAACGACGTGCCGGACGGCTTCGTCCGCACCTGGGTGGAACGCTACATCGTCGGTCCGGGAGGCTCCTACGTCGACTCGCCCAAGGGCGGCCTCGACGGCTTCCCGCCGGTGCCGACCGCCTTCACGCCCACCAAGTCCTTCTTCGTGCCGAAGATGTGCAACCACTGCAAGGAGACCCCCTGCGTCCAGGTCTGCCCGGTGGGGGCCTCCTACCGGACCAAGGACGGGGTGGTGCTGGTGGACGGGAAGTCCTGCATCGGCTGCGGCTACTGCGTGCAGGCCTGCCCGTACGGCAGTCGCTTCCTCAACCCGGCTACGCACACCGCCGAGAAGTGCACCTGGTGCTACCACCGCATCACCAAGGGGCTGAAGCCGGCCTGCGTCGAGGTCTGCCCGACCGGGACGCGCGCCTTCGGCGACATGATGAGAGAGGACGACCCGGTGCGACAGACCATCGACCATGAGCGCGTCTCGATCTTGCAGGCCCACCTGCTCACCGAACCGCAGTGCTTCTACCTGCATCTCGACATGGAGGTGCGGTGATGCCCGAGATCACGGGGTACGCGTTCCCCAACGACATCCACGTCCACTGGTCCCTGATGATCGTGATGTACCCGTACATCACGGGGTTCGTGGCCGGTGCCTTCATCGTCTCGGCGCTCTTCCACGTCTTCGGCCGCGAGGAGTTCCGGCCGGTGGCGCGGCTGGCCATGGCCACCTCCCTCTGCTTCATGGCGGTGGCCACGCTGCCGCTCAACCTCCACCTCGGCCACCCGGAGCGGAGCTGGCTGGTGATGGTGACGCCCAACCTGTCCTCGGCCATGGCCGGCTTCGGCATGCTCTATTCGACCTACCTGCTGATCCTGGTGCTCGAGGTCTGGTTCGTCTGGCGGCAGCAGATCATCGAGTCGGCGCGGCGCAGCCGCGGGTGGAAGCGGACCTTCTACGCCATGCTGGCCCTCGGCACCTACGACACCTCCCCCGAGGCCATCGCCATCGACCACCGCGCCGCCACCATCCTCGCCGCCATCGGCCTGCCCGGCGCCTGCATGCTGCACGGCTACGTCGGCTTCATCTTCGGCGCCATCAAGGCCAACCCCTGGTGGTCCTCCCCGCTCATGCCGGTCATCTTCCTGCTCTCGGCGGCGGTCTCCGGGATCGCGCTGCTCACCATCCTCTACCAGGTGGTGGCCAAGCTGAACCGGAGGGTGATCGAGGGGCGGACCGTGGCGGCGCTGGCGCGCTGGCTCTGGTTCTTCCTCATCCTCACCGTCACGCTCGAGCTCCTCGAGATCATCATGCTGGCCTACGAGAAGTCGGAGTCCTGGCACATCATCTCCCAGCTCCTCACCACCCGGCTGGAGTTCTCCTTCATCACCATCCAGATGGTGGTGGGCAGCCTCATCCCGTTCATCCTGCTGGGCGTGGTGGTGCTGATGGACCGCTACCTCCACGACCGGGTCCGCAACACGCTCTGCATCGCCTCGTCCATCCTCCTGCTCCTCCAGGTCTTCTCGATGCGCTGGAACATCGTCATCGGCGGCCAGCTCCTCTCAAAGTCCTTCCGCGGCCTTCGCTCCCCCTACAGCCCGGAGATCTTCGGCCGGGAGGGGATCCTGGTGGCCATCGCCCTGCTGATCATGCCGTTCGTGCTGCTCTGGCTCTTCAACCGGGTCCTGCCCATCTTCGGCGACGACAAGCCGCACGCCGCAGGCGGCCACGAGCCGCCTCCTGTCACGGCCCCGGTCGCCGGGGTGCACGCCGGCTGAACAGGGGCCCGGCGGCGGGCGGGCGGCGCGGGCCGCCACGCCTCCGGGGTCGGTCCACGGCCGCGTCATGGTCCAGTGCTGGGGGTCGACATGTCCAGGAATCACGCGCCGGTGCTGCTCGCGATGCTTGCTGTTCACGGTGGGTGCGGGGGTGGCGGAGGCGGAGGCCAGGGGTCGGCGGTCGAGTTCCCCCTCGCCGTGGCACTGGCCGGGGCCGGCGCCGGGCGCGTCACCAGTGCCCCGGCGGGCATCTCCTGCGGCCAGGGGGCCACCGCCTGCGGGGTCTCCGCCGCCCAGGGTTCGACCTGGACCCTGACCGCGGCGCCGGCGGCGGGCTCGCGCTTCGACGGCTGGAGCGGGCCCTGCTCGGGCACCGGCCCCTGTACCGTCACCGTCGGCGCCGAGACCCACGTCACCGCCACCTTTGGCGTGGCGCCGCCGTCCACCTGGACGCTCACAGTGAGCGTGGCCGGGACGGGCGCAGGGACCGTCAACAGCTCGCCGGCCGGGATCTCCTGCGCCAGCGGTGGCGTCGGCACCTGCTCGGCCGGATTTCCCGATGGCACGGTCGTGACGCTGACCCAGGGCGCCGGCTCCGGCTCCTCCTTCGCGGGCTGGAGCGGAGGGTGCAGCGGGGGCGGCGCCTGCGCGCCCACCCTGGCGGGCGACGTCGCGGTCACAGCCACCTTCGACCTGGCCCCGCCGCCGTCGCGGCTGCTCACGGTGAACGTCCCCTTGCTGGGCGTCTCCACCCTGGTGACGTCGGTCCCGTCCGGGATCTCCTGCTCGGGCGGCGCCTGCAACCACGCCTTCCCGGACGGGACGGTGGTCTCGCTGGTGGCCAGCAGCCCCATGGGCGACGCCGCCTTCCTGGCCTGGAGCGGGGCCTGCGCCGGGGCGGACCCGGCCGCCTGCAGCGTCACCATGAGCGCCGATCGCACCGTCAGCAGCTCCTTCGCGGTGCTGCGAACGCTCTCCGTGAACGCGGTGGGCGACGGCGGCGTGACCTCGGACGTCGGTGGGATCGCCTGCGGGACTCAGGGGGCCACTTGCGCCGCCCAGGTGGTCGACGGCACCGTCGTCACGCTCTCCGCCGCCCCCGGGCCCGGCCAGGCGGTGCGCTGGGGCGGCGACTGTTTCGGGAGCACCGGGCTGACCTGTGCGCTGGTCATGGACATGGATCTCACCGCCACGATCACCTTCGTCCCGCTGCGCCGGCTCGACGTCGCCCGCGCAGGGGCGGGGTCGGGGACCGTCACCTCCACGCCGGCCGGGGTCGGGTGCGGGGCCACCTGCAGCGCCACCTTCGAGGACGGGACCAGCGTCACTCTGGTCGCGGTGCCCGACGCCTCCTCCTCGTTCTCCGGCTGGAGCGGCGCCTGCACCGGCACCGGGTCCTGCGCGCTGGCCATGACCGCGGACCGGTCGGTGACCGCCACCTTCACGCCCCTGTGGACGCTGTCGGTCTCCTCCACGGCGGGGGGACGGGTGCTCAGCACCCCGGCCGGCATCGACTGCCAGGACGGCACCGGCGCCTGCGCCGCGCTCTTCGTCGACGCCACCGCCGTCGCGCTCGTGGCCAGCGCCTCCCCGGGCTTCCTGTTCACCGGCTGGGCCGGGGCCTGCACCGGGACCGGCCCCTGCAGCGTCACGCTGGCGGCAGACCGGGCGGTCTCGGCCACCTTCACCGCGGTCCGCACGCTCACCGTGGTGCCGGAGCCGGCCGAGGGGGGCACCGTCACCTCCGACCTCGGAGGGGTGAGCTGCGGGGCGACCTGCGCCGCCACCTTCCTAGACGGCGCCGCCGTGATCCTCACCGCCACGCCATCGGCCGGCTGGCGCTTCACCGGCTGGAGCGGCGGCGGCTGCACCGGCACCGGGACCTGCGCCCTCTCCATGGGGGCCGATGCCACCGTCCGGGCCGGCTTCGACGGCCCTTTCGACTTCTCGGTCTCCCAGCCCGTGGTGGCGGGGCAGGCCTTGTCGCTCCTGCCGGGGGAGGCGCGGGACCTCCCGGTGACCCTGGGCTTGGCCCGGGGCGCGGGGCTGCCGGTGACGCTCTCGGCCAGCGGGCTGACCGCGGGCGTCACCGCCTCGTTCAATCCGGCGTCGGTGACACCGCCCGGGACAGCGACCCTGACCCTGACCGCGTCCGCGGGTGCGGCGCTGACGCCGGCCACGGCGCCGATCGTCTCGCTCACCGGAACCAGCGGCGCCACGGTCCACGCCGCCAGCCTGGAACTCGAGGTGCGCTCCCCGCGCGGGCTGAAGAGCCCGTCGGGCGTGGCCATCGAGCCGGGCGGGGCGACCGCCCTGGTGACCGAGGTCGATTCCTCCGGGTACGGCATCGGCCGGTTGGTCCGGGTGGGCGTGGCCCGGCGACTGGCGCTCCGGACCATCGCCAGCGGCCTGGTGGTGGGCGGCGGGGCGCCCAGCGCCCTTGGCACGGCCCACGATCTGGCGCTGGCCGACGCCGGGACCACGGCATGGGTGGTCCACTCGGGCGGGCTCTCGAAGATCGACGTCCCCACCGGGGTCATCGTCCACCGGGCGCCGGTCAACCCCGCCACGCCGGCCACCGCGCTCACCTGCCCGTGGGGGCTGGCGCTGCTCGACGCCAACACCGCCCTGGTGACCGACGCCAGCGGCGGGTGCGGGACGCCGGGGCGGGTGGTCAAGGTCGACCTGGCGACCGGGACGGTCACGCCGTTCCCGGTGGCCATGGCGCTGGCGGAGCCGCGCGGCATCGCCCTGGAGCCCGGCGGCAAGGCGCTGGTGGTCGAGTCGGGCTGGACCGGCGCCGTCAAGCGGGTGACCGTCAGCGGGACCTACGCCGGGACCACGGTGGCGGTGGTCAGCGGCCTTTCCTCGCTCAACACCGTGACCGTCGAGCCGGGCGGCGCCACGGCGCTGGTGGCGGGCGGGCTCGGCGTGGGCTGGGGGGGTGGGCGGGTCTACCGGGTCCAACTGGCCACCGGGACCGCGACCGAGATCATCGGGACCAACTCCAACGGCCACTTCGGCCTGGCCCTCGAGGCCGGCGCGACGACGGCGCTGCTCACGCAGGAGGCTCCCGGGGCGCTGCTCCGTGCCGCAGTGGTTTCGCCTTCGCAGGCAGTAGCCCCGGCCTTCACCTCGGTGGCCACGCTGCAGGTCCCCACCGGGTTGGCCGTCGACGCCGCCGGCACCAAGGCCTACGTGACCGACTGCGTCGGGGGAAACTGCGACACGGCTAGCGAGCTGGCCTCGGTGGATGTCGCCACCGGGCAGGTGACGCAAGTGATCACCGGCATGGCGCAGCTGCGCGGGGTGGTGCTCGAGGCCGGCGAGGCCACGGCGCTGGTGAGCACGGCGCAGGCCGGCGTCGGCATGCTTTACCGGGTCGATCTGGGGGCGGGAAGCGCCACGCTGGTCGCCAGCTTCGCGTACAGCGCCCTGGACGTCTCGCTGGAGCCGGGTGGGGCGACTGCCATGGTCCTGTCCGGGACCCGGGTCTATCGGGTGGCCGTGGGCGGGGCGCTGCCGGCCACACCCGTGCTGGTGGGCGACGTCCGCCTCACCTGTCCGGGAGGCACCGCCTCCACCGGGGCGACCGGGCTGGTGGTCGAGGCGGCCGGGCGGGTGCTGGTGACGCGGACCTGCGACAGCGCCACCAGCATCGTCAGGTTCGACGACTCGGGCGGGGGGGCGCCGCTGGTCACCGTGGTCTCCAGCGGCTTCGCGCCACTGTCCGGGATCGGCCTGGGCGCGGCCGGCTCGGCGCTGGTCACCGAGTCGGCCCAGGCCGGCGACAGGCTGCTGGAGGTCGATCTGGCCACCGGTGGCTACAGGGCGCTGGCGCTGCCGGAGATCACCGCGCAGGATCTGGTCCGCACCGCCGCGGGCGATGTCCTGGTCCTGGCAAGGAGGCGAGTGCTGGGTGACCCGGGCGTGCTACTCCACGTTCCGGCCACCGCCGCCTTTGGCCCGGCGGCCCGCTTTCACGACCTCGACCGGCCCGCCGGCCTGGCGCTCGAGGCGGGCGGCGCCACGGTGCTGGTGGCCGCCTGCAACGGGGCGAGCAACTGCGCCAACGCCGGCCAGATCCTCCGGCTCGGTCCGGCCACCGGGGCCGTGGCTACCCTCTACCCGACGGTGGGGACCGGCCTCAACTTCCAGTTCGGGGGTGGGGCCATCGCGCTGCAGAGCCCGACGCAGCTGCTGGTCACCGACTGCGGCGCCGCCAACGGCGCCGGCCAGGCGCTCGGCCGGGTCCTGCGGCTCACCGACGGCGGCGCCAGCTGGACGGTCGGGGCGCCGCTGGCCAGCGGCCTGACCAACCCGGCGGCCATCGCGGTCGAGGACGCCACCTTCGCCTTGGTGGCCGACGCCGGCACCGGGACCGTCTGGCGGGTCTTCCTCGACGGCAGCGGCGCGGTGCCGGTGGCCACCGGGCTGAGCTCGCCGACCTTCGTGGTCCCGGAGGTCCCCGGGATGTCTGCCCTCACGGCCAGCGTCTCCAGTCCCCCTGGCGACTACTACGGCAAGCTCTACCGGGTGGACCTGAACGTCGCCTCGGGGAGCCTGACGGAGGTCGCAGCCATCGACCTCTCGCAGCTGGTGATCGAACCGGGGTTGACCCCGGCCGGCGACCGGACCGCCCTGGCCATGGGGAGGACCGGCAGCTCGGTCTCCTGGCGGTCGCTTTACCGGATCAACCTAGACACCGGCGGGATCGACCTGCTGGCGCCAGGGCAATTCGATGGCCCGCAGGCCATGGCGCTCGACCCGGTCGCCAGGGCCCTCTGGTTCACCGAGCAGAAGAGCTTCACCGCCAGCTGGCGGGGCGGCCTCTTCACCTGGCCGGTGCCGTAGCTCGGGAGCCGGGCCTCGGCCGTGGACCGGCCCCGTCCCATGCGCCGCGGCCCGCCCTACCGGCTCATCTCGTAGCCGTCCTTGAGGGCGTGGACCCGGGCCCAGATGCGCGCCTGGCGCGCCGGATCCTGGGCCGGCTTGCGGATGAGCCGCAGGGCCAGCTCCTGCTGTGCCGGCGTGGAGGCCGCCTTCCCGTGCAGGTCGACGGCGTGGCGCGAGAAGTCCCGCACCAGCACGTCGAAGATCTGGTCGACGGTGTCGCCGTCGATCCCCTGGTCGGCGCGGAGGGCGGCGTTCTCCAGGACCAGCTGAGCGTAGACCACCAGCGTGAAGAGCTCGCCGATGGCCAGCAGGAAGTCGACGTCCCGGGACTGCGCCTCGGTGGGAGTGGCCTGGGCCAGCAGCGCCTTGAAGGCGGCCACCTGCTCGCGGAAGAGGGCGACGTTGGGCTGGGGCCAGCCGGCGAAGACGGGCGCGGGATCCCGGAAGGTGATCTTGCCGAGGCCGCTGGCCGGCCCCTGGTCCCAGAGGAAGGGGTCGTCGGCCGGCTCGTCGCGTCGCGGCACCTCGGGCAGGGGGGCCGGGGCGAAGAAGTAGTTCTTCATGAACTTGACGATCAGGGCGATGTTGACGTGGACCGTCCCCTCCAGCTTGGGTAGGGCGCGGATGTCGCGCGCCGCCAACTCGAAGTAGGTGTCCTTCTCGAACCCCTTGGCGGCGATGACGTCCCAGAGGTGGTCGATCACCTTCTCGCCCTCGGTGGTGACCTTCATCTTCATCACCGGGTTGAAGAGCAGGTAGCGCCGGTCCTGGCGGGAGGCGGCGCGGAAGTAGTCGGAGGCGCGCAGGCCGAAGAGCCGCATGGCGGTGAGCCGCGCCCAGGCGTCGGTGAAGAGCCGCTGCACGTGGCCGAAGTCGGTCACGGCGTTGCCGTAGAGCCGGCGGTTGGCGGCGTGTCGGATCGCCTCGTAGAGGGCGTGGGTGCAGATGCCGATGGAGGCCCAGCCGAGGTTGTACTTGCCGACGTTGACGGTGTTGAGGGCCGCGTCCCAGGCCGCCTGGCCGCGCAGGATCAGATCGGCCTCGGTCACCGGGTAGTCCTCGAGGACGAACTCGGCCACGTAGGACTGGCTGGCCACCACGTTCTTGACCAGCCGGTAGCCGGGGCGCTTTGGGTCGACCGCGAAGAAGACGTACTCGCCGCTGCTGGCCACCTTGCCGAATACCGAGACCAGCGCCGCCTCGTTGCCGTTGCCGATGTAGTACTTTTCGCCGCGGGCCAGCCACCGCCCCGGGCCGTCCGGAACCAGCGCCATGTCGGTGGAGTAGATGTCGGCCCCGTGCTCCTTCTCCGAGAGGCCGAAGCCGAAGATCCCGCCCTGGCCCAGCAGCGCGGCGGTGCGGCGGCGGAGCGGCTCGTTGTCGCTCATCCAGAGGGGCCCCAGGCCGAGGATGGTGACCTGCCAGGTGTACCAGTAGGGCAGGCCGTAGAAGCCGAGCACCTCGTTGAGGGCGCAGTTGCGCCCGGTGTCCCAGCGGGCGCCGTCGCCGCCGCACGAGGCCGGGGTGAGGAAGGTGGCCAGCAGTCCCTCCCGCCGGGAGAAGTCGAGGAAGTCGGCATACCAGGAGCGGGCCAGGTCGTCCTCCCGCAGCCGCGCCTTCCCCTTGCGCTCGAAGAACTGCACGGTCTTCTCGAGCAGGTTGGCGGTGGCGGGGTCGGCCGGCCGGGCCGGCAGGTGACGGGGGTCGAGCAGGAACACGGGCGCTCCGTGGGGCGGTGAGGGCGGCGTGAGGCCGGCCTGGACGGGGCGGCTCGGGCACAGATTCGATCGTGTTGATTCCCGAGTCAACGGGGTACCATGGGCAGCCTCATGGCCCACCACCATACGAGATCGGTCTACGACCGGCTCACCGATCGGCTCAACCGCTTCCCGCAGGGCGCTCCCCCGTCGGAGCACCTGTTCCGAATCCTCTCCATCCTCTTCAGCGAGCGGGAGGCCGCCCTGGTGGCCGCGCTGCCCATCAAGCCCTTCGGCGTGGCGAAGGCGGCGGCCATCTGGAAGGTGGGGGAGGGCGAGGCGACCCGGGTGCTGGACGAGCTCTCTTCGAGGGCCCTGCTGCTCGACCTGGAGACCCCCGAGGGACGCCGCTTCGTCCTCCCCCCGCCCATGGCCGGCTTCTTCGAGTTCTCGTTGATGCGGACCCGGACCGACCTCGACCAGAAGGCGCTGGCCGAGTTCTTCTACCAGTACCTCAACGTCGAGGAGGACTTCGTCCGGGCTCTCTTCGCCGAGGGGACCACCCAGGTCGGCCGGGCCTTCGTCAGCGAGCCGGCCCTCTCCTCGGGGAACGCCTTGCACGTCCTCGACTTCGAGCGGGCCAGCGAGGTGATCCTGACCGCCAGCCACCTCGGGATCAGCCGCTGCTACTGCCGGCACAAGATGGAGCACGTCGGCCGGGCCTGCGCGGCGCCGCAGGACATCTGCATGACCTTCAACGCCTCGGCCGAGTCGCTGGTGAAGCACGGCCACGCCCGGCGGGTCGACGTCCCGGAGGCGCTCGACCTGCTGGCCCAGGCGCGGGATCTCGGCCTGGTCCAGTTCGGCGAGAACGTCCGCGAGTCGGTCAACTTCATCTGCAACTGCTGCGGCTGCTGCTGCGAGGCGATGATCGCGGCTCGGCGCTTCGCCGCCGCCCACCCCATCCACACCACCGCCTTCCTCCCCGCGGTCGACGCCGCCGCCTGCACCGGCTGCGAGCGCTGCGTCCGGGCCTGCCCGGTCGAGGCGCTGGCGGCGGTCTCGGCCAACGATCCCCGGCAGCCGCGGCGGACCGTGGCCCGCCTCGAGGTGGACCGCTGCCTGGGCTGCGGGGTCTGCGTCCGCACCTGCCGGCCCGGGGCGCTCACCCTGGAGCCGCGGCCGGCCCGGACGCTCACCCCGCTCAACGGCGCCCACCGGGCCGTGCTCATGGCCATCGAGCGGGGCACGCTCCAGCACCTGCTCTTCGACAACCGGACCCTCTGGAGCCACCGGGCCATGGCCGCCTTCCTCGGCGCCGTGCTGCGCCTGCCGCCGGCCCAGCGGTTGCTGGCGACCGAACAGGTCCGGTCCCGCTACCTCGAGACCCTGATCAGGCGCTTCGCCTGAAGGGGTGCGGACGCAACGAGGCCCCGGTCGCCGATGCGGCCGGGGCCTCCCTGCTCCAGGCGCTGGGCGCCGGGGCTACTTGAGCGTGGCGACCAGGTCGGCGACCGCCTTGACCGACTTGTCCATCATGGCCTGCTCCTCGGCGTTGAGCTTGAGCTCGAGGATCTTCTCGGCGCCACCCGCGCCGATCACCACCGGCACGCCGACGTAGAGCCCCTTCACGCCGAACTCGCCGTTCAGGTAGACGCAGGTCGGCAGCACCCGCTTCTGGTCCTTGAGGAACGACTCGGCCATGGAGATGGCCGCCGAGGCGGGCGAGTAGAAGGCCGAGCCGGTCTTGAGGAGGGCGACCACCTCGCCACCGGCGCCGCGGGTCCGCTTGACCATGGCCTCCATGACCTCCTTGGCCTTGGCGGCGCTGCCGTGCTTCTTCTCCAGCAGCTCCAGCACCGGGACGCCGCAGACGGCGGTGTAGCGGACCAGCGGGACCATGTCGTCGCCGTGGCCGCCGAGGGTGACCGCGGTGACGTCCTTGACCGAGACGCCCAGCTCCCAGGCGATGAAGGCGGCGAAGCGGGCCGAGTCGAGCACGCCGGCCTGCCCCACCACGCGGTGGTGCGGGAAGCCGGTGATGCGCTGGCAGAGCGTCACCATCGCGTCGAGCGGGTTGGAGATGACGATCACGAACGAGTTCGGGGCGTAGGTCTTGATGCCCTCGGCCACGCTGGTCATGATCTTCGAGTTGGTGGCGATCAGGTCGTCGCGGCTCATGCCCGGCTTGCGGGGCAGGCCGGCGGTCACGATGACCACGTCGGCGCCGGAGATGTCCTGGTAGCTGTTGGTGCCCTTGACGCTGACGTCGAAGCCGTCGATCGGCGCTGCCTCGGCGATGTCGAGGGTCTTGCCCTGCGGCAGCCCCTCGACGATGTCGAACAGCACCACGTCGCCCAGCTCACGAAGCGCGGCCAGCTGAGCCAGCACGCCGCCGATCTGCCCACCACCGATCAACGCAATCTTCTTCCTGGCCATCGTTCTCTCCCTGGTTGGAATGAATCCGCTGCGGGTGCGCTACGAGATGGAGTCCACGATGGCGTTCAGCGTGGCGCTGGGACGCATCGCCTTGGACGTCTTGACCGGGTCTGGCTGGTAATAGCCGCCCAGGTCCACCGGCTTGCCCTGGGCCGCGATCAGCTCGGCGGCGATCTTGCTCTCGCTCCCGGCCAGCTGCCCGGCCACCTTGATGAACCTGGCCTTGAGCTCGGCGTCCTTGTCCTGGGCCGCGAGCGCCTCGGCCCAGTAGAGGGCCAGGTAGAAGTGGCTGCCGCGGTTGTCGATCTGGCCCACCTTGCGGGCCGGCGACCTGTTGTTGTCGAGGAACTTGCCGATGGCCACGTCGAGCGTCTCGGCCAGGATCTTGGCCTTGGCGTTCCCGGTGGTGGCGCCGATGTGCTCCAGCGAGGCGCCCAGCGCCGAGAACTCGCCGAGCGAGTCCCAGCGCAGGTAGCCCTCCTTGACGAACTGCTGGACGTGCTTGGGGGCCGAGCCGCCGGCGCCGGTCTCGAAGAGGCCGCCACCGGCGAGCAGGGGGACGATCGACAGCATCTTGGCGCTGGTGCCGACCTCGAGGATGGGGAAGAGGTCGGTCAGGTAGTCGCGGAGCGCGTTGCCGGTGACCGAGATGGTGTCCTTCCCCTCGCGGATCCGGGTCAGGGTGAGGCGCATGGCCTCGACCGGGGCCAGGATGCGGAGGTCGAGCCCCTTGGTGTCGTGATCCTTGAGGTACTTCTCGACCTTGGCGATCACCTGCGCGTCGTGGGCGCGGTTCTTGTCGAGCCAGAAGACGGCCGGGGTGCCGCTGGCCCGGGCCCGGGTGACGGCGAGCTTGACCCAGTCACGGATGGCGACGTCCTTGGCCTGGCACATCCGGAAGATGTCGCCCGGCTCGACCTGCTGCTGGAGCAGCGTGGCGCCGGACCCGTCGACGACGCGGATGGTGCCGGCCGCGCTGGCGATGAAGGTCTTGTCGTGGGAGCCGTACTCCTCCGCCTGCTGCGCCATCAAGCCGACGTTGGGGACGCTCCCCATGGTGGCCGGGTCGAGGGCGCCGAACTGCTTGCAGTTCTCGATCGTCTCCTTGTAAATCGTGGCGTAGCAGCGATCCGGGATGACCGCCTTGGTGTCGTGGAGCTTGCCGTCCGCGCCCCACATCCGGCCAGACTCGCGGACCACCACCGGCATCGAGGCGTCGATGATGACGTCGTTCGACGCGTGCAGGTTGGTGATGCCCTTGTCCGAGTCGACCATCGCCAGCGCGGGGCGCTGCGCGTAGGTCGCCTTGATGTCGGCCTCGATCTCCGCCTTCTTGGCCGCCGGCAGGCTCCCGATCTTCTTGTAGAGGTCGCCCAGCCCGAGGTTGGGGTTGACGCCGGCCTGCTTGAGGGCGTCGGCGTGCTTCGCGAAGACGTCCTTGAAGAAGACGGTGACGAAGTGGCCGAACATGACCGGGTCGGAGACCTTCATCATGGTGGCCTTGAGGTGCACGGAGAAGAGCACGCCGGTCTTCCTGGCGTCGTCTAGCTGCTCCTCGATGAACTTGCGGAGGGCCCGGACGCTCATCACCGTCGAGTCGATGATCTCGCCGTCCACCAGCGGGGCGTTCTTCTTGAGGACAGTCGCCTGGCCCCCGGCGCCGACGAACTCGATCCGGTACTCGGTCGCCTTGGGGATGGTGGTGGAGGTCTCGTGCCCGTAGAAGTCGTCGGCGATCATGTGCGCGACGTGCGCCTTGGAGTCCTTGGACCAGGCACCCAGCTTGTGCGGGTTCTTCCTGGAGAACGCCTTCACGGCGGGCGGCGAGCGCCGGTCCGAGTTGCCCTCTCGGAGCACCGGGTTCACGGCGCTGCCGAGGCACCTGGCGTACCGCGCCTGGATGGCCTTCTCGGCCTCGTCCTTGGGAGCTTCCGGGTAGTCCGGGATCTTGTAGCCGTGCGACTGCAGCTCCCTGATGGCCTCCTTGAGCTGGGGGAGCGAGGCGCTGACGTTGGGTAGCTTGACGATGTTGGCGTCCGGCGTCTTGGCGAGCGCTCCGAGCTGCCCGAGGAAGTCGGGAAGCCGCTGCGCCGGCGTCAGGTTCTCGGGGAAGTTGGCGATGATCCGGCCGGCCACCGAGATGTCGCGCGTCTCGACCTCGACGCCCGTGCCCCGGGTGAAGGCCTGGACGATGGGGAGCAGCGAGTAGGTGGCCAGGGCGGGGGCTTCGTCGATCTGCGTCCAGATGATCTTCGACGGCTTGGTCGTCATTCAGTCTCCAGGAAGGTGCGGCGTTCTTGGCCGGGGAAGCTAAACATCAAGAGTGAGCCCACCTGTCAAGGCATTGGAGCGGCGCAATCTGGACCGGTCCGGGCCAGAACCGGCGCTCGCCGCAGGGCGTGGCCACGGTGTTTTCCCGCGCTGGGGCCCTAGCTCCGGCGCGGTCCCCGGCCTGGCCGCGCCTCGCCGGCCCATGTAACGTAAAGTGTGACCAACTCGTCGCACGGTCGCGGCTCGACGCCCGAGGACATCGTCCGCGCCATCCGTTTGACAAGACGTGCCTCCGTTTTCTAGGATGCGCCATCCGTTATGACGGACACGCATCCAGGCCCCCTTGCCAGACCTTCCGTCCGGCGCCCCGCCCCGTCCGGGCGGCGCGCGGCGCTCGATCACCTCGACTGGCTGGAGAGCGAGGCGGTCCACGTGCTGCGCGAGGTGGCGGGCCAGTGCGCCAACCCGGTGCTGCTCTTCTCGGGCGGCAAGGACTCGGTCTGCCTGCTGCGGCTGGCGGAGATGGCCTTCCGGCCGGCCCGGTTCCCGTTCCCGCTCCTGCACGTCGACACCGGCCACAACTACCCCGAGGTGGTGGCTTTCCGGGATCGCCGCGCCGCCGAGCTGGGCGAGCGGCTGCTGGTCCGTTCGGTGGAGGACTCCATCCGCGAGGGTAAGGTGGTCCTCGGCCACCCGCTCGAGCCGCGCAACAAGCACCAGTCGGTGACGCTGCTCGACGCCATCGCCGAGTTCGGCTTCGACGCCTGCATCGGCGGGGCCCGGCGCGACGAGGAGAAGGCGCGCGCCAAGGAGCGGGTCTTCTCGTTTCGCGACGAGTTCGGGCAGTGGGACCCCAAGAACCAGCGCCCCGAGCTCTGGAGCCTCTACAACGCCCGGATCCGGAGGGGCGAGAACATCCGTGCCTTCCCCATCTCCAACTGGACCGAGCTCGACGTCTGGCAGTACATCGCGCGCGAGCGGCTCGCGCTCCCCTCCATCTACTTCGCCCATCGCCGCCTCGTGGTCCGGCGTGCTGGCGCCATGGTGCCGGTCACCGAGGTGACGCCGTCCCGTCCGGGCGACCTGGTCGAGGAGGTCTCGGTCCGCTTCCGCACCGTGGGTGACATCACCTGCACCGCCCCGGTCGAGTCGAGCGCCACCACCGTCGAGGAGATCGTGGTCGAGACGGCCACCACCACGGTCACCGAGCGGGGTGCGACCCGGCTCGACGACCAGACCTCGGACGCCTCGATGGAGCAGCGAAAGAAGGAGGGCTATTTTTGATCTCCGCCGCCGAACAGCTCTCCGCGCCGCTGGACCTAGGCCTGCTGCGCTTCCTCACCTGTGGCTCGGTGGACGACGGCAAGAGCACGCTCATCGGGAGGCTGCTGGTCGACACCCGCTCGGTGCTGGCCGACGCCCTCTCCGCCATCGAGCGGACCTCGAAGCGGCGCGGCCACGCCGGAGTCGACCTGTCGCTGCTCACCGATGGCCTCTCCGCCGAGCGGGAGCAGGGGATCACCATCGACGTGGCCTACCGGTACTTCTCCACCGGGAGGCGCAAGTACATCATCGCCGACGCCCCGGGGCACGAGCAGTACACGCGCAACATGGTGACGGCCGGTTCGACCGCGCACCTGGCCGTCGTCCTGGTGGACGCGCGCAAGGGGGTGCTCACCCAGACCCGGCGCCACGCCTGCATCGCCCACCAGCTTGGCATCCCGCACCTGGTGGTGGCCGTGAACAAGATGGACCTGGTCGGCTGGTCGGAGCAGGTCTTCGACCGCATCCAGGCTGACGCCCTGGCCGTCGCGGCCAGGCTCGGGATCGAGGACGTCCGCTTCATCCCCATGTCGGCCCTCGCCGGCGACATGGTGGTGGAGCGGGGCGACCACCTGGGCTGGTGGCATGGCCCGACGCTCCTCGAGGTGCTGGAGCGGACGCCGGCGGCCCATGTCGAGGGGGCGGAGCCGTTCCGCTTCCCGGTCCAGTGGGTCTGCCGGCCGCACTCGGAGGCGCACCACGACTTCCGTGGCTTCGCCGGCCGCGTCGAGTCGGGAGGCGTCGCCGTGGGCGACGAGGTCCAGGTGCTGCCCTCGGGCCGGACCTCGCGCGTCAAGGCCATCTGGCTGGGCGACGTCGCCCTGCGCGAGGCGGTCGGCGAGCAGTCGGTGCTCCTGCAGCTGGAGGACGAGGTGGACGTCTCGCGCGGCGACCTGCTGGTGCGCCCCGCCGAAGCCCCGGCGCCGGTTCGCGAGGTGGAGGCGATGCTCTGCTGGCTCGCCGAGCGGCCGCTCTCGCTGGTTCGCCGCTACCTGGTGCGCCACACCACCCGGGAGATCCGGGCGCAGGTGACCGGCATCGCCTGGCGGCTCGACCTCACGGCCCTGGAGCAGGTCCCGGCCGAGGGGCTGGCCATGAACGACCTCGGCCGCGTCTCGCTCCGGCTGGCGCAGCCCATCGCGGCCGACCGGTACGCCGAGGTCCGGGCCACCGGCGCCTTCATCGTCATCGACGAGGCCTCCAACGACACCGTGGCCGCGGGGATGATCCTGTGAGGGGCGCCGGCGCCGCCGACGACCTGCGACGGCTGGCCGAGGCGCTGGAGGGGAGGGCGCCGGAGGAGGTCCTGGCCGCGGCGGCGGCGCGCCATCCCGGCCGGATCGCCCTGGCCTGCAGCTTCGGCCCCGAGGACTGCCTGCTGGTGGACGTCATCGCCCGCGCCCGGCTCCCGGTCGACGTCTTCACGCTCGACACCGGCTACCTCTTCCCCGAGACCTACCAGCTCTGGCGGGACCTGGAGGCGCGCTACGGCCTCACCATCCGCGCCGAGCGGCCCGCCGCGCCGCCGGCCGACGCCGCCGCGCCACCGCCCTGGGAGGTCGACGCCGACGGCTGCTGCGACCTGCGCAAGGTGCGCCCGCTGCGCTCCGCCCTCTCGCGCCTCGGCGCCTGGGTGACCGGCATCCGGCGCGACCAGACGCCGGAGCGGGCCAACGCGAGGGCCGTCGAATGGGACGGCCGGTTCGGCCTCGAGAAGGTCAACCCGCTGACCGGCTGGACCAGCCAGCAGGTATGGGATCACCTGAGAAGCCAGGGGGTGCCGGTCAACCCGCTGCACGCCCGCGGCTACCCCAGCATCGGCTGCGCCCCCTGCACCTCGCCGGTGCGGCCGGGCGAGGATCCGCGCGCCGGCCGCTGGCGGGGCTCGGAGAAGCGGGAGTGCGGCCTCCACCTGAGGCCGCAGTCCGGCAAGACCTGAGGTCCCGGCGTGTAGAGCTGGTCGAAGACGCCGCCGTCGCCGGAGTGGGTTGGCTGCGCCTTGGCCCAGCCCCCGAAGACGGCGTCGATGGTCACCAGCTCGGCCTTGGTGAAGCGCCCGGCATGGCGGCCGCCTCCTCCAGCTTCGGATCGGCGTCCTCCAGCCCCAGGTGGAAGATGGTGAAGCCGGTGGAGAGACCGAAGCCGGGGAGGCCCCCCCGCGCGGCGCGGGCGGGCGTCACACCGCGCACTCGCCCTCCAGCGTGTCGGTCCGGTAGGCCTGGGTCTCACCGAGGTCCACCAGATCCTCGGGGGTGAGGGACTCTGGCGTGAGCTGCTCGAGCCCGGCCAGCGCCTGCTTGACCCGCGCCAGCGCCACCCGCTCGAAGAAGGCCGGGGCCCCCTCTCCGGGCTGCCGCTCGGCGGTGTAGAGCGCCACCAGCCGATCGAGCGCCTGGCTGACGCGCCGGGCCGGGATCTTGGCGGCCAGCCGGCCGAAGCGCGCCTCCTGTGCGGAGAGGCCGCCGCCCACCAGCACGAAGTACTGCGGGACGGCCTGCGCGCCCACCTTGCGTGCGCTCCCCTGGAAGCCGACGGCGGCCAGGTGGTGCTGGCTGCAGCCGTTTGGGCACCCGCTCACGCTGAGGTCGAGGTCCGGGGCTTGCCGCGCCAGCGCCGGGTGGGCACGGACGTGGGCCTCGAGGGCGCGCCCGAGTCCGCGCGAGTGGGTCACCGCCAGCCGGCAGCTCTCGGCCCCGGGGCAGCTCACCACGTCGGCCGGCCCGCCGGCGCCGTCGAGGCCGAGGCCGGCCGCGGCCAGCCGCTCCTGGAGCGCGGGGACCTCCTCGGCGAGGACCCAGCGCAGCACCACGTCCTGCGTCCGGGTGAAGCGCACCGTCCCGTCGGCGTAGGAACGGGACAGGTCGGCCAGCACCGCGAGCTGGGCCGAGGTGAGATCGCCGAGCGGGACGGTCACGGTGACCAGCACGTGGCGGCCGCCTCGCTGCGCCCGGACGTTGGTCTCGAGGAAGGAAGCGAGGGTTGCCGCCGAAGGGGACGGCTCGGGCCGTGGCGCGGGCAGCAGCCCGGCGCCATGCGGTGTCTGTCCGCAGACCCGGGCCGCGATCGCCGCGGGGGCGGGCGGAGGCGGGCGGGCGCCGGCAGGAGGACCCTCCTCGGGTGGGCGCTCCGGGTCGAACGGGAGCGGTGGAGCACCTTCTGTCCTGACCACGGCGAGCGCCTGCTCGACCTCATGGGCGAAGCCCTCGAAGCCGAGCTTCCGCACCAGGTACTTGAGCCGGTTGGAGGCGCGGTTCTGGCGATCGCCGAGCCGGTGGAAGACCCGGATGACCGCCTCGGTGACGGCCAGCAGGTCGCCGGCCGGCGCGAACTCGAGGAGCGTGCGGGCCGAGACCGGCAGGGTGGCGGTTCCGCCACCCACCCGCACCTCGAAGCCGCGCCGGCCCTCGCGCCGGCGGGCGAAGAAGCCGAGATCGTGGATGGAGGCGGCGGCGTGATCCTCGGCGCACCCCTCGAAGGCGATCTTGAACTTGCGGGGGAGGGCGGCCGCCAGCGGGTGGCGCAGGAAGTGCCGGGTCACCGCCTCCGCGTACGGGGTGGTGTCGAAGACCTCGCCCTCGGCGACGCCGCCGAACGGGCAGGCGGTGACGTTGCGGACGGTGTTGCCGCAGGCCTCGCGCGAGGTGATCCCGGCCTCGGCCAGCCGCTTCAGGGCAGCCTCGGCGCCCCGCCCGGTCACGAAGTGGAGCTGCAGGTTCTGGCGGGTCGAGATGTGGCCGAAGCCGCGCGACCAGCGCTCGGTCACCTCGGCCAGGGCCTCGAGCTGCTCCGCCGTCACCACCCCCTGGGGGAGCTTGGTCCGGACCATGTGGACGTCGCCCACCTGGCGCTGGTCGTAGGTCCCCTGCAGCAGCCGGAAGGCCCGCCACTCGTCGGCGGTGATCTCGCCGCGCTGGTAGCGGTCCAGCTGCTCGACGAAGACGTCCAGGTCGCGAGGGTCGGCGAAGGTGGGGCGCTGCCGGGTGGTTCCGATGACGGTCATGTTCGCTCCTCGGGTTCAGGCCCGGGCCCGGGTGACGGGGCGGGCGGCGGCGCCGGCGTCGCGCGCCAGCGCCACCACCGGGCCGATGATCAGGGTGCCGGGCCCGTGCGACGGCGGCAGGGCGGCGGCCGGCAGATCGGCCAGCTCGCCGATCCAGGTGAAGGCCTCGGGCGTCGAGGCGGCGATGGCGGCGGCGGCCGGGGTCCGGCCCGGCCAGCCGAGGCGCAGCAGCATCTCCACCAGCGGCCCCCGGGTCCCCAGCCCCATCAGCACCACCAGCGTGGTGGCGCCGGGGCGGAGCGCGGCCAGCACCGGACCGTAGGCCTCCTCGGCGTGGCCCGAGACCACCGTGAAGCCGGAGGCGAGGCCCCGGTGCGTGACCGGGATGCCGGCCAGCGCCGGCGCCGCCAGGGCCGAGGAGATCCCGGGGATCACCTCGTGCGGCACGCCGGCCTCGGCCAGCGCCAGCGTCTCCTCGCCGCCGCGTCCGAACACGAAGGGGTCGCCGGCCTTGAGCCGGACCACCCGCTTGCCGTGGGCCGCCGCGGCCACCAGCATGCGGTGGATGGTGGCCTGCTTGACGCTGGGCCGGCCCGAGCGCTTGCCGACGAAGAAGCAGTGGGCCTTGCGGGCGTGGCGCAGGACCTGGCCCGAGACCAGCGCGTCGTAGAGCACCAGGTCGGCCTCCTCGAGCCGCTTCACCGCCTTGACGGTGAGCAGCCCCGGGTCGCCGGGGCCGGCACCGACCAGCGACACGAAGCCGCCCGAGGGCGTGTCGTCCCCCGCCGCCGGGCGCGTCACCGGGGCCACCGCGCAGCCGTAGAGCTGGTTGAGCGCCACCAGCAGGCGCGGCCGCCGGTCGGCCATGGGGACCCGATCGGCCCGCCAGCGGGCGCGCAGCGCCTCGGCCCGCTCCAGCCAGCCCGAGAGCCGCTCGGGGAGCAGCGCCTCGATCCCCTCGCGCAGCAGGCCGGCCAGGGCGGGAGCCCGGCCAGCCGTGGAGAGCGCCACGGTGACCCCGTCACGCCGGATCACCCCTCCGGAGTAGGCGCTGGCGTTGACCGGGTCATCGACGCCGTTGACGAAGATCCGGCGCGCCTCGGCGCTGGCGGCCACCTCCCGGTTGACCTCCGGCGTCGCCGCTGCCACGACCAGCCAGGCGCCGTCCAGGTCGGAGGGCTCGAAGCCGCGCCGCAGGATCCGGACCCGGGCGGCATCGATCTCGGGCAGGACCTCCGGCGCGATCACGGTCAGGTCGGCGCCGCAGCGGGCCAGCTGCGCCAGCTTGCCGGCGGCCACGGCACCTCCGCCCACCACCACCACGGGCTTGCCGGCCAGCTTGAGGAAGAGCGGTGCCAGCTCGGGGGCGGAGGATTCTGGGGGGTGGTTCACTCGGTCCTCGCTGGCGTCGCCAGCTCGTTCAGGGTCGGATGAGAACGGACAAACATCCTAGATAACGGACGCGGCCCTTGTCAATTGAAACGGATGAAATTCCGTTGAAGCAGATTGTCGGGGGTTCCGTCGCCCCGCCTCAGCTCGCCGGCAGCTCTCGGCGCGCCAGCGCCTGGCCCACCGCCGCGAGCACCGGCGGGCCGACCAGCTCCGGCCGGTGGCGCCTGAGGATGGCCAGCAGCCGGCGCGCCGAGGCGACCACCCGCAGAGCAGCGCCTCGTCGAGCTCTCCTGCCGCCACCGGGAGCGCCTGCTCCAGTCGCCGGAACGGGTCGAGGTCGTCGAGCGCAGCCGCGGAGCCTGGCAGGTGACGGGCGGCTCGGCCGGGTCCACCGTGGAGGTCTGGACCGACGACCTCGGCCCCAGGACCTTCGTCCGTGACCTCGAGTTCGAGCGGGGGGTACTGGTCCGGATCGAGACCGGGGGCTACGGCTACAGCCCTCCCTGAGCGCGGAGGTTCGCATACCTTGACGCGCCGCCCCTGGCCGTGGCTTGTTCCACGGTCGCGTGCCAAGCCCCCGTCCGCCGGTCAACAAGTGGCTGGTCACCGTCTCGGTGACCTTCGGCACGCTCATGGGGGCCATCGACGCCTCCATCGTCAACGTGGCCATCCCGCAGATCCGCGGCGCGGTGGGCGCCACGGTGCAGGAGATCACCTGGATCTCCACCGGCTTCGCCATCGCCACGGTCCTGGTGATGCCGCTCACCGCCTTCCTCGGCCGGCTCTTCGGCCAGAAGCGCGTCTACGTGGTGAGCCTGGTCCTGTTCCTGGCCGGCTCCGCCCTGTGCGGCGTGGCCACCAGCCTCTCGTCGCTGGTGCTGTTTCGCGCCATCCAGGGCTTCGGCGCCGGCGCCCTGCAGCCGACCGAGCAGGCCATCCTGCGGCAGACCTTCCCGCCTCACGAGCAGGGCATGGCGATGGCGCTCTTCGGCATGGCGGTGATGATCGGCCCGGCCATCGGGCCGACCCTGGGCGGCTGGATCGTCGACAACTACCACTGGTCCTGGATCTTCTTCATCAACCTCCCGGTCGGCGCGCTCGGCCTGATCATGGTCTGGCGATTCGTCCACGAGCCCGAGGACATCAGGCAGGCCAACCAGGCGGCCGCGGTCGAGGTTCGCAAGCACTTCGACTGGCAGGGGATCGCCTTGCTCTGCGTCGGGCTGGCCACGCTCCAGTACGTCCTCGAGGAGGGGCAGCGCGACGACTGGTTCGAGTCGCGGGCCATCACCGCGCTGACCATCGTGGCCGTGCTCGGCCTGGCAGCCTTCGCCTGGCGCGAGATTACCGCGCCGGTGCCGGCCGTCAACCTGCGGCTCTTCAAGGACCCGGTCTTCACCTCCGGGACGGTCATCGGCGCGGTGATGTTCGCCATCCTGCTGTCCAGCGTCTTCCTGCTCCCGCTCTTCATGCAGGAGCAGCTCGGCTTCACCGCCATGCAGTCCGGGCTGGCGCTCATGCCGCGCACGCTCGTCATGATGGTGGTGACGCCCATCGTGGGGCGGCTCTACAACAGGGTCTCTCCGCGCGTGGTGGTCGCCTTCGGTATCCTCTGCACCGCGCTGGGCGCCTGGCAGCAGAGCCACTTCACGCTCCAGACCACCTCGCCCGACGTCATCGGGACGCTGCTGGTGCAGGGGATCGGCTTCGCCTGCCTCTTCGTGCCGCTCACCACCGCGGCGCTCTCGAACGTGCCACGCGAGCGGTTGACCGACGCCACGGGTCTCAACTCGCTGCTGCGCCAGATCGGCGCCTCGTCCGGGCTGGCCGTCTTCGCCACCCTGCTCGTCCGCAACACCTCCGTGGCGCGCCACGCCGTGGTCGCCCACCTGACTCCGGAGCGGCCGGAGGTGCTGGCGCGGCTCGGCGCCATGAAGTCGGCCTTCCTGGCGGGTGGCTACGATCCGGTCAGCGCCGAGGCGGCGGCGCTGCGGGCGCTCGACCTCACGGCGCTCCGCCAGGCCGCGGTCCTCTCCTACGAGAAGGTCTTCCTGATCACCGGGCTGCTCTTCCTGGCCGTCATGCCGCTCCTCCTGTTCCTCAAGGTGAAGCGGCAGGGCGCCGGGGTGGCCCCCCGCATCGAGGTGCATGTCGAATGACTCCCGGCTCCGAGGGTTCCAGCTCCGCTCCCGCGCCGTCCCGGCGCCGTCCTTTCGCCATCGCCGGCGCTGTGGCCGGCGCCATCGTCCTCGCCTGGGGCCTGCATGCCCTGCTGACCGCCGGCTCCGAGACCACCGACGACGCGCATGTCGAGGCAGACGTGGTGGCGGTGGCGCCGCGCATCCCGGGCCAGGTCCTGCGGGTGCTGGTGAAGGACGACCAGCCGGTCAAGAAGGGGGACGTGCTCCTCGAGCTCGATCCCGCCGACCTCGCCGCCCGTGTCCAGCAGGCCGCGGCCGAGCTCGAGTCGTCCGCGGCGCAGGCCTCGGTGGCGGAGGCGCGCGCGCGCGGCGGGCTCTCCAGCGCCAGGGCCGGCCTCTCGGCGTCGTCGGCCACGGTCGCCGGCGCCGGGGCCCTGGTCGAGGCGGCGCGCGCGGGCCTGGTCCACGCCGAGGCCGAGGCCTGGCGCGCCGAGGCCGACTGGAAGCGGTTCGAGGCGCTCCACGCCGCCGACGCTGTCTCGCAGGAGCGGTTCGACGCCGCCACCGCCCAGCGCGCGGGCGCCGTGGCCGCCCTAGCGTCAGCCCGCGCCCAGCTCTCCAGCGCCGAAGAGGCCCGCCGGGCGGCGGAGGGGCGGGTGCAGGAAGCGGCCGGCCGGCTGGAGACGTCGACGCCCATCGACGCGCAGATCGCCGTGGCCCGGGCGCGCGTCCGAGGCGCGCAGGCCGCGCTCGACCTGGCACGAAATCAGCTCTCCTACACCAGGGTGCTGGCCGCCGCCGACGGGACCGTCACGCGGTTCGTGGCGCGAGAGGGTGCGCTCCTCGCCGCGGCCCAGGTGGTCGGGCAGGTGGTGCCGAACCAGGCCTACGTGGTGGGCAACTTCAAGGAGACCCAGCTGAAGCGCCTGCGCGCCGGGCAGGAGGTGGAGGTCGAGATCGACGCCTATCCGGGCCGGCGGCTCCGTGGCCGGGTCGAGAGCATCTCCGGCGGGACCGGGGCCCGCTTCGCGCTGCTGCCACCCGACAACGCCTCGGGCAACTTCGTGAAGGTGGTCGAGCGCGTCCCGGTCCGGATCGCGCTCGTCGATCCACCGGCCGGGCTGCCGCTGCTGGCCGGACTCTCCGCCTTCGTGACGGTGAAGGTGCGATAGCGCAAGGTCCCCTCGCACCAGCCCTGGGGTCCAGTGGGCGCCGCGCGGCGTCGCCATTCGCCCGGGCCTGGCCCCCCTGGCACGACACCACGCGCGCGGAGGTCCAACCCCACCGCGCTGGCCCGGAGCCGATCGCCATGCGGGCTAGCGTCGTGAGCTGGCGTACGGCCCGCCGGGGAGTGGGACGGCCCGGCCGGTTTGCTTGACGCCCCTCGCCTGGGGAGGTTCACTCTTGAGAGGGAGGGTCGATGGCGCCACAGACGCCGCCGAGAGGCGGCTACCCGCAGGAGGCCCAGCCCCCGGCGCCGCTGGCCACCGGCGGCCGGGGCGAGGTGGCCATGCAGTTCGTCACCGCGCTCTCCAAGGCGGCCCGCTCCTTCACCCTCTACGCCCCCACCAACGCCGTGGTCCGGCAGTTCCTGGCCGACTACCAGTCCCATGCGGCCGCGGCCACCGAGGGAGGCGACCTGGTCCTCGACGTGCACCCGTTCGAGTTGCTGTGCGACGGCGAGGTGGTCTACCGCGAGGAAGACCGCGAACGCTCGCTCGCCTTCCGGCTCTTCCGCGACGGCGTGCGACGGCTCACCTTCCGTCCCAACGTCGCGTGGGACGAACTGCTGTCCTTCCTGGAGATCCTCGCCGTCCGCTACGTCGGGGTCCGGCAGCAGGAAGAGGACGTGATCACGCTGCTGCGCAAGGGCGAGTTCAAGGGGATCGGCTTCTCCGCCGTCGAGGGGTTCACGCCGGAGGAGGACAACCCGGAGCCCGAGGGGGTTCGTCACGCTCGAGGCGAGGGGAGCCGCCCGCCAGCCGGGTTCGACGCGCCGTTCCCGCTCCTGCCGCCGCCCGGGCCGATCGCCTGGCGAGAGGTGCCGGCCGGGGCGCTGGCCGTGCTCCACGCCAGCGAGGGGGCCGAGACGCTGGCCGACGGGGCGATCCGGCTGGCCAGGCGCCTGGTCACCGAGGCAGGGAGCGGCGCGGTCCCGGGGCGAGAGCTCCACCTCTTCCTGCTCGAACTCAGGGACTACTTCGTCGCCGACGCCGCGCTGGCGCCGCTGGCCGAGCTGGCGAAGATGGTCGGGCAGCTCCCGCCCGGCGAGCTGCGCGACGAGCTGATCCGGACGCTGGGCGATCCCAGGCTGCTCGACGCCGTGCTGGCCTCGGTGCCGGCCGGTAGCCGGCAGCTGCCTCCCGAGGCCCTGCAGCTGGTGCCGCTGGTCCCCGCGGAGGCGGCGCTCGACCTGCTGGCCGCCGAGACGGACGAGGGGCGCCGACACGTCCTCGTCCTCATCACCGAGGCCCGGCTCCCGGCCGACGCCGCCGGCGTCGTCGGCCGGCTCACCACCCTCGACCCCATGGTGGCGCGCGCGCTGGTCCACGCCATCGGCGCCAAGGCGCCCGGCTTCGCGGCGCGGGCGGCGGTGGCGCTGCTCGACCACGCCGACGAGGGGCTGCAGGTGGCCGCGCTGCAAGCGCTCGAGGGGGCCGGCGGCGACGTGCCGGTGCAGCGGCTGTTGCGGCTCCTACACGCGCCACGCGAACCCGTCCGGATCGGCGTGGCACACGTGCTGGCGAGCAGCGGGAAAGCCGCCGCCTTCCAGTCGGTCCAGGAGGCCCTGTTGAGCCGCAAGGCGTGCTCCATCGCCGAGGCCGACGCCCTCGGGTCGGCGCTGGCCCGGCTCGATCCGGGGCGCGCCGCGCCGCTCTTCGACGAGTGGCTCAGGCCGCGCGGCGCCCTGCTGAAGGCCTTGACCGGATCGAAGCAGGACGGGCCCCTCCGGGTGGCTGCCGTTTCCGGGTTGGCCGCACACCCGTCCCCGGAAGCCCAGGCCCGGATCGAGGCGCTGGCGAAGGGGGCCGACGACGAGGTCTTCCGGCGCCACTGCTTCGCCGTGCTGGCGCGCCGCCGCCAGGGAGCCCGCCATGGATGAGCTGGACCGGGCGCAGTCGAGCCTCGGCCGTGCCCTCGGTCGCGCTCGCGCCGGCGAGGACCGCGAACTGGCGCAGAAGATCCGCGAAGGGGGCGAGCAGCTGGTGCAGCTGCTCGCCGGCCTGCTCAAGCTGACCCGAGTCCACAGCCCCGACAACCGCGCCTTCGACGCGCCGGTGGCCGAGCTGATGCGGCTGCTGGCCTCTCTTGGCGAGGCGCTCGGCACCGTCAGCCTGGTGACGGTCGAGGACCAGGTCTACCTGAACGACCTCCGCGTCCGGACCGACAACAAGCCGGGGGCCGGCGGGCTGGGCACGGAGCTGCGGCGCCACAACACCGGCGGGCTCGTGTTCCACTCGCCGCTCACGGGCCCCCAGATCCGGACACTGGTGAAGGGGCTGGCCGGCCCGCCCGCCGCGGAGTGGCCGCGAGGCACGCTCGGCCAGTGGCTGCTGGAGCAAGGGCTCGGTGCGGTGGAACTGCATGGCATCTACCGGTTCCAGGCGGTCCGCTCGGACCAGGCGCCGCCGGCTCGGGCCCCGGAACAGGTCCTCAGGCTGCTGCTCGACTTGACCACCGAGGGCTGGGATCACCTCGCCGCCGGGCGCGTGCTAAACCCGCTGCCGATCCGGCGCGCCGTGGTGGAGGCGCTCGAGTCCGGCATCGAGGCGCCCGCCTTCTGGCTCGGCTTTCCCGACTGCCCGCCGCATGCCGCCCACGCCGTCGAGGTGGCGATGGTGGCTCTGCTGATCGGCAAGACGGCCGGCTTCCCGTCGGGGCTGCTCCAGGATCTCGGCATCACCGGCCTGGTCCACGACGTCGGTTACCTGGCGCCGTCGGTCGGGGAAGGGCCCGTGGCCATGGCGCGCCACCCCGTCGAAGGTGCGCGCCTGGTGCTGCGGCAGCGCGGCTTCTCCGAGGCCAAGCTGCGGCGGGTCCGCGGCGTGCTGGAGCACCACCTCGACCAGGCCGATCCGGCTGGCCCGCCTTCGGCCATCGGCGCGGCTTTGCGGTTGGCGGAGGACTACGCCAACGTCATCCGGCTCTATGGCGCCAAGGTCACCCGCGCCGATGCGCTCGGGGCGATGCTCAAGGCCGGTGGCCGGCTCTACCACGCGGCGCTGGCGCAGGCGCTGGTGAACGCGCTGGGACGCCATCCGCCCGGCACGCTGGTCGAGCTCCAGGATGGCGGGTTCGGGCGGGTGGCGACGCCCGCACGGGGCCGGGACCTCTGGGAGCGGCCGCTGGTGCGGCGGCTCGACCCGAAGACGCGGTTGCCGACCGGCCCCATGATCGACACGGTGCGAGACGGACCCGTCCGCCGCGCCCTGCCCGGGTGATTCCGGCGGCATTCCGGCCACGCCCCGTGGGGGCCAGGGCCCCGCGCAATCGGTGCGCGCACCAGGGGGCGGACGCAGGTTTCGCGATGGGAGCACCCCGGATTCCAAGGGGAACGTGGCGGCACGCCACATGCTACGTCGTCGACCGATGGTCCAGTTCGAGTCCGAGGCCCGCGAGTTCCTTCTGACGCGGCGCCACCGCCTGCGCCAGCATTCGCGCACGGCCGGCGCGGCCTCCGGGAGCCACTGGTTCGACACCGAGGCGATCCCGGAGCCGGTCGGCGAGGAGGTCCGCCGCGAGCTGGCCGAGATCGAGGCCGCGCTGCGGCGGATCGAGCAGGGCTCCTACGGAACCTGCCTGGCGTGCGGTGGGCCGATGGGGCTCCAGCGCATGCGGGCCATCCCGGAGGCGCGCTACTGCGTCGGCTGCAGCGGGCAGGTCTCCGAGGGGCCGTGACACCGCGGTCCCTGATCCCTCGCCCAGCGGCTGGCCAGGGGTCACGGGGTGCGCCCGGCGCGCTGGCGCGCGAGTCAGCCCCCTGTTATCACCGGCTCGCCCGTGTCCAGCCCGCCCACCACGCCGCCCGTCCTCGCCTATCCGCTCGGCGATGCCCTCTACCTCAACATCACCAGCAGCTGCACGCTGGCCTGCGTCTTCTGCCCGAAGATCGGCGACGACGACTTCACCGTGGGCGACTTCGACCTGCGCCTCAAGGGAAACCCGGACGTCGAGGCGATCTGGTCGGCGGCGCGTGCGGCCGGGTTGGCGGGGCGCAGCGAGGTGGTCTTCACCGGCTTCGGCGAGCCGACGCGCCGGCTCGAGGTGGTGCTGGAGCTCACGCGCCGGCTCAAGGCGGCCGGGGTCGGGCGCGTCCGGCTCGACACCGACGGCCTGGCCAGCCTGCGCGAGGGGCGTGACGTGGTGCCCGAGCTCCAGGCCGCCGGCCTCGACGCGGTCTCGGTCTCGCTCAACGCCGCCGACGCCGCCACCTACGCGCGGCTCTGCCCGAGCAGGTACGGCGAGGCGGCCTACTCCGCCGTGAAGGACTTCATCCGTTCGGCGACGGCTCGCCTGGGGGAGGTGGCCGCCAGCGCCGTCGGGGTGGACGGGCTCTCGGAGCCCGACTGCCGCGCCGTGGCCGAGGGGCTCGGCGCCCGGTTCAAGTGGCGTCCTTACGGACGAATCGGCCGAGTCCCGGTTCCCCAGTCCGGGGTAAGTCGCGGAGCTGACCGCGCAAAACCGTGAGCGGTCCGGACCTTCGATTCACGCGAGCGCGCTGGATCTTTTCCGCCGGACCGGGCATAGAACCGTCCATCACGCAGTCTTTGCGCTCTTGAAGGTGGTGCGACGGCATGACCACTCCCAGCCTGGGAACGAGGGTTGCGAAGGAACGGATCCTGGTCGTCGACGACGAGCAGAACGCCCGCGTCGCGCTCCGCACGATGCTGGCGGAAGAGGGGTACGAGGTCCTCGAGGCCGCGGATGGCGAGGAGGCGCTCTCGCTGCTGCCCGGGTTCGGGCCGTCGGTGGTGCTGGCCGACGTTCGCATGCCGCGGCTCGACGGGATCACGCTGCTGAAGCGGGCACGCGAGCAGGGGACCGACGCCGTCTTCGTCATGATGACCGCCTTCGCCTCGGTCGAGGCGGCCGTCGAGGCGATGCGGGCCGGCGCCGAGAATTACCTCGTCAAGCCGCTCGACTTCAACGCCGTGCAGGTGGTGCTGGCCAAGGCGCTGGAGAAGCTGAAGCTGCAGCGCGACGCCCAGAACCTGCGCGAGCGGGTGCGTGATCGGTACAGCTTCCACAACATCGTCGGAGATGCCCCCGAGCTGCAGGCGGTCTTCGACGTGGTGAAGCGGGCCGCCCCAACCCGGGCCACCGTGCTCATCCTCGGCGAGTCGGGGACCGGCAAGGAGCTGGTGGCCCAGGCGCTCCACGAGGAGTCGCCCCGCGCCGACAAGCCGTTCATCAAGGTGAACTGTGCCGCGCTCTCCGAGACGCTGCTGGAGTCGGAGCTCTTCGGCCACGAGAAGGGGGCCTTCACCGGCGCCATCGGGCTGAAGGAAGGGCGCTTCGAGCTGGCCGATGGCGGGACGCTCTTCCTCGACGAGATCGGCGAGGTCTCACCGGCGCTGCAGGTCAAGCTGCTGCGGGTCCTGCAGCAGCGGGAGTTCGAGCGGGTCGGCGGCACCCGCACGCTCAAGGTGGACGTGCGGCTGGTGGCGGCCACCAACCGCGACCTCGCCGGGATGGTGAAGACGGGCGGGTTCCGCGAGGACCTCTATTACCGGCTCAACGTGGTGGCGGTGACCCTTCCGCCGCTGCGGGATCGCAAGGGGGACATCCCGGCGCTGGTCACCCACTTCATCGCCAAGTACGCCAAGGCCTACGGCAAGGAGATCAAGGCGCTCGCCGCGGGGACGCTCAACGCGCTGCTCTCACATGACTGGCCCGGGAACGTCCGGGAGCTGGAGAACGTGGTGGAGCGGGCGGTGGTGCTCTGCAAGGGAACCGAGCTGGACGGCGACGACCTGCCGCCCACGCTGCGTGGGCTGCGGCCGCGCAGCGATCGCTCCCCCGGAGCGCTCATCCCCGGCGCCACGCTCTACGACATCGAGCGCGAGGCCATCGTCCGCACGCTGGAGATGGTGGGAGGCTCGACGTCGCGGGCCGCCGAGATCCTCGGCATCAGCGTCCGGAAGATCCAGTACCGCCAGAAGGAGTACAAGGAGCGGGAAGAGGGGCACTACGTGGCGCGTCCCGACGGCGACGACGAGGCCTAGCGCGCCGGGCGGTCCGGAACGGCCCAGCGGCGGCACGGATCGACGATCGACGAGCTGGAGACGGCAGCGCTACTCGAGCCGCGGCAGCCGCAGCAGGAAGCGCGCTCCACCGCCCGGGGCGGGTTCCACCGAGACGGTCCCACCGTGCTGTGACACGATGGCATGGACGATCGAGAGGCCCAGGCCGGACCCCTTGGCCTTGGTGGTGAAGAAGGGCTCGAAGATGCGGTCGCGCATCGCCGGCGGCACGCCCGGCCCCGAGTCGTCGATGGCCACCGCCACGCTGGTGCCGCGCTCGCCCAGCGCCGGATCCGGCGCCTCGGCCACGCAGCGCACCCGCACCCGGCCGCCGTCGGGCGTCGCCTCCATGGCGTTGAGAGTCAGGTTGACGAGCACCTGGCGCAGCCGCTCCTCCTCGCCGGCCACGCGCGTGTCCCCCGAGCCCGGCGGGAACTCCCGCTCCAGCCGGATGGAGCGCCGCTCCGCCTCGCCGGCGAGCAGGTCGAGCACGCGGGAGACCACCTGGCACAGGTCCACCGGGTGGGGCACGAACTCGCGCGGCCGGGCGAACTGCAGGAAGTCCTCGAGGATGTGATCGAGGCGCCGGATCTCGTCCTTCACCAGCACCAGCGGCTCGAGCAGCGGCCCCTGCAGCTCGCCTACCAGCCGCTGGACCCGCCGCTCCAGCACGGTGAGCTGGAGCAGGGCGGCGTTGAGCGGGTTGCGGATCTCGTGGGAGAGGCCGGCGGTCATGGTGCCGACGGCGGCCAGCTTCTCGGCCATCTGCGCCTTGTGGGCCAGCGCCTGCTTGTCGCCGTGCAGCCGCACCTGGCGCATGGCCTGTTCCACCGTCACCAGCAGTTCCTGCGTGGCGCACGGCTTCACCAGGTAGGCGCAGGCGCCCGCCCGCACCGCCGCCATGGCCGACTCCAGCGTGGCGAAGCCGGTCAGCAGCACCACCTCGCCGGTGGGGCTCAGGTCCTTGAGCCGCTGCGCCAGCGCCGTGCCGTCCCCGTCGGGCAGCTTCAGGTCCACCAGCGCCACGTCGAAGCCGTCCACGGCCAGCGCCAGCGCGTCGGCGCATGATCCCGCCGAGCGGACCGAATAGCCGGCCTCGACCAGGATCTCGGCGAGGTTCTCGACCAGGGGCCGGTTGTCATCGACCAGCAGGATGCGCGGCCGGCGCGGCGCGGGCTCGATCATCCTGGCTCAGGCCGGCAGGCGCAGCGTGAAGCGGGCGCCGCCCCCCGGGCGCTCCGCGTAGGAGACGTCGCCGCCGTGCCGCAGGGCGATGCGCCGGCAGAGGGCCAGGCCGAGGCCGATGCCACGGCTCTTGGTGGTGATGAGGGGTTCGAAGAGCCGCCGGCGGGTGGCCGGATCGACGCCCGGCCCGGTGTCCTCGACCTCCACCGCCACGGCGCCGGGCTCGCGCCGGCCGCGCACCGTGACCGTGCCGGACGGCGAGGCGGCGTGGACCGCGTTCTCCAGCAGGTTGACCAGCACCTGCCGCAGCTGCACGGCGTCCGCCTCCACCGCGGGGAGCTCGGCGAGGCCGGCCAGCTCCACCTTCACCTCGGCGGGGCGGGCGATGGCCCCGATCGCCGCCTCGGCCAGCTCCGCCAGCCGCACCGGCTCCCGGGCCAGCGGCTTGTCGTGGATCATGTCGAGCAGGTTGGTGATGATGCGGTTGGCGATGTCGAGCTGCTCCTTGATCCGATCGGCGTGCTTGCGGGCCCGCTCGTCCTCGGCGAGGCGGCCGCGCAGGATGAAGAGCGAGGTCTCGATGACGCCCAGCGGGTTGCGCAGGTCGTGGCCGATGGAGGCCACCAGCTGGCCGAAGGTGCTGAGCCGCTCCACGCGGGCCTGCTGGGCCAGCAGGTCGTCGCGGTAGGTGTGGAGCATTATGGCCAGCTCGAGGTCGAGGATCTTGGCGAGGGCGGCGCGGGTCGCCTGCAGCCCCGGCCCGGCGGGCAGGCGCGCCGTCGCCACCCGGTCGAGCTCGGCGCGCACCACGTTCATGGCGCCGATCATGAGGTGTTGCGGCATGCCGATGCGGACGTGCACCTGGCCGATCCGCTTGCGGTGCTCCCAGTAGGCGTCGTCCCAGGGTCCGAGCAGCAGGGTGTCGAGCCAGGCCGCCAGTGTGACCTTGAGGCGGCCGACCAGGCTCTCGCCGCCCTGCAGGACGCGGCTGGCCTCCTCGTGTGCCAGGATGCGGGCGTAGAAAGCCTCGGCCACCGCCTGGAACGACGGGGCCGCCAGCGGGTGGAAGGCGCGGAGCCGGAACTCGTCCTCCCCGTCGAACCGGAGGTAGCTCCTCAGCTGGCGGAAGACCGTGGCCGGCATGGCGCGCCGAGGGTGGGACCGCGCGGCCGGACCGGCGCAGCGCCCACCTCACCTGGGCTCTGGACCGGCTACGCCTTGGGCTGCTGGTCGTTGGCCGGCGGGTCCTTCTGGTCCTTCTCGTCCTCGCCGCCGAACGCCTTCTTGAAGCTCCGGATCCCCTGGCCCAGCCCGGCGCCGAGAGCCGGCAGCTTGCTGGCGCCGAACAGCAGCACCAGGATGAACCCGATGATCAGCAGCTCCGGCATCCTCAGACCGAACATGTGCGTGCTCCCGTCAGAGCGTGGGCGGCCTGTTTGCACCAGGACCGCCGTGACAGCCCCAGAGCCTACGCCGCCAGCTCCTCGGCCGCCACCGTGGCCAGCCGGGCTGCGTCGAGCACCCGGACGCCGCGGGAGGCGTCGACCAGCCCGTCGGCCTCGAGCCGCGTCAGGCACCGTGAGAGGGTCTCCGGGCGCATGCCGAGCAGCCGCGCCACCACCTGCTTGCGCACGGCGTTGGGCCGTTCGGCGAGGAAGCGGGCGTGGGCCAGGGCGAAGCGGGCCACGCGGGCGAGGCAGTCGCCCTGCCGCCAGTTGACCTCGTCCCGTTGCTGCCGCGCCTCGTTGAGGAGCAGGTCGAGCACCACGCGCGACGCCCCCTTCTCCGGGCCGACCCACTGCGAGAGCGCGTCGCCTCCGATGCCGCAGAGCCGCACCCGGGAGAGGGCGCGAACCTCGTACGGCGAGGCCTCGCCGTGGAGCGCCTCGGTGCAGAGGAGCGAGGTGGGGCCTCGCAGCGTGAGCCCCAGCTCCGCCCCCCTGGGGCTGACGCTGGAGAGGGCGACGAAGCCCTCCTTGACGAAGTGGACGGTCCGGGGTCGCTCCCCCTGGGCACAGATGGTGGAGCCCGGCTCCCGGGTGCTCGGGGTGAGCCGGCATTTCCCCTGCGAGGCGATTCCAAAGCCGCAGCAGTTGCAGTCATTGACCGGTTGCTTGGAGAGCACCTGGACCTCCGTAGGGGGTGTAGTTACGGACTTGACCGGAATCCACTTGCATGAGGTAGGCCCGTGAAATGTTGAGGGAAATGGCTTGATCCGGTGCACGGGTTGCGCCTTGCCCCGGATCAAGCCTGATCCAGCGCAAGCATTGCGGGCCGGTCGGGGCCACCGCGCGTGGCATGATGCGCTCCGTGAAACGGCTCCTGGCGGTCCGCGATCGGATCATCGCGACTCAGTCTCCACTCCCTGGCGAGGAGGTGGCGCTGAAGGACGCCCTGGGGCGCTACCTCGCGGCGGTGGTTCCGGCCCGCGTCGCCGCTCCGCCGTCCACCTGTTCGGCCATGGACGGGTTCGCCGTCCGGAGCGCCGAGGTGACCGGCCCGGCCGAGCTGCCGTTTCACGCGTCGATCTACGCCGGCGCCTCCCCGGAACCGCTCCCCATCGGCGAGGCGGCCCGCATCTTCACCGGCGCGGTGCTGCCGGCGGGGTCGGACGCGGTGGTGCGCGAGGAGTCGGTCGAGATCGCCGGCGACCGGGTCCGCTTCCGCGCCGCGGCTCGACCGGGCGAGAACGTCCGGCTGGCCGGCGAGGACGTGATGGCGGGCGGCGAGGCGCTCCCGGCCGGGGTCCGGCTCGGGGCGCGGCAGCTGGCGCTGCTGTCGGCGGTCGGCGTCGAGCGGGTCGAGGTGGTGCGGCGGCCGCGCGTCGCGGTCATCTCCACGGGCGACGAGGTGGTCTCGAGGCGGACGCCCGACTCGAACGGCCTCGCGGTGGCCACCCTCTGCCGCCAGCTGGGGGCGGACGTGGAGCGGGTGGCGGTGCGCGACCGGCTGGAGGAGGTGTCGGCGGTGATCGCCTCGGCCGCGATCCTCAACGACGCGGTCATCACCATCGGCGGCGTCTCGGTGGGCGAGCGCGACCTGGTGCCGGCCGCGCTCCGCGGGCTCGGGGCCGAGCTGCTGGTCCACGGCGTGCCGATGAAGCCGGGCAAGCCGTTCCTCTTCGCGCGGCTCGACGGGCGCCCCGCCATCGGCCTGCCGGGGAGTCCTTCGGCCTGCCTGGTCGCCTTCGAGGTCTTCGCCCGGCCGCTGCTGCTCACCATGGCGGGGTCGGCGGCGCCGTTCCGGCGGGCGCTGCCGCTCCGGCTGACGGAGCCGGCCAGCGGGAAGCCGGGGCGGGCGCGGCTGCTCTGGGCACGGCTCTCACCCGGGGGGGAGGTCGCACCGCTCGGGCGCGACACGGCCCAGGTGCGTGGCCCGGCGCTGGCCGACGCGCTGCTGGCCGTCGGCGCCGACCAGGGCGAGCTGCCCGCGGGCGCGGAGGTGACGGCATGGCTGCTAGACGACGCCTGGTGACCCCGCTGGTGGCCATCTCGGGGCCGAGCGGCGCCGGCAAGACCCGGTTGCTCACTCGGCTCATCCCGCTGTTGCGCCGGCGCGGCCTCTCCGTGGCGGTGCTCAAGCACACCCGCCACCGCCACTCGTTCGACGTGCCGGGCAAGGACACCGACCTGCTCCGGCGCGCCGGCGCCATCGCCGCGGCCATCGAGGGGCCTGGCGGGCTGGCCCTCTTCGGACCGCCGGCCGGTGGGGCGCGGGCCCTGGCCCGCCTGCTCCCGCCCTGTGACCTGATCCTCGCCGAGGGGTGGCGGGGGGAACCGCTGCCGCGGATCGAGGTGCACCGGCGGCGCGTGGCGCGCGACTTCCTCTGCGAACTCGATCGGAAGGTCTTCGCGGTGGTCTCCGACGAGCCGCCGCCGCGCCCGTTGCCGACCTTCCACCCCGATCGGCTCGGGCCGCTGGCCGACCTGCTGGTGGCCCGCCTGGTCCGCCGGGCGCCGGACCGGGGCGGTTCGAGCGGTTCTTGACACCCCAGCCGAGGCGCCGTTATCTTCGCCGTCCCTCCACTATGACGGACAGATCCGCAAGCGCCGATCGGCCGGCCCCCGGCGCCGGACGAGCCGCCTTCGTCGCCCCGGAGACGCGCTTCCACCAGCTCCCGGGGCCGTTCCCGCTGGAGCTGGGCGGCGTCCTCCCCGGCGTGCGGGTGGCCTACCGGAGCTGGGGCGAGCTGGACGCCGAGGGCGCCAACGCGGTGATCATCTGCCACGCCCTGACCGGCTCGGCCGACGCCGACCGGTGGTGGACGCGCATGTTCGGGCCGGGCCGGGCGCTCGACCCGGCCCGCGACTTCATCCTCTGCGCCAACATCCTCGGCAGCTGCTACGGGACCACCGGCCCGGCCGACGTCGATCCGGCCACGGGCCGCCCGTGGCACGGCGCGTTCCCCGCCATCACCGTCCGTGACATGGTGCGGGTCCAGCACCGGCTGGCGGTGGCGCTGGGGGTCCGGCGGATCAAGCTGGTGATGGGCGGCTCGCTCGGCGGCATGCAGGTCCTGGAGTGGTCGCTGCTCCACCCAGAGCTGGTGGAGGCGCAGGTCTTCATCGCCTCCACGGCGCGCCACTCGGCCTGGGCCATCGGGCTGGGCGAGGCGCAGCGGCAGGCCGTCTTCGCCGATCCGCGCTGGCGCGGCGGCGACTACGACGAGGCCGAGCCGCCCGAGGCGGGGCTGGCCGCGGCCCGCATGATGGCCATGCTCTCCTACCGGAGCTTTCCCTCCTTCGAGGAGCGCTTCGGCCGCCGGGCCCAGTCGGCCGACCAGTTCGCCATCGAGAGCTACCTGCGCCACCAGGGGAGGGCCCTGGTCGAGCGGTTCGACCCGGCCAGCTACGTGGCGCTGACCCGCGCCATGGACACCCACGACGTCAGCCGCGGCCGCGGAGACTTCGACGAGGTGCTGCGCGGCCTCCGCCCCCGGACCCTGGTGGTGGCCATCGACTCCGACATCCTCTACTGGCCCGCCGAGCAGCGCGAGGTGGCGCGGCTGGTGCCGGGGGCGCGGCTGGCGGTGATGGACTCGCCGCACGGCCACGACGCCTTCCTCATCGACGTGGACCGGCTCTCCGACCTGGTGGCCGAGTTCCGGGGCCGGACGGCGCTGGCGGCCGGCGGTGAGGCCGTGGAGCGGGCCTACGCCGGCAAGGGGCTGTCGCTGCTGGTGCTGGGGAAGGGGAAGGTGGGCGGTGCCCTGCTCGACCAGCTGGCGGCGCTGCGCGGATCCCTGGAGGCCGACCACGACCTGGTGCTGCGCCTGGCCGGCGTGGCCGACCGGCGCGCCACCCTCTTCGACGAGCGCGGCGTGGAGCTGGCGGCGTGGCGGGATCGGCTGGCCGAGGCGCCGGAGACCGGGCCCATCGACGCCGCTCGCGCCCCGGCCCTGCTCGACCGCCTGGCCCGGCTGCCCGATCCTGTGCTGATCGACCTGACCGCCGCCGAGGGGATGGAGGAGGTCTACCAGCAGGCCTTCCGGCGCGGCATCGACGTCATCTCCTCCAACAAGCGGCCGCTGGCTGCTCCGGCGAGGCGGGCGCGGGAGCTGCGCGAGGCCCGCCGGCAACTCCATCGCCACTTCTCCTACGACACCGCGGTGGGCGCCAGCCTCCCGGTGCTCGACACACTCCGCAAGCTGGTGCAGGCCGGAGACCGGATCCTGCGGATCGAGGGGGCGCTGTCCGGGACGCTCGGCTACCTCGCCAGCGAGGTGCAGAAGGGCGTGCCGCTCTCCATGGCGACGCGCTGGGCGGTGGGGCTCGGCTACACCGAGGCCGACGCCCGCGACGATCTCTCCGGGCTCGACTCGGCCAGGAAGGCGCTCATCCTGGCGCGGGAGGCCGGCTTCGACGTCGAGCTGGCCGGCGTGGCGGTGGAGCCGTTCGTCCCGCTGGCGCTGCTCGCGCCGGTGGAGCTGATCGCCTCCTTGCGCCACCACGACGCGGTGCTGGCCGCCGAGGTGGAGCGGCTGCGGGCCACCGGGAAGGTCCTGCGATACCTGGTCACCATCGAGCCGGCCGCGGGCGGGCGGGCCTCGATCCGGGTCGGGCCGGCCGCGGTCGACGCCAGCCACCCGGCGGCGCGGCTGGTCGGCGTCGAGGCCTTCGTGGCCTTCACCACCTCCCGCCACGCCGAGCGGCCGCTGCTGGTGCAGGGGGCGGGGGTGGGCGGCCCGCTCACCGCCGGCGGCGTGCTGGCCGAGATCATCCGGCTGCGCGGCGACGGCGGGATCTGAGAAGCGAGACCATCGCCTTGCCCCGCGGACCGTCTCGCCATAAACCCATGGCATGAGCGAGGTCGCCAGGGGACCCAGGCCGGGACGCAACGACCTCTGCTGGTGCGGCAGCGGCCAGAAATACAAGAAGTGCCACCTCGGCTCCGACGAGGCCGGCCAGACCAGGCCCGCGCCGCGGCCGAGGCGGCCGGCGCTCGAGCCGGGGCGGGTCACGCCGGCCCGCGCCGTCCCACTCCAGATCCCGCGCCCCGACTACGCCCTCACCGGCTTCCCCAGGGGGCAGGGGCGCGACGTCAAGACGCCCGAGGAGCAGGCCAGGCTCCGGCGGGCCTGCCAGGCCGCGGCCCGCGTGCTGCGGATCGGCGGAGAGGCGGTCCGGGTCGGCATCACCACCGACGACCTCGACGGCATCTGCCACGACGAGATCATCCGGCTGGGCGGGTATCCGAGCCCGCTCAACTACCGTGGCTTCCCCAAGTCGATCTGCACCTCGGTCAACGAGGTGATCTGCCACGGGATCCCCGACAGCCGGCCGCTGGCCGACGGCGACATCGTCAACCTCGACATCACCATCTGGCTCGACGGCATGCACGGCGACTGCTCCGCCACCTACCTGGTCGGCGAGGTGGACGAGGCGGGGAAGCGGCTGGTGCGCGTGGCCCGCGAGTGCCTGGAGCGCGGCATCTCGGCGGTCAAGCCGGGGCGCGCCATCATGGAGATCGGCCGGGCCATCGAGCCGCACGCCGCCGCTTCCGGGTTCGGGGTGGTCCGCTCCTACTGTGGCCACGGGATCGGCGACACCTTCCACACCGCGCTCCAGGTTCCCCACCACGTCGACCCGCGCGCCCGCCGCCTCATGGAGCCGGGGATGACCTTCACCATCGAGCCGATGATCACCGAGGGGCGCTGGGACGACGCCATCTGGGACGACGGCTGGACGGCGGTGACCACCGACGGGCTGCGCTCCGCGCAGTTCGAGCACACCGTGCTGGTCACCCAGGACGGCGCCGACATCCTCACCCTGGAATAGCCCATGCCCCCCATCACCGACGCCGCCTACCGGCTCCCGCTCGAGGTCCGCCCGCTCCGCTACGACGCCCTCCTCTCCGTGGACGTCGAGGGGCGCCGCTTCCAGGGCGAGCTGACGCTCTCGCTCCGTCTGGACAGCCCGGCGGCCGAGCTGGTGCTCCACGCCATCGAGCTGGAGGTGACCAGCGCCGTGGCCGAGGCGGGCGGAGGGCGCCAGCCGGCCACCGTGACGCCCGTGGCGGTGAGCGAGACCCTGCGGCTCGCCTTCGCGCGGCCGCTGCCGGCCGGGCCGGTCGCGCTGCGCCTCGCCTGGCGCGGCCGCTTCTGCGACGGGCTGCGCGGCCTCTACCTGGCCGGCCCCGGGCTGGCCGCCACGCAGTTCGAGGCGGCCGACGCGCGGCGGGTCTTCCCCTGCCTCGACGAGCCGGGCTTCAAGGCGCCGTGGCGGCTCACGGTCGAGGCCCCGGCCGGCGCGGTGGTGCTCTCCAACGGCGCGGCCGAGGCGGTCGAGCCGGTCGGGGACCGGCTTCGCCACCGCTTCGCCGAGACGCCGCCGCTCCCGACCTACCTGGTGGCGCTGGTGGTCGGTTCGCTCGCCTCCGGCCCCGCCGGCGAGGTGCGCGGCGTGGCCACGCGGACCTGGGCCAGCCCGGAGAAGGCCGCGCTGCTCGCCTTCGGCCAGGAGGTGGCGCGGGAGGCACTGCCACGGCTGGAGGACTACTTTGGCCTGCCCTACGCGTTCGGCAAGCTCGACCAGGTCGGCCTCCCCGAGTTCGAGGCCGGCGCCATGGAGAACGCCGGGCTGATCACCTACCGCGAGGTGGCGCTGCTCCTCGATCCGGTCACCGCCTCGCTGGCGCAGCGCAAGCGGGTCGCCGAGGTGGTGACGCACGAGCTGGCCCACCAGTGGTTCGGCAACCTGGTCACCATGACCTGGTGGGACGACCTCTGGCTCAACGAGGCCTTCGCCACCTGGATCGCCGCCCTGATCGTGGACGACTGGCGGCCCGAGTGGCGTGTCTGGCTCGGGTTCGACCAGGGGAAGGCCTCGGCGCTGGCGCTCGACGCGCTCCGCTCCACGCACCCGGTCCACGCGCCGGTCCGGACCGTGGCCGAGGCGACCGAGGCCTTCGACCTCATCACCTACGAGAAGGGCGGGGCGGTGCTGCGGATGCTGGAGGGCTACCTCGGACGCGAGCGGTTCCGCGACGGCATCCGGCGCTACATGCGGCGCCACCAGCGTGGCAACGCCGTGGCGGCCGATCTCTGGCGCGCGCTGGGCGAGGCCTCCGGCGAGCCGGTGCTGGAGCTGGCCGAGGCCTGGATCGACTCGCCCGGCTTCCCGGTGCTGTCGGCCACCCTCGACGGCTCCACGCTCGGCCTGGCGCAGCGCCGCTTCCTCTCACGCCCGGGTGACGCCGAGCCGGCGGTTCGCTGGCCGGTGCCGGTGGTGCTGCGCTACGCGGCCGGTGGGCAGGTGCGCGAGCGGCGGCTGGTGCTGCGCGGCGCCGCCGAGACGGTGACGCTGGAGGCGCCGCCCGACTGGCTGGTGGCCAACGCCGGCGCCACCGGCTTCTACCGGGTGGCCCTCGACGAGGCGCTGCGCGAGCGGCTGGCGAGCCACCTCGACCAGCTGGCGCCGGCCGAGCGGGTGGCCCTGCTGGCCGACGAGTGGGCGCTGGTGCGCTGCGGCGAGCGGCCGGTCGAGTCGTGGCTGACGCTGGCGCTGGCCTTCGCCGGAGAGACCGACCACGCCGTGCTCGACGAGCTGGTGGCCCGGCTCTCGGCCATCGACCACCGGCTGGTGGCGGCGGAGGACCGGCCGCGGCTGGCCGCGAGGGTGCGCGAGCGGTACGGCGACGCGTTCCGGGCCGCCGGCTGGGACGCGGCGGCGGGGGAGGGGGACCTGGAGCGGCTGCGCCGGGCAGCGCTGCTCAAGGCGGTGGGCGTGGTGGGGCGGGACGAGGCCGCCATCGGGGAGGCGACGGCCAGGCTGGAGAGGTTCGCCTCCGGCGATCGGGGCGCGCTCGACCCCAACCTGGTGGACGCCGCGGTGACGCTGGCGGCGCGAGGCGGCGACCCGCGGCGGTTCGAGCAATTCAAGGCCCGCTTCGAGCGGGAGCTGGAGCCGGCCTGGCGGCGACGCTGGCTGCTCGGGCTGGCGACGTTCGAGGAGCCGGCGCTGGTGGAGCGGTCCCTGGCGCTCCTCTTCGGCGAGGGCGTGCCGCTGCAGGACTGGGCCTCGTTCGTCGCCACCTTGCTGGCCAACCCGGTGGCGTGTCAGCCCACCTGGGCTCGCCTGCGGGCCGAGTGGCCGGCGGTGTCCGAGCGGCTGGCCAACGCGCCGATGCTCATGCGCCGGGTGGTCGAGGCGGCGGGGCAGCTCACCACGCGCCGCCAGCTCGACGAGGCGCGGGCCTTCTTCACCGCGCAGCCGATCGGGTCCGCCAGGGCGGCGGTGGCGCAGACGCTGGAGCGGCTGGCCGAGGACGTCGAGCTGGCGGAGCGGGCCGGGCCGGCGCTGGCTGGCTGGCTCAGGCGGTAGCGGAGTGGGGCGGGGGCGATCGGCGGCGGGGTCGTGGCGCGTGCCCCTGAGCCACCGGGTGCGTTTGCGGTAGGCTCCGGGCCGATGCCACTTCCCGCGCCGCTCCGTCGCGCCGCCTTCCCGGACGCCGTGCTCGGCGTGCTCACCCGGCTCGCCGCCAAGGGGCATCGCTCCTACGTGGTGGGCGGGGCGGTGCGCGACCTGCTGCTGAGCCGGCCGCGCTCTCCGCTCGACTTCGACCTGGCCACGCCGGCCACGCCGCAGCAGGTGATGGCGCTCTTCCCGCGGGTCATCCCGACCGGGATCGACCACGGCACCGTCACCATCCTCTTGCAGGACGAGCTCAAGGTGGAGGTGACCACGTTCCGCGGCGAGGGGGCCTACACCGACGGTCGCCGCCCCGGCTCGGTCACCTTCCACACCGACCTCGAGGCCGACCTGGCCCGGCGCGATTTCACCGTCAACGCCATGGCCTTCGACCCGCTGGCGCGAGAGCTGGTCGATCCGTTCGGCGGCCAGCGCGATCTGCGGGGCGAGCTGCTCCGCGCCGTCGGCGACGCTCGCCTGAGGTTCGCCGAGGATGGCCTTCGCCCGCTGCGGGCGGTCCGCTTCGCGGGGCAGCTCGGTTTCCAGCTCCACCCGGCCACGCGCGACGCCATCCGCGGCGCGCTGCCGGTGGTCCGGCAGGTGTCGCGGGAGCGGATGGCCGAGGAGCTGGGCCGGCTGGCGGTGTCGCGCGACGTGGCCCGGGCCTTCGGCCTGCTCGGCTCGACCGGCCTGCTGGAGGTCCTGGCGCCGCCGCTGGCCGCGCTCCCCCCGGCGCGGCTCCGTCATCTCGGGGTCATGGCCGCCTCCATCGACGGAGAACCGCCCGATCTGCCCCTGCGGCTCGCCGCCCTCTTCCACGCCGCGCCGGTGGCCGGGATCGAGGCGCTGCTCTCCTCGCTCCGCTTCCCGAGGCGGTTGTCGGCCGAGGTGGCGGCCCTGGCGGCGCGCCACTCCTGCCTGCGCGAGGGCGAACCCGAGGATCCGGTCTCCCCCCCGGTGGTGCGCCGCTGGCTGGCTGGGGTGGGGCCGGGGCGGGCCCAGCCCCTGCTGTCGCTCCGGGAGGCCGAGGTGGCGGCGCTGCCGGCGGCCCGGCGCCCGAAGGCGGCCCTGGCCGCGAGGCGGCTCCGGGAGCGCTGCGAGGCGGCGCTGGCCTCGGGGGCGCCGCTCGACACCGGCGCGCTGAAGCTCGACGGCCGTGGCCTGATGGCGCTGCTCGCCTGTCCGCCGGGGCCGCAGGTCGGCGAGGGGCTGCGCCACCTGCTCGACCTGGTGCTCGACCAACCGGAGCTCAACACCCCCGAGGAGCTGGCCGCCGCCGCCCGGGCCTGGTGGGCGGCAAGGCCCGCCTGATCCGCTCCAGCGGATGGCGGCGGGGCCGGGAATCGCTTGCCGTCCGCTCCGGCGCGGCCTACACCTCGCGTCATGCTCCTCGCCGATGGCCGCCACGTCCCGGATCTCCACCTCGATGCCAGTGAAGTGGTCCGGTGCCGCGCGCTGGCCGACCAGGTGACCGCGCCGGTGCTCGGCTTCGTCGAGGGCCACACCACCGTGGCCATCGAGCGGACGGTGCTGCGGCTCTTCGGGCTCCACGGCGCCGGTCCGCGCGGCGTGCCGCAGGTGAACCTGGCGGTGGACGAGCTGCACCGGCGAGGGCTGCTCGGCCGCGGCGCCGCCTGGTGGCTCGGCTACGTGATGCGGCAAGGGGCGCGCGACCCGGTCGCCATCGTCGAGGCCATCGCCAGCCTGCCGGAGCACCCGGCGCCGCTGCCGGCCGCCGACGATCGGGCGCTGCGCGAGGCGCTGGCTCGCGAGGCGCGAGCCGCGGTCGCCGAGCTGAAGGGGCGGGTGGCCGGTCGCAACGCACTCAAGGCCGAGCTGGGGACCGGCCCCCGGCCGCACAAGTACCTGATCGTCGCCACCGGCAACATCTGGGACGACGTCGAGCAGGCGCGGGCGGCGGCGCAGGCCGGGGCCGACGTCATCGCGGTGATCCGCTCCACGGCGCAGTCGCTCCTCGACTACGTGCCGCACGGCGCCACCACCGAGGGGTTCGGCGGGACCTACGCCACCCAGGAGAACTTCCGCATCATGCGCGAGGCGCTCGACGACGAGTCGCGCCGCCTGAAGCGCTACCTCCACCTTACCAACTACTCCTCGGGCCTCTGCATGCCGGAGATCGCCTTCGCGGCGGCGTGGGAGCGGCTCGACATGCTCCTCAACGACGCCATGTACGGCATCCTCTTCCGCGACATCAACATGAAGCGGACGCTCTGCGACCAGCACTTCTCGCGGCGCATCTGCGCCCTGGCCGACATCCTCGTCAACACCGGGGAGGACAACTACATCACCACCGCCGACGCCGACGAGGCGGCCCACACCGTCATCGCCTCGCAGTTCGTCAACGAGTCCTTCGCCCACCGGGCCGGGCTGCCCGACCGGCTCCTCGGGCTGGGCCACAGCTTCGAGATCGACCCGGCTCGCCCGGACACCATCGCGCGCGAGCTGGCCCAGGCGCTGCTGGTGCGCCACCTCTTCCCCGACGCGCCGCTCAAGTACATGCCGCCCACCAAGCACAAGCAGGGCGACATCTTCTTCAGCCACGGCTACGACCTGATGGCCGACGTGGTCGGCTGGGTGTCGGGGCAGGGGATCCAGCTGCTCGGCATGATGACCGAGGCCATGCATAACCCCTCCCTGGCGGACCGCTACCAGGCGCTCAAGGGGGCCGACTACGTCTACCGGGCCTGGCGGTCGATGGGCTCCGAACTGCAGCTCAAGCCCGGCGGCATGGTGGAGTCGCGGGCCGCGGCGACGCTCCACCGGGCTCGCCAGCTGCTGGAGGAGGTGGCCGCCGACGGCCTCTTCGCCGCCATCGGGAAGGCCCGCTTCGGCGACGTGGCGCGCCGCGAGACCGGAGGGAAGGGGCTCGACGGCGTGGTGGCGCGGGCTCCCGACTACTTCAACCCGCTCCTCGACGAGATGGAGGCGGCATGACCTCGAGCAGGATCATCCCCTGGCTCCCTCTGCTGCTCGCCACCGGGTGCGCCGGCCTTGGCTGGCGAGGGACGCCCGAGTCGCGCCCGTCGGAGCGCGCCGGGTGGCGAGTCTACTCGGTGGGCGCCATCTCCTTCGAGGCGCCGTCGTCCTGGGAGGCGAGCGGCGACGGCCAGAAGGTGACGCTGGTGCCGCCCGAGGGGAGCGCCAGGCTGGAGGCCTGGGTCGCCGGGGAGCGCGGCGGGGACGGGAAGGCCTGCCTGGCGGCCGGCGAGGCCGCGCTCAAGGAGCGGGACGCCGGGCTGGCGCGGGTGCAGCGCCACCCGAGCGTGCTCGGCGGGCAGCCGGCGGTCCAGCAGGAGGCAGACCAGGGATCGGCCCACGGCTGGGCCTACGTGGTCTGCTCCGGCCGGGCGCAGCACTGGCTCACCTTCACCGGCCGCTCGCCGGTGAGCCAGCGCCTCCTCGAGGACTGGCGCGCCGTGGTGCGGTCTTCGCGGCTCGGGGGTGGGACGTGACGGCCCGTCCCCCCGCGGCCGGGACGCTGGTGCGCCCGTACGGCGACCGGCAGGACGACGGCGTGCTGCAGCTCTCCTTCGTCTTGCCGGTGCCGGCCGGCGAGAGGGCCCGCGAGGCGGCCGCCGAGGTGGCGCGCAAGCTCGGATTGACGCAGGTGCTGGTGGCCTCGATGGAGGCCGCGGCCGAGCGCTACACCTTCTTCGTCGTCTACGGCCGGACCGAGGTGGCGGTCGATCTCTCGACGCTGCAGGTGGCCGAGGTGGTGACGCGCAAGAAGGGGTTCGACGAGCTGAACGAGTTCGCGCTGCGCGAGGTCGGCCGCCGCCTGGTGGTGCTGGGGGCCTGCACCGGCTCCGACGCCCACGCCGTCGGCATCGACGCCATCATGAACATGAAGGGCTTCGCCGGCGACTACGGGCTGGAGCGCTACCCCTGCTTCGAGGCGGTCAACCTCGGCGCGCAGGTCGAGAACGCGGCGCTGGCCAGGGAGGTGGTGGAGCGGGGCGCCGACGCGGTGCTGGTCTCCCAGGTGGTCACCCAGCGCGACGTGCACCGCGACAACGCGCGCCGGCTGGTGGACGAGCTCACCCGGCTGGGGCGCCGGTCGCAGGTGATCCTGCTGCTGGGCGGGCCGCGCATCGATCACAAGCTGGCGCTAGAGCTGGGCTACGACGCCGGCTTCGGACCCGGCACCAGGCCGTCCGACGTGGCCAACTACCTGGTCGGCGAGGTGCTGCGGCGCATGGGAAAGGAGCTGCACGGATGAAGGCGACGGTGCGGTCTAGGATGTCCCAGGCCGATGCCCACTACGGCGGGAACCTGGTGGACGGGGCGAGGCTGCTGGCGCTCTTCGGCGACGTGGCCACCGAGCTGCTGATCCGCCACGACGGCGACGAAGGGCTCTTCCGCGCCTACGACGCGGTGGAGTTCCTGGCCCCGGTCCACGCCGGCGACTACGTGGAGGCCACCGGCGAGATGGTCCGGGTGGGGGCCACCTCGCGCGCCATGAAGTTCGAGGCCTGGAAGGTGATCGCGCCGCGCCCCGACCTGAACGACAGCGCCGCCGAGCTGCTGGCGGAGCCGGTGCTGGTCTGCCGCGCCAGCGGGACCTGCGTGGTGCCGAAGGACAAGCAGCGGCTCAAGGCCGGCGGGAGGGTGAGCCATGGGTGATCCGGTCATCATCGCGGCGGCGGTCGTGGGGGCCGAGGTGCGGCGCGAGCAGAACCCGGCGGTCCCCTACACCCCGGCCGAGATCGCCGCGGCGGCGGTGGCGTCGGCGCGCGCCGGGGCGGCGGTGGTCCACCTCCATGCCCGCTGGCCGGACGGCCGCGCCTCACAGGAGGCCGGCCACTTCCGCGAGATCGTCGATCGGATCCGGGCGTCCGGTAGCGACGTGGTGATCCAGTGCTCCACAGGTGGCGCCGTGGGGATGCCCATCGAGGAGCGGCTCGGGTCGCTGGTGCCGGGCGCCGAGATGGGCACGCTCAACATGGGGACCATGAACTTCGGCGACGAGGTCTTCGTCAACTCGCGCCCCGACATCGTCAAGGTGGCCACCCGGCTGCGCGAGCGCGGGCTGGTGCCGGAGTGCGAGGTCTACGACGCCGGCATGCTCGACACGCTGGCCTGGCTCCTCAAGGAGGGCCACCTGGCGCAGCCCTACCACGTCCAGTTCGTGCTCGGCGTCCCCGGTGGCATGACCGGCACCGAGCGGAACCTGCGCTTCCTGGTCGAGGGGCTGCCCGAGGCGGTCCACTGGTCGGTGGCCGGCATCGGCCGCTTCGAGCTGCCCATGGCCGAGGTGGCGCTCCGGCTCGGCGGGCACGTCCGCGTAGGGCTGGAGGACAACCTCCACATCTCGAAGGGCGTGCTCGCCTCGGGCAACGAGCAGCTGGTGAGCGCGGCGGCCGGATTGGCGGCGAAGGCCGGGCGGCGACCGGCCACGCCGGCGGAGGCACGGGTCTTGCTGGGGATCAAGCGATAGAACGGAGCGTAGATCGCTTGTCCTTTCATCGTGGCTTGACGGCCCGGGGTCGGCTCGCTAGCGTCCAACCCCCACATCAAGGATGTCGACGACATGACCAAGGCCGACCTCATCGAGAAGGTGCAGGGCGCCCACCCGGATCTCTCCAAGCGCCACGTGGCCCAGCTGGTCGACGCGGTCTTCGAGCAGCTCGCCAAGGGTATCCGCAAGGACAAGCGGTTCGTCATGCCCGGCTTCGGCACCTTCGCGGTGAAGAAGCGGGCCGGGCGGGTGGGGCGCAATCCGCGCACGGGCGCGGAGATCCAGATCGCGCCGACTCGCACGGTCAACTTCAAGCCGGCCCCCGAACTCAAGAAGGCGTTGTAGACCTTGGGCGGGCTGGCTGACTGGCTGCGCAACTTCCGCGACCTGCACGAGCGGGCGCGGCAGGGTGCGCTCAAGCAGGGTGAGCATGCCACCTACCTGACGCGGCGGGACGAGCTGGCGCGGGCCATGCTCGCGGCCCACAAGCTCACCCTCAAACCCGGCGAGACGCCGCGGCGCGCGCTGCGGGTGGCGCGGGCGCTCCAGGTCGACATCGAGGTCCGGGGCATGAGCCAGCGGACCGTGACGCTCGACCTCTCGACGGCCGGCTTCTCGGCGATGCTGGCCAGGCCGCCGGCCCTGGGGGAACTGGTGGGCGTCACGTTGCGGTTGCCGGGCGCCGAGTCGCTCGCCTGCCGCGCCCGCGTCACCGAGGTGAAGCCGCTGAGCGGCTCGATCCGCATCGCGGCCCAGTACCTGGACCTGTCCGCCGCCGATCTGGAGCGGCTGGAGATGTTCGTCATCGACACCGTGCTCGGGCTCTTCACGACCTGAGCGCCAAGGAACCGCGGGGCGCCCGGCCGCGCTGGCCCGGACGCCCCGCGAAGCGCCCCCGCGCTACCGAGTACCTTCGCGCTACTTGGCCGGTGCGGCTGGCTTCCGCAGATCGAAGTCGACGTCGAGCTGGACGGTCCAGAGCATGCTGGAGCCGCCGGGCTGCAGCGCCTTGTCGAAGAAGAAGACCGGTCCCACCAGCACGTCGATGGCCGGGGTGAAGTAGAAGTAGACCCCAGGTCCACCAGCGCCCAGGACGTTCCTCCCGGTCATGACGTCCGCCACGACCACGATCTTGTCGAGCCCCGTGACGTTGACGTTGATGTCGGGGCTCGTCCACGCCGCCAGCGCGCCAGCCCGCTTGGTGCCGGTCGTACCGGTCCAGAGCAGCTTGCTGCCCGCGCCGTAGTAGCCGCCGACGCCGAGGTTGCCGACAATCGGGAGCGTCTTGGCGACGAAGCCGTGGATGGTGTAGTAGTCGCTCACGTCCTTCTTGAACCCGACGTTCGCCACACCCAGCGAGAGGCCCGGGAAGTACTCGCCGAACGAGCCTTCCGGGATCGCGAGCTTGGCGTTGAGCTGGAAGCCGTTCTGCGTGTCGCCCGGGTAGAGCAGATCGAACCCGATCTCGCCCTGGAGCTTCTCCCAGGGGAGCACACCGATGGTGATGCCGGTGTCGATCGGGTAGGCCCCCTTCTCGCCGAAGTAGGTGTCGTAGGTGAGGTGCGGCACGAGGTAGGGCTGGACGTAGGTGGTGGCCGGCGTCCAGTACGTCGTCGAAGGCGTCGCCGAGGCGACGGTGGCGGTGGCGACTGCCGCGGCGGCGACGGCCGTCTTGAAGGCCTGCTTCATCGGGGTGCTCCTCCCAGGTGCGCGTGAGTGCTGCGTGCGCAACGGGAGAGGTTGCAGCGAGCGTGCCGAGGGCGGGACGGGCGTGTTTCCCGGGGTTCCGCCGGATCGGCGCCGGTGGTGCGTCCGGGTCGAGCAGGGCGCTGATTGGCGGGCGAGCAGGCGCCGTCGTGGTGGGTGGTGAAATGCAAGAGCCCGCTCCGGTGTCCTGGAGCGGGCCGGCGAGATCGACGGAGGGGCTTCCGCCTATGCGCCCGCGGCGTGCGGCGACGACTCGGTCTCCGAGGTGACGTAGGCCCGCTCGCCGGCGTCGGCCAGGTCCAGCCCGGTCCACTCGTCCTGCTGGTCGGCGCGCAGCGGCGTGACGAGGCCGACCAGCTTGAAGATCAGGAAGGAGAGGGCGCCGGACCAGAGGAAGGTTGCGGCCACGCCGATGGCCTGCACGCCGAGCAGCCGTAGGCTGCCGTCGGCGGCGTCGGGGTTGACCGCCTTGCTGGCCAGCAGTCCGGTCAGCAGGGCGCCGAGCGTGGCGGCGACGCCGTGGACGGCGAAGACGTCGAGTGAGTCGTCGAGGCCGAGGCGTGGCCGGTAGCGGACGGCGGTGAAGGAGGCGGCGGCCGCGGCGGCGCCGAGCAGGAGCGCCGAGAGCGGCGTGACGTAGCCGGCCGCCGGCGTGATGGCGACCATCCCGGCCACCGCGCCGGAGGCCAGGCCGACGCCGGACACCTTGCCGTGGAGCATGAGCTCGATGAGGGCCCACGTGGCCGCGGCGGCCGCCGGCGCGAAGAAGGTGTTCGCGAACGCGGAGGCGGCCAGTCCGTTGGCGGCGAGCGCGCTGCCGCCGTTGAACCCGAGCCAGCCGAACCAGAGCAGCCCGGCGCCGAGGATGGCGAAGGGGACGTTGTGGGGGATCACCGTCGGGGCCTTGAGGCCGCTCCGCCTGCCGAGCAGGGCGGCGCCCACCACCGCGGCCGCGGCCGCGTTGATGTGCACCACGGTGCCGCCGGCGAAGTCGAGGGCTCCGAGCCCGCGCAGCCAGCCGCCCGGCGCCCACACCCAGTGGGCCACCGGCGCGTAGACCACCAGGCTCCAGAGCAGCGTGAAGAGGATGAAGGCCTTGAGCCGGACCCGCTCGACGATCGCGCCAGAGATGAGGGCGGGCGTGATGATGGCGAACATGGCCTGGAAGAGCATGAAGGCGCCGTGCGGGACGGTGGCGGCCAGCGACGGCTCGGGCCTGGCCCCGACCCCGACCAGGCCGGCCCAGGCGAGGCCGCCGACGAACCAGTCGAGGCCGCCGCCTGGCGAGAAGGCGAGGCTGTAGCCGACCAGCGCCCAGAGCACGCCCACGAAGGCCATGCAGACCAGCGACATGTTCATGGTGTGGACGACGTTCTTGGCACGCACCAGGCCGCCGTAGAAGAAGGCCAGCCCCGGGGTCATGAGGAGCACCAGGCCGGCGCTGAGGAGGACGAAGGCGGTGTCGCCGCTGTCGAGGCCGCCGGCGCCGACGGCGGCGGTGGCGAGCGAGGGGGTGGCGGCGGCGAGGGCGGCGGCGAGCAGTCTCACGAATCCTCCGGGTGAACGGGCGGCGAGCAGGTGCGCGCGGCACGTGCAGCCCGTGTGCCGGGCACGCGGGTGGCGGGATTCCAGGCCCTTTGGCGGACCGGCCTGGAAGGCTGCCCAACTGGGTGGCAGGAGCTTGCCGGCCGATCGAGCAGGACCGGTTAGGGCACCAGTTACCGAGCCCTCTTGGCGGGCGGCTTCCTGGTCCGGGTCTTCTTCCACGGCGGAGGGGCCTTCCGGCCTGGCTTGGCGGCCGGTCGGGGGGCGGCCTTGGGCGCCGCAGGCGGTGGGGTCGGATCGACGGCCGGCGCCTCGAGCGGGTCGTCGTCGCTGGCGGTGACGAAGAGCGGCGGCGGCCCCTTCACCGCCCGGTACCTCCTCCGATCGGTGGCCGCGATCAGCGCCGCCAGCCCGGCCCAGGCGCGTGCGGGGCGATCGATCCCCTCGACGGCGTCGAGCGTGGCGTTGGCGGCGGCCCGATCTCCGGCGCGCAGCTCGAGCGCCGCGAGATGGAGCGCGGCCCGCGCCCGCTCGTTGCGAGGGGTGGCCGGAGTGTCATGGAAGAGGGCGCGAAGCGGCGGGATGGCCTCGCCGAGCGGGATCTGCGAGGCCAGCGCCAGCTTGGCGAGGCCGTAGGTGGCGCGCGGGTGGTTGCGAGAGGAGGCGAGGGCCGCCGCGTAGCTGGTCCGGGCGGCGTGGACGTCGTGGTGAACGCGGCGGGCCAGGTCGCCCTCGATGGCCAGCAAGGCCGTCAGCGTGGGGTCGGCGGCGAGGGAGCGCTGGAGCGGTTCGAATGCCGCTCCGGGGTTGCCGGCCAGGAGGGCCATCCGGGCCAGCAGCGCGCCCGACCATGGCGATTCGCCCGCGCGTCCGGCGAAGGTGGCGGCGTCGCCCACCGCGCCACGTCCCAGGAAGAGCGCCGCGGCCGCGAGGTCGGCATAGGCCGGGACGCGCTCGGCACGCCCTGGAGCGGCGAGGAGGACCTCGGCCTCCGCGCCCAGATCCGCCTCGCGGTAATCGCTGGCCAGCATCGCCAGCGCGAAGGCCCGCATCGACGCGGCCTCTCGCGGGTCGAGCCGCGCCAGAGGCTCCAGGGTGTCGGCCGCCGTGCGGTATCCGGCCGCGGTGTCGAGCCGGAGCGCCGCCCCCGCGATCGCCGTCCCCTGGGCCAGCACCTCCCGGCGGTGGTGGGCGCGGTAGACGAGCAGCGCCGCGGCGGCGACCACGACGACGCCGGCGACGATGGCGACCCTCCAGGAGGAGGAGCGATGGGGGGGACGCGGCGAACGGGCCCCCGCCTCGGCGAGGTCGTCGGCGGTGGCGTGAGCCCGTGAAGGGCTCGGCTCCTCGAACTCGAAGGGGGGCTCGTAGCCGGTGGAATCGCCCGCATGGCCGGCCGGGTCGGCCGGGTCGGCCGACCACGGATCCCGGTCTCTCGGATCGTTGTTGGGCATCGTCCGGGCAGTCTAGTACCGCGCCTTGGAGATTCCGAGCCGGCAATGCGGTCCGCTACCACCGCGGGACAATCGACGACGCCCGGCCGGGAACCCGACCGGGCGTGGCGAGATGAGCGGCGGGCCGAGGCGTGCTAGGTCTTCTCTTCGCGTTCGTCCTCGCGGGCGACGCCGGAGAGGACGTCGTTGACTGAAGGGAAGCGCATGATCTCGCCGCGGGCGATCCGCCAGGCCTGCTGCACGATCCAGGAGAGCGACCGATCCTGGCGGTTGGCCTCGATCTGGATCTCGTTCAGCATGTCCTCCGGGAAGTAGAGTGACTGCTTGCGCTTGTCGGTGCCGGACATCGTCGCTCCATCTAGGACCGTTGGACAACCGAGGCACTTGTACGATGCTGTGTCGGAAGGGTCAAGATTGGTGGAGCGGCTTCGACGCTCGGACAGCGCCCGGTGCCAGGGGCTGGTCGGCGTGGGATCTGGCCGATGGCCCGGCCTGTCGAACCGTCGAAAAAAGGAGAGCCGGCACTTCTGCCGGCCCTCCGTGGGCCCAGAGGGGGAGGGGGGGGACCCCCGAGCCCAACGGGCCGAAATCTAGCCCTCCCGCGGGCGCGGGACAACCTGGCGGTATCCTTTTGTTGTTCCGTGGGATTCGAACCGCCCGACGGCGCGCTCACGTCGCCGGGCCGGGGTTGCCGGAAAAGGAACGTTTGCCCCGGTTTTCCGCCGCAATTGAGCGGACCATGCCTCGCTTAGCCTCGCTCGACATGGGGTACCCATGACCGGTGCCGGCCGTCAGGGCGAGTGGGGGCTCGATCCCTACCCGGCGTCGGTCCTCGCCACGATCCGCCGCCGCCGGCTGATCGCCGGCGATGAGCCGGTGCTGGTGGCGCTCTCCGCCGGGCCCGACTCGACCGCGCTGGTGGCCGCGCTGGCGGCGCTGCGCGACGCCGGCGAGGTGGGACCGGTCCACGCCCTCTTCGTCGACCACGGGCTGCGAGCCGGGATCGGCGCCGAGGCGGAAGCGGCGCGGGCGACCTGCGAGCGGCTCGGGGTCCCACTCCGGGCGGTGAAGGTGGTGGTGGGGGCCGGGAACGTCCAGGCGGCGGCGCGGCGAGCGCGGTACGCGGCGCTCCGGAGGGAGGCGGCCCGCGTCGGCGCGGCGCGGATCGCCACCGGCCACACCCAGACCGACCAGGCCGAGACGGTGCTGCTCCGGTTGCTGCGCGGGGCGGGGGCCCTCGGGCTCTCGGGCATTCCGCCCAGGCGGGGCCCCGTGGTGCGCCCGCTCATCGATCGGCCCCGCCGCGAGGGGATCGAGTGGCTGGTGCGGCGAGGGCTCGACTGGCGGGACGATCCGACCAACGCCAGCCCGCGTTACACGCGCAACCGGCTCAGGCTGGAGCTCTGGCCGCGCCTGCTGGAGATCAACCCGGCGCTGGAGGTGGCCCTGGCCCGCACCGCCGACCTGCTCCGTGACGACGAACGGGCGCTCTCCGCGCGAGCCCGGGCCCTGGCGAAGGCGTCGCCCGAGATCGCGCTGGCGACGTTGCGCCGCGTCTCGCGAGCCGTGAGCCGGAGGGTGATCCGCCGGCTGGCCATCGACGCGGGCGGGCGAGCGGCCGCCCCCGAGGCCGCTCACGTCGAACGGGTCCTCGGGCTGCTGGAGGGGGTGGGGGACCGGCAGGTGGAAATGCGCGCCGGCCTGGTGGCACGCCGCCGCGGAGGCGTGCTGGTGGTGACCCGCGGCCGGGGGCGGCGGGACGCGCCCGCGGAGGTGCCGGTGGAGCCGGTCCCGATCCCGGGGCCAGGGCGCTACCGCCTGGAGGCGCTGGGCCGAACCCTGGTCGTGAAGGTGGCCAGGGGAGCGGCCGTGGCGTGGCCGCTGGCGGCGCGCACCCGGCGGGCGGGCGACCGCTTCCGTCCGGCCGGAGGTCGCGGGAGCAAGACGCTCAAGGCGTGGCTCATCGATCGGAAGGTGGCCCGCGAGCGGCGCGCCGGGTTGCTGCTGCTCACCGATGGTGGCGGCCGCGTCCTGGCCATCCCCGAACTGGGGGTGGTCGCGGAGGGGGCGGCCTGGCTCGACGCGACGGTGACCTTGCCGCGGTGAACCCCGGCTGCGCGCGGAGGCTCCGACTGCTATAACCAACCGGTCAGCGTCACCTCGCCCGCGGGAGTTCGCAAGCCTTGAAACAGTCCTACAAGACAGCGCTTCTCTGGTTCTTCCTCATCGTGATGTTCGTCGCGCTCTGGAAGGTCTTCGACCAGAAGAGCACGCCGGTGAAGCCGCTCAACTGGTCGCAGTTCATGGCCAAGGTGGATTCCGGCGACGTGAAGGACGTCTCCGTCAAGGACCTCGACTATTCCGGGCACCTGCGGGACGGCTCCGAGTTCACCACCACCGGCCCTCTCGACGCCGCGGCGGTGGTGTCCACGAAGCTCCTCTCCAAGGACGTGACCCTCCGGTACGAGAAGCCGGAGCAGGCGTCGTTCTGGGTGCAGGCGGCCTTCCAGTGGCTTCCGCTGGTCTTCATCTTCCTGCTCTTCTTCTTCTTCATGCGGCAGCTCCAGTCGGGTGGCGGCAAGGCGATGAGCTTCGGCAAGTCGCGCGCCAAGCTGATGACGGAGCACCACAACAAGGTCACCTTCGCCGACGTCGCCGGTATCGACGAGTCGAAGGACGAGCTGGAGGAGATCATCTCCTTCCTCAAGGACCCCAAGAAGTTCACCCGGCTCGGAGGCCGCATCCCCAAGGGCGTGCTCCTCATGGGCCCCCCGGGCACCGGGAAGACGCTGCTGGCCCGCGCCGTGGCCGGCGAGGCCGGCGTGCCGTTCTTCTCCATCTCCGGATCGGACTTCGTCGAGATGTTCGTCGGCGTGGGGGCCAGCCGCGTCCGCGACCTCTTCGAGCAGGGGAAGAAGAGCGCTCCCTGCATCATCTTCATCGACGAGATCGACGCGGTCGGGCGTCACCGCGGCGCCGGCCTCGGCGGCGGCCACGACGAGCGGGAGCAGACGCTCAACCAGCTGCTGGTGGAGATGGACGGCTTCGAGTCGAACGACGGGGTGATCCTGGTGGCCGCCACCAACCGGCCGGACGTCCTCGACCCGGCCCTGCTCCGCCCCGGCCGCTTCGACCGGCGCATCGTGGTGCCGCGCCCGGATCTCAACGGCCGGATCGGCATCCTCAAGGTCCACACCAAGAAGGTCCCCATCGACGGGACCGTCGACCTGCTCACGCTGGCCAGGGGGATGCCCGGCTTCTCCGGCGCCGACATCGAGAACCTGGTCAACGAGGCGGCCCTCTACGCGGCGCGCCGCAACCAGGAGAAGGTCACCGGCCCCGACTTCGAATTCGCCAAGGACAAGGTGATGATGGGCTCGGAGCGCCGCTCCATGGTCATCTCCGAGCGCGAGAAGATGACCACCGCCGTGCACGAGGCCGGCCACGCCCTGGTGGCGCGGATCCTCCCCGGCACCGACCCGGTCCACAAGGTCACCATCATCCCCCGCGGCCGGGCCCTCGGGTTGACCCAGCAGCTCCCCAAGGAAGACCGCCTCAACATCAACCAGGAGTTCGCCCTCAACCAGATCGCCATCCTCATGGGTGGCCGCATCGCCGAGGAGCTGACCTTCGACCAGAAGACCACCGGCGCCGGCAACGACATCGAGGTGGCCACCGCCCTGGCTCGCAGCATGGTCTGCGAGTGGGGCATGAGCGAGATGGGACCGCTGGCCTTCGGCAAGAAGGAGGGCGAGATCTTCCTGGGGCGCGAGATGTCGCAGGTGCAGGCCTTCTCCGAGGAGACCGCCCGCGCCATCGACGCCGAGGTCCACCGGATCGTCATGGGGCAGTACTCCCGGGCCCGGGCCGTGCTCGAGGAGCACCGCCCCACGCTCCAGAAGATCGCCGACGCGCTGATGGAGTACGAGACCATCGACACCGCCGACATCGACGTGCTGATGTCGGGCGGCGCGCTCACCCGCACGCCGCCGGTGAAGCCGATGGCCACCACCCAGGTGGCGGAGCGTGCCAGCCCCGCGGCGCTGGCGGCCGCTCCGGGCCTGGCCGCTCCGGGCCTCCCCGCCCCGGGCAAGGCCTAGCGGCCCTGGGTCCACCGTGCGGATGAAGATCGGAGCCAGGCTCTTCGAAGGGGCTGGCCCCTTTCTCATGGGGGTGGTCAACGCCACCCCCGACTCCTTCTCGGACGGCGGCCGCTACCTGGCGCTCGACGCCGCGGTGGCCCACGCCGAGCGGCTGGCGGAGGAGGGGGCCGACCTGGTCGATCTCGGCGGCGAGTCGACCCGCCCCGGCGCGCCCCCGGTGAGCGCCGGCGAGGAGCGCCGGCGCGTGGTGCCGGTCATCGAACGGCTGCGGGCGCGCGGCTTCCGCATCCCCATCTCCGTCGACACCTGCAAGGGGGTGGTGGTGAAGGCGGCACTCGAGGCGGGCGCGGACCTGGTCAACGACGTGAGCGGTCTCTCCGATCCGGTCCTGGCGGCGGCGGTGGAAGCGGCCGGTGTCCCGGTGGTGGTGATGCACATGCGGGGCACCCCCGCCGACATGGCGAACCGGGCCACCTACGCCGACCTGCTCGGCGAGGTGGCGGCCGAGCTGCGGCAGGCGCTGGCCCGGGCCGCGGCGGCGGGGATTCCCCTGGAGCGGATCATCCTCGATCCGGGGCTCGGCTTCGCCAAGACCCCGGCGCAGACCGTGGAACTGCTGGCGCGGGTCGCCGAGCTCCGGGTGCTGGGCCGGCCGCTGCTGGTCGGGCCGTCGCGCAAGCGGTTCATCGGCGAGCTGACCGGCGCCCCGGTCGGGGACCGCCTCCCCGGGACGCTGGCGGCGGTCACCGCCGCGGTGCTGGCCGGCGTCGAGTTCGTCCGCGTCCACGACCTGGCGCCGGCCAGGCAGGCGGCGCTGGTGGCGGCCGCGCTCAGGAAGGCTGGCGGCCGGGCCGACCTGCGGTAGATTCGGCCCCCCATGTCCACCGCCACCACCTCGCCGAGCAGCGCCGCCACCCGCCGCCTCTTCGGCACCGACGGGGTCCGGGGCGTCGCCAACGTCTACCCGATGACCGCCGAGCTGGCGCTCCAGCTCGGCCGCGCGCTGGCCCACGTGGTCCGCTCGGGCCCGCACCGCCACCGGATCGTCATCGGCAAGGACACGCGCCTCTCCGGCTACATGCTGGAGCAGGCCATCGCCTCGGGCATCTGCTCGATGGGCGTGGACGTGATGCTCACCGGCCCGCTGCCGACGCCGGGCATCGCCTTCATCACCGAGTCGATGCGCGCCGACGCCGGCGTGGTGATCAGCGCCAGCCACAACCCGTACCAGGACAACGGCATCAAGTTCTTCTCGCGCGACGGCTTCAAGCTGCCGGACCAGATCGAGCTGCGGATCGAGCAGCTGGTGCTCGACGGGGCCGGCGCCGGCTCGGCCGACTTCCACGGGCTGCGCCCCACCGCCAACCGGATCGGCAAGGCCAAGCGGGTGGACGACGCCATCGGGCGCTACGTGGTCTTCCTGAAGTCGCTCTTTCCCCGCGACCTGACGCTCGACGGCGTCACCGTGGTGGTCGACTGCGCCCACGGCGCCGCCTACCAGGTGGCGCCGGCGGTGCTGGAGGAGCTGGGAGCCCGGGTGGTGGCGATCAACGTCGCGCCCGACGGCAAGAACATCAACCACCGTTGCGGGGCGGTCCACCCCGAGGGGATGGCCCGCGCCATCACGCGCCACAAGGCCCACCTCGGCCTCGCGCTCGACGGCGACGCCGACCGCGTCATCCTCGCCGACGAGCGTGGGCGGGTGGTGGACGGCGACGCCATCATGGCCCTGGTGGGGCGGGCGCTGCTGGCCAGCAGGCAGCTTGCGAAGAGGACGGTGGTGGCCACGGTGATGTCCAACATGGGGCTGGAGGCGGCGCTCGAGCCCATGGGGGGCAAGGTGCTGCGGACCGCGGTGGGCGACCGCGCCGTGGTCGAGGCCATGCGCCGCCACGGCTACAACTTCGGCGGCGAGCAGTCGGGCCACCTGATCTTCCTCGATCACGTCACCACCGGCGACGGCGTGGCCGCGGCGCTCAACGTGCTGGCGGTGATGAAGCGGGAGGGGAAGCCGCTCTCCGAGCTGGCCGCCTGCTTCCGGCCCTTCCCGCAGGTGCTGGTCAACGTCCCGGTGCGCGAGAAGCGGCCGCTCACCGGGCTGCCCGGGGTGGCAGCCGCGGTGGTGGCGGCCGAGAAGGCGCTGGGGAGGGAGGGGCGGGTGCTGGTGCGCCCCTCCGGGACCGAGAACAAGCTGCGCGTCCTCGTGGAGGGTCCGGACCGGAAGCGGATCCAGGCCCACGCCGACCGGATCGCCGCCGAGATCAGGCGCGCGCTGGGCTAATCCGGCTCCCGGCACTAGACTACCTCGATGTCCGCACGTCTCGGAGTCAACGTCGATCACGTGGCCACGCTGCGCCAGGCGCGACGCGCCACCTACCCCGACCCGGTGACGGCCGCGGCGCTGGCCGAGCTGGCCGGCGCCGACCAGATCACCATCCACCTGCGCGAGGACCGGCGTCACATCCAGGACCGGGACCTGCTGGTGCTGCGCAAGACGGTGAGCACCCGGCTCAACCTGGAGATGGCGGCGGCCCAGGAGATGGTGAAGATCGCCTACGAGGTGAAGCCCGAGATGGTGACGCTGGTGCCGGAGCGGCGCGAGGAGCTGACCACCGAGGGCGGGCTCGACGCCGTCGGCGGGCGCGACCAGGTGCGGCGGGTGGTGAAGACCCTGCGTGACGCCGACATCGAGGTCTCGCTCTTCATCGACGCCGACCTCGACCAGGTCAAGGCGGCCCACCGGGCCGAGGCCAACACCGTCGAGTTCCACACCGGCCGCTACTGCGACGCGCGGCTGGCCAGCGATCGGCGCAAGGAGCTGGCGCGGCTGGTGGACGCGTGCAAGGCGGCGGCGAAGCTGGGGCTGCAGGTGGCGGCCGGCCACGGGCTCAACTACCAGAACGTGCTCCCGGTGGCCGCCATCGGCGAGATCGAGGAGCTCAACATCGGCCACGCCATCGTGGCCCGCGGCGTGCTCGTCGGGCTGGAGCGGGCGGTGCGCGAGATGAAGGAGCTGCTGGCGCGGGCGCGGCCGTGATCCTCGGGCTGGGCATGGACGTGGTGGAGGTCGGGCGGATCGCCCGGATCCTGGACGGCCCGGCCGGGCGGTCCACGCGGTTCCTGGCCCGCTGCTTCACGCCGGCCGAGCGGGCCTTCTGCGAGGCGCGGCACGATCGAGCCTCCCGGTACGCCGCCCGCTTCGCCGCCAAGGAGGCGGCCGTCAAGGCGCTGGGGGCGCCGCTCGGGGTTCGCTGGCAGGACCTCGAGGTGACGCGCAGCGAGGGGCTCGCCCCCACCCTGGTGCTCGCGGGCCGCGCCGCCGCGGAGGCCGGGCGGCTGGGCGTGACCCGCGCCCACCTCACCATCACGCACGACGCCGGCGTGGCCGCCGCGGTGGTGGTGCTGGAGGGCGTGTGAGGCTGGTCGGGGGCGCCGAGATGCGGGCCATCGACCGCGCCGCGATCGGCGGGCTGGGCGTGCCCTCGCTCGAGCTCATGGAGCGGGCCGGCCGGGCGGTGACCGAGGCGGCCGTACGCCTGGCGCGCCCCGACGGCCGCTTCGTGGTGGTCTGCGGCGGCGGGAACAACGGCGGCGACGGCTGGGTCGCGGCCCGCCTGCTCCAGCCTTCCGGGCGCGTTCGCCTGGTCGCGGTGGTGGCGCCCGGCCAGCTCACCGGCGACGCGGCGGCGATGGCGCGGCGAGCGCTGGAGGCCGGGGTGACGGTCCTCCCCTTCGTCGATGGGGCGCCGCTCGGCGCCGGCCCCGACGACCTGGTGATCGACGCCGTCTTCGGAACCGGCCTGTCGCGGCCGGCCGAGGGGCGCTTCGCCGCCGCCATCGAGGCGATCGCCGCGGCCCGGCGCGGCGGCTCGCGGGTGCTCTCGGTCGACGTCCCCTCCGGCCTCTCCGCCGACACCGGCCGGCCGCTCGGGCCGTGCGTCGAGGCCGACGCCACGGTGACCTTCGGCCTCCAGAAGCGCGGGCTGGTCCTCTTCCCGGGCGCGACGCTGGCCGGGACGGTGACGGTGGCCGACATCGGCCTGCCGGCGGCCGCGGTCGAGCAGGTCGCCGAGCAGTGCCGGCTGCTCGAGGAGCCGGAGGCCCGGGGGCTGCTGCCGCGACGCGACCCGGCGGCGCACAAGGGCGACGCGGGGCGGGTGCTGGTGGTGGCCGGCTCGCCGGGCAAGACCGGCGCGGCCCACCTGGCGCTGCTCGGGGCCTTGCGCGGCGGCGCCGGCCTGGTGACGCTGGCGGCGCGGGCCGAGCTGCTGCCGCTCGCGCTGGCGGGCCGGCCCGAGGCGCTGAGCGTGGCGCTGCCCGGGAGCGGACCGCTCGGGGCCGGCGACCTCCCGGCGCTCACCGAGCTGGCCGGCCGGGCCGACGCCCTGGTGGCCGGCCCTGGGTTCCACCGCGGCGCCGAGACCGGGCGGCTGCTGCGCGACTGGCTGGCCGCCGCCGGGCGACCCGCGGTGCTCGACGCCGATGCGCTCAACGCGCTCGAACCCGAGCCGGCCTGGCTGCGGCAGCTCCCGGCGCCGGTGATCCTGACCCCGCACCCGGGCGAGCTGGCGCGGCTCTGCGGCCTGACGGCCGGGGCGGTGCAGGGGGACCGGATCGGGCTGGCCATGGCCAGGGCGGCGGCGTGGGGCGCCGTGGTGGTGCTGAAGGGGGCGAGGACGGTGGTGGCCGGCTCCGGCATGCCAGCGGCGGTGATCCCGACCGGCAACGCCGGGATGGCGACCGGCGGCACCGGCGACGTGCTGGCCGGGCTCTGTGGCGCGCTGCTGGCCGGCGGGCTGGGCCCGTTCGACGCCGCCCGGGTGGCTGCGTGGGTCCACGGCGCCGCCGGGGACCTGGTCGCGGCGCGGCTCGGCGAGCGCGGCCTGCTGGCCGGCGACCTCGGCGAGGCGATCGGGAAGGTCTGGGCCCGGTGGGGCCGGTGACCGGGGTGAGGTCGAGCCTGGTGAGGCGGCTCACCTCCCGCTCGGCCCGGGCGACGTGGCAGCTCGGCCGGCGGCTCGGGGCGGCGCTCCAGCCGGGCGACGTGGTGGCGCTCGTGGGCGACCTCGGCGCCGGCAAGACCCAGCTGGTCCGTGGCGCCTGCGCCGGGGCCGGCGTGGACGAGGGGGACGTATCGTCGCCCACCTTCGCGATCGTCCAGACCTACCGGGGGCGGCTGCCGTTTCACCACGCCGATCTCTACCGCCTGGCCGATCTCGACGAGCTCTACGCCACCGGCTTCATGGACCTGGTGGGCGGCGACGGGGCGCTGGTGGTCGAGTGGGCCGACAAGGTTTCCGGATGGGCGCCGGCCGAGCGGCTGGAGATCCGGCTGGAGGAGGTGGCCGGGCACCTCGACTCCAGGCGAATCGCCCTCACCGGGACCGGCTCCCGGCATGCGGCGCTGGCCGAGGTGCTGGCGGCGAATACCGGGGCCAGGCCGGGGCGGAGACGGGTGCCGAGACGGGTGCCGGAGAAGAAACCGTAGATCGACCTCGCGGCTGGCGCGTTCACAGGTCCAGTCCACTTCAGGAGCAAGCCATGTCCCGACGGATCGCCCTCGTCCTGCTGCTCGCCGCAATCACCCCGGAGCGAGCCGTCGCCACCGACCTCGCCACCGCGTCGAAGATCGACGCCGTCACCGTCTACCGCGGCTGGGCTCGCGTCACGCGGCTGGCCCGCGTGGTGGTCACGGCCGGCGAGACCCGCGTCCTCCTCTCCGGGCTGCCGGCCGGCCTGGACGACGACTCGCTCCGCGTCGAGGGGAAGGGGACGGCCCGGGCCCGGGTCGGTGGGGTCAGCGTGGAGCGGGTCACGCAGGCGGAGCTGGCGCTCCCCGAGGTGCGCGCCGCCGAGGCCAGGCTGGAGCAGCTGCAAGGCGAGGACCGGGCGCTGGAGGACCGCATCGCGCTGGCCAGGGCGCGCTCCAGGTTCGTCGAGTCGCTGCGCTCCAGCTACTCGGAGGAGCGGAGCAAGAACCTCGCGGTGCGCGGGGTGAGCGCCCGGGAGTGGGCCGACCTGATGGCCTTCGTCGAGACCTCGCTCGACGCCGCCGCGGCCGACGTGCGGCGGGCCGAGGTGGCCCGGCGCGAGCTGGCGCGGAAGCTGGCGGCGGCCCGGGACGACCTGGCCAAGCTGCAGGCCAAGCGGAGCGGGACCAGCGCGCGGGTCGCGGTGGAGCTGAGCGCCGAGCGCGGCGGGTCGCTGGAGCTGGCGGTGAGCTACCTGGTCCAGAACGCCGGCTGGAGGCCGGTGTGGGACGCGCGCCTCACGCCCGAGACCGGTGCCGTCGAGCTGGCGCTGCTGGGCGACGTGTCGCAGCGGACCGGCGAGGACTGGACCGACGCGCGGCTGGCCGTCTCGACGGCCGAGCCTGGACGCGGGCTCACGGTGCCCGAGCTGGAGCCGCGCTGGCTGGAGCGGGCGCGCCCCGTGCCCATGGCCGTCCGGTCGAGGCGAGCCAACGCGCCGGTGATGGCCGCCGCCCCGGCTCCCATGGAGCTGCGCAAGGCGGAGGCCGACGGGAGCGTGATGGCCGAGGAGGTGGCGGACCTCGCGCCGGAGCAGGCCGAGGCGAGCATGGGGTTGCTGGCCGCCACCTGGACCACGCCGCGCCGCGAGACGGTGGACGGCTCGGGCCGGAGCCGCACCGTGCCGCTGGCCCGGCACGCCCTGCGCGCCACCGTGACCCGGACCGCCGCGCCGCGCGGCGACGCCACCGCCTTCCTGACCGCCACGCTCACCAACGACACCGGCGTCCCCTTCCTGCCCGGCCTGGCCCGCATCTCGCTCGGTGACGAGTTCGTCGGCCGCGCTCCGCTCGCCGCCACGCCCCCGGGCGGCGAGCTGAAGCTGGCCTTCGGAGCCGATCCGCGCCTCGAGCTGGAGCGCAAGGTGGTGGAACGGCGGCACGAGACCCGGGGGCTGCTGGGCGGCGACCAGGCCTGGCGCTACCACGTGCGGACCACCGTCAAGAACCGCTACGCGACGGCCACCACGCTTACCCTCCTCGATCTGGTGCCGGTGTCGCGCGACGAGACGATCAAGGTGAAGCTGCTGGACGGGACCACGCCGGCCACCAGCGAGGACCCGGATCGCCCGGGCGTGAAGCGCTGGGAGCTGAAGCTGGGGCCGAACGAGACCCGGGTGGTCGAGCTGCGCTACGAGGTCCGGTATCCCAAGGACTTCCCGATCCAGGGGCTGGAGTGAGCCCGGTCTCCGAGCCGCTCGTCACCCATCCCCCTCGTACCCGACCACCGCCCCCTCCGGCACCACCTTCCAGTCGGCGGCGCCGATGGGCTCGCTGGCGACGGCGAAGACATGCTCGTCCCCGGCAGCCTCGGACACGTGCAGGTCGCGCCCATGGCGGCTGGCGGCCAGCACGCGCCCGTCGCTGACCAGGAAGTTGAGCGAGGAGGGCCTGGCCGAGCTCAGGTCGGCGACGCGGCGGATGGTCTCGGTGGTGGCGCGCAGCGCCGTCTTCACCTCGGCCAGCGTCACCCCCGCCGCGCCCCGGCGCGCCGCCAGCCGGGTCAGGAAGATCAGGAAGCAGCGCTCGCTGTCGGTCTCGCCGCGCAGCGCCCGGCGGAAGACCGGGTCGATCTCGGCCTCGAGCCGGGCGCGGACGCGCGCCACGTCCCTGAAGCGGGCCACCGTCCCGTTGTGGGCGAAGATCCACTGGTCGTGAATGAAGGGGTGGGTGTTGGCCTCGGTCACCGGCCCGACGCTGGCGTCGCGCACGTGGGCGATCACCACCCGCGAGCGGGCGGCCCGGGCCGCCTCGACGAAGGCCTCGTCGGCGTGGGCCGGGAGGAGGCCGCGCTCCACCCGGACCCGCCCGGCCTGGTACCAGGCGATCCCCCAGCCGTGCGGGTGCCTGTGGCTCTGGAAGCGCAGGGCGTTGTGCGCGCTGCAGAGCGGCACGCAGCGATCGAGCTCCGGGGGGGCATGCTGGCCGAAGAGGCGGCACATCGGCGCATCCTACCGGCGCCGGCGGAGGCTCTGCTAGACTCCGCCTCCCCCATGAGCGACCGTCTCTTCATCTCGGCGATGCGTGCCGTTCCCAAGAACGCCCTCTCCAGGCTGGTCGGCCGGCTGACGGACTGGCAAGGGCCGGGCCCGGTCCTGCGCGCCGCCATGCGCGCCTTCGCCTCCTGGTACGACATCGACCTCGCGGCCAGCCCGCCGCTCGGGACCTACCGGACCTTCGGGCAGTTCTTCGCCCGGCCGCTCCTGCCGGGGCTGCGCCCCATCGCCCCGGGCGACGGCGTGCCGGTCTCGCCGGTGGACGGCCGGGTCTCCGAGGTGGGGCTGGCCATCGGCGGACGGATGATCCAGGCCAAGGGGCTCGACTACTCGCTCGAAGCGCTGCTGGGCGACGCCGCCCTGGCACGCCGCCTCGAGGGCGGGCGGTGGCTCACCATCTACCTCTCGCCGCAGGACTACCACCGGATCCACTTCCCGCTCGGCGGAGCCGTCGCCGGCTGGCGCTACGTCCCCGGCGAGCTCTGGCCGGTCAACGCCGCCTCGGTCGCCAACGTCCCCGGGCTCTTCACAGTCAACGAGCGGCTGGTGACGCTGCTCGAATCACCGCTCGGCCTGGTGGCCATCGTGGCGGTGGGCGCCACGGTGGTGGGGCGGGTCCGCGCCAGCTACGACGGCACGGTGCCGGTCACCGATCAGCCCGGGGCCGACGGGATGCAGCGCGGCGAGTACGCGCCGCCGCAGCCGGTGGAGAAGGGGGCCGAGCTGGGCGCCTTCGAGATGGGCTCGACCGTCATCCTGGTCTTCGAGCCGGGGCGGGTGACTCTCTCCGGGCGGCTGGCGCCGGGGGAGAAGGTGCGGGTCGGCGAGCCGATCGGCGAGCCGGGCTAGCTCCAGGGAGAATGCGTGAGCATCAAGATCAACGCAGTGAAGGGGATGAACGACGTCCTGCCGGGCGCGGTGGGGCGCTGGCAGGAGCTGGAGGCGGTGGCCCGCGAGGTCTTCGCCCTCTACGGCTACCGCGAGGTGCGCACGCCGGTGGTCGAGCCGCACGCCCTCTACGCCCGTGGCGTCGGCGAGCAGACCGACATCGTCGGCAAGGAGATGTACGTCTTCGAGGACAAGGGCGAGGACCGGCTGGCGCTGCGCCCGGAGGGGACGGCCGGCACCATCCGCGCCTTCATCGAGCACGGCGCCTACGTGGACGGGCCGCAGAAGTGGTTCTACATGGGGCCGATGTTCCGGCGCGAGCGGCCGCAGAAGGGGCGCTACCGCCAGTTCCACCAGATCGGCGTGGAGGCCTTCGGGATCGCCGAGCCGGCCATCGACGCCGAGCAGATCGCCATGGTGCAGGACTGGCTCTCACGGCTGGGGGTGAGCGCGGCGCTCCAGCTCAACTCGGTGGGCGATCCGGCCTGCCGGCCGGCCTACCTCGCCGACCTGCGCGGCTACCTCGAAGGGCACGCCGGCACCCTCTGCGGGGACTGCCGCGAGCGGACGCAGAAGAACCCGCTGCGCGTCCTCGACTGCAAGGTGCCCGGCTGCCAGCCGGTGCTGCAGGGGGCGCCGCGGCTGCTGGAGCGGCTCTGCCAGCCCTGCCGCGAGCACTTCGCCGCCGTCCGCGCCGGGCTCGACGCGCTCGGGGTGGCCTACAGGGTGGAGCCGCGGCTGGTCCGCGGCCTCGACTACTACGTCCGGACCGCCTACGAGTTCACCAGCGACGCCCTCGGCGCCCAGTCGGCGGTGGCCGGCGGCGGGCGGTACGACGGCCTGGTGGAGACCCTGGGCGGTCCGCCCACGCCCGGCGTCGGCTTCGCGCTCGGCGTCGAGCGGCTGGCGCTCATCCTCGAGGCGCTGGGGCGGCCCATCCCGGCCCGCCGGGCGGCGGTCTTCCTGATCTCGGCCGACGCCGAGGGGGCGGCCGCCGTGCTGCGGCTCTCCTCGGAGCTGCGCAAGGCGGGCGTGGCCTGCGACCTGGACGCGCGGGGCGGCAAGCTGGCGCGCCAGTTCAAGCAGGCCGAGCGGGTCGGGGCGCGCTTCGCGCTGGTGCTGGGCGGCCAGGAGCTGGCGGCCGGCGAGGGCAAGCTGAAGGACATGGTCACGCGGACCGAGACGCCGGTGAGGCTATCCGGGCTGGCGGCCAGGCTGCGGGAGGTGGCGCCGTGACGGGCTGGACGACGCCGGCACGCGCCCTGGCCATCCTGGCCGGCCTGGCCATGGCGGTCCCGGTCGCGGCGGACCAGGTCCATGCCGACCAGGACGAGGCGGTGGTCGGCGCACCGGCGCCCGGCTTCTCGCTGCGGGTGCTCAACCCGGAGGCGGCCGGCATGAGCTGGCTCTCGCTCGCGTCGCTGGTGGGCGAGGAGCCGGATGACGGTGACACCAGGGTGGTGCTGATCAGCTTCTTCGCCTCCTGGTGCGCACCCTGCCGGAAGGAGCTGCCGCTGCTGGTGGACCTCGACACGCGCTACCGGTCGCTCGGGCTGCGCGTCATCGGCATCAGCATCGACAGGGAGGAGGACGGGATCGCCGCCGCCAGGAGGCTGGTGGCCGAGCACCGCGCCGCCTACCCGGTCCTCTCCGACCGCTTCAACCTCCTGGCGCGGCGCTACCTCGGCGACCAGGCGCCGCTGCCGTCGGTGTTCCTCGTCGGTCGCGACGGCAACATCATCGCCATCGAGCGCGGCTACACCCTGGACGCCAGCGCCTTACTGCGGGCCAAGGTCGAGGCGGCGCTGGGCATCAAGAGGGCCGCCGTCGCCCCCGGCGCGACGAAGCCTTGATCGTCGTCCTGGCCGGCCCCACCGGTTCGGGCAAGACCGCCCTCGGCGTCGAGCTGGCACGGCGGGTCGGCGGCGAGATCGTCAACGCCGACTCGCAGCAGCTCTACCGCCACCTCGACGTCGGGACCGCCAAGCCTGGCGCCGCCGAGCGGGCGGCGGTGGCTCACCACCTGCTCGACGTGGCCGAGCCGGGGCAGGGGATGGACGCGGCGCGCTTCGTGGCGCTGGCCGACGGCGCCATCGCCGGGATCGCCGCGCGGGGGCGGGTGCCGCTGGTGGTGGGCGGCACCGGGCTCTACCTGCGGGCGCTCCTCCACGGCGTCATCGAGGCGCCCGGGCGCGACCCGTCGCTGCGGGCCCGGCTCACCGCCGAGGCGGCCGAGCTGGGGCGGCCGGCGCTCCACGCCCGCCTCGCCCTGGTCGATCCAGGGGCCGCGGCCCGCATCGGCCCCAACGACCTGATCCGGGTCGTCCGGGCGCTCGAGATCGCCGCAGGCGGTCGGACCCAGTCTGCGCTCCACGCCGCCCACGCCTTCCAGCCGCAGCGCCACCGCGCCCTCTTCCTGGCGCTCGATCCGCCGCGGGACCAGCTGCGCGCCCGGCTCGACGCCCGGGTCGTGGCGATGTTCGCGGGCGGGTTGCTCGACGAGGCGCGCTGGCTGGTGAGCCGGTTCGGCGGCGCGCTGCCGCCCCGGCTCCCCATCGGCTACGCCGAGGCGGTCGAGGTGACCCTGGGCCGCCTGGCCCTCGAGGAGGCGATCCGGCTGGTGCAGGTGGCGCACCGGCAGTACGCGCGCCGCCAGTTGAGCTGGCTGCGGCGGGAGCCGAACGTCGAGTGGCTGGCCCCGCCGATCGACGCCGGCGAGCTGGCGCGGCGCGTCAACGCGTGGCGCTCGCCGGAGTGACGCGTTTGGGCGGCGTGATATAAGGCGCCCGTGATCAAGCCAACCATCGCCCTCGACTTCGAGCGGCCCTTGCTGGCGCTGCAGTCCAAGATCGCGGAGCTCAAGGAGCTCTCCGGCGGCGCCAAGGTCGACTTCTCCGACGAGATCCTCAAGCTGGAGCGGAAGGCCCGCAAGCTGCAGGCCGAGATCTTCAGCGACCTCACCTCCTGGCAGATCGTGCAGCTGGCCCGGCATCCCAACCGGCCCTACACGCTCGACTACCTGAAGTACCTCTTCACCGACTTCTTCGAGATCGAGGGCGACCGGCGCTTCGGCGCCGACCGGGCCATCGTGTCCGGCTTCGCCCGCTTCGACGGGGCGCCGGTGCTCTTCATGGGCCACCAGAAGGGGCGCAGCACCAAGGAGAACATGGTGCGCAACTTCGGGATGCCCCGCCCCGAGGGCTACCGGAAGGCGCGCCGGCTCTTCGACCTGGCCGAGCGGTTCCGGCTGCCGGTCCTCATCTTCATCGACACGCCGGGCGCCTATCCGGGCATCGGCGCCGAGGAGCGCGGCCAGGCCGAGGCCATCGCCGTCAACCTCGAGGTGATGTCCGGGCTCTCGGTGCCGACCATCTCCACGGTCATCGGCGAGGGTGCCTCGGGTGGCGCGCTGGGGCTGGGCGTCACCAGCCGCATCCTGATGCTCCAGTACAGCTGGTACAACGTCATCTCGCCCGAGAGCTGCAGCTCGATCCTCTACCGCGACGCCGGGCAGGCCAAGAGGAGCGCCGACGCGCTCAAGCTGACCGCCCGGGACCTGGCCGGGTTCGGCATCACCGACGAGATCGTGCAGGAGCCGCTCGGGGGCGCCCACCGCGACCACGCCCAGGCGGCCCGCAACGTCGGCGAGGCCATCCGCCGCCACCTGGCCCAGCTGCGCCAGCTCTCGCCCGAGCAGATCGTCGCCGACCGCTACCGGAAATACCGGGCCATCGGCGTCTTCACCTCGGACGAGTAGGGCGGCGGCCGGGCGCCGTGGTATGACGCCGGGCGCGCCATGGCCCTCGTCCCGCCCAACGTTGCCTCGCTGACCCCCTACGTCCCCGGCAAGCCCATCGAGGAGGTCGAGCGCGAGCTGGGAATCACCGGCGTCGCCAAGCTCGCCTCCAACGAGAACGCGCTCGGCCCATCGCCCCTGGCGCTGGCTGCCGCGCGCGAGGCGGCCGCCCGGGTCCACCTCTACCCGGATGGCTCGGCCTACCTGCTGCGCCATGCCCTGGCCACCCACCTCGGCGTCACGCTCGAGGAGGTCTTCGTCGGCAACGGCTCCAACGAGCTGATCGAGCTGATGGTCCGCACCTTCGTCCTCGACGGCGAGGAGGTGGTGACCTCGGCCCAGAGCTTCGTGGCCTACCGGCTGGCGACGCAGGCCCACGGCCGGACGCTGGTCGAGGCGCCCATGAAGGCGCGCTTCCACTACGATCTGGACGGCCTCAAGGCGCGCGTCAACTCGCGCACCAAGGTGGTCTTCCTCGCCAACCCCGACAACCCCACCGGCACCTGGTTCACCGAGCGCGAGCTGGTCCCGTTCCTCGACGCCATGCCCAAGTCCACGCTGGTGGTGCTCGACGAGGCCTACCTAGAGTTCGTGGACGCGCCCGGCTTCCAGGACTCGCTGGCGCTCCGCAAGCGGTACCCGAACCTGGTGATCCTCCGCACCTTCTCGAAGATCTACGGCCTGGCCGGGCTCCGGCTCGGCTACGGCGTGGCCCGGGCCGAGCTGGTCGGCTTCATCGACCGCGTTCGCGCCCCGTTCAACACCAGCCTGGTGGCGCAGGCGGCCGGCGTGGCCGCCCTCTCCGACACCGACCACGTCGAGAGGAGCCGGGCGCTGGTGCGCGAGGAGCGGCCCCGGCTGGAGGCGGGGCTGAAGGCCCTCGGCGCCACGGTGGCCCCGTCGCAGGGGAACTTCCTGCTGGCCGACTTCCCGGGAAGGAGCGGCAAGGAGCTGTTCGAGGCGCTGCTGCGCGAGGGGATCGTGGTCCGCCCGGTGGCCGGCTACGGCTTCCCGTCGGCGCTCCGCTTCACCGTGGGGCTTCCGGCCGAGAACACGCGCGCCCTGGCCGCGCTGGCCCGGGTGCTGGCCGCGGTGCCGTCGCCATGAGCGCGCCCCCCTTCATCGTCGCCATCGACGGCCCCGCCGGCGCGGGCAAGTCGAGCGCCTCGAGGCTGCTGGCGGTCCGGCTCGGCTTCGCGCTGGTAGACACCGGCGCCATCTACCGGACCGTGGCGCTGGCGGCCAGCCGGCAGGGGATCGCCTTCGACGACGACGCGCGGCTGGCGCGGATGCTCCCGGCGCTCCAGATCCGCTTCGCGCCCCCGGTGACGCCCGGCGGCGGGCAGCAGGTCCTGCTCGGCGGCGAGGACGTCTCGCAGGCCATCCGGACGCCCCCCATGTCGCTCGGCGCCAGCGCCGTCTCGGCGCGGCCGGTGGTGCGCGCCGGGCTGCTGGAGCTGCAGCGGCGGCTGGCGCTCGCTCCCGAGAACCGGGGCGCCGTCATGGAGGGGCGAGACATCGGCACGGTGGTCTTCCCCGACGCCGACCTGAAGATCTTCCTCACCGCCGGGGAGGGGCAGCGGGCGCAGCGCCGCTTCGCCGAGCTGCAGCAGAAGGGCGACCCGTCCACCCTCGACCAGGTGCGGGAGGACCAGCGCCGGCGCGACAAGAACGACAGCGAGCGGGCCGTGGCGCCCCTCAAGCCGGCCCCCGACGCCCGCATCCTCGACTCCTCCGAGCTGGATCTCGCCGGCGTGGTGGAGCAGCTGGCCCGCGAGGTGGAGACCCGCCTCGCGGCGCGCGAGGCGCGCGAGGCGCGCCGGTGACCGAGGTCCCCGCTGGCCCCGCCACCTGCGGGGGCTGCCGGCTCTGGCGCCACATGGCCGACGACCAGCGCGGCCCGGTCGGCCCCTGCCGGCTGCTGGTCCGCATCGGCGACGTCCCGGCCACCGCCCCGGCCTGCGAGCGGCACCTGGCCCGCGACGCCGCCGTCCCGACCGCGCCGCCGCCCGAGGCGGAGCGCCACCGCCGCGCTCCCACGCTGCGCCCGGTGGTGGTGCACCGCCCCGGCGAGCCCCACCCAGTGACCACCTACGTCCCGGTGGCCCGGCCCTCGCCGGTGCCCACCCCGCTTCGGGAGGAGCTGACCGACATGACCCGCGAAGAGTTCGCCCAGGCGATCCGCGACGTGCTGCAGGAGGAGACGGCCGAGGTCCGGCTGGCCAACAAGTGGGAAGGTGGCACCATCGTCCTCAAGCCGGGCGATCCGGCGGCGCAGCCCAAGGAGATCCCGCTCGACGCCCTGCTGCACAAGGTGGTGATGATCCGCGATCGGCTCCGGGTGCTCGAGGCGAAGCTCAACGCCCACCAGAAGCTGACCGACGCCGAGAAGGTGGACTTGCAGCAGTACGTGACCCGGTGCTACGGCTCGCTCACCACCTTCAACGTCCTCTTCAGGGACGAAAAGGATCGTTTCGTCGGCGACCGGGGTGACAAGTAGGCCGGGCGCACCGGCCCGGGTTGTGATGCGGCGCGGCGCCGTTATATGAGTGGCCCGAGGCAGGCGTCAGGCATGGGCAGGAGCACTGGATGGAAGTGAAGATCGCCCGCACCGCCGGTTTCTGCTGGGGAGTGCGGCGCACCGTCGACCAGGTGATGCAGGTGGCCGACCAGGCGGTCGGCCAGGTGGTGACGCTCGGCCCGATCATCCACAACCCCCAGGCCGTGGCCCGGATGCGCGAGAAGGGGGTCGGGACCGTCAACGCCATCGCCGAGGTGGCGGCCGGCACCACCGTGGTGGTCCGGACCCACGGCGCGGTGAAGACCGAGCTGGAGTCGGCCGAGGCGCGTGGCCTCGCCGTCGTGGACGGCACCTGCCCCTACGTGAAGTACCCGCAGGCCATGGCGCAGCGGCTCTCCAAGCAGGGCTACCACCTGGTCATCGTCGGCGACGCCAACCACGCCGAGGTGAAGGGCGTGGTCTCCTACGCGGAGGGGCCCTGCACGGTGGTGAAGCCGGGCGGCGCGGTCCCGGACATCAAGGACAAGAAGGTGGCGGTCATCGCCCAGACCACCTGCATCGGCGCCGACTTCGAGCGGCTGGTGGGGGCGCTGGCGCTCCGCCACAAGGAGGTCCGCGCCGTCAACACCATCTGCAACGACACCGAGGAGCGGCAGGCCGACGCCCGGTCGCTGGCAGCCGAGGTGGACGCCGTGGTGGTGGTGGGGGGGAAGAACTCGGCCAACACCCGCCACCTCGCCGAGATCTGCCGGGCCATCCAGCCGCGCACCTGGCACGTCGAGACCGAGGCGGAGCTCTGCCCGGAGTGGTTCGACGGCTGCAAGGTGGTCGGGCTCTCCGCCGGTGCCTCGACGCCCGACTGGGTGGTCGAAGGGGTGGCCGGCTGGCTGCGCGGGCTGGAAGGCCAGCCCGTCGGCGCGGCCTGAGCGAGCGGGCGCGATTGCCGGGCGGACTGGATGCCGCTTCCGGACGTCTCCCCCTATTGACGGGTCATTTTCAGGCGTGTAGCTTGCGCCCTCTTTCATGGTGCCGGGGTATTCCCGGTGCCCGCGGCGGGCCTCGATCCCCGGGTCCATCCACGTGAACGACCACCAGGGGCAACACGCAGCGGCGGCGGCCCATCAGCCCACTTCGGCCGGCGCCCTCCGAGAAAACCAAGAGCCCAAACGCATGGAGAATCAGATTCCCCTTTCGACCGATGTCGAGGTTGAAGATTTCGCCGCGATGTTCGCCGCCAGCGAGGCCAACGCCGGCCCCGTCGAGGAAGGCAAGGTCGTCAGCGGCACCGTCATCCAGCTGACCAAGGACTACGCGGTCGTCGACATCGGCTACAAGTCGGAAGGTCAGGTTCCCATGGGGGAGTTCGCCCCGGGGACCGACGGCCAGCCCGGCGTCAAGGTCGGTGACAAGGTCGAGGTTCTCGTCGAGTCTCGCGAGAACGACACGGGCATGGTCGTCCTCTCCAAGGAGAAGGCCGACAAGATGCGCATCTGGGACGAGATCTCCGCCGCGTGTGAGCGCGACGAGCTCGTCGAGGGCATCATCGTCGGTCGCGTCAAGGGCGGCCTCTCGGTCGACATCGGCGTGAAGGCGTTCCTCCCCGGCAGCCAGGTGGACATCCGCCCGGTCCGCAACCTGGACAAGCTGATCGGCGAGAAGTTCAAGTTCAAGGTCATCAAGTTCAACAAGAAGCGCGGGAACATCGTCCTGTCGCGCCGCGTGCTGCTCGAGAAGGAGCGCGAGGAGCTCAAGAAGGAGACCCTCAAGAACCTCAAGGAGGGCGCGGTCCTCAAGGGCGTGGTCAAGAACCTCACCGACTACGGTGCCTTCATCGACCTCGGCGGCATCGACGGCCTGCTGCACGTGACCGACATGTCGTGGGGCCGCGTCGGCCACCCCAGCGAGATGTTCGAGGTCGGGCAGGAGGTCCGCGTCGTGGTCCTCAAGTTCGACCCGGCCACCGAGCGCGTCAGCCTCGGCCTCAAGCAGATCCAGGAGGATCCGTGGCACCGCGCCGACGAGAAGTACCCGGTCGGCACGCGGGTCAAGGGCAAGGTGGTCAGCCTCACCGACTACGGCGCCTTCATCGAGCTCGAGCAGGGCGTCGAGGGGCTGGTCCACGTCTCCGAGATGAGCTGGACCAAGCGCGTCAAGCACCCGTCGAAGCTGGTCAACCAGGCCGAGATGGTCGAGGCCGTGGTGCTCGACATCGATCCCAAGGCCAAGCGCATCAGCCTCGGCATGAAGCAGATCGAGGCCAACCCGTGGACGCTCCTCGAGGACAAGTACCCGATCGGCTCCGTCATCCGCGGCGAGGTCCGCAACGTGACCGACTTCGGCATCTTCGTCGGCGTCGAGGAGGGCATCGACGGCCTGGTGCACGTCTCCGACATCTCCTGGACCGAGCGGATCAAGCACCCGGGCGAGAAGTTCAAGAAGGGTGACGTGGTCGAGGCGGTGGTGCTCAACATCGACGTCGAGAACGAGCGCTTCAGCCTCGGCATCAAGCAGATCGCCGCCGACCCCTGGACCACGCTCACCGAGCGTCATCCGGTCGGCTCGCGCCTCAATGGCAAGGTCACCAAGGTCACCGACTTCGGCGCCTTCGTCGAGGTCGAGCCGGGCATCGAAGGGCTCGTCCACGTCTCCGAGATGAAGGACGAGCGCGTCGAGAACCCCCGCGACGTGGTCAAGGAGGGCGACGAGATCGAGGTCAAGGTCATCGACATGGACCTGCAGGAGCGCAAGGTGGCGCTCTCGATCAAGGCGCTCAACCGCGACGGCGGCGAGGAGGACTACCGCGAGTACCTGCGACGCCAGGGCGACGGCCGGGCGCGGCTCGGCGACCTGATGGAGAAGTTCAACCGGCGCAAGTAGCCGGCGGTCCCGCTGCCGGCGGGATCGGGACGCATCCAGGGCGGCTCGCTGCGGCGGGCCGCCCTTTTCCATGGGGCGCCGGGACGTCACCAGTTGCGACCTCGGGCGGCGCGTGATTACCTCGCGGGTGCATGGACCCTCGAGACCCGAACGAACCGCTCCCGACCACCCCCGTCGATCCCCAGCAGGCCGCATCGCAGCCCCCCGCGCGGCCGCCCTCCTTGCCGCCGGGAACGCCAGCCGCCTGGGGCGCTCCCCAGGGCTGGGGTCCGGTGCCGCCCTCGATGGCCCCGCCGCCTCCGCCACGCCGCGACCGGCTGGCGCTGGTGGTGGTCGGCTCCATCTTCGGCGGCCTCTTCCTGGTCTTCTTCGGCTTCCTCGCGCTGGCTTACGGCGTGGTGAAGGGAGAGGCGCCGCACCTCGGCAGCGGCCCGCGCATCGGCGTGGTGGAGGTGAAGGGGGCGATCGGCGGTGGGCCGGGCGGCGTCGACGCCGAGCGGACCATGAAGCAGCTGCGCCGCTTCGGCGACGACTCGTCCATCAAGGCCCTCCTGGTGCGCATCGACTCGCCCGGCGGCGCGGTGGCCCCCTCCCAGGAGATCTTCGAGGAGGTCCAGAAGGTCGGGAAGAAGAAGCCGGTGATCTGCTCGCTCGGCAACCTGGCCGCCTCGGGCGGCTTCTACGTCGCGGTGGGCTGCACCAAGATCGTGGCCCAGCCGGGCACGCTGACCGGCTCCATCGGCGTCATCAGCCAGTTCGTCAACGCCAAGGGGCTGATCGCGCGCTTCGACCTCAAGTTCGAGACCATCAAGAGCGGCAAGCTGAAGGACATGGGCAGCCCGTTCCGCGAGATGTCGCCGGAGGAGCGGGCCTACTGGCAGGAGACCACCAACCGGATCTTCGAGCAGTTCCTCGGGGCGGTGGTGAAGGGGCGCGGCCTGCCGGAGCGGGAGGTCCGCGCGGTGGCCGACGGCCGGGTCATCACCGGTGAGGACGCCCTGGCGCTCGGGCTGGTAGACGCGCTGGGCAACTTCTACACGGCGGTGGACCTGGCCATGAAGGAGGCCGGGCAGACCGGGGAGCCTTCGCTGGTCTACCCGCCCGAGGACGGCGCCCGCTTCTTCGAGCAGCTCGTGAGCGGCGGCGCTAGCGCGGTGGCGCGGGCGGTGCGGGCGGAGCTGTCGGCCGAGGCGAGCGAGGCTCGGCAGCCCGGTCTCTACTTCCTGTCGCGATAGGCCTCGAGCCCGGTCGCGACACCTTGGAGCGGACATGGAGCGGCCGATCTGGGCCCCGTGGCGGATGGAGTTCATCGCCGGCGAGAAGCCGACCGGCTGCATCTTCTGTGACTTCCCGGCGGCGCCGGCGTCGGACGATCGCAAGAACCTGATCGTCCACCGGGACGAGCACGCCTACGTCATCCTCAACCGCTACCCCTACAACTCCGGCCACCTCATGGTGGTGCCGCGCCGGCACGGCGCCGACCTCGACGCGCTGCCGCCGGCGGAGTGGGTGGGGCTGCAGGAGCTGCTCCGGCGGGCCGCGGCGGTGCTGCGCGCCACCTACAAGCCCGAGGGGCTCAACGTCGGCATGAACCTCGGCAAGGCGGGCGGGGCGGGGATCGTCGACCACCTCCACTGGCACCTGGTGCCGCGCTGGGTCGGCGACAACAACTTCATGCCGGTGCTGGCCGACATCCGGGTGATGGTGGACCACCTCGACAGCAGCTGGGAGAAGGTCCGCGCCGGCTTCGGCGGGGCGGGGCCCTGACCCCGGTGGAGCTCGCCAACCGGCAGCTCGCCGAGGTGCTGGCCGCCGGGGCGGCGCTGGCGGCCATCCTCCTGGTCATGAGCCGTCATCGCCGGCGCCGGAGCGAGGCCAAGGCGATCCTGGCCGGTGTCCGGTCGATGATCTCCGACGACCCGGACGCCGCCATCGAGGCGCTCTCCAGCGCCGCCCGGCTCGGCACGCCACAGGCGCTCGACACCTACCTGGCGATGGGCGCGCTCTTCCGCCGGAACGGCGACCTGTCGCGGGCCATCCGGCTTCACCGGAACATGCTGGTCTCCGGCCACCTCGACCCGGCGCGGCGGGGCGAGGTCGAGCTGGAGCTGGCGCAGGACTACCGGCGCAGCGGCATGCTGGCCGAGGCGGCGGAGCTGCTGGCGCCGCGGGCGGCCACCGAGCGCGAGGCGGCCGAGGCGCTGCGCGAGGTGCGGGCCGACCAGGGACTCTGGCGCGAGGCGGCGGCGCTGCAGGCGGCGCTCCCGGGGCCGGGATCGGCGCGGCTGCGCTCGCACCTGCTGGCGGCGGCGGCGCGCGCCGAGCTGGTGGCGGGGCACGCCGGGCCGGCGCGGGCGACCGCCGACGAGGCGGTCCAGGCCGACGGGGAGTGCGCCGACGCGCGGCTGGCCCGGGCCGAGGCGCTGGCGGTGGCCGGGGAGGCGGAGCGCGCCCTGGACGACGTGGTGGAGGCGCTGCAGCTCCAGCCGGGCAACGCCCTGCTGGCGGGACCGGCGCTGGAACGGGTGACGGAGCCGGCGCGGGCGCTGGCCCGGATCGAGCCGCTGGTGGAGGACCGGACCGACGACGCGGCGCTCTGGCTGCTGCGCGCCCGGCTCCTTCACCGGGTCGGGCGGCGGCGCGTGGCGCTGGAAGCGGCCGGGGAGGCGCTGCGGCTCGACCGGACGGGCGAGGTGACGCTGGCGCTGCGTGACCTCCTGCGCCGCTCCGAGACGCCCACGCCGAACGAGCCGGAGGAGCTGGGGGCGCGCCACGCCCTGACCATGGAGGCCCTGCGGCGCAAGGCCGAGCCGCCTGGCTGCGTCCGCTGCGGCGCCGAGGCCTCGGCGCGCGAGTGGCGCTGCCGCTCCTGTGGCCGGTTCGACGTCTTCGGGTAGGCGACGGTGGCGAGGCCCCTTTCCAGGGCCTAGGGACCGGCACCGGGAGTAGGGCCGATCCGTGCTAGAGATCACCCATGGCGGGTCCGCGCGAGAAGGCCATCATCGGGATCGATCTCGGTACCACCAATGCGTGCGTGGCCCACGTGCGCAACCGGATCCCGCGGGTGGTGCCGACCGACCGCGGCAACCTGATCCTGCCCAGCGTGGTGGCGCTCGGCGAGCGCGGCGACTTCCTGGTCGGCGGGGTGGCCAAGGACCAGCTGGTCGTCAACCCCAAGAACACCATCTACGGCGCCAAGCGGCTCATCGGGCGCAAGTGGAACTCGCGGGTGGTCCAGGAGCTGCGGAGCTACTACAGCTACGACATCGTCGAGGGGCCCAACGGCGAGGCGGCGGTGCTGCTGGGCGGCAAGGTCTACACCCTGCCGCAGATCAGCGCCATGGTGCTGGCGCACCTGAAGAAGATCGCCGAGGCCTTCCTGCAGAAGCCCATCCCCGAGGCCATCATCTCGGTGCCGGCCTACTACTCCGACCCCCAGCGGCAGGCGGTCCGCGAGGCCGGCAAGCTGGCCGGCTTCGAGGTGAAGCGGATCGTCAACGAGCCGACCGCGGCGGCGCTGGCCTACGGCTTCTCGCGCGGGCTGGACCAGAAGATCCTGGTCTACGACCTGGGTGGCGGCACCTTCGACGTCTCGGTGCTGCAGCTCAACGGCAACGTCTTCGAGGTGCTGGCCACCGGCGGCGACACCTTCCTGGGCGGCGTGGACTTCGACAACCGGATCATCGACTTCGTGCTCGAGGACTTCTGGCGGTCCCACCGGATCGACCTCGCCGACTCGCCCATCGCCATGCAGCGCGTGAAGAACGGGGCCGAGTCGGCCAAGATCGACCTGTCGCTGGTCCCCAACACCGTCATCGACCTGCCCTTCATCGAGGAGAAGAAGGGGAAGCCCCTCGACATCCGGGTGGCGCTGTCTCGCCAGCGGCTCAACGAGCTGACCCTCGACCTGGTGGAGCGGACCTTCCAGCTCTGCGACCAGGTGCTGGGCGACAAGGGGCTCAAGCCCGACGACATCGACGAGGTGATCCTGGTGGGCGGCCAGAGCCGCATGCCGCTGGTGCAGGAGCTGATCCGGAGCCACTTCGGCAAGCCGGCGCGCAAGGGCGTCCACCCCGACGAGTGCGTGGCGCTGGGCGCGGCGCTGCTGGGCGACTCGCTCGACAGCATCGACTCGGTGACGCTGGTGGACGTCCTCTCCATGCCCATCGGCATCGCCACGCCCACCAGCCAGTTCCGGCGCGTGCTCGACAAGAACAGCACCATCCCGTCGAGCCGCTCCTTCCGGCTGCCACCGCCGCGCGAGCCGGGCCAGCAGATCGAGATCGACATCTACCAGGGGGCCTCCGACCAGATCGTAGACAACGAGTTCCTCGGCTCCATCCGGCTCCCGGCCGCCGCCACCGGGCGGCGCATCGACTTCAAGCTCGACGAGGAGTGCCTGCTCAAGGTGAGCTTCGACGACCCGGAGAAGGGGATGACCGAGCTGAAGATCGCCACGCGCGACACGCCCGACGCCCTGCGCCGGGCGCTGGCCGACGCGGCCGAGGCCCAGAAGCCGAAGGAGGGCGAGGCGCAGCCGGCGGCCGGCGAGAAGCGGGGCGGGCTCTTCGGCTGGCTGAAGGGCGGGAAGTGACCGGCGGCTCACGCCACACGTGGCGCGATCTGCGCACCCGGAGTGCGTGAGGGAAGGCGGTGCCGGCGTCGTTGACACCGAATGGGCGCGACGGCATACTCCGCGCCCTCGCAACATCCGGGCGATTAGCTCAGCGGTAGAGCACTGCCTTCACACGGCAGGGGTCGAAGGTTCGAAACCTTCATCGCCCACTGAAGGAACGGGCCGGGAACTCACGGAGAGATCCGAGGGTCCCGGCCTGGTTTGCAGCAACTGCTCCGGCAGCGGCGACTGCAGCGTGACCTGCGCCACGGGCCAGTTCCCGTTGCGCCTCCGCCTCGCGCGTCCTACCTTCACCCCACCGTGGCCCGCCCCATCGCCGTCCTCTTCGACCTCGACGGCACGCTCGTCGACACCGTCCCGTTCATCCTCGCCGGCGTCCGGCACGCCTTCGAGGGCGAGCCTCGCGGACCGAGCGACGCCGAGTGGATCGCCGGCATCGGCACCCCGCTCCGCGATCAGCTGGCCCAGTTCGCGGTCGGACCGGAGCGGGTCGAGCCGCTCCTCCAGCGCTACCGGGCCTACTGGCTCCAGCACCACGACGCCGAGACCAGGCTCTTCCCCGGCGCCGGCGAGACGGTCCGGGCGCTCCGTGCGGCCGGCCATCCCATCGGCGTGGTGACCGCCAAGCTGGAGGCCGGGGCGGAGCGGACGCTGCGCCATGTCGGGCTGCGCGAGCAGGTGGACGTGATCGTGGCCGCCGACACGGTGGAGCGGTGCAAGCCCGATCCCATGCCGGTCCGCTACGCGCTCGGCAAGGTGGGCCGCCTGGCGGTCGAGGCGGTGATGATCGGGGACTCGCCCCACGACCTGGCCGCCGGCCGGGGAGCCGGGACGACCACGGTCGGGGTCTGCTGGGGCGCGGCCACCCCAGAGGCGCTGGCGCCGCTCGCCGACCACCTCCTCGACGAGATGGACGGGATCGCGCCGCTCGTCGCCGCGCTCCAGGCGGCCCGGCGGCGCTGAGCGTTGCTCCGCTTCGGCCGCGCGCGGCGCTCTGCTATCTTCGCCGCTCCATGCGAATCGCCTACCTCGGCCCCCCGGGCACCTTCAGCGAAGAGGCCGTCACCCGCTGCGACCTGGCCGCCGGCGACGAGCCACTGCCGCTGGCGTCGTTCGCCGACGCCTGGGACGCGGTGCTGGCCGGGAAGGCCGACGCGGCGCTGCTCCCGGTCGAGAACTCGATCGAGGGGGCCATCGGCACCACCCTCGACCTGCTGGTCCACCGGGCCGGGCTGATGATCCGCCGCGAGGTGCTGCTGCCGGTCGAGCAGCAGCTGCTGGCTCCGGCCGGGACCACGCTGGCGCAGGTGACCCGCGTGCTCTCCCACCCGCAGCCGCTCGGCCAGTGCGCCCGCTACCTCCGCGAGCGGCTCCCGGCGGCCCGGCTCGAGGCGACCCACTCCACCGCCGACGCCGCCATCCAGGTGAGCCAGGGGCTCGCCAACGCGGCGGCCATCGGCTCACGCGCCGCTGCCGGGCGCTACGGGCTGTCCATCATCGCCGAGTCGATCCAGGACTCGGACGAGAACACCACCCGCTTCCTGCTGGTGGCGCGCACCGACGAGGCGCCGACCGGCCGCGACCGGACCAGCATCGCCTTCACGCTCGACCGCGACCGGCCGGGCGGGCTCCACGAGGTCATGGGCGAGTTCGCCTCGCGGGCCATCAACCTCTCCAAGGTGGAGAGCCGCCCCATGAAGCAGGCGCTCGGCCACTACGTCTTCTTCCTCGACTTCGAGGGGCACCGGCTCGACGCGCCCTGCGCCGCCGCCCTCGAGAGCCTGGGCAAGCTGGTCCACCGGCTCCACCTGCTCGGCTCCTATCCGCGGGCCTCGCTCGACTGAAGAACGGCGGCGAGCGCGGCGACGTGGTCGGCGGAGGCGCCGCAGCACCCCCCCACCAGCCTGGCGCCGGCCGCGACCGCGGGAGCGAGCGCCTCCGCGAAGGCGGCGGGAGAGAGCACGGCGCCCGGCAGCCCCGGGCTCGGCTTGGCGACGAAGGGCACCGGCAGGGTGGCCCGCGCCCAGGCCGCCAGCGCCGTCAGGGCCGCGCCGGCCGGCACGCAGTTGACCCCCACCGCCACCACCCGGCCCGCGCGGGGGCCAACGCCGGCGAAGCGGGCCGCTCGCGACAGGAGCGTGGCCGCCGGCGTCCCGTCGGGCGCCTCGAACCGGCCGGCCCGCTCGGCCAGCGTGAAGGTCACGGCGACGGGCAGGCCGACCGCCACCGCGGCTGCGAGCGCCGCCTCCGCCTCGCGCCAGTCGTACTGGCTCTCCAGCCAGAGCAGGTCCGCGCCGGCCTCGGCCAGCGCGGCCAGCGGTCGCTCGAACGGCGCGCGGAGCCTGGCCGCCGGCGGGGCCTCGCCGCCGGGGCGGGCCAGGGCGAGCGGCCCGAGCGCTCCGGCCACCCGCGCGTGAGGAGCCGCCTCGCGCGCCAGCGCCACCGCCGCCTCGAAGAGCCTGGCCTGCCAGGCGCTGGGGAGCGCGGAGGCCAGCCGTGGCGACGCCGCGTTGAAGGTGCAGGTGAGCAGGACGCGGGCGCCGGCGGCCGCGTGCGCGGCGTGAACCGCGAGGATCGCCTCGGGCCGCTCGCTCAGCCACTGCTCCGGAAGCACGCCGGACGGCAGGCCGGCCGCCTGGAGCGCCGTCCCCATGGCGCCGTCTAGCAACACGGGACCGAGGCGCGGGTCGATGTTCACGGGAGCCACCCGGCCAGGGCGGGCAGGTGGGGTGGGTGGATGGACGGCATGAGACGGCGATTCTACAATCACCGGCCAGCCACGGCGATGGCCGGGGCCGCCCGACGCGGGGCGATGGACCAGGGGGCTGTTGATGCGCCGGAAGATCCGAGTCGTGGGGGCGATGATCGAGCAGGACGGGCGCTATCTCATCACGCAGCGCCCGGCCACGGCGTCGCTGCCCCTGCTCTGGGAGTTCCCCGGTGGCCGGGTCGAGCCGGGCGAGACCGACCAGGACGCCCTGGCGCGCGAGGTGCTCGAGCTGGTCGGGTTGCTGGTGGAGCCGGGCGACCGGGTCGTCCACGTCGAGCATGGGTACGACGCCTACGACATCGACTTCTGCGTCTACCGGTGCCGGCTGGTCTCGGGAGCGCCACGCCACGAGCGGATCAACGACCACCGCTGGGTGCTGGCGCGGGAGCTGGACCACTACCAGTTCCCGCCGGCCGACGAGAAGACCATCGGCCTCCTGCTGGGGTTGTAGGGGAATAGATCGCCCGACCCGCCGGTCTTGCCTGGCGACCACCGATCCCCGCCAACCAGTCCCGAGGAGCACCATGCGCCGCTTCCTGCTCAGCTTCGTCGCCGCCACCGCCCTGATCGCCGCCCTCGTCGCCTGTACCGGGCGCGATCGCGCCGGGGCCGAGCAACCGGCCCGCGCCGGCAACGCCCTCTTCCAGGAGGCGGTGCTGGCCTCGCCCGCGCCGGCCGACGCCGACGTCCCCGGCAGCCACTCGCTGGCTCCGCTCATCGAGCGGCTCAAGCCGGCCGTGGTCAACATCTCCACCACCACGGTCACCAAGAACCCGCACGTGGGCCGAAGCGGCCAGCTGCCCGAGGGGTTCGAGCGCTTCTTCGGGATCCCCGGCCCGGGCGGTGGCGGACCCGACGAGCTGCGCGGGCAAGGGCTCGGTTCCGGCTTCCTGCTCAACGCGGAGGGGTACATCCTCACCAACAACCACGTCGTCGCCAACGCCACCGACATCCGCGTGAAGCTGGCCGACGACCGGGAGTTCGTCGCCAGGGTGGTGGGCAAGGACCCGCTCACCGACGTGGCGCTCATCAAGCTCAACGCGCCGCCCCGGGACCTGCCCACCGTGGTGCTGGGCGACTCGGATGTCCTCCGGCAGGGTGACTTCGTGCTGGCGCTCGGCTCACCGTTCGGCCTCTCCGGTACCGCCACCATGGGGATCGTCTCGGCCAAGCACCGGGGCGGCGTCGGGGGCGGAGGCGGCCCGTACGACGACTTCCTCCAGACCGACGCGGCCATCAACCCCGGCAACTCCGGCGGCCCGCTCTTCAACATGCGCGGCGAGGTGGTCGGCATCAACACCGCCATCGTCTCGCCCCAGCTCGGCTCGGGGATCGGCTTCGCAGTCCCCATCAGCCTGGCCAAGGCGCTCCTGCCGCAGCTCAAGGGCGGCAAGGTGGTTCGCGGCTACGTAGGTGTGTCGCTCGGCGCGCTGACCCCCGACCTGGCGCAGGCCTTCGGGCTGCCGGCCGGCACCAAGGGGGCGCTCATCCAGCAGGTCATGCCGAAGACGCCCGCCGAGAAGGCCGGCCTCGAGCCCGGGGACGTCATCACCACGCTCGACGGGAAGGCCGTCGAGTCGTCGACGGCCCTCTCGCGCGGCGTCGCCCTGGTGCCGCCGGGCCAGAGCGTGACGCTCGGCCTGACCCGCAAGGGAAGGCCGAAGACGGTCACGCTCAAGGTGGCGCAGCGGCCCGAGAACGAGGGCGCCATCGGCCGCGAGGACTGGGACGAGGGCCAGGCGGGCGGCGACGCGAGCAAGACCCCGAAGCTCGGCTTCAAGGTGGCGGCGCTCAACGCCGAGGCGGCCCGCGAGCTCAAGCTGCCGCCAGACCTGAAGGGCGTGGTGGTCACCGACGTGGTCGAGGGCGGCCCGGCCGAACAGGCCGGCGTCCAGCGCGGCGACCTCATCGTCGAGCTGAACCAGAAGGCGGTGTCCAGGCCCGGCGACCTGGTCGGCATCGTCGAAAGGATGAAGGAGGGCGAGATGGCGCTGCTCCGCATCCGCCGGGGCGCTGTCTCCGCCTTCGTGGCGGTGCCGGTCGGAGGGCGGAAGTAGCCGACCTCGCTTCCAGGTAGGGTAAGGTCGGTTTCTTGCCTACATCCGCCTACCGGTCTAGCCTCCTCTTCAACAGGGGAGGCGACATGCTCTGGCGGACCAAGCCGACCGAAGTCACCAGCAGCCCCGAGCGGCGCTCCGCGGCGCGGCTCGACAAGGTCTTCGCCGTCTGGCTCGAAGGCGAGCGCGGCGAGGCGCATGGGATCGCCCGGAACATCTCCCCGGGCGGCCTCTTCGTCGAGACGCCGGAGACGCAACCGATTGGCTCCGAGGTGCGCGTCAACTTCACCAGCTTCTCTGGTGGCGGCCTGGTGGCGGTGGGCGAGGTGCGGTACGTCTGCCACCTGGTCGGCCGCCGCGCGCCCGGCAGCGAAGGGCCCGACGTGCCGGTCGGCGTGCGGGGGATGGGCATCCGCTTCGTCCGCTTCGAGGCGGCCAGCGCGCCGTTCGAGTCGTTGCACTAGTCCCTTCCGGTCCGGACTGTGGCTTCGCGCCGGCCCCCGTGTTACCGGGGAGGCGGATGCTCGCCATCGAGACGCACGGGCTCACCAGGCTATTCGACGGGAAGCCCGCCGTCTCGGACCTCTCGCTGGCCGTTCCCGGGGGGGCCTTCTACGGCTTCCTCGGCCCCAACGGCGCCGGCAAGTCCACCACCATGAAGCTGCTCACCGGGCTGCTGGCGCCCACCAGCGGACGCGCCAGCGTGCTCGGCCACGACCTGGCCGACGGCCGGCGGGCGCTCGAGGTGAAGCGGCTGGTGGGGGTGGTGCCGGACGGCCTCTCGCTCTTCGAGCGGCTCACCGGCGTGGAGCAGCTCCGGCTCCACGGGCAGCTCTACGGGCTCCCCCGGGCCGAGGCGGCCCGGCGGGCCGACGAGCTGCTGGTGGCGATGGAGCTGACCGGCGACGCCGGCAAGCTGGTGGGCGACTACAGCCACGGCATGAAGAAGAAGCTGGCGCTGGCCGGCGCGCTCATCCACGGGCCCAGGCTGCTCTTCCTCGACGAGCCGTTCGAGGGGATCGACGCCGTGGCGGTGAGCGGCATCCGGCGCATGCTCCAGGAGCTGGTGCAGGGCGGTCAGATGACCATCTTCCTCACCAGCCACGTGCTCGAGGTGGTGGAGCGGCTGGTGACCCACGTCGGCATCATCCAGCACGGCAGGCTGGTGGCGCAGGGGACGCTGGAGGAGGTGCGTGGCGCGGGGACGCTCGAGGAGGTCTTCATCCGTACCATCGGCGAGGACCTGACCAACCGGCGGCTCTCCTGGCTGGTCGAGCCGGGCGCGGGAGGCTAGTGGCCGGACTTCGCGACACGCCGCTGGCCGCCTTCGCCGAGCTGCGCTTCCGGCTGACCTGGCGCCGGCTGCTGGGGCGCCGGGGCATCGGCGAGCTGGTGGCCAAGGTCATCGGGTACCTGCTCCTGATCCCCATCGGCCTGGTGGTGTCGATCGGGATCGGCGCCGGGACCTTCCGGGCGGCGCACGCCGCCCTCCACGGCGGCCCGCAGCTGGGCCTGCAGGTGGACCTGCCGGTCACCGCGATGTTCCTCGGCCTCTGGCAGGCCTGGACGGCGGCGACGCTGGCCATGCAGGACCAGGAGTCGCTCGACCTGCGCCGCCACCTGGTCTACCCGCTGCGGCCAGTGGCGCTCTGGCTCCACGGTCAGGCGGCCGGGCTGCTGGGCGACCCGCTGGCGCTCTTCTGGTGCGTGCTGCTGGGCGGCGCCCTGGTCGGCGCGGCGCTGGGCCGGTTCGGCGCCTGGCTCCTCATGCTGGCGGTGCTGCTGGTCCTCTTCGCGGCGGCGACGCTGGCGTGGCTGGCGCTCATCCAGGAGCTCGGGGCGCGGGTGCTGCGGCGGGCGCGGCTGAAGGCGCTCCTCTTCGCGGCGTTCTACGTCGCGCTGGCGCTGGGCGTGGCGCTGCTGGCCGGTCTCGATCGCCACAGGCCGGTCCTGCGTGACGCGCTGGCGGCGGTCAAGTGGATGCAGTGGTTGGCCTGGCCCGGGGCCATGGCGGCCGGTGGCGCGCGGCGGCTCTTCCGCGGCGACGTGCTCGGGTCGTTGCCCTGGGTCGTGGCGCTGGCGGCCACCACGGCGGCGGGTGGCTGGGCGGCCTTCCGGCTGGCCCTTGCCGAGGCGCGCGACGGCGGAGCTGGAGGCAAGGCCGGGGTGGGCGATGGCCTCGGCGCCGTGGCCGGGCGGCTCTGGCCCGGACCGCTCGGGGCCCTGCTGGAACGGGAGGTCACCTTCCTGACGCGTCACCCGCTGCCGCTGGTGCTCGGGATCATCCTGCCGGCGGTGGCCGGGCTCGTCTCCTGGAAGATGAGGCCGTACCTCCCGGCCGAGTCGGGGGAGGTGGTGCGCGCCCTGCCGATCCTCGGCGTGGCCCTCTACGTCCACCTCGCCATGCAGAGCTTCTGGCTCAACGGCTTCGGCTGGGAGCGGGGTGGGGCCAGGCTCTACTTCCTGGCGCCGGTCCGGCTGGAGCAGGTGATGCTGGCCAAGAACCTGGCGGTCGGCGCGCTGGCGCTCTGCATCGAGCTGGTCTCGGTGCTGGTGATGGTGCTGGCCGGCGGCCTGCCGCCGGGCTGGGCGCTGGCCGGCACGCTGGCGCTCCACCTCGGCGCCGCGCCCTGGTTCTTCCTGCTCGGCAACGCCGTGGCCATCTGGAATCCCCGGGTGGCGTCGCTGACGCTCCAGCGGAGCGGCAGCCTGCCGGCGCTCTCCGCGCTGGCGGGGATGGTCATCTTCTCGGGGGTGACCGGGCTCTTCGCGCTGCCGGTGCTGCTGGCGTTGAAGGTGGACGCCGGGTGGCTGCTGCCGCCGGCGTGGCTCGCGCTGGGGGCGCTGGGCGGCCTGCTCTGGTGGAAGACGCTGCCGGCCGCCGCACGGCTCCTCCAGGGGCGCCGGGAGGAGCTGCTGGCCGTGGTGACGGGCGACGAGGCCTAGTGGGGCGGCACTAGGCCGGCGCCGGTGCCGGGCGAAGCACCACCGTCGGGCGGGTCACGCCGCGGCCGAGCTGGGCCGCCTCGCAGAGCGCCTGCTGGCTCCGCACCGCGCCCGGGCCACCCTCCGGCTGGCGGTAGGTCCCGTCCGGCTGGAGCCGGCGGGCCCGGACCTGGTCCTGCAAGGGGAGACCGAGGATCTCGCCGACCAGCCGGGCCTTGAGCGCCTTGTCCTCGACCGGGAACATCACCTCGACCCGGGAGTGGAAGTTGCGCGGCATCCAGTCGGCGCTCGAGAGCAGGCAGTCGGGGCTGTCGCCGGCGCCGAAGACGAAGATGCGGGAGTGCTCCAGGAACCGGTCCACCACCGAGATGACGCGGATCCGCTCGGAGACGCCGGGCACGCCGGGGCGCAGGCAGCAGATCCCGCGCACCAGCAGGTCGATCTCGACGCCGGCCTGGCTGGCCGCGTAGAGCGCCCGGATCACCGCGGCGTCCACCAGCGAGTTCATCTTGGCGATGATGCGGGACGGCTCGCCGTGGCGGGCCTTCTCGGCCTCGCGGCCGACAAGCTCGATGAGCCGCTCCTGCAGCCCGAACGGGGCCACGGTCAGCTTCTTCCAGCGCGGCGGCTCGGCGTAGCCGGTGAGGAGGTTGAAGAGGCTGGCCACGTCCTCGCCCAGCTCCGGCGCCGCCGAGAAGAGCGAGAGGTCGGTGTAGACGCGGGCCGTCTGCGGGTTGTAGTTGCCGGTGCCGAGGTGGATGTAGCGGCGGAGCCTGGCCCCCTCGCGCCGGACCACCAGCGCCACCTTGCAGTGGGTCTTGAGCCCGAGCAGCCCGTAGACCACGTGGACGCCCGACTCCTCGAGCCGCCGCGCCCAGGCGATGTTGTTGGCCTCGTCGAAGCGGGCCTTGATCTCGACGATGGCGGTGACCTGCTTGCCGTTCTCGGCGGCCCGGGAGAGGGCGCGCACGAAGGGGCTGTCGCCGCTGGTCCGGTAGAGGGTCTGCTTGATGGCGAGGACGTCGGGATCGTCGGCCGCCTCCTCGACGAACCGGACCACCGGGTCGAAGGCCTCGTAAGGGTGGTGGAGCAGCACCTCGCCGGCGGCGATGGCCACGCGCACCGGCCCCCCGTCATCGAAGGCCCTGGCAGGCACGGCCGTCCAGGGCTCCTGACGCAGCTCCGGGCGCGGGTCGCCATCGCCGAGCTGTAGGAGATCCTGGACCTGGAGCGGGCCGGCCACGCGATAGACGTCGGCGGCCTCGAGCTTGAGCGCCCGCACCAGCGCAGTGACGATGGGGTCGGCCGCCGCCGCCGCGATCTCGAGCCGCACCGCCGCGCCACGATCGCGCCGCCGCAGCTCCTCCTGCACCGCCGAGACCAGGTCCTCCGACTCCTCCTCGTCGATCTCCAGGTCCCAGTTGCGGGTGACGCGGAAGCCGGCGGCGTGCAGGACGGAGAAGCCGGGGAAGAGGTCTCCGGCGTAGGCGGCGATCACCTCGTCGAGGAGCGCGTGCTCGACGCCGGCGTCGGACGGCAGGCGCATGAGGCGCGGCAGCACCGCCGGCACCTGCACCACCGCCAGGAGCACCTCCATGTCGCGCCGCCGCTTCCGCCCGGCCCGCCGCAGGATCAGGGCCACGTTGAGCGACTTGTTGCGGAGCTGCGGGAAGGGATGGCCCGGATCGACGGCGAGCGGCGTGAGGACCGGGAGGATCTCCTGGGTGAAGCGCTGGCGCGCCGTCTCGGCCTGCCGGGGTGCGAAGTCCCTGGGCGCGACCAGCCGGTGGCCGGTCCGGGTGAGCGCCGGCCCGATCTCCTCGAGCCAGGTGCGGTCCTGCTCGGCGGCGAGCGCATGGGTCCGCCTGGCGACGGCGGCCAGCACCTCGGCCGGGAGCAGGCCGTCGGCCGCGGCGTCGGCCACGCCGCCGGCGATCTTCTGCTTCAGGCCCGCCACCCGGACCATGAAGAACTCGTCGAGGTTGGAGGAGGAGATGCCGAGGAACTTGAGCCGCTCCAGCACCGGCAGGGAGGCGTCCTGGGCCTCCTCGAGGACGCGGGCGTCGAACTCGAGCCAGGAGAGCTCGCGATTGAGGAAGAGCGACGGATCGTGAAGCTCGATGCCGCGCGGCGGACCGGGGTCGGCCGGGGTCTCCGGGGCGCCGGCGGTGGTGGGCGTGGTGGGGGACATGGGACTCCCTTCCAGTATGGCCCGGGGACGGGCGAACCACCCGCCCCCATGTGTGACGAACCCGCGAAGTTCACATTTGGAGGGAGCGGGCACCAACGCCAGTCAGAGCCGGGAGTTACAGTGGCACTGGATGAAGAACGGACAGCACCGGATCCTGGCCGCCATCGACGTGGGCACCAACGCGGTCCGGCTCGAGATCGCCCGCCCGCTCCCCGACGGCACGCTCGAGACGCTCCACCAGGAGCGCGATCCGGTCCGTCCGGGGGAGGGGGTCTTCAGCGGCGGCACCATCGCCAAGCCGGTCGCCAACCGGCTCATCTCCACGCTGCGCCGGTACGCGGCTCTCTGCCACCGCCACCGGGCCAAGGTGCGCGCCGTGGCCACCTCGGCGGTCCGCGAGGCGCGCAATCGCGAGGAGATCGTGCGCCGGGCCCGTGACGAGGCGGGGCTCAACCTCGAGGTGGTGAGCGGCCGCGAGGAGGCCCGGCTCATCTGCCTCGGCGTGCTGGAAGGGCGCCCGCCGTCGGCTCGCTCGCTGCTCATCGACATCGGCGGCGGCTCGACCGAGATCGCCACCGGCCAGGGGGAGAAGCCGACCTCGCTCCACTCGGTGGCGCTCGGCGCTGTGCGGCTCACCGAGATCTTCGGCTCCTCCGGGCGGGTCTCCGAGGAGCGGCTAGAGGTGATGCGCTCCTACGTCGCCGAGGCGCTGCGCGAGGCGCTCCCCAGGCGGCTCCCCGGCCCCCGGGTGGCGCTCGGCTCGTCCGGCACCATCAACGCCATCGTCGCGGACGGCACCGACTCGAAGCGGCTGACGCGGCGCCGGCTGGAGCGCGTGGTCGGGGAGCTGGCCGGCCAGAGCCTGGCCGAGCGGCGCAAGCGGTTCGAGCCGAAGCGCGCCGAGATCATCGTGGCCGGGGCGGTCATCCTCGAGGGCTGCATGCGCCACCTCGGGCTGGAGGGGATCAGCGCCGTCAGCACCGGCCTCCGCAACGGCGTCCTGCGCGACCTGGCGCGCCGCTCCCCGGCCGCGGCGGCCGAGGCGGCGGAGGGGCGGACCGAGGCGGTGCTGGCGCTGGGGCGGCGCTTCGGGTTCGACGAGCGCCACGCCCTGCAGGTGGCGCGGCTGGCGCTGGCCCTCTTCGACCAGCTCGCCGACCTGCACCGGCTCCCGGCTTCGGCCCGCGGCCTGCTCGAGGCGGCCGCGCTGCTCCACGACGTGGGGCACGCCGTCTCGCCGCAACGCCACCACAAGCACACCTTCTACCTGGTGGCCAACGCCGACGTGGCCGGCTTCTCGGACCAGGACCGGCAGATCGTGGCGCTGGTGGCCCGCTACCACCGGCGCTCGCCGCCCGAGGCCGGCCGGCCGGACCTGAAGGAACTCGCCCCGGGCCAGCTCCGGCTGGTGCGCCGGCTGGTGGCGCTCCTGCGCGTGGCCGACGCCCTCGACCGGAGCCACTCCCAGGCGGTGCTGTCGGTGCGGGCCTCGGTCCCGGACGGCCGGGTCCGGGTGGCGGCGCGGGCGCGGTCGCCGCTCGACCTGGAGCTCTGGGACGTGGCGCGCGAGGCCGCGTTCTTCAGGCAGGCGATGGGGAGGCGGCTGGAGGTGGTGGCGACGAGGCGGTGAAGGGCCCGGGTGGTCAGGTACCCCCGAGCGGGGGGCCGACATTCCGGATTGGCGCGTTGGGGCCCGCGGCAGTAGACTTCCCGTGGTTCCAGTGGGTGGCGGCGGGTGTGTCGTGGTTTCCACCGTCGTTGTAAGTGGTTACCAAGTCCAGGTCATGGAGGCATTCAGCGTGCCGAACGGTACCGCAGCGCGGACCTTCAGCCTCAACGTGTTCTTGACGCCCGCGCCCGATCTCCCGGGGCAGTGGGTAGGGCATTGTCTCGAGGTGGACGTGGTCAGCCAGGGCGATTCGTTGCGTCACGCGTACGAGATGACCCGGGAGGCTGTCGAACTGGTCATCCTCGACGATCTCACCCTTGGACGCGAGCCTACCCTGCGGTCCGCCCCGCGTGATGAATGGGAAGCCGCGTACAAGACAGTGCAGTCACGCAATCCGAAACTGTACACGCTCACCGAGCTGTTCGAGCGGGAGAGCGAGCTGCACTTCGCTCTCGCTCCCCTGATCTTGAACTTCGTGTCCGTCGCCAACGTGCATCCGGCGGCGCTTCAGGAGATCGCAGCACACCCCCGCGCGCAGGCCGCCTGACCGCTGCGGTCGGGAGGAGGGGGACTTGCCGGCGCGCTTCCGCGACATCAAGCGAGCCCTGTCCGGCTTCGCCATCACCGCCGAGCCGCCGGCCAGCGGGTCTCACTGGAAGCTGCGCGACCAGACAGGCAAGGTCTACACGCTGCCCTGTCACAACGGGGAGCGGTCCGAGATCTCAGACGTCTACCTGAAGGCGTTGTGCCGCACCTTCGGTCTCGACCTGGACGAGTTCATGCGGAAGCTCTAGCCGGTCGTCTTCAAGCCCGGCTCGGGAGCCGCGGACCCACGCCAGCCACACGAAGATCGTCCCTCGAAGGAAAACGGGCGCCTGGGATCGACCCTGGCGCCCGTCTCCTGAAGCCGACACTCAGATTTGAACTGAGGACCTGCTGATTACGAATCAGCTGCTCTGCCAACTGAGCTATGTCGGCGAAGGCGCGCCTGTTTATCACCAGACTACCAGCCCTGCAAGGCGACCATGAGGTCGCGCCCGCCCCTTCAGAAGCTCGGCCCGAGCACCACGTACCACTGCCAGATGGCCCACGGGTCCTGCGTGGGGCTGAGGCCGCCGAGCGGCTTGCCGAGGCCCCGGGCCACGCCGAGCCGGATGTCGGTGAGCAGCCAGTAGGCCAGCGCCGTCTCCAGTCGCAGCTCGGCGCCGGCGCCGGCTCTCAGCCGCTTCCAGTGGAAGTCGGGGCCGGCGTAGCCGCGCTCCGTCCCCTGCACGAAGGCCTCGCCGAGGTCGGCGAAGATGGCGCCGTGGACCCGCCGGAGGAAGACCGGCCAGGTGGAGTAGCCGAGTTCCGGGGCGAAGAGCGGGAAGCGCAGCTCGACGCTGGCCGACAGGGTGCCGTTGCCCTCGAAGAGGCCGGTCGGGTAGCCGCGCAGCTGGTCGGACGGCGAGAAGGACTGCACGGGGGTGAGCGACAGCAGGTTGGTGGACGGTATGCCGCCCAGGGCGAAGGGAGGCGAGCCGCCCAGCGAGCCGTGGCCGATGGCGCCGGAGAGGCGCGTGGCCAGCACCACGTGGCGGGTGAACGGGACGCGCGTGAACTCGGCCCAGGTGGCGCGCGCCCGCCAGAGGTCGTAGTCGCTGCCGGTGGCGGCGCCGGCGTAGCGCAGCCGCAGCGTGAGGTTGCGCCCCTCCTCGGTGGAGATGGAGAGCGCGTAGCGGCGCGCGTCGCCGTAGGCGGCCGAGAGCGCCGCCTCCGACAGGAACCCGTCGGCGAAGAGCCGGCCTGGCGGGTAACCGGTGGTCGGGGGCGGTGGGCGCAGCGACTCGACGAGCGTGGGGGTCCAGCCGACGCGGAAGGCCAGCTGCCGCTCCAGCCGCGTGAAGGTGAAGGTGGCGCCGGGAGCGAAGGGCGTCCAGGCCGACACCAGTCGCGCCGGGTAGCCCGGTGAACCGGTCACGTACCGCGTCGAGTAGAAGTCGAGGCCCGGCCACGACCAGCCGCCGACGTAGGAGAGGGAGTAGCCGAGCGTCATCGACGCCGTGTCGGCGGTGGACTCGAGCTGCCAGGTGTGGAGCCCCAGCACGTCGCTGCCCGCCGTGAAGAAGCCGTAGGTGTTGCCGGCGCTGCCGAGGCCGAGGATGGGCAGCCAGAAGGTGGGAAGGACGGTCTCGGCCGGCGAGTAGGAGCGCAGCGCCAGGTCGGCCCCGGGGGCCGGCACCGGGGCCGCCACGGCCGGCGCGGCCGGGGTGGGTTCGAGCCAGGTGGCCGGATCGAAGGGGATGGTGGCGAGGTCGTAGCCGTGCCGCGAGTAGGTGACGAAGGCGAGCGTGGTGCCGTCCGGCGACACCACCGGGTCGAGCGCGCCGGTCTCGGCGTTGGTCACCTGGCGGATGGCGCCGCCGGCCGCCTCCCAGGCGTAGACGTTGTAGATGCCGCCGCGATCGGAGCAGAAGAGCAGCCAGCGGCCGTCGGGCGTCCAGCTGGGGGCCCGGTCGAGGGCGTCGTCGCTGGTGACGTCGAGCAGCCGGCCATCCTCGAGGATGACGAGGTCGCGCCGCCCGTCACGCTGGATGGAGAGGGCGATCCGCCGCCCGTCGGGAGAGACGGCCGGCTCGTAGAGCTGCACGCCCGGGAGCTGGAGCAGCGCCTCGGCGGGACCGCCGTCGATCGCCCGCCGCCGCAGCGCCTGCTCGCCCCCGCCGGCCAGGGCGACGTAGACCACCTCGCGCCCGTCGGGCGTCAGCGCCGGGTCGGTGGCTCGTTCACCGTCGGTGAGTCGGCGATCGGTCCCCTGGTCGAGATCGGCGAGATAGAGGTCGTTGTAGAGGCGGAACTCTTGCCAGACCTGCCCCTTCGCCACCACCGCCTCGCGCCCCGAGCGGAGGGCGAAGGCGCCGTCCATGTCCACCACCAGCGCTCGGCCCAGGTCCTGGCCGGCCCGGGTAACCCGCCGGATCCCGGCCCGTTCGTCGAGGCCGCGGTCGAGGTAGGCCAGCCCCGAGCCGTCCGGCAGCCACCTCGGCTTCCCGATGGTCCCGCCTCGCCGGGTCAGCGGCGCCGGCCGGGTGACCGGCCGCTGGCGCACCTGGGCCAGCTGGGCCGCATACTGGCGCTCCAGGTCCGAGGTGAACTGGCTCCAGAGCGGCGGCAGCTCGGCGCCGAACCAGCGCTCGGTCGCCCATGACGGCGCCCACGGCCAGACCTGCGAGCCCTGGTCGGCGAGGAAGCCGCGCATGGCGCCGGGGCCCGAGCGTGCTTCCAGCCAGGCCATGAAGCGGCCACCCAGCAGGTAGGCGATGTTGCCGCGCGGCCACTCCAGGAACGGGTTGGAGGCCTCCGCCACCGACGGGAAGCCGGGCGGCTCCACCACCAGGGCCCGCAGGTACATGTCGAAGACGGCGCTCTGGTTGCGCCCCGCGCCGCCGGCGGCGGGGGCCTCGTGCGACACCGCCAGCCCCTCGATCATCCAGCCGGGCGTCAGTCCGTTGGGCGGCCAGATCTTGCCGAAGGCCCCGTTCACCAGGGCCGGGATGCCCCCGATGTTGTCGAGGTGGAGGATGTGGACGTACTCGTGGGTGATGACCGCCTCGAGCCAGTCGCGCTCGTCGTTGAGCACCGAGTCCGACTCGGCCGGCACCGCGTAGATCCGGATGGTGTTGTAGGGGACCGGCGTGGCCGAGCCGTTGGCCGAGTCGGTGTCGTCGGAGAGGACCAGCTGCGTCCTCTGGCTCGGCGAGTGGCCGAGCAGGGGCGCCAGCCGCGCGTGGGCCCGCTCCGCCTCGCGCGCGGCCCGCTGCGCCAGGGCCCCGAGCCCCTGGTGGTAGTGGACCTGGAAGTGCGGCGTCTCGAGCGTCTGCCAGCGGAAGTCGGGGTCGTAGGGCTGGGCGGGCGCCAGGGCGGGCTCGAGGAGCAGCAAGGCCAGGAGCGCCGCTCGCGGCCCGGATCGGCTCACGGGACCGCCTCCTCCGGCACCGCGCCGCGGAAGTGATCGGTGAAGAACTTCTCGACCCGCAGCGCGCAGAGCTCCGGGTGCTCCAGCGGGCCTACGTGGCTGCCGCCCGGCAGCACCAGCAGCTCGCTGGCCGGGATGGCGGCGTGCATCTTCACCGAGAGCCACATGGGCGTGAACTCGTCCTGCTCGCCGGCGATGATCAGCGTCGGGACGCCGACGGAGGGGAGGTGGTCGGTGGAGTCGCTGAGCGCCGCCGAGCCGAGCAGCTTGACGAAGAGGGTGGGGTCGACGTCGGCGAGATCGCCGAGGTACCGGACCAGGTCCTCCCTCGCCACCAGCTTCTCGTTCACCTCGAAGGTGAGCGCCAGCTTGAGCGCCAGCTCGGTCGGGACCATGGAGCGGAAGAGGAGCCGGGAGAGGCCGGGGAAGCGCGCCACGGCCGCCTGGGCGTAGGGGAGCGCCGCGGCCGCGAACGGGACGTCGTGAACGGCGTCGAGCGCCCGACCGGGGGCGCCGCAGACCAGGATGAGGCCGGCCACCCGGTCGGGCGCCAGGCGGTGAGCCTCCAGCGCCACCTGCACGCCCATGGAGTGGCCCACGATTACCACCTTGCGCTCCGCGGCGGCGTCGAGGACCACGAAGAGGTCGTCGACGCAGTCGGCGATCGAGACCCGGGCCGGATCGGCCGGGGCCTCGCTCTCGCCATGCCCGCGGTAGTTCCAGTGGATCACCCGGTGGCGCCTGGCCAGCTCCGGCCGGAGGAACCGCCAGATGTAGCCGGCGCAGCCGACCCCGTCGGTGAGCAGCACGGTGGGCGCGCCGGTCCCGGCGGAGCTCCAGTGGAGGCGAGTCCCGTCACGTGCCGCGCTGAGGTGCGACTGTCGCTCCATGGTCTTGCGCTCCGGGCGGCGCCACGTGCGCGCGGCCATTCCCTTGACGTAGACTCTCCAGCCCGGAGGTTCAAGCCCGATGTCGAGCGGAGCGCACCAGGGCCACCCGCCCGGTGGCCAGCATCACGACCACGAGCATGGCTGTCCGCCCCATGCTAACGCGGCGGGAGCGGGCGTGCGGCGGCTCGGCCTGTCGCTGACGCTGACCGCCACCATCATGGTGGCCGAGACCGTCGGCGGCCTCTGGTCCGGCTCGCTGGCCCTCCTCTCCGACGCCGGCCACATGCTGACCGACGCCGGGGCGCTGGCGCTGGCGCTGCTGGCGGCCTGGGTGGCCAACCGCAAGCCCGACGACCGGCGCACCTTCGGCTTCCGGCGGGCCGAGGTGCTGGCGGCGCAGCTCAACGTCGCGGCGCTGGTGCTGCTGACCGGCTGGCTCACCTGGGAGGCCATCGGCCGGCTCCGGGCGGGCTCGCCGCCGATCGACCTCGGCCTGATGGCGGTGGTGGCGGCGGTGGGGCTGGCGGCCAACCTGGCGATCCTCGGAGTGCTCCGCCACGACCATGGCCTCAACGCCCGCTCCGCCTTCCTGCACGTGGTGGCGGACACCATCTCGTCGGTGGCGATCCTGGTCGGGGCCGGCATCATGTGGCTCGAGCCGGGGTGGACCTGGCTCGACCCCGGCCTCTCGCTGGCCATCGCCCTGCTCATCCTCTGGGGCACCCTTGGGCTCATCCGCGAGATCACCGAGGTGCTGATGGAGGGGGTTCCGAAGCACCTCGAGTTGGCCGAGGTGCAGGCCACCATGGCGGCCGCGTCGTCCGAGATCGCGGCCATCCACGACCTGCACCTCTGGACCATCTCGAGCGGGCTCTACGCGCTCTCGGCCCACGTGGTGATCAGGGCCGAGGCGCTGGGGCGCAACGACGAGATCCTGACGGCGGTGAAGCGGGTGCTTTGCGATCGCTTCCGGGTCGACCACACCACGCTCCAGATCGAGACCGCCGACTACGCCCACGTGCACGCGGTCTGCCCGCGGGACCATTAGGGCCCCCGTGGTATGTTCGGGCGTGTTCTCGCCCGTCCTCGCCTTCCGCCCGGCCCGCGTGGTGGAGCGGCTCGAGTCGCGCAGCGCCGCCTGCCCGCTCTCCTCCAAGGACCTGATCCGGGCCGCCGCCGCGCTGCGGCTGACGCTGCCGCTGGTCCGGGCGCCCACGCCCGGGGTGGCCCGCGCGGCCCTGGTGGCGGCCAAGCAACTGCAGAGCGTGCTCGGCCTGGCGCTGCCGGCCGGTTCGCCACCAGAGCCCTGGTTCAAGGCCGTCGCGCAGGCCGCCGACGAGGTGGCGGCCGGGCTGCCGATCTTCCTGGCCGGGGAGGTCAGCGTGGCCGGGCGGCGAGACGTCGAGGTGGAGTCGGCGTTCAAGGAGGCGTGGGCGCTGGCCGACGCCGGGCTCACCCACCTCACCGTCGATCTCGGGGCGGTCCCGGTCGAGGCGCAGGCCGAGGTGCTGGCCAGGGTGGCGGCGCCGGCGCTGGAGGCCGGCCTGGGGCTCGACTGCCTGGTGGCACGCGGCGGCGCGCTGGAGGCGGGGGTGCTCTTCGGGGACCTGGCCAGGAACGCCTCGACACCCGACGTGGCCAGCCTGCCACTGGAGGCGCCGGCCACCGCCGAGGCGGTCCGGGCGCAGGTGCGCGAGCTGCTCGCCCTGTGCGCGGCGCTCTCGGGCACCCCGGTGCTGCGGCGCGGCCCGGTGACGCCCGAGCTGCTCCGGAGCCTGGCCGGTTCGCCGGTGGCCGGCTGCGACGACGGCGGGGCCGCGGCCGAGGTGGCGCTGCTGGCGCTCGACCTGGCGGCCGGGGCGGGGGCGGCGAGCAGCCGTGACACGCCGCTGGCGCGGGCCGAGGCGGCGCTCGGGAGCGACGACCTGGCGCGGCTGGAGGCGCGGGCCTATGGCGAGGTGCTCGACTTCCTGGAGCGGCTCGGGGCGTCCGGGAGCGCCCAGCGCGTGACACACCACCTGGAGCGCTTGCTCGCCGAGATCGGGCCATGACCCGGATCGTGGCCGGGAGCGCCAAGGGGCGGCGACTGGAGGTGCCGCCGGGCCAGGGGACCCGCCCCACCAGCGAGAAGGTCCGCGCCGCCGTCTTCAACATGCTCGGCCAGTTCTTCGACGGTGGCGCGGTGCTCGACCTCTACGCCGGCACCGGCGCGCTGGCGCTCGAGGCGCTGTCGCGGGGCTGCGCGCGCGCCGTCTGCGTCGAGACCGACCGCCAGGTCGCGGAGCTGCTGCGCCGCAACGCCGAGGGGCTCGGCTTCTCGGCGCGCGTCGAGGTCCGGCTCGGCCGCGTCGGCGACGTGGCGGCGCGGCTCCCGGCCGGCTTCGCGCTAGCCTTCGTCGATCCACCCTACCGGGACGGGCCCGAGGCCGGGCTGGCGCTGGCCGGGCCGCTGCTCCTGCCGGGTGGCCGGGCGGTGGCGGAGCACGACTCGAAGCGGCCTCCTCCGGAGCGGATCGGTCCACTTTCGCTGGCCGACTCGCGCAAGTACGGGGGCACCGGGATCTCGATCTACGTCCGCGAGTGAGCGATACTCCGCGGCCTCATGGCCCGAGTCGCCATCTACCCCGGCAGCTTCGACCCCCTCACCAACGGGCACGTCGCCATCATCCAGCGCGGCCTGAACCTGTTCGACCGGCTCATCGTCTCGGTCGCCAACAACCCCCAGAAGACGCCGCTCTTCACGTTGGACGAGCGCAAGGGGTTCATTCTAGAGGCGGTCAAGAACGATCCGCGCGTCGAGGTGGACAGCTTCGACGGGCTGCTGGTCCACTATGCGCGCCAGCGCGGCGTCCACACCGTGCTGCGCGGCCTGCGGGCGGTCTCCGACTTCGACTACGAGTTCCAGCTGGCCAACATGAACCGGAAGCTGCTGCCCGAGTTCGAGTCGGTCTTCGTCATGACCGGGGAGGACTACTTCTACGTGTCCTCGCGGCTGGTCCGCGAGGTGGCCACCTTCGGCGGGGACGTGACCGGACTGGTCCCGCCCCACGTGGCCTCGGAGCTGCGAAAGAAGTCGATTCGCTGATCCCGTCGCCGCGTCGCGGCCGGGGTTGACTCACCGAGCGCCACCTTGTCGGCCCATCGTGGTAGCGTTTTCTCCGTGCCCAGCGCACCGCGAGAGGTCTGGGGAGATCTGGCCGCCACGGCCTTCGTGGAGGCCAACGCCCTGTTCCGCTCGCTGGACGACGAGGCCCGCCAGGACCTGCTGCGACTCGCCCAGGTCGAGGACTACCTGGCCGGTGAGTCGATCGCGGCGAACGACGGGGACGAACGGCTCTACCTGGTCCGGGACGGCACGGCGACCGTGCTGCGCTCGCGGGATGGGGTGGCCGTCGAGGTCGGGTCGCTGGAGCGGAACGCCATCTACGGCGAGGGGCGGGTGCTGGGCGAGCCGCTCCCCGGGGCGCTGGTGGCCCGGACGGCGGTGTCGGTGGTCACCTTCCCGGCGCCGGTGATGGCGGCCGTGGTGGAGCGGTTTCCCAAGGTTCGGCGGATGCTGGAAGCGGTCCGGACCGCTCGCGAAAAGGACGCCGCGGAGCGGCTGGGAGCCTGAGCTGGACCCGGATCTCGGTGCGGAAAACCTGGCCCGTTTCATGCTAGGTTGCCCGACCCATGCCGCGCCGTACCGACATCAAGAAGATCATGATCTGCGGGTCGGGCCCCATCGTAATCGGGCAGGCCTGCGAGTTCGACTACTCCGGGACGCAGGCCTGCAAGGCCCTCAAGGAAGAGGGCTACCAGATCGTCCTGCTCAACTCGAACCCGGCCACCATCATGACGGATCCGGGGTTCGCCGACCGGACCTACATCGAGCCGATGACGCCCGAGGTGGCCGAGCAGATCATCGCCCGGGAGAAGCCGGACGTGCTGCTGCCCACGCTGGGCGGCCAGACCGCGCTCAACCTCGCCGTCGCCCTGGCCAAGAACGGGGCCTTGAAGCGGCACGGGGTCGAGCTGATCGGCGCCTCGCTGGAGGCGATCGAGAAGGCCGAGGACCGGCTCCTCTTCAAGCAGGCCATGAAGCGGGTGGGCGTGGAGATGCCCAAGTCGGGCTACGCCACCTCCTGGGAGGAGGCCAGCGCCATCGCCGACGACATCGGCTTCCCGGTCATCATCCGTCCCAGCTTCACCATGGGCGGCGAGGGCGGCGGCGTCGCCTACAACCGCGAGGAGTTCGAGCCGATGGCCCGGCGCGCCCTCACGCTCTCGCCGTCGCACACCATCCTCTGCGAGGAGTCGATCATCGGGTGGAAGGAGTACGAGCTGGAGGTGATGCGCGACAAGAACGACAACGTCGTCATCATCTGCTCCATCGAGAACTTCGACCCCATGGGGGTCCACACCGGCGACTCCATCACCGTGGCCCCGGCCCAGACGCTCACCGACAAGGAGTACCAGGTGATGCGCGACGCGGCGGTCCGCATCATCCGCGAGATCGGCGTGGACACGGGCGGGTCCAACATCCAGTTCGGCACCGACCCGAGGACCGGCCGGCTGGTGGTCATCGAGATGAACCCGCGCGTCTCGCGCTCCTCGGCGCTGGCCTCCAAGGCCACCGGGTTCCCCATCGCCAAGATCGCCGCCAAGCTGGCCGTCGGCTACACGCTCGACGAGATCAAGAACGACATCACCCGCTACACCCCGGCCTCCTTCGAGCCGACCATCGACTACGTCGTCACCAAGATCCCCCGCTTCGCCTTCGAGAAGTTCAAGGGGGCGGACGACACGCTCACCACCGCCATGAAGTCGGTGGGCGAGGTGATGGCGATGGGGCGCACCTTCCAGGAGTCGCTGCAGAAGGCGATCCGCGGCCTGGAGATCGACCGCTGCGGCTTCGAGTCACCGCTCCAGAAGAGGCCGGGCGAGCCCTTCACCGCCGCCGAGAAGGGGCGCGTGGACGCCGAGATCCGCGTGCCCCGCGCCCACCGGCTCTTCTGGCTGGGTGACGCCTTCCGCGCCGGCATGACCGTGGACGAGGTCCACGCCGCCACCGCCATCGACCCCTGGTTCCTGCGGGAGGTGGAGGAACTCATCGCCACCGAGCTGGAACTGGGGCGCGGCCTGCCGCAGGGGCGCGACGCCTGGTACCGCATCAAGCGGATGGGCTTCTCCGACAAGCGGATCGCGCAGCTGGCCGGGCTGAAGGAGGCCGCGGCCCGCGAGGCGCGCTGGGCGGCCGGGGTCCGCCCGGTCTTCAAGCGGGTCGACACCTGCGCCGCCGAGTTCGAGGCCCACACGCCCTACCTCTACTCGACCTACGAGGAGGAGTGCGAGGCGGCCCCGACCGACCGGCCCAAGGTGATGATCCTGGGCGGCGGCCCCAACCGGATCGGGCAGGGGATCGAGTTCGACTACTGCTGCGTCCACGCCGCCTTCGCGCTCACCGCGGCCGGGTTCGAGACCATCATGGTCAACTGCAACCCGGAGACCGTCTCGACCGACTACGACACCAGCGACCGGCTCTACTTCGAGCCGCTCACGCTGGAGGACGTGCTCGAGATCGTCCACAGGGAGAAGCCCAGGGGGCTGATCGTCCAGTACGGCGGCCAGACGCCGCTCAAGCTGGCGGTGCCGCTCCACGAGCTGGGCGTGCCCATCTTCGGCACCAGCCCCGACGCCATCGATCGGGCCGAGGACCGCGAGCGCTTCTCCCAGATGATCGACAAGCTCGGGCTGCGCCAGCCCGAGAACGGGATGGCTCGCAGCGCCGACGAGGCCTTCGCCGTGGCCCGGCGCATCGGCTACCCGGTGATGGTGCGCCCCTCCTACGTGCTGGGTGGCCGCGCCATGGAGGTGGTCTACGACGACGCCGACCTGCGCGGCTACCTGACCGACGCGGTGCAGGCCTCCAACGACCGGCCGGTCCTCGTCGACCGCTTCCTCAAGGACGCGGCCGAGGTGGACGTAGACGTGGTCTCCGACGGCAAGGACGTGGTGGTGGGCGGGGTAATGGAGCACATCGAGGAGGCCGGCATCCACTCCGGGGACTCGGCCTGCTCGCTGCCCCCGTTCAGCCTGGCGCCGGAGCTGGTGGCCGAGATCGAGCGGCAGTCGATCGCCATGGCCCGCGAGCTGGGCGTGATCGGCCTGATGAACGTGCAGTTCGCCGTGCAGGGGAAGGACGTCTACGTCCTCGAGGTCAACCCGCGCGCCAGCCGCACCGTGCCCTTCGTCGGGAAGGCCACCGGCCTGATGCTGGCCAAGGCCGGCGCCCTCTGCATGGTGGGCAAGACCCTGGCCGAGGCCGGCGTCACCGGCGCCATGCGGCCCAGGCACGTCTCGGTCAAGGAGGCGGTCTTCCCGTTCACCCGCTTCCGCGGCGTGGACAACCTGCTCGGCCCGGAGATGCGCTCCACCGGCGAGGTGATGGGCGTCGACGCGCTCTTCCCGGTGGCCTTCTTCAAGGCCCAGGCGGCGGCCGGCAACACCCTGCCGACCAGCGGGCTGGGGAAGCGGGCCTTCGTCTCGGTGCGGGACGGCGACAAGGCCGCCGTGGTGGAACTGGTGCGGCGGCTGGCCGGCCTGGAGTTCGAGGTGCTGGCCACCGGCGGCACCCACGCCTACCTCGCCGAGCGCGGCATCCCCACCACACCGGTGAAGAAGGTCAAGGAGGGGCGCCCCTCCATCGTCGACCGGATCAAGGACGGTGACGTCCACTTCGTGGTCAACACCACCGACGGGAAGCGCGAGGTGTCGGACAGCTACTCGATCCGGCGCGAGACGCTGATGAAGGCGGTACCGTACTTCACCACCATGACCGGCGCTCGCGCCGGGATCATGGCGATGGAGGCGATGCGCAAGGGCCCGGCCGGGGTCCGTTCGTTGCAGGAGTACCACGGCCTCACCGGTCCCCGTTGACAGGAGCCCGCGGGTTCTCTAGGAATTGAGGCCAGATCGCGGCCGCCCGGACTCCCCGGGTCGGCCGCCCGCATTTTCGGGGAGGCAAGCGATGTCCGACCGCGTACCGATGACCAGGTCCGGGTTGATCCGGCTGAAGAACGAGCTGAAGCGGCTCAAGACCGTCGAGCGCCCCAAGATCGTCAAGGAGATCGCCGAGGCCAGGGCCCACGGCGACATCTCCGAGAACGCCGAGTACCACGCCGCGAAGGAGAAGCAGTCGCACGTGGAGGGGCGGCTCCTGCAGGTGGAGCACTGGATCGCGTCGGCCGAGGTGATCGACGTCACCAAGCACGCCGGCGACCGGGTCATCTTCGGCGCCACGGTGACGCTGGAGGGCTCCGACTCGGGCGACGAGGTTCGCTACCGGATCGTCGGCGAGCTGGAGGCCGACCTGAAGCAGGGGAAGATCTCCGTCACCTCGCCCATCGCCCGCGCCCTCATCGGCCGGGTCGAGGGTGACACCGTCGCGGTCCAGACGCCCGGCGGGGCCCGTGAGTACGAGATCCAGCTCATCGAGTTCCTCGAGGAGGAGGTCGCGGAGTCGGAGTGATCGGCTAGGCTGGCGGCGTGGACCCCAGCGCTGGAGCACCTCCCGCCGCCGCGGCCAGCGCGCTCTCCGCGCTGGTCGCCCCGGTGCGGTTCGCCGTCAAGGACGACTTCGCCGGCGCGGGGCGGCTGGCCGGGTTCTCCTCCACGCTCCGTGAGACGGTGGCCCGGGCCAGGGCGCTGGGCGCGCCCGCCGACGCGCCGCTGCGGGGCCTGCTGGCCGAGGCCGAGCGGTTCGACGCCCTGGCCGGCGAGGCGCGGCGCGCGGCGCTGATCCGGGTGGCGGGCCACCTGGCGGCGCTGGTGGAGGTGCCGCGCGAGGTGGCCGAGGCGGCGCGGCTGGGGACGGTGAAGCCGCCGGCGCCCGCGGCCGCCCCCGTCCCGCCGCCGCCCTGGGGCCCGTCGGTCACGCTCGACACGCCGCTCGCCGCGCTCCCCGGGGTCCACGCCTCGCCGCGCGGCCTGCTCGAGGAACGCGGCCGGCTCACCGCCGGGCAGGCGCTGGAGTTCTGGCCGCGCGCCTACCAGGACCGGAGCACGCTGCGCAGGATCGCCGACCTCCCGGTGGGGCAGGAGGGGATCGTGCTGGCGACCGTGCAGGCGGTCCGGCAGAGGCGGATGCGCAACGGGCGCGCCATGCTGGAGGTGTCGGTCACCGACGGGTCGGCGCCGCTCGGCCTGGTCTTCTTCAACGCCCCGCCCTGGAAGGAGAAGCAGGTCAAGCCGGGCGACTCGCTCCTCTGCTGGGGCAAGGTGAGCGAGGGGTTCGGCGCTCGGCGGCAGATGACCAACCCGGAGCTGGAGCGCTACCAGCCGGGCGACTCGGCCAACTTCTCCCGCATCGTGCCCATCTACCCGGGACCGGCCGGCTGGCAGCACCCGGCGCTGCGCAAGGTGATGAAGCGGCTCTGCGACGAGCTGGCGCCGCGGGCGCCGGAGGACCTGCCGGCGCCGGTGTTGCGCCGGCGCGCGCTGCTGGGGCGGGGTGAGGCGCTGCGCCAGGCCCACTTCCCCGCGGCCGGCACCGACCTGGCGGCGGCCGCGGCGCGGGCCACGCCGGCCTTCCGGCGGCTGGTCTTCGAGGAGTTCTTCTTCCTGCAGCTGGCGCTGGCGCGGCGGCGGCGCGGCGTGAAGGTGGAGGCGGGGATCGCCTTCGACGCGGGGCCCGGGGCGGTGGCGGCGGCGGTGGCGCGGCTGCCCTTCCAGCTCACCCGCTCGCAGCAGAAGGTGCTCGGCGAGATCGCCAGGGACATGGCGCGGCCGGAGCCGATGAACCGGCTCCTCCAGGGGGACGTGGGGAGCGGGAAGACGGCGGTGGCCTTCGCCGCGGCGCTGCTGGCGGTCCAGTCGGGCTGGCAGGCGGCGCTCATGGCTCCCACCGAGATCCTGGCCGAGCAGCACGTCGGCACGCTGCGCGGCTGGCTGCAGGGGAGCGGCATCGAGGTCGCGCTGGTCGGGGCGCTGGCCCGCGGCGCCGCCCAGAAGGAGGCGCGCGCGGCGGTCCGCTCCGGGCGCGCCCGGATCGCGGTGGGGACGCACGCCCTGCTCGAGGAGTCGGTCGCCTTCAAGGAGCTCGGCCTCGCGGTGGTGGACGAGCAGCACCGCTTCGGCGTCCGGCAGCGGGCCTCGCTCATCGGCAAGGGGACCCGCCCCGACGTGCTGGTCATGACGGCCACGCCCATCCCGCGGACGCTGGCGCTGGCCTTCTACGGCGACCTCGACCAGTCCAAGATCACCGAGCTGCCGCCCGGGCGGACGCCGGTGGAGACGCGGCTCTTCGGCGAGTCGCAGCGGAAGAAGGTGCTCGACGCGGTGAAGGCGGAGCTGGAGGCGGGGCGGCAGGCCTACGTCGTCTACCCGCTGGTGGAGGAGTCGGAGAAGACCGACCTGGCCGACGCGACCACCGGGGCGGAGAAGCTGGCCAGGGCGCTGGCGCCGCACGCGGTCGGGCTCGTCCACGGCCGGATGAAGGCCGAGGAGAAGCAGGCGGTGATGGGGGCCTTCCGCCGCGGGGCCTTGAAGGTGCTGGTGGCCACCACCGTCATCGAGGTGGGGGTAGACGTGCCCAACGCCACGGTGATGGTGGTGGAGCATGCCGAGCGGTTCGGCCTCTCGCAGCTCCACCAGCTGCGCGGCCGGGTGGGGCGCGGCGCCGAGAAGAGCCACTGCCTCCTGCTGGCCCAGCTGCGGCAGGCCGGGGTGGACGCCCGGGAGCGGCTGGATGCGCTCTGCCGGACGCAGGACGGGTTCGAGCTGGCCCGCGTCGACCTGAAGCTCCGCGGCCCCGGGGAACTGCTGGGGACGCGCCAGTCGGGGCAGGCGCTGCTCGAGGTGGCCGACCTCTACCGGGACGAGGCGATCCTCGACGAGGCTCGGGAGGAGGCCTTCGCCCTGGTCGAGGCCGACCCGGACCTCACCGCTCCGGGACACCGGGCCGCCGCCAGGGCGCTGGCCACGCGGTGGGCGGGGCGCCTCTCCCTGGCGCAGGTGGGCTAGAGCGAGTCTGGTAGACTGTCTGGCCCGGAGCGCGCGTCGCGCGCTCCCCCACGGAGGCCTTGCCGAATGGCGCTCAAGCTGGATGACATCTCCCCGCAGGTCCGCTCCACCGAGTACGCCGTGCGAGGCCCCATCGTGGCCCGTGCCGCCGAGCTGGAGCGGGCCGGGCGGGAGATCATCTACTGCAACATCGGCAACCCGCAGTCGCTCGGGCAGCGGCCGCTCACCTGGGTGCGCCAGGTGCTGGCGCTGGCCGAGTACCCGGAGCTGCTGGAGCGGGTGCCTGCCGGGACCTTCCCCGAGGACGTGGTCGCCACCGCCCGGCACATCGGTGCGAGGAGCCAGCACGGCCTGGGCGCCTACACCGAGAGCAAGGGGTTCCGCTTCATCCGCGAGGCGGTGGCCGCGTTCATCGAGGAGCGCGACGGGCTGGTGTCGGATCCCGAGGCCGTCTACCTGACCGACGGCGCCAGCAAGGCGGTGCAGGCGGTGCTGCGGTTGCTCATCGCCGGGCCGAAGGACGGCATCCTCATCCCCATCCCGCAGTACCCGCTCTACTCGGCGACCATCGCGCTCTACGAGGGCACGGCGGTGCCCTACGAGCTGGACGAGGCGGCCGACTGGGCCTTCTCACGGGCCACGCTGGAGGCGGCTCATGCCGCGGCCGTGGCCAGGGGGATCCGGCCGCGCGCCATCGTGGTCATCAACCCGGGCAACCCGACCGGCGCCGTGCTCGACGAGAAGAACGTCGAGGCGGTGCTCGAGTTCGCGCACGCGCATGATCTCGCCGTGCTGGCCGACGAGGTCTACCAGGAGAACGTCTACCGGGCCGGGGCGCGCTTCGTCTCCTTCGCCAAGGTGCTGGCCAGGCTCGGCTGGAGCGAGGTGTCGCTCTTCAGCTTCCACTCCACGTCCAAGGGCTATCTCGGCGAGTGCGGGCATCGGGGCGGGTACGTCGAGTGCCGCAACGTGCCGGCCGACGTGCAGGCCGAGCTGACCAAGCTCCAGTCGGTGGCGCTCTGCGCCAACACGGCCGGGCAGGTGGTGCTCTACCTGCTGGTGCGGCCACCCAGGCCGGGGGATCCGTCGTACCAGCTCTGGGCCAAGGAGAAGCTCGCGGTGCTGGAGCCGCTGGCGCGCAAGGCCGGGGTGGTGGAGCGGGGGCTGAACGCGGTCCCGGGCATCCACTGCCAGCCTGTGGCCGGCGCCATGTACGCCTTCCCGCGCATCACGCTGCCGCCCGGGGTCACCGACGGCGACTACTGCATGGCGCTGCTGGAGGAGACCGGCATCTGCGTCGTGGACGGCACCGGCTTCGGCCAGCGGCCCGGCACCTGGCACCTGCGGACCACCATCCTGCCTCCGCTCGATCGGATCGAGGAGGTGGTTCGGCGGATGGGCGAGTTCCACGCCCGCTTCACCCGGCGCGCGGCGGAGGGCCGGTGATCACCTGTCCCGTCTGCGAGCACCAGCAGCCGGACGGGGCCGAGTGCGAGGTGTGCGGCCGCGCGCTGGCGGCCTTCGGTGGCGTGGACGCCCCCGTGGCCCCGCTGGACGGCCTGGAGCCGACGCTGCTGGACGGCGGGCTCCCGGCCAGCGACGTGGCCGTGCTCCCCGAGCTGGAGCCGACGCTGCAGCCGAGCGCCGGCCCGGTGGAGACGGTCCGCCTCCCGGAGCTGGAGCCGACGGCGGCCGAGCGGGTGGAGGCGCCCGGCGAGCTGGTGCCGGATCTCGAGCCGACCGCCGCGCCGCCGTCCGGAGACGCGCCGACCGAGCTGCCGCTCTTCCTGACCTGCCGCTACTGCCGGACACCGGCCGGACCGGGCGACATGCTCTGCGCCCGTTGCGGGATGCGGCTGCAGGTCCAGGCGGGGCCGGCCACGGGGCCGGCCGGGGCCGGGATCCGGTTCTGCTCCTGTGGCACGCCCATCACCCGGTCGCTCTGCCCCGCCTGCGGGTCCCGCAACCGGGTGGAATGATCCCGCCCGCCAACCCTTGAAATGCGGCCTCTCGCGTCGCAAAGTGCTCGCCCCACATGACCGCATCTGCCGCCATCGCCCCCGACGCAGCGCCCTTCACCGCCCGCTTCACCTGCGGCGAGGGGTGCGATTTCCAGGCCCCGCTCACCGGCGTCATCTACCACTGCCCGAAGTGCGGCGGCCTGCTCGAGGTGGAGCACGATCTCGCCGCCCTGGGCGCCCGGAGCGCCGCGGCCTGGAAGGCGACCTTCGACGGCCGCTTCAAGCTGGGGCCGTGGCCGTACGGCTCCGGGGTGTGGGGCAAGAAGGAGTGGATCTACCCGCAGCTGGCCGACGCCAACGTGGTGTCGATGTTCGAGGGAGGCAGCCCGCTCCTCCGGGTCGACCGGTACGCCCGGGAGATCGGGCTGGAGGACGTCTGGGTCAAGGAGTGCGGCGTCACCCACACCGGTTCCTTCAAGGATCTCGGCATGACCGTGCTGGTCTCGGCGGTCCAGGAGATGCGGGCTCGCGGGACGCCGATCCGCGCCGTGGCCTGCGCCTCGACGGGTGACACCTCGGCGGCCCTGTCGGCCTACTGTGCCGCGGCCGGCATCCCCAGCGTGGTGCTGCTGCCGCGCGGGAAGATCTCCACGGCGCAGCTGGTGCAGCCCATCGCCAACGGCGCGCTGGTGCTGGAGCTCGACACCGACTTCGACGGCTGCATGAAGGTGGTGCGGGCGCTCTCCGAGACGCCCGACATCTACCTCGCCAACTCGATGAACTCGCTCCGCATCGAGGGGCAGAAGACCGCCTCGATCGAGATCGCCCAGCAGCTGGGCTGGACCGTGCCGGACTGGGTGGTGATCCCGGGCGGCAACCTGGGCAATGCGAGCGCGGTGGGCAAGGGCTTCACCATGATGAAGGCGCTGGGGCTGATCGACCGGCTGCCCCGGCTGGTGGTGGCGCAGGCCGAGCACGCCAACCCGCTCTACCAGGCCACCACCGCCGCGGGCGTGAAGCCCCGGCCGGGCGTGACGGTGCGGCCCATGGCGGCCAGGAAGACGCTGGCCTCGGCTATCCAGATCGGCGCCCCGGTCTCGGCGGGGCGGGCGCTGCGGGCGCTCGGGGCGCTCGACGGCCTGGTGGAGCAGGCCAGCGAGCAGGAGCTGGCCGACGCCGCCGCGCGCGCCGACCGGGCCGGGCTCTTCACCTGCCCGCACACCGGCGTGGCCCTGGCGGCGCTGGAGAAGCTGGCCGGCCGCGGCGTGATCAGGCCGGGCGAACGGGTGGTGGTCATCTCCACCGCCCACGGGCTCAAGTTCTCTGACTTCAAGGTCGGCTACCATGACGAGACGCTGCCCGGCCTCCGGTCGCCGCTCCGCAACCCGGCGGTCCGGGTCGCCGCCACGCTCGGCGCCGTGCAGGACGCCATCGCCGCCCGCCACGGGCGCGTCACGAGAGGCTGATCGATGGACCTGAAGGAGCAAGAGCGACGCACGGCGCTGCGGGCCGAGCACGACCGGATCGCCGAGGAGATCGGGACCCGCCTCTCGGTGGACCACGTGCAGAACGGCGGCGTCCTGGCCTTCTTCTCGCTCATCAGCGCCGGTCTCACCGCCAAGCTGGCCTGGGACCGCTGGGGCTGGCTGCCGGTCGACAAGCCGCCGCCCCCGCCGGGCGTGCCGGCCTGGTTCCTGGCGGCGGCCCTGGTGGCGCTGGCGCTCGTCGTGTTCACCGTCCGGGAGCTGCTGCGCGCCAAGGTGCTGCGCGCGGTCGAGGCGGAGAAGTTCCAGCGGCTGCTCGCGCTCCGCAAGGAGCTGGAGCTGGACACGTGAGCCGGGCCTCGGGTCGCTTCGTCGTCCTGGAGGGGCTCGACGGGGCGGGGACGACCACGCAGTCGCGGCTCCTCGGCGAGCGGCTGCGGGCCGAGGGCCGGAAGGCCCACGTGACCGCGGAGCCTTCGGGTGGTCCGGTCGGCGCGCTCCTCCGCCTGGTGCTGCAGAAGCGGGTCAACGGCGGCGCGGGGGACGAGTTCGACCCGCGCGCGCTGGCGCTCCTCTTCGCCGCCGACCGGCTCGACCACCTCTCCTCCGAGGTGTTGCCTCGGCTGGCCGCCGGGGAGGACGTCGTCTCCGACCGCTACACGCTCTCCTCGCTCGCCTACCAGTCGCTCACCACCAGGGACCCTGGCTGGGTCGAGGAGATCAACGGCCGGGCGCGGGCGCCGGACCTGACCATCTTCCTGCGGGTTCGCCCCGGGATGGCCCTGGGACGGCGGCGCGGCGCCGGCACCAGGCCGGAACTCTACGAGGAGGACGCCTTCCAGCGCCAGGTGGCGCGGAGCTACGAGCGCGCGGTGGTCTCGCTCCAGGCGGGCGGGCAGCGGATCGAGGTCCTCGACGGCGAGCGGCCGGTCGAGGTCGTGGCGGAGGCGGTGGCGCGGCTGGTGGCTAAGCTGCGGCGCCGGTAGCTCCCCATGCGTGCCCCGTCCGCGTCGCTGGTGGTGGTGGGCAACGAGGTGCTCTCCGCCAAGGTGGTGGACGAGAACGGCCCCTGGCTCGCCAGCCGTCTCCACGAGCTGGGCGTCGAGCTGCGCTCGATCCAGACCGTCCGGGATCGGGTGGACGAGATCGTGGAGGCGATCCTGCGCGAGCGGCCGCGCGCCGGGTGGATCATCACCTCGGGCGGCGTCGGGCCCACGCACGACGACGTGACCGTGGCGGCGGTGGCCTCGGCGCTCGGGCGGTCGGTGGTCCGCGACCACCGGCTGGCGGAGGTCTACAGGTCCATCCACCGGCGGCTGCGAGGCGCGGAGCTGCCCGAGGCCGGGCTGCGGATGGCCGACCTGCCCCAGGGGACGGAGCTGCTGGGTGACCCGGCCTTTCCCACGCTGGTCTGCGACGGCGTGGTCATGCTGCCAGGGGTGCCTAAGTTCCTGCGCTACCAGTTCGACCGGTTCGCTCCGGCCATGAGCGGGGCGCCGTTCCACCTGGCGTGCGTCTTCGTCTCGGTGCTGGAGGACCAGATCGCGCCCGGGCTGACGGCCGTCGCCGCGGCCCATCCCGGCGTCGAGCTGGGGAGCTACCCGCGGTTCGACGAGGCCGACCACGCCGTGAAGCTGACGCTGGAGGCCCGCGACCGGGAGGCGGTCCTGGCCGCGCTGGACGCGCTCCTGGCCGCGCTGCCGGCCGGCTCGGTGGTCCGGGTCTCCCGTCCGCCGCTCCCGGAGTCCTCGCCCACCGACCGGACGTCGTGACGCGCGAGGCGGGGGAGGGGCAGCCGCCTACGTCGCGGCCGGCGGCGTGGCGGGTGGGGTGACCGGGGGCGCGGGCGGGGCCGGGTCGAGCTCGAAGCTGTCGATCTGGCCGCGAGCCTTGAGCGTGGTCAGGGCGCCCTTGATGACGGCGGCGCGGTCGTTCCCCTGGAGCTTCACGATCCGTGGAGCGAGCGGGGAGCCGGCGGGCGGGAGGACGGCGACCGCCCAGCTGTCACCCAGGTCCTTGTCCGCGGTGACCCGGCACTGAACTCCACTCACCTTCGCACTGGCCATCGATGCCTCCTGGGGGTTGTCTCGGACCTGGCAAGATAGCCCGAACGAGCCACTGGTCCCATCCCAAACGATCCCCAGGCCGGTGCGCCAGCTCGCTTCCGGTTGGCGTGGGAGCCGCGTGCTAGAAGACGGCGTGTCCAACATCCGCGTGCTGCCTCCGGGCCTCGTCAACCAGATCGCCGCCGGCGAGGTGGTCGAGCGGCCGGCCTCGGTCGTCAAGGAGCTCTGCGAGAACGCCCTCGACGCGCGGGCCCGGACCATCTCGATCGACATCGAGGAGGGCGGCCTCTCCCTGGTCCGGGTCGTCGACGACGGCGCCGGCATGGACCATGACGACGCCCTGCTGGCGCTGGAGCGCCACGCCACCTCCAAGCTGCGCGACGCCGAAGGGCTGGCCACCATCGCCACCATGGGGTTCCGTGGCGAGGCGGTGCCGGCCATCGCCTCGGTCTCGCGCCTGCGACTCGACACCTCCCCAGGCGACGACGGCGCCGGGACGCGCGTGGTGGTGGAGGGCGGGGCCCTGATCGAGGACTCGCCGGTGGGCAGGCCACGCGGGACCACCGTCGAGGTGCGCGACCTGTTCTTCAACACCCCCGCCCGCCGGAAGTTCATGCGGGCCGCCGCCACCGAGGCCGGCCACGTCAGCGAGGCGGTTACCCGCCTGGCCCTGGCCCGGGCCGACGTCGGCTTCACGCTCCGCTCCGGGAGCCGGGTGCTGCTCTCCTCGCGCGCCGGCGAGCCGCTGGCGGAGCGGGCCGCGCAGGCGCTGGGCCGTGACGCCGTCCGGCACTTCGTGGCCGTGGACGGCGCGCGAGGAGAGATCCGGGTCCACGGCCTGGTGACCTCGCCCGACCACTCCCAGGCGACCAGCCGCGCCCTCTACCTCTTCGTCAACGGGCGCTACTTCCGGGATCGTTCGGCGGCCCACGCCGTCCTCCGCGCCTACGCCGGGGTCCTGCCCCACGGCCGTCACCCGGGCGGCGTCCTCTTCGTCGAGCTGCCGCTCGCGCACGTGGACGTCAACGTGCACCCCCAGAAGCTGGAGGTCCGCTTCGCCGAGGCGCGCGCGGTGCAGGACGCCATCCACCACGCCGTGGCCGCCGCGCTGAGGACGGCGCCCTGGCTGGGCCGCTCGGGTGGCGCGCCTGGAGGACGCGGAGACGCGCTGGCGGCGTTCACCGGGCCGGGAGGGGTCACCGCCGCGCCCTCGCTCGCGGCCGAGGAGGTGGCTTCGGTCCTCTCCTGGGCTCGCGCCATCCACCCGCCCGGCGAGAGCGGCGCGCTCCTGCCCTTTCCGCCCGCGCCACCGGAGGCGGGAGAGCCGCTGGCGTTCGGCGCCGGCCCGGGCGGGGAGGCGGCGCGGCCGCTCGGCTATTTCGGCTCGCTCCGCTACCTCGGCCAGCACGCCCGGACCTACCTGCTCTGCGAGGCGCCGGGCGGAGCGCTGGTCATCGTCGATCAGCACGCCAGCCACGAGCGGCTCCTCTTTCACCGCCTGCGCGAGGCCCAGCGGCTCCGCCAGCTCCCGGTGCAGCCGTTCCTGGTGCCACAGGTGGTGACGCTGCCGGGACCGCTGGCGCGCACGCTGGAGGCCCATGTCGAGGAGCTGGCGGCGCTGGGACTGGAGCTCGAGCCCTTCGGCGGCGACGCCTTCGCGGTCAAGGGGGCGCCGGCGCTGCTCGGCGGCCTGGAGTTCCCGGGGCTGCTCGGTGACCTGGCGCAACAGCTGGAGCAGCTGGAGCGGGGGAGCGCCGTCGACGAGGCCCTGCACGACCTGGCCGCCACCATGGCCTGCCATGCCGCGGTGCGCGCCAACCAGGAGCTGACGGCGCAGGAGGCCCGGGCGCTGCTCGACGGGCTCGACGCCATCGACTTCAAGGCGCGCTGCCCGCACGGTCGGCCGGTGGTCTTCGAGCTGCCGCTGGCCGAGCTGGAGAAGAGGGTCGGGCGCCGCTGACCGGGGGCACCTCCCGGGGTTGAAGGATTCGAAATCGGAATCGATCGGGGCGGTGGACGGCGGGGCGACACTCGGGCAGATTCACCGGGTGCTCCAGCGGGATCCGCGCCTCCGGCCATTTCGCGCCGTCATGTGGACCGCCTACCTCCTGGCCATCGCGCTGGCGGTTGGCGCCATGGTCGCCAGCATCACCGGGAACCTCACCGGGACCCGCCAGCCCGCCAAGGGGGCACTTCCGACCCGCGCCGCGGCGCGCGTCTGCGTGGAGGAGCTCGACACCCTCAACCGGGACCTGAACCAGCGCGCGTGGAAGCTGGGCGGCGAGATCGGCAACGTCGAGGCGATCGCTCGCTTCAACACCTGGTCGCTGGAGTGGGAGCAGCGGCTCGAGGATCTCGGCGAGCGGTGCCGCCTCGACATCTCCAGGGGCGCTCCGGGCGATTTCACCGGCCGCGAGGAGCTGGCGCGGGCCCGCGACGCGGTGCTGGAGCTCCACCGGGCCTACCGGGCCCAGGTGAACCGGTTCGCCGCCGAACAGGCCGAGCTGGCGCGCGGCGCCGCCGCCGCGATCGAGGCGGCGCGGAGGCAGGCCAGCCGGCAACCGTAGCCGGCCCGGTTCAGGGGTAGCTGCAGAGCGCGCCGGCGGTGCCTGTCGGCACGTAGTGGAAGACCCAGCGGTAGACCTGGGTCTCGAAGGTCTGCGTGTCGGTCTTGAGCGGCGTCCTCCATGGCCGGGTGTGCGCCGGGACCGGCGCCGGGTCCTCCGAGGCGAAGGCGTTGGAGACCACCAACTCCACGATGTGCAGGCCACCGCCGTCCCGGAAGTTCTGGCCAGGCCGCGACTCGGTCGGGGATCCAAACAGCGGGGGATCGAAGGTGTAAGGCTGGAGGTCGAGGGGGGGCACCACCCGCTCGATGGTGATGCCGTCGTTGGGACCCGGGATGAACTGCCCGGTCGGGAAGAGCGGTCGGACGGTGGAGCGCTGCGGGTCGTAGTCGACGAACCAGCGATACTCGACCGGCTCGAAAGTGTTCTCGTCGATGAGGGTGGCGCTGAGCCGGAAGACGTGGTCGGTGTCGAGCCCGGCGCAGCCGGCGTCCACGAGGATCACGCTCTCGATCGGGGTCACATTGTCCGACTGGATCCTCGGCGGCGTGATGGTCCCGCTGGTCGGGTACTCCGGCAGCGTCTGCGGCAGTGGGCAACCGCCGAGCATGGCGCCGAGCAGGATGGCCAGCGCGCCGAGCGCGGGCAGGGGGGGCTTCATGGTGTCTCCTCCTCGTCCGGTGGGGGCGCCTCGCCGCGCCGCTCCGCCTCCATCCGCTCCAGGTGGCGGAAGATGGTGCGCGGATCGACGCCGAGGTCCTTGGCCGTCTTGGTCCGGTTTCCCTGGTTCCGCTCCAGCACCTCGTTGACGTAGCGCTTCTGGAACTCGCGGGTGGCCTGGGTGAGCGGTGCGACCGGCTCCAGCACGTCCGGATCGATCCCGAGGTCCTCCGCCGAGACCAGGGCCCTCTCGGCCAGCACCACCGCCTTCTTTACCCGGTTCTCCAGCTCGCGCACGTTGCCGGGCCACGGCTGGCGCCGCATCGCCACCAGCGCCCCGGGCGTGAAGGCGCGGACCCGGGCGCCGAACTCGCGGGCGTACTGCTGCAGGAAGTAGCGGGCCAGCGCCACCACGTCGTCGCCGCGCTCGCGCAGCGGCGGCAGCTGGATGGCCACCACGTTGAGCCGGTAGTAGAGATCCTCGCGGAAGGCGCCGCGCTTGATCTCCTCCTCCAGCACCTTGTTGGTGGCGGCCACCACCCGGATGTCCACCGGCTCGGGGCGGCTCTCGCCGACGCGCAGCACGGTCCGCTCCTGCAGCGCCCGCAGCAGCTTCACCTGCAGCGCCGGCGCCATCTCGGCGATCTCGTCGAGGAAGAGGGTCCCGCCGGCCGCCGCCTGGAAGCGGCCGATCCGGGCCCCCACGGCGCCGGTGAAGGCGCCCTTGGCGTGGCCGAAGAGCTCCGACTCGAGGAGGCTCTCCGGGATGGCCCCGCAGTTGATGGCCACGAACGGGCCACTGGCGCGGGCCGAGCGGCGGTGGAGCTCCCTGGCCACCACCTCCTTGCCGGTCCCGGTCTCCCCGGTGATGAGGACCGAGATGTCGGTCGCCGCCACCCGCTCGATGCGCCGGAAGACCTCGCGCATGGAGGCTCCCGAGCCGACCAGGTCGCCGTAGCGCTTGGTGGTGACCGCCTCGCGCAGCGCCACGTTCTCGCGCCGGAGCGAGTCGAGCAGGAGGGCGTTCTGCACCAGCAGCGAAGCCTGGGCCGCGAAGACGGTGAGCGGCTCGAGCGCGCGATCGTCGAACAGGGACACCACGTTGTCGTTGCCGAGGTAGATGACGCCGAAGACCTCGCCCTTCTGCTTCAAGGGGGCGCACATCACCGAGCAGAGCTTCAGGTTGACCACCGACGAGGACCCCGACCACTCGACGTCGTGGAGCGCGTCGGCCACCACCAGCGGCTTCCCGGTCTCGAGCACCTTCCGGACGATCGAGTCGGAGACGCGGGTGACCGCGCCGTCGATGGTCTCGCGGGCCACGTTGCGGGCGGCGCGCACCGTCATCTCGCCTTCGTCGAGGAGGATGAGGAAGCCCTTGTCGGCCTGGGTCACCTCGACGAGCGCGTCGAGCAGCTCGTCCAGGAGCCGGTTGAAGTCGGTGGCGCCGAGCAGCCGCTCGGAGAAGCGGACCAGCGTGTCGAGCGCCACCTGCCGCTGTCCCGGTGGAGCCGGGGCCGGAAGGGCCGGGGCCGCGGGGCCCGGCTCGAAGAGCAACTCGGTGGCGCCGAGCCGGATCCGGTCGCCGGCGGCGAGCCGCCAGGTGGTCCGCTTGCGGCCGTTGACCGTCATGGCCACGCCCTGGTGGACCGCCACGTCGTGGTCGCGCCCGTCGAAGTGGAGGTGGAGGGCCGTGGCCGGAAGGGAGGGATCGGCGACCGCGATGTCGTTCCCGGGAGCCTGGCCCAGGCTGGTGATCCGGCGCGTCAGCTGGACGCGCCGCTCGCTTCCGTTCGGCCCGCGCACGGTCAGGGTGGCCACGCTCAAAACCTCCCCTGCAGGCCGATCTTGACGCCCGACGGCTCGCCACCCGGCCCCACCTCGGTCTCGACCACGGGCACGAAGTGGCGGTGCGCGTCCCAGACGCCGTAGCCGTAGAGCACCCAGAACAGGCCGGCCGAGACGTACTTCACCGTCTCGAGCCGTCCCAGCAGCTTCCGGTCGCCGCTGGTGTATGGCGGCGAGGTGCAGTTGGGCTGGCTGGAGGTACACATCCTGGTCCGGTCGTCGGCGATCTGGCCGTGGGCCACGATGGCGGCGATGTTGATGATCCCCAGCGAGAACTCGCCGATGGCGAGGGCGGTCCCCTTGCTCTTCTCGTCGTTCTGGTACTGGCCGACGCCGAAGGGCATCCAGTTGAGCAGGTAGATCCGCTCCTGGACCTTCACCACCTTGGTCGGCGGCCCGTTGCGCGCCTGCTCCTCGGCCAGCAGGCGGCGCTTGGCCTCCTCGGCCAGGCGCTGCTGCTCGCGCATCGCCCGCTTTCGTTCCCGCAGCGGGGCCAGGTCGGGCTCGTGTTCCCGCTTCACCTTGTCGAAGAAGTCCACGATGGGTGGCGGCACCAGGAACGGGTCCAGGGTGTAGTCGGGGTCGAAGGAGAGCAGGTTGACGAAGGCGGTTCGAGCCGCCGCCCGATCCCCGAGGTGGTACTCGCAGAGGCCGAGCAGGCGCCACGCCTCGACCGCCTCGTCGTCGCTGAGGAGCGGCTCACGGGCCAGGAAGGGTTGCAGCGTCCCGGCGCAGTCCGCCCAGGCGCCGAACTCGAAGCGGTCCTTGGCCCGCTTCAGCTCGGGCGGGGCGGCGAGGGAGAGGGCCAGCAGCAGCGGGATGAAGGCGTTCACGGGGGCCCCTCGGTGGTGGGCGCGGCGACGACCAGCTCCACGCCGGCGCGCAGCTTGACGACGACGGTGCGCGGCGGGCCGCTGGGTGGCTCCAGGACGATGCGTCCGCTGGCCTCGTAGGGCGTCTCGCCGCCGGCCGGGACGGCGACCGGAAGCGGGGTGCGCTGGGAGTCGCCGGCGGTCCCGACCAGCTGCCCGTCCAGCAGGATCCGCGTGGCGGGGTCGCCCTCGACGCGGAGGCGGGCCGGCTTCGGCTCGAGGGAGACCCTCAACTCACCCTGCGCCACGGCCTCCGCGGCGGTGACCTCCCGGTGGAAGGGGACGCAGCAGGCGTGCTCGATCTGGATGGTGTGAGGACGCCCGAGCGACAGCCTGAAGCGGACCAGCTGGTCACCGCTCGGGACCTCGGCACCGTCGAGCAGGGCGCGCTGCGCGTACGGGCGGACCCGGACCAGCAATTCCACCGGCGGTCCCGTGGCGACCGGCGACTCGGCGCCGGTAGCCACGGCGCCGGTCGCCACGGCGGGCCTGGGCCGGGGCTCGCCGCCGTCGCCCCCCGGCGTCACCGCCTCGGCCCGCGAAGGACCTTGGGCCGCTGACGCCGGGTCGGTGAGACCGGCGGCGGAAGCGACGGGGCTTGCCACGGCGGCCGGTCCCGGCGCGGCGGCGGGGCGGCCGTTCCACCATCGCACGGAGAACAGGAGCAGCGCGGCGGCGGCCACGACGCCGGCGCCACTCCAGGCCGCGCGGCGCCAGCGGCGCCGCCGGGAGAGGGCGCGCAGCCGCGCCGCCACCAGGGCGTTGCCGGGCTCGATCTCCAGGACGCGGTCGAAGCAGGCCAGCGCCAGGGCGGTGTTGCGCGAACGGAGCGCGGCCTCGCCCCGCGGGATGAGGGCGGCCACCGCACGGGCCGGGAAGGCGGCCTGGAAGGCCGCTGGGTCGGCCAGGAAGCGGGCCAGTTCCTCGTCGGGCCGGTCGATTCCGACCTCGGCCAGGATCTCGTCGAGCGTGGCCCGGACCTCCATGGCGCTGGCTGGGCGCGCGGCCGGGTCGGGGGCGAGGCAGCGGGTCAGCAGGGCGGCCAGCGGTCCGGAGACCCTGGCGGAGACGTCGCGCGGATCGTCGAACTCGCCGGTGATGGCGCGGCGAAGGGTGGCGGTCGGGTTCGAGGCGGCGAAAGGGAGCTGCCCGGTGGCGAGCCAGTAGAGGATGGTGCCGAGGGAGAAGAGGTCGCTCAGCTCGTCCGCTTCCTTCCCCTCGATGATCTCGGGCGCCATGTGGTTGGGCGAGCCCACCAGCGCGCCGGTCATGGTCATCCGCTCGTCGGAGGCGAGGATGCGGGCGATGCCGAAGTCGGTCAGCTTCACCGCCGGGCGGTCGCCCTCCTGCACCATCACGTTCTCGGGCTTGAGGTCGCGGTGGATGACTCCGGCGGAGTGGGCGTGGGCAAGAGCGTCGGCCAGCGCCCGGCCGATGAGCAGGCCGGCCTCGGGGTTGGCGAAGCCGATCTCCTGCGCGAAGGTCCGCAGGGTCTGGCCGCGGATGAACTCGGTCACCAGGTAGGCCTCGGGGGCGCCATCCCCGGCGTAGTCGTAGATCTCGACGATGCCGGGGTGTGCCAGCCGGGCCACGGCGCGCGCCTCGCGGGAGAAGCGGGCGCGGCTCTCGGCCGCCTGAGCGAGGTGAGGGTGGAGCAGCTTGACCGCCACCTCGCGATCGAGCGCGGTGTCGCGGCCGCGGTAGACGATCGCCATGCCACCGCTCCCGACCTGCTCGAGCAACTGGTAGCGCCCCAGCATCCTGATCACGTTCGGCCCCTCACCGGATCCGTCCCGCCGACCGCGCTGCGACAACCATGGCGGGGCATGGGGGCACGACTATGACACGGGCGCCCGGGTCAGGGCCACCCGAGGGCGGAGCCGCCAACCAGGGCGTGGGCGGTCGTGTTCAGGCTCGGGCCGCCTCGCCAGGCAGCCGGGTCGGGTCGGGTGGGGTCTCCGGCAGCGGCGCCGGCAGCGGCGCCGGCAGCTTGCGGCCGACCGGATTCTCCTCGAGCGCCGCCTTGAGCACCTCCTCCATGTGCGTGGCGAAGACGAACTCCATCTCCTTGCGCGCCTGGTCCGGGACGTCGAGCAGGTCCTTCTCGCAGCGGGCCGGCATGATGATCCGCTTGATCCCGGCACGGTGGGCCGCGAGCACCTTCTCCTTGATTCCGCCCACCGGCAGCACCAGGCCGCGCAGCGTAACCTCCCCGGTCATGGCGGTGTCGGAGCGGACGCGGATGCCGGTGAGGAGCGAGACCAGCGCGGTGAGGACGGTGACGCCCGCGGAGGGGCCGTCCTTGGGGATCGAGCCGGCCGGGAAGTGGATGTGGATGTCGGTCTTCTCGAGGAAGTTGGAAGGGATCCCCAGCGTGTCGGCCTTGGAGCGGAGGTAGCTGAGCGCCGCCTGCGCCGACTCCTTCATGACATCGCCGAGCTGGCCGGTGAGCGTGAGCGAGCCCTTGCCGGACATCCGCGTCGCCTCGATGAAGAGGATGTCGCCGCCGGCCGCGGTCCAGGCCAGGCCGGTGGCCACGCCCGGAATCTCCGTCCGCTCGGCGGTCTCGTTGTAGAACTTCTCCGGGCCGAGCATCTCCTCCACGTCGGCCTCCTCGATCCGACGCCTGGCCTCCGCGGTCACCTTGCCGGCGGCCACCTCGACCGCCACCGAGCGGCAGATGTCGGCGATGCGCCGCTCCAGCGAGCGGACGCCGGCCTCGCGCGTGTAGCCGGTCACCACCCGGATGAGCGCCTTCTCGGAGATGGAGACCGCCTCGGGGTTGAGCCCGTGCTCCTTGAGCTGCTTCGGGATCAGGTGGTTGACGGCGATGTGCACCTTCTCCTCGAAGGTGTAGCCAGGCAGCTCGAGGATCTCCATCCGGTCGCGGAGCGGGCCGGGGACCGGGTCGAGCAGGTTGGCCGTGGCGATGAACATCACCTTGGAGAGGTCGAAGGGGATGTCCAGGTAGTGGTCGGAGAAGGTGTAGTTCTGCTCCGGGTCGAGCACCTCGAGGAGCGCGGCGCTCGGGTCGCCGCGGAAGTCGGCCCCCAGCTTGTCGATCTCGTCGAGCATCATGACGGGGTTGTGGCTGCCGGCCTTCTTCATCGACTGGATGATGCGACCAGGCAGGGCGCCCACGTAGGTGCGCCGGTGGCCGCGGATCTCGGCCTCGTCCCGCACGCCGCCAAGGCTGAGGCGCACGAACTTGCGGCCGGTGGCCCTCGCCACCGACTGGCCGAGCGAGGTCTTGCCGACGCCGGGCGGGCCGACCAGGCAGAGGATCGGGCCGCGCATGTCGTTCTTGAGCTTGCGGACCGCCAGGTACTCGAGGATCCGCTTCTTGATCTTCTGCAGGCCGTAGTGGTCGTGGTCGAGCACGCCGCGGGCGTTCTCGATGTCGAGGTTGTCGTCGGTCTGCTTCGACCAGGGCAGGTCGGCGATCCAGTCGAGGTAGGTTCGCGAGACCGTGTACTCGGAGCTCGCCGAGGGGATGGTCTTGAGCCGGTTGAGCTCCTTCTGCGCCACCTTGTCCACGTCGGGGGGGAGGCCGGCCTGCTTGAGCCGCTCCTGCAGCTCGTCCAGCTCCTCCTCCTCCTCGCCGATCTCGCCGAGCTCCTCCTTGATGGCCTTGAGCTGCTGGCGCAGGTAGTACTCGCGCTGTGTCTTCGACATCTCGCCCTTCACGGCGGAGTCGATCTTGTTGGAGAGCTTCAGGATCTCGCGCTTCCGGTTGAGGAGCTCGAGCACCAGCTTCATGCGCGCCTTGAGGTCCACGGTCTCGAGGACCTGCTGCTTCTCCTCGATGGGCACGTCGACGTTGGCGGCGATCAGGTCGGCGAGGTGGCCGGGGTGGGTGATGGAGTCCACCAGCTCGGTGGCGGCGGCCGGCAGCTCCGGCATCAGCTCGATCACCTCGCGGGCCAGCTTCTTCAGGTTGATGCCGAGCGCCTCGACCTCGACATCGTCGATGTTGGTCTTGTCCTCGACCGCGTCGATGCGCGCCTTGAGGTAGGGGGCCTCCTGCACCAGCTCGAGCACCTTGAAGCGGGCCAGTCCCTGGACCACCAGCGAGTAGTTGTCCTCGCCCATCTTCAGCAGCTTCACCACGCGCGCGACCGTGCCGACCTGGTAGAGGTCGGCGGCGCCGGGGTCCTCCTCCTCGGCCTTGCGCTGGGTGACCACGCCGATCACCTGCTCGTCGCGCACTGCGTCCTTGATGAGGGCGATGGTCTTGGCCCGACCCACCGCGAGCGGAAGGACGCCACCCGGGAAGAAGACCGAGTTGCGCAACGGGAGGATGGGGAGGACGGCCGGGATGTCCTCCTTGTTGATGAGGGCCGGAGGGCCCATGGCCGGAGCCACCTGCGCTCCCACCGCGCCCTTCTCTTTCTTCTCGGACATCTGGATCTCCTTCGGCCTTGTCCTGCTGGGACCGCTGCCCAAGGGATACCGGTGGCGGCCCCCCAAGGCAACAACTTGTAGCCCGTTCCACACATGTCAAGTCGGCGCGTCCACATGGCGATTCGGGGCGTGCCTGGGGCGGCCATCGTCACCAGTTTGACCGAGACGGAAGGGGCCGTTAGCATCCTCGGGCTCGCACCACCCGAGGAGTCCGCCATCGTCCGCATCGGCCACATCAGCGACCTGCACCTCGCCGACCGCGCGCGTTACCCTCGGAACGGCTTCTCCGCCAGGGACTGCGAGCGCCACTCGACCAAGCTGGCCAAGGGGCTGCTCGACGCCCTCCGGGAGGTGGACGTCGATCACCTGGTGCTCACCGGGGACCTGACTTTTTCGTCGGAGCCGCGCGAGTTCGAGCGGGCCGCCGACATGCTCAGGTGGTGGGCCGCCGCCGGCAAGCTCACCGTGGTGCCGGGCAATCACGACGTCTGGACGGCCGACGCCGTCGACTCCGGGCGCTTCCTGCGAGCCATCGGTCCCGACGGGAAGGGGATGCGCCGCCCCGCGCCGACCTACCCCCACGTGGTCCCGCTCGGCGAGGTGGTGCTGGTCGCGCTCGACAGCGCCCGCTTCGGTGAGACCCCGCACCAGACTGCCGGCCGCATCGGCGCCGACCAGCTTCGCAGCGCCCGCGAGCTCTGCCGCCAGCACCAGAAGGCCGGCAAGGCCACGGTGCTGGCCTTCCACCACCACGTGGTGCTGCCACCCGAGCGGATTCCCTCCGACGTGCTGGTCGCCAGGATGCCGCTCGCCGACGCCGACCAGGTGATCCGGCTGGTGGCGGAGCTGCCGGTCGCGGCGGTGCTCCACGGCCACCGGCACTGCGCCTTCCGCGTCGACATCCCCGGCGCCGACCATCCCACGCCGATCCTCTGCGCCGGGTCGGCGTCGCGTGTCGCCGATGAGCCGGTGCGGCGCGCCCGCGCCTACGTCTACGACTTCGACGCCAGCGGCCTGAAGGGCGTCGAGGCGCTGGTCAGCGGCGGCACCTGAGCCTGGGTCGGAGCCCTCACATGAAGCGTCTTCTCTTCGTCGCCCTCCCGGCCGGCCTGGTGCTGCTGGCCGCCCTGTTCTCCCTCGATTCGTGGCGCGCCCGGGCCGAGTCCTTCGAGGCCCGGCTCGAACGCGCTCGCGTGAAGCGCGAGTTCGTCGAGAAGTCGGCCGTGGCCCGGACCATGGCGGTGCAGCCACCCGAGCCGTGGCGAGAGGAGGCGGCGGCGCTGCTGCGCCAGTACCTCGAGGCCAGCTCGGCGCTCCGCAACCGGTTTCCGCGCGAGGCGCCGCGGCCGAGCGCGCTGGCGGCCGCCACCGCGGCGAGGAAGGGGAACCTCCCCGACAAGGATCGCGCTACCATCGCCGAGTTCCAGCAGTACGCCGACGGGCGCGTGGCGCTGGTGAAGAGCGACCGCTACGTCCCGGTGGCCTCGGCCGTGGCCGATGGGCTGCGGCTCGACATCCTCGCCGTCCAGGCCGGTCCAAACCCGGACGGCGGCGGCCCCGGGCTCCGGATCGACTTCGCCCTCTGGGGCATGCCGCGCTCGCTGGAGCGCGAGGGCTCGGGCGAGAAGACCACCAGCCGCACCGTCCTCGGCGTTACCTTCCGGCAGCTGGCGATCCGGTTGCTCGACGCCAGGGGGCAGCTCTTCGGTGGGATGCAGGGCGGCGGCGAGCCGGCCATCAAGCTGGCCGACCCGGAGCGCTTCACCGATGACCTGCCGCCGTCGATCCTCTTCGGCACCTGGTGGCTCGAGCTGCTACCTCGCCCTCCGACGTCGATGGAACTCGAGCTGACCGCCGCGGTGCGGAGCGCCGCGGGCCACGATCGGTTGGCCGTCTTCACGGTGGCGCTCCCCATCGACGAGGCCTGGCGGCTCCCGGCCGGCGTCGATTACAAGGCCGAGATCCGCGAGGGTGCGGTCCCCTCCCGGTGACCGGCGATCCGCTCCCGCCCCCGGTCGGCGACGCCCCGCTGCACGAGCTGTCGCGGGACGCGCTCTCGGCGTTCTTCTACGCCGCGCTCCTGCCCGAGGAGGCGCTGGCGCTGGTGAAGTCGATGGGGCTCTCGGCGCCCGGCTTCCGCACCGAGGGGCTCTCCGAGGTCGAGCTGTGCGACCTGCTGGCGGACGAGGTGCGCGCGGTGCCGGCGTCCCGAGCGCCGGTGCTGGAGGCGCTGCGCCAGGGGCTGAAGGAGCCGGCCTTCGCGCAGAGCCCGCTCGACGCCGTCGCCGCCGACGAGCTGCTGGAGGTGGCGGGCTCCGACCACGGCCTGGCCATCGCCCTCTGGCGGCTGCTGGCGGATCCGCAGCCGCAGGTGCGGGCGCGAGGGGCCGCGGCGCTGGAGCAGCTGGCGGCCGACTGGTACGGGCCGGGTCCCGCCGGAGCCGGTGCGGTGGGCCGGGGTCGTCCCGAGGCGGCGGTGGACGTCGAGGCCGAGCTCGGCAAGAAGCTGCGAACGGCGGAGGAGAAGCTGGCCCGGGCCGAGGCTCGGGCCGTGGAGGCGCGGCGGAAGGCCGACGAGGCTCGCGAGAAGCTGCAGGCCCAGGTGAAGGAGGCGCGGGCGGAGGCGGCCAGGGCCGTCGGCGACGCGGCGCGCGCCAGGGAACAGGCGGATCAGGCCCGGCAGGCGAGGGGGCGGGCCGAGGCGGAGCTGTCCGAGGCCAGGGCGACCGACGAGGCGGTCGAGCTCCAGCGGGTCAGGGGCGCCGCCCGCGAGGCCGAGACCGCGCGTCACGTGGCCGAAGCACGGAGCGAGAAGCTGGCCGAGCAGGTGGGCCGGCTCGAGGAGGCGCTGCGTGCGGCCGAGGCGCGGGAGACCGGGGCGCCCGGCGTGGCGGCCGGACCGGCCGCCGACACGGTGGAGGAGCCGGAGGAGGCGCCCGCCAGCTGGCTGCTGCCGGTCTTCACCGAGGAGTTCTACGACTCGCTGCGAGGCTGGGACCGGCGCATCCAGCGGGCCGCGGTGAAGCAGGCCTTCCTGCTGGCGCAGGACCATCGCCACCCGAGCCTGCGCGCGCTGCCGCTGGGCGGGATCCCGGGCTACTACCGGGTGCGGGTGGCCACCGACGTGCGGCTCATCTACCGGCGCGGCGAGGCGCGGCAGGACGCCGTCGAGATCCTCTCGGTGATCGACCGGGAGGACCTGGACCGGTACATCCGCCAAGCGAAGACCAGGTAGGTCGGCGCGTGATCCCGGCCTGCGTCGGGCGTTACTGCATCTTCCGGTAGACGCCGACCACCACGCCCAGGATCATCGTGGAGCGGAAGTCGTCCTCGGCGACGTAGATGGGTGCCATGCGCGGGTTGGATGGCTGGAAGCGGATCCGCTTGCCCTCGCGGAACATCCGCTTCACCGTCGCCTCGTCGTCGATCATGGCGACCACGATCTCGCCGTCCTCGGCGTTGAGTTGCTTCTTCACGAAGACGTAGTCGCCCGGCAGGATGCCGTCGCCGATCATCGAGTCGCCCTGCACCCGCAGGCCGTAGACCTTCTTGTTGGTGCCCAGCAGGAAGGAGTCGACCTGGACGGTGTCCTCGATCCGCTCCTGCGCCAGGATGGGCTGGCCGGCGGCGACCCGGCCGAGGATGGGCACCTCGACCATCCGCGAGCCGGGCCGGGAGGGGACGGGGAAGTGGAGCACCTTGGCCCCCCTGGAGCCGCTCGCCCCGGAGAGCGCGCCGCGGGCCGCCTCGGTGGGGATGAGGGCGCGCGACTTGACCGGATCGCGGGTGAGGAAGCCCTTACGCTCCAGCGCCTTCAAGTGGTCGTTGACCCCGTTGGTGGAGCGGATGTCGAGCGCCTCGCCGATCTCCCGGATGGTGGGCGGATAGCCACGCTCCTCGATCTCGCGAGCGATGAAGCGAAGCACCTCGAGCTGGCGGTCGGTCAATCCGGTCATGACGCCTCCTGAACAGGGGTATCCTGTCACGCCGTTCAGTCCACCGCAAGTTCCCGGCGCGCGAGCCCGAACGCACCCCCCGGAGCGGAACCGGCTCCGGTGTTGCCGCCCACCCCCCTTGGCCGGTACGGTGGCCGCATGGTGGCCACGCTGGGCGAGGCGATGCGGCTGGGGATGTCCGGGCTGTGGCGCGAGCGCTGGCTGGTGCCGGTCGGCTTCCTGACGACCCTGATCCGGCGGGCGCTCGGGCTGCCGGCGACGGCCGTGGCGCTGCTGCTCCTCCTGCGTGGGGCGTGGCGGGCGCACCAACTGGCCCCGTTCTCCGGGGAGGCGCCGGCGCTCGGGGGCGCCTGGGTCCTGGTGCAGCCGCGGTTCGTGGCGCTGGTGGTGGGGCTCTCGGCGTGCGCCGCGCTGCTAGGCTGGCTCCTGCGGCTCGCCTTCGTGGCGGGCGCGCTCCCGGCGCTGGCCGGCGCCATGGGGCCCGCCGGCGACCGGGAGCCACGCTTCGCGACCGGTGTGGCCTGGGGACTGCCGCACCTGCTCCCGACCGCCGTCCTGGGCCTGGTGCTGGAGTGGACCGGGCAGCTGTTCCTGGCGGGAGTCGCCCTCGCCGCGTTCAAGATCTCCCAGGTGGCCATGGGGAGCGGGCGGGTGGCCCTGGCTGCGGCGGTGGCCGCGGCGCTGGTGCTGGCCCTGCTGGTGGCGCTGCTGGCGGCGGCGGTGGCCGACGCGGCCCTGGTCCGGACCGCGGTGCGTGGCGACGGCCCGGTCGAGGCGGTGCTGCAGGCCGCCAGCCGGGTGCTGGCCCGGCCGGCCGCCTACCTGCTGGCGCTGCTCGCCTTCGGCGTGCTCTCGCTGGTGGCGAGCGCGGCGGTCCAGTCGGTGGGTGGCGTGGCCACCGGGTTCGCCACCAGCGCCCCGATGCTGGTGATGCTCGGCCCGGCGCTCATGCTGTCGGCGGTGGCGACGGTGCTGGCGGCGGCGCTGGAGGTCTGGTGGCTGGCGAGCCTGACGGTGCTGGCCGCTCACGAGGGATGAACCGCCGGATCGAGATCTTGCGGAGCCGGAAAGGGGCGAGGTGGAGGGTGAGGGCGAACCCCGCCACCACCGCCGCGGCCGCCAGCGCGGCCAGCCCGGGGAGCGGGGAAGGGCGGAAGGCCAGGACCACCAGCCCTCCGGCGGTGAGCGCCGCGGCGATGAGCCCGAGGAAGACCAGCGTGCCGAGCGCTCGAACCTGCTCGCCGACCCGCTCGACGTCGGCCGAGCGGACGTTGACGCGCAGCTTGCCCCCCTCGAGATCGGCGAGGACCTGCGAGAGCTGGTTCGGCACGTCCTCGGCCAGCCCCTGCAGGCGCAGCAGGCTGCGCATGAAGGTGCCGGAGGCGTCGTCCGGCGTGAAGCGGGCCAGCAGCAGCTCGCGGGCGTAGGGGAGCCCCACCTCGAGGATGTCGAGGGTCGGGTAGAGCCGGCGGATGATCCCCTCCACCGTCATGGCCGCCTTGGCCAGCACCGCGTACTCCTTGGGGACGCGGATCTTGTGGCGCACCGCCAGGTCGAGCAGGTCACCCAGCAGCGTGGCGGTCCGGATCTGGTCGAGCCGCAGGCCCAGGTAGCGGTCGAGGATGGTCTCGATGTCGGCGCGCAGCGCGCCCACCGGGGCGCGCGAGTCGGGCGCCCCGATCTTGTCGAGCAGCCGGGCCATCGAGTCGGGGTCGCGCAGCGCCACCGCCACGATTAGCGTTACCAGCACCTCCTTCTGCGAGCGGGAGAGCCGCCCCACCAGCCCGAAGTCGAGGAGCGCCAGCCTGTTCCCGGGCTGCACGAGGATGTTGCCCGGGTGCGGGTCGCCGTGGAACAGCCCGTCCTCGAAGAGCTGGCGGAAGGCCGTCTCGATGATGGTGCGGGCGATCTGCTCGGTGTCGAAGCCGCCCTCGGTGGTGACGTCGTTGAGCCGCGTCCCCTCGACGTAGTCGAGCGTGAGCACCTGGCTGGAGGAGAGGGCGTCGTGGACGCGCGGGATGACGATCTGCTCCCGCCCCTCGCTGGCGGCGCGCATGGCGCGCGCGTTGCCCGCCTCGTGCTCGAAGTCGAGCTCCTCGTGGATGGTCCGGTCGAACTCCTCGATCACCGCGGTGGGCGTGTAGACGCCGGTCTCCTCGACCACCGCCTCCAGCAACCTGGCCAGGTAGTAGAGGAGCGCCAGGTCCGACTCGATGCGGGAGCGGATGTCGGGCCGCTGCACCTTGACCACCACCTGCTCGCCGCCATGGGTCCGGGCGCGGTGGACCTGGGCGATCGAGGCGCTGGCCAGCGGCACCGGATCGAGCTCGGCGAAGACCGCCTCGATGGGCTGCCCCAGGCCGCGCTCCAGGGCCTGGCGGATGTCGGCGATGGGGAGCGGCGGGCAGTCGTCCTGCAGCGTCTCCAACTCCTTGATCCACTCGGCCGGGAGCACGTCGCGCCGGGTGGAGAGGAGCTGCCCGAGCTTGATGAAGGTGGGGCCGAGCTCGGCCAGCAGCTCGCGGAAGCGGGCCGCGGTGGAGCGCTCTCCGTTGGTGGGGGCGCCGGCGACGGCGGGGGTGCCGCCGATCTGCTCGGCCAGGCGGCTGCGGGCCAGGTAGGCGCCGAAGCCGTGCCGGACCACCGCCGCCGCGATCTGGCGCAACCGGTTCAGGTCCTGGAAGGCCTCGCGCAGCATTGGGGCGGATGGTAGCACCCGGGGTCCCTTCACGGTACAACCGCTCACCCATGGCGGAGATCGCGGCGGCGCCCACGCCGATGATGCGGCAGTACCTCGAGCTGAAGGAGAGGTACCCCGACACCATCCTCTTCTTCCGGCTCGGCGACTTCTACGAGATGTTCTTCGAGGACGCCGTGGTGGCCTCGCGGGCGCTGCAGATCACGCTCACCGCCCGCTCCAAGGGGGACGACAAGGTCCCCATGTGCGGCGTCCCCTACCACGCGGCCCGCGGCCACGTGGCGCGGCTGCTGGCGCAGGGGTTCAAGGTCGCCATCTGCGACCAGGTCGAGGAGCCCGGCAAGGGCACGCTGGTGAGGCGCGACGTCACCCGCGTCATCACGCCCGGCACGGTCTTCGACGACCAGACCATCGAGCCGGGCGAGGCGGTCTGCCTGGCCGCCATCGCGTTCGGTGACGTGGGCGCGGGGCTGGCGCTGCTCGAGACCACCACCGGGCAGCTGCGCTGCGGCGAGGTCGAGTCGGAGGCCCGCCTGGTGGACGAGCTGCGCCGGGCCGGGGCGCGCGAGCTGCTCTTCGCTCGGGCCACGCCGCTGGAGCGGGTCAAGGCGGTGGCGGCCGCGGCCGGGGCGCCCTACGTGCTGCGCGACGACGCCGAGTTCGAGCGGGGCGAGCAGCAGCTCGAGCGCCACCTGCGGGTCCCGTCGCTCGACGGCTACGGCGTGACCGGGCAGCGGCTCGGGCTGGGGGCGGCCGCAGCCGCGCTCGCCTACCTGGCCGAGACCCAGCGGGCGCCGGCCAGCCACGTCGACCGGATCTCGCGGCTGGCCACCGACGGGGTGCTGCTCATCGACGAGGCGACCCGGGCCAACCTGGAGCTGGAGCGGACGCTGCAGGGGAGCAAGAAGAAGGGGACGCTGCTGGCGCAGCTCGACCGGACCGTGACCGCGCCCGGCGCCCGGCTGCTGGCCGACTGGCTCCGCTACCCGCTGGCCGAGCTGGCGCCCATCCAGGCCAGGCTAGACGCGGTGGAGGAGCTCTTCACCTCGGCGGTGTTGCGCGGCGAGCTCGAGCGGACGCTCAAGCCGGTGGCCGACGTGGAGCGGCTGGTCTCGCGCCTCACGCTGCGGCAGGGGAACGCCCGCGACCTGCGGGCGCTCTGCGGGGCGATGCTGGCGCTGCCGGCGCTGGCCGAGCTGCTGGAGGCCCGGGCCTCGCCGCTGCTGGCGCGGGCCGGGGCCGGGCTGCGGGGGCTGGAGCCGCTGGCCGCCGAGCTCGACGCCGCCGTGGCCGAGGAGCCGCCCACCACGCTGACCGAGGGCGGCCTGATCCGGCGCGGCCACTCGGCGGAGCTGGACGAGCTGATCACCATCTCCGAGGACGGCAAGGGGTACATCGCCAGGCTGGAGGCACGGGAGAAGGAGCGGACCGGCATCAACTCGCTCAAGGTCCGCTACAACAAGGTCTTCGGCTACTTCATCGAGGTCACCAGGGCCAACCTCCACGCCGTGCCGGCCGACTACCAGCGGCGCCAGACCACGGTGGGCGGCGAGCGGTTCGTCACCGAGGAGCTGAAGGGGTTCGAGGAGAAGGTGCTGACCGCGGAGGAGCGGCGCGGGGCGCTGGAGCAGACGCTCTACGAGGCGCTGCGCCAGCGGGTGGTGGCCGAAGGGGCCCGGCTGCGGACCGCGGCGCAGGCGGTGGCGGTGGCCGACGTGCTGCGCGCCCTGGCCGAGGTGGCCTCGGAGAAGGGCTACTGCCGCCCGGAGGTGGACGGGTCGGAGACGCTGGAGCTGACCGACGCCAGGCACCCGGTGGTCGAGGCGATGCTGCCGGCCGACTCGGGCGGCTTCGTCCCCAACGACGTGGCGGTCTCGTCGTCGGGCGAGGCGGCGTCGGCGCGCCACGGCTCGCTGCTGATCATCACCGGCCCGAACATGTCGGGCAAGAGCACCATCATGCGGCAGGCGGCGCTGGCCACGCTGCTGGCCCAGATGGGCAGCTTCGTGCCGGCGCGACGGGCCCGCATCGGCCTGGCCGACCGGATCTTCACGCGGGTGGGGGCCTCCGACGACCTGGCGCGGGGCCGCTCCACCTTCATGGTGGAGATGACCGAGACCGCCGCCATCCTCCACAACGCCACCCGCCGCTCGCTGGTGGTGCTCGACGAGATCGGGCGCGGCACCTCGACCTTCGACGGGGTCTCGCTCGCCTGGGCGGTCGCCGAGCACCTCCACGATCGGATCGGCTGCCGGACCCTCTTCGCCACCCACTACCACGAGTTGCAGGAGCTGGACCGCGAGCGGCCGCGGGTGAAGAACGTCTCCATCTCGGCGCGCGAGGTGGGCGACAAGGTGGTCTTCCTGCGCAAGCTGGTGGCCGGCGGCGCCTCGCGCAGCTACGGCATCGAGGTGGCCCGGCTGGCGGGGCTGCCGGCCGAGGTGCTGGCCCGGGCGCGCGAGGTCCTGAAGAACCTCGAGGCGATGGAGCTGGACGAGGCGGGCCACCCGCAGCTGGCTCACGGCCGCCAGTCGAAGGGGCGGCCGGCCGCCAGGGGCCTGGAAGGCCAGCTCGGCCTCTTCGGCGCGGCGCCGGACCCGGCGCTGATGGCGCTGCGCGACGAGCTGCAGGCGCTCGACATGGACGCGCTGCGGCCGCTCGACGCGCTCAACCTGCTGGCGGGCTGGAAGAAGAAGCTGGGGCGACAATAGAAGAGGGGCCGGTAGCCCGGCCCCTCGGCACTTCAAGCAGCTCGTCGCGGCGCGACTACTTCTTGTGGCAGTCCACGCACTTGGTGGGGCCCTTCTTCTCGGTCTGGTGGCACTTCCGGCAGAGGCCGTGGGCCTTGTCCTTGGACCAGCCAGCGATCTTGCCCCCGGTCTTGTCGGCGTGGCACTTGGTGCAGTCGCCCTTGAACCGGTCCTGGTGCGCCTTGTGGGGGAAGGTCACCTTGCCGTTCTTGGTGTCGAAGGTGATGGTGGCGGGGGACTCGGCGGCGGCAGCGACGCCGGCGGAGAAGACGATGGCGGCGACGAGACCAGCGAAGATCTTGTTCACTTTTCCTGCTCCTGGGAACCTGGGGCGGACCAGCCCGCCCGTTTGATTGGACGCGCGATGCTAGCCAGAATTCATCGGATGGCCAGCAAATAGTGACGGAATGTCGCGGCCTTGAGACTAAGTCGCGTTAGGCCCCGGTTGGGTACATTCACCCACCCTGAGTCACGGCCTGTTTCAGGCCATTTCGAGCACGGCGCCGACCAGCTTGTCGATGCCGGTCGCCACCGGAGCGATCCACGGTCCCAGCATGTAGGCCGGCGTGGAGACCAGCTCTAGCCGCTGATCCACCACGATCTGGTCCACGGCGCACTCCACGTGCTCGGCACCCCAGGAGGCGATGTGACCGGCGGTGGCCGGGTCGTTGCCGATGGTGACCTTGACGTGGTCCGAGCCGAAGAGCCTGGCGGCGATGACCGGGGCGATGCAGATGAAGCCCATCGGCTTCCTGGCGGCGCGCATCGCCAGCACCAGCCGCTCGACGTCGGGATCGACCTTCATGGCCGCACCGTCCACGGCGTAGGTGCAGAGGTTCTTGGCCGCGCCGAACCCGCCAGGCAGGATGAGGGCGTCGAGCTGGTCGGCATTCACCCCCTTGAGCGGGGTGATCCGGCCGCGGACGATCCGCGCCGCCTCCTGCAGCACGTTGCGCGTCGCGCCGGCCTGCGGCTTCTGGGCCACGTGGTCGATCACATGGAGCTGCGGCTTGTCGGGCGCCATCGCCACCAGCGTCGCGCCGCGCCGGTCGAGGGAGAGGAGGGTGCAGGTCGCCTCGTGGATCTCGGCGCCATCGAGGAACCCGCAGCCGGAGAGGAGCACGCCCACCCGCTTCCCGTTCGCCATGTCGGACCTCCTGGAGAGACGAGGATGATACCCCCGCCGCCGAAAAGTGGACTGCGATATCGGGCGGGGTGACAGTCAGCGCGAATGGGTGCCGCCCTTCCGCTGATCCTCTCGGTCCTGCTGGCCGCGCCCGCGCCGGCCGCCCGGAGCGCGCAGCGCCGGCCCGCGCACGGCGCCAGGTTCGAGGCGGCGAGCGCGCGGTTGAACGCGCTGAAGCGCGACCGGGTGAAGCGGCGCTACCACCAGAACTGGGAGAAGGCCATCAAGGCGCTGCAGGCCGCCGCCGTCGGCAAGGACGCGCCGGTGGCGACGCTGGGGGCGGCCCGCGCCCGTTACGCGCTCTATCGCTGGTCGGCCCGCGAGTCCGACCGCGACGCCGCGCTGCGCCTGGCCAGGAAGGCGGAGAGGCTGGGCGCCCGCGACGCCGCGAAGCTGAGTGCCGCCATCCGGCGCGAGGCGGGTGAAGATCGCCCGCATGGGGTGCGGCGAAAGGAGAAGGGGGCGGTGGCGATGGCCCGGGCCCGGGGGAGTTCCGCGCGCGCGCCCGCGCCGGCCGCCCGGGTCGCGCCTCGCCCGCCGGCGCACGGCGCCAGGTTCGAGGGGGCCCGCACGCAGCTCAAGGCGCTGATGCGCGACCCGGTGAGGCGGCGCTACCATCACCTGTGGGACAGGGCCATCAGGGCGCTCCTGAAGACCGCCGTCGGCAAGGACGCTCCCGTGGCCACGCTGGAGGCGGCGCGCGCCCGCTACGCCCTATACCGCTGGTCGGCCAACGAGGCCGACCGCAACGCCGCCCTCCTGCTGGCCCGGCGGGCCCAGAGGCTGGGCGCCCGCGACGCCGCGCGCTTCGCGGCCGCCATCCGGCGCGAGGCGGGCGACGATCACCCGGCGGCGCCGCGCCAGCGGAAGCCGGCGGTGGCGACCGCCCCCTCCCGGGGAGGACCCGCCCGCCTCCCGGCGCCGCCCGCGCCACCGCCGGCCGGGCCCGAACTGGATCCCGTGCCCGAGCCGGAACTGGAGGCGGCGGTGGCCGACCTCAAGGCGCCCCCGGCGCTCGAGCTCGGCAGCTCCAACGGCGCCGGCACCGCCAGCATCGGCGAGGTCAGGGCCTGGGCCGGCGAGGACTACACGCGCGTCGCCATCTCGCTCGACCACTGGGTCGGCTGGCAGAGGTTCGAGCTGCCCGCGGCGGGCGGCGCGCCTCGCCGGCTGGCGCTCGACTTCCGCCCGGCCAGGCTGGAGGGCTCGGCCCAGGCGCGCCGCGTGGAGGGCGACCAGGTCGATCGGGTCCGCTCGGCGCAGCACGATGCCGAGACGGTCCGCGTGGTGCTCGACCTCCCCGGGAGCGACGACGTCCGCTTCTACCGGCTCGACGATCCGCCGCGGCTCATCGTCGACGTGGGGATCCGGCTGGCCGAGCGGGAGGCGCGCGACTCGGCCAGGGACCAGGCCACGCCCACCCCGCCACCTGCCGGCGGCGCCACCGCCAGCGCGCCCGCCACTTCCGGGGAGGGGGAGGGGAGCAGGCGCCCGGTCCGGCGGATCGTGGTCGATGCCGGCCACGGCGGCCTCGATCCCGGCGCCATCGGCCCGACCGGCGTGCGCGAGAAGGACGTGACGCTGGCCATCTCCAAGCGGCTGGAGCGCCGGCTCCGGAAGGCCGGCTTCGAGGTGCTGATGACCCGCACCAACGACAGGTACGTCGCGCTGGAGGAGCGGACCGCCATCGCCAACGGCAAGCGGGGCGATCTCTTCGTCTCCATCCACGCCAACGCCAACCCCCGCCGCAGCCTGGCCGGCGTCGAGTCGTGGGTGCTCAACGTGGCCGACGACCGGTACTCGACGCGGCTGGCGGCGCGCGAGAACGGCGTCGATCCCGACGAGGCGGTGGCGTCGTCCGACGCCAGGCGGATCCTGACCGACCTCGACGCCCGCTCAGCCACCGACGCCAGCCGGAGCCTGGCCGAGCAGGTCCAGCGGGAGATCACCAGCTCGGTGCGGGAGCGGGTGGGCGCGGTGCAGGACCTGGGCGTGAAGAGCGCGCTCTTCTACGTGCTGGTCGGCGCCCGGATGCCGGCCGTGCTGGTGGAGACCGCCTTCATCTCCAACCGGCGCGAGGAGCGGCGGCTGGCGTCGGCGAGGTACCAGGAGGAGGTGGCCGGGGCGGTGGCCCGGGCGGTGGTCACCTTCGCCGCCCAGCAGGACCCGCGGCTGGCCCACGCGCCGTGAGCCGGCGGGGAGCGCGCGGGCACCGGCCCGGGTTATATCGGGATGGAGATGAGCGCCAACCCGAGCACCGTCCTCCCCACGCCCGCCCCCTACGAATTCCGCGAACGGCTGGCCGAGCTGCCGCCGCTCACCGGCGACGCCAAGGCCGACCTGGCGGCGCGCCGCCGGTTCGCCGAGGCCCTGCACCGCCGCGGCGCCAGCGGCCGCACCGTCGTCCGGCTCCAGTGCGCCGCCATGGACCAGCTGGTCCTCTCGCTCTGGGAGCGGGCCTGCGCCGAGATCGGCCGCACCCTGGCGCCGACCCCGGTCTCGCTGGTGGCGCTGGGCGGCTACGGCCGGAGCGAGCTCAACCCGTACAGCGACATCGACCTGCTGGTGCTCCACGCCGACGGCGCGCCGGATCCCTTCGTCAAGGCGGCCAGCGAGAGGTTCCTCTACTCGCTCTGGGACCTGAACCTCGAGGTGGGGTACGGGGTGCGCGACCTCAAGGCCTGCGACCGGCTCGCCAGCGAGGACCACACCGCGCGCACCGCGCTGCTCGACCTGCGCCACCTCACCGGCGACAAGGCGCTCTTCCGGGCGCTGGAGCGGGAGGAGCTGCACGGCCTCTCGCAGGCCAAGGTGGACCAGTTCCTCGGCGACAAGCTGGCCGAGATGCGCGAGCGGCGGGAGAAGTTCGGCGACTCGCTCTACCTGCTCGAGCCGAACGTCAAGTCGTCGGAGGGCGGGCTGCGCGACCTGCAGAGCGCGCTCTGGGTGGCCCGGGTCCGCTTCAAGGTGGCCGGCATCAGCGACCTGCTCAACCGGGCCCTGCTGCCGGAGCGGGAGATCCGGGAGATGCGCAACGCCCGCGACTTCATCTGGCGGGTGCGCAACGAGCTCCACTTCCTCTCCGGGCGCAAGAACGACCAGCTCACCTTCGACGTCCAGCCGCAGGTGGCGGCCGCCATGGGCTACGCCGACGGGCTGGACGACTCGGCGGTGGAGCGGTTCATGCGCCACTACTACCTGGCCGCCAAGACGGTGCTGGTGGCCTGCGACGCCATCGTCGACCGTTGCCTCGAGCCGCAGGCGGCCACCGGCTGGCGCACCGTCCCACCGCCCGCCGCCATGACCGGAGCCGAGAAGGCGGTGCCGCTGCTGCGCGGCCAGCCGGTTCGCACCGCCGACCGCTTCCTGGAAGGTGGAGAGTTCAAGATCTTCCGCGGCCGGCTCTCGCTCGTCGACAAGGACGTGCTGCGCCGGTCGCCCGCGGCGCTGGTCCGGCTCTTCGCCGCCGCGGACCGGGAGGGACTCGATCTCTACCCGTACGCGCGCGACCAGGCGGCCGAGACGGCCGAGGCGCTGCCGCCCGGGGCCGCCGGCGATCCCGAGACCAACGCCGAGCTGCTGGGCTGCTTCACGCGCAAGGGGACGCGCGGCCGCTTCCTGACGCGGATGCACGAGCTGGGCGTCCTCCAGCGCGTGCTGCCGGAGTTCGCGCGCATCACGGCGCGGCGTCAGATCGACGTCTACCACGTCTACACCGTCGACGTTCACTCGCTGTTCGCGGTGCGGCGGCTGCTGGCGCTGCGCTGCGGCGACGTGCAGGAGCAGGGGCTGACGCCGCTGATGCAGGCGCTGGCCCGGCCGCTGCCGCTCTACCTCGGCACCCTCCTCCACGACATCGGCAAGGGGAGCGGCAAGGACCACTCGGCGCGCGGCGCCGAGATCTCGGCCGAGGCCTGCGTGCGCATGGGGCTCGACCCGGCCGACGCCGCCGACATCGAGTGGCTGGTGCTGAAGCACCTGCGCATGGCCTCGATCGCGCAGCGGCGCGACCTCTCGGATCCCGACCTGATCCACGCCTTCGCCCAGGAGGTCGGCACCATCGACCGGCTGGAGAAGCTCTACCTGCTCACCTACGCCGACGTCTCCACGGTCGGCCCGCGCACCTGGACCGAGTTCAAGGCCCGGCTGGTGCGCGAGCTCTTCGAGAAGACGCGGGCGGTGCTGGAGCGGGGCGAGCGGCGGCCCGAGCCTGGCACGGCCGAGGCGGAGGGGCGGGGCCGCGCCCGCGCCGCGTTCGAGGCGCACGCCAGCGGCATCCCGGCGGCGGAGCAGGCTTGCTTCGTCGACGCCATGCCGGCCCGCTACTACGTCACCATGCCGCCCGAGCAGGCGCCGCGCCACCTGCGGCTCTTCCGGCTGGGACGGCGGCGCGCCATGGCCGCCTGGATCCGCCACCGGCCCGACCTGGGCCACTCCGAGCTCCACCTGACCGCCTTCGACCGTCCCGGCCTGCTGGCCACCGTCACCGGCGTGCTGGCGGCCCACCGGATCGACATCCAGCACGCCGAGGTCTTCTCGACCCCGGACGAGCCGGCGCTGGGGCCGACCGCCGGCCGGGCGCTCGACATCTTCGAGCTGCGAGGACCGGAGGAGGGCCCCGTCGGAGCGGCGCGCTGGCGCGCGGCGCGGACCGACCTCGACCGGGTCCTGGGGGGACGGGAGTCGCTCGAGGCCGTGATGGAGCGGCGCCTGCGCGCCTCCAACCTGCCGGCCAAGCCGTTGCCGAGCCTGGCCGTCAAGGTGGTCATCGACAACGAGAGCGCCCGCAGCCACTCGGTGGTCGACGTCTTCTGCGCCGACCGGGTTGGCCTCCTCCACACGCTGGCCCGGACCTTCTTCGAGCTCGGCCTCACCGTGGATCTCGCCCGCGTCACCACCGAAGGCCATCGCGCCGCCGACGCCTTCTACGTCCGGACCGAGCAGGGGTCCCGGCTCCAAGGGGAGGTCGCGGACCGGGTGGTCGAGGCCATCAGCGCCGCGCTCTCCCGCCCGGACCGCTAAGCTGGTAAAAGCGGGGCATGGCGGTCGCGAACATCGTCGAGATCGATCCGGTCAACCCGCAGCCACGGGTCATCGAGCGCGCCGTGTCGGCCCTCTCGGGCGGCGGGCTGCTGGCCTTCCCGACCGACACCTACTACGGGCTCGGCTGCGATCTGTTCGACAAGCGGGCCATCGAGCGGATCTACCTGCTGAAGCAGCTGCCGCGGTCGCAGGAGCTCTCCTTCATCTGCCAGGACCTGGCCGAGATCGCCCGCTACGCCATGGTCGACAACGCCGCCTACCGCGTGCTGCGGCGCAAGGTGCCGGGGCCGTTCACCTTCATCCTGCCGGCCACGCGTCTGGTGCCGGACCTGGTGCTGCACCGGCAGAAGACCGTCGGCATCCGGATCCCCGACAGCCCCATCGCGCTGGAACTGGTCCGGCGGCTCGGCCACCCCGTCATCTCCACCTCGGCGGCCACGCCGGGGGGCGAGGTGCTGATCGACGCCAAGGACATCAAGGAGCAGCTGGGCCACGGGCTCGACCTGATCCTCGACGGTGGCTTCCGCGCCAACGAGCCCTCCTCGGTGATCGACCTCTCCGGCCCGGAGCCGGTGGTGGTCCGGGTCGGCAAGGGCGACGTCTCCGACCTGCTGACCTGAGCGCGCGTCAGCCCTGGCGGCGCCCGTTACTGGACGCGACGCCCCGGGGCGATATCGTCAGACCGATGCCCCCGCTCGAAGCCGCCCTCGATCTCTTCCTGGTCCACGTCCGCGTGGAGAAGGGGCTGGCCGCCAACACGGTCGAGGGGTACGGCCACGACCTGCGCCGGTACCTCGATCAGCTCACCGCGGCCGGGATCACCGACTGGGCCCGGGTAACGCGCCGGGACATCCAGGACCACCTGGCGACGCTGGTGGAGGGCGGCCTCTCGGCCCGGTCGCAGGCCCGCGCACTCTCGGCCATCCGCACCTTTCACAAGCTGCTGGCGGCCGAGAAGCTGACGCCGTCCGACCCGGCCGACCAGATCGACTCGCCACGCCGCGAGCGCAAGCTGCCGCAGCCGCTCTCGCCGGCCGAGTGCGTCGCCCTGCTGGCGGCCCCGGACCCGCGCACCGCGGCGGGGCGGCGCGACCGGGCCATGCTGGAGCTCCTCTACGCCACCGGCCTGCGCGTCTCCGAGCTGGTCGGCCTCATGCTGAACGACGTCAACCTGGAGACCCGGGTGCTGGTGGCGCGCGGCAAGGGGGACAAGGAGCGGCTGGTGCCGGTGGGGGCACCGGCCGCCGGGGCGGTCAAGGCCTACCTGGCCGGCGCGCGCGAGCAACTGCTCAAGGGGCGCCGCTCGCCCGACCTCTTCGTCACGCCGCGCGGCGGGCGGATGACCCGCCACGGCTTCGCCAGGCTGCTCGACCGCCACGGCCGGGCGGCCGGGATCGGGCGGCCGATCTCGCCCCACAAGCTGCGTCACTCCTTCGCCACCCACCTGCTGGCCGGCGGCGCCGACCTGCGCGCCGTGCAGGCCATGCTGGGGCACGTGGACGTGGCCACCACGCAGATCTACACCCACGTGGACACCACCCAGGCGCGCCGTCTCTACGACCGCTTCCACCCGCGGGCCTGAAGGCCCGCGCGGGCTGGAACTCCCCGCCTGGACTGGCCTTCCAGGCGTGGCCTGATGCGTTGACCCACGCGCCCCACGCTGCTAAACCACTCCTCTTTCGAAGAGGTTACCCCTTGTTCTCGACCGATGCGCTGCTCTCGCGGCTTCTCTTCCTGCCGCTCTGGATCATCTCTCTTTCCATCCACGAGTACTGCCACGCCTGGACCGCCGCCAGGCTCGGCGACGACACGGCTCGCCGCGAGGGGCGCCTCACCCTCAACCCCATCGCCCACATCGACGTGCTCGGAACGCTGATAGCGCCGCTGCTCTTCTCGTTCGGCTGGGCCAAGCCGGTGCCCATCGACCCGTCCCGCTTCCGTCGCGACGTGAGCATGGGCGCGGGGATGGCCATGTCGGCCAGCGCCGGGCCGCTCTCCAACCTGGTCCTGGCCGTGCTGTCGGCCGCGGCTTACGGCCTCGGCTTGCGCGTGGCTCCCGAGCTGGTGGACCGGGGCACCATGGGCGAGATGTTCCTGCTCAACATGCTCACGTTCAACGTCATGTTGGCGCTCTTCAACATGATCCCCATCCCGCCGCTCGACGGCAGCCGCATCGTGGCCTGGCTGCTCCCCTACCGGCTGCGCAACCAGTGGCACGAGCTGGAGCGGTTCGCCCCGTTCCTGCTCATCGGCATCTTCTGGTTCGGAGGAGGCCTCATCTCCGGACCGGTCCAGGCCCTGAGCGGGATGCTGTTCCGGTTGGCCCTTCGTCTCTCCTAGGGGAAGCCCCTCTCGCCATGACCGCCCTCCCCATCGTCGTCTCCGGCATGCGCCCCACCGGCCGGCTCCACCTCGGCCACCTGCACGGCGCCCTCGTCAACTGGGTCCGGCTGCAGGAAGAGAACCGCTGCTTCTTCTTCTCGGCCGACTGGCACGCGCTCACCACCAACTACAGCCAGACCGCGACCATCAAGACGGCCGAGCGGGAGATGTTCGTCGACTTCATCGCCGCCGGCATCGACCCGGTTCGCTCCACGCTCTTCGTGCAGAGCCAGGTGAAGGAGACCGCCGAGCTGGCCCTGCTGCTCGGCATGATCACGCCGCTCGGCTGGCTGGAGCGCTCCCCCTCCTACAAGGAGGTGCGCGAGAACCTCACCGACCGTGACCTGGCGCTCTACGGCTTCCTGGGCTACCCGGTGCTGATGACCGCCGACGTCATCCTCTACAAGGCGCTGCGCGTTCCGGTGGGGGCCGACCAGGTGGCCCACCTCGAGCTCTCGCGCGAGATCGTCCGCAAGTTCAACGGCCACTACGGCGAGGTCTTTCCCGAGCCCAGGCCGGTGCTGACCGAGGCGGCCAAGGTGATCGGCACCGACGGCCGCAAGATGTCGAAGAGCTACAACAACTCGATCGAGCTGGGCGAGCCGGCCGAGTCGACCCGCAAGAAGATCATGGGGGCGGTGACCGACCCGCAGCGGAAGCGCCGGCAGGATCCCGGCAACCCCGAGGTCTGCGGCATCTTCTACCTGCACAAGATCTACAGCGACGCCGGGACGGTGGCCTGGGTGGACGCCAACTGCCGGACCGCCGGCATCGGCTGCGTTGACTGCAAGAAGAAGCTGCTGGAGAGGCTGGAGCCCGATCAGGAGCGGATGCGCGCGAAGCGCGAGGCGCTGCTGGCCCGCCCCAGGGACCTCGACGACCTTGTGGAGGTGGGCAACGGCAAGGCCCGGGCGGTGGCGCAGGTGACCATGGCGCAGGTGCGCGCCGCCATGAAGCTGTAGGCTCGCGACGCGGGGGAGCGGCCACGGCGATGTCGATGCAGCGGGACGAGACGGGCGCCACGGGCGCCGGCGAGGGGGCCCCGGCTCGCACGGTGGACGCCTTCCGCATCTCGCTGCCGCCGTTCAAGGCCGGCGAGCCTCCCTTCGAGGGGCCGCTCGACCTGCTGCTCCACCTGGTCAAGGAACACCAGGTCGAGCTGCTCGACATCCCCATCGCCCGCATCACCGAGAGCTACCTGGCCACGCTGGAGCTGCTGCGCGAGCTCGACATCGACGTGGCCGGCGGCTTCCTCGACATGGCGGCGCAGCTCGTGCTCATGAAGAGCAAGCTGCTCCTGCCGCGCACCGAGGTGGCCGAGGACGCCGAGCCGGAGGAGGCCGGCGTCGATCCGCGCGCCGAGCTGGTGCGGCGGCTGCTGGTCTACCAGAAGTACAAGGCGGCGGGCGCCGAGCTGGGGGAGCGCGACATCCTGGAGCGGACTGTCTTCACGCGTCGGGCCCGGACCGAGCGGCCGGCGGCGGCCGACGGGCCGGAGGGGCTGGCCGACGTCTCGGTCTTCAAGCTGATCGAGGCGCTCGACCGGGCCCTCAAGCACGCCAGGCCGGACGCCACCCACGAGATCTTCGGCGACCGGCTCTCCATCACCGACGCCATCGCGCGGGTGGTGGAGGTGCTGCGCCTGCAGGGCCGGGCCAGCTTCGAGGAGCTGCTGCGCGGCAACCAGGGGGCGCCCAACACCCGCTCCGAGGTGATCTCCACCTTCCTTGCCATCCTGGAGATGGCCAAGCTCAAGCTGATCCGGATCTACCAGGCCTCCTTCGACGAGGCCGGCGCGGTCGGCGCGGAGATCCTCGTCGAGGCCAAGGACACGCTCGGCGACGGGGACCTCCCCGGCTCGCCGGAGGAGTACCGATGAACGAGCAGCACCCACCGCACGCGCCCGGCGTCTCCGCGGAGGAGCTGGCCCAGCTGCAGGCGGCCGAGGAGGCCAAGGCCGATCCGGCGCTCGACGAGGTCGAGCCGGCCGAGATCGACCTGGCCGAGGAGAAGGAGGAGCCGTTCGAGAAGCTGGCCGGGGCCGCCAGGCGGCTCGGGGTTGACCGCGTCCGGACCATCGTCGAGACCCTGCTGTTCCTGGCCGAGAAGCCGGTCACCGTCGAGGAGATCCGGCAGGCCAGCGGCGTGGAGACCGAGCGGATCGAGAAGGCGCTCGACCAGCTCTCCGGCCACTACCGCGAGGGGCCGTGCGGCGTGGTGCTGCACGAGGTGGCCGGCGGCTGGCAGCTGCGCAGCTCGCCGGACAACTCGGCCTTCGCCCGGCGCTTCCTCAAGGTGAAGCCGCAGCGGCTCACCCGCGCGGCGCTGGAGACCCTGGCCATCATCGCCTACCGGCAGCCGGTGACCCGCCCCGAGGTCGAGGAGATCCGCGGCGTGGACTGCGGCGCGGTGGTGAAGGCGCTGCTGGACCGGAAGCTGCTCAAGATCCTCGGCAAGAAGGAGGAGCCGGGCCGGCCCATCCTCTACGGCACCTCGCGCGAGTTCCTCGAGTTCTTCGCCCTGAAGGACCTGGCCTCGCTCCCGACGCTGCGCGAGTTCCACGAGCTCTCCGAGGAACACCGCGAGATCGTGGAGAAGCAGCCCGAGCAGGCCATCGTCGGCCTGGTCGAGTCGCTGGCCGACCCGGCGCTGACCGCCGAGCTGGACGCCAGGAAGGCCGAGTCTGACGCCGCGCTCGACCAGCTGGAGAAGGCGCTGGAGACGGCCGACACCGTCTCCAGGGCGGCCGAGGCGGCCCTGGCGCGGAAGTCCGACGGCGAGGCGCCCGACGATCAACAGGGGAGCACATGAGCAAGCCCACCACCGGCACCGTCCGGCTGCAGAAGTTCCTCGCCGACGCCGGCCTGGCCTCCCGCCGCAAGGCCGAGGAGATCATCCAGTCGGGCAGGGTGAAGGTGAACGGGCTGGTGGTGAAGGAACTCGGCACCAAGGTCACGCCGGGGCGCGACCTGGTGGTGGTGGACGGCCAGCCGGTGGAGCGGGCCGGCCAGCGGCGCTACATCCTCCTCTACAAGCCGCCGGGCTGCGTCACCACGCTCTCGGATCCGCAGGGGCGCCCCACCGCGCGCGGCTATCTCTCCGGCGTCGAGGAGCGGGTCTTCCCGGTCGGGCGGCTCGACTACGACGCCGAGGGGGCGCTGCTCTTCACCGACGACGGCGAGCTGGCCAACCGGCTGGCCCACCCGCGCTACGGCCACCGGCGGGTCTACCTGGTGAAGACCAAGGGCGTGCCCGACGAGGGGGCGCTGCGGCGCATGGTCGAGGGGGTCCGGCTGGAGGACGGCCCGGCCAAGGCGCTCAGCGCCGAGATCCACGAGAAGGTCGAGACCAACACCTGGATCAAGATCGTGGTGGGGGAGGGGCGCTTCCACCTGGTGAAGCGGCTCTGCGAGTCGGTGGGGCTGCCGGTGCTCCGGCTCTACCGGCCGGAGTTCGGCGGCATCACGGTGGCGCGGCTTCGCCCCGGCCACTGGCGCGACCTCACCCCCGAGGAGGTCCAGGTGATGCGGGCCGCGGTCGGGATGGAGGGGGGCGAGCCGGGCCGCACGGCCATGGCCCACGAGCTCCCCAAGGCGGGGCGGCGCCACGGCCACGGTCCGCCGCCGCAGGCGGCCAGGCATGCGGGGACCAGGCGCCCTGGCCATGCCGGCGACCAGCGCGCCTTCGAGGAGAACAACCCGCCGAGCGGGAAGCCAAGGCGGAGCGATCGTCCGGAGCGGAAGGAGCCTACCGGCCGGGCCGGGCGTCCCGAGCGAACGCCGCCATCCAGCCGGACCGGCCGGGTGGAGCGTCCCTCTCGTCCAGGCCGCCCACCCCGGCGCGGTCGCTAGCTTCCGCTTGCGGCGCTCTCCGGCGTCGCGGGACAGTGCCCACGCCGATGGACCTCCACCGCTCCCTCGCCCTCGCGCTCGCCGCCACGCTGGCGGCCGGTTGCTCGTCACGCGCCGACCTCGAGTCGCCGGATCCGTGCCGGCGAGCCGCCGCCGTGCGCCGGCTGGGGAGCGCCTCGCCGGGACAGGCGCTCCCGGCGCTCCTGCTGGCCCAGGCCGACCGGAGCAGCCAGGTGCGGCAGGCCGCGGCCGAGGCCTTCCCGAAGCTGGGTGGTCCGCGCGCGGCCGAGGGGCTCGGCGCCCTCCTGGGCGATGTCGATCCGGCCGTGGCCGGCGCGGCCGCCCGCGGCCTCTCCGAACTGGCGCCAGGGGACGGAGGCAAGGAGCGGCTGCTGGCCGGGTATGCGGTGGCCAGCTCGGCCGGGCGCGCGTCGATCGCGGCGGCGCTCCGGCAGATCGGCGCCTCGCTGCGCGAGGCGGTCGAGGTCGAGGCACGGCTCCGCTACGAGCGGAACCAGGTGGCGCTGGAGCGTGGCGGTCCGGCGGAGCGGGCCGGAGCCGCGGAGGAGCTGGGCGCCAGCGGCCGGGCCGAGGCGGTGGCCAGGTTGCTCGGGCTGCTCGCCGAGGGAGACAAGCTCGACCCGGTGGTGCTGGCCGGCGTGGCCCGCGGCCTCGGCGCGTCGGGGGACGGCTCGGCGCGGATCCGGCTGGAGCGGCTGCTCGCCTCCCAGGGGCCTGGCGTGGCGGAGGCCGCGGCCGATGGTTTGCGGGTTCTCGGCGATCCCGGCACGGCCCCCGGCCTGGCCGGCGTGGCCGAACGAGGCGGTGCGCCAGGCGCCGCGGCCATGGCGGCGCTGGCGGCGCTTCCCGAGACGGCCGAGGCGGGAAGCGCGCTCTGCGCGGTCGCCACGCGCAGCCAGGACCCGGCGCGGGCGATGCAGGCGGCGCGGCTGGCCCGCCAGCGGGGGGCCACCTGCCCGGTGAAGCCGCTGCTCGACCGGATCGGCCGTGCCGGCGGCCTGGCCGCGCTGGCGGCGCTGGCCGAGCTGCGCTGGGACGGCGCCGACGCCGAGGCGGTGAGCCGCAGGATGCTGGCGCTCCTCGCCTCCCGGGGCGGAGAGCCGGCCGTGCGTGCCGCCGCGGCCCGCGTCGTAGGGACCGCCGGCTGGCCGGGTGCGGCCAAGGACGTCGGCGCGAGGGTCGCGTCGCTCTTCAAGCGGATCGACGAGGCCCGCGCCAAGGTCATCGCCGACCCCAGGAATCCGCCCGCCTTCCTCGAGCCGCCCGAAGCGGCCGAGCTGGGGGCGTTGCTGGCGGCCGCCGGCAGGCTTCACGCCGACGGGGTGGCGCCGCTGGTCGTGCGGGGGCTCTCCGAGCCGTCGCCGGCCATCCGGGCCGGGGCCATCGAAGGTCAAGGCTGGCTGTTGGGGCCGGCGGCCACCGGTACGCTGGAGAAGGGGCTCGCCGACGCCGACGCGGGGGTCCGCTCCGCGTCGGCCCGGGCGCTCGGACGGCTGGGGGAGGCAGGGGCTCCGCCGCTGGTCCGGGCCGCCGCGAGCACGCAGCCGTCCGAGGACGCCTGGCGAAGCGAGCTGGCCCCGGCGCTGGCCCGCACCGGGAGCGCCGAGGCGGCCACCGGTCTGGCTCGGTTGCTCGAGGGCGAGTCGACCGACGCGGCCATCCAGGCGCTGTCGCGGCTCGGGGCCTCCACCGGCGTCAAGCCGCTCATCGACTTCGTGGAGCGTGGAGAGGGACCGTCGCTTCCGGAAGCGGTGGAGGCGGTGGCCTCGCTGGCCGGGGCGGAGGCCGGGCCGCCCGTCGGCAGGCTGCTCACCAGCGAGCGGCCCGAGGTGCGCGAGGCGGCGGTCCACGCCTTGGGGCTGCTCCGGTACGAGCCGGCGTCGCCGGGTCTGGAGGCCCTGAAGAGTGACTACGTGGTCCGGGTCCGGCGGGCGGCCATCGAGGCGCTGGCGCGGCTCCCCTCGCGCCGCCCCGGGGTCCACCGCCCGTGAGCGGGCGTAAAGAGGACCCTCCGCCCGGCCTGTGCTAGGACCATGGCGATGGCCGACCTCCGAAAGCTCAAGGACAAGGCCGCCGAGCTGGCTTCGAAGGGGAAGGTCGAGAAGGCGGCCGAGGTCTTCCGAGAGATAGTGCGCGCCGACCCGCGCGACGTCGCCTCGTGCCAGAAGCTGGCCGACGTGCTGCGGCGCGGCGGCGAGATCGCCGAGGCCGTGGAGCGCTACGCCGACGTGGCGGAGCGGTTCGCGCGCGACGGCCTGCTCATCAAGGCCATCGCCATCAGCAAGACCATCCTCGAGCTCGATCCGGAGCACGGCGAGACGCAGCGGCTGCTGGCCGACCTCTACGCCAGGCGCTCCATCGCCGAGGCGGGGCGGCCGCCGATGCGGACCATGATGGGCCTCGCGGCGGTGAAGCTGGCCGAGCCGCCGCCCCCGCGGGACCGGGTCATCGAGCTCGAGCCGGTGGGCGACGAGGAGATGGAGGTGGAGCGTGGGGTGTCGCTGCCACTGACGCCGCCGGTCCCACCGGAGCCGTCCGAGTTGGAGCGGACCAGGGACCCGTTCGACCAGTCCGAGCTGCCGGCCGAGTTGCAGGAGCCGGTCGCCGAGCCGGCGCGCCATCCGACCGCCCTCGACCTGATCGTGGCCGCCGCCGACGAGGCGGTGCTGGCCGGCGTGGAAGAGGAGTTCTCGGTGGACGTGGACGTGGTGGACGACGAGGCGGTGGAGCTGCTGGAGGTCGAGCCCGAGTTCGAGCCGGCACCGGGGGCTCCGGTTGTCCAGGCCGCCGCGCCACGCCCCGACGCCCGGCTGCCGCGAGTGCCGATCTTCTCCGATCTGAGCCCGGAGGCCTTCGTGGCCCTCACCGGGGGGCTGTCGGTGGCGCGGCTGGCCGCCGGCCAGACGGTGATCACCGAGGGGGAGGAGGGGACCGCCTTCTACGTGGTCTCCACCGGCCGCCTCCTGGTGAAGAGGCGAGACGAGAAGGGGGAGCAGGTGGTGCTGGCCCACCTCGGCGAGGGGGAGTTCTTCGGCGAGATGGCGCTCCTCTCCGGCGCGCCCCGCAACGCCACGGTGGTGGCCGAGGAGCCGTCCGAGGTGCTGGTGATCGAGGCCGAGGTGCTCCGCACGCTGGCCGGCCGCTTCCCGCACCTGGCCGGCTCGCTGCGCCACTTCTACCGGCAGCGGCTGCTGGCCAACGCGCTGGCGGTGAGCCCGCTCTTCCGCCCCTTCGGCCGCGACGACCGCAAGGCGGTGATGGAGAAGTTCCGCGAGCGGGCGGTGCGCGCCGGCGAGGTGATCATCCGCGAGGGGACGCCGGCCGACGGGCTCTACGTGGTGCTGGAGGGGGCGGTGGACGTCACCCGCCGCACCCAGACGACCGAGGTGCTGGTGGGCCAGCTGCGCGAGGGGGACCTGTTCGGCGAGATGAGCTGCCTGCGCAAGAGCGGCGCCACCGCCACCGTGACGGTGCGCCGCCCCGGCTCCCTGCTCCGCCTGCAGCGCGCCGACTTCGACGCGCTGGTGATGACCTTCCCGACCGTGCTGGAGCTGGTGTCGGAGCTCTCGGAGGAGCGGGCCCAGAACCTCGACGCCATCCTCTCCGGGTCGGCGGTCTTCACCGAGGATGGGCTGGTGTTGATCTAGTTTCGCGGCGGGTCGCCCTGGCAGCAGCGTCCCGCTGGCGGTCCACGTCGTGCCCCGACCGGAGCCCCTCCTTCGCAACTTTGGGCGCCCAAAGTGGATTTCGGGGGAGAGCTGCCGTCACGGCTTCCCCGCCGGCTCCAGCGTGCCGACGTGCAGCACCTCGAACCGCCGCGCCGCCGGGCTGGCGTAGAAGTTCTTGAACGCCCCGGAGCTGCGGATGGTGACCGGCTTCTCGCGGTTCACGGCGCCGGTGGTGGGGACGGCGGCCCAGACCTCGCCGGTGGTGGTCTTCAAGCGGAGATACGTGTACGGCGGCGCGTCGAGCTGTTCGAGGACGGGGCCGGTGAGGAGGATCTGGCCGGGGGAGGAGAGTGGGGCGGACTGGGCCGGGCCCTTCGAGCATGCCGGCAGCATTGCAATCAGGACTGCGGCGCAAACAGTAGCCTTGAGTTGCCGACTCATGGGGCAAAGCCCCTGTAGCGCCAGACCGCAAGCGCCAGGTACCGCGACCAGACGGGCCATTGGCCCACCACGAGGCCGACCACCAAGAGCAACACGTCTCTCTTGGCTCGATGCCCGCGAGCAACCAGTGCGAGGGCCACAGCGACGCTGACTGCCGCCAGCCAGCCCTGGCCCACGAAGTACCAGTCCGTCATCCAAGCGAGGCGGTAGACCAACCACGTAGCCACGTTGAGCGTCAGGAACAGCAGCCAGAGGATTCGATTCATCGCTACTTCCTCTTGCACTTCTCGGGGTATCCCGAGCAGAGGAAGTTCTGCTTCGCCAGGTCGCAGTAGTTTCGGCTATCCGCTTCAGTGCCTGGCCTCGGGGGCCTCGGCCACGTCCGAGGATCTTCGTTGAGCTTGTTGAGGTCGTCGATCAGGCTTCGATCGCACATGGAGACGCAGGAGTTCCTGAGCTTCGGGTTGGCGATTCCGGAACACTCTCCGTAGCAGAGGTCATGGCCCATGTAGGCGTCGTCTCCGCTGTCCATTGGCAGCCCGGGACCATTGCCCTTCCCGTCACAGGATGCTCGGCCGCCACCCCAGCACATGCCGCCCCAGTTGCCGTTGGTCGGGCCGAAGAAGATGGGCGGGATTCGCGCTCCGCCGCCCCAGTTGGACCAGTCCGTTTCATCAAGGCCAGCCCTGTCGATCAGGACCAGCGGCCTTTGGCGAGCGTAGCCGTACCAAGCGACACCGAAGGGCGTGTTGAAGCTCCCCCAGAGCGCAATCGGATCCAACTCCATGTACCTGCCCATGGTCGGCAGGTACCACCGGTTCCAGTTGTAGTAGGGCCCCTGGATGCCGACGCTGGCCAGCAGCCGCTCGTCGTACTGGCCCGGCAGCCGCAGGTTGGTCACCACGGTCCGGCCGTTGGCCGGGTCGGTGGCGGTCGCCTCAGCCACGTCGCCATAGGGGCGCGTCGGCGCCGCCGTCCAGACCACCGCGCCGGTCGAGTTGGTCAGCGCCCGCGGCAGGCCGATGTGATCGGTGTGCACCGAGTAGACGTACCCCTCGTTGGCCGTCGGGCCGGGGTACTCCACCTGCGCCAGCGGACGCCCCTCCAACCAGACGTACTCGCGAATCTTCGACCAGGGGTCGGTGCTGGTGGTCGGCCTCCAGAACTCGGTGAGCGGGCTCCCGTCCGGCATCAGCGCCCACTGCTTCCAGGCCCCGGCGCCGTCCTGCCGGGCCACGCGGCGGTTGCGGGCGTCGTACTTGAAGCGGACCGTCACGCTGGCGAGGTCCGCCTCTGTCTTGCAGGCCACGGCCCCAGCTGCGGGGGTCGCCAGCGCCGGGCCGACCGTCGTGAGCCGATCGAGGGCGTCGTGGACGAGGCAGGTGGTGCCGGTGGCCAGGCCGGTGGCCGACCAGGTGGTCACCGCCGAGAGGTTGGAGTTGAGGTCGTAGGCGAAGGTGAAGGCCTTCTTCGGCGTCGCCTCGATGGTCCAGGCCTCGGTCACTGGGTCGCGCTCGTACTTCGCCTCAAGTCCCGACCGGAGCCCCTCCTTCGCAACTTTGGGCGCCCAAAGTGGATTTCGGGGGAGAGCTGCCGTCACGGCTTCCCCGCCGGCTCCAGCGTCCCCACGTGCAGCACCTCGAACCGCCGTGCCGCCGGGCTGGCGTAGAAGTTCTTGAACGCCCCGGAGCTGCGGATGGTGACCGGCTTCTCGCGGTTCACGGCGCCGGTGGTGGGGACGGCGGCCCAGACCTCGCCGGTGGTGGTCTTCAAGCGGAGATACGTGTACGGCGGCGCGTCGAGCTGTTCGAGGACGGGGCCGGTGAGGAGGGTGGCACCACCTGACTCCCGGATTCCTCCGGTCTCTGGCTTCGAGCAAGCGGACAAGGCAGCCAGGACAAGGACAGCTGCGAAGCGGCGTTGATGGCGCGCCATGGTGACCTCGGTCTACTTCCCGCCCAAGGCTAGCTTCCCGGCCTCTCGCCAAGATGCGACACTCCCATTCCCAGTCAACTTCACTGAGAGGGCGTATTCACGCCCCGCGTCGTCCCGACGTCCCGCCGCTTCCATCACCGCGCCGCGCCGCGCGTGGGAGAGCGCCAGAAGCTGCTTCCGATCTGGGACCGGGTAGCGGGTTGCCTTCGTTACCCATAGTCCGGACAACGAGTAACCCGGTGTCCACCAAGTTGCTTCGGCATCGAAGGTCCTGGTCTCTGCCTCAAGCGCAACCAGACACGCAGCGTGAATGTCGGCCTGCGCCCAGTTGCCCAATCCGTATGCTAACTTGGTTGAATCGGCACTCTCGGTAGCGAACCTAAACCGTGCCTCCTGAAGGAATAGGCTGCTCGCTCGAGCCGACAACGCAGCCATCGATCCGGCTCCGGCAAGCAGCCCGACCACCAGGGCTCCTAGCACGACCCATATGTTCTTTGCCGACATCGTCATCGACTCCCGGGGCACAGCGGCTGGGCAGGCTTCGGTGGTTGGTTCGGCTTGGAACCTTTGATTCTCAACTCGCACTTGGCCTTCTCGAGTTCGCACTTCGTAAGAGCGTCAGTATCCCCGCTTGCACCCGTTCGACAATCGGAGGCATCGGCTTCACAACACATGTACGCTTCACCGGGCGTAGACCCGCACCGCCAGTCGACGCTCTTTCGACAAATCTTCTCCATGAGCCAGCCCAGGTCCTTGTTCCTGCAGGCCTCGTACCGGTCCAGCCCAAAGGGATCAACGTATCGGAGCGGATTCCCCTCCGCATACCCGTACCAGTTCGGCCCATACCGCCCGTTGAACCCCCCACCCAAGGCGATCGGGTCCAACTCCATGTACCTGCCCATGGTCGGCAGGTACCACCGGTTCCAGTTGTAGTACGGCCCCTGGAGCCCCACGCTGCCGAGCAGCCGCTCGTCATACTGCCCGGGCAGCCGCAGGTTGGTCACCACGGTCCGGCCGTTGGCCGGGTCGGTGGCGGTCGCCTCAGCCACGTCGCCATAGGGGCGCGTCGGCGCCGCCGTCCAGACCACCGCGCCGGTCGAACTGGTCAGCGCCCGCGGCAGGCCGATGTGATCGGTGTGCACCGAGTAGACGTACCCCTCGTTGGCCGTCGGGCCGGGGTACTCCACCTGCGCCAGCGGCTTCCCCTCCAGCCAGACGTACTCGCGAATCTTCGACCAGGGGTCGGTGCTGGTGGTCGGCCTCCAGAACTCGGTGAGCGGGCTCCCGTCCGGCATCAGCGCCCACTGCTTCCAGGCCCCGGCGCCGTCCTGCCGGGCCACGCGGCGGTTGCGGGCGTCGTACTTGAAGCGGACCGTCACGCTGGCGAGGTCCGCCTCTGTCTTGCAGGCCACGGCCCCAGCTGCGGGGGTCGCCAGCGCCGGGCCCACCGCGGTGAGCCGGTTGAGGGCGTCGTGGACGAGGCAGGTGGTGCCGGTCGCCAGGCCAGTGGCCGGCGACCAGGTGGTCACCGCCGAGAGGTTGGAGTTGAGGTCGTAGGCGAAGGTGAAGGCCTTCTTCGGCGTCGCCTCGATGGTCCAGGCCTCGGTCACCTTGTCGCCAGCGTACCGGTAGCTGTAGCTGGTGACGCCAGGGCCGTGGCCGGGGCTCATCTCCGTGAGCCGGTCGAGGAAGTCGTAGGTGAAGGTGGTCGGGCCGATGGCGTTGACGTCACCGGCCGGGCTCATGGTGTAGCTGGCGCTGAACGGGCCACTGACGACGGCGAGCGGTTCATAGCGGGCGTTGTAGCCGTGCGCCAGGGTCGCCCCGCTGGGGAAGGTGAGGTTGGTGAGCGGCCCCGATGGCAGGTGCTTGATCGCGGTCGCGTACCTGGTCCCCGTGGTCGGGTTGACCGACACGTTCCGCACCTCGGTGATCGCCCTGGTGACCGGATCGCGCTCGTACCTGACGTTGAGCCCCGCCGGCGAGTGGACCTCCTGCAGAGCCCCGTCGGCGTCGTAGACGTAGCTGGTGGTCAACATGCTGGCCACGCCGTTCTCCTGCACCACCTCGGAGGTGAGCCTGCCGGCGGGATCATAGCCGAAGGTGGTGGTCCGGTCAGGCTCGGTGATGCTGGAGAGCCGGCCGAACTGATTCGGCTGGTCGTAGCTGTAGGTATACGTGGTGGTCGTCCCGGCGGTCAGCTGCTTCGCCTTCAGCGAGGTGAGCCGATCGAGCCCGTCATAGGTGTAGGTGATGAGCGAGTCGCCGCCGCTGCGCGAGACCACATTCCCGCGCGCGTCGTAACCGTAGGTGAAGCCACCTGGAGTGGTCGTAGCGTCGGGCGTGACGGTGAGGACGTTGCCGAAGTCGTCGTGCGTGTAAGTGGTCTTGCGGCCAGCACCATCGGTGACCGACTGGATCGAGGACGACGCCGGCTCGTAGGCGTAGGTGGCGACGTCGAGGCTGACCGGCGTGACGCCGTCAGGCTTCATCCCCGACCTCTTCACCACGAAGGGCCTGTTGAGGTCGTCCGGCGTGAAGCCGGTGACGCGCCCCTCCTCGTCGGTGAAGGAGGTCAGGAAGCCGCTCGGGTCGAAGGCCCACGAGGCGCTGACGCCCGCCAGCACCGGGTGGACCTCCGTCGCCGGGCGGTGCTCGGCGTCGTGCGTCCGCTCCCGCTTCCAGACCACCGCGCCGTTGGCGTCCTTGCGCGTGATGAGGGTGGCGTTGCCGGCCGGATCATAGGTGCGGGTCTCGGTCCAGCCAACCACTGGCGTGGAGCCCGGGACATCGGGGTCACCCGAGAGCGCCTCGATGGTCATCACGCGCCCCTTGTCGTCGTAGCTGAAGCGCCGAACGGCACCGCTTCCAAGCAGGATGAGGCGCGGCCACTGGCCGTCGTAGTAACGGACCGAGACCTGGCGGCCATCGGGCGTGAGTACGCCCTCCACGCGCCCCTGGCCGTCCCATGCCAGCGTGGTGGTGCCGCCAGCCGCACCTGGGACGCTGCCGTTGTAGTCCTTGATGGTCTGGGGGCCGAACGCTCCCCAGGTGTCGTACGTGACCGTGAGTGACAGGCTGGAGTTGACCGTTCGCGTGACGGTCTTGAGCCGGCCCCGCTTGTTGGCGTCGGCGTCGGTGTCGGCGTAGTAGGTGCGCTCTTCGGCGGGATCGACGTTGATGAGCGGGGCGCTGCCCGCGGTGTAGATCGGCCCAAGCGACTTCACCAGCCGGCCGCGGGAATCGTAGCTGTTGTAGGTGGTGTGTTCCTCCGCGACCGCGTTGCCATAGCCGTCGAGCGAATAGCCCCGGACGCGCTTCCGGCAGACCACGGCGCCATCGGGGAGCCCGACGCCGCCGCAGGAATACCCCACTGGATCGCTGCTCTTCCAGCTCCGATCGAAGTCGGAGGTCTCGGAGGTGAAGGGGTCAGCGGCGGCGCCTGCGTTCGCTGCGTGAATCGACCGCCGGGTGATCCTGGTCGGCGTGCTGGGGTTGAACTGGGTCCCTGCGGCCACCGTCTTCTGGACGCCGTACTCGAACCACTCCTCGCGGAGGGGAACGAGGGAGGCAGCCGGTGGTGTCGTGCTCTGGCAGCTGTAGGCCCCCGGTGAGTACTCGGCGACCCGGGTGACGCGGTGATGGGTGTCGCGCTCGAAGTACCGCACGTGGTGCTGGGCGTCCTCATGGCAGCGGAGGAACCGGCCCAGCCAGCTCATGTACCGGAAGGCGGCATCGTTCATCACGATGCCGGCCTTGCCGCCGCCACCACGAGTGTGGCCGACTGAACTGGAACTCCCGGCAAAGAGATGGGACGCGAGGTCATGCGTCGCGTCGGGATAGGTCACCGTGATGTTCGACTCGCGGTCGATAAGCGAGGTGGCGTCGCCATTGGCCGCGTACCCGAACTCGGCGATGGCGTCTCCGCCGACGTAGGTGCCGAGGGGCGTCTTGACCCTGGAGTTCCTGACCTTGGTGAGGTACCCGGGGCCCGGCATGGACTGGTATTCGTACGATCGCAGATCGAGGTCGGGCGTGACGGCCGAGAAGACGCGCTTCAGCGTGTCGCAGCCGGGGTGGTATTCGTAGGACAGGTAGTCAACGCCGTTGACGGCCGCCGAGGTGACGCGAGCCGGGCAGGTCGCGCTGTTCTTGAGCGCGAGGGTGTTGCCGAGATCGTCGGTCAGGGTCAGGAGCGCGCCGGGCGCGTTGTACGCCAGGTGGACGGCGCGGCCGGTCTGGTCCAGTTCCGTGGTCAGGCGGGCGCGGCCGTTCTTGTTCGCGTCGAAGCAGAAGTTGCTATCGGGGCTGGTGCAGCCAGCGCCGTTGGCGGTGGGGACGAAATGGAGTTCGCGGCCGTCCGCCAGGTAGAGGATGAACTCGCCGTTGGTTCGCCGGAGCATGAGGTCCTGGCCGCCGGCACCCAAGGCCTCCACCTCGGCCCGGGTGAAGACGTCCAGCGTCTCGCCTGCGTAAGCGCCGATGCCGGTCACGGTGGCATAGGTGAACGAGTTGGCGGACCAGATCTGTTGCCGCTTGAAGTCCAGCCAGATGCCGAGCCCCATCCCGATCTGGCAGGCGATGCCGTTGTTGACACAGCGCACGTGCCCCTCCCAGTCGTGGTGCCAACCGCGTCCGAAGACGCCCGGGGTGCCAGTTCCACGCACGCTGAAGTCAGCGCTGGAGTAGGTCCGCGAGACGGACAACCGCCTCAGTCCCTCGAAGGAGATGTCCGTGAACGGCTCGGTGGCGGCGCTTCGGTTGGCGAGCATGAGGGGATCGCTGCCGCCGGAGTCGCCGACGGAGCAGCCGCGGTTCATCTCGTCGACTGGGCTCGTTGCCTCCTGATGGGGTGTTTGGGTTGGCGGAGCACAGCGTTGACCTGCATCGCCACCGCACTGATCGTTGATCCCCGTGCCGCACATTCCCGGCTCCGGCCTGGGAAGCGGCTCACATTGTGCCCGAGGCATTGGCGTCGTCGTGCATGACGGATGGTCACACTGTGCGACGCAAGTGCACTGGGGCTGGCTGGAGTCTGGTGCTATGGTTTCCCCGTTTCCAAGGCAGCCATCCCCGGCGTCATTGCTCGAGTTGTAAGGCCAATCACAGGAGCCAACGACGCGCTTGGGACAGTCCCCGTCCGCCTTCCATCCGGTCGGGCACGTACCCGCCGCCTGCGCCACTTCTCCGCTGCAGTAGACGACATCCTCCTTGCATGCGCAGGAACCGCCACTGCAACAGATTTCTCCGAAATCGACGTACTGGAGCTGACAGTACTGTGCCATCGCGCTTCCACGATTGAGCCAAGCGCTCATGGCTAGGAGAAGCACCGAGCGCACTGCTAGGCGCAGGAAGGTCCGCTGTCCTGAGTATGAGCGATGGGACTCGAGCATGTGGGTTCCAAACTCAAGGACAAGTGAACTGCACGCAAGCATTGCCAAGGACGCGCACTAGTGTCGCCGTCACGTTCCCCGCCTTGTCGTAGCAGTAGGTCGTCCGGTCGGTCGTGAACCGACAGGCGCCCGCGGAGCTTGCGCAGTTGGCCGCGTCGATGGGGCTGCTGCCGACGCAGGCTCCGCCCTGGCAGGCGTCGGCCTGCGTGCAGGCGTTCCCGTCGTTGCACGGGGTGTCCGTCAAGGGGCTCCCGGCGGAGCAGCAGACGTTGGTCGTAATCGGGGTGCCATTGGAACAGCAGATGGTGGTGGTCGGTGCTCCAGCGCAGACACCACCCGTGCACTTGTCCCCGGTCGTGCACGCCCGGTCGTCGTTGCACGAACTCCCGTTCGCCTTCACTCCGACCTCCAGCCACATGCCGGAGGCGGTGTCGCACGTGTAGTTGTAGCAGTCGCCGACCGGCTTCTCCTCCAGCGGGCAGGAGAGCATCGGCCTCACCGCTCCCGGCAGCGCGGCGACCGCTACGGCAACGGCAATCAACACGGGCAACTGCTTCCGGGACGTCGGGGTCGAATGGCGCAAGTGGCACTCCACGGAGCGTGAGAGGGCATGGGCGTACCCCCCCCCCGTCCGGAGAGTCAAGCGCGAAATGCGCTGTCGGTGAAAACGTACCGCGCGTCGCCCACTTGGAGGTGAGCGACGCGCGGTCCGGCTGCGGCGACAGGGGCGCTTCGGCTATCCGGCCGATGGCGGCTGGACCGGCGGCTGGACCGGCGGCGGCATCGGCGGCACGGAGGCCGCGACCGTCTCCAGCACCGGCGTCTGGCCGAAGCGGGTGCGGAGCACGGCGCCGAAGGTGGCCATCACCAGGGCGGCCCAGAGCAGCCAGCCGACGAAGGGGACCGCCAGGGCGAGCAGCACCAGCCCGAGGCCGATGGCCAGCTGGAGGATCCCGGTCTGGCGGTGCAGCGCCTCCGGAAGCGCCCGCCCGACCAGCACCGCCACCGCGGTGACGCCCATCAGGTAGGCGACGCCCAGCCCGAGCGCCTGCACCAGCAGCAGCGGGATCCCGACCACGGTCACCACCAGCAGGAGCGACAGCAGCGGCTGGGCCAGCAGGCCGAGCAGGCCGGCCAGCACCGACTTGCCGGGGTTGGCCGTCAGCGAGGCAGCCACGGCGTCGATCCGGCGCGGGAAGAGGGTCATGAGCAGGAAGCCGAGCAGCAGCAGGACCCCGAACCTGGCCACGAACCTGGCCACCGCCCAGAAGCCGCCGCCCGGGGTCGCGCCGTGGCCGCGCAGGCTCATGGATCTGATGGCGTCGCCGATGGCCCCGACGCCGATGGTCACCTTCTGGCCGCCCACGTCACCGGCCGGGTCGATCAGCACGCGCCCGCCGATGGCGACGGCGTCGCGCTCCACCCACGCGCCTGGTCCGACGTGGACGTCGCCGGCGATGGCCACCACCTGGCGCGCCGACGAGCCGGCCTCGAGGTTGACGTCGCCCAGCACAGCCACCACCTCGCGCCCCTCGGCGCCCGGACGCAGGGTCACGCTGCCCCGCACCGCGGTGACGTCGCGCGCCGTCTGGCCCGGCTCGATCACCACGTCGCCGCCGACGCTCTCGCGGTCGTGGCGCGAGCCGCCCGCGGCCCGGCGCGCCTCGCGCTCCGCCCTCCGGGCCTCCCGTTCGGCCGTGCGGGTCGCCTCCTCGGTCATCCGGCCGATCTCCTCGGCGATGTCGCCGAAGGAGTCGAACCGGCCCGACCGGCCGCCTCGCCCGCTCACCGTCACCAGGGTGCCGTGGCGCTCGGCGGAGAGGCCGGACTGCGAGAGGACCGCGCGCAGCACCTCCTCGACCGGCGCGTCCTTGAAGTGGGCCGTCACCTTGCCGTGCCTGCCGGGCGGCAGCGTGATGGAGAGGCCGGTGGCGCGGCCGATCTGCAGCAGCGCGTCGCGGCCGTCCTCGTCCTCGAAGTCGCCGGTGAAGGTCTTGCCGCTCGGCTTGTCGAAGCCGACCAGCACCGGCCTGGGCGGCGTGGTGGGCCCGAAGCCAGGGGCGACGGCCACGATGGTGCCGCGCCGCGTGGCCACCAGCCCCGAGCCGGAGAGGACCGCGCGGAGCGCCTCCTCGACCGGCACGTCCTGGAGCCGTAGCAGCAGCATCCGGTCGCCCAGCCGGCCGGTGTTGGTGGCGACGCTCCAGCCGGCCGCCTTGCCGATCTCGGCCACGGCGTCGTCGATGGTCTCCTTGCCGTCCAGCGTGATCCGCTTGCCCGATGGATGGGCCGGCCATTCGCCGCGAAGCAGGTCGGCGTCGGGGTCGGCGCGGGGGGTGGCCGAGCGCGGCGGCCGCGGAGGCACGGGCGGGATGGGCGGGGCGGGCGCCACCGGTCGCGCCACGGGCGCGGGCGGTGCCGGCGGCGGCGGCGGGGCGGCTTCCTGACCCTGGAAGAGGAAGAGCGTGGCGAGGAGGGCGAGCATGGGGGCTCCGTTCAGATGGACTCCGTGCGAGCCGCCGGCATGAGCCGCGACAGGCCGTAGAGGACGGGGAGCGAGAGGGCGGTGGTGGCGAGCAGGAGCTGCAGCCGCAGCGCCGAGAGCAGGCCGGGCAGCACGCCGAAGCCGACGCGGAGGGCACGGCCGGCGAGATCGAGCTGCTCCGAGACGGTGCTGACGGCGTTGCCGAGGCCGGTGGCGCCGGCAGCGGCGAGGCTGGCGGCAGCCACCAGCAGGACGGCGGCGGCGATCCCGAAGGCCCAGCGCCTCTCGCGGGCCGAGGCTCGCTCGATGTCGTCGACGCGGGCCATGACCTGCGAGGTGAAGTCGGCCGGCAGCTCCGGGACGGTCAGGCCGTCGAGGGCGTCGTCGAGGGCCCGGAAGGACTCCACCAGCGCGCCGCACCCAGCGCAGGCGGCGGCGTGCTCTTCGACTCCACGGTCGGTGTCGGGGTCGAGCGACTGCTCGAGAAGCCGCTGGGCCTGCGCTTCGGTCAGGTGTCCGCTCACGTTGGTCATGTCAGCCCTCCAGCCCCTGCTCGACGAGCGCGGCGCGCAGCTTGCCGCGCGCGCGGAACAGCCAGGTCATCACGGTCCCCATCGGCACGTCGAGCGTCTCGGCGATCTCCTTGTAGGAGAGCTGCTCGACGTGGAAGAGCTGGATCACCTCGCGGTAGTTGACCGGCAGGGCGGCCACGGCCGCCTCCAGCGCCGCGCGGGTCTGCGCGCTCTCCAGGAGCGCATCGGCCCCCGGGCCGTCGCCGGCCAGCTCGGTCACCGGGGCGCCGTCCTCCGGCTCGGCGTCGAGCGCCACCTGCCGCCCGGCCGGGACGCGGCGGCGCAACTGGTCGAGGGCGTGGTTGCGGGCGATGCGCAGGATCCAGGGGGCGAACGGTTGCGCGGCATCGTAGGTGCCGATGGCGCCCCAGGCCCGCACGAAGGTCTCCTGCGCGGCGTCGCGGGCCTCTTCCGGCTCGCGCAGCAGCCGGAAGGCGAGCCCGTAGACCGACCGCCGGTGGAGGTCGACGAGGCTCGCGAAGGCCTTGCGATCTCCGCGCGCGGCGGCGCGTGCCAGGAGCGCGTCTGGGTTCAGCTCCTTCACCTTGGGGAGGACCTCGGCGAGGGCAGGAAGGGAGAGTGCGTAGACCGGCAGTGTGGTGGCGCCAACCATGCCATTCCATACGGGATTCTGGCGGCGCTATTTCGGGGTGGCAGGGTATTCGAGAGCCTGCACAATATCCTGAAAGGACGGCGGGTTGGGTGCTCCAGGTGAGCCCGGGTCTCCAGATGACTGACCCTCCACCGGGTGTGCGAAGACGGTAGAGTCGGGGGCATGGCCGAGGACCTGCCGATCCTGATCGACGGCACGCAGGGCGGGGGCGGCGGCCAGCTGCTCCGGACCGCGCTCGCGCTCTCCTGCGTCACCGGGCGGTCGTTCGGCATCTCCCGCGTCCGGGCGGCGCGGATCGAGCGCGGATTGCGACCGCGGCACGTCGAGGCGGCGCGCGCGGCGGCGCGGCTCTGCGACGCGGAGCTGTCGGGCGACACCGTGGGCGGCCAGCGGCTCTCGTTCGCGCCGCGGCGGCCGGTCACGCCGGGCGACTGGACCTTCGACCTCGGGACGGCCGGCTCGGCGCCGCTGCTCCTCCAGACGCTATGCTGGCCGCTCTCGCTGGCCGGCGGCCCATCCACCCTGGTCATCTCCGGCGCCACCCACCAGGACCACGCGCCGGGCTTCCACGACCTGGCGCTGGTCTGGGCGCCGGCCATGGCCCGGCTCGGTTTCCGCTTCGAGCTCGGCCTGCAGGCGGCCGGCTTCCAACCCGAGGGTGGCGGCGTCCTCACCGCGCGCATCGAGCCGGCGCGCCCCATGCCGCCGTTCGACCTGCGCCACCGGGGGATGCTGCGCGAGGTGGAGGTGCTGGCCATGGTGGGCGGGCTGCCCTGGGCCGACGCCGTCGCCGAGGCGACCCACGCGCAGAAGGCGCTCACCGCGCTCGGCGTGGCCTCGGAGGCGGAGCGGCTGGCGCTGCCGGTGCGCGGCTCGCGCGGCCGCCACACCCTGGTGGTGGCCAGCTTCGAGCGGATCAAGTCGGGCCACGGCGCCACCCGGGCCGGCGAGCGGGCCGGGGAGGGGGCCGCCGCCGAGGCCGTGGCCAGCTTCCACGACCACATCGAGCGCGGCGGGGCGGTCGACGCCCACCTGGCCGACCAGCTGCTCCTGCCGGCGGCGCTGCTGGCGGCGGGGCTGGTGGAGCCGGCGCCCGGCGTCGTCCCGGCGACCCGCTACACCGCCAGCGCCCGGACCCCTCACGTCGATGGTACGGCGGCCGTCATCCGGCGCTTCCTGGACGTGGAGGTGAACATCGTCGGCCGCCCCGGCGAGGAGGCCGAGATCCGGGTCCAGCCGCCCGGCTCCGGCGTGGAGCTGCTGCCGCTCCGGGGCTCTTGAGGCCAGGGGGCCAACCAGCGTTGTCCACCGGGCGGTCCACGGTTATAAGAACCCGCCATGGCCATCGACAAGAACAGCGCGCTGGAAGCCCTCAAGAAGGTGAACGACCCGGAGCTGCACCGGGATCTGGTCAGCCTCGGGATGGTGAAGGACCTCGCCGTCGAGGGGACCACCGTCTCGCTCAAGGTCGAGCTGACCACGCCCGCCTGCCCGCTCAAGGAGACCATCGGCAAGGACGTGGAGGCGGCGCTCAAGTCGGCCGGCGCCACCGCCGTGAAGATCGCCTGGGGCGCGCAGGTCCGCTCGGCGCCGGGCGTCTCCTCCGCGTCCATGACCCCGGGGGTGAAGAACATCATCCTGGTCGGCGCCGGCAAGGGGGGCGTCGGCAAGAGCACCGTCGCCGTCAACCTGGCCGTGGCCCTGGCGCAGCTCGGCGCCAAGGTGGGGATCCTCGACGCCGACATCTACGGCCCATCGGTGCCGATCCTGACCGGGGTCACCGAGAAGCCGACCTCGAAGGACGGGAAGCGGATCTCGCCGCTGCACGCCCATGGCGTGGCCGTGATGTCGATCGGCTTCCTGGTAGACCCCGACCAGGCGCTCATCTGGCGCGGGCCAATGGCCACCGGCGCGCTGCTGCAGCTGCTGCGCGACGTCGACTGGGGCGAGCTCGACTACCTGGTCCTCGACCTGCCGCCCGGCACCGGCGACATCCCGCTCACCATCTCGCAGAACGTCAAGGCGGCCGGCGTGGTGCTGGTCTCGACGCCACAGGACGTGGCGCTGGCCGACGTCATCCGCGCCAAGCTGATGTTCGACAAGGTCTCGGTCCCCATCCTCGGCCTGGTCGAGAACATGTCGGCCTTCATCTGCCCGCACTGCCAGACCGAGACGCCCATCTTCGACAAGGGCGGCGCCAGGGATGCCGCCGAGAAGATGGGGATCCGCTTCCTCGGCGAGGTGCCGCTCGATCTGGCCATCCGCGTGGGCGGCGACAAGGGGCTCCCGGTGGTGGCCGGCGCCCCCGACAGCCTGCAGGCCAAGGCCTTCATCGAGGTGGCCAAGCAGGTGGCCGGCTCGGTCAGCCAGCAGGTGGTCAAGGCCCCGCGGCTGCCGGTCATTGGTCAGGCCGTCGCCCGGGGGTAGTATCCAGGGCGGCGGGAGGCGCCATGGACGAGCCGCGCGGAGACGAGCCGGGCACCGAAGCCGGCGCCAAGGGACTGCAGGACGCCCTGCGCAAGGCGCTGATGGCCGGCATGGGCGCCCTCTTCCTCACCGAGGAGGGGGCCCGCAAGCTGGCCCGCGAGTGGAAGCTGCCCAAGGAGCTGGTCGGCTACCTGGGCCAGACCGCCAGCGGCGCCAAGGGCGAGGTGCTGCGGGTCTTCTCGGAGGAGGTGCGGCGCTTCTTCGAGTCGGAGGCGGTGCGGCGGGAGGTGACCAGGACGCTCTCGTCGATGGTCATCGAGGTGAAGGCGGAGATCCGCGTTCGCCCGGACGAGTCCGGCGCGCCGAGGCCTGAGGTGAAGGCCGAGGTGAAGGCCCGCCCTGGCGAGCCACCGCTCGGCGACTGAGGCCGTGCCGCGCCGCGCAAACACGCGTTGACAAGAACGCGGCCCTTCTCTTACATGCGGGCAACCGAACTTCCGGTGGGGGTGCGCGTGGCGATCGAGACCATGGCCGTGGTTGGCGCTGGGCAGATGGGCAGCGGCATCGCGCAGGTGGCCGCCCAGGCAGGGCTGAAGGTGATCCTGGCCGACGCCTCGCCGGAGCTGGCCAGGAAGGCCCACGACAAGCTGGGCGCCGCGCTGGCCAGGCTGGTGGAGAAGGGGAAGCTGCCGGCTGCCGACCGCGAGGCGGTCCTGGCGCGCATCCGCCCCGCCGCCAGCCTCGACGACTGCGCCCCCGCCGACCTGGCCATCGAGGCGATCGTCGAGAACCTGCAGGTGAAGGTCGAGGTCTTCAAGAAGCTCGACGCCCTGCTGCGCCCCGAGGCGCTGCTCGCCTCCAACACCAGCTCCATCTCCATCACCGCGCTGGCGGCGGCGACCCGGCGTCCCACCCAGTTCATCGGCATGCACTTCATGAACCCGCCGCCGGTGATGGCGCTCATCGAGGTCATCCGCGGGCTGCAGACCTCCGACCCGACCTACCAGGCGATCACGGCGCTGGCCAGGAAGTTCGGCAAGACGGTGGTGACGTCCAAGGACGTGCCCGGCTTCATCGTCAACCGGATCCTCATCCCGCTCGTCAACGAGGCCTGCTTCGCGCTGCAGGAGGGGCTGGCGTCGCCCGAGGACATCGACACCGGGATCAAGCTGGGGCTCAACCACCCCATGGGCCCGCTGACGCTGGCCGACTTCATCGGCCTCGACACCTGCCTCTACATCGCCGAGGTGCTCCACCGCGAGCTGGGCGACGACAAGTACCGGCCCGCCGCGCTGCTGCGCACCTACGTGGCCGCCGGCTGGCTGGGGCGCAAGGCCGGCCGTGGCTTCTACCAGTACCAGGGGTGACCCCATGTCCTTCCAGAACATCACATGGGAGGTGGCCGACGGCGTCGGCACGCTCACCGTCAACCGGCCGAAGCAGCTCAACGCGCTGGACGTGGCGACGCTGACCGAGATCGGGCAGGCGCTGGAGCTGGCCCGGGCGGAGCCGGGCCAGGTCCGGGCGGTCATCCTCACCGGCGCCGGCGAGAAGGCCTTCGTGGCCGGCGCCGACATCGCCGCCATGTCCAGGCTGGGACCGGCCGAGGCCAGCGACTTCGCCGCACTCGGCCACCGGACGCTCGACGCGCTGGAGGCGCTGCCGGTGGTGACCATCGCCGCCGTGAACGGCTTCGCCCTCGGCGGCGGCTGCGAGCTGGCCATGGCCTGCGACCTGGTCTACGCCAGCGACAAGGCCCGCTTCGGCCAGCCCGAGGTCAACCTCGGGCTCATCCCCGGCTTCGGCGGGACGCAGCGGCTCCTCCGGCGCGTCGGCCTGATGCGGGCCAAGGAGATGATCTTCTCCGGCGAGGTCTACGACGCCGCCGCGGCCCGCGCCGCCGGGCTCTGTCTCGACGTGGTTGCGCCCGAGAAGTTGCTCGAGCACGCCCGCGCCAAGGCCAGGCTGATCGCCTCGCGCGGCCCGGCGGCGTTGGCGCTCTGCAAGAAGGTGATGCAGCGCGGGGCGGATCAGCCGCTCCCGCAGGCGCTCGACGGCGAGCGCACCGCCTTCGCCGGCCTCTTCGGCGGCGCCGAGGCGAAGGAAGGCATGGCCGCCTTCCTGGAGAAGCGCCCGGCGAGATTCCCGGCCCCGTAGCCTCCCGTCACCCCACGCGGCGACCTCCGACGGCGCCGGCAGAGAGGACCACCCACATGGATTTCCAGCTCACCGAAGAGCAGCGCCAGGTCCGCGACATGTGCCGCGACTTCGCGGCCAAGGAGCTCGCCCCCAACGCCCGGCGCTGGGACCTGAACCACGAGTTTCCGCGAGATGCGGTGAAGAAGCTGGGCGAGCTCGGCCTGATGGGGATCGCGGTGCCGGCCGACCTGGGCGGGGCCGGCATGGACAACATCAGCTACGCGCTGGCCATGGAGGAGATCTCCCGCGGCTGCGCCGGCACCGGCGTGATCATGAGCGTGAGCAACTCGCTCTTCTGCGATCCGGTCATGAAGTACGGCACCGACGAGCAGAAGAAGACGTTCCTGGCCCCCTACGCCAGCGGCGAGAAGCTGGGGGCCTACGCGCTCACCGAGCCGCAGAGCGGCTCCGACGCCGCCGAGATCAAGACGGTGGCGGTGGCCCGCGGCGACGAGTACGTGCTCGACGGTTCCAAGAACTTCATCACCAACGGGCCGCAAGCCGACACCATCCTGGTCTTCGCCATGACCGACAAGGCCAAGCGGCACAAGGGGATCACCGCCTTCCTGGTCCCGACCGACGCCAAGGGCTTCACGCGCAGCAAGCCGGACGACAAGGTGGGCATCCGGGCCTCGGGGAGCTGCTCGCTCTACTTCGAGGGCTGCGCCATCCCCAAGCGCAACCGGCTCGGCGCCGAGGGGGACGGCTTCAAGATCGCCATGGGGACGCTCGACGGCGGCCGCATCGGCATCGCCTCGCAGGCGCTCGGCATCGCCCGCGCCGGCTACGAGCTGGCGCTGGCCTACGCCAAGGAGCGCAAGGCCTTCGGCCAGCCCATCAGCCAGTTCCAGGCCATCCAGTTCATGCTGGCCGACATGGCCACCGAGCTGGACGCGGCGCGGCTGCTGGTCTGGCGGGCGGCCTGGATGAAGGACAAGGGGGTCCGCCACTCGACCGAGAGCGCCATGGCCAAGCTCTACGCCTCGGAGATGTGCGAGCGGGTGACCTCCAGGGGGATCCAGATCCACGGTGGCTACGGCTACACCAAGGAGTACGACGCCGAGCGCCACTGGCGCGACAGCCGGATCACCGAGATCTACGAGGGCACCAGCGAGATCCAGCGGCTGGTGATCGCCGCTGGCGTGCTCAAGGACTGAGCGGCCGCGAGCGACGCAACCCGAGGGAGCCCGATGAACCTGGAGCCGACCGAAGTCCAGGCCGCCGTGGCTGCCACGGCCAGGGCCTACGCCCGCAACCGCATCGCCCCGGCGGTGGCGGAGAACGATCGCTCGGGGAAGTTCCCGGTGCAGCTGATCCGCGGGCTCGGCGAGCTGGGGCTGCTGGCGGTGAACGTCCCGGCCGAGCACGGCGGCTCCGAGGCGGGGGCCGTCGCCTCGGCCCTCTCGGTGATGGAGCTGGCGGCCGCCGATGCCTCGGTGGCGGTCATCGTCGGGGTCACCAACATGGTGGCCGAGACCATCGCCAGGTACGGCTCGCCCGGGCAGAAGGAGCGCCACCTGCCCAGGCTCGCCTCGGGCGAGTACCTGGCCGGCGCCTTCGGCCTCTCCGAGCCGGGGGCGGGCAGCGATCCCTCCGCGCTCTCCACCCGCGCGGTCCGGCGCGGCGACCGCTGGGTGCTGGACGGGGCCAAGCAGTGGATCACCAGCGGCGACGTGGCCGGGGTGGTGGTGGTCTGGGCCCGGACCGATCCGGCGCTGGGCGAGGGCCGCGGCATCACCGCCTTCCTGCTGCAGCCGGGGATGCCTGGCTTCAGCGTCGGGCGCCACGAGGAGAAGATGGGGCAGCGCTGCTCGTCGACGGTCTCGCTGGCCTTCGACGGCGTCGAGCTGCCCGACGAGGCGCGGCTGGGGAGCATCGGCCAGGGGCTGGCCATCGCGCTCTCGGCGCTCGATGGCGGGCGCATCGGCATCGCCGCCCAGGCCACCGGCACCATGCGGGCGGCCATCGACGCCGCGCGCACATACGCCCTCGACCGCAAGACCTTCGGCAAGCCCATCGCCGAGCACCAGGCCATCGCCTTCATGCTGGCCGACATGGCCACCTGGCACGACGCCGCCCGGCTGATGACCCTGCGCGCGGCGGTGCTCAAGGAGAGGGACGAGCCGATCGGCCAGGCCGCCTCGATGGCCAAGCTCTTCGCCAGCGAGGCCTCGCAGCGGGTGGTCGACGCCGCGGTCCAGATCCACGGCGGCTACGGCTACACCGAGGAGTACCCGGTGGCGAAGCTCTACCGCGACGCCCGGGTGCAGCGGATCTACGAGGGAACCAGCGAGATCCAGCGGATGGTGATCGCGCGGCAGCTGCTCCGCGACCCGTGAGCGCGGCCCGGCGCCGCCAGCTAGACGCGGGCTACGAGCCGGTCGGGGCGACGCCCAGCTCGTCGTCGGTGGTGATGAGGTGGCCGGTCCGTTCCCGCTTCACCCGCAGGTAGTGCTCGGAGTGCGGGTTGCTGGGTGAGGGCAGGGCGACCCGCCGCCGGACCTTGACGCCGGCCTGGACCAGCCCATCGAGCTTGAGCGGGTTGTTGGTGATGAGCTGGACGCTCCGGACGTCTAGGTGCCGGAGCATCTCGGCGGCCACGTCGTAGCGGCGCAGGTCGTCGTCGAAGCCGAGCAGCCGGTTGGCCTCGTAGGTGTCGTGGCCGCGGGCCTGGAGCGCGTAGGCGCGGATCTTGTTGCCAAGGCCGATGCCGCGGCCTTCCTGGCGCAGGTAGAGGAGCACGCCGCGCCCCCTGGCGGCGATGGCGTCGAGAGCCCGGTCGAGCTGGGCGCGGCAGTCGCACTTCAGGGATCCCAGGACCTCCGAGGTGAGGCATTCGGAGTGGACGCGGACGAGCGTGGCGTCGCCGCCGACGTCACCCTTGACCAGGGCGACGTGCTCGAGGCCGGTCCGCTTCTCGCGAAAGACCACCGTCCTGAAGAGGCCGCGGTGGGTCGGCAGCGGCGCGTCGGCGTAGAGCTCGAGGAGTTGCGGCTCGCGCCGGCCGCTCCGGTCCGCCATGGCCACGACGTTCTCGTTCATCGTTCGGCTCCCCGGACCAGGCGTGGCCCGTGGGAGGGATATGCCGTTCGCGGCGCGGCGCGGCAAGTGGATCGTGCGAGCGAGTCTCAGGGCGGCCCAGTCCATGGAACAGGCCTGATATCCATTGGATAGGCGGGTCCACACGGCGACGGAGCTTGAGGCCAACCCTTGCGGAGCGTGTTGCCAGCATGGCAACATCGGCCTCGCTTCTGGTCGGTGGACGGCAGGCCAAGTCCACGTCCGACAACGGGGGTGCTCGATGCGGTTCATCGTCGTGGGTGCTGGGGGCGTGGGAGGACTCATCGGCGGCCTGCTCCAGCAGAGCGGGCAGCAGGTGGCCTTCCTGGCTCGGGGCCGCCAGCTCCAGGCGATGCGAGAAGGCGGGCTCCACGTTCAGAGCCCACGCGGCACCTTCCACCTCCCCCGCATCGAGGCCTCCGACGACCCGGCGAAGCTGCCACCCGGCGACGTGGTCCTGGTGGCGACCAAGGGATGGCAGGTGCCGGAGGTGGCGCCCCACCTGGCCCAGCTCCTCGTGCCCGATGGCCTGGCCGTGCCCCTCGAGAACGGCGTCGAGGCGGCCGACCACCTGGCCGCCGCGCTCGGCGAGGGGCGGGTGGCGGGGGGGCTCTGCTTCCTCCTGTCCCGGGTCGAGGCACCCGGTCGCATCCAGCACATGGGCGAGGCCTTGCGGGTGACGGTGGGCGAACGAGGTGGCCGCCCCTCCAGCCAGCGGCTCGAGGCGCTCTGCGAGGTGCTGCGGGCGGCGCACGTCGATGCCGAGGTGTCCACCGACATCGACGCGGCGCTCTGGGACAAGCTGGTCTTCATCGAGCCCTTCGGCGCCGTGGGGGCGGTGACCCGCTCGCCGCTCGGGGTCTTCAGGACCCGGCCAGAGTGCCGCGAGCTGCTGGTCGGCGCCATGAACGAGGTGGCCTCGCTGGCGCGGGCGCGAGGGGTCCGCCTCCCGGCCGACTCGGTGGCCCGTGCGCTCCAGGCCGTCGATCGGATGCCGGCCGAGGCCACCGCCTCCATGCAGCGGGACATCGTGTCCGGGAGACCCTCCGAGCTGGGCGACCAGACCGGGGCGGTGATGCGACTGGCCCGAGCCGCCGCGCTTCCGGCCCCGGTCCACGCCTTCCTCTGGGCCGCGCTGCTGCCGCAGGAGGACGCGGCCCGGCGTCAGGTGTGACCGACGAGAGGCTTGATCCCCGGGCCATCCGCCGCCATCATCCCCGTATGTCCGGGGCCAGTCGGTTCCACTACTTCAAGAATTCCATCTTCGTAACCGTCGCAGGGCTGCTGCTCGGCGCCGCGGTCGGTTCCTACTACGACGGCACGGCCTCGGGCATCGCCAGGACCGTCTTCATCGTCGCGGTGCTCAGCGTCCTCGAGGTCTCGCTCTCGTTCGACAACGCCGTGGTCAATGCCACGGTGCTGATGGACATGACCCCGGCATGGCGCCACCGATTCCTAACCTGGGGCATCGCCATCGCGGTCTTCGGGATGCGGCTGGTCTTCCCCCTGGTGGTGGTGAGCCTGGTGGCCCGCGTCAGCCCGGTCGAGGCGCTCCGCCTGGCTGCCTTCGAGCCCAACGAGTACGCGCGGATCCTCACCAGCTCCCACGTGGTGCTGGGGTCGTTCGGCGGAGCCTTCCTGGGCATGGTGTGCCTGAAGTACTTCTTCGACGTCGAGAAGGACGTCCACTGGATCCAGCTGATCGAGTCGCGGCTGGCGAAGCTCGGGAAGATCGAGGGCGTCGAACTCGGGCTGATGATGCTGGCCATCTACGGTGTCTCCCGGATGGTTCCCCAGCAGGAGGCCCACGCCTTCCTGGTCGCCGGCATCTTCGGACTGGTGACCTTCGTGGGCGTGGGCGGAATCGGCGCCGCGATGGAGCTGGGGCCTGACAAGATACGCGACGTCCACCGGGCCAGCGCCGCGAACTTCCTCTACCTGGAGGTGCTGGACGCCAGCTTCAGCTTCGACGGGGTCATCGGAGCCTTCGCGCTCACCAGCAACCTCTTCGTCATCGCCATCGGCCTGGGCGTCGGGGCCATGTTCGTCCGCAGCCTGACGGTGATGCTGGTCGAGGAGGGGACGCTGGCGTCCTATCGCTACCTGGAGCACGGCGCCTTCTACGCCATCGGGGCCCTGGCCTTCCTCATGCTGGCGGGCACGGTGGCCGACGTTCCAGAGGTCGTCACCGGGCTGGTCGGTGCCGGCTTCATCGCCGTCGCCCTCTGGTCCTCGGTCCGGTACAACTCCGCCCGGCTGCCGAAGGTCGAGGAGACCTTCCCGGGGCGGTGAGCCCACCCCCGGTTCACCGGGAACGACTCAGGGTTTGCATTCCGGCGCGCGGAAGTCGAGTATCGCGGCTCAGCCACATGGTCACTCGCATCCTCCAGATCATCCTCCCGATTTTCCTCATCGTCGCCGGCGGCTTCGTCTACGGCCGGCTGCGCCGCTCCGACATCGCCGGGCTGAACCGGCTCAACATGGACGTGTTCGTGCCGGCGCTCATCCTGAGCGCGCTGGCCACCCGGCCCTTCGACGCCACCCAGAACGGAGCGCTGGTCCTGGGTGGCATCGCGGTGGTCCTGGGCTCCGGCCTGCTGGCCTGGCCCATCGCCCGCTGGCTGGGATCCGACCCACGCACCTTCGTCCCACCCATGATGTTCAACAACTCCGGGAACATGGGGCTGCCGCTGGCGGTGCTGGCCTTCGGGGAGGAGAGCCTCCCGGCCGCGGTGGCGCTGTTCGTCGTCTCGAACCTGCTTCACTTCACCCTGGGGGCCAGGCTGGTGCGGCGCGACGCCCACTTCGCCCGCATCCTGCTCTCGCCCATGGTGGTGGCCACGGTGTGCGGGGCCGGCCTGGGCGCGTCCAGCGTCGCGCTCCCGGCCTGGGTGGTGGTGACCCTGAGGATGATGGGCGACGTGGCCGTGCCGCTCATGCTCTTCACGCTCGGCCTCCGCATGGCGGCCACGGCCCTCAGCGGCTGGCGGGTGGGGATGGCCGGGGCGCTGGTGCGGCCCCTGGCCGGGCTCGCCATCGCCGTGCCGCTGGGCTGGTTCCTGCATCTCGGACCCACGCAGCTGGGGATGCTCTACGTCTTCGCCAGTCTCCCACCGGCGGTGTTGAACTTCCTCATCGCCGAGGAGTATCGCCAGGAGCCGGAGAAGGTGGCCTCGATCGTGCTCGTGGGGCACCTCGCCAGCCTGGTCTTCGTCCCGCTGGGGCTGGCGCTGGCCTTCCAGTCGTCCTGAATCGGGTCTCGCCGGCCACGAGATCGGTTCGAAGCGCTGACTACTTGTAGATCATGCTCGGGAGCCAGAGCCCGATCTGCGGGAAGAGGTAGAGCAGGGCCAGCGCCAGGACCTGGATCCCCATGAACGGCATCATGCCGGCGAAGATCTGGTTCAGGGTGACGTGGGGCGGCGCCACGCCCTTCAGGTAGAAGGCGGCCATGGCCACCGGCGGCGAGAGGAAGGCGGTCTGGAGGTTGATGGCCACCAGCAGGCCGAAGAAGAGCGGATCGATCTGGAAGTGGCTCAGCAGCGGCAGGAAGATGGGCATGAAGATGACGATGATCTCGGTCCACTCCAGCGGCCAGCCCAGGATGAAGATGATGAGCTGGGCCAGCAGCAAGAACTGGGTGGGGCTCATGTCGAGCGAGATCACCCAGGTTTCGACGATCTCCTGGCCCCCCAGCAGGGCGAAGGCCGCCGAGAAGATGCTCGATCCGACGAAGAGCCAGCAGACCATGGCGGTGGTCTTGGCGGTCAGGTACACCGACTCGCGCACCACGCCCAGCGTCAGCCGGCGGTAGGCCGCCGCCAGCAGCAGGCCGCCGCCGGCTCCCATGGCCGCCGCCTCGGTGGGCGTGGCCCAGCCCATGATGATGCTGCCGAGCACCGCCAGGATCAGCATCGCCAGCGGGAAGAAGGAGCCCAGCAACATCTTGAAGATCTCGAGCCGCTCGAAGGTCTGGAGGGCGTAGAGGACGATCAGGAGCAGGGCCATGACGCCGAGGACGATCCAGAAGGCCAGCGGGGCCGGCGGTCGCTCGCCCTGCGGCTTCGCCGCTTCGGCCGCCTGCTCGGCCGCCTTGGCCCTGAGCTTCGACCGGTCGATGGCGTACCGCCCGGCCTCGGCCTGCTGCGCCGCCTTCGCCTCGGGCGGCAGCTGGACGCCCGCCGAGTCCTCGGCCGGCGCGTCGTCGAAGGAGCCCATCTCCTGCAGCCCGGCGGCGTCCACCACCTCCGGCGTGGTCACGCCCCGGTAGACGATGCCCGCTCCGGCCGCCAGGGCGATGAGCGGCAGGAGCGCGATCCCGACCTGCCGCCAGACGGCGCGCGGCGCGACGCCGTCCTTGCGACCCCCGACGAGGGCGGCCAGGAGCGTGGGGAGCGCCTTGCGCCGGGCGCCGGCGGTGAGCGTCCGGGCCAGCGGCGGGAGCTCGACCCGCGTGTCCGCCTCGGAGGGCATGGGGGCCCACTCCGGCTTGATCATGGCGATGACGATCACGTAGGCCATGTAGAGGCCGGCCAGCATGAGCCCGGGGAGGAAGGCCCCGGCGTAGAGCTGCACCACCGAGACGCTGGCGGTGGCCCCGTAGAGGATGAGCAGCACCGACGGCGGGATCAGGATGCCGAGCGTGCCGCCGGCGGTGATCACGCCGGCCGAGAGCTTTACGTTGTAGCCGGCCTTGAGCATCGACGGGAGCGCCAGCAGCCCCATCAGCGTCACCACCGCCCCGATGATGCCGGTGGCGGTGGCGAAGACGGCGCAGGTGGCCAGCGTGGCCACCGCCAGCGAGCCCGGGATCTTGCCGATGGCGAGGTGCAGGCCCTTGAAGAGCCGCTCGATGAGGTTGGCCCGCTCGACCAGGTAGCCCATGAAGACGAAGAGCGGGACCGCGATGAGCACGTCGTTGGTCATCACCGCGTAGGCCCGCAGGGCCATCAGGTCCAGCGTCTGGCGCACGGCCAGCTCCGGGGACGAGAAGCGGTAGGCGATCCAGGCGAAGAGCACCCCCATGCCCATGAGCGTGAAGGCGGTGGGGAAGCCGAGCATGATGGCCACCACCACCAGCGCCAGCATGAGCAGGCCGTAGTGGCCCTGGGTCATGTGGGAGAGCGGCATGAACCAGAGCGTCGGGACGACGATCAGGACCATCAGGATGAGGCCGAACCAGAGCTCCTTTCTCAGCTTCACGGCCGCGTCCCCTTCCCGTGCGACGACGCCTCGCCCCGCTTGACCACGATCTCGTCGAGCGCGGCGATGTCCGCGTCCTTCACGTGGACCATCTCCTTGAGCTTCTCCACGTCAACCTCCACGACGTCCTCCTTTCGCGAGGGCCACTCGCCGGTCCGGAGGCAGATGATGCAGCGGACGATCTCGACGACCCCCTGGACCAGCAGCAGCGCGCCGGCGAAGGGGATGACGGTCTTGAACGGGTAGATGAACGGCCCGTCGGCCATGATGCCGGAGCGCTCCCGGATGGCCCAGGACTCGCCGGCGAAGGTCCAGCCGGCGTAGGCCAGCGCGATGATGCCCGGCAGGAAGAAGACGACGTAGAGGGTGAGGTCCAGCCCGGCCTGGACGCGCGGGGGCAAGAAGCCGTACAGCACGTCGCCGCGGACGTGCCCGGCCTTGGCGAGGGTGTAGGCGCCGGCCATCATGAACATGGTCCCGTAGAGCTGGATCTGGGCGTCGAAGGCCCAGGCGTGGGGCGCGTCGAAGAACCGCCGCGACACGATCTCCCAGACCATGAGCACGGTGAGCCCGAGGATGAGCCAGGAGAAGGCCTGGCCAATCCTGGTGCTGACCTTGTCTACGGCGAGAAGCACCTTTTGCATGGTTCTCTTCCGGGACTGGCGCGGGGAAGGGGGGGGAGGGCCCGGCCGCCCGGCCCCGTGCTGGGGCCGGAGGGCCGTCGGGGACTCGGTCTACCTCGCCCTGGGGAAGTAGTGGCCCAGGGCCATCTTCATGTCCACCAGGGTGTCGGCCTGCCAGCGGCCCGCCCGGCCCGCGAAGGCCTTCTGCGAGTCGAGCACCTTCTTGAACATGGGGTCGGTGGCGGCCTTCTTGGCGATGACCGTGTCCCAGATCTGCAGCTGCTTCTTGAGGATGGAGTCCGGGGTCTTGTAGAACTTCACGCCGTGGTTCTTCTGCAGATCCTGGTAGTCGGCCGAGTAGCGATCGATGGCCTTCCAGGACATGTCGGCCGAAGCCGCCTCCACCGCGGTGGCGACGATGGCCTTCAGCTCGGGCGGGAGTGACTCGTACTTCTTGCGGTTGAACAAGATCTCGAACTGCTCCGAGCACTGGTGGAAGCTCTGCAGCATGCAGACCTTGGAGACGTCGGCGAAGCCCAGCGCCTTGTCGGAGGAGGCGTTGTTGAACTCGGCCGCGTCGAGCAGGCCCCGGTCCATGGCCGGCACGATCTCGCCGCCGGGGAGGGCGTTCACCGCCGCCCCCATGGCGGTGAAGATGTCGATGGAGATGCCCACGGTCCGGTACTTCAGCCCCTTCATGTCCTCGACCTTGGAGATGGGCTTCTTGAACCAGCCGAACGGCTGGGTGGGCATGGGGCCGTACGGGAACGAGACCACGTCCATGTTGATGCCCTTGTAGATCTCCCCCAGCAGTTCCTTGCCGCCGCCGTACTTGTGCCAGGCCAGCAGCATGTTGGGGTCCATGCCGAAGGCCGGGCCCGAGCCCCACAGGGCCAGCGCCGGGGCCTTGCCGTAGTGGTAGACCAGCACGCCGTGGCCGCCGTCGAGCGTGCCCTTGGAGACCGCGTCGAGGAGGTCGAAGGGCTTCACCACCGCGCCGGCCGGCAGCACGTCGATCTTGAGCCGCCCGCCCGACATCTCGTTCACCTTCCTGGCGTAGTCGAGGGCGTACTCGTGGAAGATGTCCTTGGTGGGCCAGGTGCTCTGCCAGCGCATGGTGATGGGAGCCTGGGCGACGTTGATGGTGGGGAACACCGCGGCTGAGGCCACGGCCGCCCCGGCGCTTCCGACGACGGCCTTGCGCAGGAAATTCCGCCGCGAGGGGTTCACCGGTTGCTGAGACCCTGCGCTCTTCGTCTTCATGGTCTTCATGCTCGGCTCCTGGGGTTGGGTCCACGGGTCGTGACGTCTATCGGCCGTTCGCACCGCGGGCCCGTCATGGATCCGCGATCCTAGACACCGGCTGAACGGAACATTACGGCGCCAATCCAGGTACGCAAGGCCAGATCTCATGCCGCGGCGCGCCATGGCGACCTGCCTGTTCACCGACCGGGAAGCCTCGGCCCGCAGGCGAGTTGACGCCGAGTTGACGGCGCCGGAGGGGACGGGGTCAGGGCAGGTGGGCGCGCGGCCGGCAGGTCCGTGCGAGGACATCCCCGCGCGCCGAGTCACCATAATACATATTATCGGACCTTCGCGTTTAGCGCCGACATGCCGACGCCAGCGCTGCGCATTGCGAACCGCCATCTGACATACTAATCTGCGCCATATGGCACACACGCTCTCACCCCAGGCGCAGGAGCAGGCCACCGTCGTGGCTCTTCTCGGCGGCCTGAAGACCCTCGGCTCCCCGCGCGCCAGCAGCGTGAACTACATCGAGCTGGTACGCGGCGGGCTTCCCTTCCGTTCCTTCCGGACGGTCACCGACGCTCTCACCCTCACGCTCGACGTGGTGGCCACCTCCCTCGGCCTCAGCCCACGGACACTTCACCGGCGCAAGGCAGAGCGCCTCACCGCCATCGAGTCGGAGCGCGTCATGCGCCTCGCTCGTGTCGCCGCTCGCGCCGAGCTCGTCCTGGGTGACCGGGAGGCCGCCCTCGATTGGCTCAAGACGCCCAACCGGGCACTCGACGACGCCACCCCGCTCAGTCTTCTCGACACCGACATCGGGACGGACGAGGTCCTCGAGGTCCTCACGCGGATCCAGTTCAGCATCTACACCTGATGCGCTTCTGGCGGCTCAGCTCCAGCAAGTCCGTCACCGCCGCCTTCAGCGGCACGGGCTCGCTCATGGCCGGCGGCCGGTGGCACCCCAGGGGCGTCGCCGTCGTCTACGTCAGCAGCTCGCTCTCTCTGGCCGCGCTCGAGATCCTCGTTCACGTCGACGCCCACCAGCTGAAGACCCCCTACCACGTCTTCTCCGTCGACGTGCCGGACACCCTGGTCGAGACCCCCTCCCTGGCCATCCTCCCGAGCGACTGGCGAGCCCCCAGGCGCTCCTCCAACGCCAGAGCCTTCGGCGCAGCATGGGCGGCTTCCTGCCGCTCCCTCGCCCTTCAGCTCCCTTCCGTCATCATCCCCGAGGAGACCAACGCGATCCTCAATCCGCGCCACCCCGCTTTCACGGTGCTCTCCATCTCCACCCCCCGCATCTTCCGCTTCGACAAGAGGCTCACCGAGCCCTCCACGCGCCCAGCGCCACACCTGCGCCGGCGGCCGAGGTGAGGGCCGCCCCGCCCGTCACACCCGGGACCCTGGCGTCTCCCTTCTCCGCTTGCCCAGCGCCCGTCCGCGCCGTCGTGAGACCATCCCTGCCCTCCGCCCCGTCAACGAGGTCTCCCCCTCCATGCTGCTCTCCACCCTCGCCTGCTCGCTCATGCTGACCGCCACGCCCTCCGCCGCCAACCCGCTGCTCGCCCCCTGGGCCGGCCCGTACGGAGGCGTCCCGCCCTTCGACCAGGTCCGCGTGGAGCAGTTCAAGCCGGCGCTGGAGGCCGCCATGGCCGCGAAGCTGGCCGACGTCCACGCCATCGCCAGCGACCCCAGGCCGGCCACCTTCGAGAACACCATCGCGGCGCTGGAGCGTTCCGGGCGAATGCTGGATCGGGTCCAGGCCGTCTTCGATGTGTTCGGCTCCACCCTGAGCACGCCCGAGTACCAGGTGGTGGAGACCGAGATGGCGCCCCGGCTGGCGGCCCTGCGTGACCGGGTCTTCCAGGACGAGCAGCTCTTCGCCCGCATCCAGGTGGTCTACGGGACCCGCGCCACCGCCCGGCTGACGCCCGAGCAGCAGCGGCTGGCCTGGTACGTCCAGAACGCCTTCGTCCGCGCCGGCGCCCGGCTCGATGCCGCCGGCAAGCAGCGGGTCGCCGCCGTCAACCAGCGGCTGGCCAGCCTCTTCACCGCCTTCTCCCAGAACGTCCTCGCCGAGGAGGGCTCGCAGACGCTGGTCCTCGACAAGGAGGCCGACCTCGACGGCCTCTCGCCCTCCTACCGGGCCGCGGCCGCCGGCGCCGCCGCCGCTCGCGGGCTGAAGGGCCAGTGGGTCGTCCTCAACACCCGCTCCAGCATCGAGCCCTTCCTCGCCACCTCCACCCGCCGGCCGCTCCGCGAGCAGGCCTGGCGCATGTTCGTGAGTCGCGCAGACCACGGCGACGCCCACGACAACAAGAAGATAGTCACCGAGATCCTGGCGCTCCGCGGCGAGCGGGCCCGCCTGCTCGGCTACCCGACCCACGCCCACTGGCGCACCGAGGACTCGATGGCCAGGACGCCCGAGCGGGCCGACGCGCTGATGGCCGCGGTCTGGCCGGCCGCGGTGGCGCGGGTCGGCGAGGAGGTGGCCGACATGCAGGCGGTGGCCAACCGGGAGGGAGCCAGGCTCACCATCGAGCCATGGGACTACCGCTTCTACGCGGAGAAGGTCCGCAAGGCGAAGTACGACCTCGACCAGGACGAGGTGAAGCCGTACCTGCAGCTGGAGCAGCTCCGCCAGGGCATGTTCTGGGTGGCCGGCCAGCTCCTCGACCTCCACTTCATCCCGGCCTCCGGGGTGCCGGTCCCACACCCCGACGTCCGCGTCTGGGAGGTCCGCGACGGCTCCGGCAAGCAGGTCGGCCTCTGGTACTTCGACCCGTACGCCCGTCCGGGCAAGCGCTCGGGGGCCTGGATGAACGCCTACCGGAACCAGGAGCGGTTCGAGCGCGAGATCACCACCATCGTCTCCAACAACGCCAACTTCGTGAAGGGCGCCCCCGGGCAGCCGGTGCTGATCGGCTGGGACGACGCCGAGACCCTCTTCCACGAGTTCGGCCACGCCCTCCACGGCCTCTGCTCCAACGTCTCCTACCCCTCGCTCTCCGGCACGTCGGTCGACTCCGACTACGTCGAGTTCCCCTCGCAGCTCCTGGAGCGCTGGCTCGCCACCCCCGAGCTGCTGGAGCGGTTCGCCCGGCACGCCCGCACCGGCCAGCCAATGCCCAGGGCGCTGCTCGCCAAGATCGAGAAGGCGGCCCGCTTCAACCAGGGCTTCGCCACCACCGAGTACCTCGCCTCCGCGCTGGTCGACATGCGGCTCCACCTCGCCACCGATCCGGCGGTGGACCCGGCCGCCTTCGAGCGCCAGGCGCTGGCGGCCATCGGCATGCCCAGCCAGATCGTCATGCGTCACCGCCTGCCCCACTTCAGCCACCTCTTCGCCGACGACGGCTACTCGGCCGGCTACTACAGCTACCTCTGGGCCGACACGCTGGCCGCCGACGCCTTCGAGGCCTTCACCGAGGGGAAGGGTCCCTACGACGCGGCCGTGGCCCGGCGCCTCAAGGACCACGTCTTCTCGGTGGGCAACACGGTCGATCCGGTCGAGGGCTACCGGGCCTTCCGCGGCCGCGACGCCGGCGTGGGCGCGCTGATGCGCCGGCGCGGCTTCCCCGAGCCCAAGGCGCCGCCCGGACCGGCCACGCCTGGCGGAGCGCCGGCCAAGGCGCCGGCCAGGCCGTAGACGCGGGGCTCCGTCGGGCACTAAGTTCACTGCCATGCGCCCGTCGAACCGCATCGCCCTTCCCGCGCTCGCCCTCGCCTTGGCCGCCTGCCAGGGGACCGGCCCCGCGCCGGCGACACCGGCGGCGGCCTCCCCGAACGCGGCCGCCGGCAACGTCACCGCAACCGACACCATCCCGGCCCCCCCACCGATCCTGGAGCTGAAGGGGACCGCCGCGCTGGCGGTGGTCGGCGCCGCCCTAACGCCGCTCGACGGCGGTGGCGACACCACCGTGAACCCCAGGGCGACGTTCCGCGTGGAGCTGCCACCCGCGCTCGCCGACGCGCGGCTCTCGCTCCTCGACGGCAGCGACGCCATGCTCCCCTCCTCCGGCACGCGGGTGGTCGGCCAGGCCACCGTCCTGACGCTCGCGCCGTCCGCGGCGCTGCCTCCGGGGGCGCACCTCCGGCTCCGCGTGGACGGTGCCGCCACCCGCGAGCTGCACGCCGCCGACGGCCGCCGCTTCGCTCCCCTGGAGTGGCTGGTGGTGGTGGCCGGTGAGGCCGTGCCGAAGAAGAGCCCGGGCAAGAAGAGGAGGCGGAGGTAGCCTGCTCAGCCCCGCGCCGCCGCCTCGATGGCCGGCAGCACCGGCAGGTCGGCCTCGCAGAAGTCGAAGCTGGCCAGCGTCCCCGGCCGGGCCCAGGCCAGGGCCGCCACGCCGAGCGCCCTGGGCTCGGCTCCGTCCGCCAGCCGGCAGTCGTAGAAGGCCAGCTCCACCTCGAGGTCGGTGTACCGGTGGCGGTGGCGAGCCAGCAACGGGCCGACGTCGAGCTCGCAGCCCAGCTCCTCCTGGATCTCGCGCCGGAGCGCCTCGGGCTCGGCCTCCCCCGGCTCCACCTTGCCGCCCGGGAACTCCCACTGGCCGCCGCGCTCCGCCCCGGCGAACCGCTGGCTGACCAGGATGCCGGCCGGGCCGCGGATCACCGCCGCGACCACCAGGACCGACCGCTGCGCCACCTGCTACTCCAGGTCGAGCGCCAGCAGCGTCCCGGCGTTGGAGAGGACGTAGGCCCGCTGGCCGTGGATCCCTGGCGTGGAGGAGATGCCCGATCCCGCATCTAGCACGCGGACCAGCCGGCCACTCGCCTCCTCGTAGAAGCGAAGCCCCCCTTCGCCGGCGGGCACCAGCAGCCAGCGCCCCGCCAGGCGAAGCGCGCCCGAGGCGGACCCATGCAGCGGGGTCTTCCAGTTGACCTTCCCGCCCGCCTCCGAGAGCGAGAGCACCTCCGACCCGGCCACCGCCAGCACGGCGCCCCGGTCGGCCAGCACCCGGGCCGCGCTGGCGTGGGGCTGGCTCCAGAGCGCCTTGCCGGTCGCCAGGTCGAGCGCCATGATCGCGCCCGAGTAGGCGGCCAGGTAGAGCCGCCCGCCGGCGAGCGAGATCGAGTCGACGTCCTGGTACCGGCCCGACGGCGCCACGTGCTGCTCCCAGCGGATCTGCCCGGACACCACGTCGATGGCGGCGACCGTCCCGTCGGAGTAGGCGGCGAAGACCCGCCCCCCGTCAACCTGCACCGAGGCGGCCCCGTGGATGGTGAAGCCCTCGCCCAGGTCGCGGCGATGGTGCCACTTCCAGGCGCCGCTGGCGGCGTCCACCGCGAAGACCGTGTCCTGCAGGCTGGCCACCACCACCAGGCCCTTGACCAGGGCGGGACGTGTCCCCAGCTGCTCCTTGGCGTCGTACTTCCAGCGGAGCGCGCCCGTGGCGAGGTCGAGCGCGTAGAGCCAGCCGTCGTGGCACCCGGCGTAGACGGTCCCGCCGTCGATGAGCGGCTCGCCGGCGAAGGGGCCCTTCCCCTGGAACTCCCAGGCCAGCTTGCCGTCGGGGTGGAGCGCATGGAGCCACCCGTCACGGGTTCCGACCACCGCGAACTGGCCGCTTGGATCGACCGCCACGCCGCCCAGCTCCTGCGGCTGGTAGTCGCCCAGCTCGGCGGCGACCAGCGGCTTCATCCACGCGATGGTGAAGATCTCCCGCGGCGCCGGCGGCATGTGGCCGGCCTCGGCCGGTATCGCCGTGAGCGCCAGGGCGACGAGCGGGGCGAGCAGCATCTACTTGCCCAGCTTGGCCAGCCGCTCGGCGGCTTCGCCGGTCAGCATCGACCCCTTGTGCGCGTCCGAGAACGAGACCAGCAGCGTGCGCGCCTCCTCGACCTTGCCGGAGGCGGCCAGCAGCCGCGCCCGCTCCAGGTCGGCCCGATCGGACTGTGCGGGCACCTCGGCGCCGAACCGGGCCCACCCGGCCAGCGCCCCGGCCGTGTCACCCTTCCCCTCAGCGACCAGGGCCAGCCCCTCCAGCGCCGAGAAGCGGAAGGAGTCGTTCCGGTTCGCGGTCGAGAGGTAGAGCTGATAGGCGGCCTGGGCGGCGTCGAACTCGCCGAGCCGGAGGTGGGCGTCGCCCTTGGCCAGCGCCGCGAGCGCCGCCTGCGAGGTGCCGGGATACGCGGCCAGCAGCTTGTCGGCCGCCTGCGCCACCGCCCGCTGCCGGGCCGCGTCGCTCGGGAAGAACGGTCCGGGCACTCCGGGGAGCGGCACGGTGCTGATCTCGCCGCCCGCGTTCCGGTAGACCTCGGAGAGGAGCGCCGCGGCCCCGGCCGAGCGCCGCTCCCGGTACGTCGAGACGGCCACGACCGCCACCAGCACCACCGCCAGCACGGCGCCGGCGATGACCGCCGTTCGCCGGTGGCCGGTGAGCCACGAGGCGGCCTCCCCGGCCACGGCCTGGAACTGGTCGGGCTGCTTCATCTCCTTGCGGCTCGGTTCGGCGCTCTTCGACATGGAACCTCTCGGGGCTCGGTTCGCCCAAGCATTGGAAAAGTCGCGGTAATCTAGGTGGGAGCCCTGCCAGCGTCAAGCGGAAGCCGACCCAGCTGGAACCCCGGCCCGCGGCGGGTCATTCCTTGGTCCGGCGTGGGCGCTTGCGCCGCTTGCGCTCCCTGAAGACCAGCCGCATCGGCACCTCCAGCCCGAAGGCCTGGCGGAACCGGTTCTCCACGTAGCGACGGTAGCTGTCGCCGATGGCCTCGGGGCGGCCACAGTTGATGACGAAGGTGGGCGGGGCGTAGGCCACCTGGGCGATGTAGAAGAGCTTCACGGGACGCCCGCCGGCGGACGGGGCCGGGTGCTCCTCCTGGACCCGCTCCAGCAGCTCGTTCAGCTGCGGGGTGGGGAAACGGGCGCGGAACTGCTCGACCAGCCGGGCGGCCCGCTCGAGCACCTGGCCCACCCCCGTCCCCTTCCTGGCCGAGACGAAGACCATCGGCGCGAAGGCGACGAACGGGAGCCGCTTGCCGAGCTCCTGCCGGTACCAGTCCTGGGTGGCGCCTTCCTTCTCGGCCACGTCCCACTTGTTGACCACCACCACCAGCGCCTTGGCCTTCTCCAGGACCAGCGCCAGCAGCTTGGCGTCCTGGTCCACCCCGGCCTCGGTGGCGTCGAGCATGACCGCCACCACCTCGGCGTCGTCCATGGCCTTCATGGCGCGAACCACCGAGTAGCTCTCGACGGTGGTCGAGATGGTGGCCTTGCGCCGGATGCCGGCGGTGTCGGTCACCACGAAGCGCTGGCCCCCGTGGACCACCAGCGAGTCGATGGCGTCGCGCGTGGTGCCGGCGATGTCGGAGACCACGAACCGCTCCGTGCCGAGCAGCGCGTTGACGAAGGTCGACTTGCCGACGTTGGGGCGCCCGACGATGGCGATGCGGATGTCGCCGGTGGGGCGCTGGTCCTCGGTCACCTCGTCCGGCTCGTCCTCGTCCTCGTCGAAGGGCTCGAACTCCGGGGGCGGCGGCGCCGGCTCGATCCCGAGCGCGGCCACGATCGCCTCCAGCAGCTCCTGCGTGCCGCGGCCGTGCTCGGCCGAGACCGGGAAGACCTCGCCGAAGCCGAGCTCGTAGAACTCGGCCAGCGGGATCTCGCCCTCGGTCTTGCTGGTGTCCACCTTGTTGACGGCGACGAAGAGCGGCTTCTTGCCGCGGCGCAGCAGCTCGGCCACCGAGCGGTCGACGTTGGTCAACCCCTCGCGCCCGTCCACCACCAGCACCACGGCGGCGGCCTCCTCGGTGGCCAGCTGGGCCTGCTGCCGGACCTGCGCCACCAGCCGATCGCGCGACTCCGGCTCGAAGCCGCCGGTGTCGACCAGCGACAGCGCCCGCCCCTCCCATACCAGGTCGGCGTAGTTCCGGTCGCGGGTCACGCCCGGGAGGTCCTGCACGATGGCCAGGCGCCGGCCCACCAGCCGGTTGAAGAGCGTGGACTTGCCGACGTTGGGGCGCCCGACCAGGGCGATGACGGGGCGCGCGCTCACGTCACCAGCCTCCGGACCGCCGCGTCCTTCTCGGTCCAGCGATCGTCCACCTTCACCGTGAGGGCCAGGTAGACCTTGGCGCCCAGCAGCCGCTCCAGCCGCAGCCGCGCGGCGGTGCCGATCTCCTTGAGCAGCGCCCCCTTCTTGCCGATGACGATGGCCTTCTGCGAGTCGCGCTCCACGCGGATGATGGCCGAGATGCGGACCAGGCCGCCGGTCTCGCGGCGAAGCGACTCGTCGAACTCCTCCACCTCGACGGCCGCGGAGTAGGGCAGCTCCTGGCGCGTCTTGAGCATCACCTGCTCGCGGACGTACTCGGCCGCCAGCTGGCGCTCGGCCTGGTCGGTCAGCTGGTCGGCCGGGAAGAGCGGCGCCTCGCTGACCGGCATGATCCCGGCCAGAGTGGCCACCAGGTCCTCGACGTTCTCGCCGGTCGCGGCCGAGAAGGGCACGATGGCGGTCCAGGCGTGCAGGCCCTTGTAGGCCTCGATCACGGGCAGGAGCGTCTCCCGCGGTGCCCGGTCCACCTTGTTGATGCCGAGGACGGCCGGCGTGCGGCTCCTGGCCACCTCCTCGATGACGGCGCGCGTCCCCTCGCCGATCTCGACCCGCCCGCCCGGCCCGGTGCCGGCCTCGATCATGAGCAGGGCGGCGTCCACCTCCTTCAGCGTGGAGAGGGCCACCTCGACCATGCGCCGGTTGAGCGCCCCCCTGGCCTGGTGGACGCCCGGGGTGTCGAAGAAGGCGAGCTGGTACTGCTCCCCGTTGACGATGCCGAGGATGCGGGTCCGGGTGGTCTGCGGCCGTGGCGTGACGATGGCGATGTGCTGCCCCAGCACGCGGTTGAGCAGCGTGGACTTCCCGACGTTGGGGCGGCCGATGAGGGCCACGAACCCGGCGCGGAACTGGGGCTTGTGTCGAGGCACGCCTCTCTCTAGCACGCGGCGGCCCGGCGGGGCACTGAGGCGCCCGGCCGGGCCGGCCCCGCCTCGACGGGGCGATTCGCCCTACGGCAGCGCGCCGCGCGTGATGATCACCTTCTCCAGCTTCACCTTCTTGTTTCCGGCCCGGGCGATGGTGGGGACCAGGTCGCCGCCCTTCACCACCTCGCCGAAGATGGTGTGGCCGCGGTTGAGGTGCGGCGTCGGGACCTCGGTGATGAAGAACTGGCAGCCGTTGGTGTTGGGCCCGGAGTTGGCCATGGCCAGCAGGTACGGCTTGTCGAACCGGTTGTCCGGCCCGATCTCGTCCTCGAACCGGTAGCCCGGGCCGCCGGTCCCGGTCGCGGCCGGGTCGCCCCCCTGGATCATGAACTCCGGGATGACCCGGTGAAACACCGTGCCGTCGTAGAGCGGAGTCTTCGACTTCTTCCCGGTGGTGGGATGCGTCCACTCCTTGGTCCCCTCGGCCAGGCCGAGGAAGTTCTCGACGGTCTTGGGCGCCTTCCCGGGGAGGAGGCGGATGACGATGTCGCCAAGGGAGGTCTTGAAGGTCGCGTGCAGGGCTTCGGCCATGGTCGCTCCGGTCACTTGCAGGTTGGGGCGGTGGCGCTGATGACCACCTTGTCGAGCCGCGTGGCGCCGTTGCCGGCGCGGGCGATGCGCGGCACCAGGTCGAAGCCGCAGACCACCTCGCCGAAGATGGTGTGCTTGCCGTTCAGGTGGGTGGTGGCCACCTCGGTGATGAAGAACTGGCTGCCGTTGGTGTTGGGACCGGAGTTGGCCATGGCCAGCTGGCCGGGCTTGAAGTCGTCGTAGGGGTGGATCTCGTCGGCGAACTTGTAGCCTGGATCGCCGGTGCCGGTGCCGGTCGGGTCGCCACCCTGGATCATGAAGCGCGGGATGACGCGGTGGAAGACGGTGCCGTCGTAGAAGGGCTTCTTCCCCCGCTTGCCGGTGCGCGGGTCCACCGACTCCTTGGTGCCTGTGGCGAGGCCGACGAAGTTGGCGACCGTCCTGGGGGCGCGGTCGGCGTAGAAGCGGACCCCGATCTTGCCGGCCGAGGTCTGGAAGGTGGCGTAGTTGCCGGTGGTGACCGGCGCGGCCGCGGGCGCCGGGGGGGCGGACTTGACCGCCAGCGGGTTGGCGGTGAGATCGGGCTTGGAGGTCTGGGCGAGAGCGGGCGTCGCGAGGAGCGCTACGAGCGCCAGGGTGATGGGCTTGGTCATGGCCTCGATGCTAACGGTCGTCCGGCGAGGCGGCAAGCGCCTCGATGGCGAGCCGGGCCGCGGCCTGCTCGGCGTCCTTCTTGGAGCGACCGGTGGCGCGCCCCACCACCTCGCCGCGCAGCTCCACCTCGACGTCGAACTTCTTGGCGTGGTCGGGGCCGAGCTCGGCCACCACCCGGTAGCGTGGCGCCAGGCGGAAGCGGCTCTGCGCCAGCTCCTGCAGCTGCGTCTTGAAGTCGCGGTCGAGCGTCCCGGCGGCGGCCCGGTCGAACGCCTCCCCGAGGTACCGGTCTACCAGCGCCAGCACGGCGGCCAGGCCGCCCTCCAGGTAGACGGCCGCGACCACCGCCTCCATGGCGTCGGCCAGCAGCGACGGCTTCTCCCGCCCGCCGGTCAGCTCCTCGCCGCGCCCCAGCCGCAGCAGCGGGCCGAGCTCGAAGGCCCGCGCCAGGGCCGCCAGCCCCGGCTCGTCCACCACCGAGGCCCGCATCTTGGACAGCTCGCCTTCCCGCGCCGCCGGGAAGAGTTCCATGAGCCGGTGCGAGATGGCCAGGTCGATCACCGCATCGCCGAGGAACTCGAGCCGCTCGTTGTCGTCGAGCCCCTCGCCGGGATGCTCGTTGACGTAGGACCGGTGGGTCAGGGCCGCCAGCGCGGTTCGCGGCGCCCGGAAGCGGACCCCGCTTCGCTGCTCGACCGTGTCCACCAGCTCGCGTTCCGCGGGCGGGAGAGCTGGGAGAGGGGTCGGCGGCATGGCGCGGGTCAAGCGTGGAGCCGGGCGGCCAGCTCGGCGGCCAGCGCATAGGGATCCGCCTCGCGGTCGGCGATGCGGGCCGACACCGCGTCGAGCCGGCCCAGCTCGGCCTCCAGCCGGCTCAGCGCCCCCGCCAGCAGCCGCTCCCGGAGCAGGGCGATGAAGCCGGCCCGGGCCCGGGCCACCTCGCGGCGCCGCTTCTCCCCGCTCGCCTCGAGCCAGTTCCACTGCCGGTGCAGCGCCTCGGCCAGGTCGGCGATCCCCTCCCCGGTCACCGCCACGGTCCTGACGATGGGCGGCTCCCAGCCTGGGTCCGGCTGGTTGGCCGCGGCGGGCGCGGTCGCCACGCCGGCCGGGTGGTGGTGCTCGTCGTGATCCGGCGGCGGGGCCTGGATGATGTGCCGCACCTCGAGCATCCCCTGCAGGTCGCGGACGGTCCGGTCGGCTCCTTCGTGGTCGGCCTTGTTGACGCAGAAGAGGTCGGCGATCTCCAGCACGCCGGCCTTGATGGCCTGCACGTCGTCGCCCATGCCCGGCACCGCAACCACCACGACGGTGTGGGCCAGGGAGGCGATCTCGATCTCGTCCTGCCCGACGCCGACCGTCTCCACCAGGATGACGTCCTTCCCCATGGCGTCGAGCACCTGCACCAGTTCGGAGGTGGAGCGGGAGAGGCCGCCGAGATGGCCCCGCGTGCCCAGCGAGCGGATGAAGACGCCGGGATCGGTGGCGTGGTCCTGCATCCGGATCCGGTCGCCGAGGATGGCGCCGCCGGAGAACGGGCTGGTGGGGTCTACCGCGATCACGCCCACCGTCCGCCCGGCGCGCCGGAAGGAGGCGATGAGCTGGTCGGTGAGCGTGGACTTGCCGGCGCCCGGCGAGCCGGTGATGCCGATCACCCAGGCCCGGCCCGTCCTCGGGAAGAGGGCGCGCAGCGTGGTCTCGGCCTCGGCGTACCGATCGTCGAGATCGCGCATCAGCCTCGCCGCGGCCCGCACGTCGCCGGCGAGGATCCGCTCGGCCAGGGAAGCGCTCATCAGTAGGCCGCCGCTTCCGGGACGAAGTTGGCCACCAGGATGGCCGAGGCCATCTTTCGCGACGCGCCAATGGGCTGCCGGGCCTGGTCGAGCTGCCGGTAGAGCACGGCGCCCTCCTGCACCTGCTCGATCTGGATGAGCAGCCGCCAGCCTCCCCGCGCCTGGGTGAAGACCGCCTCGAAGTCGGGCCGCTTGAGCACCCGGGCGGCGCCGTAGGGCCTGCCGTCGATGTCGGTTCCGACGTAACGAACCTCGTCCGGGCCGCCGTTCTCCACCACCACGTTCATGACCCAGACCTCGCCGGGATGCGGCTGCAGGTGCTGCGGCACCTCGCCGGTGGCCGCGCTGGCGCCGCTGAAGTCGACGGCGGACTCGCCGGGTCCGACGGCCTCGGCCGAGGGCGCGCCGAGCGCCAGCGACACCACCATCCTCGTGCCCGGGAAGTTCGACAGCTCGAAGTTGTCCGCCCAGACGTCGCCACTCGGGCCGATGAGCCGCCCCTTGAAGCGGGTCCCCATCTCGCGAGCGGCCACGAAGCGGTAGCGGGTGCCGGCGAACTGGAACTCCTGCACCAGCTCCACCATGGCGTTGGGCGGCAGCATCGCCTCCTCGCCGAAGACCTGGGCCAGGCGCGCCAGCGTCAGCGCGTTGCGCGGCGCGGGCGTGGCCTCGAGCTGCCGCGGCGGCTCGGAGGCCACGGCGGGCGCCGGGCTGACGGCCGGCTGCGTCGCCATCTGCGGCAGCGAGGCGACGAGGAAGTCCTCCAGCTCGGCACCGCTTCCGAACCGCCGCAGGTCGAGCGGCGGGAAGCTGGGCGCCACCTCCTGTGGCCGGCCACCGACCGGGGCCACGCGCGACACCCGGGCCCCGTCGGCGCCGCCGAGGATCTCGAAGGCGTGGCCGGGAGCCTTCACCACCGCCCGGAGCTGGAGCCGCTCGCCGTCGATGACCACCTCTAGCCGGAGCGCCCGGAGCCGGGCCGCCACCTCCTCGAGCTGGCCGTGGAGCGCCGCCAGCGCGGCGGCGACCGCCGCCTCGAAGGCGGGCAGCCGATCGTGCTGGTAGAAGTCGATCGGGCCCAGCGCCGCGAGCGGTCCGTCGATGAAGCTGAGCCGATCGTGGCCGCCGACCACGAAACGCGACCTCGAGATGGGCTGCCCGGAGACCGGGTGGACCACCCGGCCGGTGAACCCCAACTCGCCCTCCAGCGTCTCGCGGTCGGCCCCGAGCCTCACCGGCACGCCCAGCGCGGAGAGCTTTCGCGAGGCGATCTGGTTGAGCCGCTCGCGGGCGATGCGGCCGATGATGGTGTGTTCGCCTTCACCCATTGTGAATCCCCGCTCCCGGCTGGACTCTACACCAGGACGCCACGGCTCATCGGTGGTTCCTTCGGTCTCCGCGCCCTTCGGGGGCGTCGACGGGTCACTCGCCCTTGAAGACGGGGGCGCGCTTCTCGGCGAAGGCGATGAGCGCCTCCCGCCGGTCTGCGGTGGGGATGCAGGCCTGGTAGAGGCGGTTCTCGAGGTCGAGCCCATCGTGCAGCGGCAGCGCCAGGCCGCGGTCGATGGCCCGCTTGGCCTGCCGCAAGGAGATGGGTGCGTTGCGCGCCACCCGCTCGGCCAGCGCCAGCGCGGCGGGGCCAAGGTCGGCCGCCGGCACGACCTGTCCGACCAGCCCCATGGCCAGCGCCTCGGCGGCGGGGACCCGCCGGGCGGTCAGGATCAGCTCCTTGGCCCGGGCGGCCCCGATGACCCGCGGCAACCGCTGCGTCCCGCCGGCACCCGGGATGATGCCGAGCCCGACCTCGGGGAGCGCCAGCTCGGCCCCCTCGGCGGCGATCCGCAGGTCGCACGCCAGGGCCAGCTCCAACCCACCTCCCAGCGCCACGCCGTTGATGGCGGCGATGACCGGCTGGGGCAGCGCCTCGAACCCGTCGAAGGCGGCGCGGATGGTCTTGTGGAAGCCGGCCACCGCCCCTTCGTCCATCCGGGCCCGCTCCTTGAGATCCGCGCCGGCGCAGAAGGCCTTGTCTCCCGCGCCGGTCACGATCACCACCCGCAGCGCCTTGTCGGCGGAGGCGCGGGCCTGGTGAGCCACCAGCTCGCGGAGCAGCGCGACGCTCAGCGAGTTGCGCCGGGACTCCCCGAGGATGGTCCATCGCTCGATGGCGCCGAGCCGCTCGACATCCAGCTCCATGTCACCCCTCCGTCCGCGTGGCCAGCGCCGCCCGGAGCGCCCTCCCGGGCAATTCCCGGCCGGTGAGCCGCTGCGCCAGGGCACCGGCCCCGACCAGCCTCTCGAAGTCGATACCGGTGTCGTATCCCATGCCGTGGAGCAGGTACACCAGATCTTCGGTGGCCAGGTTTCCGGAGGCGCCCGGCGCGTACGGACAGCCGCCCAGGCCACCCACCGAGGCGTCGAAGGTGGTGATCCCCTCCTCCAGCCCGGCCAGCGCGTTGGCCAGGGCCGTGCCGCGGGTGTCATGGAGGTGGAGGGCCAGCCGCTCGGCCGGGACGGCCGGCAGCAGCCGCCGCAGCACCGCCCGGACCTGGGCCGGCGTGCCGACGCCGATGGTGTCGCCGAGCGAGACCTGGCCACAGCCCAGCTCCAGCAGCCGCAGCGCCACCTCGGCGGCGCGACCCGGGTCGACGGCCCCCTCGTACGGGCAGCCGAAGACGGTCGAGACGTAGCCGCGCACCTCCAGCCCGGCCTTCCGGGCCGGCGGGATCACCTCGGCGAAGACGGCGAAGGTCTCCTCGACCGACTTGTTGACGTTCTTCCGGTTGTGCGTCTCCGAGGCCGAGAGGAACACCGCGGCCGACACCGGCGGCCCGCCGGGCGCCCGTTCCAGCGCCTCGCGAAGCCGGCCAAGCCCCCGGGCGTTGGGGACCAGCACCACGTAGGAGGTACCGGGCCGGGCCGGCAGGTGCGCCGTCACCTCGGCGGCGTCGGACAGCTGCGGGATCCAGGTGGGCGAGACGAAGCTGGTGGCCTCGATCCTGGACAGCCCGGCGTCGGCCAGGGCGCCGATGAGCTGGAGCTTTCCGGCCGTGGGGACCAGCGCCGCCTCGTTCTGGAGGCCGTCGCGGGGACCGACCTCGTAGACCGTGACGCGCGGCCCCATATCCACGCTCAGCGCACGATCTCGGCCGGCCCGGCGCGCGTGGTCCCCTTGTCCTTGGCCGCCAGCTCCTCGAGGTGCGTGTGGATCCGCATCGAGCAGAACTTGGGGCCGCACATGGAGCAGAACTCGGCGGTCTTGAAGTGCTCCGCCGGGAGCGTCTCGTCGTGCATGGAGCGGGCGCGCTCCGGGTCGAGCGAGAGGTCGAACTGCTTGTTCCAGTCGAAGGCGTAGCGGGCCCGCGAGAGCGCGTCGTCGCGGTCCCGCGCGCCGGGGCGCCCCCGGGCGATGTCGGCGGCGTGGGCGGCGATCTTGTAGGCGATGATCCCCTGCCGGACGTCCTCGAGATCGGGGAGGCCGAGGTGCTCCTTGGGCGTCACGTAGCAGAGCATGGCCGCGCCGTGCTGGGCCGCCACCGCGGCGCCGATGGCGCTGGTGATGTGGTCGTAGCCGGGGGCGATGTCGGTGACCAGCGGCCCGAGCACGTAGAAGGGCGCCTCGTGGCAGAGCTCGCGCTCGCGCTCCATGTTCATGGGGATCTGGTCGAGCGGGACGTGGCCCGGCCCCTCCACCATCACCTGGACGTCGTGGGCCCAGGCCTTCCTGGTCAGCTCGCCCAGCACCTTGAGCTCGGCGAACTGCGCGGCGTCGGAGGCGTCGGCGAGGCACCCCGGGCGGAGCCCGTCGCCCAGCGAGAAGGTGACGTCGTGCTTCTTGAAGATCTCGCAGATCTCGTCGAAGTGCGTGTAGAGCGGGTTCTCCGCCTTGTTGGCGAGCATCCACTGCGCCATCATGGCGCCCCCGCGCGAGACGATGCCGGTGACCCGCTTGGCCGCCAACGGGATGTGATCCCGTAGCAGGCCGGCGTGGATGGTCATGTAGTCTACGCCCTGCCGCGCCTGCGCCTCGATGATATCGAGCAGGATGCGCGGCGTCAGGTCGGCCACGTCGTCCACGTGGACCAGGCACTCGTAGATGGGCACCGTGCCGACCGGGATGGGGCTGGCGCGGATGATGGCCTCGCGGATCCCCGGGATGTTGCCGCCGGTGGAGAGGTCCATCACCGTGTCGGCGCCGTGCTTCAGGCAGAGGTCGAGCTTGGCGAGTTCGTGCGCGATGTCGGAGGTGACCGCCGAGTTGCCGATGTTCGCGTTGATCTTGCAGGTGGCGGCGATGCCGATGGCGAGCGGATCGAGCTCGGGGTGGTTCACGTTGGCCGGGATGACCATCCGGCCGCGAGCCACCTCGGCGCGGATCAGCTCGGCGGGCAGGCGCTCGCGCGCCGCCACGCGCGTCATCTCCTCGGTGACGGTCCCCTGGCGTGCCAGGTGCATCTGGGAGACATTGGACTGGCCGCGACGCTTCGACACCCACTCCGACCTCATGCGAACCTCCACCTACCCTCGGGCCGGTGAAACTAGCGGGCGCCCGTCGAGGTTGTCAACGCGCGCCGGCGAGAACTTTCGCTTCTGTTGGCGGGAGGTTCCCGCCCTGCCTGGGGCTACCGGAGGGCCTTGAAAGCCGAGGCGCCCGCGTACCGGGCTCCGGCCCCCAGCTCCCCCTCGATGCGGAGCAGCTGGTTGTACTTGGCGATGCGGTCCGTGCGCGAGGCCGAGCCGGTCTTGATCTGGCCGCAGTCGCAGGCGACGGCCAGGTCGGCGATGGTGGTGTCCTCGGTCTCACCGGAGCGGTGGCTCATCACGCTGGTGTAGCCGGCGCGGTGGGCCATGCGCACCGCCTCCAGGGTCTCGGTGAGCGAGCCGATCTGGTTCACCTTCACCAGGATCGAGTTGGCCACGCCCTCCTCGATCCCCTTCCCGAGCCGCTCCACGTTGGTGACGAAGACGTCGTCACCCACCAGCTGCAGCTTGTCGCCCAGCCGCTCGGTCTGGAGCTTCCAGCAGGCCCAGTCGTTCTCGTCGCAGCCGTCCTCGATCGAGACGATGGGGTAGGCCCTGGCCAGCCTGGCGTACCAGTCGACCAGCCCCTTCTTGTCGAAGGTCTTCCCCTCGCCCTTGAGCACGTACTTGCCGCTCTTCTTGTCGTAGAACTCGGAGGCGGCGCAGTCGAGCGCCAGCGCCACCTGCTTGCCGGGCTTGAGGCCGGTCTGGGCGATCGCCTCCATGATCACCTCCAGCGCCGCCTCGTTGGAGGCGAGGCTGGGGGCGTAGCCGCCCTCGTCGCCCACGCCGGTCGAGGCCCCCTTCCCCTTCAGCACCTTCTTGAGGGCGTGGAAGACCTCGGCGCCGTAGCGGAGCGCCTCGGCGAAGCTGGGCGCGCCCAGCGGCACCACCATGAACTCCTGGATGTCTACGTTGGAGTCGGCATGGGCGCCGCCGTTGAGGATGTTCATGAGCGGCACCGGCAGCGTGCGCGCGCTGGCCCCGCCGATGTACCGGTAGAGCGGCAGGCCGTGGGCCGCCGCGGCCGCCTTGGAGGCCGCCAGCGAGACGCCGAGGATGGCGTTGGCGCCCAGCTTCGCCTTGGTGGGCGTGCCGTCGAGCGCGATCATCCGCGCGTCGAGCGAGACCTGGTCGGAGGCGTCCATGCCCATCACGGTCGGGCCGATGGCGTCGATGACGTTGGCGACCGCCTTGCGGACCCCCTTGCCGAGGTAGCGCTTCTTGTCGCCGTCGCGCAGCTCGAGCGCCTCGTGCTCGCCGGTCGAGGCGCCCGACGGCACGGCCGCGCGCCCCACGTCTCCGGTGGCCAGCGCCACCTCCACCTCGACGGTCGGGTTGCCGCGGGAGTCGAGGATCTCCCTCGCCACCACGTTGATGATCTCGGTCATGGGCCTCTCCTGGCCGTGCGGCGCAGCCGCGCGGAAGCTCGGGGTTCGGAACGCCCGGGATCTGACTGGCGGGGGACCTCGCCGTCAACCTGATTCGGCGGAGCGACGCGTCGCCTGCGCGCGTCCACTCAGTCGAGATCGATGATCACGACGCCACGGGCCGGCTTCTCCGGCCCCGGATCGACCGGTCGCTGGTCGGGAGGCGGCGGCACAGGCACCTCGGCCACGGGTCGCTCGTCGCGCCCGGGCCGGTGCTCGCGCCGCTTGATCTCCTCGATGACGTACGCGTCCAGCATCCGATGGCTCCGCACCGTGCTCACAACCAGCAAGATGCAACCGCCGTTCCCTTTGTCCAGACGAAAGACCCCACCGGGTCTCTTCACCTGGTCGAATCCAGTGGCCGCGACGTCCACTTCCCCCGTCGTCCTGGGTGCTTGCAGCGACACCGCCACCCCGGGGCGGCGCCATCATACTCCATCCCCCTACACCCGGCGGCCCTTCAAGCGCCGCACCCGACGAGCCGTCACGGGCGCTCTGCCCTCGCCTTGAAGGCCTCCAGGGTCTTCGGCAACTGGACCCGGGTCAACTCGTCGGTGAGCTTGTCGACGACCGACTGGGGGATGAACGGCGGCTTGGCGATCTGGATCTCGACCGAGTAGCGGGCCCGCGTCCCGCTCCCTTCCGGCGCGAGTTCCCAGGAGCCGTTGGAGATCTTGAGTGCGTCGCCGGAGACCAGCGACCACGAGACCCGGGTGGGCCGCTGCTCGACGTGGCGGAGCACGTACCTGATCCGCTTCAGCCCGAGGTCGAGCTCGTATTCGACCCTCCGGTCGCCCTGGCCGGGCAGCACCCGGCACGCCTTGATGCCCGGAACGAAGTCCGCGTAGCGGGCGTAGTCCACCACCACGTCGAAGAGCCGGTCCGGCGCGCAGGCGATCACGATCTCCCTGGAGACTTCGGCCATGACGTCAATCCTCCCTGCGGCCGGCGGCGCCATGGCGCCCCGGGCTCGCTCCGTCGTGTTCCAGCGCCTCGCCGTCGGAGAGGCGCGCCACCAGCTCATCGGGCAGCCTACGGATCTTCCCGCCGAGGTCGATGCAGGCGTGGACGGTCCGCCCCGTGGCCAGCAGCAGCCCGTCGTCCCGGACCAGCCGGTAGGCGAAGGTGGCCGAGGCGCGCCGGATCTCCTCCAGCGAGGTCTCCAGGCGGAGCAGGTCGTCGTAGCGCGCCGGCGCCTGGTAACGGACGGTGGCCTCGGTCACCGGCAGCCGCAACGAGTAGCCGGCCTCGAAGTCGCGGTAGCGCAGCCCCTTGGCCCTGATGAACTCGTTTCGCCCCGCCTCGAAGAAGCGCAGGTAGTTGGCGTAGTAGACGACGCCCATCTGGTCGGTGTCGCCGTAGATGACGCGCAGCTCGGTCGCGACCACGCTGTCCCCCTCGTGCCCCGCCTCGGGGGCAGGACCAGGCTACACCGACTCGATCCTGATGAACCGCGTCGGGTTGAGCGTCGCCGGGTGACGATCGATCTCGGCGATGGCCGCCTTGAGATCGGCCTCCCTCGCCTGGTGCGTGACGAAGACCAGCGGGACCGGCGCCGAGGCGTCGGCCTGCTCGCGCTGCTGGACCGCGGCCACCGAGATGCTCCGCGCGGCCAGCGTCGAGGCGATCCGGGCCAGCACACCCGGTTCGTCCTTCACCGAGAAGTGGAGGTAGTAGGCGCAGCGAATCTCGCTGTGGGGCCGCAGCTCGACCAGCGACTGCTCGGGCGGCAGCGGCACTCGCCCAGGGCTGCCGGCCATGATGTTCCGCGTCAGGTCGATGATGTCGGAGACCACGGCGCTGCCGGTCGGCATGGCGCCGGCCCCCTGCCCGTAGAGCATGGAGGTGCCCAGGGCCTCGGACTGGAGCACCACGGCGTTCATGGCGCCGCGAACCCCGGCCATCAGCGACCCCTGCGGGATGAAGGCGGGGTGGACGCGGGCCTCGACGAGATCCTTTCCGCCCGGACCGCTCCCGGCCGGCTCGCAGCGCCGGGCCACCGCCAGGAGCTTGAGCGTGTACCCGAACTCGCGCCCCCAGCGGAAGTCGTCGGGCGAGAGCCGCATGATCCCCTCGGTGAGGACGTCCTTGGGCTCCAGCCGCGCCCCGAAGGCCAGCTGCGCCAGCACGCAGAGCTTCTGGGCGGCGTCTCCGCCCGACACGTCGAGCGTCGGATCGGCCTCGGCGTAGCCGAGCCGCTGCGCCTCGGCCAGCACCGGCCCGATGGCCTCTCCCCGCTCGGCCATGGCGGTGAGGATGAAGTTGGTGGTGCCGTTGACGATGCCGACCAGCCCGTTGATCCGGTCCGACGCCAGCGACTCGCGCAGCGTCCGGATGATGGGGACGCCGCCGCAGACGGCGGCCTCGTAATAGACGTCCACGCTGCGCGCCCGGGCCAGCCTGAAGATCTCCTGCCCGCGGGTCGCCAGCAGCGCCTTGTTGGCCGTGACCACGTGCTTGCCGCGGGAGAGTGCACCGGTCACCAGCGCGAAGGCCTCGTCTACGCCACCCATCAGCTCGACCACCACCTCGACGCCGGGATCCTCGAGCAGGTCCTCGACCCGCGTGGTCAGCACGGAGGCCGGCACGTCGAGCGCCCGGCTCTTGCCGGCGTCGCGGAACGCCACCTTCTTCACGGTGAGGTGCGCGCCCAGCCGCGCCTCGATGTCGCCGGCGTGGCGGCTCAGGATCGAGAGCACGCCGCCTCCGACCGTGCCGAACCCGGCGATGCCGATTCCAACCTCTCGCATGCTCACTGGCTCCCCTGGCGATGTGAACGGAGGACCGCCCGGAACTGGGGCACGGCCTTCCCCTTCCGCACCGTGATGACCTCGATGCGCACCGGCCCCACGCCGGGCGCGTAGCTGATCTCGTTGATGAGCTCGGTGTCGGCGGAGGCGCGCGTGATGGAGCGGACGCGGACGCAGCCGCCGAACGTGCCGGCCGGGGTCACCACCCGCTCGCCGACGGCGACGATCTCGTAGCGCTCGGTGGACGTCGGCGTGAGGACCGAGCTCCAGCGGGTGCCGGTGGCGATCGGGCCGCACAGCAGCGAGCGCACCCGGTCCTCGATGCAGGCGCCGACCCGCAGCTCACCGCGGGCGCTGTCCTTGAAGTAGCCGTCGGCGGTCCGCTCCAGCACGCGCACCGTGCGGAGCGCGGGGCTGCCGGCGGGCAGCTGCGGGCTCTGGTCTTCCCAGGTCCACTCGGAGCCGACGGCCAGCGGGTAGTAGTCGGCCGGCCGCGTGGAGCCGCCGCTCCGGGGCGAATGGGCACAGCCCGCCAGCACGGCGAGCAGTGGCACGGCGAGGAACGATCTCCTGGTGGTGCGCATGGTGGCCTCTGGTCCGTTCATCGGTGCGCCTCCCCCGGGGCCCGGGCCGCGGACGTGCTCGGCACCGGGGCTGGCGCCGGCTCGGCCCGGCGAAGGTCGTCGAGCGCCTCGGCCGCGGTCTCGCGGACTCGCGGGTCGGGGTGGGCCGCCTCCAGCACCAGCAGCCAGCCCTGGGCGTCGCGGCCGCCGATGTCGGCGACGATCCGGGCCATCTGGAGCGTCAGCGCCGAGTCACCGCCGCGGCAGAGGTCGATCAGGGCCGGCACGGCACGGGGATCCTTGATCTGCGCCAGCGCCCCCACCGCCCGGTGAGCCACCTTGGGATCGGCGTCGCGCAGCCGCTCGATGAGCCGCGGGACCGCCGCCTTGACGCCGCGCTCGCCGAGCGCCTGCACGGCCTGGCCGCGGACCCGGGCGTCGGCCGAGGCCAGGTCGGCGATGAGCGCCTGGTTGGTCTTCACGTCGGCGGCCACGCTCACGCGGAGCGCCCTGACCGCCTCGCCAACCGCGCTGGCCAGGGCGGCGCGCACGGCCGGGGCGGGACCACCGGCGCCCACCCGTTCGGTGGCGCGCCCGGTCTCCTTGTGTGGCGGCTCGTCGCCCTGCGAGGGCGCCAGCTCCACCTCCACCGCCAGCTCGGCCTGCAGCCCTTGGCCGCCGGCGCCCGCGGCGACGCGCAGCGCCACCACGTCGATCCGCGCCTTGAAGGCCCGCACCTTGCCCGGCTGGAGCCGGAAGCCGGCCTCCGCCAGCGCCGTGCGGGTCACCGCCTCGACGGCGGCGCCGGAGAGCCCCACCTCGCCGACGGCGTCGGAGAGCGCGGCGCCAACCCTCACGCCGGTGACGCTCGGTGGTGGGGTTCGCTGGCAGGCCATGCCCACCACCGCGGCAGCCAGCGTGAGCGCCAGCCGCACCCCGCTCCGGCCGCGTCGCATGCCCACCTCCTGGATCACGCCCCGCCCGCGGCCGGGTCAGGTTCGCCGCGGTCCGGTGCCGCCGGGGGGAGCGCCCCGGCCCCGCCGTCGCCACCCGCGGCGCCTTCGCCGCCCGGCTGCAGCGCTCCAGCGCCAGCCGGCGCCTGGCCGGGCGCGCCTTCGCGCTTCTCGCCCCGCCCCCGCCCGCCGCGCCGGCG
>JAJZQX010000002.1 GCA_021806645.1 Myxococcales bacterium | reverse complement strand
GAAGGTCCTCATTTTGGTTGGTGGTCTCGCAACCCCAACGATCGATGGGCTGACCTTCCCTTTCAACTTTCTTCCTTCGATTCCCGGTCTTGCCGGTGATCGCGAATCACGAACTCTGGTTTAGAGGGTCCTCCAGATGACCGATCCCAGCCTCCCCGCCGCCCCACCCGTTGCCGCCGCCCCGGCCGGCCGGCTGCTGGTGGTGGACGACCAGAGGAACATGCGCGCCACCACCGCCATGGTGTTGCGGCAGGCCGGCTACCAGGTGGACGAGGCCGAGGACGGCGCCGCGGCGATCAAGCGGCTGGAGGGGGAGGACTACGACGTGGTCCTGACCGACCTGCGCATGCCCAACGTGGACGGCATGGAGGTGCTGCGGACGGTCCGGAAGGTGGCGCCCGAGACCGAGGTGATCGTCATGACCGCCTACGGCACCATCGAGTCGGCGGTGGAGGCCATCCGGCGCGGCGCCTACGACTTCCTCGCCAAGCCCTTCAAGGAGGACGAGCTGCTGCTGCGCGCCGCCAAGGCGGTCGAGAAGCGGCGGCTGGTCGGTCAGGTGAGCGTGCTGACCGGGGAGTTCCGGCGCCGCTTCGGACTGGACCACGTCATCGGCCGCTCGGTCGGCCTGCGCGACGTCCTCGACCGCGTCGTCCGGGTGGGCCCGTCGGACGCCACCGTCCTCATCACCGGCGAGTCGGGCACCGGCAAGGAGGTGGTGGCGCGGGCGCTCCACGTCAGCAGCCGGCGCGGCGACCGCCCCTTCGTCCCGGTCAACTGCGCCGCCATCACCGAGACGCTGCTGGAGTCGGAGCTCTTCGGCCACGCCCGCGGCGCCTTCACCGGCGCCACCCGGGCGCGGCGCGGGCTCTTCGAGGAGGCCAACCTCGGCACGCTCTTCATCGACGAGGTCGGCGAGACCGCGCCGGGCTTCCAGGCCAAGCTGCTGCGCGCGCTCCAGGATGGCGAGATCCGGCGCGTCGGCGAGTCGTCGCCGGTGCGGGTGGACGTGCGGATCATCGCCGCCACCAACCAGGACCTGCGCAAGGCCATCCTCGAGAAGCGCTTCCGCGAGGATCTCTTCTACCGGCTCAACGTGGTGCCGATCCGCATCCCGCCCCTGCGCGATCGGCCCGAGGACATCCCGCTGCTGGCCGTCCACTTCCTGGCCCAGTACAACCAGCGCGACGGGACACGGAAGGTCTTCACCCCCGCGGCGCTGGCCGCGCTGTCGGAGCACAGCTGGCCGGGCAACGTGCGCGAGCTGGAGAACATGGTGGAGCAGGCGGCGGCGCTGTCTCCCGGCGCGGAGATCGGCCTGGAGGAGATCCAGTTCGAACCGGTCGTGCCGCCTCGGCCCGGCGCCGCTCCAGGCCAGGCCCGGACCCTGGCCGCCGTGGTCGAGGAGGCGGAGCGGCAGGGCATCCAGGCGGCGTTGCAGCGCGGCCACGCCGATCTTGGTCGGGTGGCCTCCGAGCTGGGGATCTCTTCCACCACCCTCTGGCGCAAGATGAAGCGGCTCGACCTCGCGGCGAAGCAGGGCGGCTGACCTTTCAGTTTCGAAGCTGCATTTCACGGTTGCAAGGTCGTTCCCGTGCCGCCCCGGCCGGCCCCCGAAAAGCCCTGTAGCCGCGCCCGGAACCCCCCGCCGTCCTGGTGCTTTTGGCCAGGGGCGGCGTTCCGCCGGGCGATGACCAGTTGGCATCCCCGTTGCTATCCTGCTCAGTCCGAAGCGCAGGGCTGCAGGCTCGAGTACGGTCCCCCCCCGCCACTCTTGCGCCGCTCTGCGCTTCTTTCCTTTCATGGCCTCGGTCCTCCTCATCGACGGAGACCGGAACTTCCGGGAAGCGCTGGCGATCGCGCTGCGCCTCGACGGCTGCGCCGTGACCGCGAGCGGCGGCGACGGCGAGGCGCTCGGCCTGCTCGAGCGCGGCGGCTTCGACCTCTGCCTGGTAGACCTGAACGTGAGCGGCGTGGACGGGTTGCTGGGCGCGGCCACGGCGAGCCGGACGCCGGTGCTGGTGACCGGTCCCCACTCCGAGCTGCTGGACGTGGCGGCCCGCCGCTACCCGCCGGTCGAGGCGCTGCCGAAGCCCTTCGCCGCCGCCGACCTGCTGGCTCGCCTGACGCGGCCGGGGCGCTAGCTACATCACCATGGCGCCGGCGCCCTGCGCCAGCCGGATGATGGGCTCGGCCACCAGGCCGAAGAGCACCACCACCAGCGCGGCCACGCCCAGGGCGAAGACCATGGCCGGCGCGGCGACCGGCTCCTCGGTCCCCTCTGCCGGCCTCATGTACATGTGGACCACCACCCGCAGGTAGTAGAAGGCGCCCAGGACGCTGGAGAGGACGCCGACGACGGCCAGCAGGTAGAGATGGGCGCCGACCGCGGCCTGGAAGAGGTAGAGCTTCCCGACGAAGCCGGCCGTGGGCGGCACGCCCGCCAGGCTGAGCAGGAAGACGGTCATGGCGAACGCCAGCCCGGGCCGCCGCCTGGCCAGACCCGAGAAGCGGGAGAGGTCCCAGGCCCGGTCCGGCTCGACGTCGCCGCGGGTGCGCTCCTCGATCGAGCCGACCACCGCGAAGGCGCCGATGACGGTGGCGGTGTAGGCGGCCAGGTAGAAGAGCAGGCCGGCCAGCGCCATGGAGCGCGCCCCCTCCACCCGGGCCGAGACCACGCCCACCAGCAGGTAGCCGGCGTGGGCGATCGCCGAGTAGGCCAGCATCCGCTTCACGCTCCGCTGCGGGAGCGCCATCAGGTTGCCGAAGATCATGGTGAGCGCGGCCAGCACCATGAGGACCTTCTCGAAGGAGAGGTCGTGGACGTCGGCCCCCACCTGGGAGGAGAGGAAGATCCGCGCCAGCAGCGCGAAGGCGGCGGTCTTCACGCCCGCGGCCATGAAGGCGGTCACCGGCGTGGGCGCCCCCTCGTAGACGTCGGGAGTCCAGGCGTGGAACGGCACGGCGCCGATCTTGAAGGCCAGGCCGGAGGCGATCAGGCCGAGCCCGCCGACCAGCAGCATCGAGCCGGCGCCGCGAGGACCGTGCATGGCGGCGAAGAGGGTGGTGCCGGTGGCGCCGAAGACCAGCGAGCTGCCGTAGAGCAGGAGCGCCGAGGAGACCGCGCCGAGGATCATGTACTTGAAGGCGGCCTCGGAGGGGCGCCGGCCGCGGCGCACGTAGGCCGTGAGCGAGTAGGTGGAGAGGCTCATGATCTCGATGGCCACGAAGGCCACCAGCAGGTCCGAGGCCATGCCCACCAGCACCATGCCGGCCGCCGCGAAGAGCGTCAGGGCGTAGTACTCGCCCCGCTCGGCGTTCCGGGCGTGCAGCCACCCGGCGCTCATCAGCGCCGAGAGCGCCACGCCGCCGCAGATGATGACGGTGACGAAGACCGAGAAGGCGTCCACGGTGGCCTGGCCGCCGAAGACGGCGCCGGCCGGTGGGACCACGATGGCGGCGACCGCGGCCAGCACCGCGACCACCAGCGTGAGCCCGGCCTGGTACCCGCGGCGGACCGAGGCCAGGAAGACCTCGCTGAGCAGCAGCACCAGCCCGCCGGAGGTGAGGACGGCGACGGGCACCAGGGCGAGGAAGTCGCGAGTGGGGAAGCCGGTCATGTCAGAACGCCCCTCCGGGCGACGGGGGAGGACGGGCGGCGACGGCCGTGCTGACCGTGCCGACCTGCGACTGGACGCCGAGGCGGGCCTCGGTCTGCTGGAAGCGCTGCACCAGCCGATCGACGGCCGGCTTGGCCGGGGCCAGGAAGGGGCCGGGCATCAGCCCCATCAGCACGATGAAGACGATCACCGGGGCCATCACGAACGCCTCGCGCACCGAGAGGTCGGGGAGGTGCCGGTTCTCCTCGTTGCGGATGGGGCCGTAGAAGACCTTCTCGACCAGGACCAGCATGTAGACGGCGCCGAGGATGACGCCCGAGGCCGCCACCACGGCCAGCACCTGCCCGTAGGGGAGGCGCGAGAGGAAGGTGCCGGAGAGGATGAGGAACTCGCCGACGAAGCCGTTGGTGCCCGGCAGGCCGATCGAGGAGAGCGTCACCACCACGAAGACGGTGGCCAGCCAGGGCACCTGCCTGGCGATCCCGCCGTACTCGGCGACCAGCCGGGTGTGGCGCCGCTCGTAGAGCATGCCCACCAGCAGGAAGAGGCCGCCGGTGGAGACGCCGTGGTTGAGCATCTGGTAGACGCCGCCGGTCAGCCCCTCGGCGCTGAGCGCCATGAGACCCAGCATCACGAAGCCGAGGTGCGAGACCGACGAGTAGGCCACCAGCCGCTTCATGTCGGTCTGCACGAAGCACATGAGGGCGCCGTAGACGATGCCGATGGTGGCCAGCGTGGCGATGTGCGGCCGGAAGTGCAGCGCCGCCTCGGGGAAGAGCGGCATGGCGTAGCGGAAGAAGCCGAAGGTCCCCATCTTCAGCAGCACGCCGGCCAGGATCACCGAGCCGGCCGTGGGCGCCTCGGTGTGGGCGTCGGGCAGCCAGGTGTGGAGCGGGAACATCGGCACCTTGACCGCGAAGGCCAGCGCGAAGGCCAGGAAGAGCCAGCGCCCCTGCCCGGTGGTCACCTGCAGCGCGCTGCGGGCCTGCACGTAGTCGAACGTGCCGCCGTCGTGGAAGTAGACGTACAGGATGGCCAGCAGCATCAGCACGCTGGCGGCGAAGGTGTAGACGAAGAACTTAACCGTCGCGTAGACCCGGTTCTGCGAACCCCAGACCCCGATCAGCAGGTACATGGGGATGAGCATCAGCTCCCAGAAGACGTAGAAGAGGATCAGATCCAGCGCGGCGAAGGTGCCGATCATGGCGGTCTCGAGCACCAGGATCGCGATCATGAACTCCTTGACCCGATCCTGGACCGCCTGCCAGGTGGAGAGGATCACCACCGGGACCAGCAGGGTGGTGAGCATCACCAGCAGCAGCGCCACGCCGTCGAGGCCGAGGTGGTAGCCGATGCCGATCGACGGCATCCAGGCCCGCTGCTCCTCGAACTGGAACTCGGCGGCGCCGGCCGCGACGTCGAAGCCGAACCAGAGGAAGAGCGAGAGCGCCAGCGTGACCAGCGAGACCACCAGCGCCAGGGCGCGGTGCTGGCCGGGCTCGTCGCGCGGCAGGAGAGCGGCGGCGAGGGCGCCGGCGAGCGGGACGAAGGTGACGACGCTGAGCAGGTTCATGTTACTGGGCCCCCACGCCGAGGACGGTCGCGAGGATGGCGGCCGCGGCCAGCGCCATGTAGGCCGCGTAGCGCTGCACGTCCCCGTTCTGGGCCAGGCGGGAGACCGAGCCGAAGAAGCCGACCAGGCGGGCCACGCCGTTCACCATCAGCCCATCGATGAGGAAGACGTCGATCACGCGCCAGAGCCCCTTCGCCAGGGCACCGAGCGGCCTGATGACCGCCGCCTCGTAGAGCTCGTCGACCTGGAACTTGTCGACCATGAACTGGTAGGTGCGGGGGAGGGTGGCGGCCAGGGCGGCCGGCAGGCGGGTCCACCCGCGCCCGTACATGAGGAAGGCGACGACGGTGCCGGCCAGGCCGATCCCCCAGGCGGCGAAGTACGGCCAGGCCGGGTGGGCGCCGGGGTGGAAATGCCCGACCTCGTGAAGCCGCTCGGTGCCGGCGGCGAAGACCGGCTCGACGAAGCGGGCGTAGAGCTCGGAGACCGGCGAGTGGCCGGGCAGGCCGAGGAAGAGCCCGACCGCCGCCAGCACCGCCAGCACCATGAGCGGCACGGTCATGACGTAGGACGACTCGTGGGCATGCTCGGCGGCGTGGGTCCGCGGCTTCCCCATGAAGGTGAGCCAGTAGAGCCGGGTCATGTAGAAGGCGGTGCCGAGCGCGGCCAGCGAGCCGACCGCCCAGGCGATGGGGCCGACCTGGTGCCAGGCCGGGTTCGCGCTGAAGAGCGCGTTGCCGAGGATGGCGTCCTTCGACCAGAAGCCGGCCAGCGGGATGATGCCGGTGGCGGAGATGGTGGCCACCAGGAAGGTCCAGTGGGTGTGCGGCATCTTCCTGGCCAGGCCGCCCATCTTGCGGAGGTCGGTCTCGTCCCCCATGCCGTGCATCACCGAGCCGGCGCCGAGGAAGAGGCAGCCCTTGAAGAAGGCGTGGGTGACGAGGTGGAGCACGCCCGCCCACCAGGCGCCGCAGCCGACGCCGATGAACATGAAGCCGAGCTGGCTCACGGTGGAGTAGGCCAGCACCTTCTTGATGTCGTTCTGGGTGAAGGCGATGACCGCCGCGAAGAGCGCGGTGGCGGCGCCGACGATGGTCACGGTGGCCATGGCGACCGGCGCCAGCGAGAAGAGCATCGAGTTGCGGGCCACCAGGTAGACGCCCGCCGTCACCATGGTGGCGGCGTGGATGAGGGCCGAGACCGGGGTCGGGCCGGCCATGGCGTCGGGCAGCCAGATGTAGAGGGGCAGCTGCGCCGACTTGCCGACGGCGCCGACGAAGAGCCCGAGCATCGCGAAGGTGATGGCCGACTGGTAGGTCCAGCCGGCGAAGATGCCGGAGGCGATGGGCGCGTCTGGGGTGATCACCCGCGCCAGGTTGGCCAGGTCGGCGTAGCTGGAGGTGCCGAAGATGGCCAGCAGCGAGAAGACCCCGACCAGGAAGCCGAAGTCGCCCACCCGGTTGGTGATGAAGGCCTTGCGGCCGGCGAAGGCCTTCTGCTCGTCGGTGTACCAGAAGCCGATCAGCAGGTAGCTGCAGAGGCCGACGCCTTCCCAGCCGACGAAGGTGAGGACCAGCGAGTCGCCCAGGACCAGCGTGAGCATGGCCGCGACGAAGAGGTTGAGGTAGGTGAAGAAGCGGGCGTAGCCGGCGTCGTCCTCGTGCGACATGTAGGACGCCGAGTAGACGTGGATGAGCGTGCCGACGCCGGTGACCACCAGCAGCAGGGTCCCCGAGAGCCGGTCCACCAGCAGCCCCCAGGCCACGTTGACGATGGCCCGGCCGTCGGCGCCGGTGACGGCGATCCACGGGGCCCCCTGGTAGCGCAGGTTCCGGGTGGTCAGGACCCAGTAGAAGACGATGGCCGCGACGGCCAGGGAGCCCACCATGGCGCCGATGGCGACCAGGGTGGTGTTTCCCTTTCCGATGCGGCGGCCGAAGAGCCCGTTGATCAGGGCGCCGGCCAGCGGGAACAGGATGATGGCCCAGAGGCTCGCCTCGGCCGCGGCGGGAGTCGGCAGGAAAGGCATAGAGTGGGGCGAAGGATTACCCGCTTGGGCCGGGTAAGGCAACGATCTTCTGGCCCCTTTTCCCCATGCCACCGACCCGATGCCAACCCGACGGGTCCACGAACCGCGGCCATGCTATTCGATCCATCATGAGCCCGATCGACCCGGCCGCCGAGGCCCGCAAGCTCCCCAGGGCCGACCGGCTGCTGCAGGCGGCCGAGCGGGCCGGGCTGGTGGCGCGGCTCGGCCACGAGCCGGTCATGGAGGCGGTCCGGGGCGAGCTGGAGGCACGCCGGGCCGCCGTGCTGGCCGGGGGCGCCTGCCCGCGGCCCGAGGAGATCGAGGCGGCGCTGCTGGCCAGGCTCTCGGCCGGAGCCCTCGGGGCGCTGCGGCGGGCCATCAACGCCACCGGCGTCGTCATCCACACCAACCTGGGGCGCGCCCCCCTCTCGGCCGCCACCGCCGCGGCCATGGCCGCCGCCGCCGAGGGCTACTCGACCTTGGAATTCGACGTGGAGCGGGGAGAGCGGGGCGACCGGTACCACCACGCCGCCGGGGCGCTCTGCCGGCTCACCGGCGCCGAGGACGCGGTGGCGGTCAACAACGGCGCCGCCGCGGTCCTGCTCTCGCTGGCCGCCCTCTCCGGCGCCCGCCCCTCCGGCCAGCCGGCGCCCGACGGCACGCCCGAGGTGATCGTGAGCCGCGGCCAGCTGGTCGAGATCGGCGGCGGCTTCCGGATCCCCGACGTGCTGCGCCGCTCCGGCGCGGCGCTCACGGAGGTCGGCACCACCAACCGGACCTACGCCGCCGACGTGGAGGAGGCCATCACGCCGCGCACCCGAGCCGTCCTCTCGGTCCACCGCTCCAACTTCCGGCTCGACGGCTTCGTGACCGAGCCGACGCTCGGCGAGCTGGTGGCGCTGGCGCGCCGGCGCGACCTCTGGGTGGTGGACGACCTCGGCTCGGGGGCGCTGCTCCCCACCGCGCCCCACGGCCTGGCGCCGGAGCCGACGGTGATGGAGCGGGTCCGGGACGGGGCCGACCTGGTCTGCTTCTCCGGCGACAAGCTGCTGGGCGGGCCGCAGGCGGGGCTGATGGTGGGGCGCGCCGCGGCGGTGGCGCTGGTGAAGCGCCACCCGCTGCTACGGGCGCTCCGGCTAGACAAGGTGGCGCTGGCCGGCCTCGGCGCCACGCTGGCCCACTACGAGCGGGGCGAGGCGCTGCGCGAGCTCCCCATCTGGCGGGCCATCGCCAGGCCGCTCGCCGAGCTGGAGGCGACGGCGCGACGCTGGCGGGAGCGCGTGGTGGCGGTGGCGCCCGGCGCCGAGCTTCGGCGGGGCGAGTCGGCGGTGGGGGGCGGCACGCTGCCCGGCGAGACGCTGCCGACCTGGCTGCTGGCCCTCCCCTCGGCCGACCCGGCCGCGCTGCTGGCCGCGCTGCGGCGGGCGCCGGCGCCGGTGGTGGCGCGGATCGCGGACGGCGCGGTGGTGCTCGACCCGCGCACCGTGCTCGACGGCGAGGAGGGGGCGCTGCTGGAGGCGCTCGAGAAGGCGCTGGGCGGGTGAGGCTTGCTTGGGATGTGCTGGTTCAACTGACGTCGCACCGAGGCGCTCATGGAAGGTGAATCCTGCCGCACGTGTGGTGGTGATGGTCGCATCGGGAATGCCCTGGGCGGCACGACGGCCACCTGTCCCAGTTGCCACGGCTCGGGTCGGCGCGCCGAGATGTCGCCGGCCTTCCACGACGTCACCAAGACCAAGCCGTCGCACCATCACCCGGTCGCCCCGGGTCCGGCGCGGCCGAACGTCCCGATGACACCGCAGGGTGTCCAGCTCGCCCGGGAGGTCGGTGCCTGCTCGACCCTCGACGAGGAGGCCAAGCGGCGGTTGATCGCGGAGATCGTCAACCACGAGACCACGCACGGGCGCTGCACCCAGACCTTCCTCAAGAAGGCCCGCAAGCAGCTGCGGCCGGCGACCTGAGGCCCCGCGATCCCCTTCTCGACGCCTCGCGGTCGAAGACAGGCACCACCCGCCCCCGCCCCCTATGTCAGGAGGTCTGGACTCGCCGACATCGCCGCATCCAGGAGTCGCTCCACCTCCGCCGGACTGAGCACGTTCGGCTTCTGGCGCGGCACCTTCGGCCACGGGATCTTGTCCGCGATGTCCGGCCGGTCGAGCGTCACGCCGTGGAGAAACCAGCCCCGCAGTGTGCAACCTCGGCGTCTCGGGCCCCGCCCCCTCCCGCACCATCTGCCCGAGGTAGTCCTTGATCTCGGCCAGCCGCAGTTCCCGGGGCCACCGCATACGGTGGGTCGGATGCCTTGCACCCTGTCGCGCATGGCCATGGGGCTATGGTGTCTGTCGGGTGGTCCGCGGGACGTCTGGGTCTTCCAGGTGGCGGGCACGCTCGACCAGGCGAGCGCCACCCGGGTGACGCTGACCGGCGGCGCGCTGGCCAAGAACGTCTTCTGGCAGGTCGCCGGCGCGGTGACCATCGGCACCACCGCTCACTTCGAGGGCGTGGTGCTGGCCAAGACGCTGATCGCCGTGAACACCGGCGCCTCGGTCAACGGCCGGCTCCTGGCGCAGACCGCGGTCACGCTCCAGATGAACGCTGTCACGCAGCCGGCTCGCTAGCGCGCGGCCCGGTACGCCTGCCGCGAAGGGACCGTGCGTCCTTCGCGGCAGGCCTTGCACCCAAGGCATACCGGATGCTCAAGCGATAGATCGTTCCGTTCAAGGTCTTCGCTGGCACCCGGTACTTCCGGAGCAAGGACCTCGGCGCCCTACTGCGAGCCGGCAAAGACACTCGTGGGGTTCCGTGGTGATTGCGCCCGGGCGGGATGAGGGCGAACGAGGGGCCGCCCGGGTCACTCGCCAGTGACCGCGGAGAGCTTGAGTCCCTCGACGCGCTCGAAATGCTTCCGGTTCCGGGTGAGCAGAACTCCGTCGTTGGCGATGCACACGGCAGCGATCATGTAATCGGCCATCCCAATGGCCTGACCTTGGCTCTCTAGCCGTTGACGGAGATCCGCCGCGATTCGAGCTTCCTCGGGACCGAAGGAGAGGAGCGTCATGGCGTCGAGGAGCGTGTCGATCCCTTTCCTCTGATTCGAGGTGTGGGCACCCGACCGAAGCTCGAACGCAGTGATCGCGGTGGTGCCGAAGGACCTCGTTTCGAGTTCGAGCGCGACACGCTTCGCCGCACCACCTCGCCCGCGCAGGAAGTCGATGAGGACGTCGGTGTCGGCGATGATCACCGCCAGACCTCGCGCAGCTTCCCAACCGACTCCTGGAGGGCATCTGCCTCCTCGTCGGAGAAGCTTCCCTTGACCCGGAGCGCATTGGCGACCGCCTCCCGCCGCGCCCGGTGCTGTTTCATGTAGAGGTCCAGCGCCTCCCTGATGAGCGAGGAGAACCCCTTCTCGCCGCGCTGGGCGGCGAGCTTCAGGAGCTGTGCCCGCTGTTCGTCGCTGATCTCGACCGTCGTCCTCATGCGGAACCTATACATGCATGTGCATGCCGATGCAATTGGGTCCCGGCAGGGGGTAAGCCATTCAACCCACCGTTCAACGCACGATGATGACCGGCCCCATCCCTCCCCCCCCCCCCCCTGGAGTTGGCGTTGGCTTCAGCATCTTGATCATTCGGAGCGCCTGGATGCTTGCCATGCGCCCCATGAGCGATTCAGCCGGACCGGGCCCTGGTCCTGATTTTCTGCGACTCGGCCACCGACAGCCAGAGCTCGATGGCCTCCCTGGTCATGCGCTTGGCCTCGGCGAGATTGTCGCCTTCGGTGATGCATCCCGGGAGCTCAGGAACCTCGACGGTATAGCCGCCTGCCTCCAGGTCCGGGGTGAACACCGCCTGGTAGGCCCTCCCGCGCACGCGCACGGCGACGGCCAGGGGTGCGCTGATCCTGGTGACGCCCTGCTCCAGGTGGCGCGCGAGAGACTCGACGCTGATGGTGAGCACGACCTGGCCGCTGGCAGTGGCCTCGACAAGCTTCGACGGATCGTCGGTCAGAGCAAAGACCCTATTCCCCAGCCCGATGAGGGAGAGCATCGAGAGGGGCTGCTCCGCGTGGCGCTTCAGGTAGGTCACGGCCTTCCGGATGGTCTGGACGCTCACGCCGGCTTCGCGGAGCTGACCCACGACCCTCAGCGCGACCAGGTCCGAGAAGGAGTAAACCCGCCGCGACCCCCGCCCGGCCGCCTTGCGGACGGACGCATGAAGGAGCCCCGTCCGGGACGCGGATGCTGTTGAGCACCCTCATGTGCCACGGAGTTCGGACGCGGCGGGTGCATCGAGGCCCACGGGGACGACACCTTCGCTGAAGCTGTAGACCCGAGTCACCCTGAGATGCCGGACTCGCACGGTGGGTTGGATGCCCTTCCACACCCACACCCAACCCTCACAGGTTGAACCGGTACCCCACCCCGCGCACCGTCTCCAGGTGGCGCGGGGCGTCGGCGTCGTCGTCGATGTGGGCGCGCAGCCGGGCCACGAAGTTGTCGACCGTGCGCGCCGTGCCGAAGTAGCGCGAGCCCCAGACCGACTCCATGAGCTGCTCGCGGGAGAAGACCCGGTCCGGGTGGGAGACGAAGAAGAGCAGCAGGTCGAACTCGCGGGTGGTCAGCTCGATCGGCCGGCCGTTTACGGTGGCGCGCCGCGCCTGCAGGTCGATCTCGACGGGCCCCACCTTCTTCACGCTGCGGGTCTCGGCGGTCTCGCCCTTGACCCGGCGCCGGCGCAGCAGCGCCCCGATGCGCGCCAGCAGCTCCTTCAGGCTGAAGGGCTTCACCATGTAGTCGTCGGCGCCGAGCTGCAGCCCCGCCACCTTGTCGGTCTCCTGCCCCTTGGCGGAGAGGATCAGCACCGGCAGGTCGGGGTCGTCGCGCCGCAGCTCGCGGATCACCTCCAGCCCCCCGAGGCGCGGCAGCATCACGTCGACCACCAGCAGGTCGAACCGCTCGGCGCGCGCCAGCTGCAGGCCGGTCTCGCCGTCGCTGGCGGAGCGGACCGCGTACCCCTCCATGGTCAGGTTGAGCTGCAGCCCGCGCAGGATGGACGGATCGTCCTCTATGACCAGGATGCGCTCGCTCACGGTCAACCCTCCGCCGCCGGCAGCGTGATGGAGAAGGCGGCGCCCTGCCCCACCTCCGAGGTGACGGCGATCTTGCCACCGTGGGCGCCGACGATGTGCTTCACCATGGCCAGGCCGAGCCCCGAGCCCTCGATGGAGCGCTGCAGCGGGTCGCGGGCCCGGTAGAACTTGTCGAAGATCCGCTTCTGGTCGGGCACGGCGATGCCGGGGCCGTTGTCGGCCACGGTGATCACCACCGCCGGCCCGCTCCGCGCCGCGCTCACCGTGATCCGCTTGTCCGGGCCGGTGTACTTGTGGGCGTTGAAGAGCAGGTCGAGCAGCGCGCCGCTGAGCGCCTCGCGGTCGGCCACCACCTCGGGCAGGTCGGGCGGCAGGTCGCGCCTGAGCTCGACCGGGTGGGTGAGCTGCTGCGGCTCGAAGGCGTGAAGCGCGTCCTCGATGATGGGGAGGAGCGGCTGGCGCTCCAGGTCGAAGCGCCGCCGGCCCGACTCCATGCGAGCCCAGTCGAGCAGCCGGTTGATGAGGGTGGAGAGCCGGGCGGTCTCCTCGGCGATGATGGCCAGCGCCTCGGCGCGGCGGGCCTCGTCGGTGAGCCGCCCCATCTGCAGCGTCTCGACGAACATCCGGATCGAGGTGAGCGGGGTGCGCAGGTCGTGCGAGACCTTGTTGACGAAGTCGGTCTGCAGCCGCGCCACCCGCGCCTCGCGCTGCACCACGATGAGCGTGGCGGCGCTGCCGGCCACGGAGGTGGCCACCAGCGTGAGGATGAGGCCGCCGAAGACGTAGTCCCGCGGCGCCGCGCCGAAGACGAGGATGAGCACGCCCACGGTCAGCATGAGGGCCGCCGGGACGAACACGAAGCCGATGATCAGCGGCAGGACGCGGCGCACGCGGGCTCCACCTTACCACCGTCATCCCGGACTCGACGCGCACCTCCGACTCCCCGGCGGGGTGGAGCCCGCCTGCGTCCTCCTGCATGGTGAGAATGTGACCTAGGTCCTCGTCGCCGCGCAGCGGCCGGTGGTCGCCGTGTGGTTCGCGCGGAGGTCGTCCGTGCCTTTCCTCCCCCGACGAATGCCCGTAGAGTTCCCGGCCAAGAGGTCCAAGGTTGGTGATCTCGATCTCGACCCGGGAGTCGCTGATGCGCCTGGTCCGTATGGTGACTGCCGCTGGCCTGCTCCTCCTCGCGACCAGCGCATGGGCCGACTGCACGATCCGCTGCCGCCGCAACCTCTTCTTCCCGGAGCGGACCGACTGCTACACCGACTGCTTCGACCAGGGGAGCGTGGTCCCCTTCGTGGGCGCGGCCAGCGCTCCGGGCAAGCCGCCGGCCCGCTTCCGGCTGCTGGCCGGCGTCCCGCTGCCGAGCAGCCACGTCATGGAGGCGAACGGAACCTGGGCGGGAATGACTCCGGCCACCCTGAAGTCCGAGGCCAGGCTCCAGGGCGGCGGCTTCGGCTGCATCCAGGCGGCCGGCAGCCCGCGCCTCCTCTCGGCCTTCATCGAGATGTCCGGCTTCTCGCGACCGCTCAAGGCGCGCGGCGTCAAGCTCGGCACCTCGTCGGCCTGGGACCTCGGCGCCGGAGTCGAGGTCGGCGGCTTCCTGGGCGACTGGGTCTGGGTCTACGGCCAGGCCGCCGTCCTGATGGGGACCCGGGACTTCACCGTCAGCGGAGAGGTCCCCGAGCAGCGCGACCTGCTCGGCAACGTGGTCCCGGCCCAGGGCGACAACAGCGGCTTCGGCTACAAGGTCTCCGCCGGCATGGACCTGCGGCTCACCGCCAACGTCTTCCTCAACCTGAGCTGGCACTACAAGCCGTCCAGGGAGACCTACGACGAGGGCAAGCCCAGGGGGTTCAAGCTCGACGCCACCACCTCGGTGCTGGCCGCCGGCCTCGCCTTCCACACCGACTAGTGCCCCGCCCCAGGCAAGATGATGTGACGAGAGCGTCGAGACCGAAGCGAGGCTGGCGCCTGAGGAGGGAGCAGCGGAAGCGTAGCAGCGCTACGCTGAGCAGCGGACCGACGAGGCCGCCTGCCGCAGCGAGAGGATCGGCGCTCGCAGTAGTCATCTTGCCTGGGGCGGGGCACTAGTCAAGACCCGCAGCCGCCTCGACGCCGCCCGCCTTGGCCACCGGCGAGCGCGGCTCGAGCGCGGCTCGTTGACACTCTGGTCATGACTGGTCATCTTGTGGTCATGAAACACGTCGGCATCGCCGAGCTCAAGGCCCGCCTCTCCTCCTATCTCCGGTCGGTCCGGCGGGGGTACCCCATCACCGTGGTCGATCGGGGCACGCCGGTGGCCAGGATCACGGCGCTCGAGCCCCTGGAGCCGCTGCGCGCCCGGCACCCCATCCGGCGGCTCCAGGAGGTCCGCCTCCCCCGCCCGGTCAAGCATCCGGTCGACTCGCTGGCCGCCCTCCGCGAGGAGCGGGCAGACCGGTGATCGCCTATCTCGACAGCTCGGTCCTCCTGCGCCTGGTGCTCGGCGAGCCCGGCCCACTGCGCGAATGGCCGGAGGTCGAGCAGGGCGTCAGCAGCGCCCTCACCGAGGTGGAGTGCCTGCGGACGCTCGACCGGCTGGTGCTCCGCGGCGCGCTCGCTGTCGAGGACGCGGCCGAGCGGCGAGCCGCCATCTACGCCTTGCTCGAGGCCGTGGAGCTGGTGGAACTCGGGGCGGGGGTGCTCGCCAGGGCCGCTCAGCCCTTCCCCGTGCCTCTCGGGACCCTCGACGCCATCCACCTGGCGACCGCGCTGCTCTGGCGGGAGCGAGGGGAGCGAGCGCTCGCCTTCGCGACGCACGACGCGGCCCTGGGCCTGGCGGCGCGGGCGTCGGGCTTCGAGGTGGTCGGCGCTGGTTGACCTGGCGGCGCTGGACGCCGGCCTCGAGCCGGCGAGACTCGGGTCAGTAGAACGACCCGCCGTCCCGCGCCTTCTCCAGCAGCAGCGGCGCCGGCTCGAACCGGTCGCCGAACCGCTGCCGCAGCCGCTCCAGCTTCTCCACCACCGCGCCGGCCCCCATGGCGTCGGCCCAGCGGAACGGGCCGCCGCGGAAGGGCGGGAAGCCGATGCCGAAGACGGCCCCGATGTCGCCGTCGCGCGGGCCGCGGATGATCCCGTCGCCGAGCGCGCGGGCCGCCTCGTTGACCAGCGAGAGCGCCAGCCGCTCCGCCATCTCGGCTGGCGGGAAGCGCTCGCGGCTGCGGCCTCCGGGGAGCAGGTCGTAGACCGACTCGTCCACCACCTTCTTCTTCCCCTCGCCGTAGGTGTAGAAGCCCTTGCCGTTCTTGCGGCCGAGCCGGCCGGCCTCGAGCACCGCCTCGAGCGCGTCGGGCGGCTTCATCCGGTCCCCGAAGGCGGCGTGCAGGATCTTGCTCACCTTGGCGCCCACGTCGATGCCCACCTCGTCGAGCAGCGTGATGGGACCGACCGGGTAGCCGAAGGCGACCATGGCCGCGTCCAGCTCGTCGATGGCGGCCCCCTCCGCCAGCAGCCAGGCCGCCTCGTTCATGTACGGGCCGAGGACCCGGTTGGTGTAGAAGCCGGGCGCGTCGCCCACGATAATCACCGTCTTGCCCTGCCTCTTGCCGAGCGCCACGGCGGTGGCGATCACCTCCGGCGAGGTGCGGGGCGTGGCGATCACCTCGAGCAGCGGCATCTTGTTGACCGGCGAGAAGTAGTGCATCCCGATCACCGCCTCGGGGCGGTCGGCCACGCTGGCGATGTCGGCGATGGGGATCGACGAGGTGTTGGTGGCGAAGATGCCGGTGCCGTTGACCGCCTCGAAGGCCTTGAGCATCTCCTGCTTCAGCTTCAGGTCCTCGAAGACCGCCTCGACGAGGACGTCCACGTGGGCCAGCCCGTCCCAGCCGGTGGTGGTGGTGATGAGCCGCATGGCGGCGTCGCGGTCGAGCCGCTCCATCGACCTGCGCTTGACCCGCTCGGCGAAGATGGCGCCGACGCTGGCGAGCGCCTTGGCGGCCGCGGCGTCGTTCTGCTCGCGCAGCCGGACCGGGAGGCCGGCGTTGACGGTGACCCAGGCGATGCCGGAGCCCATCAGCCCGCCCCCCAGCACGCCGACGCGCTCGACCTGGCGCGCCTTCACCGACGGATCGGCCACGCCGCTCTCGCGCTTCATGGCCGTCTGGGCGAAGAAGATCTCCACCAGCCGCTTCGAGACCTCGCTCACCGCCAGCTGGCCGAAGGCGCGGGCCTCGGCGGCCAGGCCGGCCGCCATGCCCTGGGCGGCGCCGATGCGGATGGCCTCCAGCGCCAGTTCCTGGGCCGGGTAGTTCCCCCTGGTCTTGCGGAGCAGCGCCTCCTTCGCCTTCCCGAAGAGGACGGCGCGCCCCAGCGGGTTGGCCTCCAGCAGCATGGCCTGCGCCGCCGCCACGCCGGCCGGCTTCCTGGCCATGGGCCGCCGCGGCCTGAGCGAGCCGTCGGCGAGCGCCCGGGCCCGCTCCACCGCCACCTGCCGCAGCAGCGGCGCCGGGCAGGCCTCGTCGATGATCCCGAGCGAGAGGGCCTTCCTCACCCGCACCGTCTTGCCGGCCAGGATCAGGTCTAGGGCATTGGCCAGGCCGATGAGCCGCGGCAGCCGCTGCGTGCCGCCGGCGCCGGGGAGCAGGCCGAGCTGTGCCTCGGGGAGGCCGAGCTGGGTCTTCGGGTCGTTGCTGGCGACGCGGTAGCGGCAGGCCAGCGCCCACTCCAGCCCGCCGCCCAGGCAGGCGCCGTGGATGGCGGCCACCACCGGCTTCTCGAACCGCTCCAGCCGGTCGAAGCCGGCCTGCCCCTGCTTGGACAGCGCCTCGCCCTCGGCGGCGCTCTTCACCGCCTGGAGCATCTCGAGCCTGGCGCCGGCGATGAAGCCGTCGCGCTTGCCGGAGGCGAACACGATGGCCTTGACGGCCGGATCCCGCTCGAAGCCGGTCAGCAGCTCGTCGAACTCGACGCCGATGGCGGGCGAGAGGGTGTTGACGCTCTCGCCCGGGACGTCGAGGAGCAGCGTGGCGACGCCGCCCTCCAGCTCGACGGTGAAGTACTTCCGCGCGGCCGTGGTCATGGTGGTGGTCTCCCGGGGCGCCGGCGCGCTACTCGCGCTCCAGCACCACCGCGGCGCCCAGCGCGCCCGCGGCACAGATGGTGAGCAGCGCGTACTGCTTGCCGCGGCGCTGCAGCTCGCGCAGCGTCTGCGTGATCATGCGGGCGCCGGTGGCGGCGAAAGGGTGGCCGAGCGCGATGGAGCCGCCGTTGACGTTGAGCCGGGCCGGATCGACCTCGCCGAGCGGCGCGGCGCGGCGCAGCTCCTTCTCGGCGAACGCCCTGGAGGCGAAGGCCTTCAGGTTGGAGAGCACCTGCGCGGCGAAGGCCTCGTGCATGTCCACCAGGTCCATGTCCTGCAGCGTCAGCCCGGCCCGGTCGAGCGCGATGGGCGCCGCGTAGGCCGGCCCCTGCAGCAGCTGGTCGCGCGGGTCGAGCCCGGCGTAGGCGTAGCTGCGCAGGTAGCCGAGCGGCGTGAGCCCGAGCGCCCTGGCCTTCTCCTCCGACATGACGATGACCGCGGCGGCGCCGTCGGTGAGCGGCGAGGCGTTGCCGGCGGTGACCGTGCCGTACCTCCGGTCGAAGACCGGCTTGAGCGCCGAGAGCGCCTCGAGCGAGGTGTCGGCGCGGACGATGTTGTCCCTGGCGGCCACCTTGTCGAAGCGCGGCGGCACGGCCACGTGCATCACCTCGGCGTCGAACTTGCCGCTGGCCCAGGCCGCGGCGGCGCGCTGGTGCGACTGGACCGCGAGCTCGTCCTGGGCGCGGCGGGGGATGCCGTTCTTCTGCGCCATCTGCTCGGCGCTCTGCCCCATGGAGAGGCCGGTGGTCGGCTCGACCAGGGCCGGCGGCTCGGGGCGCAGGTCCTCGAGCTTGAGCGAGGTGAGGATGGAGAGCCGCTGCGCGAGCGAGCGGGCCCTGGAGAGCTCCACCAGCTTCTGGGCCAGCCGGCGCGAGGCGAAGATGGGGGCGTCCGAGATCGACTCGGCGCCGCCGGCGACGGCGCAGTCGGCGTGGCCGAGCGCGATCTGGTCGGCGGCGCTGGTGGCGGCCTGCAGCGAGGTGGCGCAGGCGCGGGCCACGGTGTGGGCCTCGACCGAGCGCGGCAGCTGGGAGCGGAGCACCATCTCCCGGCCGATCAGCGACACCAGCTTGGACGGGACCACCTGGCCGAAGGTGACCATGTCGAAGGTCGAGACCGGCAGGCCGGAGCGGGCCACCAGCTCGTTGACCAGCAGCGCGCCGAGATCGACGGCCGAGAGATCCTTGAAGTCGGTCCCGGCCTTGACGAACGGGGTGCGGAGCCCTGCGATGACCGCCGCGCGACGGCCGGGGCGGAGCGAACCGGGATTGGCCATGTGACCCTCGTTGACTCTTGAATCGGTCGGGAGGCGTGTCCTGTGTATCGGTGTCGCCGCGAGGCGTCAACCCAAGAGCGCCGGTTTCTTCCCTTGCGCCCCCCGGTGGCCGAGCCCAGCATTGAAGCATGAAGCGGAGCCGCGAGCTGAGGCCGCTTTCGTCCGAGCACCACCAGGCGCTCCTGGTCGCCCTGCAGATGAGGAAGGCGCTCGAGGGCCACCCCGAGGCGGCCGGCGCCCCGCGCGACCTGCCGGGGCTGGTGGCGCTGGCCCGCCGCTTCGAGGGCCAGATCTTCGCGCCGCACGCCGCGGCCGAGGAGGCGCTGCTGGGCGACCACCTCGCCGGGCCGGACCGGCTGCGGCTGGCCGCCGAGCACGTCGAGCTGAGGGGGCTGGTGGAGCACGCCCGCGTCTCGGCCCCGGGCGAGCAGCGCGCCGCCCTGGCGGCCTTCTCCGACCTGCTGGAGCGCCACGTCCGCTGGGAGGAGCGCGAGCTCTTCCCCTATGCCGAGGCCCACCTCGACGCCGCCGCGCTGGCGCTGATCGGCGGCGAGCTGGAGCTGCGGCTGGCGATGGCGGGCCAGGGGCCGAAGGGCGAGCGGCGGTAGCCCGGCCGCGTGGTTGCACGCGCGGTGGCCGGGCCCTACCTTGTCCGGACCGTGATCGAGGTCCGCGAGCTGCGCAAGCACTACCAGGTCCACCAGCGGCAGCCCGGCCTCGGCGCCGCGCTGGCCTCGGTCTTCCGGCGCCAGTACCGGACCGTGAAGGCGGTGGACGGCATCTCCTTCACGGTCCGCGCGGGAGAGCGGGTCGGGTTCCTCGGCCCCAACGGCGCCGGCAAGACCACCACGCTCAAGACCCTCTCCGGGCTGCTCCACCCCACCGCCGGGGAGGTGACGGTGGGTGGCTACCGGCCACAGCTCCGGGAGACCGAGTTCCTCAAGTCGATCACGCTGGTGATGGGGCAGAAGCAGCAGCTCATCTGGGACCTGCCGCCGGCCGAGACCTTCGCGCTCAACCGGGCCATCTACGACCTGCCGCGCGCCCGGTTCGAGGAGACGGTGAGCGAGCTGTCGCGCCTGCTGGAGCTGGGCGACCTGGTCAACCGGCCGACGCGCCAGCTGAGCCTGGGCGAGCGGATGAAGTGCGAGCTGGCGGCGGCGCTGCTCCACCGGCCGCGCGTGCTCTTCCTCGACGAGCCGACCATCGGCCTCGACGTCTCGATGCAGGCCACCGTGCGCGGCTTCATCAAGGCCTACAACGAGCGGTTCGGCGCCACCGTCATCCTCACCAGCCATTACATGGAGGACGTGGTGCAGCTCTGCCCGCGGGTGGTGGTGATCGACAGGGGGCGGCTCATCCACGACGGCGACCTGCGAGAGCTGACGCTCCAGCTCAAGCCCGACAAGCGGATCGCGCTGCGCTTCTCCGGGGGCGCGCCCACGGCGGCGGAGCTGGCCCGCTTCGGCGAGGTGGTCTCGGCCGACGCCGTCCAGGCTACGCTGCAGGTGAAGGCCGACCAGGTGCCGAGCGTGGTCGGGGCGCTGCTGGCGGCCCTGCCGGTCACCGACCTGACCGTGGAGGACCCGCCGCTGGAAGAGGTGATGAAGGAGCTCTTCGAGCGGGGTCGGGCCGGCGCGGGTAGCGGGGGCCTCGCCTCGCCGGCCAGCGTCGATTGACGGCGAGCCCGGCCGGTGAGCCAGTCCAAACGTTTGGACTTGTGCCAGCCCAACCCGCTCGGACCTCGGCTCCTCCCACCCGCGACGACGTCGAGCCGCTCACCGCGGACCTGCGCCGGCTTCAGGTCTCGGTCAGCCGGGAGTTCCCTCGGGAGCTGGAGAAGGCCAGGGACGGCCTCTCGCACGCCATCCCGAACGCCACGACCGAGCAGGTGCTCCAGGCGGCGCTCCGGCTCTTGCCAGAGAGGCAGGCCAAGGCGCGTGGTCAGGTGAAGAAGCCGCGAAAGACCATCGCCGCAACCCCGACTGGGACCGGTACAGGGCGATCAATGCCGATTACAGCCAGAAGGGCCCTGACTTCCGCTTCGCGCCCAGCTCCACCCAGACCTCGACCAGGTGGCGCCCGGTCAGCACCGCCTTCTCCAGCCCCTCCACCGCCAGCCACTCGGTCGGCCCGTGGAAGTTCTGGCCGCCGGCGAAGACGTTGGGCGTCGGCAGCCCCATGGCGGTGAGGCGCGAGCCGTCGGTGCCGCCGCGGATGGGGACCCAGCGCGGCTTCACCCCGGCCCGGCGCGTCGCCTCCTCGAGCGCGCCGGTCACCTCGGGCACCTGCGCCAGCCGGTCGCGCATGTTCCGGTAGCTCGCCTTCACCTCGAGCACGAGGCGCGCCCCGGGGTGGAGCGGGCGCACCTCCCTGAGGATCCCTTCCAGCAGCCTCTTCTGGCGCTTCAGGCCGGCCACGTCGAAGTCGCGCAGCAGCAGCTTCACGGAGGCCAGCGCCTCCTCGCCCGTGGCGGCGTGCGGGTGGATGAACCCCTGGTGCCCCTCGGTCCGCTCCGGCGAGAGTTCGCGCGGCAGCCGGACGATGACGTCGGCCAGCGCCCGCAGCGCGTTGACCATCACCCCCTTGGCCTCGCCCGGGTGGATGTTCCGGCCGTGGACGGTGATGGTGGCGCCGTCGGCGCTGAAGGTCTCCTTGTTCAGCTCGCCCAGCGTACCGCCGTCGAAGGTGTAGGCCACGTCGGCGGCGAAGCGCGCCAGGTCGAAGTGGGCCGTGCCCCGCCCCACCTCCTCGTCTGGCGTGAAGGCGAGCTGCACCTCGCCGTGGAGCGGCGCCTCCAGCCCGGCCAGCTGCGCCGCCAGGGTCATGATGGCGGCGACCCCCGCCTTGTCGTCGGCGCCGAGCAGCGTGGTCCCGTCCGAGGTCACGATCCGCTTCCCGACCTGCTTCTTCAGCTCCGGGTTCTCCCGGGCCCGGATCACCACCTCGCGGTTGCCCGAGAGCCGGATATCCCCTCCACGGTAGGTGAAGACCCGGGGCTTGACCCCCGCGCCCGAGGCCGAGGGGGAGGTGTCGAGGTGGGCGATGAGCCCGACCCGGGCCACCTTTCCGAAGGCCGGGTGGCCGGGCGGCAGGTTGGACGGGATGGTGGCCATCACGTAGCCGTGGGCGTCGAGCCTGGCCCGCTTCACCCCCAGCCCCTTAAGCTCGGCCAGCAGCAGGCGGGCCAGGTCGAGCTGCTTCCTGGTGCTCGGCACCCGCGGCGCGTCCTCGGCCGACTGGGTGTCGATCCGCGCGTAGCGGAGGAAGCGATCGAGGGCGGATTCCTGGCGGCGGGCGGGCTTCACGGCGGTGGGCTCCGAGGTGGCGAGGCGGTTCAGGGGGTGGGCGCCGGCGCGGCGCGGCGGCCCAGCACGTAGACTCCGAGTGACAGGAGCGCGAAGGCGAGGAGGCCGCTCCAGTTGGACCACGCGGCCAGCGCCGGCCCGAGGCCGGGCAGGTTGGTCAGGTCGGGCACGAAGGCGGTGGCGGTCCGGTCCTCGACGAACTTGAGCAGCGCGGCGAAGACCCCCACCAGCGCCCCGCCGGCGATGAAGCCGGAGGCGATGAGCGTCCCCTGCTCGTGGCGGGCCGAGGCCACGGCGCCGTCCTTCGACGAGCGGCGCAGCAGCCAGGCCACCGCCGCGCCGACCACCAGCGGCGAGTTGAGATCCATGGGGAGGTACATGCCGAGCGCGAAGGCCAGGCCCGAGACGCCGCAGAGCTCCACGGCCACCGCGAAGACGGCCCCGACGGCGTAGAGGAACCAGGGCGCTCCCCCGCCCCCCATCACGCCGCGCAGCACCGCGGCCATGGCGTTGGGCTGCGGCGCCGGCAGCGCGTGCGGGTGGGCGGCGTCCGGCGAGAAGCCGTAGACCTGCGCCATCAGCATGATCACCGCGGTGGTGGCGGCCGAGGCCACCACCGAGCCGAGGATGTTGGCCACCTCGATGGTGCGCGGCGTGGCGCCCAGCCAGTGGCCGATCTTGTACTGGGTCACCAGCGAGCCGCTCATGGAGAGGGCGGTGCAGACCACCCCGCCGATGAGCAACGTCTGGAGCATGCCGCTCGGACCGGAGAGCCCCAGCGCCGAGAGCGCCACCGCGGTGATGATGAGCGTGGTCAGCGTCATCCCGGAGATGGGGGTGATGGAGATGAGGGCGATGGCCCAGGCCGAGACGGCGGCGAAGAGGAAGGAGACGCCCAGCGTCAGCAGGGTGGCCACCAGCGCCAGGACCGTGGCGCGCGCATCGCCCGCCAGCACCGAGAGGCGGAAGTAGGCGAAGATCGCCAGCCCGATCCCGGCGATGCCGAGCAGGTCGAGCGACATGGGCAGGGCGCGATCGGTCCGCTCGGTGGCCGCCACCGCGCCGCCGCGGGCCAGCCGCGCCACCTCGGTCACCGCCTGCCGGCCGGCCTGCACGATCACCGGCGACATCTTGAGGATGGAGATGACCCCGGCCGCGAAGATGCCGCCGATGCCGATGGGGCGCACCCAGGTCGCGAAGATGGCGTCGGCCGACATGGCGCTGAGCGGCTCGGTGGCCGGCGCCAGCAGGCCCGCCAGGTGCGGGCCGAACCAGGCGAAGAGCGGCACCAGCGCGAAGAAGGAGACCAGCGAGCCGGCCAGGATGATGGCGGCGTAGTCGACCCCCATGATGTAGCCGAGGCCGAAGATGGCGGCCGAGGTGTTCATGGAGAAGACGGCCCGGGTCCGCTCGGTGAAGCCGGCCAGCGGGCCGATGGCCGCGGTCGAGAAGGTGTCGGAGAAGAGCTTCAGGGTCGGCCCGGCGAAGTCGTAGACCGCCGCCGTGGCCGCCGACCAGGCCAGCACCACGGCGCTGCGCCCGCCGCGGTTGCCGGCCACCAGGATCTCGGTGGTGGCGCGCGCCTCCGGGAACGGCAGCTTGCCGTGCAGGTCGAGCGTGAAGTAGCGGCGGAACGGGACCAGCAGGAAGACGCCCAGCACGGCCCCGAGCAGGGGGACGATGAAGATCTGCCAGAAGCCGGAGCGCCCCTCGAGCCCGAGGATGTAGACCGCCGGCATGGTGAAGACCGAGCCGCCGGCGACGATGCCCGAGGTGGCGCCGATGGCCAGCACGTTGACGTTCTCGAGCAGCGTCGAGGCCCGGCCCAGCGTGCGCGCCAGCATGGCCGAGAGCCCCACCGTGAGGATGGCGATGGGGATGGCCGACTCGATCCCCTGCCCCAGCTTGAGCGCGATGTAGGTGGCGGCGGCGGAGAAGACCGCCGACCAGATCACCCCCTGCACCACGGTCCGTGCCGTGACCTCGGGCGGCGAGGCGCTGGCCGGCACCAGCGGCTGGTAGGTCTCGCCCGGCTCCAGCGGGCGGAAGGCGTTCTCCGGCAGGCCGGCCGGCCGGCCCGCCGCCGGGCTCTCGTTCGGCTGGCTCATGGCCGCTATCCTCCCGCTCGCGCGGCCTGCTTCTCGCGCTTCACCGACGCGAACCAGAGGTAGGCGCAGAGCGCCGCGAAGGCCAGCAGGCTCACCGTCTGCGAGGTGGCCTGGTGGTCGTAGAAGGGCAGCTTCACCCAGTCCTCGCTGAAGCCCGGGATGGTCCGCATGGCCGCGCCGAAGACGCCGCCCAGCGCGCCGCCGGCCAGCAGCCCCGAGGCCACCACCACGCCCCGCTCGCGCATGGTCCGCCCGGCTTCACCGCCCACCCGCTCCGACCGCCGGGTGAGGAAGTGGGCGATGAACCCGCCCACCAGCGCCGGCGAGTTGAGCTCGAGCGGCAGGTACATGCCGAGCGCGAAGGTGAGCGCCGGGATGGAGAGCATCTCCATGATGACGGCGACGATGGCTCCGGCGGCGAAGAGCAGGTAGGCGACCGGCTGGTGGCTCATGAACCCCTCCACCAGCACCTTCATGAGGGCCGCCTGCGGCGAGGCCAGCACCGGGCGGGTGTCGCCGGGGGCCGCCTCGCCGAACTGGAAGTAGCGGGCCAGCAGCACGATGACGATCCCCACCACCACCGAGGCCACCACCACGCCGAGGAACTTGACCCGCTCCTGCGCCCGCGGCGTCGAGCCGAGCCAGTAGCCGACCTTGAGGTCGGTGACGGTCTGGCCGGAGACCGAGAGCGCGGTGCAGACCATGCCGGCGATGGCCATCACGAAGAACATGCCGGTCCGGCCGGTGAGGCCGAACTCGAGCAGCACCACCGAGGAGACGATGACCGTGAGCATGGTCATGCCGGAGACCGGGTTGCGGGCGGTGGTGGCGATGGCGTTGGCGGCCACCGAGGTGAAGAAGAAGGAGAAGAGGAGCACCAGCAGCAGCCCCACCAGCAGCACGGCCGCGGTGACGCCGAGGTTGCCGAGGAAGACGGCCACCGCCAGCGCCGAGATCACCACCCCGGCCAGGATGGTCATCACCGAGACGTCGCGGTCGGTCCGCTCGAGCGCCTGCTCGCCGCCGGCCCGGAAGGCCTTCACCGCGATGGAGAAGGAGCCGACCACGATCTTGAGGGACTTCAAGATCCCGAAGATGCCGGCGGTGGCGATGGCCCCCACGCCGATGAGCCGGACGTAGCTGCGGAAGACCTGGCCGGCGTCCATCGCCGAGATGGGGGTGGTGCCCGGGTAGACGGCCTCGGGGAGGTGGCTGCCGACGAACCAGATGAGCGGCACCAGCACCAGGTTGGAGAGCACGCCGCCGGCGCAGAGCAGCAGCGACGAGCGCAGCCCCATCACGTAGCCGAGGCCGAGGATGAAGCCGAGCGCGTCGAAGGAGAGCGCCATCCTGGCCTTCTGGGCCAGCCCCTCCACCGCCGGGAGGAAGCGCAGGTCGACGGTCTCCTTCCAGACCTGGAAGGTGGTGACGAAGAAGTCGTAGGCGGCGGCGATGCCGGTGGCCTGGAGCAGCAGCGCGGCCTGCGAGCCGCCCTTCTCGCCGGTCACCAGCACCTCGGTGATGGCGGTCGCCTCCGGGTAGGGGAACTGCCCGTGGGTCTCGCGCACGAAGTAGCGGCGCAGCGGCAGCAGGAAGAGGACGCCCAGCATGCCGCCGGCAATGCAGATGAAGATGGTCTGCCAGGGGTGCGGATCGAGCTGGAGGATGTAGAGCGCCGGGAGCGTGAAGACCGCCCCCGCCACCACCGAGCCGGAGACGCCGCCGATGCCGGTGATGATGACGTTCTCCAGCAGCGTGGAGCGGCGCGCGTAGACCCGCCCCAGCCCGATGGCCAGGATCGAGATGGGGATGGCCGCCTCCATCACCTGCCCGACCTTGAGGCCGGAGTAGGCCGAGGCGGCGGTGAAGATGACGCAGAGGAAGACGCCCCAGAGCACCGAGCGCCACGTCGTCTCGGGGACGCTGGCGCTGGCCGGCACCATGGGCCGGTAGCTCTCGCCCGGGGCGAGCGGCAGGTAGGCGTTCTCGGGGAGCGATCTCGTCTCGGTGGCTTCCATCCGGTCTCCGGTCTGGGCCCCCCGGGGCCCCGCTGGCGGCGCAGTCTAGCCGGGGGGCGACGCCGGATCGACGTGATATCTCTCCCAACCTCATTTAGAGGTGAGGCCATGCTCGACGAGACCCTGCTGACCCGCACCACCGCCACCGCCATCCTCGGCATCGACGCGCTCTTCGGCGGCGACGTCCTCGACCCCTCCGGCACCGGCCGCTTCATCGCCGACAGCTGGTTCTCCAGCGAACCGCTCCCGCCCGCCTACACCCACCCGGCCGCCGCGGCGCTCCGCAAGGCGGGCGGCGTGGTCGCCAAGGTCCCGGACCTGGCGGCGGTGGACGCCTACCTCTCGGCGGTGGACGTGGCCGCGGCGGTGAAGGCCCTCTCCCGGCTGGCCGGCCAGGCCGGCGACCTGCGCGGCGCCTACCTCTCCGGCATGGCCGACAGCCTGCAGGCCATGTGGGAACTCGGGCAGGAGCTGCTCGGCCGCGGGCCGAAGCTCGACTACGACCGCTGCGTGGTCACCTCCACCGGCAGGCCACCCGAGCCGTCGCGCCCCGACGAGAAGCGCCGGCGCGTGGCCGAGTTGCTCGCCAAGGCCGGCTACCGCTCCGGAAGCGCCGACGAGCTGCTGGCCGCCGTGGACGCCTGGCGCGCCGACCGGCTGGTGCCGAAGAAGTCGATCGCCCAGCTGGCCGACGCCTTCATCGCCCAGCTCGACGAGGGGACGCGCCGCCACCTGCTCCCCCACCTGCCCGCGTCGCTGCGCGACGTCCCGCGCGCCAACATCACCTTCCTCCCCATCGCCGACGCCTGGTTCTCCGGCTCGATGAACTACGTGGGGCGCGCCCGCAACGCCGACGGCTCGCCGCAGTACGAGGCCACCTACGAGATCAACGCCTCGCTGGAGATCTCGGTCCCCGAGTTCGCCCAGCTGGTCAGCCACGAGGTGGTGCCGGGCCACGTCACCAACTTCGCGCTCACGCAGGGGCTCCACGTCGCCGGGAAGCTGGGCTTCGAGGCCACCGTGCTCACCATGAACACGCGCGGCGCCGCGCTCTCCGAGGGGATCGCCAACAACGCCATCCTCATGGCCTTCGGCGTCACCGAGGTGGAGCAGCTCCCCGGGGCCGACCTGCAGCTCGGCACGCTGCTGGCGCTCCTGCAGGACGACGCCAAGAACCAGTCGTCGTGGCTCACCTGGCGCCAGGGGCTGCCCCAGGCCGAGGTGGCCGCCACGCTGCGGCGCGACTTCCTCTGCTCCGCCGAGCGGGCCGACAAGCTCTCCGGCGCCTGGGGTCGCCACCCGCTGCTGGGGCGGATGTACCTGCCGGCCTACCGGGCCGGCACCGAGAAGGTGGCCGAGCTGCGCCGCCGCCACCGGCCGGAGAAGGTGATCCCGGCGCTCTACAACTGCGACGGGCTGGTGGACCTCGTCACCATCGACCAGGTGCTGAAGTGAGCGCGGCCGGCCACCGGGCCGGCTCGTGACCCGCGCCGACCTCTCGCTCGACCAGGCCCGCCGCCTGGCGCTGGCCGCGCAGGGGTTCGACCGGCCCCGGCCGGCCCGGCCCACCGCCCGCCACCTGCTGGCGACGGTGCGCCGGCTCGGCCTCCTCCAGTTCGACTCGGTGGGGGTGCTGGTCCCGGCCCACTACCAGCCGCTCTTCTCCCGGCTCGGCCCGTACGACCGGACCCTGCTCGACCACCTCACCTACCGGCGCCGCGCCCTCACCGAGCGCTGGGCCCACGAGGCCTCCATCGTGCCGGTGGAGACCTGGCCGCTGCTGCGCCACCGCATGGAGACGCACCGGCTCCGCCCTCACGGCTTCGAGCAGGTGCTGGCCCGCCATCCCGGGTACGCCGAGGAGGTGCTGGCCGAGGTGCGCCGGCGCGGGCCGCTCTCGGCCGAGGACCTGCGGCACCCCACCGGCTCCGAACGCAAGCTCCCCGAGACCTGGTTCGGGACCGTCCCGCGCGCCACCCTGGAGTCCTTCTTCGGCCGCGGCCTGCTGGCGGTGGCGGGGCGCCGGCGCAGCATGGCGCGCGAGTACGACCTGGCGGAGCGGGTGATCGCGGCCGAGCACCTGGACCGCCGGGTGGCGCCCGACGAGGCGCGCCGCGCGCTGCTCGCCATCGCCGCCCGTGCCCATGGCGTCGGCACCGTCCGCGACCTGGCCGACTACTTCCGCATGGGCACCGCCGAGGCCCGGCCGCGGCTGGCCGAGCTGTGCGAGGCCGGGACGCTCCGCGAGGTTCGCGTCGAGGGCTGGCGCGAGCCGGCCCTGCTGCACGCCGAGGCCACCCTCCCCCGCCGGCTCGAGGCGGCCGCGCTCCTCTCGCCGTTCGACCCGGTGGTCTGGTTCCGGCCGCGGGCCTTGCGCCTCTTCGGCCTGGACCACCGGCTCGAGATCTACACGCCGGCGTCGAAGCGGCGCTGGGGCTACTACGTCCTCCCCTTCCTCCTCGGCGACCGGCTGGTGGCGCGGCTCGACCTGCGCGCCGACCGGGAGGCGCGGCGGCTCCTGGTGCTGGCCGCCCACCTCGAGCCGGGTCACCGGGCCGGCGAGGTGGCCGGTCCGCTGTCCGCCGAGCTCGGGCAGCAGGCCACCTGGCTCGGCCTGGACGGCGTCCGGGTGGCGCGGCGGGGTGGGCTGGCGGCGGCCCTCGCCGCCGAGGTGAGGAAGCGCTAAGGAAGCGGCATGCGCATCCTCCACACCATGCTCCGCGTCGGCGACCTGGAGCGCTCGATCCGCTTCTACACCGAGGTGCTGGGCATGACGCTGCTGCGCCGCCACGACTACCCCGACGGCAGGTTCACGCTGGCGTTCGTCGGCTACGGCCCGGAGTCGGAGCAGGCGGCCATCGAGCTCACCTTCAACTGGGGCACCGACCGCTACGACCTCGGCGCCGGCTTCGGCCACGTGGCGCTGGAGGTGCCCGACGCGGCGGCCGCCTGCAGCGAGATCAAGCGGCGTGGCGGCGTGGTCACCCGCGAGGCCGGGCCAATGAAGCACGGCACCACCGTCATCGCCTTCGTGCAGGACCCGGACGGCTACAAGATCGAGCTGATCCAGCGCAGGCCCTGACCGGGCGAGAGCGGGACGGGTGGCGCGAGACCGCGACGAGCCGGGCTGGGAGGCGGCGCTGGCCGGGCAGCTGGCGGCCGGCCGGCTCCCCACCGACGCCCGCTTCGACCGGCTCTTCGGCGAGCGGCTGGCGCCGCTGGCGGCGCTCCACTTCACGCCGGTGGCGGTGGCGGCCCGGGCCGCCCGCTGGTTGACCGGGGGCGGGGCGACCGAGGTGGCCGACCTGGGCGCCGGAGCCGGCAAGTTCTGCCTGGTCGGGGCGGCGATCACGGCCGCCACCTTCACCGGCCTGGAGGCGCGCCAGGGGCTGGTCCGGCTGGCCCGCGACGCGGCCCGCAGGCTCGGGTTCGCCACCGCCCGCTTCGTCGTGGCCGACGTCCTCACCGCGCCGCTCGACCGCTACGGCGCCTTCTACGTCTGCAACCCGTTCGCCGAGGGCGAGGCCGAGCCGGACGAGTGGCTCGACCCGGCCCTGCCGGCTCCCGACAAGCTCACCGCCGCCACCGCTCTGGCCGCCCGGCTGGCGACGCTGCCGCCCGGCACCCGCGTCGCCGTCCACTGCGGCCTCGGCGCCCCCATGCCGGACGGCTTCGAGCTGGTCTCGAGCGAGCAGCTCGGCCGGCTGGGGGCGCCGCTCGAGTGCTGGGTGCGTGGGGCAGCGCGTCGTTGGTAGATCCAACGACACCGGGGCTCAGCAACTTCGGGCACACTTTCAGTCGGCACGCCGAGCCGTACTGGGAGTTCCCTACTCCAGCCCCCAACGATCGACGGCGATTCCCGGGTGAGTTCGGTCCCAGTCCTCGGTGCTAGTGCCCTGGACCGCGGGTTCCCAGTCAACGACTTCGTCGAGCAGAATGACGTTTTCGCCAGGACTGTGTGTGGGCGATTCGGCATCCAGATGGAGATGTCTCCCGTGGATGCGCGGGAGTCGGCCCTTGTAGACGACCGGCGCAGCACGACGTTCGAGACGCACGTAGACCGATCCACTCCGCTGAGACGCAGTGAACGCGGAGAACTCCGGAGTGCAACCCCTCGGGATGTGCCTGGCTGGCTGTCCGCAGGTGTCGCAGGCACTCGCGGTCTCGTTCCTCAAGGCGACCTCGACGAAGGAATTCAGAGAGAGGCGACGCGCGGCAGCGGCACGATCTACAGCCGACTTCAGATCGACAGGCAGCCGGAAGGTGATGGGGATGATCGCTCTCATGCACCATAATATAACCGCTACGGTTATGAAATGCAACCTATCTGTAAGTACTAAATGCGGATGTGACGGCTGTGGTACTTGATCCAGCTGCAATGTAATCGACTGGACCGGAGCTGGCGTGCTGGTATGTAACGACCATGTCAGACGAGTGCCATTTCGTAATGAACGCAGGACGCCAGTAACAACCCAGCGATGAGACCAGCTCTACTTACCGTCCCAGGTGGCACACAGCCCATCGGGTACGCCCGGCTCATTCTCGACCGGAAGCTGAGCGTCCTACCACCCTTTCGGCTCTCCTTCGTCGCGCCAGGTGCGAAGCGGGTCATTCAAGAGGCCGGCCAGGAGCGGACGGTGTATCCCCCCTCGTACGATCCGGGCCAGGCGGACACCGCTCATCTGGAGTTCGCGATCAAGCACGAGGGCATGAACATCGAGGTGCTCCGAGCCTACTTCGCTGCGCGCGGCCCCGGACTCGAGGGAGAACTCGCGCAACTCGTGAAGACGACTCCGACGGGGGTGTTTGCGCGGCGACTCTGGTGTCTGTACGAGTGGCTCACGGGTCGCCGGTTGCCGGTCCCGGACATGTCCGTCGGCAACTACCAGCCGTTGCTCGATCCGGACGAATACGTGGTGATCGAGGGAACCGAACGGTTCAAGCGGCAGCGCCTGGTCGACAACCTTCTCGGGGTCCGCGATTTCTGTCCGATCGTGCGTCGAACTCCGACGCTGAAGGAGCGCGAAGACAGTCGGCTCGCTGCCGCGGCCTCGCGGCTCGTGAAGAACTACGACGAAGGGGCCATCCGACGGGCGGTGAACTACCTGTACACGCGTGAAACGAGGTCGTCGTTCGAGATCGAAAACGAGCGCCCCGACGACAAGCGGGCGGAGCGGTACATGGCGTTGCTGCGAGAGGCGCCGAGAATTTCGGTGCTCAACGAGCAGGAGCTGGTCCGAATCCAGAATGAAACGGTCGATCCACGTTTTGCGGAGGGCGCATTTCGAACAGAGCAGAACTATGTCGGCCAGACCATGGGGCTCAAGGAGAGGGTCCACTACCTTCCACCTCGGCCTCAGGAGATCCGGACCCTGATGCTCGGGTGGCTGGCTACCGCCGCCAGGCTGTCGGGCGCGGGCATCGACCCGGTAGTTCATGCTGCGGTGCTCTCCTTCGGGTTCGTGTTCCTTCACCCTTTCCTCGACGGGAATGGGCGCATGCACCGCCTGCTGATCCACCACGTGCTCTCACGGCGTGGGTTCACTCCCGCCGAGCTGATCTTCCCCGTGTCGGCGGTGATCGTACGTAGGACGCGCGAATACGACGACTGCCTCGAGTCCTTCTCCCGGTCGGTGATGTCGCTGGTCGACTACGAGATGGACGAGGAAGGGCGCGTCGCGATTGGAGACGACACTTCGTCTCTGTACCGCTTCCCCGACTTGACCCGGATGACCGAAGACCTCTACCGATGGATCGCCGACACGATCGAAACCGACTTCCGAAACGAGCTCGACTTCGTGGTCGAGTTCCAGAAGGTGCACGAGGAGATCCGCAGGGTCGTTGAGCTCCCCGATCGGCTCCTGCGTCTGTTCGTGCGCGTTGCGGTCAGCAACGGAGGGCGGCTCTCGAACGCGAAGCGCTCGAAGTTCAGCATGCTCACGGAGACGGAGATCGCGGCGATGGAAGACGTGGTGCTCCGGCACTTGTCGAAGCTTTCCGCAGCCGCCGACCTGGGGTGACCACGCGTCAGCGCGGGTAGTCCTCCACCCCGCCCACTGGCCCGATAGCGGCAACGCAACGCGTCGATTCCCGCGGGACGGTATGGCTGCGCGGTGGGCGCGTGGCGCGGTACGCTTCGTCCATGGTCGAGATCGTCGAGGTTGCTGCGCCCGCCGAGATGGAAGCGGTCCGCGTCCTGTTCGGCGAGTACAAGAAGGCGGTCGGCGTGGACCTCTGGTTCGGCGGCCAGTTCCAGCGGGAACTCGACGCGCTGCCGGAGCCGTACCTGGCTCCGTCAGGCCGGCTGGTGGTCGCGCGCGACGGCGACCAGCTGGCCGGCTGCGGCGCGCTCCGGCCAGTCCGGCCCGGGGTCGTCGAGCTGCGACGCCTCTGGGTCCGCCGTCCGTTCCGGAAGCTGGGGGTCGGCAAGCTGATCACCGAGGCGCTCGTCGCGTGGGCGCGCGCGGCCGGATACCGTGCGGTCCGGCTGGAGACGCTCTCCGTCATGACGCGGGCGGAGACGCTCTTCCGCGGCGTCGGCTTCACCCCGATCCCGGACGACCGCCCGACCCCGTTCCCCGGCTCCAAGCTCCTCGAGCTGAGGTTGTAGCGCGACCGAAGTTATGCCGAAGCCGTCGCCGGCGGTATTGTGGATCCACCATGCGAACCCTCGCCATCCTGTTCCTGGCGCTGGCTGCCGGCTGCGCCAGCATGACGAAGCCTCCGGCCGACGCTCCGCCGGCCGTGGCCGGTCCTGTCAAGGCACCGGCCGGCACCAAGCCGGCGCCCCGGGTGCCCGCCACCCCCGCGCCAGCCGCCCACGTCGCCCACGTCGCGCCCGCCGCACCCGTGGCCCACGCGGCCCCCACCGCACCCGCCGCTCACGCCGTACCCGCCGTACCCGCCGCACCTGCCGCGCCTGCCGCGCCCGTCGCCCAGACCGCCGCGGCCCCGCGCCTCGACCTCAAGGGGCTCGAGCAGCGGCTCAAGGCCACCAAGGCCATCGGCATATTCACCAAGCTCGCGCTCAAGAACCAGGTGGACGACCTGCTCGCCAAGTTCCGCGCCTATCACGAGGGCCGGCAGCCACCGACGCTCACCGACCTGCGGCCGAACTACGAGCTCCTCCTCATGAAGGTGCAGTCGCTGATACAGAAGGACGATCCCGTGCTCTCCGACGACATCGCCAGGTCGCGCGAGGTCATCTGGAGCGTGCTGGCCGACAAGAACAAGTTCAGCTTGATCTAGGAGACTCCCATGCACGCCCGAATTCCCGCGCTCATCGCCGTTGCGGCGCTGCTCTCGCCGCCGTCCGTCGTCGCCGCCGCCGACACCGTGGTACTCAAGGACCTCACGGACGTCATCGCGTTGCACGGCCTGCCCTGCGGTGAGGTCACGAAGGCCGACCGCAGGGGCGACAACGACTACGTCGCCACCTGCAAGGACGGCAACAGGTACCGCGTCCACACCAAGGACGGCCGCGTCCTGGTCGAGAAGCAGTAGAGGGCCGCCTGGGGTAAACGTCACGCGCCGCACCGGCCAGCGTGCGGCGAGCCCACGAGGATCACCGCATGCCGAGCAAGCCGTCCCGCACCCTCGACACCTTCCCCAACCCGAAGCCGGGCCGCGCCTACGAGATCGCGATGGTCTGCCCGGAGTTCACCTGCGTCTGCCCGAAGACCGGCCAGCCCGACTTCGGCACCATCCGGCTCCGCTACGTCCCCAGCAGGACCTGCGTCGAGCTGAAGAGCCTCAAGCTCTACCTCTGGTCCTTCCGGGACGAGGGGACGTTCCACGAGGCGGTCACCAACCGGATCTGCGACGACCTGGTGAAGGCCATCGCCCCGCGCTGGATCGAGGTGGTGGGCGACTTCGCCGTCCGCGGCGGCATCCACACCGTGGTGACGGCACGGCACGGCAAGCGGCCGGTCGACTAGCACCCTGGCCTCCTGGCTTCCCTTCGCCGCGAGAGACCGGGCTAGAATCCCCGCTCGTGTCGCAGCCCGTCCAGCACCTCGACTTCGATCCGGCCTCGCTGGTCGGCACGACCCTCGACGGCCAGTACCGGATCGATCGCCACCTGGCCTCCGGCGGGATGGGCGCCGTCTTCCGCGCTCACCACCTCTCGCTGCGCAAGGACGTGGCGCTCAAGGTGCTGCGGCCTGAGCTGACCGCCTCGGCCGAGCTGCAGGAGCGCTTCCGGCGCGAGTCGCAGATCGCCGCCTCGCTGGAGCACCGGCACATCGTCCGCGTCACCGACTTCCGGCGTTCGCCCGAGGGGCTGCTCTACCTCGCCATGGAGCTGCTCGACGGCGAGAGCCTCTTCGACCGGCTTCGCCGTGAGGGGTTCCTGCCGCCCGACGAGGCGGTCCAGATCCTCTGGCAGCTCTGCGACGGGCTGGAGGCCGCGCACGGCAAGGGCGTGGTCCATCGCGACCTCAAGCCGGAGAACGTCTTCCTGGCGCGCGGGCCCGGCGGCGAGCTGGTCAAGATCCTCGACTTCGGCATCGCCAAGATGGCCGAACCCGGATCGGGGAGCGCCACGCAGTCGGGGATGGTGGTGGGCACGCCGGAGTACCTCTCGCCGGAGCAGGCCACCGGCTCGCCCATCGACGCCCGCGCCGACCTCTACACGGTCGGGCTGATCGGCTGGCGGATGCTGGCCGGCCGCCAACCGTTCAAGGCCGATGACGCGCGCGGCCTGCTGATGATGCAGGCGACCCAGCCGGTCCCGCCCCTGGCCGAGGCCCGCGCCGACCTGGCCGCCTACCCGCTGCTGCTGGCGGCCATCGCCCGCGCCTGCCAGAAGGATCCGGCGGCGCGTCACCAGTCCGCCGCCGAGTTCAAGGCCGACCTCGGCGCCGTGCTCGATCACGGTCTCGGCCTCTTGCCGGTGGCCACGCCCCCGCCGGCGGTCATCTACACCTCCCTGGAAACCGTCCTCCCGACGTCGTCGCCGGGGCTGGAGTCGGGCCCCACCGCCCAGCTCGGCGCCCCCTACCCGGCGGATGGCGGGCGCGCCGCCGCCAGGGTCAGCCACCCGCTAACCCGGGAGTTCGAGGCCCGGCTGCGCCGCCATCCCCGCGTCGCCATCGGCCTCGGGCTGCTGCTGGTGGCCGTGGCCATGGGCGGAGCCATGGCCGCCGCACGGGCCCGCCGGGTGGCGCTGGACCGTCAACGGGAGGCGACGGCGCAGGCCACCGCGCTGGCCGCGGTCGAGCGGGCCCGGCTGGCCGCCGCGGCCGCCGAGGAGCGGGCGGCCGCCCTTCGCATGCCGGTCGAAGCGGCGGAGCGGGCGCTCCTGGCCGGCCACCCGGCCAGGGCCCGGGCCATCCTCTCCCCGCTGCTCCGGTCGCGCGCCGACGAGCCGGCCCTCCACGAGCAGCTCGGCCACGCCTGGCACGACGAGGGCGACCACCTCCACGCGCTCGACGAATGGACCACCGCGCTGGCCCTGGCCCCGCTCGGCCGGGCCACGCTGGATCACCTGGTGGCCGACCTCGGCCGCGGGAAGACCGTGGCCGACCGCTCCGCCCACCTCCTGGTCCGCGCCGGCCCCGCCGCCGGGCCCGCCCTGGCCGCGGTCCCGCCCCGCTCGTCACCGTGGGTGAAGTTGCGGGCGCTGGGCGTGGCGCGGGAGATCGGCCGGGGCGCGAAGGTGGACGTCGGCGCCGGGTACCTCGCCCTGCTCGGCGATCCCGACTGCGACGTGCGCAAGGCGGCGTCGAGGGGGCTGGGCGAGCTGCGCGACCGGAGGGCGCTTGGGCGGCTTCGCCACCTGGCGGAGGCCCGCGACACGCGCCGGCTGGGCAGCATCATCATCGGCTCCAGGCCGGCCTGCGGCTCGGCCGAGGCGGCCGACGCCGTCCGGCATGTCGAGGGGCGCTGAGCGTGGGCGCCATGAGAGGCCTCCCGTGACACTGGTGGACGAGCTCGCGGCGCTGCTCCGCCCCGCCGGCGGCGGGATCCACCTGGTCTCGACCGGGCGCGAGGCGCAGGCCGCGCTGGTCCGGCGCCTGGCCGGGGCCGCGTCCGACGCCGAGGTCGGAGCGCGGTGGCGCGGCCAGCTCGGGCGGGCCGCCACCGCTCGCGCCGTCCTGCTCGGCATCCCCTGCGACGTCGGCGCCGGCTTCCGGCGCGGCGCCAACCTCGCGCCCGCCGCCATCCGGGCTCACCTGCTGGAGCGGGACCCGGGCTGGTTCGAGCGGTCGCGTGCCGCCGGGCTGGTGGACCTCGGCGACGTCTTCACCGTCCCCCAGCTGCTCCACGACGAGATGCTCTCGTCGGCCCAGCTGGGCGCTTCGCGCCAGGCGCTCTACCCCGGGGTGGCCGGTGCCGGCGAGCTGCCGGTCTCGCCGCTCTCCATCGCCGAGCGGGTCTTCCGGCGGGTGCTGGCGGACAACCCGGGGGTCAGGCTGTTCACCCTGGGCGGCGACCACTCGGCGGCGTGGCCGGCGGTGGCGGCCCTGGCGGCGGCGCGGCCCGGGCTGGGCCTGCTCCAGCTCGACGCCCACACCGACCTGCTGCCGGAGCGGCTCGGGGTCCGGATCTGCTTCGGCACCTGGTCCTTCCACGCCAACGAGCTGCTCGGGCGCGGCGGACGGCTGGTGCAGGTGGGGATTCGCGCCAGCCGCCACGACCGCGGTCACTGGGAGTCAACGCTGGGGGTGCGCCAGGTCTGGGCGGACGAGGTGCGGCGCGACCCGGCCGCGGCGCTGGAGCGTGTCGTGGCGCTCTGCCGCGCCGCGGGGGTGACCTCGGTCTACCTCTCCAACGACGTGGACGGGCTCGACCCGGCCTTCGCCCCGGGTACCGGGACCCCGGAGCCGGACGGCCTCTCGCTCCAGTTCGTGCTCGAGCTGATCCGGAGGCTCGGCCGCGAGTTCGAGCTGGCTGGCGGCGACGTCATGGAGGTCGCCCCCGACCTCGCGCCCACCCCGGAAGGACGCGAGCGCACCCTCGACACCGCCGTGAGCTGCCTGCGCCTCACCATCGACGGCGCGCTGGGCCAGTTCCACTGACCCCGGCCAACCCGGTCTCCTGACAGCACGAAGCCCCGGAGCCGTGATGCCCCGGGGCTCTGGGTGTCCGACTTGAGCCGGACTCGAGCCGCTAGGCGTGGTCGGCGACCGCCTTCCTGGCCGGGGCGACCTTGCCGGTCAGCGCGCCGACGGCCGCGCCGACCACGGCGCCGAGGACGGCGAAGAGCGAGGCGATACCGGTGACGCCGAGCACCATGCCGAAGATGATGAGCCCCTTCACCAGGAAGGTGGGCTGGACCGGCGTGCCGACGATGCCGCCGGCCAGCAGCAGCCCGGCGTAGCCGCCGTAGAGGATGGCGGGGAGCAGGGCGATGGCGAGGAAGAGGGCCAGGCCGATGCCGGCGCCGACGAGCGCGAAGATCTTGTTCTGGGCCTTGGGAGTGTTGACGGTCATGGTCTGTCTCCAGTTCGAGTTCGGTGCCGTTCGTTCGGCCACCCGGGGACTGCCAATTGCAGCTACCTTGCCAACCGGGGTCGGGCCTGATTCCGGCCGGTTGGCCGAGGCGGCGTCGGGATTCCCCGACGAGGGGCCGGGTTGGCCCGACGGGCGGCTCCCTGCTACCCTGCCGGGCCCGTGGACGCCTTCAAGCCGCACCTCGCCGACCTGCCCGACTACCCGTACGCGAAGGCCGACGCTCGCACCAAGCTCGACCAGAACGAGAGCCCCGAGGACCTGCCGCCCGAGCTGAAGCGGCTGGTGCTCGACCGGCTGGCCGCGCTCCCGTGGAACCGCTACCCGGAGCTGCACGCCGGCGAGGTCCGCGCCGCGCTGGCCCGCCACGAGGCCTGGCCCGAGGCTGGCGTGGTAGTCGCCCCGGGCTCCAACTTCCTCATCCTGGCGCTGGCCCAGGCCGCCCGCCAGGTGCTCGACACCGCCCCGGCCTTCCCTTACTACAGGGGGGCCGCGGTGGCCGCCGCCACGCCCTACCGCGCCGTCCCGCTCGGCCCCGGCTTCAACCTGCCGCTGCAGGCGCTGCTGGCGGCGCTCGACGGCCCGCCGGGGGTCCTCTTCCTGCCCGTCCCCCACGCCCCCACCGGCGCCCTGTTCACCCCGGGTGACGTGGCCAGGCTGGCCGAGCGGGCCCGCGCCACCGGCTGGCTGCTGGTGATCGACGAGGCCTACCACGCCTTCGCCGGCACCGACGCCCGCCCGCTGGCCCGGGAGAACCCCAGCGTCGCCGTCCTCCGCACCTTCTCCAAGGCCTGGTCGCTGGGCGGCATCCGCACCGGCTACCTGCTCGGCTCACCGCGGGTGGCGGCGGTGGTCCAGGCGCTGCTCCCGCCCTTCTGCATCCCGGCCCACACCGGCGTCATCGTCCAGGCCGCGCTGGAGCGGCCCGGCTACGTAGCCGCCCTGGTGGAGCGGATCCGCTCCGAGCGGGCCCGGCTCGCCGCCGGGCTGGCGGCCGCCCAGCCGCGCTGGACCGTCCACCCGTCGGCCGCCAACTACCTGCTGGTCCGGACCCCCGACGCCCGGGCCGCCTACCAGCACCTGCTCTCGCGCGGCCTGCTGGTGCGCCGGCAGGACCACTACGCCGGGCTGGAGGGGTGCATCCGGATCTCGGTCGGCACCGTCGCCGAGAACGACGCCCTGCTGGCGGCGGCGAGCGAGGCGCCTTGAGCGCACCCGCACCGCTCCCGGCGAGCGACTCCACCCCGGCCGCGCCGGTCCCTGGAGCCGCCCGCCACTCCTGGCTCGAGGACGCGCAGGCGCTCTTCACCGCCTCGCTCTTCATCTCGCTCGGCTTCGGGCTGCTCTCGCAGGCCCACCTGCTCTCGGGCGGGACGGCCGGGCTGGCGCTCCTGCTGACCCGGCTCACGCCGTTCACCTTCGGCCAGCTCTTCGTGGCCCTCAACCTGCCCTTCTTCTGGCTGGCGGTCCGCCAGATGGGCTGGGCCTTCACCCTCAAGACCTTCGCCGCCATCGGCGCGGTCTCCCTCGGGGCCGACCGGCTCCACCTGGTGCTCGCCTTCAGCCGCGTCGAGCCGCTCTACGCCGCGGTGATGGGCGGCTCCAGCATCGGCGTCGGCCTGCTCATCCTCTTCCGCCACCAGGCCTGCCTCGGGGGCTTGAACGTGCTGGCCATCTGGCTGCAGGAGCGGCGCGGCCTCCGCGCCGGCCTCTTCCAGCTGGTGGTGGACGCCCTGGTGGTGGTGGCCTCGCTCTTCGTGGTGCCGCTGGCCACCATCGTGCTCTCGGTGATCGGCTCGGTGGCGCTCAACATGGTGCTGGCGGTCAACCACCGCCCGGGGCGCTACCTCGGGACCTGAGCTGCCGCCGGCGAGGCCCGGTCGGCCGGCCAGCTGCCGCCAGTGGTGGAGCGCCCGGCTCGCCAGCCACCCGGCGAAGGAGGTCGCCACGCCAGGCCGGCAGCTTCATCCACGGGCGGTGACGGCGTAGAGTCTCACCATGCGCCGCCTGCTCTCGCTCGTCGTGGTCGGTTTCGGTCTCGGCCTCGGGCTGTTCCTGGCCTGGCGACTGCTCTCGCCGCACCCGCCGCCTCCGCCCGACCCGCCCGCGGTGGTCGAGAAGCTCCGGCAGGTGGCCCGGCTGGAGACGCTGGAGGTGCGGCTCTACAAGAAGGTCACCTTCGCGCCCGAGCCCGAGCCGGCCGACTCGGTCTGGGGCGACCTGGCCGGCTGGGTCCGCCACACGCTGGCCCGGCCGCGCGGGAAGGCGATCGTCTTCGCCGTCGCGCACATCGGGCTCGACGTCACCCGGCTCGGGCCGGAGCAGGTGGAGGTCCACGGTCGCGAGGTGGCGCTGGTGCTGCCGCCGCTCGTCACCCTCGTCGAGCTGCGCCCCGGCGAGACCGAGGTGATCGGCTCCAACCTCGACTCGACCGAGACCGCCAAGCTGCTGGAGCTGGCCAAGGTGGCCTTCGAGCGCGAGGTCCAGGCCGATCGCCGGCTGCAGGGGAAGGCGCGCGCCGCCGCCGAGCAGGCGCTCACCGCGCTGCTGCTGCAGGTGGGCGTGACCCGCGTGGAGTTCGTGGACCGGCTGCCGAGATGGGGGGCGTGAGCGTGGCGGGGCCGGCGACCGGCGCGGCGGTGCCAGGCGGCGGGGCCGGCGAGGACGGCACGCCGCCGCTGGCCGGCGTGCGGGTGCTCGACCTCTCCCGGCTCCTCCCGGGCCCCTACGCCTCGCTGGTGCTGGCCGACCTGGGCGCCGACGTCGTCAAGGTGGAGGACCGGGGCGGCGGCGACTACCTGCGCTGGATGCCGCCGCTGGCCGGCCAGCAGTCGGGGGCCTTCCACGCCCTCAACCGGAACAAGCGGAGCCTCGCGCTCGACCTGAAGGCGCCGCGCGGCCCCGAGGTGATGAAGCGGCTGGCCGCCGGCGCCGACGTGGTGCTGGAGTCGTTCCGCCCCGGCGTGCTCGATCGGCTCGGCGTCGGCTGGGAGGCGCTGCGCCAGGCCAACCCGCGGCTGGTCCTCTGCTCCATCAGCGGCTACGGCCAGGACGGTCCCTACCGCGAGGTGGCCGGCCATGACCTCGACTACTGCGCCATCGCCGGGGTGCTGGGCGTGAACGGCCCGGCGGAGCGGCCCCTCCCGCTCGGCGTGCAGGTGGCCGACCTCTGCGGCGGCGCCTGGCCCGCGGTGGCCGGCATCCTGGCGGCGCTGCTGCGCCGGGGCGTGACCGGGCGCGGAGCGCACGTCGACATCGCCATGGCCGACGGCGCCGCGGCCATGCTGGCCATGCCGCAGGCGATGGCCGACGCCCGCGGCTCGCCGCTGGCGCGCGAGCGGGAGCTGCTCAACGGCGGCGCCGCGTTCTACCGGGTCTACCGGACCTCGGACGGCCGCCACGTGGCGCTGGGCGCGCTCGAGCCCCGGTTCTTCGCCCGCTTCTGCGCCGCCGCCGGAGTCCCCGAGCTGGCCGAGCGCCAGCTCGACGGCGACGGGCGCGGGCCGGTCGAGGAGCTGGTCGCCCTATTCGCCACCCGGACGCGCGACGAGTGGACCAGGCTCGGCCACGAGCACGACTGCTGCCTGGCGCCGGTGCTCACCGGCGACGAGCCCCGGGCCGACCCGCAGCTGCGGGCGCGCGGCCTATTCCTCACGGTGGAGACGCCGTGGGAAGGCAAGGCGATGCCGTCGCTGGCGACCCCGGTGCGGCTGGCCGGGGTCCGGGCCCCGCTGCGGCCCGCGCCACGGCTCGGCGCCGACACCGACGCGGTGCTGCGCGAGGCCGGCTACTCCGAGGGCGAGGTGGGGGCGCTGCGCGCCGCCGGCGTGGTGGGCGAGCGGTCGTAGCCGGCGGGCCTGGACCCGGCCGGGGCAACGCGTCGCGGCATGGGCGGGCCGGCCGGGCGGCACCTGCCCGCACCAGGCCGTGTCCGCGACTCCGGGGATGGTTGCCGGAGATCGGTGTGAGCTAGAGTGCGCGCTCGATCCCCCTTGGCAGGCATCACCGCCGCACCGCTCCCGGAGGTTCCATGTCGATCTCGAGACTGCTGCCCCGCGCCGTCCTGCTCCTCGTCCTCGTGCCGGGCCTCGCCACGGCGGCGCCGACCAAGGCGTCCAAGGCCAAGAAGCCGCGCCTGGCCATCCTCGACTTCCCCGCCGCGCACGGCGCCTACTCCCACTGCTCCGGATGGGGCAACAGCGCCTCGGCCATGTCGGACGCCCTGCGCGAGCTCTTCACCACCGAGATCATGGAGAGAGCCCATGGCAGGCTCCGGCTGGTGGAGCGGGCCAGGCTGCAGGCGATCCGCTCCGAGCTGGACTTCCAGAAGTCGGACGAGGTCGACCCGTCCTCGATCCAGAAGGCGGGCAAGCTGCTGGGGGCCAAGTACGTCCTCACCGGCAAGATCACCCGCTTCGCCTGCAAGGTGAGCGAGGCCAGCTCCGGCTGGGGCGTGGGGGCGCTGGTCGGCAAGGTGACCGGCAGCGGGCTGGCCGGCTCGGTGGCCGGCAGCGTCGGCGTCAAGAGCGTCAACTTCTCCGGCCGGCTCGACGCCCGGCTCGTAGAGGTGGAGACCGGCGAGATCCTCGTCGTCTTCAAGGACGAGAACGAGACCGGCAACACCTCGGCCAAGGTGGCCGGCGGCGGCGGCGGCGTCCAGTACGACGACGAGCTGGCCAACAAGGTCTTCGAGCCGCTGGTGGCCAAGATGGCCGCCAGGATCGTCAAGAAGACGGTGGCCGCCAGCGAAGACGAGGACGAGGACGAGTAGCCCATGCTCTCCCTCCTGCTCGCCGCGGCGCTGGCCGCGCCGCCCGCGCCGCCGCTCAAGATCGCCACGCTGGCGCTCGATGGCGCCGGCCTCCCCGAGGGGATGGCGGCGTCGGCCACCGTGCTGGTGCCGACCGAGGTGCGGCGGGCCCGGCCCGACGCGCAGGTCATCTCGTCGGAGGACGTGCGCTCGCTGCTCACGCACCAGAAGGACCGGCTGGTGCTCGGCTGCGGCGCCGACGCGGCCTGCCTCGCCGACCTGGGCGGCGTGCTGGGCGTGGACGAGATCGTGGCCGGGCGGCTGGGCCGGCTGGGCGATACCTGGGTGCTGGAGCTGCGCCGGCTCGACGTGAAGCAGGCGCGCAACCTGGCCTCGGTGACCCGGGCGGTGGGCAGCGCCGAGGCGCTGGTGGGGGCGGTCCGCTCGGCGACCGGGGAGCTCTACGCGGCGCCGGCCGGCGGCGCCGGGGTGGGGATGGCGGGGGCGCCGGGTGCCGGACCAGGCGGGACGGCGCCAGTCACAACGTCAGGCACCGCGCCGGGCGGGACGGCGCCGGGGTGGGGCGGCGCATCGGACGCCGCGCCGCAGGTGCGGCTGCCCGACGACCCCTCGCTGCCGGGCCCCAGCCTGACGGAGGGCGAACTCGACCTCGTGCCGCTCGGCTACAAGGGGACGCGCCACCGGGCGGTCTACGAGCTGGTGAAGCAGGTGATCGTGGGCGGGGGTTTCCCGCTCGACAAGGAGCGGCTCGACGACGACGCCGCGCTCTCGCTGCGGACGGAGTGGACCTCGATCGAGCGGGGGCGGCGGCTCCGCTTCCGGGCGCGGGTCGATGGCCAGGTGGCGCTGGAGCTCGACCGCGAGCGGTGCGACGAGACCGGCTGCCGGGAGACCGACAGCCTGTCACGCGGCGAGCGGAAGCTGGCGCTGGACGTCTACGCCGTGCTCCGGGGGCAGCTCACGCAGGCGAGGTAGGCCCGTCGGCCTCCCTATTCCCCGATGATCTTCACCAGCACCCGCTTGGTGCGCTGGCCGTCGAACTCACCGTAGAAGATCTGCTCCCAGGGACCGAAGTCGAGCTCCCCGTCGGTCACCGCCACCACCACCTCGCGCCCCATGACCTGGCGCTTCAGGTGGGCGTCGCCGTTGTCCTCGCCGGTGGCGTTGTGCTGGTAGGACGCCGGCCTGGCGTCGACTGGAGCCAGCCGCTCGAGCCAGGCCGCGAAGTCACGGTGGAGTCCGGGTTCGTCGTCGTTGACGAACACCGATGCGGTGATGTGCATGGCGTTCACCAGGCAGAGCCCGTCGCGGATCCCGCTCTGGCGCAGCACCGCCTCCACCTTCGAGGTGATGTTCACGAAGCCGACCCGCTCCGGGGTGTTCATGTTTAGGGTCCAGCGAAACGACCTCATGGCGACTCCCACGGCTGGCGCGGCCGGCGTCGGCTCAATGACTCCCCCACTTCTTCTCCCCCGCCTCGATCCGGATCGGCAGCACGTTCTGCGGCAGCGGCAGCGGGCAGGAGGCGAGCATGAAGGAATCCTAGCGCGCCGGCGCCGCCAGCGCCCCGGCCGGGAGCCGCGCCGGCTCCCTGGGGAGCCGCTCCCACGCGAAGCCGACCACCAGTTCACTCGCGGTGCAGCGAGCCCCGCCGGGCGCCAGCCCGCAGAGCGCGGCCAGCAGCCCGATCACCGCCTCGGGGGCCACCCCCGCCTCGCGCAGCTCGCCGAGCGACCGCGCCCCGTGGCGCTTGGCCAGCCGCGCTCCGTCCTCCCCCACCACCAGCGGCACGTGGGCGTGGCGCGGCGCCGGCAGCCCGAGCGCGCCGTGGAGCAGCAGCTGCCGCGCCGTCGAGGGGAGCAGATCGTCGCCGCGCACCACCTCGGTGATCCCCATGGCGGCGTCGTCCACCACCACCGCCAGCTGGTAGGCGGCGACGCCATCGGCCCGCATCACCACGAAGTCGCCGGTGGTGGCCGCCACGTCGAAGCGGCACGTCCCGTGGACCGCGTCCTCGAAGGCCACCTGGCCCGGCTCCACCCGGAAGCGCCAGGCCGGCGTGCGCTCCGCCGCGCGGCGCGCCACCTCCGCCGGCGCGAGGTCGCGGCAGGTGCCCGGGTAGCGCGGTCCGTCGTCGGCCGGTCCGTGAGGGGCCTGGGCCGCCTGGGCGATCTCGGCGCGTGAGCAGAAGCACGGATAGGCGAGTCCGGCGTCGCGCAGCCGCCGCACCGCCGCCTGGTGGCGCCATCCCAGCTCCGATTGCCGGTAGGGACCGCATGGCCCGCCCAGGTCGGGCCCCTCGTCCCAGCCCAGGCCGAGCCAGCGCAGCTCGTCGAGGAGGCGCGCCTCGACGCCGGGGCGCACGCGCGGCCGGTCCAGGTCCTCGACCCGTATCACCAGCGTGCCCCGCGCGGCCCGGGCCGCCAGCCAGGCCAGCAACGCGGTGCGAGCGTTCCCGAGGTGGAGCGGGCCGGTGGGGCTGGGGGCGAAGCGGCCGCGGTAGATCATGGGGTCTGGACCCGGCCAGGAGTGGCGTCGGCGCCGTGCGACTGATATCCCACGGGGCCAGGGCGCTCAAGCGTCCGACGACCTCACCACCATGCCACGCACCGCCGGCGTCCTCATCCCGCTCTTCTCCCTTCGCTCCGCGACCGACTGGGGCGTCGGCGAGATCTCCGACCTGCTGCCGTTCGCCCGCTGGGCCTCGGGCGCCGGCATCCGGGTGGTGCAGGTGTTGCCGGTGGCCGAGGCCGCCCGCGGCCAGAACTCCCCCTACGCCGCCCTCTCCGCCTTCGCCATCGACCCGGTCTACCTCGCCGTCGACTCGCTGGTGGACTTCGCCGCCGCCGGCGGTCACGACGCCCTCTCCCCGGCCGACCGGAAGCTGCTCGGCGAGGTGCGGGGCTCGCCCACGGTGCGCTGGAACGAGGTGCGGGGCTTGAAGACCCGGGCGCTGGAGCTGGCCTTCCAGGCCTTCGTGCAGCAGCAGTGGCAGCTCAAGACCCAGCGCGCCCGCGAGCTGGAGCGGTTCGCCCGCGAGCAGTCGGCCTGGATCGACGACTACGCCCTCTTCGTCTCGATCCACGACGAGGCCATGGGGGGCAGGAGCTGGATCGAGTGGCCGTTGCCGCTGCGCGACCGCGAGCCGGGAGCCCTGGCCGACGCGCGGTCCCAGCTCAGCGAGCGGTTGCTCTTCCGCACCTGGCTGCAGTGGCTCTGCGATCGCCAGTGGCACGCCGCCCGGCGCGGCGCCAACGCGGTCGGCGTCGAGCTGGCCGGCGACATCCCGTTCATGGTGGCCACCGACTCGGCCGACGTCTGGGCGCGGCGCCAGGACTTCCGGCTCGACGCCCGCGTCGGCGTGCCGCCCGACGCCTTCAGCGCCACCGGCCAGGACTGGGGGCTGCCGGTCTACCGGTGGGCCGAGATGGAGGCGGGCGGCCAGGTCTGGATGACGGCGCGCGCCGAGCGGATGGCCGACCTCTACGGCATCTACCGCGTCGATCACGTGGTCGGCCTCTACCGCACCTACTACTTCCCCAACGACGGCTCGCCGCCCGCCTTCGTCCCCGCCGACGAGCCGGCGCAGGTCGCCAACGGCGAGCGGATGATGGCCATCTTCTCCAGGCGGGCACGGGTCGTCGCCGAGGACCTGGGCGTGGTCCCCGACTTCATCCGGCTCTCGCTCGACCGGCTCGCCATCCCCGGCTACCGGGTGCAGCGCTGGGAGCGCGACTGGAAGCTGCCGGGCCAGCCCTTCCGCGATCCGGCCACCTGGCCCGAGGTCTCGGTGGCCACCACCGGCACCCACGACACCGACTCGCTGGCCGACTGGTACGACTCGCTCGGTGACGTCGACCGGCGCGCCCTGCTGGCCCTCCCCGGACTGGACGCGATCCGCGATCGAGCCCCGGCCCGCTTCGACGACTCGGTCCGCGACGCGCTGCTGGAGCTGCTCTACGCCTCCGGGTCGGACCTCCTGCTCCTGCCGTTCCAGGACCTCTTCGGACACCGGGAGCGGGTCAACGTGCCCGGCACGGTGACCGAGCAGAACTGGACCTACCGGATCTCCTCCACGCTCACGCGGCTCGTCGCCGACCTCGACTCGCGTCGCCGGCTGCGGGCCCTCGCCGAGCGCCACGGGCGGATGGCGCTGCGCTGAGGTGCGACCATGGCGGGGAGCTTCTACCTCATTCGTCACGCCCGGGCCGAGAGTGCCGCACCGGGCGGCGACGCGAGCCGCGGGCTCACACCCGAAGGCCGCGACGCCTTCCGCGAGACGGTGGCCTCCCTGGCCGGCCGGCTCCAGGTGAAGCGCATCCAGACCAGCCCCTTCCTGCGCGCCCGGCAGACCGCCGACCTGCTGGCCGCCATCACCGGCGCGCCGCTCGAGGAGGACGAGGAGCTGGCCAGCGGCGCCATGACCGGCCGGGAGATCCTCCGGCTGGGGATGGAGCTGGGCGCCGGCGCCGCGCTCGTCGGGCACAACCCAGAACTGGGAGAGGCGATCGCCCTGGCCGCCGGCCGCCCCGTCAAGGTGCCTCCGGGGACCGTGGCCGCCGTCGATCTCGGTGGCCGGCTGGCCTGGATGGCCCGTCCGGGCGAGACCTGAGTCCGCCCGGGCGCTGCTATGCTCGGCCCCGTGACCGGACCCACGCCACTCGCCGCGCCTCCCGCCCCGGCTCCCGCCGCCGCCACCACCGCCACCGCGCCGCCCGACTTCGTCCAGGAGCTCGACACGCTGGTGCGGGCCCGCTACCCGCTGGTCTGGCTGGTCACCTCCGAGGAGCAGCGGCTCGAGGCCCTCCTCGGCGAGCTGGCGGCCCGCCACGGCAAGGCCCTCCTCGGCTGGTCGGTGACCCGGGGCTTCCGCCGGCTCGGCGGGGCGCGCACGCGGCCGCCCGACGAGGAGGTGCGCGAGCCGGTGGCCGCGCTGCAGGCCATCGAGAAGCTGACCGAGCCGTCGCTGGTGGTGCTGGAGGACTTTCACGCCTTCCTGGGCGATCCCACCGTGGTCCGCGCCCTGCGCGACCTGGCCCACGCCCTCAAGTCTACCTACACCACCGTGCTCATCCTCTCCCCCTCCCTCACCATCCCCCCCGAGCTGGAGAAGGAGATCACGGTCCTCGACGTGCCACTACCCACCACGCGGGATCTCCTGGCGCTGCTCCGGGAGATCGTCACGGTGGTCCGGCAGGACGGCAAGTCGAAGGTCGAGCTGACCGTGGAGGACGCCGAGCAGCTGGTGCGCGCCGCCCTCGGCCTGACGCTCTCGGAGGCGGAGAACGCCTTCGCCAAGGCCATCGCCAGCGACGGGCGGCTCTCGCGAGCGGACGTGAAGCTGGTGCTGGAGGAGAAGCGGCAGGTCATCCGCAAGAGCGGACTGCTCGAGTACTTCGCCCCCGACCTCTCGCTCGGCGGGGTGGGCGGGCTGGAGCTCCTGAAGGGGTGGCTCACCCGGCGCGGCGACGCCTTCTCCGAGGCGGCGCGCCGCTTCGGCCTGCCCGAGCCGAAGGGGCTGCTGCTGCTCGGCGTGCAGGGGTGCGGCAAGAGCCTCACCGCCAAGGCCATCGCCGCCACCTGGCGGATGCCGCTGCTGCGGCTCGACATGGGGCGGATCTTCTCCGGCCTGATCGGCTCCTCGGAGGAGAACCTGCGCCGCGCCATCCACGTGGCCGAGAGCGTGGCGCCGGTGGTGCTCTGGATCGACGAGATCGAGAAGGGGCTCTCCGGCGTCGGCTCGTCGGGCTCGGTGGACGGCGGCGTCACCGCACGGGTCTTCGGCACCATGCTCACCTGGCTCCAGGAGAAGACCGCGCCGGTCTTCGTGGTCGCCACCGCCAACCGGATCGACCTGTTGCCGCCCGAGCTGCTCCGCAAGGGACGGTTCGACGAGATCTTCTTCATCGACCTGCCGGCCGCCGCCGAGCGGCAGGAGATCCTGCGCATCCACGTCACCGCCCGGCGGCGCGACCCGGCCCGCTATGACCTGGCCGGGCTGGCGCGGAAGTCCTCCGGGTTCAGCGGCTCCGAGCTGGAGCAGCTGCTGGTGGCTGCGCTGCACGACGCCTTCGCCGAGGGTCGCGAGCTGGAGCAGCGCCACCTCGAGCGGGCGGTCGCAGAGGCCAGGCCGCTCTCGGTAACCATGCGCGAGGAGATCGAGCGGCTGCGCGGCTGGGCCGCCACCCGCACCCGCCCCGCCTCGGCCCCACCCGCCGAGGCGGCGCCGTGAGCGACCAGCAGTACGACCGGTTCCGCCGGCTGGAGCGGCCGCGCACCGCCGGGCCGGACCAGGCCCCGGCGCCGAGCGGGACCGGGACGCGCATCGAGGCCGTGGAGGGGCCGGGGCCCGGTGCCCCGGCCGGCGCCGAGGAGGCCGTGTCGGGCGGCGAGCTGGGGCGCTTCCGCGCCCCGCCGGAGCGCTCGCTCGAGCTCGATCGGCCCGGCGGCGACGTCCAGCCTTTCCTGCGCTGCGCCACCTGTGAGACGGACAACGCCCGCACCGCCGCCCTCTGCACCACCTGCGGCGCCGACCTCGACACCGAGCCCCAGCGCCGGTTCAACCAGCGGTTCTGGGCGGCCCGCCAGGCCGAGGCGGCCGCCGAGGCCGGGGCCGGCGCGGCGCGACGAGCGGAGCTCGAGCGGGAAGCGGTAGAGGCCGCGGCGCTGCGCCGGCAAGCCGCCGAGGCGCTGGCCCGCGAGGTGGGGGACTCGGAGCGGCGACGGCTCGATGGGGAGGGGTTCGGTGAAGGGGCCCCCGCCATCCGGTGGCTCCGTAGCCTGCCGCCACGGTGGCCGGTGCCCGTGGGCGTCGCCGTACTGGCCGTGCCGGTCGCGCTCTACCTGGCCTCGCCGCTGCTCGGCTTCCTGGCCGGGGCGCTGCTGATCGGCCTGTTCTCGCCCCCTGGCTGGCGCTCCCGGTTCGGCCGGCGCTCCTGACCGCCGACTTCGCTTGATCTCCCCCCGCCGATTGGCGACTCTGCCTCGCTCAACCCTGGCGCGGCCGAGCCACGACCCGCCTTCCCGGAGAACGCCGTGCCCAACGCGAGTCCCGAGCTGGTCCAGAAGGCGGTCAACACCATCCGCATGCTCTCGGCGGACGCCGTCCAGCAGGCCAACAGCGGCCACCCGGGCCTGCCCATGGGCGCCGCCGACATGGCCTTCGTGCTCTGGACCAGGCACCTGCGCTTCGACCCCGGCGAGCCGCGCTGGCTCGGGCGCGACCGGTTCCTGCTCTCGGCCGGCCACGGCTCGGCGCTCCTCTACTCGCTGCTCCATCTCTGCGGCTTCGACTGCACGCTCGACGACCTGAAGAGGTTCCGCCAGCTCGGCTCGCGCACCGCCGGCCACCCGGAGTTCGGCCACCTGCCCGGCGTCGAGATCACCAGCGGACCGCTCGGCCAGGGGTTCGCCAACGGCGTCGGCTTCGCGCTCGGCCAGGCCATGCTCTCGGCCAAGCTGGGGGCGGGCAACCCGGTCGCCGGCCACTTCACCTACGCCATCGTCTCGGACGGTGACCTGATGGAGGGCGTGTCCGCCGAGGCCGCCAGCTTCGCCGGCCACCACCAGCTCGGCCGGCTCGTCTATCTCTACGACGACAACGGCATCACCATCGACGGGAACACCGGCATCACCTTCTCTCGCGAGGACGTCACCAAGCGCTTCGAGGCCTACGGCTGGCAGGTCCAGGCCGTGGGGGGTCGCGACCATGCCGCCATCCACCAGGCCATCGAAGCGGCCAAGGCCGATCCGCGCCCGTCGCTCATCCGGGTCAAGACCGTGATCGGCTACGGCTCGCCGAAGAAGGCCGGCACCTCCGCCGCCCACGGCGCGCCGCTCGGCGACGACGAGCTGAAGGCCACCAAGGAGGCGCTCGGCTGGCCGGTGGAGCCGCGTTTCCTCGTCCCAGACGACGTCCGCGCCTTCTTCGGCCAGGTGGTGGCGGAGAAGCAGGTGCAGAAGCGGGCCTGGGCCGAGCAGGCCGACGCCTGGCGCAAGGCCAACCCGGTCGAGTCGGCGCTGCTCGACACCCACGTCACCCGCTGGGTGCCGGCACGCATCCAGGACCGGCTGCTGGAGGCCGGCCCCGGCGCCGACGCCACCCGCAAGCTCTCGGCGGCCGCCCTCAACCGGGCGGCGCCCATCGTCCCCTCGCTGGTGGGTGGCTCGGCCGACCTCGCCGAGTCGAACCTCACCGAGATCAAGGGGGCCGGCGCCTTCTCGCCCAGCCGGCGCGATGGGCGCAACATCCACTTCGGCATCCGCGAGCACGCCATGGGGGCCATCGCCAACGGCCTGGCCTACGACGGGCTCCACATCCCCTTCGTGTCCACCTTCCTCCAGTTCGCCGACTACATGCGGCCGCCGGTGCGGCTGGCGGCCCTGGCGAAGCTGCAGGTCATCTACGTCTGGACCCACGACTCGATCTTCCTCGGCGAGGACGGGCCGACCCACCAGCCCATCGAGCACCTCACCGCGCTCCGCTGCATCCCCAACCTGCACGTGGTCCGGCCGGTGGACGGCGAGGAGGTGGCGGTCGGCTGGGCCCACGCGCTGACGCGGCGTGAAGGTCCGACGGCGCTCGTCCTCACCCGGCAGAAGCTGGCGCCGGTGGTGCGTGACGGGGGCTTCGACGCCGCCAAGGCGGCGCGGGGCGGTTACGTGGTGGCCTCGCCGGCCGGCGCGCGCTTCACCGTCATCGCCACCGGCAGCGAGGTGCCGCTCGCCGCGGCGGCGCTGGAGCTGCTGGCGAAGCAGGGGCTCCACGGCCGGCTGGTCTCGATGCCCTGCCTCCAGTGCTTCGAGGCCCAGGACCAGGCCTGGCGCGACCAGGTGATCCCGCCTGGCCTCCCGGTCGCGGCGGTCGAGGCCGCCGTCGGGCGCGAGTGGTGGAAGCTCACCGGCCGCGACGGGCTGGTGATCGGCATCGACCGGTTCGGCGCGTCCGGCCCGGAGAAGGCGCTGGCCGAGGCCTACGGCTTCACGCCGGCCCAGGTGGCCGCGCGGCTGGCGACGTGGGCACAGGGCTGCTAAGCCAATGGCCATGCCATACGCTTCGTCCCGCCCTGCCGCGACCATCCTCGCGCTCGCCCTCCTCGCCGCCTGTGGCGGGACGAGCAACCCGCCTCCCGTTCCCCCCGGCCCGCTGGAGCTGGCCTGCTCGGTCAGCCGCTCCGGCCCCGAACCGATCCTCACCGTCGTCGGCCGCGCCACGACCAAGGCGGCCGCCGGCGCGCCCGCCATCACCGTGACCCTGCAGCTGAACCCGACGCCGCGGACCTTCACGCTGAGCGGACCGGGCTGGGTCGGCTCCGCCGAGCTCCGTGGGGCCTCCCTCAGCCCGGGGGCGACCGTGACCGGCCAGGCGACCGTGGACGGCACGCCGGTCACGGCCTCCTGCGTGGGCTACGGCGGCCTGCCGGCCGTCACCGCGCACGTTGACCGGACCCCGACCGGCGCCGGCGTGACCTGGCAGCCCGTCAGCGGCGCCGCGGTCTACCGGTGGTCGCTCCGGGATGGCCTGAACGGCGCGGTGGTCGGCTCCGGCACCACCACCTCGACCTCGGGACAGGTCACCGCCGCGCTCGACCCGCTCAAGGTCTACGTGGCGGAGGTCGGCGCCTACGCCCTGACCGGCTCCGAGACCTCGTTCCCGTCACCGCTGCCGGTCCCCAAGGCCGCCTATGCCCGCGTGACGCTCACCGCCGGAAGCACCGGCGGCGACGGCGTCACGGCGTGGCAGCTCTTCGGCCCGGGCGACTACGTGGGGAGCACGCTGACCATCGACTTTCCCGCGCTGGCGGTGGGAGAGCGGCTGGCGGTGCTCGTGGTCAACGCCGGCGGCATCGACAGGAGCGCCGTGACGGTCACGACCGCCGGCACCGGCGATCCCAACTTCTCGGTGGCGCCGCTAGCGCCGTTGGCGGCGATGGCGGCAGGCACCGGAACGGGCGGCTCGGCGTCCGGCGCCGGTGCCGGCGAAGCGATCGATCGCTCCGGCGTGATGGCCGGCGAGGCGCTGGTGAGCGCCTGGCGCGAGGAGACCATCGCCCGGCTGCGCGACGGCCGGCTGCAGCGCGCTCCGCCGGCGAGCCCGACCGGCGCTCCGCTGGCGGCGACCGCGGCCGCGCAGCTGCCGGCCACCCGCTCCTTCTGCCAGGGGCGGTACTCCGGCACCGGCTTCACGCAGCTCTGGAGGAGCGCAACGCTCGCCTACCAGACCCCCGAGGGACACGCCGCCTTCTACTACACCGACGAGGTGAAGCCGGGCATCGACAAGGCCCTGCTCTCTCGCCCCGACTTCTTCACCTCGCTCGGCGCCGCCTACGAGTCCAAGATCCTGCTGGCCCTCAACACCTACTTCGGGCCGGAGAGCGACGTGGACCGGAACGGTTTGGTCATCTTCCTCTTCGGCAACCTCGGGAAGACCTCCAGCAACGCCTTCCCGGTCGGCTACTTCTGGCCCGGCGACATCGAGCTGCCGCTGGCCACCTCCTCGAGCTGCCCGCGCAACACCGCGGGCAACCGGGCCGACATGCTCTACCTCATCGACCCGGGGAACTTCACCGCCAACTGGGATCCCACCGGGTCGAATTACGCCGCCGTGCTCGACCTGATCGTGGACGGCGAGTACCCGAACACCATGGCCCACGAGCTCCAGCACGACGTCAACTACAACACCCGCTGCCCCAGTGGCGCGGCCTGCGGCGTCGACGAGGAGGTCTGGCTCAACGAGGGGCTCTCCATGCTCTCCGAGACGGTGGCCGGCTACGGGCTCCACGCGGCGACCAGCCGCGCCAACGTGCGCAGCTACCAGGGCGAGCTCGACCCGGTCTCCGGCCTGCCCTACTACCGGGCCTTCAGCATGACCGGCTGGGAGGGCCACCCCTACGGCAACTACGCCGGCGTGCAGGCCTACATGCAGTACCTGCTCGACCACGCCACGCCCACCGTGACCAGGGCGCTCGAGAACCAGTGGCTGGCCGGCAAGGCCAACGTGGAGAGCGCCACGGGGCTGCCGTGGGAGGTCGGCTTCGCGCGCTTCACCACCGCGGCGATGTTCTCCAACGAGGACACCTCGGAGCCGAACGGGGGCGCGGGGACCATCACCTCGACCGGCCACCTGCTCGCCGACCCGGCCTTCAACTACCTCGGCGTCAACTATCCTGGCGTCCCTCCGGCCGGCGACTACGTCCCATGGCACCACTACATGGGCTATTGCACCTCCGGCGGCGTGCAGACGCCCAAGGCCCGCGACGCCCATGTCAGGTACACGCCGCTCGCCACCAGCGCCAGCGCCAGCGCCACGCTCCGCCGCGACGGCTGGGCGGCCTTCGCCACCGGCCCGGGCTCGGGCGGCGCCGCCTCGGTCGCCGTCCAGAGCTCGGCCGCGGTTCGCCCGCACGTGGTGGTGGTGAAGTACACGGGCAAGCTGCCCAGCTACGTGGCGCCCACCTGCCCGTAGCGCACCACCCCGAGACGATAACGGCGCGACCGCCCTGGGCGATCGCGCCGTCGTCATTTCAGTGAGGCGTGCCGCCGCTAGCGCATCGCCGCCTGCGCCACCGGGGCCTGGACGGTCGGGAGCGGACGGCGCTCGATCCGCTCGCCGTTGGCGAGCATCTTGAGCGAGAGCGAGAGCAGGCTGGCGAGCAGCTCGCCCGAGCCCGGCACGTCGAGCTTCCGGTAGATCCGCTTGCGCCGCGCCCGGATGGTCTCCGGAGAGACGCCGGCCGCCGCCGCCGAGTCCTTGCAGGCGAAGCCCTGGGCGACGCGAAGCACCTCGGCACGCTCGGCGGGCGTCAGCGTCGAGCCCTCCATGAAGCGGGCCGCGAACGGTGTGAGGATCTCGATGTCGATCTGTGCCATGTTCATTCCCCCGATTGAATGGCCCCGTTGGACGGAGCCGTGACTCCGGTTCCCTCCCCACTCAAGGCGTCGAGGTGTTCATCCTCGGTGCCCCCCAAGGGACGAAACCAGCAACTCACAGGTTAATACCGCCCCAATCGGTTGCCACCCCCCTGTGGCGCATATTTTTCATCTCATCGACTTCAGGGGACTTTCCCTCACCTTGCCGCCAAACCGCCCACACGGTTCTTGGCTCCGAACGTTCGGGCGATGGCCCTTGAGGGGCATCAGCCGATCGAGATCCGGTCGCGCCGCTTCGGCGGTTCCGCCGAAACCGCGCGGTCTCCTCCAGCTTCGCGAGCGCGCGTGAGCGCCTCGCCGGCCCGCTTCACCAGCTTTCCGAACGAGACCGTCCCGTGACCGTCGTGGCTCGCCAGTCCGGCGCTGACCGTGAGCGGGATGGCGCTCGACCGCTCCCGGACCCGCGCGCAGATGCGGCGTGCCACCTGCAGCCCGCCGCCGGTGGCGGTGTGCGGCATCAGCACCACCAGCCGGTCGTCGCTGAAGGGGACGCTGACGTCGATGTCGCGCACGACGGTGGCCACCACGCCGGTCAGCTCGCCGAGCAGCGTGGTCCGGGCGCGAGGGCCGAGCTGCTCGCTCAGCTCGTCCCAGCGGTCCACCGAGACCAGCGCCAGAGAGAGCGGGTAGCCGTAGCGGCGCGAGCGCTTCACCTCGACGAAGAGGAGCCGCTTCAGGAAGGCGAGATCGTGCGCCCCCGACACCGCCCGCGGCGCCGCGATCCGCGTCTGCTCGGCCAGCTGGCGGCGGGCCAGGGTGAGCCGGGCGGCCAGGGAACAGGTGCTGGCCACCTGCGGCGCGGTGAGCGGCCCGATCAGCAGGCCGTCGGCGCCGAGCGCGCCCGGGTAACCCGCGGCCTCCTCCTCGTCGAAGAAGATCGCCACCACCGCCAGCTGCGGATCGGCGCGGCGCAGCGAGGCCACCACCAGCTCGGCCCCGTCCACCGCCCGCACCAGCGCCACCTCGTGGAGGGCCGGATCGACCTTGCCCGCGGCCGCGGCGAGCGGGGCGACGTCTACGGCGAAGCCGGCCTGCTCGAGGTCCCGCCGCAGGGCGGCGATCACCGGCTTCGACTCGATCGCGACGAGGACGCGCCCGGCCATTGTCTTCAATGTATCATCCTCGCCAACGTGGCTCCCGCTCGAATCGCCCTCGCGCAGATCGACCCGATCGTGGGGGACTTCGACGGCAACGCCGCGCTCATCCGGCGGGCCGCGGCGCGGGCGCGGGCCGCCGGAGCGGTGCTGGTGGTCTTCCCCGAGCTGGCGCTCTGCGGCTATCCGCCGCGCGACCTGCTAGACCTCCCCGAGTTCCTCGACCGGGCCGGCGCCACCCTGGCCGCGCTGGCGGAGCCGGCCGACTGGTCGCTCGGCCTCTCGTTGCTGGTCGGATTCCCGGAGCGCGTCGGCAGCGCGCCACCGCCCGGGCTGATGAACTCGGTGGCGCTCATCGCCGGCGGGCGCGTGGCCGCGATCGGCCGCAAGTCGCTGCTCCCCACCTACGACGTCTTCGACGAGACCCGCTACTTCCTCCCGGCCGGGGCCGTGACCACGGCGCCGGTCGCCGGGCTGGACGCCCCGCTCGGCCTCTCGATCTGCGAGGACGTCTGGAACGACAAGCGCTTCTGGCAACGGCCGAGGTACGGCCGGGACCCGGTGGCCGAGCTGGTGGCGGGCGGCTCGCGCCTGGTCGCCAACGTCTCCGCCTCGCCTTACGCCCTTGGCAAGCCGGCGCTCCGCGAGCGGATGCTGGCCAGCTCGGCCCGTGGTCACGGCGTCGCCATCGCCTACGTCAACCAGGTGGGGGGCGACGACGCCCTGATCTTCGACGGCGGCTCCATGCTGGTGGCCGCCGACGGGGAGGTGCTGGCGCGCGCGCCGCTCTTCGAGGAGGCGGTGCTGGCCGTGGACCTCGACGGCGCCCGGCCGGTCCTCACCGACCTCGACGGCCATCCCCTCGCCACCCCGCCCGCCCCGCTCCAGGGCGCCTCAGCCGACCCTGGCGCCGAGGCCGACGAGCTCTTCCGGGCGCTCACGCTGGGGGTGCGCGACTACGTCGGGAAGTGCGGCTTCCGCTCCGCGGTGGTCGGCCTCTCGGGCGGCATCGACTCGGCCCTGACCGCCTGCCTCGCCGCCGCGGCGCTGGGACCGACCCAGGTGCTCGGGGTCGGCATGCCGTCGCGCTACAGCTCGTCGCATAGCCGCGAGGACGCCCGCGCCCTGGCCACCGCGCTCGGCATCGCCTACCAGGAGATCCCCATCGAGCCGATGCACGCCGCCTTCCTCTCCCAGCTCGAGCAGGCGCAGGGGAAGCCGCTCGGCGACCTCGCGGGGCAGAACGTCCAGGCGCGCATCCGCGGGCAGATCCTCATGGCCCTCTCCAACGACACCGGCGGGCTGGTCCTCTCCACCGGGAACAAGAGCGAGCTGGCCGTCGGCTACTGCACGCTCTACGGCGACATGGCCGGCGGCCTGGCCGTGATCGGCGACCTGCCGAAGGGGCTGGTCTACCGGGTGGCGCGCGCCGCCAACGCCCGGGCCGGGCGCGAGCTGATCCCGGAGCGGACCTTCACCAAGCCCCCCTCGGCCGAGCTCAAGCCCGGCCAGGTGGACCAGGACTCCCTCCCGCCCTACGACGTGCTCGACGACATCCTCCACGCCTACCTGGAGGACCGGCTCCCCCTCGCCGGGATCGTGGCGCGGGGCCACCCGGCCGACACGGTGCGGCGGGTGCTGCGGCTGGTGGTGGGGAGCGAGTACAAGCGGCGGCAGGCGGCGCCGGTGCTCAAGGTGTCGGAGAAGGCCTTCGGCGAGGGGCGGCGGCTCCCCATCGCCCACGGCTTTCGCCACTGACGGTGAAGGAGGGGGCCATGGGGAAGCAGGCAGGTGGGTCCGGCCATGGGCCGGTCGCTCGGACCACGAGCGTCGAGCTTGAGGTCTATCCCCCGGGGACGCTCTCCCTCGAGCGGGTCGACCTGACGGCCGAGGTGGCTCCCGGCGAGTACCAGGCGCGGCTGGACCAGCTCCAGGAGCAGGCCTTCGTGCTGCAGATCCGCAACTTCCTCCGGGGCAAGCGGGCCGTCGTGGCCTTCGAAGGCTGGGACGCGGCCGGCAAGGGCGGCTGCATCCAGCGGCTCACCGCCAAGATGGACCCACGCGGCTACAAGGTCTGGCCCATCGCCGTGCCGCGCGACGAGGACGCCCGACACCCATGGCTCTGGAGGTTCTGGCGGCGCCTGCCCGAGACCGGCGAGCTGACCATCTTCGACCGATCCTGGTACGGCCGGGTGCTGGTGGAACGGGTCGAGGGTTACGCCAGGCCGCGCGAATGGCGCCGCGCCTACGACGAGATCAACGCCTTCGAGCGGACCCTCACCGCCGATGGCGTCCGGATGGTGAAGATCTTCCTCCACCTCGACCGGAAGGAGCAGAAGCGGCGCTTCACCGAGCGGGAGGAGTCGGCCGACAAGCGCTACAAGATCGGCCCCGACGACTGGCGCAACCGGAAGAAGCGGCCACAGTACGAAGTGGCCATCGGCGAGATGCTGGACCGGACGCACCGGCCCGACGCCCCCTGGGTGCTGGTGGCCGCCAACTCCAAGCATCACGCCCGGCTCGAGGTGCTGCGAACCGTCACCGAGCTGCTCCGCTGACCAGACGATCCGCTGGCGTCGTGCCGGCGCCACGCTAGAAGTGGATCCGGGAGAACCACGCATGCTCGCCCTCGTCCGCTTCCTCCACGTCGTCTCCATGGCCGCCTGGCTCGGCGCCGCGCTCTGGCTGGCCGGAGACGCCCGGCGCAGCCTGGCCGCGGGCCCCGATGCCGCCCGCTCCTTCTTCCGCCGGGCCCTGGCCTCGCTCCGGGTGGACCGGTGGGCCGGGGTGGCCACCCTCGTCACCGGCGGCGCGCTCATCCACTTCACCCGCGTCTGGCCGGCGCTCCCGCCGACGCTGGTGGTCGGCATGGCGCTGGGCGTGGCCCGCGCCGGCCTCACCGACGCGGCGCTGCGGCCGGCGGTCCGCAGGCTGGCGGCGCGGCTGGAGGCCGGGGAGGCGCCGGGAACGCTGCTGCCCGGGGCCGGGCGGCTGGCGATGCTCTCCGGGATCGGCCACCTGGTCTGGCTGGGCGCGCTGGCGGGGATGATCGCGGCTACTTAACAGCGCGGCCTTCAGGCCGCGCAATCCGTCCGCATCAAGACAGGGGTCTGGGCGCCCCCGCCGCCTTGGGGGCTGCGCGGGCTGATCTCGTGCGGGGGAAGGCGGGCGGCCCTCCCCTCGACTACCAGAGCCCGAGCACCGCCGCCAGCACCAGCCAGGCCGGCGCGCCCACCAGGAGCAGCGCCACCCAGCCGACCTGGAGCAGCCGGCGGCGGGGAGGGAGCGTGGGGGCCCCTGCCCAGGCGCGGATCACGCCGGCCGCGAAGCCGAGCAGGAGGAGCGGGGCGAGGAGGAGGAGGAGGTTCACGGAGGGGTGGCGACTGACCCGCGTGGTCGCGGGGCGTTTCGAAGGCTGGATGAGGTGACGAATCTTGCGGCGGCGCCACCAGCAACCGGCGCCGCCACTATACTTGCATCACGTCCTTCTCCTTGGCCGCCAGGATCAGGTCGATGCCCTTGACCCCGTCGTCGGTCTCCTTCTGCACCTTCTCCTGCGCCTTCTTCACCTCGTCGGCCGAGCAGTCGCCGTCCTTCTCGGCGGCGTCGAGCAGCTCCTTGGCGTCGCGCCGCTCGTTGCGGATCGACACCTTGAACTCCTCGCCCTTGTGCTTCACCTGCTTGACGATCTCGCGGCGCCGCTCCTCGGTGAGCGCCGGGACGGGGATCCGCACCATGTCCTTGTCGGACATCGGGTTGAAGCCGAGGTTGGCGTCGCGGATGGCCTTCTCGATCACCGGGATGAGGTTCTTCTCCCACGGCTTGGCCACGATCATGCGCGGCTCGGGCACCGAGAGCGTGGCCACCTGGTTGAGCGGCGTGGCGGTGCCGTAGTAGTCGACCCGCACCCCGTCGAGCATGTGCAGCGAGGCCCGGCCGGTCCGGACGGTGGCCAGCTCACCCTTGAAGGCCTCCAGGGTCTTCGTGATGGTGGCGTGCAGCTCCTTGACGACGTCGTCGGCGACGCTCATGGCCTACTCCTCGCGGGGCGTCAGCGCCCGGTGGAACGGCAAACCGTGGTTCCGATCTCCTCGCCCAGCACGACCCGCCGCACGTTGCCGCGGGTGGTCGAGTCGAAGACGATGATGGGCAGGTCGTTGTCCATGCAGAGGCTGATGGCGGTGGAGTCCATCACCTTCAGGTTCTTCTTGAGCACGTCGATGTAGCTGAGCTGCTTGAACTTGGTGGCGGCCGCGTTCTTCTTCGGGTCGTCGGTGTAGACGCCGTCCACCTTGGTCGCCTTGAGCAGCACGTCGGCGTGGATCTCCATGGCGCGCAGGCTGGCGGCGGTGTCGGTGGTGAAGTAGGGGTTGCCGGTGCCGGCGGCGAAGATCACCACGCGCCCCTTCTCCAGGTGGCGGATGGCGCGGCGGCGGATGTACGACTCGGCCACCTGGTGCATCTCGATGGCCGACTGGATGCGGGTCTCGACGCCGATCCGCTCGAGCGCGTCCTGCAGCGCCATCGAGTTGATCACGGTGGCCAGCATGCCCATGTAGTCGGCGCTGCTGCGATCCATCCCCTCGGTGGCGCCGCTGACGCCGCGGAAGATGTTGCCGCCGCCGATGGTGAGCGCCACCTCGACCTTCAGGTCGACGCAGTCCTTCACGTCCTGGGCGATGGCCTGCAGCGACTTCGGGGAGATCCCGTACTTCCCCTCGCCCATGAGCGCCTCGCCGGAGAGCTTGAGCAGGATGCGCTTGTAGCGGGACTTCGACTTCTCGGGTCGCTCGCTGGGCATGGTCCGCGGTTCTATGTCAGGGTGGTGGATCGGTCAAGGCGCCGAGTTTCGGCGGGATTCTACTCGACCGCCGGCGCGGACGGGGGGCTTCCCGGCGGGGCGCCTCCCGGGCCCCCGCCGCCTTCCCCCCCGCGGCGGCGGCGGCGGCGCCCGCCCCGGCGGCGGCGCTTCGACGGGCCGGACGCCTCGCCGGCCGGCGGCGTCCCGACCGGGCCGGCCTCGACGATGGTGATGGCGCCCTCGCCACCGGCCGGCACGGCCTCGTCCGGGCCCGCATCGGCCCGGCCCAGGTCGATGGTCCGGGTCCGGCCCTCGGCGGCCGGCGGAGCGTGGCGCGGCCCCCGCCCGTGATCGCCCCGGTGGGGCGCGCCACCCCGGTGACCGCGCTCGCCTCCGCCGCGGCCCGGCTCGCGCCCGGGCGGCTCGGGCGGCGGCGGTGGCTGGCGGGCCGCCTCGGCCGCCCAGCGGTGGTAGACCTCCACCCCGGCGCCGGTGGCCTCGACGGTGATCCGGAGCAGCTGGAGCGCGTCGGTGAAGTAGGGCTGGCCGGCCAGGCCCCGGCCGCGGCGGCGGCGGCGCCCCTTGGCGGGGCGCGGCTCGAAGAAGATGGCCTGCGCATGCAGCGCCAGCCGGATCCGCTCCGCGACCTTTCGCGGCAGCCGCGAGGTCCGGACCAGCTCGTCGAGCAGCGCCTCGGCGGCCGGCGAGGCCCGGATGGCCGCGGGCGTCTCGCCTCCCTCGGCCCCCTCCTCCGGCACGTCGTCCTCGCCGCTCGCCGAGGGCGGCGGGGCGCCCAGGTGGACCAGCAGCGTGCCGAGCAGCACCGCCTCGGAGACCTCCTCTCCCGACCTGATGAGCCGGTCGAGCGAGCCGAGGTGGGCGATGAAGTTCTTGCGCTGCGCCTCGTCCCAGCGCTCGAGGGCCGCGCCCAGCGCCGGCAGGATCTGGGGCAGCGCCCCGCAGGCCTTGAGCAGCGCGAAGGCACGGGCCGCGCCGCCGCAGCGGAGCAGCTTGAAGATCTCCTCGAGCACGCGGGCCGGCGCGCAGCGGGCCAGCTCGCCGGCGTGGCGGCGCATGGCCTCGAAGGTGTCGGGGGCGATGGCGAAGCCGAGCCGGGCGGCGAAGCGGACGGCCCGCAGCGCGCGCACCGGATCCTCGCGCATGCGCACCTCGGGATCGCCGATGGTGGCCATGCGGCGGGCCTCGAGGTCGGCCCGCCCGTTCACGTAGTCGATCACCTCGCCGGTGGCCGGATCGTAGAAGAGGCCGTTGACCGTGAAGTCGCGCCGGACCGCGTCCTCCTCGGCGGTGCCGAAGACGTTGTCGCGGGTGATGAGCAGGTCGCTCTCCTCGCCGGTGTCCTCGGCCAGGTCGGTCGGGTTCTTCCGGAAGGTGGCCACCTCGATGACCTTGCCGTCGCGGAAGTAGACGTGGGCCAGCCGGAAGCGCCGGCCGATGAGCCGGCAGTTGCGGAAGATGGCCCGCACCTCACCCGGGTGGGCGTCGGTGGCGAGGTCGAAGTCCTTGGGCTTGACGCCGACCAGCAGGTCGCGCACGCAGCCGCCCACGAAGTAGGCCTTGTGGCCCATGTGGCGCAGCCGGTAGACGACCCGCAGCGCATCCTGGTCGAACCGGTCGACCGGGATCTCCGGGTCGTGGGTCGGAACCGGGATGGGCGGATCGAGCGCGAGGCCGGCGGGCGGCGGGCGGCGGGGCGCCTCGTCGTGCTCCTGGTCGTGGCGGGGGGGGCGCTGCGGGGTGCGACGGTTCGGTTCGCTCATTCAGTCGCCGGATCCGGGGGGCGCCCGTGCCGTGGGAAATCCACTGACCGGAACGCACCGACACCGTCGGGCTCGTTCTCCGGGGGGGTTCTTACCGGGTGCCACGCGGTGAGTCAATCCGGAGGACACCCATCTCCAGTGAGACCGATGGCTCCCGGCGCCGCCGCACCCGCCGAGCCGGACCGGCTCGCGCCGTCAGAACAGCGCGCCCTGCACCGGCGCGATCCCGAGCGCCTCGCGCACCGGCGCGAAGCTGCGCCGGTGCAGCTCGCAGGGGCCGAGCCGCCTCAAGGCCTCGAGGTGCTGCGGCGAGCCGTACCCCTTGTGGCGGGCGAAGCCGTAGCCGGGGAAGCGCGCCTCGGCCTCCACCAGCAGCGCGTCGCGGGTGGTCTTGGCGATGACGCTGGCGGCGGCGATGGAGAGGCTCCGCGCGTCCCCTTTCACGATCCCCTGCTGCGGCCAGGGCACGCCGGGCACGCGCCGGGCGTCCACCAGCAGGTGCTGCGGCGCCGGCGAGAGGGCCTCGACGGCCCGTCGCATTGCCAGCAGGCTGGCCTGGTAGACGTTGAGGGCGTCCACCTCCAGGTGGGTGGCGATGCCCACCCCCCAGGCCACGGCGCCGGCCTTCACCTCGGCTGCCAGCCGGTCGCGGGCCGGCTCGTCGAGCCGCTTCGAGTCGTCGAGGCCGCGGGGGCGCAGGCCGCGCGGCAGGATCACCGCCGCGGCCACCACCGGCCCGGCCAGCGGCCCCACCCCGGCCTCGTCCACGCCGGCGATCCGCTCCAGGCCGGCCGCCCAGAGCGGCGTCTCGAACTCGAGCAGCCGGCGCAGCCGCCGTCCCTCGGCCCGGTTGGCGGCCCGGGCCCGCTCCACGGCGGCCAGCACGCTCCTCGCCCCGGCGCGCGGGTCGGCCGAGAGCGCCGCCGCCTCCGCCTCCCCGAGTGGTTCACCGCGCGTCACGAGGCGGGCGCGCAGCTCGGCCACGCTGAGTTGGGTCAGGTCCACGGCGGTGGATCGTAACACCGGGGGACGCGGGGCGGAGCGGGAGGAGCAGGGGCGCCCGCGGAACCTGCTGGAGCGCTCATCCTCCTGCCCGCTCCGGTCGAGCCCTTCACGCCGGCGCGTACTGTTGGTCCGGTTCTGGCGCCCGAACCGACTTTGACCCAGCCCGCGCGGGATGTGACGCCGCGCGACGACGTCGAGCCGCTCACAGCCGACCTGCGCCGGCTCCACATCACCGTCAGCCGTCAGTTCTTGCGGGAGCTGGAGACGGCCAGGGACGGCCTCTCGCACCCCATCCCGAACGCCACCACCGAGCAGGTGCTCCAGAAGGCGCTCCGCCTCTTGCTGGAGAAGCAGGCCAAGACACGCGGGCTGGTGAAGCGGCCGCGGAAGGCGGGGGCGGCCAGGTCCATGAAGAGGGAGCGTGGCACCCAGTGGATGAACGCGGTTCGGAGAGAGATGCCTGCGGGAGGCGGCGTCGCGCTTCCTGGCCAACGGCTTGCGCCGCCTGAAGGCGGCGCGACTGGCCGCGCTAATCCTGGCAGCGGCGGCAGAGGTAGGTGGAGCGCTGCGCCTGCACCAGCCGCTCCACCGTGCCGCCGCAGCCGCGGTGCGGGCAGCGCGCCCCCTCCCGGCCGTAGACGTGGAAGGGGTTCTCGCCCCCCTCCTCCAGGTACTCGATCTCCGGCCGGTCGAGCCCGGCCAGGCCGAAGCGGAGGGAGGCGCGGACGGCGCGCGCCAGCCGGGCCACCTCGGCGGGAGCGAGCGAGTCGCCTCGACGCCGCGGGTCGAGCCGGGCCCGCCAGCAGGCCTCCGAGGCGTGGATGTTGCCGACCCCGGCCAGCAGCGCCTGGTCGAGCAGCGCCACCTTGACGGCCCGCCGCGTGGCGGCCAGCCGGGCGCGGAGCCGGGTGAGATCGATGGGCGTGGCCAGCGGATCCGGGCCGAGCGCCGCCAGGTCGGGCCACTCGTCGAACCGGGCCCGCGGCACCAGCCGCAAGCGCCCGAACATCCGCGGATCGCTGTAGTGGACCACCGCGCCGTCGTCGAGCCGGAGCGTGAGCCGGGCGTGGCCCGGCTCCGGCGCGCTGGCCGGGCGCGCCACCCACTTGCCGGTCATGCCGAGGTGGGCGTTGACACCGAGCGGCCCGCGCGCGGTCTCGAGCGTGAGGAGCAGCTGCTTGCCGTGGCGGGCCACCGCCGCCACCCGGGCGCCCCGCAGCGCGCGGGCGAAGGCGGCCGGGCTGCCGGGCCGGAAGAGGCGCCGGGCGCGCGGATCACAGGCCACCGCCTCGACCCGCCGCCCGACCAGCCAGCGGCCGAGTTGCCGCGCCGCCCACTCGACCTCGGGCAGCTCCGGCATCTAGTGCCCCGCCCCAGGCACGATGACGTGACGAGAGCGTCGAGACCGAAGCGTGGCTGGAGCTTGCCTGGGGCGGGGCATCAGTCCTTCCGCCGCGTGAAGGCGGCCATGAAGAAGCCGTCGGTCCCGTGCCGGTGAGGGAGGAGCTGCAGCGTGTGACCGGTGACGCCGAGGGCCGCCGCCCGCTCCGCCCCCAGCAGCGGCCCGAGCGGCGCCGGGTCGAAGGGGAGCGTGGCGGCGATCTGCCCGGCCACCGCCTCGTTCTCGGTCCGGCCGATGGCGCAGGTGGCGTAGACCAGCCGGCCGCCCGGCTTCACCAACCGTGAGAAGCGGGCCGCCAGCGTCTTCTGCAGGGTGGCGAACTTCTCCGGATCGCCGGGGGCGAGCCGCCAGCGGGCGTCGGGCTTGCGCCGCAGCGTCCCCAGCCCGCTGCACGGCGCGTCGATCAGCACCATGTCGGCCTGGCCGGCCAGGTCGGCGAGCTGGGCGTCGGCCGCCTCGTCGGCGGCCACGACCCGCACCCGCAGGTTGTCCACGCCGTCGCGGCGGGCGCGGCGCCGCGCCTCGTCGAGCCGTCCCTGGTCGGAGTCGATGGCCCAGAGCGTGCCGCGGTTGCGCATCTCGGCCGCCAGCGCCAGCGCCTTGCCCCCGGCGCCGGCGCAGGCGTCCACCACCGTCCAGCCGGAGCGTGCCCCGCAGGCGAGCGCGATGAGCTGCGAGCCCTCGTCCTGGATCTCGAAGCGCCCGGCCTTGAAGGAGGCGAGCGCGAAGGCGTTCTGGTGGCCGTCGAGGGTCAGGCCCCACGGGCTGAAGCGGGTGGGCGTGGCCTGGGTCCCCTCGGCCGCCAGCATGGCCCGCAGCTCCTCGCGCGTGCCGCGCAGCAGGTTGGCGCGGACGGTGAGCGGCGCCCGGTCGTTGAGCACCGCCACCAGCGCCCGCGCCTCGGCCTCGCCCAGCTCCTCGACGAAGCGGCGGGCCAGCCAGAAGGGGAGCGAGCCGCGCAGGGCCAGCCGCTCGATGGGGTCGGTCAGGGCGCCGAGCCGGGCCTCGGCCTGCTCGAGCCGGCGCAGGCCGGCGGCCGGGACCGCCAGCCGCCGGGCCGCCTCCTCGCCGCTAACCCCGCCGAAGCGGACCAGCCAGCCGGCGTAACGGGTGGCCAGGTCGGGTGGCCCGCCGCCGTGCGCCGCCAGCAGCCAGTCGAGCTGGCCCTGCCAGCGGGTGACGCCGTAGACCGCCTCGGCGACGGCGCGACGCTCGACGGCGAAGAGCCGCGCCTCGCGCAGCGCCCGCTCCAGCGCCCGGTCGGCCAGCCAGCCCTGGTCGTGGACCAGCCCGTGCACCTCCAGCACGGCGGCGTCGATCTGGTCGAAGCGGAGCGGCCGGTTCGCGGCGTCGGCCGCTCGACCCTCACCGCCACGGGCGCCACCGCCCGGCCGGGCGCCACCGGGCCGGCTCCGCGGCTTGACGTCATGCCCTCCGCGGCGGCCGGCCTGGCCACGCTGACCGCCGCGGCCCGTCCCCCCGCGGACCGGCGCCTTGCCGTGACCCCGGCCGTGACCCGTTCCCGACTTGACCTTCGAGCTGCCCGGCTTTCGCGTGGTGGTCACGACCCCCTTCTACAGCGCCTCGAGCAGGCTGGCGACGTGGCCGTCCACCTTCACCTTCTCGAAGACCCGCTCCACCTTTCCATCGGGGCCCACGATCACCGTGGTCCGGACCGTCCCCATCACCTTCTTCCCGTACATCACCTTCTCCCCCCAGACGCCCCATGCCCTGTGGACGTCGAGGCCGGGATCGCAGAGGAGGGGGAACGGCAGCTGGTACTTCTCCGCGAACTTCTTCTGGGCGGCCGGTCCGTCCTTGGAGATCCCCAGCACCGCCACCTTCTTCTTCTCGAACGCATCGACCTCGTCACGGAAGTCGCAGGCCTCCTGCGTTCAACCGGGCGTGGAGGCCTTGGGATAGAAGAAGACCACCACCCGTTTCCCCTTGAAGTCCGAGAGCTTCACCGGCCGGCCGTCCTGATCGGGCAGCGTGAAGTCCGGAGCCTTCTTGCCGATTTCGAGTGCCATGAACGCCTCCTGCCACCTTCCTAGTCGGCGCCCGGCCCCGGCGCCGGTCTCTCGGGGTACGGTGCTATCGTGGCTCCCGCGCCATGCGACGCCGCGCCCTCCTGATCGTACCCCTCGTGGCGGCCGCCTTGTCGCTCCCCGCGCTCCGGAACGGGCTCTGCTGGGACGACCTGGAGTTCACCTTCGCGAGAGGCGGACGGCTCCTCGAGGCCGGGCTCACCGGCGACCTGCTGGCCGAGGCCAACCCCGGCCACGGCCCCTCGGGCTACTTCCGGCCGGTGGCGGTGGCGACGCTGGCGGTCACCGAGCGGCTCTGGCCCGGCCCCGCCGCCCACCACGCCGTGTCGGTGGCGCTCCACGCGCTGGCCGCGGCGCTCTTCGCGCTGCTGCTGGCCCACCGGCTCGGAGCCAGGGGCGCCTCCGCCACGCCCGTCGTCGCCCCCGGCGCCGCGGTGCTGGTGCCGGCCCTGGTCGGGGCGCTCCTCTGGGCCCTCCACCCGGCCAGTGTCGAGCCGGTGGCCTGGATCTCGGCCCGCTACGATCTGCTGACCGGCCTCTTCGCGGTGGCGGTCCTGCTGCTCCCCTGGCGCGCGGGTCCCGTTCATGCGGCGCTGCTCGGCCTGCTGGTCCTGGCCGGCCTCCTCTCCAAGGAGGGGTTCATCGCCGTCGCCGCGGTGGTGGTGGTGGACGACCTCGCGTCGGGCAGGGCGGTGCGGGCCACGTGGCCGCGCTGGCTGGCGGTGGGCCTGGCCGTGGCGCTCTGGCTGGCGCTCCGGCGCGCCCTCTCCATCCCGGCCGTGACCCTGCCACCGCTCGCCGGCTGGCCGCGCGACCTGCTCTCCGGGCTGGCCGTCTACCTCGGCCGGGCGCTCTGGCCCTGGCCGCTCACCGTCAGCCACCCCTACGCGCCGACCCTGCCGCTCGCCGCCGCGGGGGCCGTCGCGCTGGCCGGACTGCTCGCGCTGGCCTGGCGACGGCGGGAGCTGGCGACCCCGGTGGCGCTGCTGGTGGCGCCGCTCGTTCCCATGGCGCTGGCGGCGGCACGGCTGGGCGAGGCGCCCGACCGGTACCTCTACCTCCCGTCGCTCGGCCTGGCCTGGCTGGCCGGGGCCGGACTCCACGCCCTCTGGACGGGCGGCGGCGCGCGCCGGGCCGTGGCGGTGGTGGCCGCGGCTCCACTCCTCGCCGGCTATGGCGCCACCTGGTGGACCCGGCTCCCCGACTGGCGCGACGACGCCGCGCTCTTCGGCGCGGCGCTGCGAGTGGACCCCGGGGACGCGCTCGGGAACCTGACGCTGGGGGCCCTGGCGGCGCGGCAGGGGCGGCTCGACGAGGCGGCGAGGCGGCTCGACGCGGCGCTGGCACGCGATCCCGGGTCGGTGCGGGCCCTCAACTCGCTGGCGGTGGTCCACCTGCGGCGTGGCGAGGTGCCGGCGGCGCTGGCGCGGGCGCGTGAAGCGGTCGCCCTGGCCCCCGGCTATCCGCAGGCCCGGCTCCAGCTCTCGGGCGCCCTGCACCTCTCGGGCGACCACGCCGGCGAGCTGGCCGCCGCGGAGGCGGCGCTGGCCCTCTCCCCGGGCTTTCGCGAGGCCCGGCTCACCCGCGTCTTCGCCCGCTGCGAGCTCACGCCGGACCCGGGCTGCGAGGCCGAGCTCGACGCCATGGAACGGGAGGGGGGGCTCTCCCCGGCCGACGCGCTGGTGGCCCGGACCGAGGCGGCCATCCGGCGGCGAGACCCGGTCGCCGCCAGGGAGCGGGTGGAGCGGCTCCGGGCCGCCTCGCCGGGCGATCCCCGGCTGCGGCTGCTGGGGCCGGCCGTCGAGAGGCTGACCGAAAAGGTGAGGGGCCAAGGCGGCTTGCAGTGACGGGGCGGTCGTGCTAGATCGCCCGTCCCCACTCGTCCTGTGACCTGAGGGGGGCGCCAGGCAGTCCAAGCGCCAGCCGCACCACTACGCACACGCCCCGGCAGTGCGCTCCGGTGCCCGAGACCTAGATCTCGGGCTCTTCGCGCACGGCAGCTCCAGGACGTGGTGGACACCAACCGGAGAACCACATGGAAGAGACCACGCCGATCCCCGCCGCCGAAGCGCCTCCCGTCGAAGCCGCGGCCGAAGCCGCGGCCGCCGACGTTTCCGCCACCCCCGCCGCCGAGCCGACCATGGCCGCCGCCCTCACCTCGAGCGGCACGGCCATCAGCATGAAGCAGCTGCTCGAGGCCGGCGTCCACTTCGGCCACCAGACCAAGCGCTGGAACCCGAAGATGAAGCCGTACATCTTCGGCGCCCGCAACGGCATCTACATCATCGACCTGCAGAAGACGGTCGGCCTGGCCCGCGGCGCGCTCCGCTTCGTCTCCGACGCGGTGGCCAAGGGCGGCACCGTCCTCTTCATCGGCACCAAGAAGCAGGCGCAGGACGCCGTCCGCGAGGAGGCCTCCCGCTCCGGCCAGTACTTCGTGACCAACCGCTGGCTGGGCGGCACGCTCACCAACTTCAAGACCATCAAGACCGGCATCGAGCGGCTCAAGACGCTGGAGAAGATGAAGGAGGACGGCACCTACGACCGCCTCCCCAAGAAGGAGGTCGCCTCCAACGAGCGCGAGCGCGAGAAGCTGGAGAAGAACCTGGGCGGCATCAAGGACCTGGCCCGGCTCCCGGCCGCCATCTTCGTCATCGACACCAAGAAGGAGCACATCGCGGTGCACGAGGCCAACCGGCTCGGCATCCCTGTGGTGGCGGTGGTGGACACCAACTGCGACCCGGAGGGGATCGACTACGTGATCCCCGGCAACGACGACGCCATCCGCTCCATCCGGCTCTTCACCGGCAAGGTCGCCGAGGCCTGCCTGGAGGGGAAGTCGCGTCACGCCAGGTGGGTGGCCGAGCACGGCGCCCAGGAGGAGCGCGGCGACGACCGCGACGCCGCCAGCGAGCGCGGCTCGAAGGACCGCCGCGATCGCGGTGGCCGTGGTGGCCAGCGCCGTGAGCGGCGCGACGACCGTGGCGCCGCCAGCGCCCATGTCGAGGTGACGCGCAAGGGCGAGGTCGCCCCCGCCCCGGCTCCGGCTCCGGAGACCACGCCGCAGTAGCCGGCCGCCTCACCATCCGCATCCAACCCCGGGGGCGGGCCTCGAGCCGGCTCGCCCCCGCCGTACATCCGACTTCACGGGACGAGGACCGACGACATGGCCGAGATCACCGCCAAGATGGTGCAGGAGCTCCGCGAGAAGACCGGGGCCGGCATGATGGACTGCAAGAAGATGCTCACCGAGGCGGCCGGCGACATGGCCAGGGCCGAGGAGCTGCTCAAGCAGAAGGGGCTGGCCGCCGCGGCCAAGAAGTCGGGCCGCACCGCCACCGAGGGGGCCGTCTCCTCCTACATCCACCTGGGCGGCAAGATCGGCGTGCTCCTCGAGGTCAACTGCGAGACCGACTTCGCCGCGCGCAACGAGGCCTTCCAGGCGCTGGTGAAGGACGTGGCCATGCAGGTGGCCGCCGCCGCGCCGCTCTACGTCCGGCGCGAGGAGATCCCCGCCGAGCTGGTGCGCAAGGAGGTGGAGCTGGTGAAGGCCCAGCTCCGCGAGCAGAAGAAGCCCGAGGCGATGCTGGAGAAGATCGCCGCCGGCAAGCTCGACCGCTACTTCTCAGAGGTGGTGCTGCTCGAGCAGCCCTTCGTGAAGGACGACAAGAAGAAGGTCTCCGACATCCTGGCCGAGGCGGTGGCCAAGATCGGCGAGAACATCCAGATCCGCCGCTTCGCCCGCTACGCGCTGGGCGAGGGGCTGGAGAAGAAGCAGGAGAACTACGCCGAGGAGGTCGCCAAGGCCGCCGGCGCGGTGAAGTAGCCGCCCTCGCCGGCACGCCTCACCGGCGCCCCGCCCTGCCCCGCGCAGCGCGGGGCGTCGCCGTTTCAAGGGCCGTCCACGGGCGCTACACTGGCCGCACCATGCACGCCCTCCTCCTCGCGCTGGCGCTCGGCCAGGTCGCGCCGGACAGACCGCGACCGGCCGCGACGCCGGTCACCAGCCCGGCCACGGCGCCGGCCACCACCACGGCCGCTCCACCCGCCACGCCCCCGCGCCGGCCGGTGGGCGGCCAGCCGCTCCGGCCCGTCGAGTTCTCCCGCCTCCCCGACGGGAGCTTCCGGGCCGCGCTCGACGGCGAGCCGGTGGCCGGGGCCGCCTTCTACCGAGCGGTGCTCCGGCCCGATCTGGCCGAGCGGTCCGAACGGGCCCGGAACCACCGCCTCGCGCTCTTCATCGCCTCCGGGGTGGCCCCGGTCGCCGGGCTGGGGGCGGGCTGGGTCTGGGCGACCGCCCAGCACCGGCCGGTGCCGGACTGCATCCAGGCGGTCCCGATCGCGATCGGCGGGAGCGGCGTCTCCGCGTGCGAGCAGGTCGAGGCGCGGAACGGGGCGACCATGACCCGCGGGCTGGTGGCCGGTGGCCTCGCCGGGTTGGCGGCGGGGGCCGTGCTGGCGGCGGCGGGGACCTCGATGCGGCCCTTCGAGCCGACGGCCGGCGAGGCCGAGGCGCTGGTCCGGGCCTACCGGGCCCGCGCCGCGCCGGAGCCGACCCCGGCGCCCGTGCCTGGGGGCCCCGCCGGGAGCGGCAGGTCGCTGGAGTTGGAGGCCGGCCCCGGGGCCGCCCGGCTGGTGCTCCGGTTCGGTTTCTAGGACCCGAAGGCAGGCGGCCGGCCGGGCCCGGTCGCGCCCCATTGAAAAAGGGGCTGGCCTGGAGGCCAGCCCCTCGAACTTCTTGCCTCGGGTCAGCCTGCTACGGGGCCACCTTCGACTTCACGTTGCCGGGCTCCGCCACGAAGAGGTCGGCGAAGGTCGGGGTCACGCGGACGTAGTAGACGGTGCCGCTGGTGAGCGACCCGTCCGCCGTGGGGTCCGTCGTCCCGGGCGCAGGGGTTCCGAGGTAGACCACGCGCGGGCTGGTCGTGTGGTGGGAGTACAGCGTCCAGGCCGTGCCGTCGAGTGAGGTCTCGACGTTGTACCCGTCGGCGTTGGTGACCGAGCCCCAGCCCACCCGGATGATGCCCTTGAAGATCACCGGCGGGACGCTGGTCGTGGACGCCACGCCGAGCGTAGCGTTGAGCGGGCCGAAGGTGCTGCCCGGCCCCTGCGCGTCCGGGCGGAGGGTGGTGTCCTCAGTGACCCGGTAGAAGTAGTCGGTGTAGGGCACCTTCTCCACGTCCACCACATCGCACACGCCACCGGCGCAGACATCGCCCGGCAGGAGGCCGGTGTAGAGCGGCGTCCAACCACCCGTGCCGGTGGACGACACCTCCACGTCATAGGTGGTGGCGACGCCGGAGTCGAACCAGTAGACGCCGGTGGTGTACCCGTCCACGCCATACGGGATCGGCCGCTTGTCCACCGTGACGCTGACGTTGATGGTCAGCGCCTTGCCCTGGTAGTCCTTCACCGTGCCGGTGATGGTGTAGTTGACGCCGTACTTGAGCGGGACAGCCGGGGTCACCGTAATCTGGCCGCCGTCGGTCGCGGAGGCCGGGTCGTAGCAGACCTTGGTCTTGACCGGGTAGGTGCCGGTCCCCGGAACGAAGTCGTGGGTCGCCATGTCCCAGACCCCCGGGACGCCTGGAACCTCCTCGAAGCCCGTGAGCGTCAAGTTGGACGGAACGGTGCACGGTGCGTACGGAAGGCCATCATCGGTGTACGCCGGGATCGGGTCCACCGGCGGCGTCGCGGCCGGATCGCCGGGATCGGCGGGGTGGGACCTGATGCCGACCGTGTCCGGGTCGATGGGGGCCGTCTCGTAGTTAGTGAACCGCTGGATGGTCGACCCGTCCATCGGCTTGTTGAACTGGACGCGGATCATTTCGTCCGGCTGGGCGAAGTCGGTCGAGACGGTGTTGCCGCCCGTTACCGTCTCCACCGTGTTGGACGCGCCGCCCGAGCCACCGTAGGTGACGACGCGGACGACCGCCGGATCACCGCCAGGCTTGGCCGGGAAGGGATTGCAGGCCGCCGAGACCAACGCCAGGGCCGCGAGCGGCAGGAGGAACTTCGTGTGCTTGGTGTTCATGGTCATCTTCTCCTTGGCCGCGGGCTAGAACGTCATCTCGAGCCCGAACCGGACCGACAAGGGCAGCTGGTAGGCCGTCGGCTTCGCGAAGTTGGTGTTGATGGTGACCGGGGCTCCGTCGGTGGTCTTCATGTAGCCCAGCGCCGGGCAGTCGGCCAGGGCGGCGCCGATCGGATCGGACTTGCTCGCCGCGTTCCGGCTGGAGCACTGGCCGTTGACGATGGGTTGCGTGGAGTCGAAGGTCCAGTTCTCGTCCACCCTGGTGGCGGCCTGCGCGTTCAGGATGTTGAACACGTCCACCGTGAACTTGACCTGGTAGGGCGGCATGATGGTGTACGCCAGGCCACCCTTCAGGTCGAAGTTGGTGACCACCGGGGTCCGGCCCGCGGAGCCGCGGGGCAGGCCGTAGCCTTCGCCGTTGCCGTAGAGCGGGTGGGCGATCAGGTAGTTGACCGGCGTGCCGCTGGTGACGCGGAGCGCGGCGCCGGCGCTGGCCTGGAGCCTGGGGCCGAAGTCGAAGGCATACGAGCCGTAAGCCTTGAACGAGTGCGGCATGTCACCCGGCAGCGGACCGGTCTGGTTGGCGAGCAGGCTGGCCAGGTCGAACATCGAGGTGATGCCCGGGTCGAGCTGGCCGGTCTCCGGCCGGAAGAAGCCGGGGTAGTTGCCGCGCAGGCTGGAGTACGTGTAGGAGGCCTGCGCCAGCCAGTTGTTGGAGAAGTTCTTCTTCACCAGGAAGGTGAAGCCGTCGTAGCTGCGCTCCGGCTTCGGGAACGGGGTGTTGAAGGCGCGGCCGGTGACCGGGTCGAACGCGCTGGCGGTGGTAGGGTCGAACATGGTCCCGCCGGCGTCGAACGGCTTGCCCTCGCCAGGGTTGGCGATGGCGTAGCTGTTGCCGTCGTCGTTGGACATGTCCTCGATGACGCGGCCCTGGCGGCGGCCCTGGTACTCGAAGCCGACCGCGAAGTCGGCGAAGAGCTCGTACTCGACGTTGCCGCCGAACATGTCCACGTACGGCGACTTGATGTTCGGGTCCACCGGCGTGGAGCCGGAGCCGGTCGGGGCGTAGGTGAAGCGCCCGTAGATGGGGGAGCTGTAGATGCCCTGGGCCACGGCGCAGGACTCGGGGGCCCCGGCCAGGGCGGACTTGTCGGTCGCGACCAGGGCGTCGAGCACCCTCTGGCACTCCGAGCGGTAGGCGACGATCTGGCGCTCGTCACCGAAGGCCCGGTCGGCCATGTCGAGCGGGAAGGACGAGAAGAACCGGCCCCAGCTGACGGCCACCTTCGACCGGCCCTGCCTGGTCCAGTCGTAGACCGCCTGGAGGCGGGGGCCGATGCTGTTGTTGATCGACAGGCTCTGCGCGGCCGGCTGGGCCGGCACGCCCATGCTCTGCGTCTCCCAGCGGACGCCGGCGTTGATGGTCAGGCCGTCGAGCATGCTGGGCTGCCAGTTGTCCTGCAGGTAGTAGGCGGTGTTGGTGGTCTCCGAGACGACGTTGATCTTGCCGTTGGGGGCGTCCGTGGCGGAGAGGCGATCCGGCGCGACCGAGCCGTACCGCCGGAAATCCTGGAACCAGATCGGGTAGCCGGGGTTGGCGAGGATGAGGGCGTCGTTGAGCGTGCCGGGGGCCAGCCCGAAGCGCCGCTCCATGATGAACGCTCCGCCGAGGTAGTTGCCGCCGCTGTCGTTGGCGCCCGGGCCGGTGTAGCCCTTGGTGTGGTCGTAACTCGACTTCTGCACGTCGATGCCGGCCTTGACCTGGTGGGTGCCGGCCGCCTCGGCGAAGTAGGTGAGCGCCGCCTTGCCGGCCAGGCGGGAGAGCTTGGTGTCCTGGATGTAGCCCGTGCCGCCGGACTGGTAGTTCCTGACCGTGCAGCGCTCGACGCCCGCCACCGGGTCGCACAGGTTCCCCACGCCGGCCCCGAGGCTCTCGAAGTCGCTGAGCAGGTGCGTCTGCGTCCACCGCACCGCGGAGGTCTTGGCGCCGTTGATGCCGCCGGTGGTGACCGGGTTGTCCTGGATCACCTGCTGGTGGTAGCCGCCGGTCACCTCGAGCTGCAGCCTCTTGTTGAGCAGCTTGGAGGTGTAGCGCGCCACCACGTCGGTGGAGTTGTTCACCGACTCGTACATGGCCTGCGAGAGCGACGCGTTGGCGCCCGCGAAGCCGGTCGCGGTGTTCGGGACGTTCAGGATCGACACCGCCAGCTGGTTGTTCTCGTTGAAGAGGTAGGTGAGCTTGCCGATCATCTGGTATTCGTTGACCTTGTTGGTGATCTTCTGCTCGGAGCCCGGGATCACCGTCGCCTGGGCGAAGCCGTCGGCGTCCCGGAGGACAGTGCCGTCGGCGGCGAGGTTGGTCGCCTGCTGGTAGCGCGAGTAGGTGTTGCGGGTGAGCCGCGGCGCGAAGCCGGCGTAGAACCAGAGCCGGTCCTTGATGATGGGGCCGCCGACCTCGAAGCCGAAGTCCGCCGTGTAGGTGCCGTCCTTGGGGAGCAGCTTGCGGGCCAGCGCCTCGGCGTCGCGGCCGATCGACTTGCCGTCGGCCTGCAGGGCGCCCGGGGACAGGTAGCCGAAGACCGAGCCGTGGAACTCGTTCGAGCCCGACTTGGAGACGACGGCGACGATGCCGCCCGTGGAGAAGCCGTACTCCGGCATGAACGAGCCGGTCTTGATGTCGATCTCCTGGATGAAGTTGTTGAGCATCTGCGAGCCGAGCGTGCCATAGCCGGCGTCGCCGACGTTCATGCCGTCGATGAGGTAGCCGTTCTCGGGGGAGGAGGCGCCGGCGAAGGCGATGCCGTAGCGGTCCACCTGGGCGGTCGGGGCGGTGACGGCCACGCCCTCGAAGCCGCGGCTGACCGGGATGTTGGAGAGGAACTCACGCGAGACCACCGAGCCGGACTCGGCCGAGCCGACGTTGATGGCCGGGGCGATGCCGGTCCTGACGACCTGCTCCTCCATCTGGACGGCATCGGGGACCATCGACAGGTTGGCGCGGATGGTCTTGTCGACCCGGACCGTCAGGTCGGAGCGCTCGGCCGGCTTGAAGCCGTCGAACGAGCTGGCGAGCTTGTAGTCGCCGGGGGTCAAGAGCTGGAAGCGGAAGCCACCGGACCTGTCGGTGACCGCCGTCTGCTCGCCCTGCGACGAGGGGCTGGTGGCCACCACCAGCGCGCCGACGATGGGCTTGCCTGACTGGGCGTCGGTGACGACGCCGATGATGTTGCCGGTGGTCTGCGCGGAGGCGACGCTCGCGAACAGCAACGCGAGGGGCGCGACCCGCAGGATGCGCTGCAGCTTCATCCTCATGACCTTGACCTCCAGGGAGAGTTCACTCAGGGGCAGTCGCCGATCGGGGGACTACGCAAAGGGCAGGACGCCTTTTGCGTGGATTCGGTCGGCGGGTGAATTTGTCGAGCTTTGTAGGTTTCGCGTGACGGGAATGTCAAGAAGACATCGGCTGTTGTCGCCTTCAGCCATGTTTCCCGGCTTCGGCAGCCATCAGCCTGATTTTCTGGCGGATTCGAAAACCACCCGGGAATTCGTGGCCTTGTCCACTCCACTACCTGGCTCATGAGGAGTCCACTTCACCGGGGGCGCGTGAATCCTGCGCGCATGTTTTTTCGTGACGCGCCAGGGCATCCCGCCAGCCTCCCGAGGAGGCTCAATGGTTCCCGGCGGAATCCCTGGACCATTCGTGCGGATTCGCTTGCCTGGGAGGGAGTCGGGGCCGATCCGGCGGCGAGCTGCCGACCGATGTGGTCCTCCACGGGTTGACATCGTTTTTCGATCCTACTAGACAGCCCGCTTCGTCCCGCCGATTGGGGCTTCAACGACTCAGGCCGATCCCGGCGTCAAACCAGCGAGCGACGCGTGTTCGACGAAGTAACGAAACGACAGACTGGCAAGTACGCGGCCCGCCGCGCCGGCTGGGTCTTTGGCTCGACGGCCTTCCAGCTCGGACTGGTCGCCGCGGCGCTCTTCGCCGGCCAGAAGATCAAGGCCGCCATCGAGGACAAGCCGATCGAGGTGAAGTTCGTCCGAGCGGCGGCCCCGCCCCGGCCGCCACCCCCGCCACCCCCGGCGCCGCCGCCCAGGCGCAAGGACAACGGCCCCAAGCCGCCGCCCCGCCCTGACGCGCCGCCGCCGCCGCCTCCGCAGGCCCTCATCCAGCCCAAGGACGTGCAGGCCGAGATGAAGGTCGACACCTCGCCCAAGGAGCCCGAGTACAACTACGGGCCGCAGGACGGCGAGGGCGTGGTCGGTGGCGTGGTCGGCGCGAACCAGGTCGAGGAGGCCCCGGCCTTCGCGACCAGCGGCTACGTGAAGCCGGCCGAGAAGGAGCGGGGCTGCGTGGGCCGCTCCGTCCGCTGGCCACGCGAGCTGGCGGGGGTCGTCTCCAGCATGACGGTCAAGTTCGCCGTCGGCCGCGACGGCAAGCCCAGCCGCTTCGAGGTGCTCACCGACGTCCCCGACGAGCGGATGAAGTCGGTCATCTGGAACGCCATCCAGAACTGCTCGTTCACCCCCGGTCTCGACGCCCGTGGCCATCCGCAGCTGATCTGGATGATCCTTCCCCTTCGTTTCACGGCTCAGTAGGCGAACCAGGCTCGAGCTCGCTCTTCCCGCCGCTCTCCCTTTCCGGAGGTATCACCGATGTCGCACCACCTACTCGACGTCCTCAACAACCTCGTCCTCGCCCAGGCCGCTGAAGGCGCCGCCAAGCTCGACTTCAGCCTCAAGGGGATGGTCACCTCCATCGAGGGCTTCGGCATCATCGTCGCCGGCGTCCTCGCCGTCATGTCGATCTTCTCGCTGGGCGTGGTCGCCGAGCGGATCTTCATGTACGCGCGCTCCGCCGGCGCCTCGCGCCGCTTCGCCGAGGCCCTCCCCGAGCTGCTCAAGACCGGGCAGTTCGACGCCGCCATCGAGCTGGCCAAGAAGGAGAAGGCCGGCCACCTCCCCCGCGTGCTCGGGCTGGCGCTGAGCGAGTACAAGAGCGGCACCGAGGCGCTCGCCCACCGCGGGCCGAAGGACGTCGGGAGCTTCGACGTCATCGAGGCCTGCAACCGCGCCATCGACCGCTCGTCGCTCCGCACCGTCAACGAGCTGCGCCGCGGCCTCGGCTCGCTGGCCACCATCGGCTCGACGGCCCCGTTCGTCGGCCTGCTCGGCACGGTGTGGGGCATCATCAAGGCCTTCCAGAAGATGGCCATCGAGGGCGGCGGCGGTCTCGGCACCGTCTCCGGCGCCATCGCCGAGGCGCTCATCAACACCGCCTTCGGCCTCCTGGTGGCCATCCCGGCCGTCATGTTCTTCAACTACCTGACCAACAAGGTCGAGGACATGCAGGTCGACATCACCGACTCCGCTACCGAGCTGGTGGACTTCTTCATCAAGGAAGCGCGCTAGCGCGGCCTCGGCGGCGCTGATGCCGCCGAACCCCGCCAGCCAGGAGAGCCATCGATGTCCATGGACGTCGGCTCCAAGTCGGTCCGCAGCGACATCAACGTCACGCCGCTCGTCGACGTGGTGCTGGTGCTGCTCATCATCTTCATGGTGATCACCCCCATGCTCCAGCGCGGCAAGCCGGTGACGCTGCCGGAGGCCAAGTACGTCTCCGCGCTGGGCAAGGGCGGCGACCCCATCCTGCTCTCGGTGACCAAGGACGGGCGGACCTGGCTCGACGGCGAGGTCCACACCAAGCAGGAGGTGAAGGACGACCAGATCGAGGCGGAGCTCAACCTCGAGCTGCAGGCCAGGCCGGGCGTGCCCATCATGGTGAAGGTCGATCGTGACGTGGAGTACAAGCGGGTGCGCCAGGTGGTGCTCGAGGTCTCCAAGACGCACGTCATGGGCGTGAGCCTGGCGGCGTCGAAGATCGAGGAGAAGTCTTCCGGTGGCGGAAAGGGGGGCAAGTAGCCATGGGCATGGCGCTCGGCACCAAGAAGCCCAACTCCGACATCAACGTCACGCCGCTCATCGACGTGGTGCTGGTGCTCCTGATCATCTTCATGGTGCTCACCCCGCTGGCCGAGAAGCAGAAGTACACCCGCGTGCCGGAGTACCAGCCGGACGCGCAACCGGTCCCGCCCGACTCGGTGCCCCCCGACCAGACCGTCCTCACGGTGATGGCCAACGGCTCGGTGGTGCTCAACAAGCAGGCCATGACGCTCGACGCGGCCATGGCCCTGATCGGCCCAGCCTACGACGGCCGCCCGTCCAAGCCGCTCTTCTTCAACGCCGAGGACAAGGTGAAGTACAGCCTGGCGATGAAGGTGCTCGACGCCGCCCACGGCGTCGGGGTCAACACCATCGGCCTGATGACCGATCCGCCCATCGTGCAGAGCGAGACGCCCGCCGAGGAGGCGCCGGCGCCGTAGCAAGGGCGCCAGCCGCGCGGCGGGGTGCCGCCGGACGGGGCGCGACTCTCGCAGCCCCAGGAGCGCTGGCTGGTTCGGAACGGCCGTGGCGAGAGGGCGCGCCGCAGGCGCGGGGAGCGGCCCCGGCCCGGAGGCGGCCAGGCGCGCGGCGTCAGTCCTCGGCCGGCGGCAGCCTGTCCAGCGCCGCCGCCAGCTCCGGCGGCAGCGGGCTCTCCACCACCACCCGGCCGCCGTCGGGCGACTCGACGCCGAGCCGCGCAGCGTGCAGGAACTGGCGGTCGAGCCCCGGCAGCGCCGCCGCCTCGCCGCCGTAGAGCTGGTCGCCGGCCACCGGGATGCCGAGCCAGGCGAGATGGGCCCGGATCTGGTGCATGACCCCGGTGACGATGCGCACCCGCAGCAGCGTGTGGCGGGCGAAGCGTCGCTCCACCTCGAAGCGGGTCTCAGCGGGGCGCGGCGAGAGCCCCTTCTCGCGCAGCCGCTCCTCGGCCTGCGCGTCGGGGGCCGGCACCACCCGGCCCCCGCGCTGCGCCAGCGGCACCGTGCAGACGCCGCCGGCGGTGACGCGGCCGCAGACCAGCGCCAGGTAGACCTTCTCCACCACCCGCCGGCGGAGCTGGTCGTGGAGCCGCTCCCAGGCCCCCCGGTCGCGGGCGAAGAGCACGCAGCCGCTGGTCTCGAGGTCGAGCCGCTGCGCCGCGCCCCCCTCGCGCGGGTCGAGCGAGGCCTCGGCGCACTCCGGGTAACGGGCCACCACGGCGTTGGCCAGCGTCCCGGCCTCCCCGGCGGCCAGCGGGTGGACCGGCATCCCGGCCGGCTTGTCCACCACCAGGAAGCGCGGCTGCTCGAGCAGGACGGTGAGGGGCGCCCCGGGCTCGGGCGCGGGCGGGCCCCGCGCCGGCTCGACGGTGAGCTCGACGACCAGCCCCGGCTCGGCCGGCTCGGCGGGCCGGACCCGCCGGCCCTCCACGCGCACTTCACCTAGAGCGAAGGCCCGCTTGACCGCGGCTCGCCCCAGCCCGAGCGAGTCGGCCAGCGCCCGGTCGAGCCGGCCGGAGGCGCCGGCGGGCAAGCGGACGGTGCGCTTCAAGGCGCCCCCCGGGTGGTGGGCCGGTTCACGCCGGGCTCCGGCGGCCCGGCGTCCGCATCCTCACCAGCCCGTAGAAGAGCTGCCGCTCGGTGTAGGTCCTCCGCGCCGGCCCGGCGTCGCGCCGAGGGGCGGCCGGCCGCTCCAGCCACATGCGGGCGCGCGCCAGCCCCCGGTGCGCGAAGGGCGCCACCAGCTCGGCCGGAGCCTCGTCGAGGTACCGCTCCCGGAGCGCCCGGATGCGGCGCTGGTAGGCCGCGGCCGGGAGCCGGGCGTGACGGCGGCCGCCGTGGAGCGTGCCGTCGAAGCGGAGCGACGCGTGGTAGAGCTCGTGGAGGACGGTCTCGATCCGCTCCTCGGGCGTCGAGTCGAGGAACCAGAGCGGCCGGAGCGTGATGACGTAGCGGACCCCGCGCCCGCGCACCTCGATGCGCGGGGCGCGGCCTCCGTCGGGGAAGGGCCGGATGGTGGCGCGCGAGGCGCGCCGGGCCTCGCCGGCCACCACCAGCACCCTCGAGGCCTTCACGTGGGCCAGCTCCGGCAGCCGCGCGGCCACGTCGCGGACCAGCCGCTTAACCGCCAGGGTCACGTTGAGCCTCGCCACCGTGGGGCCAGCATCGCCGTCCTCCGGCCCGGCGCCAAGCTCCCGGGCGCGGATTCCACCTCTTCCGCCTTGAACACCCCACCCGGGATCGATAGCATGCGCCGACCATGACGGTCCTGCTGCTCCTCTTCGCGCTCACCGGCCCGCTCGCGCTGCTCGCCCTCCAGGCCTGGAGGTCGCGGCGCGCGGAGGCGGCGCTGCGCGCGCAGCTGGAACTGCTCGGGAATCGGCTCGACCAGCTTCACCTGCGGCTGGAGGTGACGGAACAGGACCTCGCCATGGCGCTGTCGCAGACCGGGGTGGCCGAGGGGCTGCTGCTGGAGAAGGGGATCGCCGACGCCGACGAGGTGGAGGACATGCGCCGGCGCCTCGTGACCGACGGCACCGCCCCGGGCGACGGCGACGTCATTCATTAGCAGCGCGGCCTTCAGGCCGCGCAATCCCAAATCGCGCCGCGCTTGCGCGGCGCAAGCTTTACTGCGCGGCCTTCAGGCCGCGCAATCCGACCACTCCAGGACGCGGTTCGGGAGGCGGCTCTCGACTTCTACCGCCTCCACGGCTGTCTCGTCCCCTGGGCCCTTCGCGTCTTCGGCGGCTGACGCCGAGCGGGAGCCTTCGCGGCCTCCCTCGCCGCCGGCTCGAACTTCGGCTTCCTCGGGTGCTTGCGGTAGACCAGCATGGTCCGGCCCAGCAGCTGCGCCAGCCGCATGCCCGGCCCGGCCGCCACCCGCGCGGCCGCCTCGAAGCGGTCCTCCGGGCTCTCGGCTCCCACCTTCACCTTCACCAGCTCGTGGGCCAGCAGCGCCTCGTCGAGCTGCTTCATGACCGCCGGGGTCACCCCCTCCTTGCCGACCTGCACCACCGGCGAGAGGTGGTGACCGGCGGCGCGGAGCGCCTTGCGGAGTCGGGAGGGCGGCATGAGCGACTGCTGCTTCGGGCTGCTGTGCGTGGTCACGGTCACTTCCTCAGGTATTTCAGTTCGCGCTGGAGTTCGAGGTGCTCGGGCGCCACCGCCAGGCCGCGCTTGAGCTGCTTCTCGGCGAGCGCGAGGTCGCCGACGATCTTGGCCATCTGGCCGAGGAACAGGTAGCCCGCCACGCAGCGTGGGCTCTTCTTCAGCGCCGCCTCGATGGCGCCGGCGGCGCGGGCGTGGACCTTCTTCTTCTCCGCGGAAGAGACGAACTCGCACCAGGCCAGCCACATGCCGTACTCCGGCTCGTCCGGGTTGAGCTTCATGGCCTCGGCGAACCTGGCCGCCGCCTCCTCGTACTGGCGCGCCTTCACCATCAGCGTGCCGGTCTGGAAGACGGTCTCCGCCTGCAGGATCCCCATCACGTCCACGGAGACGCCGGCCCCGGTCACCAGATCCTCGACGTACTTGGCCCGCCTGGCGTCCTCGCCGAGGACGCCCCAGGCCTCGCCGATGCGCGAGAAGATGTCGGCGCAGAGCCTCTTCACGGCCGGCGACTCCTGCACGGCCACGGTGTCGGGGTGGTAGGCCTTGGCGAGCTTGAAGTAGGCGACCTTGATCGCCGCCGGGGTGGCGTCGGGCCCCACGCCCAGCACCTTGAAGTGGTCGGCGCTGGCGTAGGAGGCGAGCAAGGCCTTGAGCGCCCGCTCGTCGAGCGCCGGCGCGGGCCGGGGGGCCGCCGCGTGCGGCTGGGCGGCCTTCACCACGGGCGTCGCCGGCGAGGGCGGCGCCGCGGCGACGCCGGGGGGCCGGGGCGCGGTGGGTGGCGGCGTTCGCGGCGCGACACCGGGTTGACGGGGCGGGGCGGGAGGCGGCGCGGTCGATGCGGCGGGCGCGGGAGACGGCGGGTCGGCGGAGGCGGCGCCGGCGCGAGGCGGCCCGAACGCCAGCAGCCCCACCTCGGCCAGCAGCAGCGCCACGCGGAGCACGGTGGTCGCGTCGGCGCCGCGCAGCCGGGCCACCTCGGAGAGCCGGCTCCCGTCGAAGGCGCCGGCCACCCGCGCCTCGACCGGCCCGAGCCGCAGGTCCTCGACCCGGACCCGGCCGGCGATCGAGCTGGCGCCGAGTTGCTCGCGCGGTCCCAGCCGGCGTACCACCGCGGCCGGATCGAGGGCGCGCACCGCCGCGCCCAGCATCACCCAGGGTGAACCGAGCTGGAAGGCGCTGGGCGGCGGCGCCACCCCCGGCTCCCAGCGCCAGCCCCCGCGCTCGACGCCCAGCGCCCGCGTCACCAGCTGCGTGGCGTGTTCCTGGATGAACCGGACCAGGTCGGCGCCGGCTACCAGCTGGCGCATGACCAGCGCGCCCACCAGGTCGCCCTCGGCCCCGGCGACCCGGGCCGCCTCGGCCACCTGGTCCGGCCGCACCGCGCCACGCAAGACCAGGTAGCCCGGCAGGTCGTCCTCCGGGTGGGAGGTGCGGACGTGCTCGAGCACCCCCTTGCGGAAGGTGAGCGTGAAGGCCCGGTCCTCCGGGGCGACGGTGAGCCGCCCCGACGCGCCGGTGGCGGCCGCCAGCGCGAAGAGCCGCAGCGCGCTCTCGGCGGCCAGGTCGCCCTCCTTGGGGAGGCCGGCCGCGAGGGCGGCGTCCGCGGTCACCTCGGGCGCGTCGAGCCCGCGGCTGGCCCCCGGCGCCTGGCCCGGCTGCGGCACCCGCGGCAGGCGCGGAGGTGAGGCCGGCGCCTGGGCCGGCCGGGGCTTGGGTGGATCTGCCACGGCGCCGCTAGAGTACCACCGTCTCCCGGTACTCTCCGAACACCTCCCGCAGCGCGTCGGAGACCTCGCCCAGCGTCGCCTCGGCCTTCACCGCGGCGAGGATGAGCGGCATGAGGTTGTCGCTCCCGCGAGCCCCGGCGCGGACCGCGTCCACCGCCTGCTTCGCCGCCGTGCCGTTGCGCCGGGCCCGCACGGCCCTCACCCGCGCCACCTGCTGCTCCTCGAGCGCCGGGTCGACCTTCATCAGCGTCACCGGCGGATCGTCGGACCGGTAGGCGTTGACGCCCACCACCACCTGCTGCCGCTGCTCCACCTGCTTCTGCCAGGCGTAGGCGGCGTCCTGGATCTCCCGCTGCACGAAGCCCTTGGAGATGGCGTGGACCATGCCACCCATCTCGTCGATCTTCTTGATGTAGGCCTCGGCGCGCGCCTCGATCTCGTCGGTCATCGCCTCGACCACGTAGCTGCCACCGAAGGGATCGATGACGTCGGCCACGCCCGACTCGTTGGCGATGATCTGCTGCGTGCGCAGCGCGATGCGAGCCGACGCCTCGGTGGGGAGCCCCAGCGCCTCGTCGCGTGAGTTGGTGTGGAGCGACTGGGTGCCGCCCAGCACCGCCGCCAGCGCCTGGATGGTGACGCGGACGATGTTGTTGTCGGGCTGCTGGGCGGTCAGCATCGAGCCGGCGGTCTGGGTGTGGAAGCGGAGCATCCACGACCGGGGGTCCCTGGCCTTGAACCGCTCCTTCATGACGCGCGCCCAGAGGCGGCGGGCGGCGCGGTACTTGGCCACCTCCTCCAGCAGGTTGTTGTGACCGTTGAAGAAGAAGGAGAGCCGGCCGGCGAAGGCGTCCACGTCGAGCCCGGCCTTGACCGCGGCGTCCACGTACTGGATGCCGTCGGCCAGCGTGAAGGCCACCTCCTGCACCGCCGTCGAGCCGGCCTCGCGGATGTGGTAGCCGGAGATGGAGATGGGGTTCCACTTCGGCATCACGCTGGCCGTGTAGGCGAAGATGTCGGTGATGAGCCGCAGCGACGGGACCGGCGGGTAGATGTAGGTGCCGCGGGCGGCGTACTCCTTGAGCAGGTCGTTCTGGATGGTCCCCTGCAGGTCGCCGGGGGCCACGCCCTGCCGCTCGCCGATCGCCTGGTACATGGAGAGCAGCACGGCGGCCGTGGAGTTGATGGTCATCGAGCTGGAGACGGTGCCGAGCGGGATGCCGTCGAGCAGCGTCGCCATGTCGTCGATCGAGTCGATGGCCACGCCCACCTTGCCCACCTCCCCCTTGGCGCGAACGTGGTCGGAGTCGCGCCCCATCTGCGTGGGCAGGTCGAAGGCCACCGAGAGGCCGGTCTGGCCCGACCCGAGCAGGTACTTGTAGCGCTCGTTCGACTCGGCGGCGGTGCCGAAGCCGGCGTACTGCCGCATGGTCCAGAAGCGGGCCCGGTACATGGTCGGCTGCACGCCGCGGGTGAACGGGTACTCGCCGGGCAGGCCGAGCCGCCCCTCCAGGCCGGGCTTCACGTCGGCGGCCACGTAGACCGGCTGCTGCGCGATCCCGCTGCTGGTCTCGAAGGCGTGGCGCCGCTCCGGTGACCTGGCCACCGCCTTCCCGTACGGCCCCTTCAGCCAGCGCTCCTTCTCGGTACGGCTCTGCTCGCGATCGTCAGCCATGTCGTCCTCGGTCCTCCGTGCCGGTGTTCCGCCCTACTCGACGGCCAGCAGCCTCGCGCCGCCCGCCAAGTCCTGCCCCGCCTGGACCTCGACCTCCGCCACCGTCCCGCCGCGGGGGCTGCGCAGCTCGTTCTCCATCCGCATCTCGCGGCAGGTCCGGATCACCCGCACGGCGATCTCGCCGCGATTGGCGATCAGGACCTTCCGGATGGATTTCGGCGGGCTCACGCTTCGGACACCCTGAGGGCAGGGAAGATGCGGCAAGCGGCTGCGTTGGGGTCGGGAAGATACCCGCGTGGGTGCGGAGCCGTCCACCGGGCAGCGCGTCAATGTCGCCGAGCTGACTCCACTTATCGGCGGTTCACCGCCCGGCGCCGAGGATCCCCTTGCCGTGCGGCAGGGCGGCGCGGATGGCGGCGCGGGTCGCGTCGCGCAGCGCCGTCGGGTCGTTGCCGAACTGCGACGGGTGGATCGGGTCGAGCACCTGGACGCGCGCCTTCATCCGGTCGCGGAAGAGGATGCCGTGCTTGGGTATGGCGTCGCCGGTGCCGGAGACCGCCACCGGGTAGATCGGGCAGTTGGCGTCGCACGCCAGCCGGAAGGCCCCCTCCTTGAACGGCAGGAGCTCGCCGTCCAGCGAGCGGGTCCCCTCGGGGAAGATCAGCACCGGCACGCCTCGGTCGAGGTGGGCGCGGCAGCGGGTCATCATGAGGCGCACCGACTCGCGGTCTCCCCTCCAGATGGGCACGTAGTCGGAGAGCATCATGTTCCAGCCGATGAACGGCAGGCGGAACAGCTCCCCCTTGGCGACCCACTTGAACGGCGCGAAGAGACCGTAGAGCACCAGGATGTCGAGGATGGAGAGGTGGTTGGCGGTGATGACGGCCGGGGCGTGCCAGGGCAGCTTCTCCCGCCCCTCGACGCGCAGCTTCCAGAGGGGGTTGACCCAGACGTAGATCATCCCCCAGACGCAGCCGAAGAGGTGGACCAGCGTGCGGCGGCGGTCGAACGGCGCGGTGACGAGGAAGATGGCGAGCTGGATGACGATCAGCGGCGGCAGCGACACCAGGAAGAAGAGCCAGTAGAGGATCGAGAAGAGGGCCATGGCGAGCGGTTCAGGGTGAGGCGGGCGCGTCGTCGCCCGCCGAGGCGGCCACCGCCTCGAGGATCCGGTAGGTGCCGAACTTGGGGAGCCGCATGTAGCCGGCCCAGGCCGCCGAGGCCAGCAGGCCGTCGGCCAGCCAGTCGGAGAACCACTCGGCGGCGAAGCGGGCATCGCGTTGCTTGAGCGCCGCGCCGCCCTCGCGCGCCCAGCGGCGGTTGTAGCGCTCGTGGACCCCCACCGGCGGCGCCGAGATGAGCGGCAGCCCGAGCGCGGCGTAGAAGGTCAGCTCGGAGGGCTTGGTCCAGAGCGCGTCGGTGCGGGCCAGCAGCGCGTTGAACTGGGAGTAATACGAGGAGAAGTCGGGAGCGCGCAGGATCTCCAGCGCGCCGCCCAGGTGCCCCTCCAGCCGCGCGCCCTGGACCGACTCGCGGAGGCGGGCCTCCACCTCGGGGCGCACGCCGGCCACCAGCGCGATCCGGATCCGGCCGGCGTCGAGCAGCGGCCGGAAGCCGGGGAGGAACTGTCGCGCCAGCTCCACCTGCGCCCCGGCGCCACCCACCGCGAAGGTTATGAGCGGCGGCCGCCCCTCCTCCTCCGCGGGCAGCGGCACGCCCAGGAAGTGGGCCAGTTCCTCCGGCATCTCGCGCCGGAACTCGCCGGAGGGGTCGAGCCGGACCAGCCGCGCCGCCAGGTTCTGCTTCAGCGCCGGCAGGGCCGGGCCACCCAGCAGCGCCTGGGGGAGCGGAAAGCCGGTGAAGGTGATGCGCGCCTCGGGGACCCCGTAGGCGAGGAGCCGGCGGGCGGCGCGCCGCGTCGGCACCAGGTACTGGATACGGGTCCGCTCCGGCGCCGCCGGCACCCAGATCCGGTTGATGTCGGAGTCGGTCACGACGCAGAAGATCCGCCGGTGGCCGGCCCGGTCGGCCACGATGGCCGGCGAGTAGAAGGTGGTGAGCAGCGGCGCCCCGGTCTCGCGCAGCTTCGCCACCAGCCCGGCGCCGAGGTTGCGGCGGATGAGCCGGTCGAGCGTGATCACCGAGCGCGTCGGCGCCGACAGGTCGCGGTACGGGTGGAGCCGCGGGATGTCGGTGAGGCCGTCGAGCAGGAGGCGCAGCGGCGAGCCGATGACGGGCAGCTGGGAGAGCCGCGAGACCAGCTCGTAGGCCCCCCGGACCCGGGCCCAGAGCTTCTCCTCCTCCGGCGCCACCAGCGGCGGCCGGTCGACGTGGGTCACGGTCGTCCCCAGCCCCTCGGCCAGCGGCATGGCCGCGCGCAGGTGGCCGTAACCCATCTCGACGGCGACGACGAGCGGCGAGAGGGGGGGGGGCTTGGGGTCGGTCGGCATCGAGATGGGACTGGAGAAGGTACCAGAGGTCCAGCGGATGGCGCGAGCCGGCCCCCGGCCGGCCTGGGTTCGGAAGGGGCCGAGGCGCGGTGCGTCAACCATGGAGCGGGGCCGGAGATATCACTGTGCGGCAATCGGTACCCAGCCTCGACACGAGTAGTTCACCCTTCCGATCGATGAAATTTTCGGATAAGGCTTTTTGCTGTCCAGCCTGCGGACGCTGGACCGACTGTCATCTCGGCGGCTCGAATCGAAGAAAGCGACTTACCAGCATGGCGACCGGTACCGTGAAGTGGTTCAACGATGCGAAGGGCTTCGGCTTCATCACCCAGGACAACGGTGGTGAGGACGTCTTCTGTCACTACAGCGCCATCAACGCGGACGGCTTCAAGAGCCTGTCCGAGGGACAGAAGGTGGAGTTCGACGTGGTCAAGGGTCCCAAGGGACTCCAGGCCGCGAACGTTCGCAAGGTCTAGCCCCCACCCCCTGCTCGACCGCGGTCCTCGGCCCGGCCCTTCGAAGAGGGGGGCCGGGCCGTTCACGTTCCGGGGTCACTTCACGGCGAGCAGCTCGACCTCGAAGACCAGCGTCGCCTGCGCCGGGATCACGCCCGGGAAGCCGCGCAGCCCGTAGGCCAGCTCGGGGGGGATGGTGAGCTTCCGCTTGCCGCCCACCTTCATGCCGGCCACGCCCTGGTCCCAGCCCTTGATCACCTGCCCGGCGCCGAGGTCGAAGGCGAAGGGCGAGCCGCCGCGCGACGAGTCGAACTGCTTGCCGTCGATCAGCCACCCGGTGTAGTGGACCTCGACCCGCGAGCCGGCCCTGGCCTCCGCGCCCGTCCCGACCTGCTGCTCGACGATCTCGACCGTGCCCACGTTCACCTCCGGCCAGTGCCCCAACCCGGGCCTGGTGCACCGCCCCGGGCATGGGGCGGGAAACTAGAGCGGGATGTTGCCGTGCTTGCGGCTGGAGCGCCGCGGCCGCTTGGTGCGGAGCATGGCCAGCGCGCGGATGAGCCGGGGGCGGGTCTCCTCCGGCCTGATCACCTCGTCCACGTAGCCGAGCGCCGCCGCCTGGAACGGCGTGGCGAACTGCTCGCGGTATTCCGCCACCAGCCGGACCCGCTCCGCCACCGGGTCCCTGGCGGCCGCCAGCTCCTTGCGGAAGATGACGTCTACCGCCGAATCCGGCGGCATCACCGCGATCTCGGCGCCGGGGAAGGCGAAGTTGACGTCGGCCTTGAGGTGCTTCGACGCCATGACCGCGTAGGCGCCGCCATACGCCTTGCGCGCGATTACGGTGACCTTCGGCACCGTCGCCTCGGCGTAGGCGTAGATGAGCTTGGCGGCGGCGGGGATGAGGCCGCCCCACTCCTGGGCGGTGCCCGGCAGGAACCCGGGGACGTCCACGAAGGTGCAGAGGGGCAGGTTGAAGGCGTCGCAGAAACGGACGAAGCGGGCCGCCTTGACCGCGGCGTCGGCGTCGATCACGCCGGCCAGCCAGTCCGGCTGGTTGGCCACCACGCCGATCGGGCGGCCGTGGAGCCGCGCGAAGCCGATCACCAGGTTGGGCGCGAAGAGTTCGGCCACCTCCAGGAAGTGGCGGTCGTCGGCGACGGCGCGGATGAGGCCACGGATGTCGTAGGGCTTGGCAGGGGTGTCGGGGACCAGCGTCTTCAAGCTCTCGTCGCGCCGGGCCGGGTCGTCGCCGCACGGCCGGACCGGCGGCTCGTCGGCGTTGTTGAGCGGCAGGAACCCGAGCAGGTCGCGGACCGCCCGCAGCGCCGCCTCCTCGGTGTCGTGGGCGAACTGCGCCGCGCCCGACTTGACGGCGTGGACGTGGGCGCCGCCCAGCTCCTCCCGGGTCACCTGCTCGCGCGTGGTGGCCTCGACGGCGCCGGGCCCGTTCACGAACATCGACGAGGTCCCCTTCACCATGAAGATGAAGTCGGTGATGGCGGGGCTGTAGACGGCGCTGCCGGCGCAGGGGCCGAGGATGGCGGAGAGCTGCGGGACCACCCCGGACGCCAGCGTGTTGCGCAGGAAGATGTCGGCGTACCCGGCCAGCGCCACCACCCCCTCCTGGATGCGGGCGCCGCCGGAGTCGTTGAGGCCGATGATGGGGCACCCCACCTCGACCGCCAGGTCCATCACCTTGCAGATCTTCTCGGCGAAGGCGCCCGAGACCGAGCCGCCGAAGACGGTGAAGTCCTCGGCGAAGACGAAGACCTGCCGCCCCTCGACGAGCCCGTGGCCGGTGACCACGCCGTCGCCCGGGATGTGCTGGTCGGCCATGCCGAAATCAGCGCATCGGTGGGTCTTGAACTTGTCGAGCTCGACGAAGGTGCCGGGATCGAGCAGCAGGTCGAGCCGCTCGCGCGCCGTCAGCTTCCCGTCGCGGTGCTGGCGCTCGATGCGGGCCGCGCCACCGCCCTGCTCGGCGGTGGCGTCGAGCAGGTCGAGGCGGGCCCGGCGCGGATCGGGATCGATGGGGCTGGCCATCCCGTCCTGATAGCACGGACCGCGCTGGCTGAGAGCGGCCCTCTAGACGCGGTAACCGCTCCGCGTGAACCAGCCGGCCCAGGCGCGCGCCGCCGGCTCCCGCTCCGCCACGGTCATGTCGGGGGAGTATGGGACCGGTGGCGGCGCCATCCGTGCCAGCTCGGCGGCGGCCGCGGCGCGCACCTCGCGGTCCTCGGCCGTCAGGCCACCGAAGAGCCACTCGGCCCGGCCCCGGCCCCGGTTCTCCTTCCACCAGAGCAGCCACTGGCGAGGCGCCGTGCCGTGGCGTTGCAGGGTGATGGCGGACAGCGCCTCGGCGGCGGCGGCCGCGGTGGCCTGGTCGGTCCCGTCGAGCGCCTGGATCAGGTTGGGAATCGACTCCGCGTCGCGCAGCGCCGACAGCGCCCGCGCGGCAGCGGCCGCGCGCGCCGCCAGCCCGGAGGCGAGCGCCCGTCGCAGCCGCTCCGGGATCGGTCGCACGGCCGGTGTGCCACGGTGCGCGGCCAGCGCCTCCCGCGCCGCCTCGGCCACCTCCGGCTCGGGGTCGAGGCAACGGTCGGCCAGCGCCGTCAGCGTCGCCGGGTCGCCGATGGCCCCGAGCAGCGCCGCGGCGGCGCGGCGCCGGGCCGGGACGGCGTCGGTGAGCACGGCGAGGAGCGGCGGGATGGCCGGATGCCCCATGGCGGCGAGGGCCTCGAAGACCGGCCCCTGCTCCGCCGCGGGGGTGGTGGCGAGCGCCTCCGGCGCCACCTCCAGCGGTCCCGGGAGCAGCTCACAGAGGATCGGCGCCGCGACCGCCGCGTGGTTCACCAGCCGGGCCAGCAGGTCGCCGCGGGCGGGTGTCCCGGGAGCCGTGGTGAGGTAGGCGCCGACGAGATAGGCGGGATCGTCCGGTACGCCCTCCGGCTCCGGCTCGCCGGCGGGAGGCGTCGCCGCGACCGCTTCCGCGACCGGCTCCGGTTCCACGCTGACCGGCGGCTCGGGCGGCAGGCGCTCGGGCTCCTGGACGGGCTCGGCCTCCGGCGCGGCCTGCTCCTCAGGTCCGGGCCCGGAAAGGGGCGGAGCGACTTCAGCGGCCACGCCGGGCTCCATCACCGGCGCCGGGCCGAGCGCCTCCCTGGGCTCCATGGCCGGAGGCGGGGACGGGAGCGGGGCGTGGAGCTCTTCCAGCTCGAGCTGGCCTCCCGCGGCGAAGAAGTCGGCCTCGGCGGCGCTCACCGGCTCGGCGCCCCGGCCCGGACCGCGCCACGCCGCCTCCGACCGCGCCACGAAGCCGGGCGCAGTCCCGGCCGGCGCCTCGGCCGGCGGCTCCGGAGGCGGCTCGGCCAGCGGCGGCTCGCCCCCGGGCGGTCCGTCCCCCTTGCGCGACTTGATGATCCGCTCGAAGGCCGCGCCGATGGTGGAGCAGAAGACCAGCAGGTCGCCGAGCCTCCGCACCGAGACCGGAGCGCCGGCGTTGTCACCGTAGAGCAGGCAGACCGGCCGGTGGCGCAGCAGGATCGGCGTCACCAGCACGGTGCGCGGCGAGCCACGCCCCAGGGCGTCGAGCACCGCCTGGTTCCCCGGCGCGGTCCGGTCTACCCGGCCGAGACAGGGAGCCCTGGTCTCGATGGCGGTGCGGAAGACCCCGGGGTCGTCGGCGTAGATGGCGACGGTGCGGGCCAGGTCGCGGGCGTCGCCGTCGGGGCCGAGCGCGTCGTGGCCAGCCACCGCGTCGCGGGTCACGGCGAAGAGCGCCGCGAACTGGAAGGAGTCGCGGGCGTAGCGCAGCGCGGTGACCACCACCTCGTCCCGGGTCCGGGCCCGGGCCAGGACGGCTCGAGCCTGCTCCAGCGTCCAGCGCGGAGGCGCGGAGCGGTCGAGCAGGTCCGGCGCCTCTGCCGGCGCCGCCGGGCCGGGCCCGGGCGCTCCGGCCCCAATCCCCGCGACGGCGGCGGTGGCGGGCGGCGGCTCCGACCCTTCGACGTCGTAGGCCTCCAGCGCCTCGGCCAGCGCCGCGGACAGCGGCTCGAGCGGCTCGCCCTGGTCGCGAGTGAAGCCGACCAGGCCCGGCGGCGGCCGCGTCGGGCCCGGCGCGCCGGGCGTCGTCGCGGCGGCGCTGACCGCCGGCATGGCCGGGCCGAGGTAGATCCCCTGGGCCGGCCCGGCCGCCACCACTTCACCCTCCGTCACGGCAAGGTCCGCCGGAGACGGCGCGGGCGCCGCGTCGGCCACGCCGGGGCCGGGGCCGGGGCCGGGCCCGGGGCCGGGCCCGGGGCTGGGGCTGGGGCCGCTGGCGGAGGACAGCTCGGCCAGCCGCGCCAGCCTCGGCGGGAGGGGCCCGCCGTAGAGCCGCTGGATGAGCGAGCGGACGCGCCACTCCAGCCCGACGTGCGGCGCCAGGTGGAGGGAGAGCATGAAGCTCACCTCGTCGAGCAGCCCGAGGTCGACCGGACAGGTGGCCACCAGCGAGAGCTCGCGGCCGTCGAGCGCGAAGGGGGCGAGGCCGTGCCGCTCCGCCACCCTGGACGGGAAGACCCGGCGGGCACGGGCGTCGGCCTGTTCGTAGGCGGAGAGCGGCGCCGGCGGCAGGCCGGCGGCGCGGGCCATGGCGGCCACCAGGGGGGCCTCGGCGACGAGCCCCAGCTCCAGCAGCGCGGTGTCGAGCGTGCCGCCCGCCTCCCCCTGCCGGGTCAACGCCTGCCGCAGCCCCTCGGTCGAAACGATCCCCTCGTCAAGGAGGAGCTGTGGCAGCTCGCGCGGCAATGGTCTGGTCCCCTTCGCCCTTGGGTTCTAGGCCCCGCGCCTCGGGCCGGTCAAGGCGCCTCCACCACGGCCGTACCGGCCGCAAAGTCGTGCAGGCCCCGTCCGCTCCTGGTGAAGAGCGCGACCAGCGTACCGATCCCGAACAGCATCACGCCGAGCACCGCGGCGGCGGCGCGCCGGGCGCTCCGGCCGAGCCCGGGCCTCGCGCCGTCGGGGCCGACCACGCGCAGCCCGGCGGCCCGCTTGCCGAAGGTGGCGCCGAGCAGCCAGGTGCAGAGCAGCTGGTAGACGAAGCCGGCCAGCGCCAGCGCCGCCAGCACCGGGATGAGCAGCGTCGGTTCGGCACCGAGCCAGCTGGCGCTCCACCAGGCGAGGACGGCGAAGGGGGCGCCGTCGAGCGCCCAGGCCGCGGCGCGCTTCCACGATCTGGCGCGGCGCAGCTCGATGACGGGGCTTGGGGCCATTGGCCCAAGCTACCCCGACCCGTGGCCCGGGCAAGGATCCGGCCGGGTCCGACCGGCGCGAGCACGACTGGCCTACCCCCCCCTACCCGTCCAGGTCGCCCGCCACCGCCTGCAGCACCGCCACGCCGGCGATGGCCGCGGTCTCGGCACGCAGGGTCCGCGGCCCGAGCGACCCGCGGAGCGCACCGGCCGCCTGGCACGCCGCCAGCTCACGTTCCGTCAACCCGCCCTCGGGACCGACCACCAGTGCCGCGCCCGGCGCCTCGTCGAGCCCGAGCGCGGAGAGCGGCGTGCCCCCGGGCCCGTGGAGCACCACCAGGCGGTGACCCTTCGGCACCGCCGCCAGCGCGGCCGGGAGCGGCGCCGGCGCCTCGACCACCGGGACATCGGCCCGCCCGCACTGGCGCGCCGCCTCCTCGGCGATCCGGCGCCAGCGCTCGGCCCGCTCGCGACCCTTCTCCGCGTCCAGCTTCACCACCGACCGCTCCGCCGGCCACGGGCAGAGCCGCGCCGCCCCGAGCTCGGTGGCCTTCTGCACCACCAGGTCACCCTTCTCTCCCTTCGCGAGCGCGAAGAGGAGCGAGATGGCCAGCCCGCCGGGGAGCTCCTCCCGCCCCGCCCCCAGGGCCAGGGCCGCGAAGCCCGGCTCGATGATGGCCTCCCAGGCCCAGCCACGCCCGTCGAAGAGCTCTACCGCCTGGCCCGGGGCCAGCCGCAGCACGTCGCGCAGGTAGTGGCGCGCCTCGTCGGTGAGCTCGGCCCGGGCCGGGCCGATCCGCTCGGGCGGCAGGTGCAAGCGGCGCCGGGTCACGGCCCGCCCGCCGGACGCTCCACCGCCAGCAGCGACCACTCCCCTTCGCGCCGGTCGCCCCCGGCCAGCGGCCGCAGGCCGGCGGCGACGTAGGCGGCGCGCACCTCCGCTTCCTGCGGGGTGAGGATGCCGGAGAGCAGCACCACGCCGCCGGGCGCGAGCTGCGCGGCGATGGCCGGCGCCAGCTCGCAGAGCGTGTTGGCGAGGATGTTGGCGAGGATGAGGTCGAACGGCCCGGGCTGCTCGCCGACGTCCCGCTCGTCGAACTGGACCTGCACGCCGTTGAGCGCGGCGTTCTCCAGCGCCACGCGGATGGCGATTGGATCGTTGTCGTTCCCCACCACCACCGGCGCCCCCAGCTTGCGCGCCGCGATGGCCAGCAGCCCCGAGCCGGTGCCGACGTCGAGGACGCGCGCCCGCGGCGTGGCGGCGAGCCGCTCCGACATGGCGGCCAGGCAGAGCGAGGTGGTCGGGTGGGTCCCGGTGCCGAAGGCCATGCCCGGATCGAGGGTCACCTCCACCATCCCGGGCGGCGTCCCGGCGGCGATCCAGCTCGGCCTCACGAAGACCCGGCCGATCCGGAGCGGCACCAGCCCCTCCTTCCAGCGCTCGCCCCAGTCCTGGTCGGGAACCTCCTCCAGCTCGACGCCGCGCTGGCCGGCCGCGGCGGCCCCCTCCTCCCGATCCGCGAACCAGGCCACCACCAGCGCCCGTCCCGCCGCCGGCTGGAGCGCGCCCGGCATGGGCAGCCCCTCGCCGTCGCGCACCTCGACGCCGCTCGCCCCCTCCTCCATGAGCGCCGCCGCCAGCTCCTCGGCCTCGCCCCGCTCCACGTCGATGGTCGCCGACCAGCTCGCCACGCGCGCCTCCTCCCGCCGTTCGCCGGTCTGCGTACCCCGTCCCGGCCCGCCGATCCAGCCGTAGCGCGCCGATATCGCGCGGCGCCAAGGCTGTCCAACCCGCCGTTTGGCGCTAGCATGGAGCCCTCATGAGCTGGAACGTGCTGCTGATCGAAGCCGACGCCGCCGTCGCCGAGGAGATCCGGGCCGCCTTTTCTCCGGCCGGCTTCGTGGTCGCCTCCACCGACGCCGGCGATTCCGCGCTGGAGCGGACCCGGGCCTCGCCGCCCCACCTGATCCTGCTCTCGGCCGAGCTGCCCGACATGAGCGGCTTCTCGGTCTGCAACCGGCTCAAGCGGGCGTTGCCGTCCACGCCGCTCGTCCTCTACACGCGCGAGGCCACCGACGGCGCCATCGAGGCCCACCGTGCCTCGAAGGGGCGGGCCGACGCCTACCTGCGCGCCCCGCTCGACATGGCCGACCTGCTGGGCCACGCCGCCCGGCTGCTCCACGCCGATCCCGCCGCCGCGCCGCCGGCGGCCGCGCTCCCGGCCACCGGGCCGGCTCCCTCCGCCGGGGCTCGCCCGCCCGCGCCCTCGACCCCGGCCGGCGCCACGCCGCGTCCGCCTCCCCCACCTCCTCGCCCCACGGTCGCCCTCCCCGCGCAGCCGGCGCCGCCGGCGCGGCTCAAGACCGCCGGTCCTCGCGCCGACCAGGTGCTGGCCGAGTGGCCGCGCGATCCCGCGCCACCCAAGGGGACGCCCGAGGAGAAGCTCGAGTACTTCCGCGAGCGGCTCCGCGCCAGGGACACCTACATGCCGAGGCTGCGCGAGGCCATCGGCGAGCTGAAGTCCGAGGCGGCCCAGCTCATCACCGACGGCGAGGAGCTGCGCGCCACCCTCGCCGCCGCCAGGAGCCAGGCGGCCTCGCTGGAGGGACGGCTCGGCGAGGCGGCGCAGGAGCTGGCCGCCGCCGCGGCGCGGCGGATGGAGCTGGAGCGGCGGCTGGCCGACGTGGACGCCACGCGCCAGTCGCTCTCCGAGGTGCTCTCCGAGACCATGCAGGAGCAGGAGCGGGCCGAGCAGCAGTGGTCGGCCCGGGTGGCGGCCGCCGACGCGGCCCGCGCCGAGGTGGAGCAGTCGTTCGCCGAGGCCCAGGAGGCCCATGTCAGGGAGCTGCAGTCCATCGCCGCCGACCGGGCCGACGAGCGGGCGGCCATCGAGGAGGCGCGCGTCCAGGTCGAGGCCGACCATGCGCAGTCGCTCACCCAGCTCGACGCCGAGCGGCTGGCCGATCGCGAGGCGGCGCGGACCGCGGCCGAGGCGGCCTCGGCCCAGCTGGTCGAGCTCTCCACCGAGCGCGACGAGCTGGAGCACAGCTTCTCCGCCACCGCGGCGAAGCTGGCCGAGGTGGAGGAGGCGGCCGAGGCGGCGGCGCGGCTGGCGGCCGAGACGCGGGGCTCGCTGGAGGCCCGGCTCACCGAGACCGAGGGACGGGCGGCGCTCGCCGCCGGCGAGCTGGCCGAGGCGACGGCGCGCGCCGAGGCGCTGGAGCAGCAGCTCCAGCAGGTCGAGGCCTCCCGCACGGAGCTGGAGTCCTCGCTGCGGCAGGTCAGGGCCGACCTGGAGGCGGCGCTGGCCCGGGCCGGCGACGCCGAGCAGTCGCTGGCCGCGCGCGACATGGAGCTGGCGGCGGAGCGGGCCCGCGTGGCCGAGCAGGCCGGCGCCCTCGACGCCGGGCGGGCCACGGCGCAGGGCGTCCGGGGCGAGCTGGCGCGCGCCGAGGCCGACCGGGCCGAGGCCGGCCACCGCGCCGCCGAGGCCGAGGCCGAGGGGCGGCGGCTGGCGGGCGAGCTGGAGACGACGCGGGCCGGGGAGGCCGAGGCCCGCGAGCGCGTGGCGCGGCTGGAGCTTGAGGTGGCCCGGCTGGCGCCGCTCGAGCCGGTGGCCGCCGAGGCGGTCCGGCTGCGCAAGGAGCTGCCGGGCCTGAAGGAGCTGGTGCAGCAGCGGACACAGGCGGCCGAGGCCTCGTCGCGCGCGGCGCAGGCCGCCGCCAGCGAACGCGGGAAGCTGGCCGAGCGGCTCTCGATCGAGACCGGCCAGCTCCAGTCGGACGTGCACCGGCTGGAGGGGGAGCTGGCGCAGGTCCAGCGCAAGCTGGCCGACGCCCAGCAGGCGGCGGCCCAGGCGCAGGCCGACCTGGCGAGGGAGCAGCAGGCCGCGGAGCAGGCGCGCGGCACGTTCCGGGAGGGATCGACCCAGGTGGAGCAGCGCCACGCCACCGACCTGCAGCGGCTCAAGGCGACGGCCGCCGAGCTGGAGCGCCACCTCGAGGGGCGCACCCGGGTCGAGCAGCAGCTGAAGCGGCGCATCGGCGAGCTGGAGGCGGCGGCCAGGGAGACCGCGGAGGCCCCGCCGGCCGAGGTGGACGGTGCCGTGCTCGCCGCGCTCGAGACCCGCATCGCCGAGCTGGAGGGAGAGCTCTCCGACCTGCGCGACGAGAACGACTTCCTCAACGGCGAGGTGGCGCGCTACACGCAGAAGAACCGGGACCTCACCGCGAAGCTGGGCGGGACGTAATCGCCGGTGACCGGCCCAGGAGGAAACCGCGATGAAGGCCGTCATCCCGTTGACGCTGGCCGCGCTCCTCGCCTGCCTGGCGGGCCTGCTGAGCCCCGCCGTGGCCGCAGGAGAGGAGCCCCGGCCCGCCGCCGTGCCACCCTCGGCCCCCTCCGCGCAGGAGCACGCCTGGAGCGTCTCGCTCGGGACCGGTGGCGGCGGCTTCGTCGAGTTCGTCGACGCCCTCCCGAACGCCGACCCGGGCGCCTACGACAAGTCCCGCCGGGAGAACCGGCTCCAGCTCAATGCGCGGGCGGACCGGGAGCTGAACCGCCGGTTCCGCGCCGGCGTCGCCGGGGTCTACAACCGCTGGACCGAGACCTACTTCTCGGGTGGGACCCGGGTCGGCTCGATCGACAACTCGGTCTACGTGTTGATGGCCGATGTCACGGTCCGGTGGCTCCGCACCAGGTGGCTCGAGCTCTACAGCGGCCTGGCCGCCGGGGGCGGGTGGTGGAGCCAGTCGGGCCGGGGGATCGGGGCTTCGCGGCGCGGCGTCCAGTCCGGGTTCGCGTTCCAGATACGCTACTTCGGGGCCAACGTCGGGAACGACCGGTTCCGCGCCTTCCTCGACCTCGGCCTCGGCTTCGAGGGGCTGGTGGTCGGCGGGCTGACGCTCCGACTCTGACGCCGCCGGTCCACCTTCCGGCCACCGCAGCTTCCATGGGGCCACCCCGCGCGAGGGTCCCGGAACGGGGGATGCGCCCCCTGGGCGGGAATCTCTTCGAGGATCCCCTAGGATGCTTCGAATGACTTCCGGACCCTGCCGACCGACCTTCCGACGCCGCTCGCTCCTTCGCTCCATCGCCGCCGCCTCGATGCTCGTCCTCGCCGCGCCCGGCGCCGCCGCCCCGGGCGCTCTCCTCGAGGTCTACTTCGGTCCGAGCCAGACCGACTGGCTGGCGGTCGACTCGCTGCGCGTCCGGCTGGACGGGGAGGAGCTTGCGGTGCGCCGGCCCGCCAGCGACGACCCACCGGGCACGCCCCTCTACTCGGGGCCGGTCGCACCCGGTCCGCACCTCGTCGAGCTGGCGGCGGTGCTGAAGGGGACCTCCGGCGTCTTCACCTACCTGGACGGCTACCGCTTCACCATGCGCGGCCGCCTCGATGTCTCCGCGCCGGCCGGAAACGTGGTCGGCGTCCACGGGAGCGTCCGGGCCAGCTCCGAGGCGACCACGCCGTGGACCAACCGGTACACGCTGGCGCTGGCGGCGGCCCCCTACCCGTCCGACCGCGCCGCCGCGGCGGAAGTTCCCGCCCGCGTCTCTCCACCTCCGGCCCAGCCACCCGCCGGCGCGCCCGTCACGGAGGCGCCGCCGCTCTCGCCGGCACCGGCCCGCGCCGCCGAACCCGAGCCGCCCGTCGCGCCGCCGGGTGCCGCCTGCGCCTTCCCCGCCGTCCAGTTCGGCTTCGACCAGGCCACCCTCACCCCGGCGGCACGCCAGGCGCTCGACGGCTTCGCCGCCTGCGTCGCCCCGGGCGCCGGCGCCATCCGGCTCGACGGCCACTGCGACGTCCGCGGCGGCGTCGCCTACAACCTGGCGCTGGGCGAGCGGCGCGCCGGCGCGGTGGCGCGTCACCTCGAGTCGCGCGGCGTGGCGGCCGGGAGGATCTCGACCCGCTCCTTCGGCGAGTCGAGCCCGCTCTGCGGAGAGTCCACCGAGGCCTGTCACGCGCGCAACCGGCGCGTCGAGGCGGTGCTCGGAGACTGAGGGGGGTTCGGGTCAGGCGGCCGCTCGCCGCCGCGACAGCGCCCAGGCGATGACGCCGATCACCGCCACGCCGGCCACCCAGAGCAGGGTGCGCGGCTGGTCGCCGAACCCCTTCCAGAACATCCAGGCCGACGAGATCACGTAGACCAACGCCGCCGCCACGGCCCGCTTCGACGGCGTCGGCTGCATGCCGCGCACCCGCGCCACCACCAGCCCGAGCGCCACCAGCGCTGCGAAGAGCACCAGGATGGCGCCCACCTGCCCGAGCGTCTCGCGCAGCCCCTGCGTGAAGATGATGACCAGCGTCAGCGCCCCCTGCACCAGGATGGCCGAACGCGGCGGGTGCCCCTCGGGGCTGGCGCGCAGGAACCTCGGCAGGAAGCCGTCGGCCGCCATGGCCGCGTAGACGCGCGGGCCCAGGAAGATCATGGCGGACATGGCCGAGAGGAAGACCAGCACCGTGGCCGCCGACCAGGCGGCGCCGGCGGCTGGGCCGAGCAGCCTGGCCATGACGGCGTGCCCCAGCGTGCCGTTCTCGCCGGTGACGGTGAAGAAGGCGGTGGCCGGGTCGAGGTTGGCCACGAAGATCCAGTTGACCACCAGGTAGAGCGCGGCAACGAGGATGGTGCCGACGATCATGGAGCGCGGCACGGTCTTGGCCGGCTCCGCGAACTCCTCGGCGGCGTAGACGGCCGCGTTCCAGCCGGAGAAGGCGAGCGCGATGTAGAAGAGGCTGCTGGCGAACGGACCCAGCGGGAAGCCGGGCTGGGCCCTGGGTGGCGTCCAGGTGGGCCAGCCGCGCGCGCCGAGGAACAGCCCGACGCCCACGAAGCCGACCAGCAGCGTGGCCTTCACCAGGATGAGCAGGTTCTGCGTCCGGGCGCTGGAGCGGAAGCCGATGGCGTGGAAGGCGGTGAGCAGCACCACGAACCCGGCGCCGGCCCAGGTCGGCTGGAGCGACGGGAAGATGGTGCTGGCGAAGGCGCCGGCGGCCAGCGCGTCCATCGCCACCGGCGCCGAGAAGCCGATCAGCAGCGAGGCCCAGCCGCCGAGGTAGCCGACAGCCGGGTGCAGCAGCTCGGAGAGGTAGCGGTACTCGCCACCGGATCGCGGCACCAGCCGCGCCACCGCGCCGTAGGCGACCGCGCCGCAGAGGGCCAGGATGGCGCCGACCACCCAGGCGAGGAGGATCTGACCGGGGCCCATGTCCTGGGCCATGAAGCCGGCCGAGAGGAACACGCCGGCGCCGATCATGTTGGCGGCGACCATGCCGACGCCGGAGGCGAGGTGGAGCTTGGGCTGGGTGGAGGCGGTGCGCACCGCGGCATGTTACATGAGCGCCATGATCGCCGCGCTCTCGACCTTGGCCGCCCTGGCCCTCGCCGCCGCCCCCGCGGCCCACGCCGATGCGCCCGCCGACTTCGCCGCCGAGGCCAGGGCGCTCATGCGCACAGTCGCCTGCCAGGGCGACGGGCCACTCCCTCACGGCTTCGACGAGCCCACCGTCGCCGCCTACTGCAAGAAGCAGCTGAGGGCCATCTCGGCCTACCGCGACCGCTACCTGCCGCTGGCGGGACCGTTCCTCGCCAGGCTCCGACCGGCCGGAACGCCCACCACGGTGGTCTACCCGTTCGGCGGCGGCGATCTGCTCTCCGCGCTCACCACCTATCCGGACGCCCGGGACATCACCACCCTGTCGCTGGAGCACGCCGGCGATCCGCGGCGGCTCGCTTCCATCGCGACCAAGGAGCAGCTGGCCGCGTCGCTGGAGCTGATCCGCGCCACCTCCAGCGGCCTGCTCCATGCTTCCGACTCCAGGACCGAGAACCTGATGAAGGGGCAGCGTGGCGAGATCCCGGGCCAGCTCGCCTTCTTCCTCACCGCGCTGGCCATCCACGGCTTCGAGCCGATTGGCCTCAGGTTCTTCCGGATCGAGAAGGACGGCTCGCTCCACTACTTCACCGCCGCCGAGATCGCGGCGCTCCAGGGGCAGGAGGCGAAGCTGCTGCGCGGAAGGTGGGTCGCCCCCGACTTCTCCACGGCCTTCTCCAACTCCGAGCTCACCTTCGTGAAGAGGGGCGAGGACCCGGCCACCGCGGCTCGCGTCCACCGCCACGTCGCCTGGGACCTGTCGGACCCGGCCGTGGCCAGGACCGGGGTCATCGCCTATCTCGTGGCCAAGGGGCCCGTCGCGGCCATGACCAAGGCCGCCTCCTACCTGCTCTGGCGCGACGACTTCTCCCGCGTCCGCAAGTACCTGCTCGGCCACATGACCCTGATGATCTCCGACTCCACCGGCATCCCGCCGAAATGGGCGAAGCCGGCCGGTTTCGTGCAGGAGACCTACGGCCACTTCGAGGTCTCCTTCCTCGAGGCCAGCGAGGACGTCAACGAGGAGTTCAAGGAGCTCTGGGCGTCGCAGCCGGTGCGCAAGCTCCCGTTCCGGTACGGGTACGTCGATGGGTTGAAGGATGGCGACAAGCCGATCGGCCGCCATCACCTGCTGGTGACGCGCAAGGTGGCGGGGCACTAGCACGCCATGAAGCAGGTCCCGGCACCGCTCCTCGCGCTGGCCCTCCTCGCCGGAGGCTGTGCCGCGCCGAGGGAGCCGGTCTCGTCCTCGTCGAGCCAGTTCCTGCCGGGCCCCGGACCGGCGCCGGCGGCGCCATCGCCCGCCGCGCCGAGGGCGGTCGCGCCGCCGAGCTCCGATCCGTTCGCCCCGCCCGACCGGACGCAGGCCCCCTGGTCGCGGACGCCGGTGAGGCTCCTCGGCATCGGCGAGGTCGAGACCGGCACGGCGGCGGGGGGAACCAGCTGGCGCGTCGGGACGGCGCGCGGCACGGTCTGGGCCTGGCGGCCGCCCGGCTATCGCCCGCGCGAGGCCGGGGTCTGCGTCTACCTGCATGGCTACTTCACCACCGTGGACCAGGCGGTTCAGGACCACCGACTGGCCGACCAGTTCGCCGCCAGCGGCCGCGACGCCCTCTTCGTGGTCGCCGAGGCGCCGGCGTGGAACGGGGAGGACGGCGTCTGGCCCGACCTCGACGAGCTGCTGGCCGAGACCTTCCACCGCATCGGCCTGGGGAGGCCGCCCGGACCGCTGGTCGTGGTCGGCCACTCCGGCGCCTTCCGTCCCATCCTCTCCTGGCTTGGCGATCCCGACCTGGAGGAGGTGGTGCTGCTCGACGGGCTCTACCGCGGCGAGGCGCAGCTCAAGGGCTGGCTGCAGGGGAACGGGTCGCCGCGCCCGCGCCGGCTGGTGCTGGTTTCCAACGAGACCTTCCCGGCCGCCGAGGCGCTCTCGGCCAGCGTGCCCGGCGCCGTCTCGCTCGGAGAGGTGCCGGCGGCCGACCGCGGGCTGGAGGGCACGGCGCGCACCGCGCGGCTCGTTCACCTGAAGTCACAGTACACCCACATGGCGATCGTCGAGGGCGGCGAGGTCGTGCCGGTGCTGCTGCGCGCCTCGCACCTTCCGGCGCTGCGCTAGCGCCGCCGGGACCCGACCATGCCACGCCCATACGGCGTCTACGTCCACTTCCCCTACTGCGCCCACCGCTGCCCGTACTGCGACTTCGCGGTGACGACGCGGCCGGTGCCGGCCGGTGGCCGGTACGCCAGGGGCGTGCTGGCGGAGCTGGCGCTGCGGGCCGCGCCGTTCGAGCCGTTCGAGGGCGTCAGCCTCTACCTCGGCGGCGGCACGCCGTCGCGCTGGGCGCCCGCCGAGGTGGCGGCGGTGGTGGCCGGGATCGGCGAGCGGTGCCGGTTGCGGGCCGGCGCCGAGGTGACCATCGAGGCCAACCCGGAGTCGTGCGACCGGGCGCGCCTGCTGGCGTGGCGGGAGGCCGGCGTCAACCGGGTCTCCATCGGCGTGCAGTCGTTCGACCCGGGCGTGCTGGCCCAGCTGGGGCGGCGCCACGACGGCGAGACGGCGGCCCGCGCCATCGCCACCGCCGCCGCCGTGATCCCCAACGTCAGCGTGGACCTGATCCAGGCGGGGCGCCGCTCCTCGGTGGCCATCGCCGCCGCCGACGCGACCCGCGCCGTGGCCTGCGGCGCCGTCCACGTCTCCGCCTACGGCCTCACGCTCGACCCCGAGGTGATGGCGGAGGAGGTGCCGCTGGCCCGCGCCGCCCGCACCGGCCGGCTGGTCTTCCCCGGCGACGACGAGGCGCTGGCGCAGGCCCGCGCCGCCCGCGTCGCGCTGCGAGCCGCCGGGCTGCGGCGCTACGAGCTCTCCAACTTCGCCCGCCCGGGGCGCGAGTCGCGCCACAACCAGCTCTACTGGGACGGGGAGAGCTACCTCGGGCTGGGCGCCGGGGCGGCCGGCTGCCTGCGCGGCCCCGTGGGCGGCGTCCGCTGGCAGAACCTGCGCGACGCCGAGGCCTGGCTGGCGGCGGTGGAGGCCGGTCGGCTACCCACCGGCGAGGAAGACCGCTTCGACGCCACCGCCGATCGGAACGAGCGGCTCATGCTCGGCCTGCGGACGGCGCGCGGCATCCCGCTCGAGCTCGTCCACCCGTCGCGGGCCGGCGAGGTGGCCGAGCTCCGGCGGCGGCGGCTGGCGGTGGTGCGCGGCGGCCGGCTGGTGCTCACCAGCCGGGGGCTCGACCTGGAGAGCGCGGTGGCGGAGCGGCTGTTCGGCTGAGCCGGTGAAGTCGGCCAGGTGATCGTAGGCGAGGCGCCTCCGTGGGGTGACCTCGTGGTAGACGATCGTCGCCTCGTGCATGAGCGGCATGCCGGCCTCCTTCGTGAACGCGATCCGTGGCGGCGCGGTGGCGGTCATGGAGTCGTGCAACTCGCCGCCCGGGCGGAGGTCCAGGCTGGGGAGGGCGGGCCCGGACGGGCTCGCCTTCCCCCAAGACTCTCGGTCAGGGCCTCCAGGGCCTCCTGGCCTTCAGCGGCCGGGCCTTCCAGGTTGTGGGACCGGTCGTGATCTGCAATCCCCGGCGCCTTCGTGTTGATCGTGTTCGCGGTCCAGGAGGGGCAGGCGACCCCGAACCAGTACGGCCCGAACCCGAAGGCGGCGGCGGCATAGGCTCGCGGCGCCTCGCCCTATTGCCGCGCCGGTGTCGGGACCACCGCCAGGCTCCGGGCCTGCGCGGCGTCCACCGCGGCCGCGAAGGCGGCGAAGGCCGGGAAGCCGGCCGGCGAGATGCGCGCCAGCGGCACCACCAGCTCCTCCTCCCAGAGCAGCGCCCCACCCTCGTTCCGCTCGCGCCGCTGGTAGCGGCCGAACGGCGAGTCGATCTGGTCGGGCGCCGCCGCGGGGGCGGCGAACCCCTCCGGCGGGATCACCTTCCCGCTGGTCTTTTGGCCCAGCAGCTCGTCGATGAGGAGGGGCGAGGTGCGCGAGGAGACGGTGGCGAACCGCCTGGCCAGCTGCGCCGGCGGCCCAAGCCATTCGAGCTGCAGCCCCTCGCCGCTCGCCCGGGCCAGCGAAGGGGCCCGGCCGCGCCAGCGGATGGCGAGCGGCCGGCCGGGCTCGTCCAGGCCGTCGAGCGCCACCTCGGCGATCGACAGGCCGTTCACGGAGCCGGCGTAGAGCAGCTCGACGGCCTGGCGCTGCTGCGTGGGATCGGCGCGCGAGAAGAGCTCCTTGGCGGCGGCGCCGATCACGCCGGAGAACCTCTCGGTCCCGGTGAGCTCGGCCGAGCCGTCGGCCGCGAGCCGCACCAGGTACTCGCTCTCCCTCCCCTCGCGGATGGGCACGGAGGCCGGCGTCCGGTCCCGGGTCGGCGCCTCGCCCGGCCGGGGCAGGATGAGCGCCTCCCGGTCCCGCAGCCGCTCCTGCAGCGCGCCGAACGGGACCTGCCGGCCGGCGCCGTCGAGCCAGGCCGGTCCGCCCGGGAGCGCCACCCGCAGCAGCAGCGCCGCCCAGGCCTCCTCGCGGCCGAAGCGGTAGGTCTCCTGGTTGGCGTCGAACGGCTTCACCAGCGCGAAGCGCGACGCCACGCCGAGCGAGTCGAGCAGCGCCGCCATGAGCACCAGCCGGTTTCCGCGGCCGCGGGAGAGGATGACGCTGGCCGGGGCGAGGCTCATGTCGGCCGCGCCGGGGAGCCGGAACCGCGTCTCCTCCCAGGCCGCCCGGGCCAGCGCCTCTGGCGTGGCGCCGGCCCCCGCGCGCCCCTTCAGCTGGGCAGCCAGCGCGCGCAGCTCGACGGTGGAGCGGAGCAGGCCGGCCATGGCGTTGGCCCGCCGCAGCTGCGCCGGCTCGACGCCGTCGCCCACGCCGACCTGGATGAAGGGGAGCCACTCCGGGGCCGGCGGCGAGTGCGGCTCGGGCTGCACCCTCGCGACGTCGCGCCGCTCCACCCGGACCAGCTCGCGATCGCCCGCGACGGTTGCGGCCGCCGGCGCGTCCAGCCGGCGGACCTCGGCCTCCAGCCCGAAGCCACGCGGCGCGCTGGCCGCGTAGCTGGAGAAGAAGATCCGCTCGCCCAGCTCGGCCAGGTAGAAGGGGGCCGCCCCCACCGGCGGCACCGGGCGCGGCGGCCGGTTGGCGCGCAGGTACTCCAGCTCGAAGAAGTCGCCCGGCTCCAGGTTGGAGAGCGAGTGGCTCCCCTTGGCGTCGCCCAGGTCAGGCTCCACCACGCGGCCGTCGGCCTTGATGGTCCGGAGCCGGAGCAGCTGGGCGTCCTCCGGCGGCACCACCTCGCCGTAGCGGCCGACCGCCTGCTGGTCGAGGAGCCGGACCACCTGGTGGACCCGCTCGGTCGAGCCCCCCCCGGGGTGGAACTCCACCGCCGCCGCGTCGAGGACCAGCACCGCCGAGCCGGTCTCCATGGGCGCCGCCGCCCGGTAGGCCCGCAGCACCGGCGCGGCATCGACCGCCAGGTCGTCCAGCGCCTCGCGCCCGTCCTCGAGCGCCAGCAGCCGGCGCGTCGAGAGGTCGGCGCCGTCGAGCCGGAGCGCCTCCTCGCGCGCGGCGCGGGCGCCGGCCCGGTCGCCGTCGAGCTCGAGCTGGTCGGCCATGGCCCGCGCCAGCGAACCGTCGCGCGGCCAGGTGTCGCGGAGGGCTCGCAGGAGCGCCAGCGCGCCCGGCGCGTCGCCGGCGGCCCGCCGCGCCTGCGCCACCCTCAACCCGATCCGCGTCTCGCTCGGGCGCCACCGGAAGAGCGGCTCCAGCAGCTCCAGCGCCCCGGCCGGTTCTCCGCGCCGCATCCGGTACCGGGCCAGCCGCTCCCGCCCACCCGAACAGGTCCGCCCTTCCTCCACCAGCCGGTCCTGGCGCGCCACGTCGTCGCGCTGGACCGCGAGCTCGAGCAGCAGCGGGGTGGCGCCGCAGCGCGCCCCCGCGGCGAGCGCCCGCTCGGCCAGCGCCTCGGCCGCCTCGGACTGATCCCGGGCCTTGGCCACCCTGGCCCGCGCCAGCAGCGCCAGCCCTCGCTCCGCCAGCGGCCCTGGCAAGCCGGCCATGACCTGCTGCGCGTCGGCGGGGCGCTCCACCGCCAGCAGCAGCGAGGCCAGCTCGAGCCGGGCCGGGCCGTCGCCGGGGTCGGCGGCCAGCGCCCGCCGCAGCGCCTCCTCGGCGCGCCCCTGGCGCGCCTGCCGGTCGAGCGAGGAGTCGGCGACATGGAGCAGGGCACGCAGCGCCAGCAGCGGGGCGGAGCGGGGGGCCACCGCCAGCCCCTCCTCGGCGAGGGCCTTGGCCACCTCGACGTCGTTCACGGCGTCGGCGGCGGCCAGGAAGAGCGCGGTGGCCCGCCCCGCCTCCTCGAGGGCACTGGCCAGCTGGCCCGGCTCCCACGCCGGCGCCGGAACCGGGCCGGGCCGGACGGCGAGGAGCGCCCCCGGCGGTCGCGGCCGGGCCAGCAGCCGCGCCGGCCGGCCGTCGGCCCGGACCAGGTTGACCATGAAGGTCGGCACGCCGGCCTCCCGCCCCAGCTTCACCAGGAGCTGATGTGACCCGGGCGTGAGCGTCACGGCGACGAAGAGCTGTCCCGGCTCCAGGCCGGTCCAGCCGCGCCGCTCCGCCAGCGGCGCGCCGTCGAGCCAGGCGCGGAAGGGGCCGTCGGAGCGGAGCATGGCGAGGTGGGCGCCGCCTTCCAGCACCTTCACGTCGGCGGCGAGGTAGTGGAAGGCGCCGTCGAACGGCTCGCCCTCCAGCGTCACGCGGCCGGACGGAACCTCCAGCGGACGGGTCGGCCGCGCCGGCCCCAGCAGCGGGCCGGCCACCGACTCCGGCAGCCGCCCCTCCTCGGGCGGGAAGGGATGGTCGAGGTCGAGCGCGGCGAAGTCGCCGAATGGGCCCGCCACCGTCCAGCGGGTGACGGCGCCGTTCTCGGCCCGGAGCGAGGCCACCTTCTCCCAGTCGCCAAGCTGCTCCGCCGCCGCGATGCGCGCCACCCGAGCCCGGTAGGCGGCCAACCCCTGGAGCGGCGCGCGCGGCCGCAACCCGGCCAGCGAGCGCTCGACCGCCGGCGCCAGCTCGGGGAGATCGAACGCCAGCCGCCCCAGCTCGCGCAGCGCCACCAGCGCCAGCGGATGGTCCGGGCTGGCCTCCACCAGCGCGGCCAGGTGGCCCACCGCCCGCTCGGGCCGCAGCGCCCGCTCGGCCATCAGCGCGGCGCCGAACCGGGTCCACGGGTCGCCCGGGCGTGCGGCCGCCAGGGCGTCCAGCTGGCCGCGCGCCGCGCCGGCATCGCCGCCCGTCAGCCAGGCGTCGAGCGCCCGCCGCGTCGCCATCGAGGGGCCGCTCCCGGCGCCGGCCAGCCCGGCGGGACCGGCGCAGGCGGTGACCAGGAGCAGCAGCGGGGCGATCCGGCCCGGCCTCATGGGGTGCCTCCCGCCGCGCCGCCGGGCGCCGGGCGGACCGTCACCCGCCGCGCCACCGCCCGGTCGAGCGCTATGAGCTGGTCCCGGAAGGCCCGGTAGTCGGCCACCGGAACTCGAGCGCTCTTCCAGGTCATGGTGAACTCGGCCGTCACCAGGCCGGCCTCGGCCTGGTAGCGCAGCGCCCAGGCCAGGTGTGGGCCGTCGGACGAGGCGGGCGAAGGCAGCTCGGCCGCCGCCGCCCCGGGCGGCAGCACCACCCGGTAGGTGGCGTGGCTGGTGGCGGGATCCTCGAGCTGGAGCGGATGGCGCCGCGCCGAGAGCGACGCCCACCCGTTGCTCATGCTGGGCGGCTCGCCGAACGGGGAGAAGGTGAGCGCGCCTCCGTCGAGGCGGGCGAAGCGCGGGACGCTGGCCGCGTACCGCTGCCGGACCGGCTCCTCGAGCCGGGTCAGGTCCTCGAAGGCCACCTGCTCCACCCGCAGCCCCGGGTAGATCTGCCCCAGCGATCGCTCCAGCGACGGCTTCCGGTCGGCCTCGGACTGGTAGGCGCGGCGCAGCGCCGGCGCCCTCGCCCCGGCCTGCTGGTAGGTCGCCTCCACCGTGGCCGAGCCGTCGGCCGCGAGCTGGAAGGTCATGGCGGTCTCGGAGCGGTTCTCTTCCGGAAGGGCCAGGGGCAGCCGGCCGAAGCTGGGGGGGCCGGCCGGGTTGACGACCAGCACCGTGGCGCCGCGGTCCGCGCTGGGCACATCGCCGGTGCCGCTGTGGTCCGCGGTCCCGTCGAGCCAGAGATCGAGCGAGGGGACGCGCAGGATGGCGTGGTTGAAGACCGCCAGCGACGCCGGCGCGTCGGGGACGGCACCGAGCTGGCTCATCCGCAGCAGCACCAGCCGCGACTCGATCCCGACCGAGGCGAGCAGCGCGTAGGTGAGCGAAGCCTTGTCCTTGCAGTCGCCGAAGCGGCGCTCGAAGACCTGGTCCACGGCGTACGGCTTGTAGCCGTGGATGCCGAACTCCAGCGCCACGTACCGGGTCTGAGTCACCACGAAGGCGTGGAGGGCGGCCACCACGGCGCGCCGCGCGCCCGGCTCCAGCGCCTCGCCGCCGCCGGGAGGGAGGGCCGGCGGCAGCCCGCGAGCCCGCAGCGCCTCCTCGGCCAGCCCGCGCGCCAGCGCCCTGAGCTCGACGCCGGGCCGGAGCTGCTCCTTCACCAGCCCCCAGTAGTACCGGTTCACCTCGTCCCAGCTCTCGAAGGTGGAGACGTGGAGGAAGCGGAAGAGCTCGGCCCAGCCCGGCAGTCGGGGCTCGCCGACGAAGCGAGGGATGTCGGTGGCGGTCCAGCGGTGCTCGGTGAGCCCGCCGGGGAGCGACCGCTCGGTGTGGGCCACGCCGGGCGGCTGGTTGGCGTGGATGGCTCGCCCCGCCGGCATGAGGAGCACGTAGTCGAAGCGGCGCCGCGCCGGCCCGCCGTCGATGGGCGTGAGGTCGTTGAACGAGTCGGCCAGCAGGTTGGCCTCGGCCACGTCGTCGAGCCGCCAGGCCACCTCCAGCACGTCGCCGGGCTGGAGCGCGGCGAAGGTGAGCGTCCGGACATGGGTGTCGTAGTACATCCGGTACCAGGGCTCGCTGGCGCTGGTCTCGCTCTCCTCCCAGGCCTCCACCACCGTCCCGTCCGGCCTGTGGATCCGTCCCCGCTCCACCCGCAGCTCCTGCCGGCCCGGCGTGAAGCTCATCGACTGCCGGCGCGCCTCGTCCACGCCGCGCGCCGTCAGCACCTCGATCACGGCCTGCCGGTACCGGGAGGCTAGGCCGGTCGGTTGCACCCGGACCACCTCCAGGTCGGCCAGCACCACCAGGTCGTCGCCCGGCTCGGCCTTCACCGGTTGGCGCGCCAGCGCCGCGGCGTCGGCGGCGTACGGCGTCTCGAACGGCTCGCGCTCCGGCTCGAGGCTCTGCACCAGCACCCTGAGCGCCGGCTGCTGGGGGCGAAGCTCGAGCGAGCGGCTCAGGTCGGCCAGCGCCTCGCCGCGCCGTCCCGCCCTCAGCCGCGCGCGCCCCCGCCGTTCCCAGCTCTCGGCGTCCTCCGGGCAGATCTCCAGCGCCGTCTCGAACTGGGCCTCGGCCTCCGCGCCGCGCCCGCTGGCCGCCAGCAGGTCGGCCAGGCGAAGCCGGATCGAGGCGTCCCCGGGGTCGAGCCGCAGCGCCTCCTGGAGCATCGCCACCGCGCCGGCCACGTCGCCAAGCTGGAGGAGCAGCGCGGTGAGGCGGGCGCGGGGCGCCGGCAGGTCGAAGGCCAGCGCGACGGCCGTCCGCATCAGCCCGGCGGCGCGGCGCGGCTGGCCGTCCTCCGCGGCCGCCGAGGCGGCCGCCTCGAGCGCCGGAGCGGTGTTCGGCACCAGGTCGCCGAGTTCGCGCCGCTCCACCCGGGCCCGCGCCCAGGACCCGGCCCGCTCGCGGGCCTCCGCCAGCGTGAGGCGGGCCTCCACCCAGCCCGGCGCCGCCGCCACCGCCCGCTCCGCGACCCGGACCGCCTCATGTGGCCGGTCCAGCCGGAGCAGCTCTTCGGCCAGCAGCCGCTGCACGCGGGGCTCCCCCGGCTCCAGCGCCTCGGCCGCGTGCAGCTGCTCGAGCCGGCGATTGCCGTCTTCCTCCTGCGCCGCCGCCGCGAGCCGACCGTCCAGCCAGCGCGGCGCCGCCTCGACCATGCGGCGCGCCACCACCGCCGGCTCCCCCGAACGCGGCTCGAAGGAGCGGCGCAGCGCCAGCGCCGCCACCTGGGCCCGCAGCGCCTCGGCGTAGGCCCGTCGAGTCCGCTCACCGGCGCCTCGGGAGAGGGCGGCGGCCTGCCTCGCCAGCCGCTCCACCAGCCCCGGGAGCGGCCGCGGGGCCGGACCGGGCGCCGGCAGCGCGGGTAACACCGCCTGCACTGCGGCCGGCTCCCGCTCCGTGAGCTGGAGCCCGTCGCCGCTCCCGTCGGCCAGCCTGAGCGCGAAGCCCATCCAGCCGGTGTCGTGGGCCAGCTTCACCAGCAGGCGGTTGGGCCCCGCCCTCAACCAGACCAGCGCGCCATGCTGGTCGAACCGTGCCGGGTGGTCGATCCGGTCCTCCAGCGCCAGCACGCCGTTCACCCAGACCTTGCTACGCCCGCTGGCGCCGAACCAGAGCCGGGCTGGCTGGTCGCGGGGGCTGTCCACCACCGCCAGCGCGTAGGCCGCCACGTGCTCGGGGGGGCGCAGCACGGCCCCGAGCGCCACCTCGCCGTCCACCACCGCCTCGGCCGGGAGCGGGCGCCAGCCCACCTGCCTCCCTTTTCCCGGCACCTGGGCCCGCGGGTCGAGCCGCTGCTCGGGTGGTTCGGCGCGGTCGAGCGCGTTCTTCCCATCGTCGTCGAACGGACCGATCACCAGCCAGCGGGCGACGGCGCCGAGCCTGCCGACCTCGGCGGCGGCGCGCCGCAGGTTGCCGCGGGCCCGCTCTTCCCGCGCCAGTTGCGCTCGCGCCAGCGCCCGGATCTCGGGGTCCGAACCCGGATCGTCGAGCAGTCGCGCCAGGGCCTGGATCCCCCTGGTCCGGTCCGGAACCTGATCGGCCAGCGCCCGCAGCTCGGCCAGCGCCACCACGGCGCGCGGACCGTGATCACGGTCGAGCGCGAGGATGGCGGCGGCGTGCAGCTCGGCGGCGAGGTCGCGGCTCCTCGGGGGGGGGCGCGCGCCGGGCGGCAAGGGCGCCGCCGCGGCGAGCACGGCGGCGAGCGCGAGGGTCGGGGCGATCATCCTGCGCCTGGACCTGGGCCGGCCGGTGGGACCGACGGCGCTATGGCTTCAGCTCGGCCTTGATGAAGGCCGCGACGGCCTTGATCTCCTCGGCAGAGAGCTTGGCCTTGAAGGCCGGCATCCTGGCCCGGCCGTTGGCGATCACCTGCTCCATCTCGGCGGCGGTGAGCTTGGAGGTGAGCATGCTGGGGGTGTTGAAGATCGCCTTGCCCCGCCCGTCGGCGCCGTGGCACCGGGTGCACTTGCCATGAAAGACCACCAGCCCCGAGTCGCCCCCCAGGGCGGCCAGAGGGGCGGACAGGGCGAGGACGAGGGCGAGACGCTTCATCGTGTTCTCCGGGCTCGAACGCCCGCGGGTCGCGTGCGCCGGAGGAGTAGACCACTTCTCCGGGCAGGGGTCACGGGGAGCGGTGGCGCCGGGCCCTCACTCGGCGCGGGCCAGCGCCACCACCGTGACCCGGCGCGCCCCGGCGGCCAGGAGCGCGCGCGCCGCCGCGTCGGCCGTGGCGCCGGTGGTGACCACGTCGTCCACCAGCACCAGCTCCCGGCCGGCCACGCGCCGCGGGTCGGCGGCGAAGGCGCCGGCGACGTTGGCGGCCCGCGCCGCCCGGGACCGGCCCACCTGCGGCGGCGTCTCGCGCACCCGCCGCAGCGCCCCGGCGAGACGTGGAGCGCCGGTGGCCCGCGCCAGCTGCTCGGCCAGCCGGCCCGCCTGGTCGTAGCCGCGGGTGAGCCGCCGCCGCCGGCCGAGCGGCACGGCCACGACCATGGCGCCGGGTGGCAGCGAGACGCGGTCCGCCAGCCAGCGCCCCAGCGGCCGCGCCAGCGCCGGCCGGTCGGCGTACTTGAGGGCATGGATGGCGTCGGCCAGCGGGCCGCCGAAGAGCCCGCCCGCCTGCACCGCCTCGAACGAGGGGGGATGGAGGAGGCAGGCGCCGCAGGTCGCCGCGCGGCCGGGGCGGCCGCAGCGCGGACAGCCCTCTCCTGGTGAGACCAGGGCCTCGGCGCAGCTTGCGCAGAACGGCTCGCCGGCTTCGCCGCAGGCGGCGCAGCGGGGCGGATAGAGGAGGTCGAGGAGCGCGACGCCGAGCGAGCGGAGCATGCCCGGGGTGGAGGAGCATGGAGTGTGCCGGAACGACCGCGGCCGTGACCTCGACCGCGCCTCCGTCCGGCCGCGCGGCTCCGTCCAGGCGCGCTTCTGCGATCAGTGAGCGAGAGGCGCAGCGAGGGGAGCGCGGGGACGGGCGGTTCAGCGAAGGACGCGACCGGCAGGGGGCTGGCAATTCCTTCGACCAACGAATTAGTTCGGGCGCCCGAAATGACTACAGGTACGTGTTGCGCTCCGCTTCGCTCCACAAGATCCCGCAAGTCCGGCGAAAATGCCTTAGGCGTACCGAGAGTGCGTTTCTGACGTCAGAAGTAAAATCAACCCACCCCGCCCGGGACGCGCTCGCCCCACGGAACCGCCCGCCACCGCGGCCCCTCTCGCTACGCCTCTCGCCCGCCCAACGGCACCGCCCATCCCCGCGCTCCACCTCGCTACGCCTCTCGGCCGAAGATCGGCACCGCTCGACCGCAGGCGCAACCGCAACCTTCAACCCCGAACCCGCCCTCGACCGCTACCGCTGCAGCAACCCCAGCCCCTTCATCTCCTTCGGCTGGGGCAGCCCCATCACCTGCAGCGCCGTCGGGGCGACGTCGGCCAGCACGCCCTTCGACCGCAGCCTGGCGCCGCGGTAGCCGGGGTCGGCGAGGATGAACGGGACCGGGTTGAGGGTGTGGGCTGTGTGCGGCTGGCCGGTCACCGGGTCGGTCATCAGCTCGCAGTTGCCGTGATCGGCGGTGACCAGCATGGCCATCCCCTGGGCGCGCGCCACCTGCCAGAGCCGTCCGACGCACTCGTCCACCACCCGCACCGCCTTGACCGCCGCCTCCATGATGCCGGTGTGGCCCACCATGTCGGGGTTGGCGAAGTTGACGAGCGCGAAGCCGTACGTCCCGGTGGCGAGCGCGGCGCAGAGCTTGTCGGTCACCTCGCGGGCGCTCATCTCCGGCTTCTCGTCGTAGGTCCGAACCTCGCGCGGGCTGGGCACCAGGATGCGGTCCTCGCCGGGGTAGATGGTCTCGCGCCCGCCGTTGAAGAAGAAGGTGACGTGGGCGTACTTCTCGGTCTCGGCGCAGCGGACCTGCTTCAGCCCCGCCTTGCTCACCAGCTCCGGGAAGATCTGCTCGAGGACCTGCGGCGGGAAGGCCACCGGCCAGGGGAAGGTCTCGTCGTACTGGGTCATGCAGACGTAGGCCGAGAGCTGCGGCACCACCGGCCGCTCGAACTCCTTGAACCCGGGATCGGCCAGCGCCCTGGTCAGCTCGCGCGCCCGGTCGGAGCGGAAGTTGAAGAAGACGACCGAGTCGCCGTCCTTGACCGGGCCGACCGGCTTGCCGTCGGCGTCGACGATCACCGTCGGCTTGATGAACTCGTCGGTCTCGCCGTGGGCGTAGGAGGACTCGACGGCGGCCAGCCCGGTGCCGGCCCGGTACCCCTCGCCGCGCACCATGGCGGCCCAGGCCTGCGCGACCCGGTCCCAGCGCTTGTCGCGGTCCATGGCGTAGTAGCGGCCATGGACGGTGGCCACGCGGCCGTGACCGGTCGAGTCGAGCCGCTGCTCCAGCTGGCGCATGTACCCGGCGCCGGAGGAGGGGGGCGTGTCGCGACCGTCCATGAAGGCGTGGACGAAGCAGCGCGCCACCCCCTCGCGCCGGGCGAGCTCGAGGCAGGCCTGGAGGTGCTGCAGGCTGGAGTGGACGCCGCCGTCGGAGACCAGCCCCAGGAGGTGGAGCGCGCCGCCGTGGGCCTTGGCGCGGCGACAGGCCTGCAGCAGGGCGTCGTTCTGGAAGAAGCTGCCGTCCTCGACCGCGCGGTTGATGCGCACCAGGTCCTGGTAGACGATCCGGCCGCAGCCGAGGTTGGTGTGGCCCACCTCGGAGTTGCCCATCTGCCCCTCGGGCAGCCCCACCGACAGGCCGCTGGTCAGGAGCTGCGTCGAGGGGAAGTCGCGCCCCAGCGCGTCCATGCTGGGCGTCCCGGCGGCGGCGATGGCGTTGGCCTCGCGCTCGGCGCGAAGTCCCCAGCCATCGAGGACGACCAGCAGGACCGGCTTCACCTTGGACACGCGGAACCTCCCCCGGGGCGCCCGGGAGGCGCCGATGCGAAAGGGGGATAGTATGGTGCCGTGCCGTGGGGCTCAAGGCTGACGGCGAGGACGCGACGCCGGCGCGGATCAGAAAGGCGCGCAGACCGAGGCGACCACCGAGAGGCCGCTGTAGGTGACCCCGTTCCAGAAGAGCGGCATGTAGCGGGCCGCCACGTCGAGGTCGAGCCGGCGCGAGAGCCGGACCAGAGCTCCCACCGTGGCCTCGGGCATGACCTTGAACTGGTTGGTGCCCCCGAAGCCATCGGGCACCTTCGGGAACTTCCCCCCATCGGCATTCGCCGACATCGGAGCTAGGTGGCCACCGGCGTGCCGCGCCAACCCCTGGGGAGGCGGAGGCGGGGGGTCGGGGAAGACGGCCAGTAGCGCGAACTGGACGCCCAGCGCGGCGTACGGCACCACGCGCCGGCCGGTGCCGAGGGGGCGGTAGAGCACGGCACCCGAGAGCTCGGCCGCGTCCCAACCGCCGGCCCCGACGACGCTGGTGGTCATCCCCAGGCCGGTTCGGAACCCGAAGTGGTCCCATGGATCGACCTGCACGCCGGCCTGGAAGGTGGAGGCAAACCCCTTGTCGGCGTCGGTGAAGCTCACGCCAAGGCCGGCCCGCACCTGGCGCGCCTTCGGGTCGGCGGGGGGCGCCGGCGAGGCGACGGTGATCGCTGCGGCCGGCGGCAAGTTCACCGCCGCGGTGGCCGGCGGCGCGGCGGCGGGTGGCTGGGCAGCCAGGTCGTCGGCCGGCGGCTCCGCGGGGGGCGCCACCGGCTGGGCCACGGCGGCCTGCACCGTGGCCTGCACCGTGGACGGGGCCGGCGCCGGTGGTGGTGCGCCGGCGGGATCGGCGGCGAGCAGCAGGGCGGCGACGGCTAAGGGGGCGATCGACATGGCTGGGGAGCCTCGCACGACAAGTCGAGGGAAACAATCGAATCCGACGGTGCGCAAACGTGCTCGTGGTGGCCAGGGCTGGCCCTGTTGGTCCAGTATCAGGGGCCATGGACGCCCTCCTCCTCGCCGCCTTCCCGCCGGAGCTGGCCGGCCTCGACGCCACACCGCCGCCCGGCTGGCGGGTGGCCCTCACCGGCGTGGGCGCGCTCGGCGCCGCCGCGGTGACAGCCCGGCTGCTGGCCGAGCGTCCCACCTCGAAGGTGCTCTTCGTCGGCACCTGCGGCGCCTATGACGAGCGGCTGGCGGTGGGCGACCTGCTCTCGGCCTCGGCGGCGATCGCCATCTCGCTCGACGTGCTGGAGGGGCGCGCCTACCGGCCCGAGGCCGAGGTGACACGCTGGGCTCCGGGCTGGACGCTCCCCTGGCCCGCCTTCCCGGTGGCCGTTCCGCCCGCCATCACCTGCACCGCCGCCGGGGCGCGGCTGCTGGCCGCCGTGGCCGCCGCCGAGCACCTCGAGCTGACCGGGGTCTTCGCCGCGGCCCACGCGGCCGGCGTGCCGGTGGCCGGCGCGCTGGCGGTGGCCAACCGGGTCGGCCCCCACGCGCACGCGGAGTGGAAGGCCAACCACGCCCGCGTCAGCCGGAAGCTGATCGAGGCGCTGGCGCCGGTGCTGCGGGGCTGAACGCTTCCCCCGCCGGGGCCCAACACTACTTGTGGTACGGCTCGCCGCGCAGGATGGTCATGGCGCGGTAGAGCTGCTCGACGAGCATCAGGCGCGCCAGCCGGTGCGCCAGCGTCATCCTCGACAGCGCCAGGCGCTCCTGGGCCCGCTCCAGCACCGCCGGCGCCAGCCCGTCCGAGCCGCCGATGACCAGCGCCACGTCCTGCCCGCGCGTCATCCAGCGCTCCACCCGCCTGGCCAGCTCCAGGCTGGTCGGCTCCTCGCCCCGCTCGTCGAGCGCCACCACCCGCTCGCGCGGCTCGATCCTGGCCAGGATGGTGGCCGCCTCCTCGTCCCTGGCCTGCGGCGTCCCGGCCTGCTTCTTCGCCTCGGGCAGCTCCACCAGCTCGAACTTGAGGATCCTGACCAGCCGGGAGACGTACTCCTCGACCGCCGGCGCGTAGAGGCCGGAGCGGTCGCGCCCCACCGCCAGCAAGCGGACCTTCACGAGCCGAGCTCCTCGGGGGGCGCCCCCTCGGCCACCGCCCGGCCCAGCACCGCGTCCAGGCTGGCCAGCGTCTCCTCGTGGCCCGGGTGCGGCGCGGCGGCGAGGTTCCGCTCGAACTCGCCGGCGCGCTCCAGCAGCTCCCCCACCCCCGCCCCGGTGACCTCGTCGGCGGTCAGCCCGAAGCCGAGCTTCTGCAGGTAGCGCCCGTTGAGGATCTGCTCGAACTGCTTCTTCACCGGCACCGAGAGCATGGGGCGGCCGAGGTGGATCGCCTCGCTCATGAGCGTGAAGCTGCCGCCGGAGATGACGGCGCGCGCCGTGCGCAGGTCCTCGATGAAGGCCGCCTCGCTGAAGGGCCGGTGGCGCAGCGTCCCCTCCCGCACCTCGGCGGTCAGGTCGCGCCGCAGCCCGTAGACGCGGCACTCGCGCCCGGTGCCCGCCAGGATCTCGGGGAGCGCCGTGTTGGAGGTGCTGGTCTGGTAGACCAGCAGGTGGTCGCCCGGCTCGGGGCGGGCGGCACGGATCTCCGGGCGCAGCACCGGCGGGTGGAGCGTGGTGCGCGGGTGGGTGACCTCGGGCCGGAAGAAGGTGGTGATCAGGTAGTGGAAGCAGCCCGGCAGCTTGGCCTTCACCACCGCCTTGGCCAGCAGGTACTCGGTCTCCTTGCCGGCCAGCAGGTCCGGGGCATGGGCGCAGCGGTTGACGATCTGGTTGTTGTCGAGGCTCACCACCGGCAGGCCGTGGAGCGTGCCGTAGAGGTAGCTCCAGCTCTCGAAGTCGGAGATGACCACCTCCGGGCTGAACTGCGAGGTCAGGTCGAAGTAGGCCTTGAGGTTCTTGGGCAGGCCGCTGGTGAGGGCGCCCTTCAGGTTGGCGAGGACGGTGCGGAGCTGCTGCACCTCGTTGTCCTCGTAGACGATCGAGAGCCCCCAGATCCTGTTGACCCCGAACCGATCGTGCTCGCGGGCCTTCAGGTAGTCGTGGGCGCGGCCGGAGACCACCACCTCCACCTCGTGCTGGCGCGAGAGGTGGTCGATGACCACGCGCGAGCGGGTGGCGTGCCCCATGCCCTCGCCGGCCACGCCGTACAGGATCCGCATGGAGCGGACTCTACCCCGCGCAGACGATCGAGACGTCGATCCGGTCGCCGAGCTCCAGCTTGCAGGCGTTCTGGAAGGTGAGCTGGGCCGGGCGCCCGAAGCCGGGCGGCCTGTAGAGGGCGTCGGCGGCCGGGGCCTGCGGCGTCGTGTCGAGCGCCACCGTGCAGGCGACCACCACGCCGCTCGCCCTGGTGAGCTTCACCGCCAGCATGCGCCAGTCGGCCGGCGTCCCCTTCAGCGGCAGCGCCGACGGCGTGAGCTGCTCGGCGAAGCGGAGCAGCGTGTCGCGGAAGCTGGCGTCGCAGATCGAGCCGACCCGCATGCGCGAGTCGCCCAGGGCGGTCCACAGCTGGTAAAACCGGTCGGCCTGCTCGTAGGCGGTGGCGCAGGACTTGTTGGCGCAGGTCGCGCTCCCACACGACGGCTCGAGCGTGCCCGGGTCGAAGCCGGCGATGGCCCCGACCATCACCTCGCGCAGCTCGCCGCCGATGGGGCCGAGCAGGAAGCCGGCGAAGCCGGAGACGCTGTCGAGCAGCGCCGGGTCGTTCTTGACCGCGAGGCTGTGGCACTGCGCCTCGGAGGAGACGGCGGCGTTGGGGTCGCCCGAGCAGTCGTCCTCGTCGGTGACGAAGAAGACGGCCAGCCTGGCCCCGGGGCGCAGGAAGCCGCCGTTGGCCTCGGCCAGCCTGTCGGTGAGGGCCTGCCTGGCGGCGCGGAACGGCTGCTCCCGGCCGCTGCCCGACGTGCCGACCAGGACGTTGGCCTTGAAGTCCTGCGGGAGCGACACCATCCCGGCGTCGAGGAGCCGGTTGCCGCCCCAGCCGCCGGTCTGCGGGTAGGTCACCGGATCGTAGATGAGGTTCCCTGCCGTCACCGTGCCGTCCACGTTCTGCGCGATGGCCACGACGGCGCCGTCTGGATAGGGCGTCCCCGCGGCCGGGCCGGCCGAATAGGCCTGCCCGCTGGTGGCGGTGGCGTTGTACCTCTCGACCGACGTGCTGGTGACGCCGATGCGGAACTCGTTCTGGACCGGGGAGGCGGCCAGCGTGTCGATGAAGGCGCCGAGATTGGCGGCCAGGTTGGCCTGGTTGTCGCTCATCGACCCGGAGTCGTCTACGACGAAGAGGATGTCGGTCTGGACCTTGTCGGGCAACACCTGCGCCGCCTGGCAGTCCTGCACGGCCGAGGCCGGGACGGTATCGCAGGCGCAGCCCGGGAGGGCCGCGAGGGCGGCGTAGAGCATGGCGGTGGTGGTGCGCATGGTCGCTTGGCGCCGCCCGGGTCTAACCCTTCAGGCGCTCCTCCTTCTCCTCGGCCAGCCGTTCCAGGGCCGTGGCCGCCGCCCCCCGCGCTTCCGGCGCAGCCCCAGCATCGCGCAAGGCGCGGGCCGCCGCCAGGGCGACCTCCCGCTCCCGCGTCTCGCGGTCGCGGAGCGCCTCCACCATGGCCGCCACGTCCTCACCGAGCTCCACCAGCAGGTCGCGCGAGCGGAGCGGGCGCGGGCGGGCCAGGTTCCCCTCCGCCACCTTCCTGCAGGTTCGGCCGATCGCGAAGGCCGGGCCGGCGATCCGGTGGGTGATCACCACCGCCGCGCCCAGCAGGCAGAGCAGCACGCCGGCCAGCGCCGCCGCCACCAGCAGCATCCGGCCGCGGTCCTCGTTGGCCAGCGCGCCGGCCAGCGCGCCGCCGGCGTCAGGAGCGCCCAGCGCGATGACGCGGCTGGTCTCCTGGTAGGCCTGCCAGAGCAGCCATCCGAGACCGGCCGAGAGGAGCACCCCCACGCCGAGCAGGTAGCTGGCCAGGCGGAGCTGCAGCGAGGTGTCGACCAGGAAGTTGCGTACGCTCCGGTGGCGGCGCCCGCCCTCGCCCTCGTCGTGAGGCTCGGCCGGCTCCGGTGCGGGGGGACCAACGCTGGACATGGTCCCTCTCTTTTAGCGCCGTCCGAGCTTGACCGCGAGTTCGTCGCCCAGCCCCCGGCCGGCCGCCTCCACCACCTTGACGACGTAGGCGCCACGGCGTGCCTCCGGCACCGCCCCGGCCACGGAGGCCCGGGCACTGGTCTCGAGCAGGTCCATCCGACCGTCGCCGTCCACCACCACCAGCGAGGCGCGGGCCTCGAAGGTGGTCCGGCCACCGCTCTCGTCTACCTCCACGTTCACCTTGGGTTGAAGGCGCAGCTCGCCGCGCGCGGCCAGCGACAGGCCCCGCTCACGCAGTTGCCGGGAGAGCGCCTCCGACAGGCGGGCTCCGGACGGGCCGCCGGCCACCTCGACCGTGAGCGTGACCGGCCCAAGCGACGCCAGCGCCCGGGCCGCTGCGGCGCGGACCGCAGGATCAGGATCGGCCTGCGCCGAGGCCTGGAGCGTGAGCCGCGCCTGGCGCGCCCCCAGGTGGCCGAGGGCCGAGACCGCCGCCAGCCGGACCGCCGCCGCCTGGTCCTCGGCGACCGCCTCGCGAAGCGCCCGGATCGCCTCGGGCGAGCCGCGCTGGCCCAGCACGATGGCCGCCTGCGTCCTGACCTTGAGCGAGTTGTCCCTGCGAAGCGCCTTCACCGCGGGATCGAAGGCGCCGCTGGCGCTCGCGTGTCCCACGAACATGGTCATGAGCAGGGCAAGGAGGAGGCGGACCATCGAGGCCAGCATACCCTTACGGGTTGCTCGACATGATGGTGAACTCGACTCGCCGGTTCCTGGCCCGGCCGAGCGCGGTCTCGTTGGAGGCGATCGGCTTGTCGAAGCCGTAGCCGGCCGCCTGGAGCCGGCCGGGCGCCACGCCCCTGGCGACCAGGTGGCGCATCACCGAGGCGGCGCGCCGCCCCGAGAGCTCCTTGTTGTACGCGGCGCTGCCGACGTTGTCGGTGTGCCCCTCGACCCGGATCAGCTTCAGCTCGGGGTGCTCGCCGATGATCGCCGCCACCTGGTCAAGCACGCGGAACGACCCGGGCTTGATGGTGTCGAGCCCGGTGTCGAACTGGATCGAGTCGCTCAGCGAGAGCCGCCTCGACTGGAGCTCGACCAGCGGCTCGGCGTCGGGCCGCGGGCAGCCGGCGTTCTCCGCCGGGCCCGGCTCCTCGGGGCACTGGTCCTCCCGGTCGGGGATGCCGTCGCCGTCGCGGTCGGGGCAGCCGTCCAGGTCGGCCGGGCCCGGCTCCTTGGGGCAGAGGTCCCTGGCGTTGGGCACGCCGTCGCCGTCGTCGTCGCCGCCGGGCGGCCCGGCCGCCTCGGCGGTCCAGCGCACCCCGGCGAAGACGCGCCACCGCTCGTGCCCGTAGCCGGCCTCGCCGATCCCGGTGCCGAGCCCCACCTCGCCCGACCACTGCCGCGTGAACCAGGCCCGCACCCCGGCCCGGACCGAGAGCGGCGCGCGGTAACGGTCGGTCGAGGCGTCGAAGCCGCGCGGCCAGCCGCCGGTCAGCTCGGCGATCGCCTTCCAGCGCGCCAGGCGCCGCAGGGGCGGGAGATCCAGCCCGCCACCGGCCGCGTAGGTGAACCCATCGTGAACGATCAGCTGGGCGTACTGGCCGGTGCCGCGGAACAGGTAGCCGACCTGCCCGTCCACCCGGATCGGGCCGAAGCGGCGCGAGCCGATCAACGAGGCGGCCAGCGCCAGGCCGTCGCTCGTGAAGGCCCTGGGATTGCCGGTGGGTAGCCGCAGGTCGGCGAGGACGGCCAGGTCGAGCGGCCAGGAGGCGCCGTCCAGCAAAGGCAGCTTGGCGCCGAGCCGCAGGTCGCCGAGCGCGGTCCCGGCGATGGGGGCCACGAGGGGGCCGGTCACCCCCTGGCCGGTGAGGAGGGAGAAGTCGGACTGCTGCCAGAGCGCCACGGGCAGGTGAGCGCCCAGCTCGACGCGCCCGAGCGACCAGGCGCCGAGCAGGTGCAGGGTGAGCCGGTTGGCGATCAGGTCGTCGCGCTGGCTCCCCAGCTTGAGGACCATGAGCCCGTTGGAGAGGTCGAGCACCGCGCCGAAGGCGTGGGTCCCCTTCTCGGCGGCGCGCGCCGTCTCCACTGCGAAGCCACCGTCGAGCGAGAGGGCCGGCTTGACCGGGTCGGCGTCGAAGCCGCGCGCGGTCGGATCCTCGGCCAGCGACGCGGCCGGGAACACCGCGAGCAGGGCGAGGCGGGCCAGGAACCGGCGGAGCATGCTGGCAGCTTAGGACACCCGGCGGCGGAGGCAAGAACGGGCTAACCCAGTCCGTGCCGCGGGCGATAGCGCTTGGGGCGGCTTCAGCGCTCGCAACGGGGCGGCGCGCTCACCGCCTCGGCGGCGGTCCTCGCCAGCACCACGCCCGGCAGCGGCTCGAGCCGCCCGGCCGCGGCGTCGGCCTCACTCACCGTGATTCGCCGCTCGCCGGCGCGGACCGTGGCGCCGAGCAACCGGCCGTCGGGTCCGAACCGCTCCTCGACGCTGAGCGGCACCTCGCCGCCCGGCGCCGGATAACGCCCCTCGCGCACGCGCCCCGTGACTTGCCCGTCGGCGCCGCGGACGAGGCGGCGCCGCTGCTCGAGGCGGCAGGGCGCGCGCTCGGCCAGGGAGTCGGAGCGGGCGGCCGCGGCGGCGGCGGGCGCGGCCAGCCTGGCGGCGCGCTTCGAGGACAGCTCGACCTTGGCCTCGGCCGCCAGTTCGGCACGCGGCGCCGGCGCGGCGGGCGGCGCCCCCCCGGCGGTGGGCGAGGCCACGAAGCCGAGCGCGTCGCCCTGGGCGCCCCGGACGCCGACCGCCTTCTTCGCACGCCTGGCCGGGGCGAACGACTCGGCCTGCGGTGCCACCAAGGGCGCTGGCGCCTTGGCCGTCGCCACCTCGTCGAGGCTGGCGGGCGCGTCGCCTGCGGGAGGCGCCGCCGTGGCGGCCGGTGTCGCCTGCCCGAGCAGCGCCTCGCGATCGTCGGAGAGCGGGCCGGGCAGGTTGGGACCAGAGAGGCGGAGCAGCAGCACCGCCAGCGCCGCGGCGCCGGCCAGCCCGATCGACCCCCCCCAGAGCCAGCGGGGCGCCGCCCAACCGGGCCGCCGCCCGGCCCGGGTCGCTTCCGCCACCTGCCGCGCCGCCGCCAGCACCACCGCGGCGCCGCGCTCCGGCGCCTCGATCGGCGGCAGGCCCCCCAGGGCCTGACGGGTCTGGCGCAGCGCGGCCAGCTCGGCCCGGCAGGCGTCGCACCCGGCGGAGTGGGCCTCGAGCGCGCGCGCCTGGGCCGGCTCGAGCAGGCCGAGCGCCAGGTCCAGCAGCTCGTCGCGGCGCGGTTGGTGGATCATGGCGCGTCCCCTCCCCTCGGCGCGGCGGCGGCTCCGGCCACGACCCCATCGGCGGCCAGGCGCTCGCGCAGCGCCAGCAGCGCGTAGCGGACGCGGCTCTTCACGGTGTTCTCGTTGACGCCGGTGGCCTCGGCGATCTCCGGAAACGACAGGCCCGCGTGCTCGCGCAGGAGGAAGACCTCTCGCTGCTCGGCCGGTAGCGAGGCCAGCGCCGCCTCCAGCCTGGGGCGGAGCTGCGCCGCCTCGGCCTCCTCGTCGGGCCCCGGGCCGGTGGCGGCGGGGGGGGCGTGGCGCGCGCGCGGGCCGTCGATCGACGTGGCGTCGAGCGACTCGGTGGCCCGGAACGCCTGGCGGCGCGCGGCGTCCACGGCCAGGTTCCGGGCGATGGTGAAGAGCCAGGTCCGGACGGCGGCGCGCGGCTCCCAGGTGGCCGCGCCCTTCACCAGCCGCATGAAGGTCTCCTGCGCGAGATCCTCGGCCCGCGTCCGCTCGCCGGTGAGCCGGAGCAGGAAGGAGTAGACCGGTGTCCGGTGACGTAGCATGAGCGTCTCGAAGGCCCGCGCCTCGCCGCGCTGGAACCTCCGCATGAGCTGTTCGTCGGTCTGGTCCGCCGCCACGGCCTCACGCGGGCCTCGGCGGGTTCAACGCGCCAGGCTTCCAAAGGGATCTGGCCGCACTGTAGCGCGGCTTCAGGGCAGGCGGAGGAGCCGCGGCGCGGCCTCCTCCACCCCGGCGTCGTCGGGCGAGCTGGCCGGCGCGGCGTTCAACGGCCCGGCGTCGTCGCGCAAGGGAGCCGGCGCGGCGTCCACGGGGCCGTCGAGCAGCCGCCCGTTGGGGAGCAACCGGACGGGCACCTCCCGTCCCGACTCGTGCAACCGGTATCGCTCGCAGCGGGCGTGGAAGCCCTCGCAGTAGAAGGACTGCCAGACGCGGAGCGCCGCGTCCATGCCGATGGTCCTGGCGAGCCCGCACTGGGCGGTGAATGGGCAGAGCGTCATGGGCATGTTCTTGCGTCCTGGCGGGATGAACTGCATAGGCGATGCCCCGGGCGCCTGCCAGGAATATCCTGGAAAATCGGGCTGATACGGGGTCGCGCTCCCGGGCTTATCCGGGTCCTGGATGCCCCGGGGTGTACCCCCCGGCAGGCGACACGGGCTCGCAGCGGGCGGTCCAGGCCTCGGCTGCGGCCCCGTACATCTGCAGGCCAGGTGCCCGTGTCTTGCGGCGGCGCCACGAGAAGCCGGCGCCGTCGCGGCCAGGCACTACGCCTTCGGCTTGTTGCCTCCCGGCACCATGTTGACCGGGTTCATCGCCCGGGAGAGCTGCTCGTAGAGGGCGTACTTGTCACGGATGTCGGCCTGGGCCCGGTCCAGCATCTTCTTGTAGCCCTCGGGGTTGGACCGCTCGATCTGCTTGAAGCGGGTCTCGCCGTCCACGAAGACCGAGAGGTCGTGCTTGGGCGCCGGGCTGTCCAGCTTGAGCGGGGACTCCCCGGCGGCCACGCGGCGCGGGTCGTAGCGGAAGAGCGGCCAGTAGCCGGAGTTCACGGCCTTCTCCTGCTGCGTGAGCGCGGCGGTCATGTCGATGCCGTGGGCGATGCAGTGGGCGTAGGCCAGCACCAGCGCGGGGCCCGGGTAGCTGTCGGCCTCCTTCATGGCGTTGACGCTCTGAGCGTCCTTGGCCCCCATGGCGACGCGGGCCACGTAGGCGTGGCCGTAGGTCATGGCCAGCATGGCCAGGTCCTTCTTCTGCGTGGTCTTGCCGGCCATGGCGAACTTGGCCGCGGCCCCCATGGGCGTGGCCTTGGAGGCCTGTCCGCCGGTGTTGGAGTAGACCTCGGTGTCGAGCACCAGGATGTTGACGTCGCGCTCCTGGGCGATGACGTGGTCGAGGCCGCCGTAGCCGATGTCGTAGGCCCAGCCGTCGCCGCCGACGATCCAGACCGACTTCTTGAGCAGGAAGTCCTTGAGCTCGGCCAGCCGCACCGCCTCGAACCGCTTCTGGCCGCTCAGCTTCCCCGCGAGCAGGGCGATGCGGGCGCGCTGCGCCTCGATCCCCTTCTCGTCCGACTGGTCGGCCCCGAGCAGCGCCTTGACCAGGTCGTCGCCGACCACGGTGCCGAGCTGCGAGAGCAGCTCGCGGGCGTGCTCGGTCTGCTTGTCTACCGCCAGCCGGATGCCGTAGCCGAACTCGGCGTTGTCCTCGAAGAGCGAGTTGGCCCAGGCCGGGCCGCGCCCCGCGTCGTTCTTGGTGTACGGCGTGGTCGGCAGGTTGGCGCCGAAGATCGAGGAGCAGCCGGTGGCGTTGGCGATGATGGCCCGATCACCGTAGAGCTGCGTCAGCAGCTTGATGTACGGGGTCTCGCCGCAGCCGGTGCAGGCGCCGGAGAACTCGAAGAGCGGCTCGAGGAACTGCGTCCCCTTGACGTCGAGCTTGATGCCGGCCCGGTCGGGCTGGGGAATGCCGAGGAAGAAGTCCCAGTTGAGCCGCTCGGCCGGCTTGAGCGCCAGCGCCTCGGCCATGTTGAGCGCCTTCTTCCCCTTCTCGGTCTTCGACTCGGCGGGGCAGATCTCCACGCAGAGGGTGCAGCCGGTGCAGTCGTCCGGCGCCACCTGGATGGTGTACTTCTTCCCCTTGTCGGTGGGCGACTTGAACTCCATCGACTTGAAGGTGGCCGGCGCCCCGGCCAGCGCCGCCGGCGCGAAGAACTTGGGCCGGATGCAGGCGTGCGGGCAGATGAGCGCGCACTTGTTGCACTGGATGCAGAGGCTCGGCTCCCAGGCCGGGATCTCGAGGGCGATGGAGCGCTTCTCCCACCTGGAGGTGGCGGAGGGCCAGGTGCCGTCCACCGGGAAGGCGGAGACCGGCAGCAGGTCGCCCTTGCCGGCCAGCATCAGCGAGGTGACCCGCTGGACGAAGTCCGGCGCGTTTAGCGAGACGGTGGGCGGGCGCGGCCGGCCGTTGACCTGCCTGCCCGCGATCTTCACCTCGTGGAGGTTGGCCAGCGTCTGGTCTACCGCCTCGAAGTTCTTGCGGACCACGTCGGCGCCCTTGCGCTCGTAGGTCTTCTGGATGGTCTTCTTGATGTGGCCGATCGCCTCGTCGCGCGGCAGCACGCCGGAGACCGCGAAGAAGCAGGTCTGCATGACGGTGTTGATGCGCACCCCCATGCCGGTCTCGCGCGCCACCTTGAAGGCGTCGATGACGTGGACCTTGAGCTGCTTCTGCAGGATCTGCTCCTGCACCTCGCGCGGCAGCTGCTCCCAGACCTGGTCCGGCCCGTAGATCGAGTTGAGCAGGAAGGTGGCGCCCGGAACCGCGAACTCCACCATCTCGTACTTCTCGAGGAAGCCGAACTGGTGGCAGGCCACGAAGTTGGCCTTGGTCACCAGGTAGGCCGAGTGGATGGGCTTGGGCCCGAAGCGCAGGTGGCTGACGGTCACCGACCCGGACTTCTTCGAGTCGTAGACGAAGTAGCCCTGCGCGTAGTTGGGCGTGTCCTCGCCGATGATCTTGATGGAGTTCTTGTTGGCGCCCACCGTGCCGTCGGCGCCCAGGCCGTAGAAGAGGGCGCGGACCACGCTCGGCCCCTCGATGTCGAAGGCCGGGTCGTACTTGAGCGAGAGGTGGCCGACGTCGTCGTTGATGCCGACCGTGAAGTGGCGCCTGGCGCGCGGCTTGCCCAGCTCGTCGAAGACAGCCTTCACCATCGCCGGCGTGAACTCCTTGGAGGAGAGGCCGTAGCGGCCGCCGGTCACGGTGAGCTGGTGGTGGAAGCGGTCGATGTGGGCCTGCTCCGCCTCGCGGAGCGCCGTGACCACGTCCATGTAGAGCGGCTCGCCCAGCGAGCCCGGCTCCTTGGTCCGGTCGAGCACCGCGATGTGGTGCACGGTGCGGGGCAGCGCGGTCATGAACTCGCCGAGCGCGAAGGGCCGGTAGAGCCGGACCTTGATCATGCCGACCTTCTCCCCCCTGGCGACCAGGTGGTCGATGGTCTCCTGGGCGGTCTCGCAGCCCGAGCCCATCAGGACCACCACCCGGTCGGCCTCGGGGTGGCCGTGGTACTCGAAGAGGCCGTACTTGCGCCCCACCACCTTGGCGAACGCGTCCATGGCCGCCTGCACGTGGTCGTGGGCGTCGGCGTAGAACGGGTTGCAGGCCTCGCGCGCCTGGAAGAAGGCGTCGGGGTTCTGCGCGGTGCCGCGGACCGAGGGGGCGTCGGGCGAGAGGGCGCGGGCGCGGTGCGCCGCCACCAGGTCCTCGGTGATCAGGGCCCGCAGGTCGTCGTCGGTCAGCTCCTCGATCTTGGCCACCTCGTGGGAGGTGCGGAAGCCGTCGAAGAAGTGGAGGAACGGCACCCGGCTCCTCATCGAGGCCAGCTGCGCGATCACCGCGAAGTCGTGCGCCTCCTGCACCGAGGCGCTGGAGAGCAGGGCGAAGCCGGTCTGGCGCACGCCCATGACGTCCTGGTGGTCGCCGAAGATGGAGAGCGCGTGGGTGGCCAGGGTGCGCGCCGAGACGTGCATGCAGAACGCGGTCAGCTCGCCCGCGATCTTGTACATGTTGGGGATCATCAGCAGCAGCCCCTGCGACGCCGTGAAGGTCGTCGTCAGGGCGCCGGCCTGCAGCGCGCCGTGGACCGCGCCCGCGGCGCCGCCCTCCGACTGCATCTCCGCCACCAGGGGGACGGTCCCCCAGATGTTCTTCAGCCCCTTGGCGGCCCACTCGTCGGCCCACTCCCCCATGTTGGAGGAGGGCGTGATGGGGAAGATGGCCGCGACCTCGTTGATCCGGTAGGCCACCGAGGCCACGGCCTCGTTGCCGTCCATGGTGACCACTCGCCTGCCCGCCATCGTGCCTCCAACAGCGGAGCGTGAGTCGCTCCGCGGTGCCGAGTTGATGGGCGTTCCAGGTGAGGCGGCCGCTTGCCGGCCACCACGATCCCCGTGCCGCCCGGTGCCACTGAGGGGCGGCGAGTGTAGCAGATCGACCCGCTCGGGCCGCAAGGCGGATGCGGGCGAATCGAGCGGAAGTTCCGGGAAAAGTGGACCGGATCAGCCCTTGATCTCGACGCGCGGCGCGTCGGCCCAGAGCCCCTCGAGATCGTAGAAGGTCCTGGTTTCCCGGCCCATGACGTGGGTGACCACGTCGCCGTAGTCCACGATGATCCAGTTGCCGGTCTCGTACCCCTCGACGGCGATCTTGCCGTGTCCGGCCGCCTTGAGCTGCTGGTCGACGTGGTCGGCGATGGCCCCGGCCTGCCGATCCGAGTCGGCGGTCATGAGCACGAGATAGTCGGCGTAGGAGGAGAGGCCACGCACGTCGAAGATCAGGAGGTCCTCGGCCTTCTTCTCGAGACCGGCCGCGGCCACCGCCAGCGCCGTGTCGCGCCCGGGATCGGGGAGGCTGGCGTCGGGCCGGACCACCGGCGGCGCCGCCTCGCGGCCGATCGACCTCGGAAGCTTGCGGCGCGGACCGTACTTGCGGGGGAGCTTCCGCTCCAGCGCCTGCTTCTTCTTCCCCTTCGAGCCGCCCGCCTTGAAGGCCGGGCGTCCACCGGCGCTGGACTTCCTGGCCGGCGCTCTCTTGCCGGGGGCCTTCCCTCCGTGAGCCTTCCGCGCAGGAGCCTTCTTCGCCGGGGTCTTCCTCTTCGTCGCCATTCGTTCCTCTCGCGGCCCGTTCAGGCCCGGGTCTGCCCTTCGCCCTCTACCACGAACTTCCGGGTGGTGAGCTCGTTTAGCCCCATCGGCCCGAAGGCGTGGAGCTTGCTGGTGGAGATGCCGATCTCTGCGCCGAGCCCGAGCTCGCCGCCGTCGTTGAACCGGGTCGAGGCGTTGACGATCACGGCGCTGGCCGTCACCTCCCGCTCGAAGCGCCGGGCGCTGGCGAGGTCGCGGGTGAGGATCGACTCGGTGTGGAGCGTGCCGTGGCGGGCGATGTGGTCGAGCGCGGCGTCGAGGTCCGGCACCACGCGCACGGCCAGGATCAGGTCGAGGAACTCCCGGCCGAAGTCGTCCGCCAGCGCCGCCGTCGCCGGCACCCCGGCGCGGGCCAGCAGGGTGAGCGAGGTCGGGTCGCAGCGCAGCTCCACGCCCTGGTCGGCCAGCGCCCGCCCCACCGGCGGGAGCAGCGTGGCGGCGGCGTCGCGGTGGACCAGCAGGCACTCGAGCGCGTTGCAGGCCGACGGACGCTGCACCTTGCCGTTGACCGCCAGCGCCACGGCCCGCCCGGCGTCGGCGCTGGCGTCGAGGAAGAGGTGGCAGACTCCCATGAAGTGCTTCACCACCGGCACCCGCGAGCGCTCGGACACGGCGCGGATCAGCGACGGGCCGCCGCGGGGGATGGCCAGGTCGATGAGATCGTCGAGCTGCAGGAGCGCGAAGGTGGCCTCGCGATCGCTGGTCGGGACCACCCGCGCCGACGCCGCCGGCAGCCCGGCCCGGGCCAGCCCCTCGGCGAAGGCGTCGCAGAGGGCCAGCGAGGAGCGGAGCGCGTCGGAGCCGGGGCGGAGCAGGACGGCGTTGCCGCTCTTCACGCAGAGCGCGGCCGCCTCGGCCGCCACGTTGGGGCGCGCCTCGTAGACCATCAGCACCACGCCGAGCGGGATGCGGACCCGGCGCACCTCGAGCCCGTTGGGGCGGCGCCAGGAGTCGGTCACCTGCCCGATGGGATCGGGGAGCGAGGCCACCTCCTCGATGGCGGCGGCGATGCCGGCGAGCCGCTGCGGGTCGAGCGCCAGCCGGTCGAGCCAGGCGGCGTTCTTGCCGGCCTGCGCGGCGGCGGCGAGATCCTCGCGGTTGGCGGCCAGGATGATCTCCTGCCGGGCCAGGATGGCCTGGGCGCCGGCGCGGAGGGCGGCGTCCTTCCGGGCGGTGGGCGCGTGCGAGAGCAGCCGCGCGGCCGCCTTGGCCTCGGTGGCCAGGGCCCGCATCTCGCCGTCCAGGTCGATGTTCTGGTTGTCCATCGCGTGCTCGCCGCACCTCATATCACTAGTGCCACGGCCCAGGCACGGTGCCAGGGCCGGGTCACGAGTCGAGCAGCACCAGATCGTTCCGGTGGACCACCTCGTCGGTGTTCCGGTAGCCGAGCACCTCCTCGATCTGGGAGGTCTTCTTTCCGGCCAGCCGCCGCACGTCGTCGGCCCCGTAGCCGGCCAGGCCGCGGGCGAAGGGCTGCTTCGGGTCGACCGCCAGCTCGACCGGATCGCCCACGCCGAAGTGGCCCTGCGCCCCCTTGATGCCGCTCGGCAGCAGGCTCTTGCCCTGCTCGGTGATGGCGCGCCTCGCCCCGGCGTCCACCAGGATCAGGCCGCGCGCCTTGGCCGCCGTGGTGAGCCAGCCGTCGCGCCCCGAGAGCCGCCGCGCCGCCGGGGCGAAGACGGTGCCGACCGCCTCGCCGGCGAGCAGCGCCGCCAGCGCGCCCGGCCGACGTCCGGAGAGGAGCGCGGTGGCCACGCCCTGGGCGCCCAGCTTCCTGGCCGCCTTCACCTTGGTGGCCATCCCGCCGGTCGAGTGCTCGCTGCCGGCGCCGCCCGCCACCCGCTCCACCTCGGCGGTGACGCGCGCCACGTGGTGGAGCAGCCGCGCGCCCGGCTCGGCCGGGTCGCGGTCGTAGAGCCCCTCCACGTCGGTGAGCATGGCCACCAGCTCGGCCTCGACGCAGCCGGCCACCAGCGCCGCCAGCGAGTCGTTGTCGCCCACCTTGATCTCGTCCACCGCCACCGTGTCGTTCTCGTTGACCACCGGCACCACGCCGCGCGAGAGGAGCTGCTCGAAGGTGTGGCGCGCGTTGAGGAAGCGCTTGCGGCTGGCCAGGTCGTCGGCGCTGAGGAGCAGCTGCGCCACGGTGAGGTGGTGCGCGGCGAAGGCCTCGGCCCACTCGTTCATGAGGTGGGGCTGGCCGACGGCGGCGCAGGCCTGCTTGGTGGCGATGTCCCAGGGGCGACCCTTCTGGCGGGTCAGGCCGAGCCGCTGCGCCCCGAGGGTGATGGCGGCGGAGGAGACCAGCACCAGCCGGCGGCCGGCGGCGACGGCGGCCAGCTCGGCGGCCAGCCGGTGGCAGTTCTCCCGGTCGAAGCGACCGGCGGCGTCGGTGAGGGAGCCCGTCCCCACCTTGACGACGAGGCGGCGGACGCGGGGGAGGGCGCTTCTCGGCACGGGGCCGAGTCTACTCGACGGGCGGGCGGCGCAGGTAGCGCGGGGCATGTCCCCGGCAGCCATCCGCCGGGACGTGCCCGATGCCGGACTGGTGGGCTGCCTCCCCGACCTGACTCGCGGAGGGAACAGTCGATGCCGCGGAACCATCGACGAACTGGATCACTTCGGTTCTCGAGTCACGGTTCCCGAAGCCCGTCCCCGGGAACTCTTTCGTTGCACCCCTTACCCCGCCTCCGTGGTGGCGAGCATGCGCTGGACGCACTTCAACGACCTCGCCAACATCTACGGCGTGGACGCCAACGGCTACGCGCCGATCCCCACCGACAACGTCGGCGTGCAATACGGCCTGGCGGCGCTCCGGGACGGCCGCATCAGCGCCGCCGAGTTCGTCGAGATCAACGCCTGCGTGGGCAGCTGGAAGGAGCAGCCCGACTACGTGCAGTGGAACCCGTACCAGGACCCGTTCGACTCGCTGAACGCCAGGCGCGACCCGGCGGCCTGCCGGATGCCGCTCGGAGCCGGGTGGGCGCCGAGCCCCCGCCGGCCCGGCGACATCGGCGCCATGCACGCGGCCTACACCTCGGGCCACGTGTTCACCGGGGAGGCGGACCTCCCGCTCATCGACCTCCGCCCCTACCTCGAGCCGCAGCTCAACATGCACAACGCCCGGCAGTCCTTCTCGACGCGCCAGCGGATGATCCGGCGCGAGGGGCACGTGCGGAACCAGGTGATCTGGTTCACCGGGAGCGAGGCGGACATCCCGGCCCGGATCGGGGACGCGCTCGGCGTGCTCGACACCTGGCTGACCACCGGCCGGCGGCCGGCCGCGTTCGTGGACAAGTGCACCGACGCCTCCGGCAACCTGATCGCCTCCGGCCGCCACGTCTGGGACGGCATCCTCGACCACCGCGCGCCGGGCCCGTGCACGGCGGCGTATCCGATCAAGTCGAGCTCGCGCATCGTCGCGGGCGACGACCTGGCGGGCGACATGTTCAAGTGCGCGCTCCGGCCGCTCGCCGAGGCCCTCGCGGAAGGCACCTACGGCTCGACGTCCTTCACCTCCGGGGAGCTGGCCCAGCTCGAGGCCATCTTCCCGGACGGCGTGTGCGATTACTCGCGGCCCGACCAGGGAAAGCCGCCGGGATGGGGTGGACGCCGTCGAGGCAGGCCCGCCTGCGGTCCGAACGCGGACCCACTCACCAGGGCGTGGGTTCCACGACCGTGCTCTGGTTGAGGGTCACCGCCGTCTGGGCCAGGAGCCGGCCGTTGACCAGGGCTTCGATGCCCATGGTGATCGACGTCTTCGACAGGAAGAGGCCCTCGGCGTTCACCCTCATCCCGAGGTCCACCAGCCCGGCCACCTGCCAGAAGATGTTGCTGGGCCGCGCCCCTCCGACGAGCCGGATCAGCGCGCCGTTGCCCATGCCGAGGTTCCCGGCGATCTGCAGGATCCAGACGTCGGTCGCGGAGCCGCTGAGCGTGACCACGTTCGTGATCAGGACGTCGGAGCTCCAGCGGTAGACGCCCGGGCCGAGGGTCAACCTGTCGAGGTTGCCGCCGCCCAGTTCGGCGAACCCGGCGGTGCGGCCCGCGGCTTCCGTGTAGGCGAGCTGCATGTCCAGGACGGCCGTCGTCAGGTCGGAGGGCGTGGGCACCGCGTAGTCGGCGGCGTATACCTTCCCGGCCACCTGCGAAGCGGTCGAGAAGACATTGGAGGGATCCGCGGTGAGCGAGAAGCCGGTGATGTAGGTGGCGGCGGCGGGGCTGACTCCGAGGTTCCCGGTGATGGCCGAACTCGGCACGGTGGAGATCCCGCTCTTGGCCAGGATCGCGTAGTGGCCGGCCAACCCCAGGTTCACGCCCGACACCGGGACCAGGTTCGTGTTGGTGTCGAACTTCCAGACCAGCATGGTCGTCAGGGCCGTGCCCGAGGCGCTGGTGGCCACCGTGCTGATGGTCGCGGTGTAGGTGGTGTTGGCGGACAGCGGGGCGGCTGTCCGGAAGACCACCGTCGGGTCGGCGTAATCCACCGTGCCCGCGACCGGGACGGCCGTCACCCCGGAGGTCAGCGTGAAGGTGGCCACGGTGAGCGTGGTCGGATCCATCGCCTTGTTGAAGGTCGCGCTGACGTTCCCGGCGAGGGAGACGTTGGAGGCCCCGTTGACCGGCGTGGTGGCCAGGACGGTCGGGGCGCCCGGCGGTGGAGGCGTCGTAGGTGAGCTGGATCCCGTCGAACCACAACCGACCGCCAGCGAAAGCGCCAGCACGGCGGCGCTTCGCCCCAGTCGGGACGACTTGACGTATTTCACGGTTGCTCCTTCGAGGAGGCTGCGCGGCGAGGAGTCCGCAGGACTCGACCCGCAGGCGCGGTAGCCATCCACCAGCCCGCACTTATGACAGGTTTCGCGTCATCAATCAAATCGCCGTGAAATCAAGCTATTGGACGATCGATCGCACCGGCCGCCGGCAGCAAGATGAGCGCCAGCCGTGCTCGAGATCCCATGGCGACCACGGCGGTCCAACGGTCTGGATCCAGCCCGAAGGATCAGCTTATCCTGCTTTCTCTTGCGAAGTTGGGGGACACCCTATGATGCGAGCCATCCTCGTGGCGGTCGCGCTGTTCGCGACGGCCTGCGGCCTGCCCGACCACCAGAACCCGTTCGATCCGGGGACGCCGCCCGCGCTCCAGGCGCGCGCCACCCTCACGGGGTCGGTGACGCTGGAGGCCATCGGCAGCGTCGCGCCGGCTCTGTCGGGCATCGACGTGAGCGTGCCCGGAGTGGGCTCGGTGACCACCGACGCCACCGGCGCCTGGAGCCTGCCCAACGTGCCGCCCGGGACCTGGAGCGTGCAGCTCCGCCGCGACCGGTACCTGGACGCGTCGCTCACCGGCGTGGTGGTCACGCTGGACGACGGAGAGAAGACGGTGGCCACGGCGCCGGTGGCGCTCCGCCTGGCGCGCGGCGAGGTGGCCGGCACCGTCACGCTGCCGCTGGCCTCCTCGTCGGCCGGCGTGGTGGTGACCGCCACCGGTCCGGACGGCGCCTCCGCCACCGGCCTCACCGACGCGGGGGGCGCGTTCACGCTGACGGGGCTCCCGGTTGGCACCTACGCGCTGGCGGCGCGCAAGGACCCGGAGTGGCAGCCCGGCGCAGCCACCGGCGTGGTGGTCACGGCCGGCGCCCGCGCCAGCGTGGCGCCCCTGGAGCTGTCCCCGGTAGCCACCGCCTCCATCACCGGCACCGCCGTGCTGGAGGTGCTGGGCGCGGTGGCCGGCACCACCGCCGGCCTGGTGGGCGCGGACTTCCGCGGCGCGGCCGTGTCGCGCACCGTCACCACCGGGGTCGCCGGCGCGTTCTCCTTCACCGGCCTGGTGGCGGGCAGCTACCAGCTCACACTGTCCCGCGCCGAATACGACACCACCGCCCCGGTGGGGCTCTCGGTCTCCGCCAGCCAGGCGGTGGCCGTCGGCGCCATGGCGGTGGCGGCCTCGCGCGGCGGCGCCTCCGGACTGGTGACCGCCACCGGCGCGGCCAGCCAGGCCGGCACCGTGGTGACGGTCTCCGGCGGCCCGGACTCGGCCACCACCGTCACCGACTCCGCTGGCCTGTGGGTGGTCGCCGGGCTGAGGGTCGGCACCGGGTACGCCGCCACGTTCCAGCGCGCCGCCTACACCTCGTCCACCAGCGCGGGCTTCGACGTGACCCCGGGCGCGGTCACCGTCGTGACCCCGGCCACGCTGGGCCTGGCCACCACCGGCTCCCTCTCGGGCACGGTGGCGGTGGAGCGGGGCAGCGCCGCCGGCGTCAGCGTGACCCTGAGCGGCACCGACGTGAACGGCTCCGCCGTGACGGGCGCCACCACCACCGGAGCCGGTGGCGCCTGGTCCATCGGGGGCCTGGCCCAGGGCACCTACGCCCTCGCCTTCTCGAAGGCCGGCTATGACACGGCCTCGCGCTCCGGCCTGGCGGTCACCGCTGGCGCGGCGGCCGCTCCCGACGTGACGCTGTCGGTCAGCCTCGGCACCGTGGCCGGCACCGTCTCGCTCTCGGCGGGTGGCATCACCGGCTTCGGCGTTGGCACCGACTTCTCCGGCGTGGTGGTCACGCTGGCCGGTGTGGACGTGCCGGTGGCCGCGGCCGTCACCGACGCCAGCGGCGCCTACCGCTTCGAGGGGGTCCCGGTGAGCCTGTCCGGCGGCAGCTACACCGTGGCCGCGCGCAAGACCTGGTTCACCAGCCAGGCCACCACCGTGCTGGCGCTGGCCGGCGCCACCGCCACCGCGCCGGCCATGACGCTTCCCGTGGCGGCCGGCGCGCTCACCGGCACGGCCACGCTCACCAACCTGCCCGGGGGAGGCGACGGCCTGGCCAGCCCCGGCGTGGGCATCTCGATCACCGGCACCGCCTTCAACGGCACCTCCTTCTCGGCCGTGGCCACCTCGGGTGCCAGCGGCGCCTGGACCACCGCGGCGCTGCCCCCCGGCAGCTACGACATCCTCGCCACCGCCGCCGGCCGCGCCTGCGGGGCCTACGCGCGAGCCGCGGTCGGGAGCGGCGCAGCCACGCCTGCGGGCACCGTCCTCTGCCTCGACACCATCGCCCCCTCCGGCCTGGTGCTGGGCGCGCCGGCCGTCACCCCGCCACAGCTCCCGGGCTACACGGCGGCCGCCTCGGTCGTGGTGCCCGTGGCCGTGCAGGCCACCGACGCCACCAGCCCGCCCAACCTGAGCGGGTACCAGCTGGCGCGCGGCCCGTCGCCCGACTGGAGCGTGGCCACGCTGGTGACCGGCACGCCCTCCTCGCTCACCTTCGGCGGCCTGGTGGCCGACGCCCGCAACGTCCTCTGGGCACGCCCCATCGACACGGCCGGCAACGCCGGCGCGGCCGCGAGCGTCGAGGTGATCCAGGATTCGCAGGACCCGGTCGCGCCCACGCTCTCCACGGCCCGCGCGGTGGTGGACTCCACCAGCGCCACCGTCACCATCTCGGGCTCCGAGGGGGACGCCAATTTCTACCGGTACGAGTCGGTGACCGCGACCGTGGCCGCCACCGCGAGCTGCCCCGCCACCAGCGCCGCCACCTTCACGGCCACCACCCCGAGCACCGCCGTCTCCCTGGCGGCAGACCAGAAGACCTGCTTCTACGCGCGGGCGGTGGACCGCGCCGGACGGATCAGCGGGCAGGCGCTCATCGAGGTGACCAGCGACCTGATCCCGCCGACCAGCCCGACCATCGCGCCGCTCTACGACCCGTCGCTCCTCACCGTCCACGCGGAGTACGCCGACTTCTTCGTGACCGCGCCGGCCACCGATCTCCCGGCCGGCGGCGGCGTCGCCTGGAAGAACGTGGCCTGGGTGGAGGTGGACACCGGCTCCGGCTACCGGGCGCTCTGCCCGAAGGCCGCCTGCCGCACGGGCGGCGTCTACAGCCCCTGTAGCTGCAGCTGCGGCGACGCCCGGCTGGTCTGCGACGGCGCCACCTTCAAGGCCATCCGCGTCCCGCTCCTCGACGGCACCAGCAACTCGGTCGGCATCCGCGCCGTGGACCTGGCGGGCAACGTGGGCAGCGGCGCCTCCCAGCTGGTGTCCACCGCCACCAGCCTGCTCCCCGTGGACGTGGGCACCGAGAGCGCCACCAACCCGCGCGGCCGCGGCCGGCTCCTCGGCTACCGCTTCACCGACGTGTACCTGCGCCTGCGCGACCTCGGGGCCGACGGCCGGCCCGACGCGGGCGACAACGCCTGCAACATCGGCGCGCTCGGCACCGTGGTCCCGCGCATCGCCGTGCTCGGCCCCAGGGCGGTGGTGCACGGCGACGGCAACCTGGTCCTGACGGTGCGTCGTCCCGGCCCCGACGGCCTGTTCTGCACGGCGGCCAACGACGACACCTGGTTCACCTTCTACACGGCGCCGGCCACGGTGACGGTGCGCAACGTCACCGGCTCGATGAACCACGCCCGGCGCCGCGAGTACGCCGCCTGGGTGGAGCGGACCAACGCCGACGGCACCGACACCGTGAAGGTGCAGGAGCCCAACTCGGGCGGCTACCTGTTCCGGTTCGACCCCTTCATCACCATGCCGGCGCCGGCCACGCTCTACACCCTCGCCGCCGGCACCAACGTGCAGGACCTCCTGATGGGCGGGGACTGCATGCTGTCTTCTTTCGCCTGGCCATGGAGCTTCCGCGTCGACTGCAAGGCGGGAGGCCTCGGCAACGCCACGGGCGCGAGCACCTGGATGCTCCCCTCCACCGCCATCGCCGCGTCGCTCTCCTCCGACGGCCTGCTGCTCGGATGGCTGGAGTCCGCCGCTGGCGCGCCCCGCCTCCACGTCAGGTCGGCAGGCCGGGATCGGCTCTACGGCACCATCGACGATACCGACGTGACCCGCCTGGCCCCCGGCGCCGCTCCCGGTGGCGCCGACCTGACCATCGAGCCCGGCCACATGGTGGTCTCCGAGACCGGCGTCTCCTCGGGCAGCTACTGGCTGCTCCACTGGTCCGCCGGCCCGGACGGCGCCTTCGACGATGCGCCCGGCGCCGACGACACTGTCGCCCGTGTGCTTCCGTCCTCCATCCCGCGCCACAGCCCTTCGCTCCTGTCGGGTGGCCTGGTCGCCTATGGCGTGTTCGGCGACGGCGTCAACCTGGCGGACGTGCTGGCCGCCGACCTGGCCACCTACCGGTGGGAGGCCATCGAGTCGAACGGCCTGAGTGGGCTCGGCACCAACGGCGCGGGCACCCTCTTCTTCCACCGCGGCTACAACCTGACCGCACGGTTGCCAGATGGGACCGAGCAGCAAGGCGGCTTCTACGCCAGCTCGTTCGCCGCCGCCGGGTCCTACCTGGTGACGGTCCAGGGCTCGACCGTCAACCGGCGCATCCGCGCCGGGACGAGCTGGTTCGGGGCGCCCACGGCCGTCTACACGGGGACGCCGTGGCAGGTGGCGGCGGGCGACGGCCGGGCGCTCCTCAACGTCTCCGAGGGCGGCCTGTCACGCTACCGGGTCGCGGATCTCTCGGTCGCCTCGCCAACCACCACGCTCCTGCCGATCATCGCCGGCACCACGCCCGGCAACAACGGTATCGGCATCAGCGCCGCCATGGTGGCCTACCAGTGCCTGAGCAGCGGCTGGAACGCCTGCGTCCACCACCCGGGCGCCGACGGCGTGTTCGGCACGGCCGACGACGTCACGCTGGTGCTCAACCGGCCCAGCACCGGCCTGCCCTACGGCGCCTACGGCCTGGCGGTGCAAGGCGACAAGATCGCCTTCCGCGACGAGAACGGGAACCTCACCGTGGCCGGCACCGGGCCGGACGGCCTCTTCAACACCGGCGACGACACCGAGGACGTGCTCGGCCCGGCCGGTTCCGGCTCCGCCGGCAACCTCACCGTGGCGGGCGACTTCGCGGCCTGGCTCCAGACCTCGCCCACCGGTGGGCTCCAGGTCATGGTGGCCGACCTCGCCAAGGGGACCCAGCGGCAGGTGTCGCACCACGTCTCCATGAAGGAGAGCCTGGCCATCGATCGGTCGGGCCGGCTCAGCTGGATCGACTTCGGCTTCTCGGCGCCGGCCATCTTCCTCTCGGCGCCCTGACCCCGTCCGCCGGCCGGCGGCGTGCCGTTCGGCGGTGCGCCCTTGCCCGGCCCGGCCGGCGCCGGTAGCGTTCGAGCCGCGGTGCGCGCCGCCCAGGGAGATCCATGACCAAGACCACGCCGCTCGCCGCGCTTGCGCTGCTGGCGCTCCTCGGGCTGGCCACGCCCGCGCTCGCGCTCGCCGCGAGCCCGGACGCCCCTCCGCCGTGGGCCGCGACGCTGCGCGCCGGCGCCTTCGTGCTCCGCTCGCCGGGCATCGCCGGCCACCCGTCCGGCCCCGACTTCGAGCTCTCGCTCGGCCGGGCCGTCTACGACCTGGTCTCGGTCGAGGCCAACGCCGGCTACTACACCTGCCGGCTGACCGGCACCGGGACGCGGCTCACCGTGATCCCGCTCACCGTCTCGCTCAAGCTGATGGCCGCCTCCGAATTCGGCTTCGAGGCCTACGCGGTGGGCGGCCTGGGCGTGAACCTGACCTCGCTCGGCGGCGGGTCGGCGGCGTCGACGGTCACCTCGAAGTTCGCCTACCACGCCGGGCTCGGCGTCCGCCGGATGCTCGGCGCGTCGCTCTACGCCGGGTTGGAGGGGCGCTACGTCTTCCAGGATGCGGCCCGGCCGCTGGAGCGCATCGACGGCCTTCGGCTCTCGGCGCTGGCCGGCGCGCTCTTCTAGCCGCCCCGCCGGCGCGCTTCCCCGCGCCTACTTCACCGGCAGCTTCAGCCCCATGGCCACCATGGCCAGCAGGGCCTCGGCGTTCCCCCTGGCGTCGTCGACCGGGTGGTGGGTGTGCGCCGTCTTGCGCAGGTGCTTCCAGGTGGCGTAGCCGTCCTTCACCATTCCGCAGTAGAGGTCGCCGATGCGCCGGCCGCTCCAGCCGAACGGGTTCCGCCCCAGCGTCTCGTGGAAGTACCAGTTGATGAACATCCAGTCGAAGGCCAGGTTGTCGGAGCAGAAGACCGGCCTCCCCTTCGACTCCTCCTTCACCCAGGCCTCGAAGCGGGCCATCACCTCGCCCGGCTCGTCGAAGCGCAGGTGCTGCTCGCGGGTGACGCCGCTGATGGCCAGCGCCTCCGGGAGGAACCGGTCGCTCAAGGGGCGCACCTGGCCGAAGAAGGTCTTGCCGAGCGTCGGCTCGACCACCACCGCGCCGAACGAGACCATCGAGTAGTGGCCCGGCGAGGGCCCGTCCGACTCCACGTCGACCACGATGAGCGACATGCGCGGGAGTGAACCACGCGCCCGGTATGGGGCGCAAAGCCGGGTGCCGGCGTCGTGGGCCCAGGGGGCATTCTCATCACCCGCGGGTCAGCACGGCGCCCTACCGACGGGGGTGCGGCGCATCGATGGTCGACGCGGCGCCGGCCTCGACGTCGTAGCGCCGCGGCACCCGTCGCGGCGGTGGCGGGGCGGAGCGCGCCGGCTGCTGCTAGACTCCGCGCGCCCGCATGCTCGACACGCTCGTCCGCCTCCTCGCCCAGAACCCGCTGCTGCTGCTCTTCCTCGTCGCCGCCATCGGCTATCCGCTCGGGCGCGTCCGGATCCGCGGCGGCCAGCTCGGCGTGCTGCTGGCCCTGTCCTGATGGAGCGCGACCCGTGAACGACATCACCGGCAACCTGCTCGGCCTCAAGCCCTCCCAGCTCAAGGCGCTGGAGCGGACCTGGCGCCGCCGCGTCGGCTCCGACGAGGTGGTCTCCCCCGAGCTGGCGCGCCACCTCACCGAGCTGTCGCGAGAGATGGGGCGGCAGGTGGGCGTGCTGCTCGACCGCAAGGGGGACGTGCAGGCCGTCATGGTCGGCGACGCCGGCAAGCTGACGCTCCCCGACATCGGCCGGGCCCGGGCCGGGTCGCACCGCCTGCGCGGCCTGCGGCTGGTCCACACCCACCTCGACGCCACGCCGCTCACCCGCGACGACCAGACCGACCTGGCGCTGCTGCGGCTCGACCTGGTCGCCGCCATCGAGACGCTGCCCGACGGCCTGCCGGGCCGCATCCACCTGGCCTGGCTCATACCCGAGAACCCGGCCGGCGCCCTCTGGCAGGAGGAGACGGTCGCGTCGGTCCACGAGCTGCGCCATGACGCGCTGGCCGGGGCCCTGGCGCTGGAGGACGAGTTCGCCCGGGCCCGGACCGCGCGCGGCACCGGCGGGCGGGAGCGGGCCATCCTGGTGGGCGTCTCGGGGCGGAAGCGGTCGCGCGAGGAGGGCGAGTCGTCGCTCGAGGAGCTGAAGGAGCTGGCCCGCACCGCCGGGGTCGAGGTGGTGGACGCCACGCTCCAGCACCGGAACCAGGTCGACCCGCGCACGCTCATCGGCAAGGGGAAGCTGGAGGACATCCTGCTCCGCTCCATGCAGCTGATGGCTGACCTGATCGTCTTCGACGCCGACCTCTCGCCCTCGCAGGCCCGCCACATCGCCGAGGCCACCAGCCTCAAGATCCTCGACCGCACCCAGCTCATCCTCGACATCTTCGCGCAGCGGGCGCAGAGCGCCGACGGCAAGCTGCAGGTGGAGCTGGCCCAGCTCAAGTACATCTACCCGCGCCTGGCCGGGCGCGACGACTCGCTCTCGCGCCTGGCCGGCGGCATCGGCGGCCGCGGCCCCGGCGAGACCAAGCTGGAGATCGACCGGCGCCGGGTGCGCGACCGGATCACCGCGCTGGAGCGGCGGGTGGCCGGCCTCTCCGAGGAACGGCAGCTGCGCCGCCGCAGGCGCAACGACCGCAACCTGCCCGTCCTCTCCATCGTCGGCTACACCAACGCCGGCAAGTCTACGCTGCTCAACGCCCTCACCCACTCCACCGTGCTGGTCGAGGACAAGCTCTTCGCCACCCTCGACCCGACCAGCCGGCGCCTGCGCTTCCCGCGCGACCGCGAGGTGATCATCACCGACACGGTCGGCTTCATCCGCGACCTGCCGGAAGACCTGGTGGCCGCCTTCGGCGCCACGCTGGAGGAGCTGGCCGACGCCGACCTGCTGCTCCACGTGGTGGACGCCGCCGATCCGCGGCGGGAGCAGCAGGTGCGCTCGGTCGAGAAGATCCTGGGCGAGCTCGACCTGCTCGGGAAGAAGCGGGTGCTGGTCTACAACAAGATCGACCGGCTCCCCCCGGGCGAGGGGACGGCGCTGGCCCACCAGTCCGGCGGCGTGGCGGTCTCGGCGGCGGCGCGCGCCGGCCTGGGCGACCTGCTCCACCGCTGCGACCGGCTGCTCTGGGACGACGGCCGGGTCCCCTTCGCCGACGTGGAGGCCGGGGCCCCGCCACCTTCTTCTGGAACCCCCCGTGGCCCCGGGCTAGATTCCGGCAACCGCTGACCCCCTTGAGCAGCCGTACGGAGCCACCATGAGCGCCCCCGCCTCCTCCCCGTCCGCACCGGTGAAGGAGTTCAAGCCGTACGTCGCCGCAGAGACCATGATGGCCGAGCTGACCCCGAAGGCGGTCATCACCGGGGCCATCTTCGGCATCATCTTCGGCGCCTCGACCGTCTACCTGGCCTTGAAGGCCGGCCTGACCGTCTCGGCCTCCATACCCATCGCGGTCATCGCCATCTCGCTGGGGCGCAAGTTCCTCAAGACCACCATCCTGGAGAACAACATCATCCAGACGACCGGCTCGGCGGGCGAGTCGATCGCAGCCGGCGTGGTCTTCACGCTCCCCGGCTTCCTCTTCCTCTCCAATGACGCCACCACCGGCGTCTCGGTCGGCGCCGGCTACTTCGCCCCGCTCACCCTCTTCACGCTGGCGGTCATCGGCGGAATCCTCGGCGTGCTCATGATGATCCCGCTGCGCCGCGCCCTCATCGTGAAGGAGCACGAGGAGCTGAAGTACCCGGAGGGTGCCGCCTGCGCCTCGGTGTTGATCGCCGGCGAGAAGGGGGGCGACTTCGCCAGGACCGCCTTCCAGGGCGTCGGCATCGCCATGGCCTACGCCATCCTGCAGAAGGTCTTCCACGTCATCGCCGAGGTTCCGGCCTGGGTCTCGTCCCGGGCCAACAAGTTCCTGCCCAACGCCACCGTCAACGGCGAGATCACGCCGGAGTACATGGGCGTCGGCTACATCATCGGGCCGAAGATCGGCGGTGTGCTGGTGGCCGGTGGCGTCCTCGCCTGGCTCGGCCTCATCCCGCTCCTCTCCTTCCTGGTCCCGCCCGACGTCATCCACGCGCAGCTGGTGAAGGTGGGGACCGCCGGCAAGGGCGGATGGGATCCGGCGACCCAGGCCTTCGCGGAGCCGGCGCTGGCCGTCTACTTCGCCTTCGTAAGGCAGATCGGCGCCGGGGCGGTGGCGGCCGGCGGCTTCATCACGCTGCTGAAGACCCTCCCAACCATCTACTCCTCGCTGCGCGACTCGATCCGGTCGCTCTCCGACAAGGCCGCCGCCGCCGGCACCAGGCGGACCGACCGCGACCTCTCCTTCGTCATCGTGATCGCCGGCAGCCTGGCGCTGGTGGCGGTGCTGGTGGCGCTCCCCTTCATGCCCGGCAACTCGGTCCTCAACCGGCTGCTGGTGGCGGTGCTGGTCATCGTCTTCGGCTTCATCTTCGTCACCGTCTCCTCGCGCATCGTCGGCCTGATCGGCTCCTCCTCCAACCCCATCTCCGGGATGACCATCGCCACGCTGATGGCCACCGCCATGGTCTTCGTGGGCGTGGGCTGGACCGGCTCGGCCTACGAGCCGATGGCGCTGGTGGTGGGCGGCATGGTCTGCATCGCCGCCGCCAACGCCGGCGCCACCTCGCAGGACCTGAAGACCGGCTACCTGGTCGGCGCCACGCCGCGGGCGCAGCAGATCGCGCTCTTCGTGGGCGCCATCGCCTCGGCGGCGGTGATCGGCTGGACGGTGAACCTGCTCGACAAGCCGTCCGCCGAGCAGCTGGCGGCCGGCATCACCCACATCATCGGCACCGAGAAGTTCCCGGCCCCGCAGGGCACCCTGATGGCGACGCTCATCAAGGGGCTGCTCTCGCTCAACCTCGACTGGGTCTACGTGCTGGTGGGCGTCTTCTTCTCGGTCACCATGGAGCTGTGCGGCGTGAAGTCCCTCTCCTTCGCGGTCGGCCTCTACCTGCCGCTCTCCACCACCCTCCCAATCTTCGCCGGCGGCGTGGTGAAGGGGCTGGTGGACGTGGTGGCCAGGAAGAAGGGCGGACCGGCGGAGGACTCCGAGCTGGGCGGCGGCTCGCTCATGGCCACGGGGCTGGTCGCCGGCGGCGCCCTCACCGGCGTGGTGGTGGCCCTGCTCAACGTCAACGACGACATCTCCAGGTGGCTGGAGAAGCTCGACCTCGGGCCGGCCATCGCCGGGGTCATCGGCCACGGCGGCTTCACGCTGCTGGGCGTGGCCTTCTTCGTCGGGCTCGGCGTCCTGCTCTACCGCGCCTCCCGGAAGCCGGCGCCCGTCGTCTGATGCCGCGACGCGCCTACATCGCCCTCGCGATCGGCCTGGCGGCGCAGGCCGCCTGCTCGCGGGGTGCTCCCGAACCCGCGGAGGGCCCGGCGACGTGGGCCGCCGAGCCGGGTGGCGGCCTCCCCGCCGAGCCTGACTGGGAGCACCCGGCGGCCCTCCTCGCCATGGACGCCGGCGAGGCGGCGAGGCGGCTCGGCTCCCTGGAGTGGGCCGGGACCGCCAGCTTCACCGTCACCACCCAGGCCGACGGCGGCAGCCGGGTCCACGTCGCCGAGCGCCACCGGGTGCGGCAGGCGGCCAGCGGCGAGTTCGAGGCAGACGCCGAGATCGACGAGGGGCGCGGCCCCGGCGGCGAGGCGGGCAAGCACGTGGTCTTCAGCGGCGGCCTCACCTATGCCCACGGCCAGTTCGCGCCGTGGCGCGAGCGCCCCACCGACCACGGCCGCGACGCCCGCCGGTTCCGCGACGAGAGCTTCACCCTGGCCGGCGACCTGGCCCGGCTCCTCGGCCCGGCGCTGGCCCTGGCCCCGGCCGGCCAGGTGTCGCTCCTCGGCCGCACCGCGCGCCGCTTCACGGTGTCACTGGCGCGCGAGGCCCCGGCCGCCGCGGCGGAGACCGACACGCGCCGGTTCGCGACCGGTGGAGCGGACGAGGAGACCAGGCGCCACCTCGCCTTCCTCGACGGGCGGGTCCCGGTGGCGGCGAGCGGCGAGGTGCTCTTCGACGACCGCACCGGCGTGCCGCTCCGGGAGCGGATCTCCGGCGCCTTCTCGGTCAAGGACGACCCGCGAGTGCGCGTCCAGGTGGAGGTGGCGGGCGAGGTGAAGGAGCTGGGCCCGAAGGTGGCCGCGGTGGTGGCGCCGAAGAACGCGCTCAAGGACTCGCGAAAGCCGCCGGGCGTGGCGCTGGCGCTGGAGCGGGCCGGCTTCAAGTCGCGCGACAAGGCGGCGGCGGCCGAGCCGGCCGACGAGCCCTGATGGCGCGGCCTTCAGGCCGCGCCGCATCCTGCTAGACTGCTTCCCGATGTCCTCTCCGGTCCGCCAGCCAGAGCCATCCAGCCCGCCGGCACGTTCCGGCGTCGTCGACGAGACGCTCCTCGACACGCTGCTGGCGTTGTCACCGGAGGAGCGCCTCCGCCTCAATGACCGGATGGTTGTGACGATCCAGGAGCTCCGCCATGGCTTCGCCGCCGCAGAGCCTGACCACGCTGCTCGCCAGGCTGGCGGCGAGCGGGACTGAATTCCTGCTCGTCGGCGGACTCGCGGCGGTGGCGCAGGGCGCCCCGCTGACGACCATCGACGTCGACGTGGTCCACCGCAGGGAACCAGACAACGTGGCGAGGCTGCTGGCGTTCCTGGAGACGGTCGACGCCCGTTACCGGGGGCGTCCCGCTGGACAGGTGCTTCGCCCGAGCCGGGACGCGCTGCTCGGCGACGGCCACCAGCTGCTCCAGACCAGCCTCGGTCCGCTCGACGTCCTGGGCGCCATCGAGGGCGGGATGGACTACGCCAGCCTCCTCCCCGAGTCGGTCACGGTCACCGTGGAAGACCAGCCGGTCCGCGTGGTCCGACTCGAGGCGCTCGCCGCGCTCAAGCGTGGCGCGAAGGACGCCAAGGGGCGCCTGGTCCTCGCCATCCTCGAAGAGACGCTACGGAAGCGCGACGGCCGGTGACGGGATAGGCTGGGAGCGTGACCAATCGAACCATCCTGCTCATCCTCCTCGCCGCGGCCGGTTGCGCCGGAGGGAAGCCGATCTCCAGGGAGCCGCCGCCCGACCAGCCGCCCCTGCCGCGCTCCTCCATCGTGGCGGTGCTGGCCCATCGCAGCGACCTCGACCTGGCCGACGAGCAGGTGGCGGCGCTGGAGCAGGCCGACGCAGAGCTGCAGGTGAGGCTGATCCGGCTGCGGGCCGAGGGTGGCCTCCCCCCGCAGGGCGGCGCGGGAGCGGGTCCGGGCGGCGGTGGCGAGCCGCCCTCGGGTGTGCCGTGGGGCGGCCAGCCGGGCGGCGGCCTCGGCATGAACATGGGTCCTGGCGGCTTCCAGATGGCGCCCAACGCCGGCGGCATGGGCGGTGGAGCGCCCGGTGAGGGGCCACACGGCGGCGGTCCACGCGCCGGCCCACCGCGCCGGGATCCGGCCAGGGCGCAGGAGGCGCTCGAGGCCCGGCTGGACGACGCCGACACCACCGCCTTCCTGAAGGCCGAGCAGGTACTGCGTGCCGCGCAGCGGGAGCGTGCGCGGGAGATCGCGACCAGCTACCGCGAGCAGCTCTTCGAGCGGCGCGAGGCGACGCGCGGGCGCTGAGCGGCGGCGCCCGGCCTACCTGAACCGCCCCCACTCCACCTTGAGGCACCGGTCCTGCACCACCAGGATGCCGGCGCGGGCGAGGAGCTCGGCCGCCGCGTCGTTGCGGATGCCGAGCTGGAACCAGGCGGCGCGCGGCCTCTTGGCGATGATGTCGTCCACGTGGGCGTCGATGTCCGACGGCTTGCGGAAGACGTCGACGATGTCGACCGCGCCCGGTACGTCGGCCACCTTCCGGTAGACCTTCTTGCCCAGGATCTCGGTGACGTCCGGGTAGAAGACCGGCACCGGGATCACCTCGCCGCCGTGGTCGGCCACGAACTTCGCCACGTAGTAGGCCGCCTGGTCGGCCTTCTCCTCGGTCTTGATCCCCAGCACCGCGACCCGCCTGGCGCTCCTCACCAGGGCTCCGATCCGGGCGTCGTCCTCCAGCAGGTTCTCCTTCCAGTCGGCCATTCGAGATCTCCTCCTCACCTCTTCTGGCGAGGTCGCGGGGCCGGCGCAAGGATTCTCACGGGGCGCCCCGTGGCGGGCGGACCCGAAAACTGGACGGCGCCGGCTCGCCGCCTACGATGACTTCAGGCCGCCCCTGCACCAGGTCGACGGCCGCCCGAGGTGGAGAAGATGGACGAGAAGCGGAAGCGGACCAGGTCCGGCGGCACCGTGGTGACAGAGGGCGCGGCACAGGCCGCGCTGCGCCGGGGCCAGGCTCGCGAGCTGACGCCCGAGGAGGAGAAGGTGATGAGGCTGCGCCTGGGCGCGTCGCCATCCGCCACCTCGACGCTCGAGTGGACCGAGGAGGAGCTCTCCGAGGACCTGCAGATCGAGCTGCAGGCCATGCAGATCGAGGCCTGGATGAAGTGGAAGGCCCACCTCGCCGCGCAGCGCACCCCGCGCCCCGCCGCCCGCCTCGCCGCCCGCACCGCCCCGGCTCCGGCTCCGGCCCGGCCGCCGGCCTCGCGCCCGTCGCGCACCAAGGAGAAGATCATCAGGGCGCTGCGGCGCAAGCCGTAGCGGCGTTGCCGGCGCGCTACCCCGCCCCGCCGTTCTCCAGCAGGTCCACCAGCCCACGCGCCGCCGCCGGTGCCGAGGGCCCTTCCGTCTCCGCGAGCCGGCCCGCGGCCAGCAGCCCGGCCAGGTGCTCCGGCGCCCGCGGGTTGCGCCACCAGTCCTCGTCGAACCGCTCGCGCAGCTCGCCCCGTAGCCGCTCGCCCGCCGCGAAGCCGGCCACCCGCGCCAGCAGCGGCCCGCTCTCGGCGTCGCGGGCCGCCCGCACCCCGTCCCAGGCGGCGTGACAGGCCGCGGTGAGCGCCTCGCGGTGGGCCTCCCGCCAGCGTGCGCCGGACATGCCGCGCTCCACCTCGGTGGCCACCCGCGCCGCCGCGGCCGAGGCCCGAAGCCGGAAGAGGGCACGGAGCGCCAGCGCCCTCAGCACCTCGGCCCGCTCCCGCTTGGAGAGGTCGAGGCGCGCCGAGAGGAAGCCGGGCTCGAGCAGCAGCGCGGACTGGAGCCAGCCGAAGGCCGCGGCGAAGATAGCGTCGCGCTGGTGAGGCGGCTGGCGCAGCGCGATGGCCGAGCGCCCCGCCGCGTCGAGGAGCTCCGGCCAGTCGGGCAGGCCGCCGCGCGGCCGGAACGAGATCCGGCCGCCGATGGCGTGCGCACCGGGCCAGGCCGCCACCCGCGTGGTCTCGGCGATGCGCAGGCCGCCGGCCTCGAGCCCGACCGCGCCGCAGGCGGCCCGCAGCAGCCCGGCCAGCCCCGATCTCTGGAAGAGCCCGTCGTAGGCCGGGAAGGCGAGGAGCCGGAGCAGGTCGGCCCGGGTCAGGTCGCCGCGCGGCTGCGGGGCGAGGCCGAGGTCGCGGCGCGCCGCGTGGGCGAGCAGCTCGCGCCAGGCGTCCTCGGTCGCGTCGAGCAGCTGGTCGCACTCGACCACCCGCGGCCAGTCGGGGACGAGGCCGTTCCCGGCGCTGGCGACGATCCGGACCTCGGCCGCCTGCTCGCGGTGGCGCGCCGCCGGCTCCAGCGCCGCCGCCGCCGCCGTGGCCAGGGCGCGCCGGCGAAGCGGATCAGGTTCGTGAGCCAGCGCCGCCTCGGCCGCCGCCAGCGGCACCAGCCCGTCCGGCCCCTCCACCTCCGCGCCCGCCTCGGCGGCACGCCAGGCCTCCTCGTGTGCCGCCGCGGCGCGCTCGGCACGGAGCGCCGCGACCACCCGAAAGAGCGACCCCTCCCCCGCTTCACGCAGCCGCGCCAGGGTCTCGGGGTGCGTCGCCTCGTCGTGCTCGGCGAACAGGCGCGCCAGCGCCGGAGCCGATTCGACCCCCGCGACGTGGCGGTATCGTTCCTCTTCCAGCGCCAGCGCCAGGTGGTCGATGACCCGGGCCAGGGTGTCGCGCGAATCGCGGTCCATGCTAGAAGGCACCTTTTCGAGAGCCTGCGGTTCTAACACCTCACATGCCCATCTACGAATACGACTGTCCCAAGTGTGGCCGCTTCGACGTCATCCAGAAGATGTCGTCGCGTCCCTTGAAGACCCACGACGCCTGTGGCTCCCCGGTTAAGAAGGCGGTCAGCGCCGGCTCCTTCGCCTTCAAGGGCTCGGGCTTCTACAAGACCGACTACAGGTCGGCCCCGGCTTGCGAGAAGGCCTCGCCATCGTCGCCGGCCTGCGCCTCTTGCCCGTCGGCCAAGGCGTGACGGCCGTGAGGCCGGCATGAAGCGGCTCGACCTCGTCGCGTTGCCCGGTGACGAGGGTGAGCGGCTCGACCGGTTCATCGCCGCGCGCGGCGGCATCTCGCGCGGAGCGGCCAGGCGCGCCATCGACGAGGGTGGTGTCTTCCTCGACGGCCGGCGCTGCAAGGTGGCCGGCAAGCCGATCCGCCCCGGCTACACCGTCACCGTCAACCTCGAGGAGGGGGGCCACGCCCCGGCCGCCAGCGTCCCCCTCGCGCCCGAACGGCTCCTCTTCGCCGACGAGCACCTCGTCGCCATCGACAAGCCGGCCGGGGTCCCGGCGCAGGCCACGCTCACCTCGGACCGCGGCACGCTCCCCGAGCTGGCGGCCGACCTGCTCGGGCGGCCGGTGACGCTGGTCCACCGGCTCGACCGCGAGACCTCCGGTGTCACCGTGCTGGCCTGCTCGCCCGAGGCGACCTACGCGCTGGCCGAGGCCTTCCGCACCGGCGTGCCGGAGAAGACGTATCTCGCGCTCTGTTCGCGCCCCCCCTCGCCGCCGGCGGGCCGGATCGACGCCGCCATCGGCAAGGATCCCCGCCGCGCCGGCTTGCGGCGGGTCTCACCGGGCGGCGACGCCGCGGCGACGCGCTACCGGACACTCTGCATCGGCCACGCCGCGCTGGTCGAGGCGAAACCCGAGACCGGCCGCACCCACCAGATCCGCGTCCACCTCGCCCACCTCGGGGCGCCGCTGCTCGGCGATCCGAAGTACGGCGGGCCGCGCATGGTCGGGGCCGTGAGCGTCCCGCGGGTCATGCTCCACGCCGCCCGGCTGGAGCTGCCGCACCCGGTCACCGGCGCGCCGCTCCGCTTCGAGGCGCCGATCCCGGCCGACCTCGCCGAGCTGGCCGCCGCGCTCGAGTGCCCGCTCCCGGCGCTAGCCGGCCCTTGAGCGGCACCTGGCCGAGTTCGGGCCGTCCCGAGCTCCGCAAGAGGCGGCTCATGATCCTCTTGCGGTTCTTCCTCGCGGACCGCTACAAGATCGATCCGGGCAGGACGTGAACGAAGGGACCCACCATCATGATCCGTCCAGACATCCTGAAGGCGTTCCCCGACCTCTTCGGCCACCAGCGCGTGAACGGGCGCGATCTCGACGTGGACGACACCATCACGCGGCTCTCCCGGGAGCTGGAGCCGGCCATCGCCGAGGCGCTCTCCGCCCGGCGGGCCATCCTCCAGTCGCCGGCGCCGGTGGGCGAGAAGTACGCCTGGCCGAGGTGGGACGAGTCCTTCGAGGACCCCATCTCCGGGAAGAGCTGGGCCTTCCGCCAGATCGTGCAGGGGCTCGTCGACAACTTCCAGGGGCGCGACAGCCGGTGGCGCTGGAGGCTCAACGACGAGGTGGCCATCCCGGAGCACGTCCATCCGTCGCGGAACCCGGGCCTGGAGCTGACCGGTCCGTGGGCCCCGCTCGACATGGCCTTCAACGCGCTCAACAGCCCGGCGCCCATGAACATGCCGGACTTCGAGGACGCCGCGCCGCCCCACTTCCGCCCGGACGGCGCGCCGGCCGGCGAGCCGGTGGGGATCTTCGCGGCCCTGCAGAACGCCAAGGAGATCATGGCGGGGACCTGGACCGGCAAGCCCTACCAGGTGGTGAAGAAGGGCAAGACGCGCAGCTACCAGATCGACAAGCCGGCGGCGCGGTGGCCCACCCGCCTGGCCCGGCCGCCCGGCATCCACCTCCGGTACGACCACGTCACGGTCGACGGCCGCCCCGCCCCCGGCCTGGTGGTCGTCACCGTGCTCTGGACGCTCGGCAACTTCGACGCCCTGCGGGCCGCCGGCAGCGGCGTCTACTTCTACATCCCCAAGCTGCAGACGCCCGGCGAGGCGCTCATCGTGGAGCGGCTGCTCTCCCGGCTCGAGGAGCTGATCGGCGTCCCGGCCGGCACCGTCAAGGTGAAGATGCTCTACGAGGAGGGCAACGGCGGCCGGTACCTCACCGCCATCGCCTGGACCCTCCGGCGCCGCCTGCTGGGCACCAACGTCGGCCGCTGGGACTACCTGGGCAGCCTCATCGAGATGTGGAAGGACGATCCGGCCGGCGTCTTCCCCGATCCCCAGTCGGTCGGCATGGCCACGCCCAACATGATCGCCTACCAGCGCTACAACGCGCTGCTCATGCTCATGGCCGGCATGAAGGGGGGCGAGCTCACCAACGCCTCGCCCATCGGCGGCATGGCGGCGGTGATGATCTACCAGAAGGGCGACCCCTACGGCCGCTCCAGGTACAACCCGCTGGCGCTGCGCGCCATGGTGGTGGACAAGCTCCGCGAGCGGCTCCTGGGGCTGGTGTTCGTGCCGGACTCGGCGGCGGCGGGGCCGCGGACGCTCGGCGACATCCTCTCCGGCGGCGCCAAGGGCAAGCTGTACGACTGCTACCGGCAGAGCTGGGTGGCCAGCCCCGAGGTCGAGTACGTGGCCGCGGGCAACGGTCCGTTGCGGGCCAGGCTGGAGGACCTGCAGGCGCTCATCGACAGGCCGCTCGAGACGGTGGCCGCGAACGGGAAGGCGGTGCCGACCCCGGCCAGCGGGCTCTCCCCGGCCGAGCGCGAGCTGCTCCAGTCGCGCGGGGTGCTCGACGCCATGGGCCGGATCACGCCGGTCCAGGTCACCCGGGAGTCGCTCGACGCGCCCGAGAAGCTGCTCACGCCGGCGCTGTGGGAGGCCATCTACCGGCCGCCCTCGGGCCAGGTCACCATCGAGCACGTCCAGCACTCCTTCTACATGGCGGCCAACTACGGCTTCCAGATCCTCAACGGCAACTTCGCGGCCGCCATCGACGACTACGAGCTGAAGCTGCGCTTCATGAACGACCTCGCCACCTACCGCATCAACGTCTCCTGGCTCTGGTCCCTGGCCCACCACCAGGCCCCCATCACCAGGGACGGCCACCTGCTCCGGCAGGCGCTCACCGAGGACGGCGTGGTGCTGGGAAGGAAGGCCGAGCCGGTGAAGGCCGGCTCCCGCTTCGACCGCGCCCTCTTCGAGAAGGTCTTCGCCTACCACGACGAGTGGACGACGGCCTTCTTCGCCGAGCAGGACCGGAGCGGCGCGCCGGGCCGCTTCGACCGCGCCAAGGCGCCGGTGATCATGGAGCTGCTCAAGCGGCAGCTGCTGTCGCCCCGCTACGTCCAGCACAGCGCCCGCGTGCTCTTCGCCGTCGGGCAGGCGAAGCCAGGCCTTCACGCGCAGCTCCTCGAGGCCATCTTCGACCTTCCCCGGGAGGAGGTCGTCCGGCGCGTGGAGAGCGGGACGATGGACCGTGCGGCGCTCGAGGCCCACGACGACGCCCTGGATTGGCGGGGCGCGGCCTAGGCGGCGCCCCGGGCCGGGCACGCTCAGGCGACGCAGCGGTAGTCGCGCAGCTCCTCGAAGCCACGCGTGGTGAGCTCGGCCCGGATCAGCTCGCGGGCGCCCGGCGCCCCGACCGCCACCAGCAGCGGCAGGCCGCGCAGCCGCTCCACCTCCTCGAAGGAGTGGACCGGCGCGCCGCGGATGGTCCGGCCCACCTTCTTGCGATCCACCTCGACGAAGGCCACCACCCGGATCCCCGAGCGCAGCAGGCCGTCGGCGAAGGCCCGCCCGGTCTCGCCGGCCCCCCAGAGCGCCACCTCGATCCGGCCGCGCAGCGGGCCGCTGGCCAGCGCGGCGCACTTGAGCGAGACGTGCCGGTCGAGGGCGTAGCGGGGATCGGTCCGGGTGAGCCGGGCCGCGCCCTCGCGCCAGTCGAGCAGCGTCCTCGGCAGGTTGGACATGCGGGCGCGGTTGGCGGCCAGCCGCAGCCAGAGGTCGTAATCCTCGGGGAAGTCGCCGGCGCGCCAGCCGCCCACCGCCGCCAGCGCCGAGCGGCGCAGCAGCGAGGCCGGGTGGACCAGCGGCGCCTCGACGAAGAGGTCGCGCGCCACCAGCTCGGGCGTGGTGAGCGAGTTGAGCCAGCCCACGTAGCGGCGCATGCCGTCGCGCACCTGCCGGCGCGGGAAGAGCCGGACGCGGGCCCCGACCACGGTGAGCGCCGGGTCGGCGTCGAGCGCCGCCACCTGCTCGGCCAGCCGGCCGGGCCAGGAGACGTCGTCGCCGTCCATGCGGGCCACCAGCTCGGAGTCGCTGGCGGTCAGCGCCCGGTCGAGGGCGAGCGCGATCCCCTCGCCCGGGCCACGCAGCACGCGCAGCCGGGGATCGCGGGCGGCCAGCCGTTCCAGCACCGCGCCGGTGCCGTCGGTCGAGCCGTCGTCCACGGCGATCAGCTCGAGGTCGCGGTAGCCGCCGCGCAGGATGGAGACGATCGCCGCGCGCGCGGTGGCGGCGGCGTTGCGGACCGGCAGGAGGACGGCGACCCTGGGCATCCTTCGGGCGCCCGCTGGTGGGCGCCGCCTACGACTTCGGGCGGGCGCCGATCTCCGCGCAGAGCCACTCGGCGGCCAGGATGTAGCCGCGCACGCCGAGGCCGGTGATCTGCCCGCGGCAGGCGCCGGCCACGACGCTCTTGCGGCGGAACTCCTCGCGGGCGTGGATGTTGGAGATGTGCACCTCGACCACCGGCGCGGCCACGGTCTTGAGGCAGTCGTAGAGGGCGATGCTGGTGTGCGTGTAGGCGCCCGGGTTGATGATGATGCCGCGCGCCTCGCTGCGGTGCTGCTGGATGAAGTCGATCAGCCCGCCCTCGTGGTTCGACTGCCCCGCCTTCACCGGCACGCCCCAGGCGTCGCAGGCGTTGCGGAGCATCTGCTCGATCTCGGCCAGCGTGGTGGAGCCGTAGATCTCCGGCTCCCGCTCGCCGAGCAGGTTCAGGTTGGGGCCGTGGACGAGGAGGATCATGTGGCGAACCCTAGCCGCTCGGCGGTGGGGCGTCGAGTGGCCTTGCGGGGTAAGGCCCCACCGCTCACCTCACCGTGAACGGCCCCAGCTGGAGCGCCTCGAGCTTCTCCTCGGTCTCGGCGCGCGGACCGACCACGATGACCGGCATCCGCCCCGGCCGGATCCAGGCCCTGGCGACCCGGGCCACGTCGGCGGCCTGCACCCTGGCGATTCGCCCCGGCAGCTGGGCGTACCAGTCGAGCGGCAGCTTGAGCGCCGCCACCGTGGCCAGCGAGCCGGCCACCGCGTCGTTGGTCTCGAGCGCCACCGGCAGGCCGCGGATGAGCGCCTCCTTGGCCTGCGCCAGCTCGCCATCCCGGAGCTCGCCGGTGGCCAGGGCGGCCAGCTCCTTCTCGAACTCGGTCACCGACTCCGCGGTGAACCTGGACTGGAGCCCGCCGGCCGCCACCAGCCAGCCGCGGTCGCTGTCGAGCTGGAGCGAGGAGCGGACGCCGTAGCTGTACCCCTTGGTCTCGCGCAGGTTCTGGTTGAGCCGGCTGCTGAAGAGGCCGCCCAGGACGTTGTTGAGCACCGCCATGGGCACCCGGTCGGCGTGGCCGGCCGGGAACAGCTCCCCCACCACCCAGACCTGCGACTGCGACGCCCCCGGCTTGTCCACCAGGGTAACGCTCCTCGCCGCCACGGTGGGGAAGGCCGGTCGCCTCGGCTCGGCCCCGCGGCGCCCCGTCCAGCCGGCCAGCTTCTGGTCGAGCAGCTTCTTCACCTCGGCGGCGCTCACGTCGCCCGACACCGAGACGATGGCGCTCTTCGGGTCGTAGTAGGCGGCGTGGAAGCGCTTCAGGTCGGCGATGGTGATGGCCTTGATGCTCTCCGGCGTGCCGCCCGCTGGCCGGCCGCGCGGGTGGCGCTCGCCGTAGACGATCCGGGCCGCCTCGTCGGCGGCCAGGGCCTGGGGCGTCGCCTTCTTCTGCTCCAGCCCGGTGAGCCGGATGCCGCGAACCCGCTCCACGTCCTCAGGCCGGAAGGCCGGGGTCAGCAGCGCCTCGGCCAGGAGGTCCAGCGCCTCGGGGAGGGTCTCGACCAGGCCGTTGAGCCGGAGCCGCGCCGACTCCAGGCCGGCGCCGGCGGAGAGGTGCGCGGCCAGATCCTCGACGCGGGCGGCGAACTCGAGCGCCTGGTGCCGGGCGGTCCCCTCGGTGAGCATGTCGGCGGTGAAGCCGGCCAGCCCGCCCTTCCCTTCCGGCTCCTGGTCGACGCCGGCGCGGACCACGATCTCGATCGCGACCAGCGGCACCGCCCGGTTCTCCACCACCAGCAGCCTGGCGCCGTTGGCCAGGGTGGCCACCTTCGGCACCGGCGCCTGGAACCTCGGCTCGCCGGGCGCCGGGGCCGGCTTGCTGGCCCGGAACGGCGCGTCGGGCGTGGTCGGGTCGGCGACGGGCGCGGCGGTCGGCGACGGGGCGGGCGCGGGGGTCTTCACCGGGGCGGCGGCCGCGGCCGGCTCCGCGGGCTTCACGGGCCGTGACGCGCAGGCCGCCGAGGCGAGCAGGCCCACGGCCAGGGCGAGGGTCCGGTTCAGCGACGTGGCGCTCACTTGGTCACCTTGGCCTTCGGCAGGGTGGTCAGCTCGATGCGGCGGTCGTCGGGGAGGTACTTCAGCGCGAAGGCCTGCACCGCCGCCGGCGTGACGGCGCGGTAGCGGGCCAGGTCCTTGCCGAGCCAGCCGGGATCGCCGAGGAAGGTCTGGTACCTGTTGAGCAGGTCGGCGCGGCTGCCGATCCGCTCGACGCCGCGCACCCGCGAGGCGATGAACTGACGCTTGGCCCGCTCCACCTCCTCGGAGGTCGGCCCGTTCTTCTTCAGCGCGTCGATGGCCGCCTGGACCGGCGCCAGCAGCTCGCCCGCCCCCTTGCCGGCGTTGGCCACCGCCGTCACCTGGAACCAGCCGCCCAGGCCGATGGCGTTGCTCCAGGCCGAGACCTCGGCGGCCACGCGGCTGGCGTGGACCATCGATCGGGCCAGGCGGGAGGCGTCGGAGCCACCGAGCACCTCGGCCAGCACGTCGCCGGCGGGCTCGTCGTCGGCGTTCATGACCGTCCCGTTCCAGATCAGGTCGAGCCGCGGCACCTCGGCGACCGGATCCTCCAGCGTCTCCTTCACCACCGCCGCCAGCATCGGCTGCTGCACCGCCGGCCGCTGCACCGGCGGCCCGGCCGGGATGGGGCCGAAGTACTGCTCGACCAGGGCCCTGGCCTTGGCCGGGTCGAAGTCGCCGACGATGGCCAGCGAGGCGTTCTGCGGGCCGTAGAACTCGCGGAAGAAGGCCTGGACTTGCTCCACGCCGGCCGCCTGGATCTCGGGGATGGAGCCGATGACGCACTGATAGTACGGATGCGGCGACGGGTAGAGCAGGTCGCAGGTCCTGATGAAGGTGAGGCCGTAGGGGCGGTTCTCGTAGCTCTGCCGCCGCTCGTTCGACACCACGTCGCGCTGCACCTGCAGCTTCCTGGCGTCGAGCGTGTCGAGCAGGAAGCCGAGCCGGTCGCTCTCCAGCCAGAGCGCGGTGGCCAGCTCGTTGGACGGGACCACCTCGTAGTAGTTGGTCCGGTCGAAGCTGGTGGAACCGTTGGCGAAGCCGCCGATGGTCTCCAGCACCTTGAAGGGAGACGGCTGCACGTGCTTCGAGCCGGAGAACATCATGTGCTCGAAGAGGTGGGCGAAGCCGGAGCGGCCGGGCGCCTGGTTGGCGGCGCCGACGTGGTACCAGACGTTGACCGCCACCTGCGGCAGCCGGTGGTCCTGGCTCAGGATGACGGTGAGCCCGTTGGGGAGCTGGTACTTCTCGAAGAGGATGGTCGGGTCGGCGGCGCGCGCGGAGAAGGCGAGGGCGATGGCGCCGAGGGCGATGGTGAGGCGGCCGAGCTTCGACACGAGACCTCCAGGGCTGGACGACGGATCACTTCTGTAAGCCAGTCGACCCGGCAGGGCAACGGCCAGGGCGCCGTATTGCGGCCATGGGTCGCACCCGCCGGCGGGGTTCGCGAGCGCCCGCAATTTGGCAAGCTTGCCTCTTCTCAGGCCGTTTCGAGAGAGGCGGGGGCGGCATGGAGCGGAACCTGGTGCGCTTGGATTGTGTCGGCATGCGCTGCCCTCAACCGGTCCTTCGTCTGGCGGTCGAGTCGGCCGAGACGCCACCCGGCACCATCGTCGAGATCGTTGGGGATTGTCCCACCTTCGAGAAGGACGTCCGGACCTTCTGCGAGCGCCGCCGGCGGACCATCCTCTCCATCCGCGCCGAGTCGGGCCGCACCACCATCCAGCTGCGCTGCTGATCGGCGCGGCGCCCGGAGCGCCGCCCGGCCTCAGCTCCCCAGCTCCGCCACCGCGGCCGCCACCGCGAGCGGGCCGGCCTCGACGCCCCACTCCACCGTCCAGCCCGCGCCGTCCACCTGGCGCGGCAGCACCCAGCGCAGGCCGGAGGCGGTCCGCTTCTTGTCGTGGACCATGAGCGCCGCGGCGCGCCGCGCCTGCGCCGGCGGGAGGCGCGTCGGCAGCCCGGCTCCCGCCACCGCGGCCTCGGCCTCGGCCACCGCCAGCGGGCCCACCCGCCCCAGCTGCGCCGCCAGCCGGAAGGCGAAGACCAGCCCGAGCGCCACCGATTCACCATGCGTGTAGCGGGAGAACCGGCCGGCGGCCTCGACCCCGTGGCCGAAGGTGTGGCCGAGGTTGAGCAGCGCCCGCTGGCCGCGCTCGGTCGGATCGGCCTCGACCACGCGCAGCTTGGCGGCCATGCAGGCGGCCACCAGCTCGTCGCTGGGGCGTCCGGCCCCGGAGGCGGAGACGCGGCCGAGCAGCGCCGGCTCCAGCAGGGCGTACTTCACCACCTCGCCCAGCCCCGAGCGCAGCTCGCGCTCCGGCAGCGTGTCGAGCGCGCGCGGATCGGCCAGCACCGCCGAGGGCGGGTGGAAGGCGCCGACCGCGTTCTTGGCGCGCGGCAGGTTGACGGCGGTCTTGCCGCCCAGCGCGGCGTCCACCATGGCCAGCAGCGTGGTCGGAACCGCCACCCAGGGGAGGCCGCGCATGAAGGTGGCGGCCAGGAACCCGGCCGCGTCCGAGACGGCGCCACCGCCGATCGAGACCACCAGGCTGCGCCGGGTCAGCCCCTCAGCCAGCAACTTCCCGGCCGCCCGCTCCAGCTGCGCCAGCGTCTTCCCCTTCTCGCCGTCGGGGAGCATGACCAGCACGGCGACGCGCCCGGTCTTGCGCAGCGCGGCCAGGGCGCGGCGCGCCACCGGCGTCCGGGCCACCCGCGCGCAGGTGACCACGGCGACGCGATCGTGGGCCCGGGCCAGCCCGGCCAGCGGCCGCAGCGCGCCGGCACCGACGTGGATCTCGTAGCGGTGCTCGCCCTGGCGGGCCGGGAGGACCACGGTCGGCTGCGCTCTCACAGGGCCTCCAGGATGCGCGTCGCCACCTCGCCGGCGGAGAGGCCGTCGACGGCGACGGTGAGGTGGGCGCGCCGGTACTTCTCGAGCCGCTCGGCCTGGAGCGTCTCCCAGTCGGCGGCCAGGGGCCTTGCCCGGCCACCGGCCATCCGCCTCGCCGCCTCGGCGGCCGAGACGTCGAGGAAGACCACCCGCCCGGCGGTGAGTAGCCGCGCCGCGCTGGAGGGGTCGCAGAAGGCGCCGCCGCCGAGATCGACCACCAGCCCGCCGTCGAGCCGCTCGATGATGGCCCGCTCCGCGGCGCGGAAGGCCGGCTCGCCGTCCTCGGCGAATATGCGCGTGATGGCCTTGCCGAAGCGGGACTCCAGCATGGTGTCGGTGGAGATGACCTGCCGGCCAAGGCGGGCGGCCAGCACCCTGGCCACCGTGGACTTGCCGGCCCCCATCATGCCGGTCAGCGCCAGCAGCTCACCGGATCCGAGCGCCATAGGCCTCCAGCGCCGCCTTCAGGTCGCCCAGCGTGTCGCCGCCGAACTTCTCCAGCAGCGCCGAGGCCAGCTCCCAGGCCACCACCGCCTCCACCACCACGGCGGCGGCCGGCACGGCGCAGACGTCGCTCCGCTCGTAGCGCGCCTGCACCGGCTGGCGGGTGGCCAGGTCCACCGACGGCAGCGGCGTCAGCATGGTCGGGATGGGCTTCATGTAGGCGCGCACCCGGAGCGGGCTGCCGTTGGTCATGCCCCCCTCGAGTCCGCCGGCCCGGTTGGTCTCCCTCCAGAAGCCGCGCTCCTTCGAGTGGTGGAGCGCGTCGTGGACCTGGTCGCCCGGCCATTCCACCCGCGTGCCGTCTCCGATCTCCACCGCCTTGATGGCCTGCACGCCCAGCACGGCCTGGCCGAGCCGCGCGTCGAGCCGGCGGTCCGGGTGGACGTGGCTGCCGAGCCCGATGGGCAGCCCCTCGGCCCAGGCCTCCACCAGGCCCCCCACCGAGCCGCCCCGCTCGCGCTCGCGGTCGATGACCGCCTTCATGGCCGCCTCCGCCTCGGGCGACTCGACGTGGAACTCGGAGGCCTCGATGGCCTCGCGCTGCGCCGGCGTCGGCGGCGCGCCCACCTCGTGGCGGGCGTGACCGATGGCCACCACCCGCGAGCTGACGGTGACGCCGACCGCGGAGAGGAGCGCCCTGGCCAGCGCGCCGAGCGCCACCAGCGTGGCGGTGTTCCGGGCGCTGGCCCGCTCCAGCACGTCGCGGGCGTCGTCGAAGCCGTACTTTAGCGAGCCGGCCAGGTCGGCGTGGCCGGGGCGCACCTGCGTGAACTTCTTGCCGCCCCTCGCGTACGGGCTGACCAGCTCCTTCCAGTTCTCGTGGTCCCTGTTCCAGATGACCAGGGCGATGGGGGCGCCGGTGGTGAGGCCGCCGCGCAGCCCGGCGACGAACTGGGCGGTGTCGCGCTCGATCTTCATCCGGCCGCCGCGGCCGTAGCCCTTCTGCCGGCGGGCCAGGTCGGCGTCCACCCGCTCGAAGTCCACTGTGACGCCGGCCGGGAAGCCCTCGGCGATGGCGCACAGGCCCGGCCCGTGCGATTCACCCGCGGTTAGATAACGGAGCGTCATCGTTGGCTCGCCTCCCGTGCGGCGTGCATCGCCGCGACCATGACCGCCTCCGGGGCGGGCCGGCCGGTCCAGAGACTGAACGCCAGCGCCCCCTGGCGCACCAGCAGCTCCTCGCCGCGCACCACCTTGGCGCCGGCCGCCGTCGCGTCGCGGGTGAAGGCGGTGTCGCCGTAGACCATGTCGAGCGCCACCTGACCGGGGCGGAAGCCGAGCTCCCCGAACGCCGCCGGCTGGCCCGACATCCCGACGCTGGTCCCGTTCACCACCACGTCGGCGGCCCGGCTCGCCACCGCCAGCGACTCCCACGCCAGCACCTCGGGCCTGGGGCCGCCCGGTCCCACCGCCGGGGCCAGCGCCGCGCAGAGCGCCTCGGCCTGCTCCGGCCGGCGGGCCGTGACCCGCAGGCTGGCCCCCACCTTCAGCGCCGCCCAGCCACCGGCTCGCGCCGCGCCGCCGGCGCCGATGAGCAGCGCCGCCGCGCCGGCCCGCACCCCGGCGCCGTCGAGGAGCTGCGCGAGCGCGGTGGCGTCGGTGTTGAAGCCTTCCCAGCCGGCCTGCGTGCGCCGCAGCGTGTTGGCGGCGCCGCAGGCGGTGGCCACCGGATCGAGCGACTCGCAGGCGGCCGCGGCCGCCTGCTTGTGCGGGATGGTGACGTTGAGCCCCTGGAAGCCGAGCGCGTGGGCGCCGCGCAGCGCCGCCTCCAGCGCCGCCGGCTCCACCGGCAGCGCCACGTAGGCGGCGTCGAGCTGGTGCAAGGCGAAGGCGGCGTTCTGGATGGCCGGCGAGAGGCTGTGGCCGACCGGCCAGCCGACGATGCCGTAGAGCGCCGTGCGCCCGCCGATCACGTCGCCCTCGGGCAGAGCGCGTCGAGCAGCGGGAAGAAGGACGGGAAGCTGGTGGCGATGCAGGAGACGTCGTCGAGGTGGACCGGCTCCCCGGCGAAGAGCTGCGCCACCGCCATCGACATGGCGATGCGGTGGTCGAGCCGCGTCGTCACCGAGACCTCGCCGAGCCGCGCCGGCCCCTCGATGGCGCAGCCGTCGTCGAAGAGCTCCAGCCTGGCGCCCGCCGCCGCCAGGGTCTCGCCCATGGCGGCCAGCCGGTCCGACTCCTTGACGCGCAGCTCCCTGGCGTCGCGGATCACGGTCCGGCCGCGCGCCTGCGTGGCCAGCACCATCAGCACCGGCAGCTCGTCGATGAGCCGCGGGATGATCTCGCCGCGGATCTCGGTGGCCTCGAGCCGGCTGGCCCTGACCGTCACGTCGGCGCGCGGCTCGCCCGCCACCTCGCGCTCGCCGGCCACCGTGACCTCGGCCCCCATGGCGCGGAGCACGTCGAGCAGGCCGGTGCGGGTCGGGTTGACGCCCATGTTGCGGACCGTCACCTCGGAGCCGGGCAGGCCGGCGGCGGCGCAAAGGAAGAAGGCCGCCGAGGAGATGTCGCCCGGCACGTCGACGCGGGTCCCCGTCGGCCGCGACGGCGTCACCGACACGGTGAGCCCGTCCACCCGGACCGGCACCCCCATGCCGCGCAGCATCCGCTCGGTGTGGTCGCGCGACCGCTCCGGCTCCCGCACGCTGGTCTCGCCGCTGGCGCGCAGGCCGGCCAGCAGGATGGCGCTCTTCACCTGGGCGCTGGCCACCTGGAGCTCGTGCTTCACGCCGGTGAGCGGCTTGCCGCGGATCACCAGCGGCGGCACCCGGTCGCCGTCGCGGGCGATGAGCTCGGCCCCCATGCGGCGGAGCGGCTCGATGACCCGGCGGACCGGGCGGCGGCGCAGCGAGGCGTCGCCGGTGAGCACCGAGAGCCCGGGCAGGCCGGCCAGCACGCCGGCCAGGAGCCGGAGCGAGGTGCCGGAGTTGCCGCAGTCGATCACGTCGTCGGGTTCGCGCAGCGTCTCGGCCGGCGTCACCACCACCTCGCGCCCCTCCTGGCTGACCGTGGCGCCGAGCCGGGCCACCGCCCGGCGCGTGGCGTGGACGTCCTCGGCGTCGAGCAGGCCGGTGACGCGGGTCTCCCCGGTGGCCAGCGCGCCGAAGAGGATGGCGCGGTGGGAGATCGACTTGTCCCCCGGCACCTCGATGGCGCCGCGCAGCGGCCCGCGGCGGTTGCAGGTCACGGGACTCTTCAGAACAGCTCCTCGCGCGCGGCGCGCGCCTGCTCGAGGGCCGCCCGCGCCGCCTCTGGCGAGGCGGTGACGGCGGCCAGGATGGCGGCCAGCTGCGCCTGCAGCCTGGCGCCCGCGGCCGGCAGGTAGGCGTTGCGGCGCGCCACCTCGCCCTGGATGTCGAACGGGAACTCGGCCAGCCGCGTGGTGTCCTTGAGCCCCGGGCCGGCCAGCGCCCGGGCCAGCGGGCCGGCCTGCGCGGCGGTGGCGGCCAGCGCGCTGGCGACCAGGTAGGGCAGGTGCGAGACCGTGGCCACGGCGGCGTCGTGCTCGGCGGCGGTGCAGCGGATGGCGCGCGCCCCCAGCGCCTCGTGGAAGGCCACCACCTTGGCCACCGCGCCGGCGTCGCCGTCGGTGCAGACCGCCACGGTGCCGCCGCGCCACCGCTCGGCCGCCGCGGCCGCGCCGGCGTAGCCGCCGTGGCCGCCGAACATCGGGTGGGCGCCGACGAAGGCCACGCCCCGGCGGACCTCGACGGCGGCGGCGCGAACCAGCGCCTCCTTGGCCCCACCCACGTCGGTGAGCACCGCGCCGTCGGGGAGCAGGCGCGAGACCGGACCGAGCAGCGCCTCGATGGAGGCCACCGGCGTGCAGAGCACGACCAGGTCGCAGGCGGAGAGGAGCGGCCCCGGCTCGGCGGCCGCCTCGTCCACCAGCCGGTCCGAGAGCGCCTGGGCCCGGTAGTCGGCGCGCGGCTCGACCGCGACGACGGCCAGCCCCGGGCTGACCGCGCGCGCGGCCCGGGCCAGCGACCCCCCCATGAGGCCGAGCCCGACCAGGCCGAGCCGGAGCGGGAGCCCGGTCACCTGCCGCTCCGGCGCGGCGGCTTCCCGGCTCGCCTGGCCGGGCGCTTGGCGGCGCGCCGCTTCGGCTTCTTCGGCGGCGGCGCGCTCTTGAACGGCACGCCGTGGTGGAGGTCGGGGCGGAGCGCCTGGGCGCCGCGCAGGTAGACGTGGTGCGGCGTGCCCCGCGTCTCGACGTGGAGCAGCACCCGGATCACGCGCGGCATGGAGCCGGGGACCGGGATCTCCTGCGAGCAGATCATCGGCACCTGGTGCCAGCCCTGCACCCGGGCGCCTCGCGCCGGGAAGTCGGCGTCGAGGTCATGTGTCACGGTGAAGATGGCCCAGGTGATCTCCTCGGGGGCGAGCCGGTTGCGCGCGGTCAACTCCTGGCAGAGCTCGACCACGGCCTCCTCGATGGCCTCTCGGGTGTTGGCAGCGGCCTGGGTGGCGCCTCGGATTCCTCGCATGACAGGGTGGGCATCCTAACAGGCGCTGGAGCGTCGGAGCGACTGGATCAGGGCCTTTCACGGGGACAACTCGGCTCTCCATGGCGGTCGGATCGTCGCGGCGCCAGCCCCCCCCCAATCGCGACCGCTGACGCGCTGCGATTCCTCGGGGAGGCTCAGGTGCTCGGCCCAGGCCTGTTTGGGGCTCCTCCTGTACTTCCTTGGCGGATTGGACTACACAACCGTCTTCCTTCCTGTCAGGGAGGAGAGCCGTCCCGCGCGGCACGCAGCCGCGCGTACACAAGACAGAAAAGAGCACGACAGCACATGGCTACCGGTACCGTGAAGTGGTTCAACGACGCGAAGGGCTTTGGCTTCATCACGCAGGACAGCGGTGGCGAGGATGTCTTCTGCCACCACACGGCCATCCAGGCCGACGGGTTCCGCTCGCTGGCCGAGGGCCAGAAGGTGGAGTTCGACGTGACCAAGGGCCCGAAGGGCCTGCAGGCGGCGAACGTTCGCCCCGTCGCCTAGTCGCGTCCGTCGCGAATCCTTCGCGGCATTGAAAGCCCGGCCTCTTTCGAGGTCGGGCTTTCTCAATTGGAGTACGTGACCTCACATGACCGACTTCGACGCCAGCGCCGCCACCTGGGACGACGACCCCGCCAAGCTGCTCCGCGCCCGGGAGGTGGCCGAGGCCATCCGCGCCACGGTTCCGGTGACGCCGGAGGCGGCCGTGCTGGAGTACGGCTGCGGCACCGGCCTGCTCGGCCTGGCGCTGGCCCCGCACGTCGCCCGCATCACGCTGGCCGATTCCTCCGAGGGGATGCTGGAGGTGGTGCGGCGCAAGCTGGCCAGCGGCGCGGCCCCCAACGCCGTGGCGCTGCGGCTCGACCTCGAGCGGGATCCCCTCCCCGCTGGCCGCTACGACCTGGTCTGCTCGCTCCTGACGCTGCACCACGTCCACGACCTCGACCAGGTGCTGCGCCAGCTGCGCGCCGCGCTCACCGAGGGCGGCACGCTCTGCGTGGCCGACCTCGACGCCGAGGACGGGTCGTTCCACGGCCACGGCGCCGACGTCCACCACGGCTTCTCCCGCGACGCGCTGGCCGACCGGCTGCGCGCCGCCGGGTTCGCCGCGCCGGCGTTCAGCACCGTCACCGAGATCGAGCGCACGACCGGTGACACCACCCGCCGCTACGGCGTCTTCCTGGCCGTCGCCCGCGCCGCCTGATCCGCGCGCCTCGACGGCGACGCACCGCCAGGCGCGGTACCCGGGGGGGTCGGCGACCCTCCATTGTGCTCCGGACCCACCTCGGCTACTCATCCCCGTCATGTCCACGCCCGATACCGACCTCGTCGCGGCCGCCAAGGCCGGCGACCGCAAGGCGCTCGGAGCGCTGCTGGAGCGTCACCAGGGGCGCGTCTACCGCTTCGGGAAGAAGATGTGCGGCGACGAGGAGGATGCCGCCGACGTGCTGCAGGAGACGCTGCTGGCCGCGGCCCGGACGCTCCCCGAGTTCCGCGAGGCCTCGTCGGTCTCCACCTGGCTCTACACCATCGCCCGGAGCTTCTGCATCAAGAAGCGGCGCACCAGCAAGTTCGCGCCGGCCGCCATCGAGTCGCTCGACCAGGAGTCCGAGCGGGGCGGCGCCGTGGCCGACCCGGGCCGCTCCCCGGAGGAGTTGGCCTCGGGCCGGCAGCTGCAGTCCGCGCTCGACGCCGCCATCGGGGCGCTCGAACCCATGTACCGCGAGGTGCTGGTGCTGCGCGACGTGGAGGGGCTGCCCGCCGCCGACGTGGCCGAGGCGCTCGGGCTCACCGTCGAGGCGGTCAAGAGCCGGCTGCACCGGGCCCGCATGGCGGTGCGCGAGCAGGTGGCGCCGGTGCTCGGCCTCGGCGCCGACGGCACCCCCGCGCCCAGCTGCCGCGACGTGGTGGAACTCTTCTCGCGCCGGATGGAGGGCGAGATCGACGGCGCCTCCTGCGCGGAGCTGGAGGAGCACCTGCGGGGCTGTCCGGTCTGCCGGGGGCGCTGCGACTCGCTGCGCTCGACGCTGGCGCTCTGCAAGCGGGCCGGCGAGGCGCCGGTGCCGCCGGCGGTGGAGCGCTCGGTCCGGGCGGCGCTGGAGCAGTTCCTCCGCGTCGGCTAGAGCTTCCCGCCTAGCCAGTCGGTGATCGCCTTCAGGACCTCGGCCTTCTCCGGCTCGTTGTGCAGCTCGTGGAAGCCGCCGTGCCAGCTCTGGAAGGTGGCCAGCGGACCCGCCGCCGTCGCGAAACGGCGGCTGGCGCCGGCCGAGGTGATCCGGTCGGCGTCGCCGTGCAGGAGGAGCAGCGGCACCGGGAGCTCGCCGGCGTGGGCCAGCGCCCACTGGCCGGCGTCGAGCACGTTGACGAGCAGCCGCGGCGTGATCCGCCCGCGCACGTACGGGTCGGCCTCGTAGGCCTTCACCACCTCCGGGTCGCGCGAGATGGCGGCGCTCTCCATCCCGGTCGGGAGCGCCAGCCCGCCGACCAGCGCCGCCGCCAGGCGAGCCACCGCCCGCTTCCAGCCCGGCGGCGTGACCGCCAGCTCCAGCCAGGGGCTGGTCACGACGGCGCCGGCCAGCTTCGGCCTGCGGCGCAGCAGGAAGTTGAGCACCTCGTTGCCGCCCATCGAGTGCCCGTAGAGGAAGCGCGGCAGCCCCGGGTGGCGGGCCGCGGCCAGGTCGAGGAAGGTGGCGAGGTCGTCGAGCAGCTGCTCGTAGCGGGCCACCCAGGCCCGCTTGCCGCCCGACCGGCCGTGGCCGCGGGCGTCGTAGCTGCAGAGGACGAAGCCGGCGGCGGAGAGCGCCTCGCCGACGTGCGCGTAGCGGGCGCCGTGATCGTCGAAGCCGTGGACCAGCACCACCAAGGCGCGCCTGGCGCCCGCCGGCACCCACTCGAGCGCCTGCATGCCGAGCCCGTCGTCGCTCTTCCACCGCCACTCGATCGCGTTCATGGTCGCCTCCGCGGCCCTCCGGGCATGGCGCCGAGCCCTGGGCGCAGCAGACTCCATGGCGGCCGGGCCTGCAAGCGACTGGGCGCTTCACGGGTCGTGAGAGGAGACCTCCATGGCCAAGCTGGTGGGGTTGTAGGTCAGCGCAGCGGCGTCCTGGGGGCGAGCTTCACCGGCTCGACCTGGGCGCCGATGGAGGCGCCCTCGTCCGCGCCGCCGACCGCGAAGAAGGAGGCGACCGGGGAGACGGCGAACACGACGCAGAGGAGCACGAAGGCGGTGGCGCCGAAGCTGGGAGCGTCGGCGATCCACAGCACCCCGTCGGCCAGCTGCGCCCCGGTGACCCCACCGAAGAGCAGCTGGGAGGAGAGGGCCACCGCGAGGAGGACCAGCGCGCCGAGGCTGGTGCCGACCAGGGAGCGGTTCCTGGCGGTGGGCAGCCGGTGGCCGGCCACGCCGTGCAGCGGCGGAAAGGCGAGCGGGCTCAGGTCCTTCATCGGGTGAGCCCTCCGTCGCGGTGACGAACCGAGCCCAGGCGCGGGTCGGCCCGGCGGAACCTCTCTTGCAGTCTTCCGAGCACGGCGGCGCTTACTCCTGAGCTGGCTGCGACGATTTCCAGGTTCGACATTCGGTGGCCCCCTGGCCTCACCCACCTTGCATGGCATGGGCCACCGATCGCACCCCAGGAAGTCCGGCGGGTTGGCGAGCACCCAGGCAGGACGGCCGGCCGAACTCAATCAGCATGACGGGCCAGACCGTTCACATCGACCGAGGTGAACGGTCGGCGGCGTTCACCTCGCCGCCGGCCCCTGGCCGGCGCGCCGAACCTGCTCGAGAGGCGCCAGCAGCAGCTCGCTCCAGCGCCCGAAGTTCCAGGCCGCCACGCCGGCGGCCGCCAGCAGCAGCAGGACCAGGATCCAGCGCCCCCGCCGGCGCTCGGGGATGCCCGCGGCCACCACCTCACTGGTGGCGGGCACCGGCTCGCGCGTCGCCCCGGTGGATGGCGCCGCGCTGCCGGTCGTCTCGACCAGGTCGACAGTCTCGGTGGGACCGACCGGCTCCTTCCCCCCCAGCCCGCGCTCGACGAGGAGCGCCGCGAGCCGCTCGTGCGGCAGGACGTCGCCGAGCAGGGCGGAGGCGCAGGCCCTCAGCTCCCGGGCCAGCGCGCCGGCGGTCTGCCAGCGCGCCTCCGGGTTCTTCTCGATGCAGCGCTCGATGGCCTTGGCCAGCCGGCGCGGGACCCTGGGCGAGAGGTCACGCACGCGCCTGGGGCGCGCCTTGCGCACCTGGGCGAAGAGGGCGTTGAAGTCCTTGGCCTGGAACGGCAGCACGCCGGTGGCGAGCTCGTAGAGCGAGATGCCGAGCGACCAGACCTCGCTCCGCTCGTCGGCCTCGTCGCCGCAGAGCACCTCCGGCGCGACGTAGGCGGGGGTGCCCACCACCACGCCGGTCGAGGTGAGCTGGGCCGCCAGCGGGTCGCGGGCGATGCCGAAGTCCATCACCTTGACGTCGCCCTCCCGCGAGATCATGACGTTGGCCGGCTTCACGTCGCGGTGGAACAGGGCACGGGCGTGGATGAACTCCAGGGCGTCGGCCACCTGGGCGCCCACCGCCGCCACGCCGTCGGGCGGGAGCGCGCCGCCGGCCTGGACCACCTGGTGGAGGTCGGCCCCGTCCACGAACTCGGTGACGAGGTAGAGGGCGTCGTCCTTCTCGATCAGGTCGTAGACCGCCAGCACCGAGGCGTGGTGGAGGTGGGCATAGGCGCGCCCCTCGCGGAGGAACCGCTCGGTGGCCTCCTTGGATCGGGCCTGCCCGGCGTCGAGCACCTTGACGGCGACCCGCCGGTCGAGCGCCTCCTGGAAGGCCTCGTAGACCACGGCCATCCCACCGCGGCCGATCTCGCGGACGATGCGGCTCGTCCCAACCTTGCGCACGGCCATGCCGAGAGGTTCCGCCGCCCGGGGCGTGGGCGCAAGCAGAACCGGCGAGGCGACCGTCTCGAAGCGGCCGACGCTGCGGTAGGCTCCAGCTGGAAAGGGGCCGGCCATGGAGAACGCGGTGGCGGTGATCGGCGCTGGCGTGATGGGTCACGGGATCGCGCAGCTCTTCGCCCAGGCTGGTTCGGCGGTGAGGCTGCACGACGCCGCCGAGCGGCAGCTGGCGAGCGGCCTGTCCGCCATGGAGGAGTCCCTGGCGCTGCTGGTCGAGGAGGCGGTGCTCACGCCCCAGGCGGCGGCCGCGGCCCGGGCCCGGGTGCGGCCCACCACCAGCCTGGACGAGGCGCTGGCCGGCGCCGGCTTCGTGGTCGAGGCCATCCCCGAGCTGCTGGCGTCGAAGCTGGAGCTGTTCGACCGGATCGAGCAGGTGGTGGGCGAGGACGCCATCGTCGGCTCCAACACCTCGACGATCCCGATCAGCCTCCTGGCCCAGCGGGCCCGGCGGCCGGAGCGGATGGTCATCGTCCACTTCTTCAACCCGGCGCAGCTGGTCCCGCTCGTCGAGGTGGTGCCGCACCCGCGCATGCCGCCGGCGGCGGTGGAGCGGGTGCTGGAGGCGCTGCGGCGGATCGGCAAGCGTCCGGTGCGGCTGCGCAAGGAGGTGCCGGGCTTCGTCGCCAACCGGCTCCAGGCGGCCGTGGTGCGCGAGGCCTTCCACCTCGTCGAGCAGGGCGTGGCCAGCCTGGAGGACATCGACACGGTGATGACCGAGGGGCCCGGCTTCCGCTGGTCCTTCGTCGGCCCCGTCGAGGCGGCTGACCTGGGAGGGCTCGACACCTGGCAGCGGGTGCTGGACAACCTCGCGCCGGAGCTCTCGCGCGCCGAGCGTGCGCCGGCGGCCATACGCGAGCGCGTCGCCCGCGGGGAGCTGGGCGCGAAGACGGGACGCGGCCTCTTCGACCACGCCGCCAGCACGCTGGCGGAGAGGAGCCGCGCGCGGGACCGCTTCCTGGTCCGGCTGGAGAAGCTGAAGCGCCGGTGAGGAAGAGGCCCGTAGCCGGCCTGCTACTTCTTCAGCCCGGCGACGTAGCCGGCCACGGCCGGGGCGTCGCCTCCCTGACGCCCGCCGTCCCGACCGGTGAGCCGTGGTGCCGGGGCTGCCCAGTCACTTGACGTGACCCGCTCCAGCGCCGCGTTCACCGCCGCCAGGGCTCCCGCTTCGGGCCGGCCCGCGCTACGCGGTCAGCAGGTCCCAGCCGTACGCCTCGCGCTCCAGCGCGTCGTCGGCCAGGGCGGTGACCAGCTCGTCGTCGTTGGAGTCCACGCGGTGCAGGTTGCCGCGGATCCGGCTGCGCGCCGCGCGCGAGAAGACGCGCGCGATCTCGAGTTCGTGCACCGCCCCCTTCTCGCCCTCCTTCTCCAGCGCCGCCGTGACGCGGGAGAAGACGCAGGCGGTGACGAAGAGGTCGATGAGCACGTCGGCGATCCGCTTGGAGACGAGCTGCTTGCCGACGATCTCCTTGCCGTGGCGGCGCAGCTCGCGGTCGGCCACCCAGGCCACCTCGCGAACCAGCCCCTCGTAGTGGTCGCCGACCTCGGCCAGCGCCGGGTGGAGCTTGCTGAAGCTCCGCTTCTCGCCCACCAGGCCGGTCCGGATCGAGGCGTGCTTCATGGCGTAGTCGGAGAGGACGCCGAACCCCTTGATGGGATCGTTCATGGCCCCCTTCAGCCCGTCGGCCAGCTCCTTCAGCTGCGTGCCGACGCGGTTCAGGGCGGTGAGGGCGATGAAGAGCCGCAGGATCTCGTTGGTCCCCTCGAAGATCCGGTTGATGCGCACGTCGCGCAGGACCCGCTCGTAGGGGAACTCGCGCATGTAGCCGTTGCCGCCGGCCACCTGCAGCGCCTCGTCGGCGCTCCTCCAGAGCGCCTCGCTGGCGAAGACCTTGGAGATGGCCGCCTCGACGGCGTAGTCCTCGTAGCCCTGGTCGGAGAGGCCGGCCACCACGCCCACCACGCTCTCGGTGGCGTAGGCGTCCACCACCATCTCGCCCAGCTTCTGCTTCACCAGCCCGAACTCGGCGATGGGGCGGCCGAACTGGCGCCGCTCCTTGGCCTGCCGGGTGGCCAGCGAGATGAGCTTGCGCATCCCGCCCACGCAGCCGCCGCCCAGGCCGGAACGGCCGGCGTTGAGGATCTTCATGGCCGCCTTGAAGCCCTGCCCCACCTCGCCGAGCACGTGCTCGTCGGTCAGCTTGACGTCCTCGAAGTGGACGGTGGTGGTGTTGGAGGCCCGGATCCCCATCTTGTCCTCGTGCGGGCCGGTCGAGATGCCGGGCAGGTCGCGCGGGACGATGAAGGCCGTCATGTGGGCCTTGCCGTCGCCGTTGCCGGACGGGGTCTTGGCGAAGACGGTGTAGAAACCGGCGATGCCGCCGTTGGTGATCCAGAGCTTCTCGCCGTTGAGGATCCAGTGGTCCGCTTCCCGCCTGGCGTTGGTCCGGATCGAGGCGGCGTCCGAGCCGGCGCCCGGCTCGGTGAGGCAGAAGGCGGCGATCAGCTCGCCGGTGGCCAGCCTCGGCAACCACCTGGCCCGCTGCGCTTCGGTGCCGAAGAGGAGCAGGCCGCGCATGCCGATGGAGCTGTGGGCGCCGATGGTGAGCGCCACCGAGCCGTCGTGCATGGCCACCTGCTGCAGCACCCGCGAGTAGGCGGCCGAGCCGAAGCCGAGCCCGCCGTGCGCCTCGGGGACGATCAGGCCGAAGAGGCCGAAGGACCTGAGCTCCTCGATGAACTCGGGCGGCTGCTCGCCCTTCACGTCCCAGGCGCGGAAGTCCTTGGCGTGCCCGCCGAGCACCTGGTCGATGCTGGCGGTCACCTGCGCGACCGTCTCGCGCTCGCTGGCCTTCATGGTCGGGTACGGGAAGAGGATCTCCTCCTCGATGCGCCCCATGCAGAGCGACTGGACGAAGCTGTCGGCCTTCTTGTCGATCACGGTGGCCTCCGGCGAAGGTGAAGGCGAGACGCTAGCCGCTTAGACGCGACGCGGCAAGCTGGATTGATTCTGCAATCAGCAGGCGCGGAGGGGGGGCTACGGGATGCGCTCCAGCACCGAGAGCGCCGCGCCCAGCGCCCCGACCAGCTGCGGCTCCGGCAGCACCCGGACCGGCCGCCCCAGCGCCTCGGCCAGCGCGGTCACCATGGCCGCGTTGAGCGCCACGCCGCCGCTCAGCAGCACCGGCCCGGTCCCGGGCCTGCCGCGCGCCAGCGCCGCGACCCTTGACGCGAGCGCGAGGTGCAGGCCGCGCACGATCCCCTCCGCCGGCCGGCCTTCGGCCACCAGCGAGATCACCTCGCTCTCGGCGAAGACGGTGCAGGTGCTGGAGACGGTCACCGGCGCCCCGGCCCGCGCAGCGTAGCCCGCCACCTCGTCCAGCGGCACCTGGAGCCGCGCCAGGATCACCTCGAGGAAGCGGCCGGTCCCGGCGGCGCACTTGTCGTTCATGGCGAAGTCGGTGACGTCGCCGGCCGGGCCGATGGCGATCACCTTGGTGTCCTGGCCGCCCATGTCCACCAGCAGGCCACCGCCGCCGTGGAGCGCGTGGGCGCCGCGGGCGTGGCAGGTGATCTCGGTGAGGACCCGCGCCGCCGCCACCCGCTTGCGGCCGTACCCGGTGGCGCCGACCGGGACCTCCACGCCGGCCTCGGCGACGAGCGCCGCCACCAGCCGCCCGGTCTGCTCCTCGACGCGGGGGTGGGCCGGCTCGAGCCGCCGCCCCACGATCCGGCCGGCGCCGTCCACCAGCACCGCCTTGCAGCTGGTGCTCCCCACGTCCACGCCGATGGCCACGCCGGTCACGGCGCCCCTGGCTGGCGCCTTCACTCGAACCCCTCCATGAAGGCCGCCAGCCGGTTCTCGCCCGGCTCGGCCGCCCACGAGCGGGGGTCGTTGTGGTCGGCCTCCAGCAGCAGCACGCGGATGCCGAGCTCGGCGGCCAGCCGCTCGCGCAGGTCCACCTGCCCGATCGAGTAGGGCTTGCAGGAGCGGTCGCTGTGGAGGATGGCGCCGTCCACCGCGTAGTCGCGCGACAACCGCCGCAGGATGTCGAGCCGGTTGGGGAGGTCCTGGTTGAGGATGACGTGGGTGTAGGTCCGGGCCGCGGAGCCGATGGGATCGTCCGGATCGATCCCCACGCCGGCCTCGGCCCAGGCGTCGGTGTAGCTGGTGGAGACGAAGTTGAAGCCGCGCTCGGCCAGCAGCGTGGAGAAGCGGCGCACCGCGAACCAGACCGGCAGGTTGTCCCAGAGCAGCCGGTGCTTCTCCTCCTTCAGGCCGCCGACGCCGCGCGCCACCCGGTCCTCCAGCTCGTCCCGCAGCAGCCGGTAGTAGCCGTTGCAGGCCTCGGTCCCGCGCAGCGCGACGATGGGGGCGATGTGGAAGAAGCCGTCGATGCCGGTCCACGGGGCCGGCCTGGCCCGGCTGGCGGCCAGGCACTCGCCCCAGAGGCGCGAGCCTTCCCGCGCCGTACGGGTCACCTCAACCAGCCGCTCGGCGTCGAGCGGCTTCCCGCTCACCCGCCCGGCCACCAGGCAGAGCTCCTCCAGCTGCTCCTTCACGTAGGCGAGCTGGTGGGCCGAGGCGGTGCCGTGGACGAAGGGCGTGTCCACGAGCACCAGCGGCACGCCGAGGTGGCGGGAGAGCTCCCGGTACCAGTAGAGGACCGTCTGGCAGATGTTGGTGCAGCAGGCCAGCAACTGCGGCCGCGGCAGCCGCCCCACCGGGGTCTTCGAGGAGAGCACGCTGCCGAGGTCGGTCCTCACGTAGCTGCAGAGGTCGCGCGAGTACCCGGCCGCCTCTGCCACGTCGGAGTACTCCGGCGTGAGCCGCTGCACGCCGCAGAGCGCGGCGTGGTTCTCCGGGTAGACGGTGTGGAAGCCGAGCGCCCGCAGCACCTCCACCGGGAAGCCGCTGGTCACCCAGGCCACCGGCACCGCGCCGTCGGCGTAGCGCCCCTGGAAGTAGTGGTGGGCCATCAGCTCCTTCAAGCGGCGCACCGACTCCAGCGGGGGGCCGAACGGCCCGCCACCCGGCTGCTTGCGCGAGCGCTTGAGCCGATGCTGCCAGGCCTCCAGCGCGGTGAGGATGGGGAAGGCGGCCCGGCCGGCCAGCTCGTACCGCGCGCGTCGCAGCATCACGCGGCCCCTGGCGCGCCCTGGAGCAGCTCGCCGAAGGCCTCCAGCCGCGTCACCGCCTGGCCGGAGAGCGCGCCTTCCAGCTCGCCCTCGAGCACCAGCACCGGCAGGCCGCGGGAGGCGAAGGCCTGCTTGACTGCCGGCACGTCGAACAGCTCCGGCTCGCAGAACTTGAGGACGTGGACCAGCACGCCCCGCGCGCCGCTCCGCTCCGCCAGCGCGGCCAGGTGCGCCATGCGGACGCCGGTGTCGGCGCCGCGCGTCGGGCAGGGGGGCGCGGCGAAGTACCGATCCACCAGCGCGCGCCACGGGTCGGCCGCCGGCGTGGGCGTCGCGCGCACCACCCGCCGCCCCACCGCCGCGTAGTCGTCGGCCGCGACGTAGCCGCCGGCGCCGTTGAGCGTGGCGAGCAGCGCCGCCGGCTCGGGCACGTACCCGGTCACCAGCACCGGGACGCCGCGCTGCACCGGCTCCGGAGCCAGCGTGGCCAGCGCGGCCTCCAGCTCGACGAGGTGGTCGGCCGGCCAGCGCCACTCGCCCCGCCGGAGCAGCGCGTAGAGCTGGGTGTCGTCGAGCGGCAGCCGCGCCCGGGCGTCGAGCAGGGCGCCGCGGGCCGCGTCCACCTCGCGGTGCAGGGCGAGCGCCGCCGCCAGCCGCTCCTCGGTGAGGGCGTGGCCGGAGAAGGCCTCCAGCGTGCCCGCCAGCCGGCGCAGCTCGGCCTCGACGAAGCGGCGGGCGCTGGGCCGGTCGGCGCCGCGAGGGTGGAGGAAGGTGAAGGCCGGCTTGGTCCAGCCGCCGAGATCGGTGGCCAGCGTGGCCAGCTGCTGGATCGAGTCGCAGGTGTGCGGGAAGAGGACGCCGTCCACCGAATCGGCGTGGCCGCCGGCCAGGAAGGCGAGCGCGTTGCGGACCACGCTGCAGACGTAGCTCTGGACCCGGCCGGCGTCGTCGCCGCGCGGCGGGCCGGGCGGGCCCCAGAGCTCCACCGCCAGCAGGTCGAGCGCGGTGAGGAGCTCCTTCGGATAGTGGATGGGCAGCACCGCCACCGCCTGGCGGCCGTGGCGCTCGCGCTGCGTCCTGATCTCCTGGTTCCGCACGGTCGGGGAGCAGACCACAAGTCGGGCGGGGGCAGGCGAACTTCCGGGCGCCCGTCCAGGTCGGCCACGACTTGAAGTGGGCCGCCACGACACCGCATCGTTCCTCGACATCGTGGAGCAGGGGGCCCGATCATGAGGAAGACCTGGCTGGCGGTTTCGGTGCTGCTCTGGAGCGTGTCCCGCTCTCGAAACTCGTCGGCGGACCGTGAACGCCAAGGTTGGGCCGACGGCCGGGAACGGCTACCATCCGCGGCAGCGCCTTCCTGGAGGTTCCGTGCCCAGCCCGTATCCGCACCTGCTCGCTCCCCTCGACCTCGGCTTCACCACGCTGAAGAACCGCGTGCTGATGGGGTCGATGCACACCGGCCTGGAGGACCGCTCGCGCGACTTCCCCAAGCTGGCCGCCTACTTCGCCGAGCGGGCCCGCGGCGGCGTCGGCCTCATGGTGACCGGCGGCTTCGCCCCCGGCATCGAGGGCTGGCTCGCTCCCTTCGGCTCGCTGCTGGCCACCCGCTCCGGCGCCCGCGCCCACCGCCCGGTCACCGGCGCGGTCCACGCCGAGGGGGGCAAGATCGCGCTGCAGATCCTCCACGGCGGCCGCTACAGCTACTCGCCCATCTCGGTGGCCCCGTCGCGGCTCAAGTCGCCCATCACCCCGTTCACACCGCGTGAGCTGAGCGCCGCCGGCGTGGAGCGGCAGATCCGAAACTTCGCCCGCTGCGGGGCGCTGGCCCGCGAGGCCGGCTACGACGGCGTCGAGGTGATGGGGTCGGAGGGGTACTTCATCAACGAGTTCCTGGCGGCCCGCACCAACCGGCGGACCGACCAGTGGGGCGGCAGCTGGAAGAGCCGGATGCGGCTGCCGGTGGAGATCGTGGAGCGGGTGCGCGAGGCGGTCGGCAAGGACTTCATCATCGTCTACCGGCTCTCCATGCTCGATCTCGTCCCCGACGGCAGCTCCTGGGACGAGGTGGTGGAGCTGGCCCGCGCCGTCGAGGCGGCCGGCGCCACCATCATCAACACCGGCATCGGCTGGCACGAGGCGCGGGTGCCGACCATCGCCACCAGCGTGCCGCGCGCCGCCTTCGCCTGGGTGACCAGGAAGCTCAAGGGCGCGGTCACGATCCCGCTCTGCACCACCAACCGGATCAACACGCCGGAGGTGGCCGAGGCGCTGCTGGCCGACGGAGCCGCCGACCTGGTCTCGATGGCGCGGCCGCTGCTGGCCGACCCGCAGCTGGTCAACAAGGCGGCGGCGGGCCGGGCCGACGAGATCAACACCTGCATCGCCTGCAACCAGGCCTGCCTCGATCACGTCTTCAGCCAGCAGCTCTGCTCCTGCCTGGTCAACCCGCGCGCCTGCCACGAGACCGAGCTCGAGTACCTGCCGGCGGCGAGGAAGAAGCGGATCGCCGTGGTCGGCGCCGGCCCGGCCGGCCTCTCCTGCGCCACCGTGGCGGCCGAGCGTGGCCACCAGGTGACGCTCTTCGAGGCGGCCGGCGAGATCGGCGGCCAGTTCGTCATGGCCAGCCGCGTGCCGGGCAAGGAGGAGTTCCGCGAGACGCTCCGCTACTACCGGCGCAGGCTGGAGGTGACCGGGGTGCGCGTCCAGCTCGGGACCCGCGTCACCGCCGAGGCCCTCACGGCCGGCGGCTTCGACGAGGTGGTGCTGGCCACCGGCGTGGTCCCGCGCGATCCGGGCATCCCCGGCCAGGACCATCCCAAGGTCCTCTCCTACGTGGACGTGCTGCTGCGCGGCGCGACGGTGGGGCCGCGGGTGGCGGTGGTGGGGGCGGGCGGCATCGGCTTCGACGTGGCCGAGTTCCTGGTCCACGCGCCGCCGCCGGCGGGCGAGGCGCTGGCCCGCTGGCTGGCCGAGTGGGGCGTGGCCGATCCCGAGCGGGCGCGCGGCGGCGTGGTCGAGCCGGCGCCGGCGCCTCCGGCCCGGCAGGTCTGGCTGCTGCAGCGCAAGGCGAGCCGCCCCGGAGCCGGGCTGGGCAAGACCACCGGCTGGATCCACCGCGCCACGCTCAAGATGAAGCAGGTGGAGATGCTGGCCAGCGTCAACTACGAGCAGATCGACGACCAGGGGCTCACCATCAGCTTCGGCAAGGAGCGGGCCAGGCGCCGGCTGCTGCCGGTCGATCACGTCGTCCTCTGCACCGGGCAGGAGTCGCAGCGCGAGCTCCTGGAGCCGCTGCGCGCCGCCGGGGTGAGCCTCCACGTCATCGGCGGCGCCGACGTGGCGGCCGAGCTGGACGCCAAGCGGGCCATCGGCCAGGGAGCGAGGCTGGCGGCGTCGCTGTAGCGGTCCACCCGGGTGGCCAGGCCGCCCCGACATGAGAAGAGGCCCTGGTCGGGGCCTCTTCTCAACTACGCTGAGCGTCCATGGTCGGACGCGGGGCCGGCTCTCGCCGTTGGAGATCACGCAGATGTGGACGATCGCGTCGGTTCCGGTATCTCACGCCTCCTGGTTGGTTCCTTCGACTACGAAAAACGGTACGCCCTTCGTCCGCGGATGAAAAGATCCACGAGGCCACCCGATTCGCCGGGGCGGGGAACCGGCCGCGATCACTGGAGGATCCGGCCTGCATCGAGCGAGGCGTTCCGCTCCGGCTCCCGCTTGCCGTGGCGCTCCTGGCCGCGCTCGAACGCGGTAGACTGCGGCCCCATCGTCGCACGGGAGGCGAATCATGGCGGCACCGCTGGCTGGCGTTCGCGCCGTCGTCTTCGACGCCTACGGCACGCTGCTCGACTTCGCCAGCGCCGCGGAGCGGAGCCGCGACCTGCTGGGCGATCGGGCCGGGCCGCTGACCGAGCTCTGGCGCCAGAAGCAGCTCCAGTACACCTGGCTGCGCTCGCTCATGGGGCGCCACGCCGACTTCTGGCAGGTGACCGGCGACTCGCTCGACTACGCGCTCGACTCGCTGCGGATCGCCACCCCGGACCTGCGCCGGCGGCTCATGGAGGCCTACGAGCGGATCGGCCCCTGCGCCGACGCCCGCGACGCCCTCAAGCGGCTCAAGGCCGCCGGGATCAAGATCGCCATCCTCTCCAACGGCTCGCCGCGCATGCTGGCCGCGGCGGTCCGTAGCGCCGGGCTCGACGACCTCCTCGCCGAGACCCTCTCGGTCGAGACGGTCGGCATCTACAAGCCCCACCCCTCGGTCTACAAGCTGGCGGTGGACCGGCTGGGCGTCTGGCCGGTGGAGATGGGCTTCGTCTCCGCCAACGGCTGGGACGCCTGGGGCGCCAAGGCCGCCGGCCTGCGCGTGGCCTGGTGCAACCGCTCCGGCCTGCCGCGCGAGCGGCTCGGCGAGCCGCCCGACGTCGAGCTCACCACCCTGGCCGAGTTGCCCGCCGCCCTCGGCCTTCCGTGACGCCGGCCGCCGCCGCCCGCCACCGGAAGCTCCTCCTCGCGCCGCGCCGCAAGCTGACCGGCTACCGCTGAATCGTGCCATCCTCGCCCGGTTCGGGCGCCGGAGGCGCCCCGCACCAGGAGGTCCAACGTGATCGGCTTTCTCGTCGTCGTGGCCCTGCTCGCCGCCGTGGTCGTCTTCGTGGTCGGCCTCTACAACGGCCTGGTCCGGCTGCGGAACGCCAGCAAGAACGCCTTCAGCCAGATCGACGTCCAGCTCAAGCGGCGCCACGACCTCATCCCCAACCTGGTGGAGACGGCCAAGGGCTACCTGAAGCACGAGCGGGAGACGCTGGAGGCGGTGGTGCGCGCCCGCAACCTGGCCGTCACCGCCACCGCTGCCGCAGCCGCCGCGCCGGGGAATCCGGCCGCCATGAAGGGGCTGGCCGGGGCCGAGGGGGCGCTGGGCGCCTCGCTCTCCCGCCTGCTGGCGGTGGCGGAGAGCTACCCGGCGCTCAAGGCCGACCAGACCATGACCCGGCTCATGGAGGAGCTCTCCTCCACCGAGAACCGGATCGCCTTCTCGCGCCAGGCCTTCAACGACGCCGTCATGGCCTACAACACCGCCCGCGAGACCTTCCCCGGCATGCTGCTGGCCGGCTCCTTCGCGGCCGCCGCGCCGTTCGAGATCACCGACGGCGCCGAGCGCGAAGCGGTCAAGGTCGCGTTCTAGCAGTCCGCGCCGGCGCCCATGGCCGCCCGGGCCACCTTCGACTTCTTCGAGGCGCAGCGCAGCGCCCGCCGGCGCACCGCGCTGCTGCTCCTCTACTACCTGCTGGCCATCCCCGGCGTGGCGGTGCTCGTCCATCTGCTCCTCTGGCTGGCGATCGACCTGTCGGGCGACGGGCCCGTCGGGCTCCCCGTCTGGTCGCCGGACCTCTTCGCCGGATCGCTGGCCTTCACCGGCATCGTGGTCGGGATCGGCACGCTCTACCACCTCTGGTCGCTCGCCAGCGGCGGCGGCGAAGGGCTGGCCCGCTCGCTGGGCGGCGAGCCGATCCCGCTCCAGCCGGTCACCGAGGAGGACCAGCGGCTGCGCAACGTGGTGGAGGAGATGGCCATCGCCTCCGGCCTGCCGGTGCCGACGCTCTACGTGCTGCGCGGCGAGACCGGCATCAACGCCTTCGCGGCCGGCTTCGCGCCCGACCGGGCGGTGGTGGCGGTGACCGGGGGCTGCCTCACCCAGCTCACCCGCGACGAGCTGCAGGGGGTGATCGGCCACGAGCTGTCGCACGTGCAGAACGGCGACATGCGGCTCAACCTGCGCCTGCTGGCCCTGGCCGGCGGCCTCTCGGCGCTGGCGCTGGTCGGCCGGGTGCTGCTGCAGGCCGGCTCCTCCAACGACCGGAAACGCGACAAGGGCGGTGGATGGCAGCTGGCCCTCTTCGGGCTGGCGTTGCTGGTCGTGGGGATCATCGGCGCCTTCTTCGCCGACCTCATCCGGGCCGCGGTGGCCCGGCAGCGCGAGTACCTGGCCGACGCCGCCTCCGCCCAGTTCACGCGCAACCCGGCGGCGCTGGCCGGCGCGCTCGCCAAGATCGCCTCGGTCGGCTCGGTGGTCTCGAGCCCCATGGCCCCGGAGGCGAGCCACCTGCTCTTCGCCGGCGGCCGACCGTCGAGCTGGCTCGACGACCACCCGCCGCCCGAGTCGCGCATCCGGCGGCTGCTGGCGCTCGGCGAGACGGCGCCGCTGCCCGCGCTGGTCCGGACCCAGGCCCGGGCCGCCACCACCCCGGCGCCCACCGCCGCCGCGCCGCCACCGCTGCTGGCCTCGCTGGCCGGCGCCGCCGCCCTGTCGCCGCCACCGCCGGCCGCTCCGCCTCGTCTCGCAGCGGCCGCGACCCTGATCGACGCCCTGCCGCCCGAGCTGGCCGCCGCCGCCCGCGAGCCCTTCGGCGCCCGCGCCCTCCTCTGCGCCGTGCTGCTCGACGCCCGCGCCGAGGTGCGCGCCCGGCAGCTGGCGCTGCTCGGCCCGGGGCCGGAGGGGAGCGAGGTGGTCCGGCTGGCCGGGCCGCTGGCGGCGGTGGAGCGGACCCACCGGCTGGCGCTGCTCGACCTGGCCCTTCCGGCGCTCGGGGCCCTGTCGGCGCCGCAGCGCGAGCGGCTGCAGGGCGACCTGCGCCGCCTCGCCGAGGCCGACGGCCGGCTCTCGCTCACCGAGTGGGTCTACCTGCGCGTCATCGCCCGGCGCCTCGACCGGCTCGGCACCGCCGGACGCCCGGCCCGCACGCTCGCCTTCACCGTGGACCAGGTGGTGGTGGAGTGCCGCGAGCTGCTCGGGCTGCTGGCCCGGGTGGGCGCCTCCGACGAGGCGGCCGCCCAGGCCGCGCTCGACGCGGGCGTGGCCGCGCTGGGGCTGACCGGACGCTGGAAGCTGCCGGCGACGGCCGAGCTCGGGTTCGACCGGCTCGACCAGGTGCTGTCCACGCTGGAGGCGACGCCGTTCAAGCTGCGCGCCCGGGTGCTGCGGGCCTGCCAGGCCTGCGCCGCCGCCGACGGCGCCATCACCGCGGGTGAGACGGAGGTGCTGCGCGCGGTGGCCGACGCGCTGGCGGTGGCCCGTCCGCCGCCGCCGGCCGGGTGACGGCCGCGGCGGTCAGCGGGCCAGGCGCTCGGTGACCCAGCGTCCCACCCCTTCGAGCGTCCGGAAGTCGCTCACCGCGCGCACCGGCAGGCCCGGCAGCGCCTCGCTCGCCATCCTGGCCAGCGCCGAGCCCGGGCCGAGGTCGAGAAACACCGTGCAGCCCATCTCACCGGCGATGGCGAGGCATCGCCCCCATTCCAGCCGCTCCGCGAGCTGGCGCGAGAGGACGGCGACCGCCTCGGCGCCACCCCAGACCGGCACCCCCGAGACGCCGGCCAGCACCGGGATCGAGGCCGGGCGCGGCGCGGCGCTGGCCAGGGCGGTGGCGAAGGGCCGAACCGCGCTGGCGAGCTGCCGGGTGTGCGCCGCCACCGTGATGCGCAGCCGCTGGATGGTGGCCGCACCGGCGGCCCTCGCCAGCGCCGCGGCTGCCTCGATGGCGGAGCTCGCGCCCCCCAGCACCACGTGCTCGTGGCCGTTGACGATCGCCACCTCGCACCCGGATTCGGCCGCCAGCCCCTCCACCCGCGCCAACGGAAGCCCGCGCAGGCCGAGGAGTCCCCCGGGCGACGGGCTGGCCTGGTCCATGAGCGCCGCCCGCCGCACGGCCAGCGCGATGGTGGTGTGGGGCTCGAAGGTGCCGGCCGCCCCGTGCGCCGCCAGCTCGCCGACGCTGTAGCCGAGCAGGAGCGCCGGCGCCGGGAGCTGCTCCCGCAGCGCGGCCCAGGTGGCCAGCTCGGTGGCGCAGACCAGCGGCTGGGCCAGGGCGTTGCGGTAAGGCTCCTCGCCGCCGCGCTGGAGCAGCGCCTCGGGCGGCTCGCCCATCACCTCGGCGGCCGCGCGAAGCACCGCCGCGCCGGCCGGGTGCCCGGCCGCCAGGGCCAGCATGCCCGGCTCCTGGCCCCCCTGTCCGGGGAAGAGCAGCGCCAGGCCGCTCACCGCCCGCCCGCCCCGCTGCGCAGGTCGTGAACCAGCAGCGCCGCCGCGAGCAGGTCGGCGCTCCCACCGGGCGAGAGCTTGCGGACCGTGAACTGGTCGTGAAGCTTCGCCAGCTCCTCCTCCCACCCGCTCCGCTCGACGCCACCCCGGTCGAGCCAACGGCGCGCCGAGCGCTGGGCGAAGGCCAGCCCTCCGGTCCCCCCGCGCCAGAGCAGGTTGGTGTCGGGGAGCGTGGCGATGAGCGAGAGCAGGCACTGGGCGGCGGCGCCCCTCCGCCCGGCGCCGGCTCGCAGGCCCGCCTCCAGCGCCGGGAGCGCCACGTCGAAGAGGTGGGCGAACCCGCTGGCAGCCTCCTCCCGCGCTCCGCGGACCCCATGCCGCCGGGCCACCGTGCTCCCGTGGCTGGCCGGGTCGGCAGGAAGCTCCTGCAGCAGCGCCACGCCCCACCGGGCCGAGACCTCCAGCCCCACCGCGCGCCCGGCCAGTGAGCGCCCCTCCGACCAGAGCCGGCCCGCCGCCGCCGAGATCAACCCCAGCCCGAAGATGGCGCCGCGGTGGGTGTTGATCCCGCCGGTGGCGGCCAGCATCAGCTCCTCGGCCGCCATGCCGAGCGCCTGGAGCGAGCCGAACGGGGCCCCACTGGCCCCTGCCCACGCGGCCTCGGCGAAGAAGCCGTCGAGCGCGCCGATGCTCCGGCGGAAGGTCCCGGCGTCCATGTCCAGGTGAGCGCCGCGGTCGGCGGGGCTCACCAGCCCGGGCTTGGGGTGGAGCTCGAGCTCCTCGTGGAGCGCGGCCAGCGCCGCCCGGCCGATGGCCTCGGGGCCGAGCGCGGGCTGGCGTGCCGCCGCCGGCGCTGGCCTTCGCACCGGCGGCGAACCGGCCCTGGCCCCCGCGGCGGCTCGACCGGTCATGGCGCCCCTCCGGCGGGGAGCGTCGCCATCAGCTCGCCCCGGGCCAGCAGCGTCACCCCCGCCTCCTGCTTCACCAGCACCTGCTCGGCGCCGGAGACCAGCTCCCTCCAGGCCACGCCACCGGCCGGGAGCTGGAACTCGGCGTCGGCGACCAGGCCGGTGCGCAGCTCCCAGAGCTGGAGCATCCGCAGGGCCGCGCCGAGCTGCCACCGGCTCCCGGCCTCGAGCAGCAGGTCCAGGTCGGAGTTCGCCGTCACGTAGGGCTCGCCGGTCAGGTGCTGCCAGGCGAACGAGCCGTGGACCCGGAGCACGATCCCGAGCCCGTGGGCCTCGGCGTGCAGCGCCTCCAGCGCCACCCTCCGCTCGGCCGGGGCGCTCGCGATCACCTCCGCCAGGCGGAGCGGCGGCCGCCGGCGGGACATCGCCCGGGCCGGCGCACTGAACGCGATCCGGGCCCGGCCACGGGACGGGGGGAGCGGGATGCCGAGACAGGTCATCCCGGCGCGGGTGCCGTCTACTCGCCGCGCCGCCACCGCCGGCCAGCCGCTGGCCAGCCAGCGCACCACGGCGGGGCGGAAGGCGGCCTCGACCTCCAGCGCGCCGGCCTGGGCGGGATCGAGCCAGACCAGATCGTGGCGAACCGGGCTATTCACCATGGGTCGTTGTCACGCTCACCCTCCGGGCCACCGGCTCCGCCAGCGTGCGTCCACCGCGCTCCAGCCCCCGCCGGGCTCGACGGTCCGGCTCGACGGGCCGGGCCAGGGCCGCCTCCAGCCCGGCGGCCAGGGGGGCGCTCCAGATCGACCGGACACAGCCGAGGGCCACGTAATTGGCCAGCCCGGGAGCCAGCACCGGGCTGCCACGCGAGAGCCGCTCCAGCCGCTCCAGCGGGATCTTGGTCACCTTCGACATGGCCGGCAGGTTCATCACCGATAGTGACGCCCCGTCCACGGCGTGGATCTCGTCGGCCATCATGCCCAGCGCCAGGAAGCTCCCGCTGGCCGCCTGGCCGTGGACCAGCGCCACGATCTTGTGACCGGCCTGCCGCGCCAGCTCTACACAGGCGGCCAGGTGCCCGAGGTAGCCGTTGAGCCCGAGGACCTCGTCCCGCTTGCTCATGCGCTGCCCGCGGGTGTCCACCAGCGTGAGGATGGGGCGCCCCGGGTGGTCCCGCACCACGCGCAGCACCTCGGTCGCCAGCCGGAGCGCCAGCTCGACGCCGACGTCGACGCCGTCGCAGAGACCGAGCACCGCGATCTCGCCGGCCGGCGAGCGGCCGGTGCCGACCAGCAGGTCACCCTCGCGACGGACAGCGTGGCCGCCCGGGAAGAGCTGGCGAAGCAGTTCATCCACGCTCATGGCCGGACCCTCCGCGCGCCGGCCACCGCCGCGCTCCAGGCGGGTGGCTCGAGGAGCGGGAGCCGCTCCGGCTCGTCCACCCCCGCGGACCGCCACGCATCGAGCGCGTCGGCGCTGCCACCCAGGTCGGCGAGGCGGCGCGCCAGCCAGGCCTGCTCCGCCTCCAGCGCGGCCAGCGTCAACGGCCGCGCGCGCCCCACCAGCTGCCTGGCCGCCTCCCTGAAGGCGGGAAGCGAGTCCTCCAGCAGCCGATCGGCCTCGCCGAGCAGGACACGGTGCTTGCCGCCCCAGGTGCGCCAGACCATGGCGCGGTCGGAGGCGTCGAGCTCCTCCACGCCCCGGGTCGCCTCGATGACGTCCGGCCCGGAGATCCCCATCCGCGCCTCCTCGCTCATCAGCACGCCGTCGCAGCACCGGGCCACGATCCCCATTCCGCCGAAGCAGCCCCAGGCGCCGCCGACCAGGGCCAGCACCGGGATGCCGGCGGCCCGCACCGCCAGCACCGCCCGCATCACCTCCGAGACGGCGACGATCCCGGCGTTGGCCTCCTGCAGGCGCACCCCGCCGGTGTCGAGGAGCAGCAGCACCGCGGCCGGCCGCTCGGCGAGCGCCCGCCGGAGCAGCCCGGTGAGCTTGGCGCCATGCACCTCACCCACGGCGCCGCCCAGGAAACGCCCCTCCTGGCTGGCCCCCAGCACCGGCTGGCCGCCGAGGAGCCCGGTGCCGACCACCACGCCGTCGTCGAAGGCCACCGGGAGATCCAGCGCGGCGAGGTGGGGACTGGTCACCCGCTCGGTCGGGCCGAGCAGCTCGCCAAAGCTGCCCTCGTCGAGGATGGCGGCCAGCCGGCGGCGAGCGCTCGCCTCGCGGTAGCTGGGACCGGCGCGCCGCGGCCCGGTCATGGGTTCCGCCCCGTGTACTCCTCGAAGGCCTGCCCGAGCCGGAGCGCCACCACCGCCGGCGTCGCGCCGCCGTCGTTGACCGCCAGGCTGAGCCCGGCCACGGGGTGGCGCGCCGCGAAGTCGGCGAGCACCGCGCCCCAGATGTCGCCGAAGCCGGTGGCGGAGGTCTGGATCTCGGCGCGGCACCGGTCCGGGAACGGGCCGGCCTCGACCAGCACCTCGAGGTTGCCCGAGGCGACCACGCCGACCACCACCGCGGCCCGGCGCGGGGCCGGTCCGGGTGTCCTCTCCAGCTCGAAGACCAGGTGTTCCATGGGCCGCTCCTTCACCAGCTGCGAAACCGGGCCGGCGGGTCGTAGAGCCCGCCCGACCACCGGACCAGCTCCTTCACCGACCGGGCGGCCAGCAGGTCGCGCGTCGCTTCCCCGACGGCGATCCCAAGGTCCTCGGGGCGGCGGACGATGCCGCGGCCCCGCAGCGCCTCGACGGCCGACCGGGATCGGGACCGCCCCACCGGCGTGTAGCCGGCCACGCCGCGGATGGCGTCGGCCCGCTCCTCGGGGCTGCGGCAGAGCAGGAGGTTGGCGATCCCCTCCTCGGTCACCACGTGGGTCACGTCGTCGCCGTGGATCATCACCGGCGGCAGCTCCATGCGCATGGCCTCGGCGAGGTCCCAGGCGTCGAGCCGCTCCACGAAGGCCGGCTCCATGTGCTCGCGGAAGGTCTCGAGGAGCTGCACCACCAGCTTGCGCCCCCTCGGCATGGCCGCGGTCGAGCCCTCCCGGCCGGCCTTGAGCCAGGCTGGCGTGGCGTGGCGGCGACCACGGGCGTCGCAGCCCATGTTGGGCGCCCCGCCGAAGCCGGTGATGCGGCTCTTGGTGGCGGTCGAGCTGTTCCCCGCCAGGTCCATCTGCAGCGTGGAGCCGATGAAGAGGTCGCAGGCGTAGTGGCCGGCCACCTGCGAGAAGGCCCGGTTGGAGCGCAGGCTCCCGTCGTGGCCGGTGAAGAAGACGTCGGGGCGCGCCGCCACGTAGGCCTCCATGCCCAGCTCGGAGCCGAAGCTGTGGACCGACTCGACGAAGCCGCTCTCCACCGCCGGGATCAGGGTGGGGTGCGGGTTGAGCGCCCAGTGGCTGCAGATCTTCCCCTTGAGCCCGAGCCCCTCGGCGTAGGTCGGGAGCAGCAGCTCGATGGCGGCGGTGTCGAAGCCGATGCCGTGGTTGAGCCGCTGCACGCCGTACTCTTCGTAGATGCCCCTGATGACCATCATGGCCATCAGCACCTGCACCTCGCCGATGTGGGCCGGGTCGCGGGTGAAGAGCGGCTCGATGGTGCTGGCGGTGGGGGCCACCGTGATGAAGTCCACCCAGCCGGCCGGGATGTCCACGCGCGGCAGCCGATCGACCCGCTCGTTGACCTGGACCACCACCAGCCCGTCCTTGAAGGCGGTGGCCTCCACGATGGCCGGGGTGTCCTCGGTGTTGGGGCCGGTGTAGAGGTTGCCCTCGCGATCGGCGGCCTGGGCCGCCACCAGCGCCACCCGCGGCGTCAGGTCGATGAAGTAGCGGGCGTAGAGCTCCAGGTAGGTGTGGATGGCGCCGATCTCGAGCTTGCCGCCGCCCGCCAGCTGCGCCAGCCGCACCGCCTGGGGCCCCGAGAAGGAGAAGTCGAGGCGCCGCCCGATCCCGCGCTCGAAGAGCGTGAGGTGCTCGGGAAGCGCCACCACCGACTGGACCAGGTGCAGGTCGTGGACCCGGGCCGGGTCGACCCGGGCCAGCGCCCGGGCCAGGAAGTCGGCCTGCTTCTGGTTGTTCCCCTCCAGGCAGACCCGGTCGCCGGGTTCCAGCAGCGCCTCGAGCAGCGCCGGCATCCGGTCGGCCTCGACCCAGCGCCCGTGCCCCACGGCGCGGGCGCGCTCCAGGCGCGCGGCGCGGTTGCGACGGACGGTGTCCCAGGTGCGCGTCACTTTCCCCCTCCCCGCCTCCGTCCCGCGGCTCGGACCTCCGGCCCGGCGCTCTCCCGCGCTTGCTGGCGCTCCTGCACCGCCAGCGCGGCGCGCTGCGCCAGGAGGTGAGAACGCATGATCCGCTCGGCGGCCGCGGCGTCGCGGCTCCGGACGGCGCGCATGATCTTCTCGTGCTCCGCCAGCGAGGCCTCGAGCCGCCCCGGCACGCGCAGCTGGCGGCCGCGCAGCAGCTTGAGGAAGCGGCGCAGCTCCGAGACGATGCGGGAGAGCCAGGGGTTGGCGGCCAGCTCCTGGATGGCCTCGTGGAAGGCGTAGTTGTTCTCGTAGTAGCCGGCCACGTCGCGCCTGGCGGCCAGCTTCTCGAGCCGCGCGTGAATCCCCTCGAGCCGCCGCAGGTCGCCGGGCGTGGCCTTCTTGACCGCCTCGAAGGCGCAGCGTCCCTCGAGCAGCGCCATGACCGGGAAGAGCTCGTCGAGATCGACCGGCCCGAGCTGCCCGGCGACGAAGCAGCCGCGCCGCGGGGTGAGCCGGACCAGCCCCTCGGCGTGGAGCACCTTGAGCGCCTCGCGCAGCGGCGTGCGGCTGATGCCGAACTGATCGGCCAGCGTCAGCTCGTCGATCCGGGAGCCGAGGGCGAGCTCGCCGTCGTAGATGAGGCGGCGGAGCCGATCGGCCACGTCCTGGTACAGCGCGCGGTGGGTGATGGGGCGCTTCATGGCGGGGCCGTCAGATACCCAGGTAGGCTGCGCGGATCTCCGGGTTGGCGGCCAGCTCGGCGCTGGTGCCCTCCAGGCGCACCCGGCCGGTCTCGATGACCGTGCCCCGCTGCGCCACCTGCAGGGCCTTCCTGAGGTTCTGCTCCACCAGCAGGATGGTCATGCCGCCGGCGTGGAGCTCGCTGATGGTGTTCATCACCTGGTCGACCAGCAGGGGCGAGAGCCCCAGGCTTGGCTCGTCGAGCATGAGCAGGGTCGGCTCGCTCATCAGCGCGCGGCCGATGGCGCACATCTGCTGCTCTCCTCCGGAGAGGCTGCCGGCCAGCTGCCCGCTCCGCTCCGCCAGCCGCGGGAACATGGCGAAGACCCGCTCCAGGTTGCGGGCGGCGTGGGGCCGGGCCCGCGCGCCGTAGGCCCCCAGGTCGAGGTTCTCGCGCACCGTGAGCTGCGGCCAGAGCTCCCGCCCCTCGGGGACCAGCGAGATGCCGAGATCGGCTCGGGCCGCGGCCGGGATGGTGGCCAGGGAGCGCCCCCGGTAGCGGATCTCGCCGGCCCGTGGCGGCCGCAGACCCGAGATGGCCCGCAGCGTGGTGGTCTTGCCGGCGCCGTTGGAGCCGAGCAGCGTCACCACCTCGCCCTCGCGGACCTCGAGGGAGAGCCCGAAGAGGACCTGGACATCGCCGTAGCTCACGTCGATGGCGTCGAGCTGGAGCAGGGGCTCGCTCATGGCGCGGTCGCCTCCGTGGAGGTCCCGAGGTAGGCCTCGATGACACCGGGGTCGCGCACCACCTCGGCGGGGGTGCCCTGGGCGATCTTCCTGCCGTGATCGAGGACCAGGACGCGATCGGAGAGGCTCATGACCGCCGGCATGACGTGCTCGATCATGATGATGGAGGTGCCGAGCTCGTCGCGGATGCGGCGCACCAGCGCCGCCAGCGCCACCGCCTCGGTAGGGTTCACCCCGGCGATGACCTCGTCGAGCAGGAGGACGCGAGGGATGGTGGCGAGCGCCCGGGCCAGCTCGAGCCGCTTGCGGCCGGCCAGGGTGAGCAGGCCGGGGAACTGGCCGGCGCGGTCGGCCAGCCCGACGAAGTCGAGCACCCGGGGGGCGCGGTACCTCGCCGGGACGTCGGCGCGCCGGTTGCCGTGGAGCGCGGCCACGGTGACGTTCTCGAGGACGGTCAGGTTGGCGAAGGGACGGACGATCTGGTGGGTGCGGACGATACCGCCGCGGACCAGCCGGTGGGCGGCCCGCCCGGTCACCGGCCGGCCCTCGAAGTGGACCTGGCCGCTGGTGGGCTGCAGCGAGCCGGCGATCAGGCTGAAGAGCGTGGTCTTGCCGGCGCCGTTCGGGCCGATGACGCCGAGGATCTCGCCGGCGGCGAGCTCGAGGTCGACGGCGTCGAGGGCCCGCAGGCCACCGAAGCTCTTGGAGAGGGCGCGGACCGAGAGCAGCGGCGCCGTCACGGCGTCCCTCCCTCGGCCGCCGGGGCTCGCCAGCTCCGCGCCAGGCGCGCCAGCCGGCCCAGCAGGCCGGCCAGGCCGAGCGGCTCGAAGAGGATGATGAAGATCAGCAGGGTGCCGTAGAGGCCCAGGTAGAGGTCCGGGTAGGAGGCGAGCAGGTACTGGCGGAGCAGCACGAAGACGATGGCCCCCAGCACCGGGCCGAGGATGGTCCCGACCCCGCCGATGACCGTCATGAGGACGAAAGCGATGGAGCGATCGAAGCCGAACATGTCGTTGGGTTCGATGAAGCTGAAGTAGGAGGCGTAGAGCCCGCCCGAGACGCCGACCACCGCGCCGGAGAGGACGAAGACCAGGTCCTGGTAGAAGGTGGCCGAGACCCCGACGTCGCCGGCCGCGTCCACGTCGGCCTTGATGGCGAGCAGCTGCAGCCCGAAGGTGGAGTGGCGCATCAGCCAGCTCATCCCCACCACGATGGCCGCCAGCCCCAGGCCCCACCAGTAGAGCTGGTGCTTCATGTCGGGGTCGATGGGGAGCGAGAGGCCGGAGGAGCCGCCGGTGAAGTCCTCCCAGTAGGTGAAGATGAGCCGGACCGACTCGCCCAGGCCGATGGTGGCGATGGAGAAGTAGGGGCCGCGGAGCCGCAGGGCCGGGTGGGCGCCCAGGGAGAAGACGCCGGCCACCAGCCCGCCGACCAGCCAGGCCAGTGGCGCGGGCACCGGGCCGGAGAGCAGGAGCCGGGCCGAGACGAAGCCCCCCATGCCGAAGAGCGCGGCGTGGCCGAAGCTCACCTGGCCGAGGAAGCCGCCCATCCAGTTCCAGGCCACCGCGCCGGAGATGAGCAGGAACGCCAGGGTGACCAGGTTGTGGCTGTAGGGGGTGAAGTCGAGGATCCAGGGCGCCACGGCCAGCAGGGCCACGCCGACGACGAAGCCGGCGGCGACGCGGAGCGGGACCAGCGCGGGCGTGGCAGCGCTCATCCCAGCACCCGATGGCCGAAGAGCCCGCCCGGCCTGAGCACCAGGACCAGGACCAGCATCACGAACCCCACCGCCGAGGTCAGGTAGGAGGGCAGCACCAGGATGGCGAAGACCTCGACCACCGCCAGGATGAAGGCGGCCAGGCCGACGCCGAGGATGCTCCCCAACCCGCCCAGCACCACCACCACGAAGGACTTGAGCAGCTCGCCGGAGCCGAAGCCCGGGTTGAAGGAGAAGATGGTGGCCGAGAGCAGCCCGGCCACCCCGGCCAGGGCCGTGCCGATCCCGAAGGTGAGCGCGTAGATCCGCTCCACGTCGACGCCCACCAGCGTGCAGCTGTCGGCGTTCTGCGCCACCGCGCGGATGGCCCGCCCGGTGTAGGTCTTCTTCAGCAGCAGCTGGAGCAGGATGGGCAGGATCACGGCGACGCCCAGCACGGCCAGGCGGTTGACCGAGACGTAGGTGCCGAGGAAGGGGACCGAAGCGGTGGAGTAGCTGGTGCGGATGGACTGATCGTTGCCGGTGAAGAGCAGGTAGGCGACGTTGCGCAGCACCAGCCAGGTGCCGAAGAGCAGCAGCAGCGAGGCCGGGCCGCCGGCCGGCCCGCGCGGCAGGTGGCGGACCAGCAGCCGGTACATGAGGATCCCCAGCCCGAAGCTGGCCACGATCACCAGCGGGAGCGCCAGGTACGGGTCTATCCCCCACCGCTCGAAGAGCACCCAGCCCAGGTAGGCGCCGGCCATGATGACGCCGCCATGGGCCAGGTTGACGACGCGCAGGACGCCGTAGATGAGGCCGAGCCCGTACGCCATGGTGGCGTAGAGCCCGGCCAGCATGATCGCCGACAGGCTGAGATCGATGAACCGTTCCATGAAGCCGGCTACTTCGGGCAGCGCGGATTGACGGCGATGCCGGTGCCGGTGGCGGCGTCGGGTGGGAAGATGATGGGCGAGGTCCGGTCGGGCAGGTTCTGCTGCAGGACGAAGGGGTTCTGCGCCTGCTGGCCCATGCTGGCCGGGAACTCCAGCGTCCCGCCCGGCAGCATCGAGGGGATCTTGAGCGCGGCCAGCTTGGCCCGCACCGCCTCGCGATCGAGCGAACCGGCCTGCTCGATGGCGGTGAAGAGCGCCCGCGCCGACTCGTAGGCCAGCGCCTGGAACCACTCGGGCTTGCGCCCCTGGTGCTTGGAGGTGAAGAGCTCGACGAAGGCCTTGGCCAGGCCAGGCTTCTTGCCGAGCTCGGCGCTCCACCAGACGCCCGAGACCACGTAGTTCACGTTCTCCTGGCCGAGGGCGTCGACGGCTCCCTTCTCGCTGCCGCGCGCGCCGTAGCTCACCACCTTGTGGCAGAGCCCGGCTGCCACGTACTGGCGGTGCATGGTGATGTAGTCGGGGAGGTGGGCGTCGGCGAGGAACAGGTCGACGTTGGCGGCCTTCACCTTGCCGAGCAGCGCGCTGAAGTCCTTGCCGTCGAGGGGGAAGGACTCGTCGACGGAGATCTGGTAGGCCCCGCCGCTCTTGGCGGCGAAGTCGGAGACGCCCTTGCGGAAGTCCTTGCCGTGGGCGGTGTTCTCCCAGAGCAGGGCGATCTTGGCCGGCCTGGGCAGCTTGCCGGCCTTCTGCTGGACGTCGATCCAGGACATCAAGGTGGTGCCCAGCAGCTCGACCGGCGCGATGGTGCCGAAGAGGTACTTGAAGCCGCGCTTGTAGATCTTGGTCGCCCCGCCGCCGCCGTTCACGTACGGGATGCGGTTCTGCTCGCCGATGGTGCTCTGGGCCTCGACCAGGTGGCTGGAGTAGGTGCCGAGCAGGAAGTCGACCCCGTCGCTGTTGACCAGCCGGTCGGCCAGGCTCACCGCGGTGGCCTGGGTGGTGGTGTCGTCGAGGATCGAGAGCGTGACCGGGAGCTTCTTGCCTCCCACGGTCAGGCCGCCCTTCTGGTTGGCCTCCTCGACCGCCAGCTCGTAGCCCTCCTTGAAGAACCCGCCGATGCGGGCCTCGGCGCCGGTCAGCGGGAGGGTGGCGCCCAGCGAGACCTTGGTGGGGGCGGCGGCTCCGGCGGCGCGTGGCGCGGCGGCGACCAGGGAGAGGAGCAGCGTGGCGAGGAGCGCGGAACGGCACGGGGTGGGGGTGGAGCGTGACCGCATGTGAGCCTCCGGCGAATGGGAGTTGAATCCGTAATTATGAGTTACGGGAAGGAGGCTAGCCAACCGGCCCGTGGAGATCAAGTGGCGTTCCTGTCACCGACGGTGATCGTCACGGCGCGGTGCGCCACGAAGCGGCCGTTTTCGGCGGATGCGCCGGCGCGCTGACGTCTCCGGGGGTCGTCGGGGCAGGGGCGCGGTACTAGACTGCACGCCATGCACCCCCTCCTGCCGCACCTCGGCCAGGCGGCCGGCCACCCGGCCCTGGTCACGCCGACCGCCACCCTCGGCTTCCCTGAGCTGGAGCGGGCCGCTCTGGCCCACGCCGGCCGGCTCGCCGCCGACGGTCTCCGCCCCGGCGATCGGGTCGCCATCTGGGCCACCCCCGACGCCGCCACCGTGGCCGCCATCGTCGGGCAGGTCCTGGCCGGCGTCGCCACCGTCCCGCTCAACCCGGCCATCGGCGCCAAGGAGCTCCCGCACGTCCTGGCCGACGCCGCGCCGCGCCTGGTGCTGGCCGCCGACCCGGCCGCCTTCCGCGAGCGCACCCCGCAGGTGCGCGGCATCTCCTTCGACGGCCCACCGGCCGCCCCGGCCGCGCCCGCCCCGGAGGATCCGGTCCTGGTGCTCTACACCTCGGGCACCACCGGCCCGCCCAAGGGGGCGGTGATCACGCACGGCAACGCCGCTTTCGACCTCGACGCCCTGGCCGGAGCCTGGGGCTGGACCGCCGCCGACGTGCTGGTCCACGCCCTGCCGCTCTTCCACGTCCACGGGCTCATCCTGGGCGTGCTCGGCTCGCTGCGCGTCGGCGGCAGCTTGGAGCTGCTGCCGCGCTTCACGCCCGAGGCGGTCTGCGACGCCTTCGCGCGCCGCGGCACGCTGCTCTTCGCCGTGCCGACCATGTACCACCGGCTCGCCGAGCACGCCGAGGCCAGCCCGGCCGACGCCCGCGCCCTGGGACGGGCGAGGCTGCTGGTCTCCGGCTCGGCGGCGCTGCCGGTGCGGGAGAACGACCGGCTCTTCAAGCTCTTCGGCCAGCGCGTGGTGGAGCGCTACGGCCTCACCGAGGCGCTCATCATCACCGCGGCGCGCCATGACGGGCCGCGCACGCCAGGCACGGTCGGGCCGCCGCTCCCCGGGCTCGACCTGCGCCTCGTCGACGAGCAGGGGCGCCGCCTGGCGCGGGACCCGGAGCTGCTCGGCGAGGTGATCGTCCGTGGCCCCACCGTCTTCTCCGGCTACCTGAACCGGCCCGACGCCACCGCCCAGGCCATCGACGCCGGCGGCTTCTTCCACACAGGCGACATCGCCTCGCTGACCGCGACCGGCGAGCTCCGCATCGTGGGGCGCAAGGCGACCGACCTCATCAAGACCGCCGGCTACAAGGTGGGCGCAGGCGAGGTCGAGGCGGCGCTGCTCGAGCACCCGGAGGTGCGCGAGGCGGCGGTCATCGGCGTCCCCGACGAAGACCTCGGCGAGCGCATCGTCGCGTTCGTGGTCCCCTACCCCGGCGCGGCGCCGGCGCCGCAGGCCCTCATCGACCACGTGGCCGGCGCGCTGGCGCCCTACAAGCGGCCGCGGGCCGTGCGCATCGTCGAGGCGCTGCCACGCAACGCCATGGGGAAGGTGATGAAGAAGCAGCTGGGCGAAATGGCCTGACGAGGCGGTCGACTCGTACGACCTGGTCCTTGGCCTTGGCGGGGATCGAGCGGCCGTGATCGGGTCGTACTAGGAACGTCCCTGCGGGTGACGGATGCCGGGGGCCTCGCGGCCGGTGCGGGCCACGTACTCGGTGTAGCCGCCGCCGTACTGGACCGGCCCCTCCGGCCCCAGCTCCAGCACGCGGTTGGAGAGAGCCCCGAGGAAGCGCCGGTCGTGGGAGACGAAGATCAGGGTCCCCTCGTAGCCGGCCAGCGCCCGCACCAGCATCTCCTTTGTGCCGACGTCGAGGTGGTTGGTCGGCTCGTCGAGCACCAGGAAGTTGGGCGGGTCGTATAGCATCAGGGCCAGCACCAGCCGGGCCTTCTCGCCGCCGGAGAGGACGCGGCACCTCTTCTCGATCTCGTCGCCGGAGAAGCCGAAGCAGCCGGCCAGGGTGCGCAGCGCCCCGACGCTGGCCCTGGGGAAGGCCCGCTCCAGCGTCTGCCAGACCGTCAGCCCGCCGTCGAGCAGCTCCATGGCGTGCTGGGCGAAGTAGCCGAGCTTGACGCTGTTGCCGACCACCACGCTGCCGGCGTCGGGCCGCCCCTCGCCGGCGATCAGCTTGAGCAGCGTCGACTTGCCGGCCCCGTTGGCGCCCATCACCGCCCAGCGCTCGCCGCGCCGGACCAGGAAGTCGAAGCCGTCGTAGACGCGGCGGGCGCCGTAGCCCTTCTCGACGCCGGCGCAACGGGCCACGTCCTCGCCGGAGCGCGGGGCGCCACGGAACTCGAAGTCCACGGTCTTGCGGACCTTGGGCGGCTCGACCTTCTCGATCTTGCCGATCATCTTCACCCGGCTCTGCACCTGGGCGGCGTGGCTGGCGCGGGCCTTGAAGCGGGCGATGAAGGCCAGCTCCTTCCTGAGCATGGCCTGCTGCCGGTCGAACTGGGCCTGCTGGTGCTGGTCGGCGATCAGGCGCTCGCGCTCGTAGAAGTCGTAGTCGCCGGCGTAGCTGGTCAGCTCGCCGCCGTCGATCTCGATGATCTTCCCCACCACCCGGTTCATGAACTCCTTGTCGTGGGAGGTCATGAGGATCGCCCCCTGGTAGGAGCGCAGGAACTCCTCCAGCCAGATGATCGACTCGAGGTCGAGATGGTTGGAGGGCTCGTCGAGCAGCATGGCGTCGGGGCGCATGAGCAGGATGCGCGCCAGCGCCACCCGCATCTTCCACCCGCCCGAGAGCGCGCCCACGTCGCCGTCCATCATCCCGGGCGTGAAGCCGAGGCCGTCCAGGATCTCCCGGGCCCGCGACTCGAGGGCGTAACCGCCCAGCTCGTCGAAGCGGGCCTGCACGTGGCCGAACCGCTCCACCAGCGCCTCCAGCTCGCCGGCCCGGGCCGGGTCCGCCAGGGCGTGCTCCAGCTCGTGCAGCTCGGCCGCCACCGCGGAGACCGGGCCGGCGCCGTCCATGGTCTCGGCCACCGCCGAGCGGCCGCTCATCTCGCCGACGTCCTGGGAGAAGTGGCCGACGGTGACGCCGCGGTCGATGGAGACCTGCCCCTCGTCCGGCTCCTCCTCCCGCATCACCAGGCGGAAGAGCGTGGACTTGCCGGCGCCGTTGGGGCCGACCAGCCCGACCTTCTCGCCGCGGTGGACCACGGCCGAGGCCTCCAGGAAGAGGACCTGCTGGCCGTGCTGCATGGAGATGGAATCGAAGCGGATCAAGGGGGCGCGATCTCGCACGCCCGGCGCCGCCGGGTCAAGCCGCGGCGCCGGCCCGGGCCGCGCCGGGGCCCCGGGGCTAGGGCCTCTGGAGGAGCGGGAGCGACCAGGGCTTCTGGCGCTTGCGGTACTCGTCCCACGGCAGCACCACCGCCACCGGCCTGGCCTGGGCGTCCAGCCAGTCCACCAGGCTCTCGACGGCGTCGCTGGTGGTGGCCACCCCGCCGGTGGTGGGCTTGCCGAGCCCCTTCCAGGAGTGGATGAAGATGCAGGCCCCGCGGCCCGCCACGATCGGCGGTGGGTTCTGGTCGATCACCACCGCCAGCTGGTAGCTGTCGTCCACGCCGAGCAGCGGCTCGTCGGTGTCCCAGCTCATCGGCAACTTGGCCAGGTCCACCACCTCGTTGTAGTGCGGGCTGGTCTTGTCGGTGACGCAGACCAGCCCGGGCCGGGCCACGGTGAAGGCGACGTCGGCCTTTCGGGCCGCGGTCCCGAAGGCCGAGCTGATGCGGAAGACGCCCGCCGGCGTGGACCCGTCCCCCTCGTACTTCTCCGCCCCCTCCATCCCCTCGCGCTGGAGGCCCCGCCCCCAGGCCATGCCGGTGCGCCCCACCACCCCGCGCTTGGCGATCCCCACCGGCAGCCAGTCGCCCCCGGGGGCGGCCCGCTCGAAGCGCAGCAGCGTGGCGGCGGTGGCGTCCCAGCCGCTGGTGACGATCACCACCAGCTGCAGCGAGTCGTTGGGAACGGCCGAGGCGGGCTCGGCCGCGGCGGCCAGCCACGGGAGGACGGCCGCGGCGAGGGCGACGAGGCGGGTTCGGCGCTGGCGCATCCCGCCAACCCTATCCGATCAGCGCCGCCGATCAACTCCCTGGCCCCGGCCGGCGCGGGTCCGGCCGCCGGAGCCGCGCCGCGCCGGCGCGTCCTTCACGGCGACGAAGAGGACGTGCTTAAGCCCGCCCGCCGCGCCGCGCGCCGGCACCACGCGCGCGGTCGCCTCGAAGCCGCCGCGCTGCAGCCGGCGCAGGTAGGCCTCGTCCTGGTGGGCGCTCCAGACCGCCAGCACGCCCCCCTCGGCCAGCGCCACCCGGCAGGCGGCGATGCCGTGGTGGCCGTAGAGCCGGTGGTTGTCCTCGTGGACCATCGAGCCCGGGCCGTTGTCCACGTCGAGCAGGATGGCGTCGTAGGCCCCGCGCGCCTCGGCGATCCGGTCCATCACGTCGCCGACGTGGACCTTGCAGCGCCGGTCGTCGAGCGGCCGCCCCGCCAGCTTGCCGACCAGCCGCCGGTTCCAGTCAACCAGCGCCGGGGTCAGCTCGGCGATCACCACCTTGGCGTCGGTGGGTATCCGCTCCAGCGCGGCGCGCGCCGTGAACCCGAGCCCCATGCCGCCCACCAGGACCGCGCGCCGGTGACGGGCCTTCTTGAGCGCCAGCTCGGCCAGCGCGTCCTCCGAGCCGTGCTGCCGGCTCGACATCAGCACCTTGCCGCCATAGCGGACCACCCACTCGCCGTCACGGTGGGCCAGCACCAGCTCGGTGCCGTCCGGCGCCCGCGCCTTCTCTACCGTCTCCCAGGGCTTCATGGTTGTCCGAGCTTCTGCCCGGTCGCTCGGCCCGGCGCAAGCCCGGAAGCGCCCTACGGGACCATGAGGCCGACCAGGAGCGCGCCCACGAGCAGGAAGGCCAGGATCACCTTCACCACGCTCCCCACCAGGAAGCCGACCAGCGTCCCCACTCCGGCCTTGAGGGCCTTGGCCAGGTTGGGGTCCTTCCAGAGCTCCAGCGCCACCGCGCCGACCACCGGCCCGAGCACGATCCCGACCGGTCCGAGGAACAGGCCGACCAGCAACCCGAGCGTGGCCCCGATCACCGCCCAGCGGGAGGCGCCGAAGGCCTTGGCCCCGAGCGCCGAGGCCACCCAGTCGGCGGCCAGGATGAGCAGCGCCAGCACCCCGGTGACGGTGAGCGTCGGCGCGCCGACGAGCTGGAAGCCGCCGGCCCACGCCACCAGCCAGACGCCGCCCCAGAGCGCCACGGCCCCCGGCAGCACCGGGACCACCACGCCGGCCAGCCCGGCCAGCAGGGCCAGCACGCCGAGCACGTAGAGCAGGATGGTCACCCCGGCATGGTACCTCGCGGACCGTGACCCGGCACTGTCACATCCGGGCCGTGGTCACCTGCTAGACTCCCTCCGTGACCGACGTTCCCCCGACCACCATCGCCCTCGCCCTGGGCGCGCTCCTCGGCGCGCTCGCCGCCTCCTGGTGGTGGTGGCGGCGAACCGGCGCCCGATCGCCCGCCGGCCGCGCCGCCACCGAGCTGGCCAGCCGCCTGCGGCGCGCCGAGCTGCTGGCGCGCCATGCCAACGACATCATCCTGCTCGCGGACGGGAGCGGCCAGGTGGTCGACGTCAACGACCGGTTCTGCGAGCTGCTCGGCCACACCCGCGAGGAGGCGCTCCGGCTCAACGTCCGCGACCTGCGCGATCCGGCCAAGCTGGAGGAGGCGGCCGGTCGCGCGGGCGAGCCGTTCGAGTCCGACGCCGGCCTCTTCGAGACGCGCTTCCGTCGCAAGGACGGCTCCACCTTCCCGGTGGAGGTCTCGGTTCGCGCCGCCGAGATCGACGGGGCGGTCCACCGCCAGGCCATCGTCCGCGACATCACCGATCGGCGGCGCCTGGAGCTGCAGCTGCAGCTGGCCGACCGGATGGCGTCGGTGGCCACGCTCTCGTCCGGTGTGGCCCACGAGGTCAACAACCCGCTCTCCTACGTGACCGCCAACGTGGACTTCGTCCTCTCCCACCTCGACCCGTTCCCCGCGGACCTCGTGGAGCTCCGCAGGGCGCTCGAGGACGCGCGCGGCGGGGCCGCCCGGGTCGCGCAGATCGTCCGCGACCTGCGCACCTTCTCCCGCGCCGGCAACGCCGATCGGACCGAGGTGGACGTTCGCCGGGCGCTCCAGAGCGCCGTCACGCTGGCGCAGACGGAGATCCGCCAGCGCGCCCAGCTCTCGCTGGAGCTGGGGCCGGTGCCGCCGGTGCTGGGCAATGCCCATCGGATCGGCCAGGTCTTCCTCAACCTGCTGGCCAACGCGGCCCAGGCCATCCCTCCCGGGAACCCCGAGCGGCACCTGGTCCAGGCCACCACCGCGGTGGCACCCGACGGCCGCGTCCAGATCGAGATCGCCGACACCGGTGCCGGCATCCCGGCCGAGGTGCTGCCGCGCATCTTCGACCCCTTCTTCACCACGCGCCCCGTCGGCAAGGGGCTCGGGCTGGGACTGGCCATCGTCCACGGGATCGTCGCCGACCTCGGCGGCGAGGTGGCGGTGCGCAGCGAGCCGGGCGGCGGCTCGATCTTCACCGTGCTCCTGCCGGCGATGCACGGCGCGTCGGCGCCGGTGAGGCCGCTCATCACCCCGGGGGCGATGCTGCCACTGCCGGCCCGCCCGGCGGTGACGCCGTCACCGGAGGCGCCCGGGTCGGCGAGCGCCCCGCCGCCCACCACATGGCCGGCGGCGACGCCCACGCCGGCCGGCGGCAGGGACATCCTCGTCATCGACGACGAGCCGATGGTGGGGCGCGCCATCAGCCGGATGCTGGTGCCGCCACACCGCGTGGTCTTCGTCGGCAGCGCGGCCGAGGCCCTGGCGTTGCTGGAGGCGGGCCGCTTCGACACCATCCTCTGCGACCTGATGATGCCGGAGATGACCGGCATGGCGCTCTACGAGCGGCTCGTGGCGGCGGCCCCGGCCAGCGCCGCCCGGATGGTCTTCCTCACCGGCGGCGCCTTCACGCCGGAGGCCGCCGATTTCCTCGAGTGCGTCCCGAACGCCCGGCTGGAGAAGCCGTTCACGCTGGCCCAGCTGCGCGCCGCCGTGGCGGCGGTGGCCAGCGTCCCGCGGGGATGAACTCGGAGTCCAGGCTCCGCGGGGTGCCCTTCGAGGCGCTGGCCGGGCTGGCCGCCGAGCTGGAGCCGGCGCTGGCCGGGGTCCTCTCCGGCGCCCCGGCCGAGTCGCTCGTCGATCGGTTCCTGCGCGCGCACCGCGGCCTCGACGCCCGCGGGCGGGCGGCCTGCGCCGAGGCCATCTTCGGCGTCGGGCTCTGGCGGCGCCGGCTGCGGCACGCCGCCGGGGAGGCGCCCGGTTCGCCGCGCCTCTTGCTGGCGCTGTTGCTGCGCGAGCTGGCCGGCCGGGGCGACGCCGCCGAGCTGGCCGGGCTCCCGGCCTCGGCCCTGCCGCCGCCGCTCCCGCCGCCGGAGCCGCTGGCCGTCCGGGCCTCGCTGCCCGACTGGCTGGCCGCCGAGCTGGTCCGCGCCTCCGGCGCCGGGGCGGAGGCGCTGGCCGACGCCCTCAATCTCCCCGGCCCGGTGGCGCTGCGGGCCAACCGGCTGCGCTGCGACCGCACCGCGCTCGCCTCGGCCCTGGCCGCCGAGGGGGTGCCGACGCGCCCGTCGTCGCTGGCTCCCGACGGCCTGGTGGTCACTTCACCACGCGTCAACGTCCGCGGCCTCGCCGCCTGGCGTGACGGCCGCTGCGAGGTCCAGGACGAGGGGAGCCAGCTGCTCGCGCTGGCGCTCGGCGCCCGCCGGGGGGACCGGGTGCTCGACCGCTGCGCCGGCGCCGGCGGCAAGACCCTGGCGCTGGCCGGGGCGGTCGGGCCGGACGGCCGGGTCTTCGCCAGCGACGCCGACGAGAGCCGGCTCCGGCGGCTCTCCGAGCGGGCCGCCCGCGCCGGCGCCACCGGCATGGTGGAGCGGCTCGGCCCCGGCCCGACCCCGTCGCTCCAGCTCGACGGGGCGCTGGTCGACGCGCCATGCTCCGAGCTGGGGCCGCTGCGGCGCGGCCCTGACCTGCGCTGGCGGATCGACCCGGCCGGCTTCGCCGCGCTCCCGCCGCTCCAGCTCTCGCTGCTGCGCGACGCGGCGTCGGGGGTGCGGCGGGGCGGCAGGCTGGTCTACGCCACCTGCACCTTCCGGCGCGAGGAGAACGAGGCAGTCGCGCTGGCCTTCGAGGCGGCCGAGCCGGGCTGGCTCCGCGTGGCCCCGGCGGCGCCGGCCGAGGTGCTGGATGCCAACGGCTTCCTGCGGACCTTCCCGCACCGGCATGGGACCGATGGGTTCTTCGCGGCGGCCTGGGTGCGGACCTAGTCTAGACTGGGCGGCATGACCAGCTCGGATCACTGGGATCGCTTCCGCCGCCTCCGCTGCGACCTGCCCGCCCTCGGGTTCTCGATCGACGCCAGCCGGATGGAGCTCGACGAGCCCTTCCTGGCCAGGCTCGCCGCGCCCCTGGCCCGGGCCTTCGCCGCCATGAAGGCGCTGGAGGGCGGCGCCATCGCCAACCCCGACGAGCAGCGGATGGTCGGCCACTACTGGCTGCGGGCACCGGCGCTGGCGCCGGGCGCGGAGCTGCGCGCGGCCATCGAAGCGGCCCTGGCCGCGGTGAAGAAGTTCGCCGGCGACGTCCACGCCGCCCGGGTGAGGCCGGAGAAGGCGGCCCGCTTCACGCGGCTGCTCTGCGTCGGCATCGGAGGCTCGGCGCTCGGCCCCATGTTCGTGGCCGAGGCGCTCGGCCAACCCGGGCGCGACCAGCTAGCTCCCCATTTCCTCGACAACACCGACCCCGACGGCTTCGCCCGGGTGCTGGCCCGGCTCGGCCCCGCGCTCGGCGAGACGCTGGTGGTGATCACCTCCAAGAGCGGCGGAACACCCGAGACGCGCAACGGCATGCTGGCGGTCGCGGCGGCCTTCCGGCTCGCCGGCCTCTCCTTCGCGCGCCACGCCGTGGCCGTCACCCAGGCCGGCTCGGCGCTCGACCGTCGCGCCGAGGCCGACGGCTGGCTGGCCCGCTTCCCCATGTGGGACTGGGTCGGCGGCCGGACCAGCGAGCTCTCGGTGGTCGGGCTGCTCCCCGCGGCGCTGCAAGGGCTCGACATCGACGGGCTGCTGGGCGGGGCCGCCGGCATGGACGAGGCCACGCGGATCGCCGACGCCTTCCGCAACCCGGCGGCGCTGCTGGCGCTCAGCTGGTACCAGGCCACCGGCGGCGTGGGCGGCAAGGCCATGGTGGTGCTGCCCTACAAGGACTCGCTGCTGCTCCTCTCCCGCTACCTGCAGCAGCTGGTCATGGAGTCGCTCGGCAAGCGGCTCGACCTCACGGGCCACCGGGTCGACCAGGGGCTCACCGTCTACGGCAACAAGGGCTCCACCGACCAGCACGCCTACGTGCAGCAGCTCCGGGACGGCCTCCCCGGCTTCTTCGCCACCTTCGTGCGGGTGCTCGAGCCGGGCGGCGAGCCGCTCGAGGTGGAGCCCGGCGTCACCGCCGGCGACTACCTGCACGGCCTGCTGCTGGGCACGCGCGCGGCGCTCTTCGAGAACGGGCGTGCGTCTCTCACTCTAACCGTGCCGCGGGTCGACGCCCGCACCGTGGGGGCGCTCATCGCCCTCTTCGAGCGGGCGGTCGGGCTCTACGCCTCGCTCATCGGCGTCAACGCCTACCACCAGCCCGGCGTCGAGGCGGGCAAGAAGGCGGCCACGGCGCTGCTCACCCTGCAGGGGAAGGTGCTGGCGGCGCTCACGCCCGAGCCTCGCGACGCCCCCGCCATCGCCGCGGCGGCAGGAACGCCCGACGACGTCGAGGCGGTCTTCCTGCTGCTCGAGCACCTCGCCGCCAGCGGGCGGGCGCGCGCCGAGGGCGTGGGTCCGGCGGCCAGGTTCGCGCGGAGGTGAGGGGCGGCGTTGCCAAGGGAGTGCAGGGCGGCGGGCGGGGCTGGCGGGCGGCGGGCCGCGTGGGGGTGCCTCGATACACGGACCCAGGGTCACTTCGGGCACCCGAAGTGACTCTGGGTACGCGCTGCATCTGCTGCCCAAGATGGCGCAAAGACGAAGGAAATCGACTACGCGTACTGCGGGTGTGGTTCAGTAACTGAATCGCTTCTGACCCACCCCGCCAACGCCACCCCTCGCTACGCCTTTCGCTCGGCTTCGCGGCACCGCCCGCCCCACTCGGCCCCGTCCCGCCTACGGCTCCAGCACCGCGCCGTTCGACGCGTTGGTGACCTGCGCCGCGTAGCGCCGCAGCCACTTCGAGCGGATCTCCCTCTTCGGCGCCTTCCAGGCGGCGCGCCGGCTGGCCAGCTCGGCGTCGGAGACCCCCAGCGTGAGGGCGCGGGCCTCCACGTCGATGGTGATGGGGTCGCCGTCGCGGACCAGCGCGATGGCGCCGCCCTCGGCCGCCTCGGGCGAGACGTGGCCGACGCAAGCGCCGCGGGTGGCGCCGGAGAAGCGGCCGTCGGTGACCAGGCCGACCGAGTCGCCCAGCCCCATCCCCATGATGAGCGCGGTGGGGGAGAGCATCTCCTGCATGCCCGGCCCGCCCTTCGGCCCCTCGTAGCGGATCACCACGAAGTCGCCCGACTTGACCCGGCCGCCCATGATCCCGGTGATGGCGTCGTCCTGGGAGTCGAAGCAGACCGCCTTCCCGGTGAACTTCCGCATCCCCGGCTCGATGCCGGCGGTCTTGACCACCGCCCCCTCGGTGGCCAGGTTGCCGAAGAGGACGGCTATGCCGCCCACCGGGCTGTAGGCGTGCTCGAGGTCGTGGATGACGGCGCGGTCCTTCACCTCGGCCCGCGCGATCCGCTCGCCGATGGTCTCGCCGGTCACGGTCATGGCGCCGGTCCTCACCACGTCGCCGCGCCGGGCGATCTCCTTCAGCACCGCGCCGACGCCGCCGGCCAGGTGCACGTCCTCGATGTGCACGGTGGAGAGCGACGGGGCGATCTTGGCCACGTGGGCCACCCGGGCCGCCACCGCCTCGATGTCCTCCAGGCCGAGCTTCACGCCCGCCTCGCGGGCGATGGCCAGCAGGTGGAGGATGGTGTTGGAGGAGCCGCCCATGGCCATGTCCACCACGATGGCGTTCTGGACGGCGTCGCGGTTCAGGATGTTGCGCAGCTTGAACCCGGGCTCGAGGGCGATCTCGACGGTGCGGCGCGCGGCGCGGCGGACCAGCGCCTCGCGCTCGGGGGTTCGCGCCAGCACCGTGCCGTTGCCGGGCAGCGCGATCCCCATGGCCTCGCAGAGCACGTTCATCGAGTTGGCGGTGAACATCCCGGAGCAGGAGCCGCCCGAGGGGCAGGCCTTGCACTCGATCTCGTAGAGCTCCTCGTCGGTCATCTTCCCCTGGGCCCGCTTCGCCACCGCCTCGAAGGCGGTGCTGAGATCGATGGAGGTGCCGTCCTCCAGCGTCCCGGACTTCATGGGCCCGCCCGAGCAGAAGACGGTCGGCACGTCCACGCGCAGCGCCCCCATCACCATCCCCGGGACGATCTTGTCGCAGTTGGGGATGCAGAGGAGCGCGTCGAGCTGGTGCGCCTCCATCACCGTCTCCACCGAGTCGGCGATCAGCTCGCGCGAGGGCAGCGAGTACTTCATGCCGCCGTGCCCCATGGCGATGCCGTCGTCCACGCCGATGGTGTTGAACTCGAAGGGGACGCCGCCCGCCTTGCGGATCTCGTCCTTGGCGATCCGGCCGTACTCCTGCAGGTAGAAGTGGCCGGGGATGATGTCGATGTGGCTGTTGGCGATGCCGATGAAGGGCTTGTCGAAGTCCTCGTCCTTCAGGCCGACGGCGCGGAGCAGGCTTCGGTGGGGGGCCCGCTCGAACCCCTTCTTGATGGTGTCGGAGCGCATGCCCCGGTTGTCACTCCGCCGGGCGTGGCGAGTCAACCGCCGCCTGGGTGCCCCGGGGCCGGCCTTGGCTTAGACTAGGCCGCTCCGTGCTTCTTGCCTCGCTCCTCTCGGCCCTCCTGGCCGCCGCCTCGACCGGGCCGTGCGACCGGTTCAGCGTGCTGGGCGGGCCTCCTCCCGACCGGGCCGACGACGCCACCTGCGTGCGGCTGCTCGACGACGCCTGCGCCGGGAGCGTGGGGCGGGCCTGCGGCGCGCTGGCCGAGCTGTTGCTGGCCGGCGACGGGGTGGCGCCCGATCCGGCGAGGGCCGACCGGCTCCTCGACCGCGGCTGCCAGGCCGGCTACGGTGAGGCCTGTCACCGGCTGGCGAACCGGCGCACCGATCCGGCCCGGCGTCGCGCGCTGCTCGGCGAGGGTTGCGCCGAGCGCTCGGGTGGCGCCTGCCTCGACCTGGCTGAGTTGATGGAGGAGCCGGCCTCGCGGCGCGGGCTGCTGGAGCGCGCCTGCGACCTCGGCGACGGCGGCGGCTGCCTGCTGCTGGCGCGGCTCTCCGGCGCCGGGAGCGGCGTGAAGAGGCTCGGCCTGCTGGAGCGCGGCTGTGCGCTGGGCGACGCCGCGGCCTGCACCGAGGCCGGGAACGTCCGGCGCACCGGGGCGGCCGACCCCCTATACCTGGATCGGGCCGCCGAGCGGTACCAGCGTGGCTGCGCGCTCGGCTCGGGCGAGGGGTGCGCCCGGCTCGCCAGCGCCCTGCTGCGTGGCGAGGGGGTGGTCCGCGACGTGGCGCGTGGCCGGTCCCTCCTCGTCGCCCATTGCGGCGCGCTCGGCACCGGGCCCTGCCTCGCCGCCGCGGCCGACCTTCCGGGTGGCGCCGCCGCGCTGCTCGAGGGCGACCCGCCGTTGCCGCTGCTCGAGCGGCTCTGCGCGGGCGGGCAGGCCGAGGCCTGCCACCGGGCCGGGCGGACGCATCAGGAGGGAGTGCTGGTGACCGGCAACGGGGCGCTGGCGGAGCGCTTCTACGAGCGGGCCTGCGCCGCCGGCCGGCTCACCGCCTGCCACGATCTCGCCATCCTGCTCTGGGCCGGCGGGGGCGTCCCGGCCGACCGGCCGCGGGCCACCACGCTCCTGCGCCGCGCCTGCGACGGCGACGTGGCCGGCGCCTGCCTCGATCTGGAGCGGTACGGGCTGCGGAAGCCCGAGGAAGCCCAGGCCCGCTAGCGACGATGCAGGGCGCCGTTCTGGGCCCACATGTCGCTCGGCGACCGCAGGTCTTCCATGATGGCGACGCCGAGGGCGCAGGCCACGAAGACGGCCAGCGCCAGCATCCACGGCTTGAACGGCAGCAACTCCTCAGGCGGCTTGCGAGGGGTCCTGGGGCGATCTGGCGGAAGCGGAGGCATCGTGGGAGAAGGCTAGATCGCCCGCAGGGTGTGGCGCAACAGCATGGCCTGTACCGCCCCCGAGGGGCTCCCCGTCCTAAAGCGGTACTCGCCCGTGCCGAGTCGGTCGCAGCGCGGTATGACCGGAACCCATGACCTTCCTGCCCGCCCTCGCCGTGGCCCTCGCCTTCACCGCCTCGCCACCGGCCCCACGCACCTTCCGCGTCGACTACTTCCACACCGGCACCGCCACCACCGAGACCTTCTCGCTGGATCGGCTGGTGCTGGAGCCGCTGCCGTTCCCGGGCCGGCTGGACCGGGCCGTGGACGACCTCGGCCTCGGCAAGTACCTCTTCGAGGTCCGCGACGCGAGGAGCGACGAGCTCCTCTACTCCCGCGGCTTCGCCTCCATCTTCGGCGAGTGGGAGACCACCGACGAGGCGCGCGGCGCCGCCCGCACCTTCTCCGAGTCGGTCCGCTTCCCCGCCCCCTCCGCGCCGGTCAAGCTGGTCCTGAAGAAGCGGGCGCCCGACCAGTCCTTCCGCGAGGCCTGGACGCTGCTGGTCGATCCCGCCAACCAGTTCGCCGACGACGCCCCGCCACCCTCGCCGGGTCCGCTCCTGGCGCTGCGGCGGAGCGGCCCGCCGGCTCGGAAGTTCGACCTGCTGCTCGTCGGCGACGGGTACACGGCCGCCGAGCGGGGCCGCTTCGAGGCCGACGCGCGCCGGCTCGTGAAGGCGCTCTTCCACGCCGAGCCGTGGAGGTCGCGGCAGGGCGACGTCAACGTCTGGGGGCTCTGCCCACCGTCCGACCAGCCGGGCGTCTCGCGCCCCTCCACCGGCGTCCACCGGCGCAGCCGCGTCGGCGCCACCTACGACGCCTTCGGCTCGGAGCGGTACGTCTTGAGCTTCGAGAACCGCTCGCTGCGCGACGTGGCCTCCTTCGCGCCGTACGACGCGCTGGCCATCCTCGTGAACGGCGACACCTACGGCGGCGGCGGCATCTTCAACCTCTACGCGACGGTGGCGGCCCGCTCGAGGTGGGCCGAGTACATCTTCGTCCACGAGCTGGGCCACTCGGTGGCGGCGCTGGCCGACGAGTACTTCACCAGCGACACCGCCTACCTGCCGGCCCAGGGGCGGGTCGAGCCGTGGGAGGCCAACGTCACCCACGACCCCAAGGCGGCCAAGTGGGCCGACCTGATCCAGCCCGGCACGCCGCTGCCCACCCCGTGGCCCAGGGACCGGTTCACGGCGCGGGCCAGGGAGATCCAGGAGCAGCGCAAGGCCATCCGCAAGCGGAACGGGCCGGAGCGCGAGATGGACGCGCTCTTCACGCAGCAGCAGAAGGAGGAGACGGCGCTGCTCTCGCCGTTCAACGGGCCGGTGGGCGCGTTCGAGGGGGCCAACTACGAGCCGGCCGGCACCTTCCGTCCCCAGGCTGACTGCATCATGTTCTCCCGCGACCCCGTCCCCTTCTGCGCCGTCTGCCGCCGCACCCTCGACCGCGTCCTCGATCTCTACGCGGCCCCGTCCGCCCGCTAGGACCCGTCCCGCCAGGAGCTCCTCCCATGCGCGAAGCCTTCACCTTCGACGACGTCCTGCTGGTCCCCGCCTACAACCACTACCTGTCGCGCCAGGACGTGGACACCACGGTCACCGACCGGAGCGGCAAGCTCACCCTCCAGCTGCCCGTCATGACCGCCAACATGGACACCGTCACCGAGTCGGCGATGGCCAACTTCATCGGCGGCAAGGGGGGCATCGGCGTGCTCCACCGCTTCACCTCGGTCGAGCGGAACGTGGCCGAGTTCAAGCGCTGCACCGTGAAGGTCTTCGTCTCGGTGGGCACCTCCGACGAGGAGCTGCAGCGGGCCGAGGCGCTGCGCGACGCCGGCGCCGAGTACTTCGTGGTGGACGTGGCCCACGGCCACGCCCGCTACGTCGGCAAGACGCTCAAGCGGCTGCGCGAGCTGCTGCCCAACGCCTGCCTGATGGCCGGCAACGTGGCCACCTACGCCGGGGCCGACTACCTGGCCTCGGTGGGGGCCGACATCGTCAAGGTGGGCATCGGGCCGGGGAGCGTCTGCACCACGCGGCTCAAGACCGGCCACGGCGTGCCGCAGCTCACCGCCATCCAGGACTGCGCCCGCTGCGACCGCTCCATCGTCGCCGACGGCGGCATCCGCTACGCCGGCGACCTGGTCAAGGCGCTCGCCTTCGGCGCCGACTTCGTGATGATCGGCGGGATGCTGGCGGGGACGCGCCCCACCCCCGGCGAGAAGGTGAAGGACGCCGAGGGAAACTGGGTGAAGAACTACCGCGGCATGGCCAGCCGCGAGGTGGCCGACGACCACCTGGGCGGCATCGCCGAGTGGAAGACCGCCGAGGGGATCTCCACCACCGTCCCCTACCGCGAGGACGAGGACCGGATCATCGCCGACCTGGTGGGCGGGCTCCGCTCCGGCCTCACCTACGCCGGGAGCCAGACGGTGAAGGAGCTGCAGCGCAAGCTCAACTACACGGTCATCACGCCGAGCGGCTGGCGCGAGTCGCTGCCGCACAAGGTGATGCTCTAGGCCACCACAAGCGAAACCCCGGCCCCGCGCGAGCGGGACCGGGGTTCCGGATGAGGCGAACCGGCGGCTAGAAGAAGTAGCCGGCGGTGGCGATCACCTGCATCGCCGAGGTATCGGTCGACGTGGTGGCCGAGGTCGAGTAGGTGGTCGTGTACTGCCAGTACTCGACGCCCAGGGCGTAGCCGCCGTCCTGGTACTTCAGCATGCCGCCGACGAAGTTGTTGGCGAGGCGGGTGGCGTTACCGGCGATGCGGCGCATGTCGGCCTTGTCCGGGGTCGCCGCGCCGTAGTCGATGTTGAGCGACAGCTCCTTGGTGATGTTGCCGGCCAGCTGGACCCAGTAGCCCGAGTCCTTGACGTCGCCGAACACCAGCAGCGAGCCGAGCATGTTGCCGGTCAGCTTGCCCGAGTAGTAGTTGCCGGAGAGGGCCACCGGGGCGAAGACGAGCTTGCCGCCCACCTCGAAGGTGGTACCCGAGGCGGAGGTCTTGCCAGCCGCCCAGGCCGGGAGAGCCTGGCCGTCACCGAAGCCGTTGAGATCCAGGCTCTGGTAGATGCCGACCAGGTAGGCGTTGAAGGTCACCGGACCAGCCTTGCCGTCGAGCATGGCGCGGGCCTGGAACATGGGCATGCCCGAGGCCTCGCCGAGGCCGATGCCGGCCGGGGTGGTGGCGCCGCCGGTCAGCGCGTTGGCCACCTCGTTGGACCACTTGTTCTTGACCGCCTCGGCCGCCAGCTCCAGCTTCATGCTGTCGAGGGGGATGGTCTGCGTGACGCGGACGCCAGGGGTGCGCCAGGCGATGGTGCCGGCGCCGTAGCTGACCGGGTTGGCGATGTGGGCGAGCGAGCCGGGGATCTGGGTGACCACCAGCTGGTTCTGCTGGCCGACCTGGATGTTGGTGTTGCCGAGCTTCAGCTCGACGATGGCCACCCGGATGCGGGGGAGGTTCTGCTCGGAGCCGAAGGCGCCGGCGCCGTTCGGGCCGAAGAGGTCGAACTCGAGGTAGGCGCGGGGCTGGGCGGCGCCGCTGAAGACCTTCGGGCCGGCCATCGAGAAGGCGAAGCGGGAGTTGCGGATGTCGCCCGAGAGCAGGCTGGCCGACTTCGGGTTGGCGCAGGCGCCGGCCGGGGTGCAGGAGCCGCCGGCCAGGTTGGCCGTGGTGGGCGCCGAGTAGAGCAGACCCTGGCCTTGACCGATGGCGAAGGCCTGGTCCTGATAGTACATCGAGGCGGTCACCCACCCGTGGAACTCGAACTTCCAGGGATTGGGGGTCTCATCGGCGGCGCGCACGCTGGGCGCCGCAAAGGCGAGCGCGAGCAGCGTGGCGGACATCAGGGAGCGCAGGGTATTCACGTCTGGGTTCCTCCGTTGAACTGACTCGCCGACATCCGCATGTGGGGGCGCGGCGTGGGTTGGCTTCGGGGGGGCTTCGCGGACTTCGGTGCAAATCGTTCGTCGAATTGCCAAAGTTGCGCAAGCCGCGACGCGTCAGAATCCGCCATGCAACAGCGCCGTGTCGTGGAAAACGCACGTGATACCCGCGTGTTGCAGTCCCGGAAAAATCGTTGCACGGGTTGTCGTCACGCGAATTGTGCGACGCGCCGCTCTGTTCTCCATTGGGTCGGGCACCGAGGTGTCCGCGAGGTATCATTCCCGAACCACTGATGCTCCCGCTCGCCGCCGCCCTGCTGCTCGCCGCCGGCCCCGCCACGAGCCAGGTGGCGGACCTGCTCACCGCCTCGAGCGACGCGCCCGCTGGTGGCCCGCGCGCCGTCGCCGCCTCCGCGCCGCTGCTCGGGGTCCGCTACCGGCTCGGCCCGCTCGGCGAAGGGCATGGCCCCGACCCGGACCCGCGCTTCCGGCTCGACGCCTTCGACTGCGTCACCTTCGTCGAGACCGCCATGGCGCTGGGCGCCGGGCGGAGCGAGGAGGAGGTGCGCCGCGCCCTCGACGACATCCGCTACGGCCAGGCCGTCGATCTCGCCGACCGCGACCACGAGGTGCTCTCGCAGTGGATTCCACGAAACGTGGAGAAGGGATGGGTCCGGCCCATCTCTCGGGAGCTGGCCGGCGACGCCGCGGTCGAGGCGGCCACCGTCTACGACCGCGCCCGCTGGGCCAGGCTGGCCAGGCTCGGCCGGGGCCTCCCCGGCGTCCCCGGCGACCTGCTTCCCGTCGGCCGCTTCGCCACCGAGGTGGTCCCACCCTCCGCCCTGGCGGCCGTCGAGCCTCGCCTCCCCGACGGCGCCGTGGTCTGGGTGGTCCGCGAGGAGCGGCTCGACCAGGTGACGCGGGTCACCCACGGTGGACTGGTGGTGGTGAAGCAGGGGCGCCGCTGGGTGCGCCACGCCAACTCCACGCCCGGCCGGATGCGGGTGGTGGAGGAGCCGCTGGCCCTGTTCGTCGAACACCAGCGGAAGGCCTCCGCCCGCCCCTTGACCGGACTGGCGTTTTTCGCGGTGCCGGACAGCAGGGCGCGCCTGGCCGCCTTGCCCCCATTGGCTCCCTGAAATTCCTGGTTTTTTCCCCTGTCACGGGAAGCCGCGTCACGCCTCTACTGTTCTCCGGTACAACCACCAGGGGGAACGCCGCACCGGGTGGCGAAATAGCCCTCGCCCCCACACGTAGGGGGGCACGAGCCGACCATGACCCGCACCGAACTGAGTGAAGACGGCGCCACCGCCGTGGCCGTCCTCGCCGCGCCAAACCGCGGTCTCGACCTCGTCGTGACCCGCCGGCGAAGCCTGGTGGCCATCCTCATCGCCACCGCCGCCTCGATCCTCTTCGCCGCCGCCGCGGTCCCCCGCCTCGACTTCGAGAAGGCCGCCTCGCGGAAGCTGGAGCTTGGGCCGGCCGCCGCCGAGCTGACCCCGTTCCAGCGCGAGGCGGCCATCGAGCAGGCGCGCAAGGTGGGGAGCATCGGCGTCTACGCCGGCTCGGCCTTCGCCCCGGCCTTCTCGGTGCTGGCGGCCGCGCTCTTCCTCTGGCTCGCCTTCAAGGTGGCCGGGACCGCGCCGCCGTTCAAGGGGACCCTGGCGGTGGCCGCCCACGGCCTGCTGCCGGCGCTGCTGTCGCCGCTGCTCCTGCTGCCGGCCATCTTCCTGAAGGCGCCGGTCGATCTTGAGGCGATGACGCGCCTGCTCCCCTCCAACCTGGCCGCCTTCCTGCCCGCCCAGCTCTCGCCGGTCGCCCTGGCCGCCGCCGCCTCCCTCGATCTCTTCGCCATCTGGTCGCTGGTGCTGGTGACGATGGGGATGGCCCGCCTCACCGGCGCCTCGCCACGGCGCGCCGCCGTCGCGGTCGGCCTCCTCTGGCTGGCCCAGGTCGTACTCCTCCGCATCGCCCCCGCCGCCGCGCTGGCCGCCGCCCGCGGCATGTCCTGGGGCGCCTGATGACCATGAACCTGACCCTGCTCGCCCTCGCCCTCGCGGTGCCGCTCGGCGCCACCGCCGCGCCGCTCACGCTCGACGACGCCCTGGCGCTGGCCGCCCGACAGAGCCGCGACCTCGACATCGCCAGGGCCGACGCCAGCCTGGCCGGGGCCGATGGGCTCGGCGCGTGGCAAGGGGTGCTGCCACGGCTCGACCTGACCAGCTTCGCCGGCCACCAGTTCTACGGGCCGAACCGGGGCCAGGTGGTGGACCCGACCTCCGGTACGCTCATCCCGCTCAACTCGGCCGCCATCGGCTACGAGGCCTACTCCTTCGGCCTGCAGCTCACGCAGCCGCTCGTCGACCTGGCCGCCATCCGCAAGGTGTCGCAGGCGCGCGCCTCGGAGCGGGCCGCGGCGCGCGGCTACGACGAGTCGCGCCTGGGCGTCGCCTTCGACGTCACCCGCCGCTTCTTCGAGCTGGTCAAGGCCGAGCGCACGCTGCAGGTGCTGGAGAAGGCGGCCAGGCGGAGCGGCGAGCTGGTGGAGCGTGCCGACGCCCTCTTCGCGGCCGGGCGCGCCCAGAAGCTCGACACCTACAGCGCCCGGGTCAACCTCGGCAACGACCGGATCCAGGTGGAGCAGGGGCGCACCCGGCTGGTGCAGGCGCGCGCCGACCTGGCGCTGGCGCTGGGGCAGCCCGGCGACGTGGCCGTCGAGGTGGTGGCCCCGGCCGGCGTCGAAGGGCCCGCTATCCCCTCGGGTGAACCGCCGCCGCTCGACGTCCTCATGGCCCGCGCCCGCGAGCGCCGCCCGTCGCTGGCCGCCGCCAAGGCCCAGGTCGAGGCGGCCCAGGCCTCGCTCTCGGCCGCGCGCTTCGCCTACTGGCCCACCTTGAGCGCGCAGGCCAGCTACAGCCGCTCCGGCCGCTACGCGCTCGACAGGAAGGACGCCGCCGGTCTCGTCGTCTCCGACGGGACCTTCGCCGACCCGGCCCGCAACTACAACGCCAGCATCGGGCTGGTCCTCTCCTGGAACCTCTTCGCCGGCCGCTCCACCGAGGCGGGCCTGGCCCGCGCCGAGGCCAGCTGGGAGAAGGTCCGCGCCACCGCCGGCAAGACCTCCGACGGCGTGGCCCGCGAGGTGACGTCGGCCCGCCAGACCGTGGTGGCGCTGGCCGTCCAGGTCGGCCTCTCCGCCGACAACCTGACCGCCGCCGAGCAGTCGCTGGCGCTGGCCCGGCAGCGGCTCGAGGCCGGCCTGGCCTCGCAGCTCGAGGTCCGCGACGCCTCCCTCAAGTTCACCCAGGCCGAGCTCTCGCTCGTGCAAGCCCGCATCGACCACGCCGTCGCCACCGCCGACCTGGCGCGTGCGGTCGGAGGAGCCCTCTAGATGGACGCCCAGAACACCCCGCCCGCCCCGCCCACCGCCGCCATCCGCATGAGCTGGCCCAAGCGGATCTTCACCGGCCTCTTCGTGCTGGCCATCGCCGGCGTGGTGGCCGCCTCGCTCAAGCCCAGGATGGAGCCGCCCGTCAAGGTGCAGGCCACCGCGGCGCGCAAGGGGTCCATCACCCGCGTCGTCACCGCCGGCGGCAAGCTGCAGGCCGCCACCGAGGTTAAGCTCTCCTCCAACATCACCGGCGACCTCGTCGAGTTGCTGATCCGCGAGGGCGACCAGGTGACCCGCGGCCAGGTCCTGGGCCGCATCGACGCCCGCCGGTACGGCGCCCAGCTCAACCAGTCGGAGGCGGCCCGCAACAGCGCCGCCGCCGAGGCCGAGGTGCAGCACGTCCGCGTCGTCCAGCTCAAGGCCGAGCTGGCCCGCGTCGAGACGCTGGTGGCCAGCCAGAACGCCAGCGCCGCCGAGGCCGAGAAGGCCCGCTCCGAGCTGGACGGCGCCCGGGCCCAGGCCGCCGCCGCCGAGCAGCGGCTGGCCCAGGCCGACGCCGCGCTGCGCGAGGCCCGCCACCAGTTCTCGCTCACCACCATCACCGCGCCCATCGACGGCATCGTCACCCAGCGGCTCAAGCAGGTGGGCGAGCGCGTGCGTGGCTCCGACTTCTCCGAGGACGTGCTGATGGTCATCTCCACCCTCTCCAGGATGGAGATGAAGATGGAGGTGGGCGAGCACGAGGTGGTCTACGTGAAGGAGGGCGACCCGGCCGAGATCGAGATCGACGCCTTCGCCGACCGCAAGTTCAAGGCCCGGGTGGTGGAGGTGGCGAGGAACGCCACCATCAAGAACGCCGGCACCGAGCAGGAGGTGACCACCTTCGTGGTCCGCCTCGCGCTCACCGACCAGGTGACCGGCGCGTTGCCCGGCATGAGCGCGCAGGCGGCGGTCTCCACCGACACGCGCACCGACGCCGTGGTGGTGCCCATCCAGGCGGTGACGGTCCGCAACGAGCGCGACCTGGCGCCCCAGGGGGCGACGCCGGAGAAGGCCGCGCCGCAACCGCGGCAGCCCCCCGCGCCGGGCAGGAAGGCGCGCAAGGAGAAGCTGCAGAAGGTGGTCTTCGTGGTGGTGAACGGCGAGGCCAAGGTGCGCCCGGTGGAGACCGGGCTGGCCTCCGACACCGAGATCGAGCTGGTCTCCGGCGTAAAGGAGGGCGAGGTGGTGGTGGACGGGCCGTACCGCGTCCTCTCGCGCGACCTCGCCGACGGCAAGAAGGTCACCGTCGAGACGCCGGGCAAGCCGGGCGACGGCGCCGGCCAGGGGAAGGCCAAGACACCGTGACCGACACCCACGAGCCGCTCATCTCCATCGACCGGCTGGCCCGCCACTACTTCGTGGGCGGCGAGACGGTGCGCGCGCTCGACGGCGTCTCGTTCGACATCCGCCACGGCGAGTGGGTGGCGATAGTCGGCCAGTCGGGCTCGGGCAAGTCGACGCTGATGAACCTGCTCGGCTGCCTCGACACCGCCACCTCCGGCACCTACCGGCTCAACGGCGCCGACGTCGAGACCCTCTCCGACGACCAGCTGGCCGACCTGCGCAACAAGGAGATCGGCTTCGTCTTCCAGACCTTCCAGCTCCTGCCGCGGGCCTCGGCGCTGGCCAACGTCGAGTTGCCGCTCATCTACCGCGGCGTCTCCCGCAAGGAGCGGCGGGCCACGGCCGAGCAGGCGCTGCGCTCGGTGGGGCTGGCCAACCGGATGCACCACCGGCCCAACGAGCTCTCCGGCGGCCAGCGGCAGCGCGTCGCCATCGCCCGCGCGCTGGTGGGCGAACCCTCGCTGCTGCTCGCCGACGAGCCGACCGGCAACCTCGACTCGCAGACCGGCGAGGAGATCGTGCGGCTCTTCGGCGAGCTCAACGCCCGCGGCCACACCATCATCCTGGTGACCCACGAGCCCAGGCTGGCGGCCCGCTGCCCCCGCGCCATCAAGCTGATGGACGGCCGGGTGCTGGGCGACGGCCCCGGGGCCGAGGTGGCGGCGCTGCAGGGCCCGAGGGCGGTGGGAACGTGACGGCGCTCCCGGCACGGGGTGGACCATGAAGCGCGCCATCCAGCGAGCGGCGTCGGAGTGGATCGAGGGCCTCCGCATCGCCCTCTCCTCGCTGGCCGGCAACCAGCTGCGGTCGTTCCTCACCACCCTGGGGATCGTGATCGGGGTGATGACGGTGATCGCCATCGTCGCCATCATCCAGGGGCTCAACCAGAGCTTCGCCTCGCAGATCGGCAACCTCGGCGCCCACACGCTCTACGTGGACAAGTGGAAGTGGATCAACACCGGCGAAGACTGGTGGACCATGCGCAACCGCAAGAACCTGGGGCGCACCGAGCTGGAGGCGATCGAGCGCGAGGCGGTCGAGGCGCTGGCGGTCGCCCCCATGGCCGGCCGGCCGGTCACCGTGGCGGCCGGCGACGAGGAACTGTCCGGCATCCGCTGCACCGGCACCAACGAGCGCTACCTGCAGACCGGCGGCGGCAACGTGGCGGCCGGCCGCTTCCTCGGCCCGTCCGACGTCGATCTGGCGCGAAGCGTGGTGGTGCTGGGGGCGGACGTGGCCGACCGGCTCTTCCCCGGCGTGCCCTGGGAGCGGGTGCTCGGGAAGCGGGTTCGGGTGCGCGGCGCCCCGTTCACCGTCATCGGCGTGCTGGCGCGGCGCGGCCGGATGCTGGGGATGGACCTCGACACCAACGTCACCATCCCCTTCACCACCTTCCTGCGCGACATGGGCGGCAAGCGCTCCATCACCATCGCGGTCACCTCGGCGCCGGGCCGCCTCCCGGCCCTGGAGGACGAGCTGGTCGGGATCATTCGCCGGGCGCGACGGGTGCCACCGGAGAAGGCGGACGACTTCTCCCTCAACCGGCAGGACCAGTTCCTCAAGCTCTACGACCAGCTCACCGGCGCCCTCTACGGCGTGGCGGTGGGCGTCGGCCTCATCACCCTCGTCGTCGGCGGCATCGGCATCATGAACATCATGCTGGTCTCGGTGACCGAACGGACCCGCGAGATCGGCGTGCGTCGCGCCCTGGGGGCGAGGAAGCGCACCATCCTCATGCAGTTCCTCATCGAGTCGTCGGTGGTGGCCGCCATGGGCGGCGCGGTCGGCACCGGGCTCGGCCTCGGCGTGGCGGTGCTGGTGGCGCTGGTCTCGCCGCTGGCGGCCGCCGTGACGCCGGGGGCGGTGGCGCTCGGCCTCGGCTTCTCGGCCACGGTCGGGCTGCTCTTCGGCATCTGGCCGGCCTGGCGGGCCGCCAACCTCGATCCGGTGGAGGCGCTGCGCTACGAATGACCCGGTTCCTCGACAACGTCGCCATGGCGCTGGGCACGCTGCGCGCCAACCCGCTCCGCTCGCTGCTCACGCTGCTCGGCATCGTCATCGGCGCCGGCACGGTGGTGGCGATGATGTCGCTCACCGAGGGGCTGCGGCTCAAGGTGACCACCGACTTCGCCATGCTCGGGCCCGGCACCTTCCAGGTGCAGAAGTGGCCTGCCCCCGGCACCTTCGGCCACCGCGACTGGCGCAAGTACGAGCAGCGCCGCCCCATCACCCGCGAGCAGGGCGAGGGGCTGCGCGGCCTGCCGCACGTCAGGCTGGTCTCCATCGAGGAGTACCCCAACCGGCCCGAGATCGTCGCCACGCGGGAGAAGGCGACCAGGCGGAACGTCGAGGTGGGGGGGGTGCTCCCCGACTACCTGGAGGCCAACGGCGTCGCCATCGCCGACGGGCGGTTCATCACCGACGGCGACGTGGCGCTGGGGCGCCGGGTGGTGGTGCTGGGCCCAGACGTGGCCGACCTGCTCTTCCCGGGCCGCTCGCCGCTGGGCGAGGAGGTCCGGCTCCGCGGCGTGCCCTTCGAGGTGATCGGCGTGGGCCAGCGGCAGGGCAGCATCCTGGGGCTCAGGTCGAAGGACGCCTGGGCGATGATGCCGTGGCCGGCCTACGAGGTGGCCTTCGGCCGGAACGCCAACAACAACGTGGCGCTGGTGGCCAACACGCCGGAGGACATGCCCAAGGCCATCGACGAGGTGGTGACCAGGCTGCGGCGGCTGCGCGGCCTCTCCCCCGGCGACGAGAATGACTTCGACTACTACACCAACGAGTCGGCCACCGAGACCCTCGACCAGCTCATCTCCATGATCGGCGCGGCCACCTTCGGAGTCTGCGCCCTGGCGCTGCTGGTCGGCGGCATCGGCATCATGAACATCATGCTGGTCTCGGTGACCGAGCGGACCCGCGAGATCGGCGTCCGCAAGGCGCTGGGGGCGCGGCGCGGCCGCATCCTGGCCCAGTTCCTCTTCGAGGCGGTGACGCTCTCGGCGCTGGGCGGCCTGCTCGGGGTGCTGCTAGGCGCCGGCGTCGCGGTCGGCCTGCGCGAGGTGATGTCGGTTCCTACGAGCATCCCGGCGTGGGCGGTGTTACTCTCCCTCTTCACCGCGTGCGGGGCCGGGCTGCTCTTCGGCATCTACCCCGCTGCCCGGGCGTCCAGGCTGGACCCCGTCGAGGCGATGCGGACCGAATAGGAGCGGCTAGCCTCGTGGATCGTCAAAAGCTGAAGAGCGAGGTGAAGGGCTGGGTCTTCACCATCCTCGCGGTGCTGGCCTTCCGGACCTTCCTCTTCGAGGCCGTCTACATCCCCTCCGGCTCCATGCTGCCGACGCTTCAGATCGGCGACTACGTGGTGGTGGAGAAGTGGGCCTACGGGGCTCGCCTCCCCTTCACCTCCACGGCCCAGTTCACGTGGGCCTCGCCCAGGCGCGGCGACATCGTGGTCCTCCTCAACCCCAACGGCGGCGCCGGCGCCGACGACCTGATCAAGCGGGTGGTCGGCGTGGCCGGCGACGTGGTCGAGATCCGCGACGGCTGGCTGGCGGTCAACGGCGAGCCGGTGGAGCGCCGGGCCGTGCCGGGCCCCTGCACCTACTGGAACCGGCCCGAGCGCGGAGGCTGGGTGGAGGAGCCCTGCACCGCCTTCGTCGAGAAGCTCGACGGCCACGTCTTCCACACCTACTGCACGCCCGGCCGGCCGTGCGGCGACGTGATCCGCCAGGCGGTGCCCGAGGGGCACGTCTTCCTCGCCGGGGACCACCGTGATCACTCCGCCGACAGCCGGGTCTTCGGACCGGTGCCGGTGGGGCGGATCAAGGGGCGCGCCTGGATGGCGCTCTTCTCCTGGGGCGAGCACGGACCGCGCTGGAACCGGCTCTTCCACAGCGTGAAGCATTAGTCGCGCGGCCTCAAGGCCGCGCAACACGGGCCTTCCCGTGCGGCGTCTGACGCGCCTACGCGCCCAGCCTCTCCACCGCGAGCTTCAACACGGGCTGGGGACAGCGCATGCCGGAGCAGTCGATCTTCACCAGGTTCGTCGCCACGGGAGACGGCCTCCTCCGGGGGGTGGGGTGCCCGGCCCGGCCAGCCCTTCGCGCCGGCGTCCCGGGGCCCGGGTCATTCCGGTCCGTCTTCCGCCAGGATCAGCCGGTGGATCGCCTCGGCCGACGGCGCGGCGAGGATGGCCTCCCGGAACGCCGGGACCCGGAAGATCCGGCTCACCCGCGAGAGCGCCTTCAGGTGCGCCCCCGCCGAGTTTCCCGGCGCGAAGAGGGCGAAGAAGAGCCTGGCCGGCTTGCCGTCGGCGGCGCGGAACTCGACCCCTTCGGGCGCGCGCCCGAAGCTGGCCACCAGCGCCGGCAGGCCGGCCAGCTTGCCGTGCGGGATGGCCACGCCGTCGCCGACGCCGGTGGAGCCGAGCTTCTCGCGGTCGAGCAGCACCTGGACCAGCTGGCCGGCGTCCAGCCGGTGGGCCTCCGCCACGGGCCGGCAGAGCTCCGCCAGCACCTCGGCGGCGGTGTGGCCGGTGAGGTCGGCCAGCACCGCGCCCGGTTGGAGGAAATCCTGGATCTTCACCCTGGGTTACCCCTTCCCTAGGAGGCGCGGGCCTCGATCAGGCCGAGGCTGGCGTCCTCCCTCCGGTACAGGACGTTGATGGCACGATCCGCGGCGTTCTGGAAGACGAAGAACTGGCTCCCCAGCAGGTCGAGCTGGAGGATGGCCTCGTCCAGGGTCATCTCCTTGGCCTGGAAGACGGTGCTCTTGGCCACCCGGTGGCTGGGTCGTTCGGGGTGGTCGAAGATGTCGAGGACGTCGTGGCGCACCTCGATCGGCACCGCCTCGACGTGCCCGGCCTTGTGGTCGTGCAGCTTCGACTTGTGCTTCTTGAGCTGCCGCTCGATCTTGTCGGCCGCCTCGTCGATGGAGGCGTACATGTCCTTGGTCTTGGCGGTGCCGCGGAGGAGGAACCGCCCGGCCTTCACCGTCAGCTCGGCATGGTGGGCCAGGTTCTCGACGTGGAGCACGGCGTGGGCCTCGGTCGGACGGTCCAGGAACCGCTGGACGTGCTCGACCCGCCCCTTGACGTGCGCCTTGAGTGCTTCGGTGGGCTCCAGGTGCCGGAAGGTGATGTTCAGCTGCATGGACCGCCTCCTGTGTGGGTGCCCTTCGACAGCCGCCATGCTTCGGCCGCGACCCTCGCGCCCGCTGGAGCGTGGAAGGAGTCGCGGCCGTGGGTGCTGCCCGCTACCAGCATGTGCATGAGATGATAACAGGGGGCCAACTAGAAGTACTTCTTCCGCTTGGAGCTGGGTAGAATGCCCAGCACCTCCCGGTATTTGGCCACCGTCCGGCGCGCGATCTCGATGCCTTGCCCCTGCAGCAGCTCCACGATCCGCTGGTCGGAGTGGGGGTGCTTCTGGTCCTCGGCGGCCACGATCAGCTTGATGTGGTTCTTGACCGCCTCGCTGGCGATCTCGTCGCCGCCGGTCTTGTTGATGGCCGAGTTGAAGAAGAACTTCAGCTCGTAGATCCCCTGCGGCGTGTGGACGTACTTGTTGGTGGTGACGCGCGACACCGTGGACTCGTGCATGCCGATGTCCTCGGCGACGTCGCGGAGGATGAGCGGCTTCAGGTAGGCGATCCCCTTGTCGAGGAAGTCGCGCTGGAACTTCACGATCGACTCGGTCACCTTGTAGATGGTCCGCTGCCGCTGGTGGATGGACCGGATCAGCCAGACCGCGCTGCGCAGCTTGTCCTGGATGTAGTCCTTGGCGCTGCCGGCCTGCCCGTTCTTGAGCGCGGCCCGGTAGGTGGCCGAGATGCGCAGCTTGGAGAGGCCGTCGTCGTTGAGCACGGTGACGTAGCGGTCGCCCATCTTGTGCACCTGGACGTCCGGGGTGATGTACTGGGCCTCCTCGACGGTGAAGGCGCGGCCGGGCTTGGGCTCGAGGCGGCTGATGAACTTGACGGCCTTCACCACCTCCTCGATCGACAACTTCAGGTCCTTGGCGATGGCCAGGTAGTTCTTCGACTCGAGGTGCTTCAGGTGGCGCTCGACGATGGCCACGATCTCCGGCGTGTCGGCGTTGAGGTGGCGCACCTGCAGCAACAGGCACTCGCGCAGGTCGCGGGCGGCGACGCCGACGGGGTCCAGGGCCTGGACCTTCTTCAGCACCTCCTCGCACTTCTCCAGCCCCACGCCCGACTCGAAGGAGACGCGCACCAGCGGGTCGCGCGGCGAGGCGTCCTCGTCGGCGTTCTCGCCGTCCACGGCCGGCATGGTGAAGTAGCCGTCCTGGTCGAGGTTGCCGATGATCAGCATCGCCACCAGCTCCTCGGACTCGGTGAAGTGGGAGAGCCGGAGCTGCCAGACCAGGTGGTCGGTGAGGTCGCCCTTCCTGGTGAGCGTGGCCTCGAAGCCGGGCAGGTCCTCGTCGGCCATGCCGCGGTTGGACGGCGCGGTGTGGCCCTGCATCTGGTAGTGGTCGAGGTACTGGTCCCAGTCGATCTCGTTCCGGCCTTCCTCGCCCTTGACCTCCTCCGACCTGTCCTTGTCCTTGACGGCGGGCGCCGACTCGGCGGCCTGCTCCTCGGCCGGGCTGGAGCCCGGCTCGGCCACCGGCTCCTCGCCGTCGTCGGCGCCGTCGAGGAGCGGGTTCTCGTTCATCTCGGTGCGGACCAGATCGACCAGCTCCATGCGCGAGAGCTGGAGGAGCTTGATGGCCTGCTGCAGCTGGGGCGTCATCACCAGCTGCTGCGTCATCCTGAGGTGCTGTCTCAGCTCCAGGCCCATTCCGCTCCTCACACCCTCGGTGACGTGTCGTCGAGGCGGAACTTCTCCCCGAGGTAGGCGGCGCGCGCCTTGCTGCTGCCGGCGATCTCGGCCGGGGTCCCGGACTCGAGGATGGTCCCGGCCGAGAGGATGTAGGCGCGGCCGCAGATGCCGAGCGCCTCCCGGACGTTGTGGTCGGTGATGAGCACGCCGATGTCCTGGTCGCGCAGGGAGCCGATGAGCCGCTGCAGCTCGCCCACCGCGATGGGGTCCACGCCGGCGAACGGCTCGTCGAAGAGGATGAACCTGGGGTTGGAGAGAAGGCTGCGCGCCACCTCGGCGCGGCGCCGCTCGCCGCCGGAGAGCGTCTCGCCCAGCCCGTCGGCCACCTTCTCCAGCCGGTACTCGGCGAGCAGCGCGTCGGCCCGGGCCCGCCGCTCCTTGCGCCCCGCGCCCAGCGCCTCCAGCACCCCCTCGAAGTTCTGCCGCACCGTCAGCTTGCGGAAGATCGAGGCCTCCTGCGGCAGGTAGCCGATGCCCAGCCGCGCCCGGCGGTGCATGGGCAGCGACGTCAGGTCCTGGTCGCCGAGCCGCACCGTGCCGGCGTCGGGCGTCACCAGCCCCACCACCATGTTGAAGCTGGTCGACTTGCCCGCGCCGTTAGGGCCGAGCAGGCCGACCACCTCGCCCGGCTCGACGTGGAAGGAGATGCCGTCCACCACCCGGCGGTGGCGGTAGCTCTTCACCAGCCCCTCGGCACGGAGCCGGCCGCTCACTTCCCGGCTCCGGCCGGCTTGCGCGCCGCCTTCTCGACCTGCTCCGAAGGGACGGTCGCCTGGACCGCCTCCTCCAGCAGCACCTCGTCCGCGGCGAGCAGGTAGGTGAGCCGCTTGCCACGGGCCTCGGTTTCGCCATCGCGCAGCAGCGGGTTTCCCTCGCAGACGACCCGGGCGGCGTCGCGGTCGTACTGGGCGCGCTCGCAGGTGACGACCCGCGGGCCACGAACCAGCTTCACGTCCCCCTCGCAGGTGGCGTGGGCCAGCTGGCCGGTGGCGTCGTTGTCGCCCACCAGCCGGCGGCAGGTGAGGACCATGTCCTCGCGGGTGAGGGTCACGAAGGGCTTCCCCACCATGGTGACCTTCCGCGTCGCCCAGTTGTAGCGGATGACGTCGGCCTCGACGTGGGCCGGGACCGGCTTGGCGGCGGTCCCCGGCTTGGCCTTCGCGTGCGGCCCCGGCTTGGCCTTCGCGTGCGGCCCGGGCGCCGCGGGGGCGGGCGCCGTGGCCGGCGGTGCCGCCAGCGCGAGCAGGAGGAGGAGCGGAGCCGTCATGGACGGGCCCCGAGGCCGGTTACCAGGCGGGGCCTCCCGTGGATGGCGATGTCGCCAGTGGCGGGATCGATGTCGAAGCCGGTGCCGTCGAGCCGGTAGCCGGGCCCTTCCACCTGCACCGACTGGTCCCCGTGGATGGCCGTCCGGCCGTCGGGGCCGGGGCTGGCGGTTGCGCTCGGGGTCTCCGCCACGTCGGACCCCCGGGTGGCCCGGAGGCCGCCCGTCGCCCGGAAGTGACGGCTGGCGAGGTTGCCGGAGCCGGCCGGGGCGGTGACCCGGACCGGGCCGGTGGCCGTGACCAGGTCCATGGCCAGGTTGACGGCGGCCACGTCGGTGGTGTCGCGCCGGTAGGTGAGCCGTTCCGCCTCACCGGAGGCGGTCGTCAGCCCCCCGCGATCGACCCGGAACTGGACCCCGTCCATGGTCAGCTCGGGGATGACCCGCCGTGACTCGCCGGGCCGGGCGGGCCGGCAGCCCGCCGCCAGGATCAAGATCAAACAGGTCGCTCCCCGAAGCCCCATGCGCCTCCAAGTACCGCAGATCCATAGCACTCTTTTTCATGCCAAACCACGGGCACAACCCTTGCTTGGGGCGCTCGGGCCGCGGGCCGGTAAGTTCTCGGGATCCGGTCGAGTTCTACGCGGCAAACGACGCTGGGAAGGGGGCCCAAAGGGTGGCCGGAAGGATCAGGAGGCGGCCGGCTGCGTCTTCCAGCGCTCGTGCATCCAGACCCAGTCGGCCGGGTGGCGCCGGATGGCGTCCTCGAGCACCGCCTGGCAGGCCGCGGTGATCCGGAGCGCCTCGGCCTCCTTGTCGGCCGGCTTCGGGTCGTAGGTGACCTCGGTCACCTCGAAGCGGAACCCGTCCCCCGGCCGCTCGCTCTTCCGGTGGCTCGTCCCCACCAGGATGGGGGCGCCGGTCCGGAGCGCCAGGTCGGCCGGCGCCCGGGGCGACCAGGCCGGCCGGCCGAAAAACGGCACCCAGAGCCCCTGCACGTTGGTGTCCTGGTCCACCAGGATTCCCAGGACCTTGTTCTCCTTGAAGACCCGCAGGAGCGCCCGCGCCGTTGAGGCGTCCTCCCGCCAGAGCGTGGTGACCGCCCCACCCTGCCGCCAGCCCTCGATCAGCCCCATCAAGCGGGCGTCGCCGCCCCGCTTGGCCACCGCCGAGACCGGCGCGCCCACCCTGGCCACCACCCGCGCCATCAGCTCCCAGTTGCCGAGGTGGCCGGTGACGAAGACGATCCCCTTCCCCTTGGCCAGCGCGCCGTCGATCAGCTCCCGGCCGTCGATCTCCAGGTACTGCTCGAGCCGGTCCTCGAAGGAGCGGATCGAGGTGATCTCCATCGCCGACATGCCGAGGTGGACGAACATCCGCCTGGCGATGTCGGCCCGCTCCGCCTCGCTCTTCCCGGGGAAGGCGAGCGCCAGGTGCCGGAGCGCCAGCCGCCGGGTCCCGCCGAAGAGCCGGTAGCAGAGCCCACCGGCCAAGGCGCCGAGGCGGACGGCCGGGCCGAGCGGGATGAGGGCGATGAGCCGGAGCAGCGAGGCGATGGCCACGGAGCGGATGCTCCGCCGGACGCGCTTTCGAAGCGGCACCGTCATCCGTGATCCGGCCCCAGCCCGCGCGCCGCGGCCAGCAGGTCGCACAGCTCGCGCACCGCGCCCCGCCCACCCGGCGCGCGCGCCACGAAGTGGACCGCCGCGCGCACCGCGGGCATGGCGTCGGCCGGCGCCGCGGAGAGGCCAACCTTGCGCAGCAGCGGCAGGTCGTTCACGTCGTCGCCCATGTAGGCCACCTCGTCGTCGGCGACGCCGAGGTGGGCGAGCTGGGAATAGCCGGCCAGCTTGTCGGCCTGGCCGAAGATGACGTGCTTGACGCGCAGCTCCTCCAGCCGCGCCCGGGTCGCCTTCCCCGGCCGGCCGGAGATGACGCCGAAGTCGAGGTGGTCGCGCAGGAGCACGATGCCGTAGCCGTCCCTCACGTCGAAGGCCTTCATCAGCTCGCCCTCGGCGCCGCAGTAGAGCCGGCCGTCGGTCAGCACGCCGTCCACGTCGAGCAGCACCAGCCGGATCCTGGAGGCCCGGGCCAGGAGCGCGCGCGGCGAGATGCGGGCGCGGGAGGCCGGCCTGGCCGCGGTCATGCCTGCCCCAGCGCGGCTCGCACCGCCAGCACCTCGGCCAGCACCCGGTCGGCCATGAGGAAGTCGAGGCTGTTGGGACCGTCGCTCAGGGCCGCCGCCGGGTCCTCGTGGATCTCCATGAAGAGCGCGTCGATCCCGACCGCCGCCGCCGCGCGGGCCAGCGGCGCCACGAACTGCCGCTCGCCGCCGGTGACGTCGCCGGCGCCACCGGGGAGCTGCACCGAGTGGGTGGCGTCGAGGCAGACCGGCACGCCCAGCTCGCGCATCTGCACCAGGCCGCGCATGTCCACCACCAGGTTGCCGTAGCCGAAGGTGGAGCCGCGCTCCATCAGGAGCACGTTGACGTTGCCCGCCTCGCGGCACTTGGCCACCGCGTGGCGCATCTCCCGGGGGGCGAGGAACTGCCCCTTCTTCACCGAGACGCTCTTGCCGTGGGTGGCGCAGGCGATGACGAGATCGGTCTGCCGGCAGAGGAAGGCCGGCACCTGCAGCACGTCCACCACCTTCCCGGCCGGCTCGGCCTGCCAGGTCTCGTGGATGTCGGTGGTGCAGGGCAGGCCGGTCTCGCGCTTGACCGCCTGGAAGGCGGCCAGCCCCACCTCCAGCCCCGGGCCGCGGTAGCTCTTGCCGCTGGAGCGGTTGGCCTTGTCGAAGCTGGCCTTGAAGACCACCGGGAGGCCGTGCTTCTCGGCCAGCGCCTTGACCTTGCGGGCGTGGCGGAGCGCGTGGGCCTCGTTCTCCAGCACGCAGGGGCCGGCGATGAGGAGCAGCTTCCTCCCGTCGCCGACCTCGTACCCGCCGATGCGGGCGAGGATCTGGGGCATGTCGGTGACCTAGCCGTTCTTCCCGAGCGGGAGCTTGGTGACCTCGGCCTGCGGCGCCCGCTGGGTGGCGTCGCGGTGGAGCCGCGCCGCCTTGACGAACCCGGCGAAGAGCGGGTGGGGCGCGAAGGGCTTCGACTTGAACTCCGGGTGGAACTGGCACCCCAGGAAGTGCGGGTGGTCGTTCAGCTCGATCATCTCCACCAGCCCGAGCTCGGGGTTGACGCCGGAGAAGACCATCCCGGCCGCCTCGTAGCGGGCCCGGTAGTCGTTGTTGAACTCGTAGCGGTGGCGGTGGCGCTCGGCGATCAGCTCCTGGCCGTAGAGCTCGCGCGCCAGCGTCCCCTCCTTGAGCTGGCAGGCGTAGCTGCCAAGCCGCATGGTGCCGCCCTTGTCGGTGACCCCCTTCTGCCCTTCCATCAGGGTCACCACCGGGTCGGGCGTCTGCTCGTCGAACTCCAGCGAGTTGGCCTGGGCCAAGCCGAGCACGTCGCGCCCGAACTCTATGACCGCCATCTGCAGGCCGAGGCAGATGCCGAAGAACGGGATCTTCCTCTCGCGGGCGTGGCGGACCGCCAGGATCTTCCCCTCGGTGCCGCGGATGCCGAAGCCGCCCGGGACCAGGATGGCGTCCACGCTGTCGAGCGCGGAGAGGTCGCCCTCCTCCAGCCTGGTGGAGTCCACGAACTCGTTGAGCACCTTCACGTCGGAGGCGATGCCGCCGTGGACCAGCGCCTCGTTGAGGCTCTTGTAGCTCTCCTGCAGCTCGACGTACTTGCCGACCACGCCGATCCGGACCACGCCGAGCCGGGGGGCGGAGACCTTCTGGGCGATCGCCTCCCACTTCTCCAGGCGCGGCGCACGGCTCCAGATGTTGAAGAGCTCGGCCAGCTTGTCGTCCAGACCCTCGCGGTGCAGCTCGAGCGGCACCTGGTAGATCGACTTCACGTCGAGCGCGGTGAAGACCGCGCCGGGGTCCACGTTGCAGAAGAGCGCGATCTTGTCCTTCATGTCCTTGGGGATCTCGCGGTCCGAGCGGCACAGCAGGATGTCGGGCTGGATGCCGATCTCGCGCAGCTCCTTCACCGAGTGCTGGGTCGGCTTGGTCTTCAGCTCGCCGGCCGCGGCGATGAAGGGGACCAGCGTGAGGTGGGCGTAGACGGCGTTCTCCTGCCCCACGTCGTACTTCATCTGGCGGATGGCCTCGAGGAACGGCAGCGACTCGATGTCGCCGACCGTGCCGCCGACCTCGACGATGAGGATGTCGGCGCCGCCGGCCGCCTCGCGGATGACCGCCTTGATCTCGTCGGTGATGTGCGGGATCACCTGCACCGTCTTGCCCAGGTACTCGCCGCGCCGCTCGCGGTTGATGACGTTCTGGTAGATGCGCCCGGTGGTGTAGTTGTTCTTCCGGGTCATCTTGGCGGTGGTGAACCGCTCGTAGTGGCCCAGGTCGAGGTCGGTCTCGGCGCCGTCGTCGGTGACGAAGACCTCGCCGTGCTGGAACGGGCTCATCGTGCCCGGATCGACGTTGATGTAGGGGTCGAGCTTGAGGTGCATCACCTCCAGCCCGCGGTTCTCCAGCAGCGCGCCGATCGAAGCCGCCGCCAACCCCTTGCCCAGCGAGCTGACCACGCCGCCGGTCACGAACAGGTACTTGGTCCTCTTGCCACGCTTCACCATATGTCAACCCCCCTCATAGCGAGCTTGCCGCCACGAGCGCCCTGGCGCGCTCCAGGTCCTCCGGCGTGTCGATCCCGAACCCCCGGTAGGCGGTGTCCGCCACCCGGATCCTCACCCCGTTCTCCAGCGCCCGAAGCTGCTCGAGCGCCTCCTCCACCTCCAGCCGTCCGGGAGCGAGGCGCGCGAAGCGCTCCAGGAACGGCGCCGTGAAGGCGTAGATGCCGACGTGGGCGCGGCAGAGCGGCGAGATCCCGCCGGCGCGCCGGTGCGGGATGGCGGCCCGCGAGAAGTAGAGGGCGTGACCGGAGAGGTCGGTGACCACCTTGACCACCTGGGGGCGGTCGGCCTCGCCGTCCTCCAGGGGCCGGGCCAGCGTGCCCATCTCGGCGCCGCTCTCCGCCATGGCCGCCAGCAGGGCCTCGATGGCCTCCGGCTCGATGAGCGGCTCGTCGCCCTGCAAGTTCACCACGATCTCCGGCGCCGGTTGGAGCTTCCGCGCCGCCTCGGCCACGCGGTCCGTGCCCGTCGCGGCCGGTCCGGTCATGATGGGGACAGCCCCCGCCCGCTCGGCGGCGGCGGCGATGCGCGGATCGTCGGTGGCGACCGCCACCACGTCCACGCCGCGCGCCCGCCGCGCCCGCTCTACGACGTGAGCGACGACGGGTCTGCCTGCCAGATCGGCGAGGGGTTTCCCGGGAAAACGACTGGCTCCGTACCGGGCCGGAATGATGACGGCGACTCGTCTCAACCCGGGACCGCAAAGTACGCGCTGCGATCGATCGCGTCAACCTCGCTGGGCGCGGCGGGGCAAGAGCCCGACATGACAAGCGGAACGGCGCGCCGGGATCGTCCAGCCAGGGTGGTATAGCGGGAGCCGTGGGTCGCATCGTCCGAGCCCGGTTCGTCGTCGAGCGCAACTGCGCCGGGTGGCGGCTCGACGCCTACCTGCGGCACAAGATCCGGCGGCTCGACGCCGCGAAGGCGGCCTTCCTCATCGCCGAGCGGCTCGACACCGGGGACGGGAGCCGGGTCGGGCCGGAGACGCTGCTGACCACCGGCTTCGAGTTCTCACTCTGGCGCGAGGCCGAGCCCGAACCGGAGACGCCCATGGAGTTCGGTGTGGTCTTCGACGACGGCGAGCTGCTGGTGATCGACAAGCCGGCCGGCCTGCCCATCCACCCGACCGCCCGCTACTTCGAGCACACCTTCACGGCGCTGGCCAGGGCCCGCTTCCCCGACCGGAAGGTCGACCCGGCCCACCGGCTCGACCGCGAGACCTCCGGCCTGGTGGCCTGCGGCTGCGCGCCGGAGTTCACCAGGCGGCTGAAGCGCGCCTTCGCCGAGGGGCGGGTGGAGAAGGCCTACCTGGCGCTCTGCCACGGCTGGCCGGAGGCCGACGCCTTCGAGGTGGACGCGCCGCTGGCGCTGACGCTGCAGAGCGAGGTGCGGGTGCGGATGCACGTCCACGCCCAGGGATCGGCCTCGGCCACCGGGTTCGAGGTGCTGGGGCGGCGGCTGGCGCCCGACGGCGCGCGCGTGGCGCTGCTCGGCTGCCACCCGCGCACCGGCCGCCAGCACCAGATCCGCGCCCACCTGCACCACGCCGGCCTGCCGCTGGTGGGCGACAAGATCTACGGGTCGGACGAGCTGATCTTCGACCGCTTCACCAGGAAGGCGCTGACCGACGCCGACCGCGCGCTGCTCCGGCTCGACCGCCAGGCGCTGCACGCCTGGAAGCTCACGCTCCCCCACCCGCGCACCGGCGAGCGGATGTCGTTCGAGGCGCCGCTGGCGGCGGACCTGCGGGCGTTCTGGGAGGGGTGCGGGGAGGGGTGAGCGGGCTGCGCCTACGGCGACGGGTCCACCAGCTCGACGCCGGTCAGCTTGAAGTGGCGGCGGTTGCGGGTCAGCACCGGCCATCCGCGCGCCAGCGCGGTGCCTGCGATCAGCAGGTCACGGTCTCCCACCAGTTCGCGCTCGTGTCCGGTCAGGTCCTGCCAGATGCTGGCCGCACCCTCAGCGTCCTGTCTGGTGAACCAGACCACCGGGACGCCTGCCAGCAGCCGCCGCAGGTCCTCCCGGTCGGCCTCCGACTCGGCTCCACGCCAGAGTTCGTAGAACACGATGGAGGAGACGACCAGTCGGCCGGCGTGAATCAGCCGCCGGACGCTGGGGGCGGCTCCCGCCCCCGCGGCGAAGTCGAGCAGGACATCCGCGTCGGCCATCACCGGCCGCGCCACGGAACTCTCCGCAGGGCGCGCATTCGCGCCCGCAACCGCTCGGCCCTCTCGGGCCCGAGGGCGCCCATGGCGGACAACGAGACCTGGATCTGTTCCCGGGTGGGCGCCGCCGGCTCGACGTCGTCACGCCCCAGCAGCGCGTCGGCCGTCTGGTCCACGATCTCCCGGACCCAGGAAGACGTATCCGGAGCCCTGGCGCGGCTGGCCGCCGCGAACCAGCGCGCCTTCTGCTCCCTGGAGAGCTTCAGCTCGAACCGGCTCGTCGCGCCACGGGGTGCCATACGGACATTGTACGGACCGCGGGGAGGGAGGTCAACCTGGGCCTCTTTCGAGACCACCATCGTCCGCGCCATGAAGCGGGACCAGTACCTCTTCGGCGACGCCGTCGCCGGCAACGACCACCCTCATGCACCGTCCGTACGCTTCCGGTCCCGGGGTTCGTGACGGTGCGCCAGCCAGGAGCAGCCCGCCGTCACCCGTCGTGGCTGGAACCAGCGCCCGCATACCGCTGCATGCACCTCGCCCCGAACGCCTGGCGCGCCGCGAGCAGGTTGTGCGGTCTGCAGAGGATGCGGAGTCCGTCCACGGTCTCTTCGCCCCATCGGGCCCACGGGTCGATGTGGTCCAGCTCCAGCTGGTGGGTCGAGCCGCAGCGACCGCCACCGTCCAGCGGCCACGTGCATCTGCCCTCGTCGCGCTCCCAGACGGCGCGGCGAACGGCGGCCGGGATGGGTTCGCGCGGGCCGGCGCGGCGTTGCGGAGGGGGCTCGGACGGGACCAACGCGAGGGGTGGAGCCTCCGCTGGTGGCGCACGGGTGGCGCCGGCCCCAAGGTTGGCCAGCGGCGCGGCGGGGAGCTTGGCCCGCGGCCGCTTCACCAGTCCCCGCGCCTTGGCCTGCTTCTCGAGGAGGAGGTCGAGCGCCACCTCCAGCACCTGCTCCGTGCTGGCGCCCGGGATGGAGTGCGAGAGGCCGTCACGTGCGGTTTCGACCTTGGCGAGCAGCCGGCGGCTGACCGTGACGTGGAGTCGGCGAAGCTCAGCGGTGAGCGGCTCGACGTCATCGCGATGGGCGATGTCCCGCACGGGGTGGGTCAACGCTACTTCTGACGTCAGAAGTGACTCTGAGTCCGTCTCGGTCCGACTCGCTTCCGACTGAGCTGGCGTGTGCGATGGCGCGAGCGCGAGTGCCGCGCCGGCGCCCGCAGCAGAGATCGCCGACGACCGGTCCGCGCTCGTCACCACCGTGCGGAACGGCGGCGCCTCCCGCGGAATCAGCTCGGCGACGATCTCCCGGGCCTCGCGCGCGGAGAGGCCGAAGAAGCGAGGGGCCACCTCGGCCCGGTTCTCCTCGGTCAGCACCTTGGCCAGCTCCGCTGTCGTCGAGAGGCACAACCGCCCATCGCCAAGCGGCTCGATGAGGTCCGGGAAGCGCTGCAGCAGCCGGGCTGCGCTCATCCGCCAGAAGGCCGCGCTGTTGGAGAGCCCGAGCTCCGCGTGCAAGAAGGCGAAGAGCGAGGCGTGTCCGAGCAGCTCCCATCCGCGCCGCCGGTCGAAGTCGGCGAGCGCGACCAGGAAGTCGGCCATGGCGGCCTGCTCGCGGAGGAGCAGGGAGGCGAGCGCGTCGCGGAGCTGGCGCGCGGCAACGAGATCGAGGGAGGTCGCGGTCATGGTGGTGTTCTCCTTGAATCGATCCTCTCACGGGATTTTCGGCCCTCGCCAAACGCGCACCGTGGCCGCCTGGGCCGCGCGAACGGCGCCGGCCCCGCGACCCCCGCCAACCCCGCCGCGAACGCGCCTGCGGGGCTGCGGCGCGGCCTGGCGCGCATTTACGGGCCGGCTCAGTCACCGAACGTCAACTGACCAAGAACCGCGTCAAGCAAGATCGATGGCCATTTGGGTACAGCAACGCAGGACGCGCAACGGGGACAGCACTTCCCGCACATTCGAGGCCGCCCGCCCAGCATCGCTCGCCCGAGCACTCGAGCCACTCCCGTTTGCGCCTGTCGCCTCGCCAACGAACCCGCCAGTTCGTGCGCGCAGTCGCCAGCTCCCTCGCGGCACCGGCCATCCCAGCGCCCCTCTCGCCACGCCTCTCCTCACCGGCACGGCAGCGCTCCGTCAAGCGCGACCACGGCCCGCCATGCGCTCGAGCGGCATCGCGCCGGCGGCCGGCAAGGCTCGCTGGTACCGCGCCTACCGGGTCCGCGTCTGCCGGGTCGAGCGCGCGTAAGGGTTCGAGCGGTAGGTTGGCCCGCCTCCGCTAACCCTCTTCCCGCCCCGCCCGCTTCTCCGCCGCCTGCGCCGCCTTGGCCACCCTGGCCCGCTGGTTGACGGAGAGCCTGTAGAACCGCTCTCGCAGCACCTCGGCCTCCTCCGGCCCGAGATCGCCATGCCTTCCCCGCTCCACCTCGCGCCGGTCCACGGCGCGGGCCAGGCAGATGGCCGCCGCCACCGAGACGTTGAACGACTGGGAGAAGCCGCGCATGGGGATGGCGAAGACCCGGTCGGCGAGCCGCCGCGCCTCCGCCGAGACCCCGGCGTGCTCGTTGCCGAAGACCAGCGCCGTGGGCTCCGCGAACGACAGCTCGGCCAGCGTCGCCGAGCCCTCACCGAGGTGGGTGGCGTAGATCCGGAAGCCGCGGGCCTTGAGCGCCGCGAGGCAGGTCGCCGTGTCCTTCCACCGCACCACCTCCAGCCATTTGTCGGCGTTCTGGCTGATCTTCTTGTTCCGGTCGAAGCGCTTCTGCGGCCCCACCACGACGTGGACCTCCTGCACCCCGAACGACTCGGCGGTGCGGAGCACGGCGCTGGTGTTCTGCGGATCCGCGAAGGCCTCCATCACCACGGTCAGGGTGCGGGTGCGCTGCGCCACCACCTGGTCGATGCGCGCCTTCCGCTCCGGCAGCAGGAAGCCCGGTTCGGCGGGCGCCACGGGCGCCAGGCTCACCGCCGGCTCCGCCTGGCGACCGCCTTCTTCCGCCGCGTGACGGCGTTCCTCACCGGCTTCTTCACCGGCTTCTTCGCGGCCTTCTTCGGCGTCGCTGCCTTGGCGGGCACCGACGGCATGGCGGGCCCCTCGCTCGCGCGCGGCCTGCCCGCCTTCTTCGGCCGGCCGCCGCCCTTGGGCGAGACGTCGCTCCAGAGCACGGCCGCCACGTCGTCGAGCAGCGCGTCGAGCCCCTCGCGCGTGGCCGAGGAGATGAGGTGGACCTCCACCGGCACCTTCCGCCTCGCCATCGCCCTCTTCCACTGCTCGCCGGCCGCGCGCGCCTCGGGCACGTCCACCTTGGTCACCGCCACGATCTGCGGCTTGCCGGCCAGCTTCTTCGAGTAGGCCTTCAGCTCGCGGTTGATGGCGGCGAAGTCGGCGGGCAGGTCGCGCTCGGGGTCGGCGTTGGCGCCGTCCACCAGGTGGACCAGCACGCGGCACCGCTCGATGTGGCGCAGGAACTGGTGGCCCAGGCCGGCCCCCTCATGCGCCCCCTCGATTAGCCCGGGGATGTCGGCCACCACGAAGCTGCGCTCGCCGCGCCACTGGGCCACCCCGAGGTTGGGCACCAGCGTGGTGAACGGGTAGTCGGCGATCTTCGGGCGGGCCCGGCTGATGACGCTGATGAGCGTGGACTTGCCGGCGTTGGGGTAGCCGAGGATGCCGACGTCGGCCAGCAGCTTCAGCTCGAGCTGGAGGTTCTTCTCCTCGCCCTTGGTCCCCTCCTGGGCGTAGCGCGGGGCCTGGTTGGTCGAGGTGGCGAAGTTGATGTTGCCCAGGCCCCCGCGGCCGCCCTTGGCGATCACCATGCGCGGGCAGCCCGGGCCCATGTCGGCCAGCGTCTCGCCGGTGTCGAAGTCGCGCACCAGCGTCCCGGACGGCACCCGCAGGACCAGCTCCTCGCCGCCGATGCCGTTCATGTCGCGGCCGTGCCCCTGGGAGCCGCTGCGCGCCTTGTGCTCGCGGACGTAGCGGTAGTCGAGCAGCGTGGAGAGCTGCGGGTCCACCTCTAGGACCACGTCGCCGCCGTCGCCGCCGTCGCCGCCGGCCGGCCCGCCCTTGGGGATGAACTTCTCCCGCCGCCAGGCGATGGCGCCGGCGCCGCCGTCGCCGGCCTTCACGTAGATGCGGACCTCGTCGACGAACTTCATGATGCTCCCTCGAAACGACGAGCGCCGCGAGGCCCGAGGGCCCGCGGCGCCGTGGACGGCCGGCCGAGCGGCGAAGAGCCGCTAGGCCTTGGCCTCGGGGATCACCGAGACCACGCGGCGGTCGCCGCGGGTGCGCGTGAACTTCACGGTGCCCGCGCAGGTGGCGAAGATCGTGAAGTCCTTGCCGAGCCCGACGTTCGGGCCGGGATGGAAGAGCGTGCCGCACTGGCGGACGATGATGTTGCCGGAGACGACCTTCTCCGAGCCGTAGATCTTCACGCCGCGGTGCTGCCCGGCCGAGTCCCGGCCGTTCCGCGAAGAGCCCTGTCCCTTTTTGTGAGCCATGGTTCGTCCGTCCTTTTCTTACGCGCGGACCGAGGTGATGAGCAGCTCGGTGAACGGCTGCCGGTGGCCGCGCTTCCTGGTCCAGCCTTCCTTCCGCTTGCGGAAGTGGACCAGCTTCTTGTGCTTGCCGTGGGCCACGATCTCGCCTTCGACCGCCGCGCCCACGACCATCGGCGCGCCGACCCTGGCCTCGCCCTCGCCGCCGACCATCAGCGCCTCGAAGGAGATCTTCCCACCCACGTCGCCGGTCAGCAGCTCGACCTTGAGCCGGTCGCCCTGCGACACGCGATACTGCTTCCCGCCGGTCTTGATCACCGCGTACATCGCCTGCTCCTTGGAATTACTGGAGGTTCTCCGGGAGCGCCGCGATTCGTCCGGCAAGGCGGCACGCCATCCCGGCCCTCCGGGAGGCGGCTCTATACGATCCGGCCCCGCCCGTTGTCAAGGATTCCGGGCGGTTCCCTCCCCCGGCGGCGGGGGAGGCGCCGGCGTGAGCGGCGCCGGAGGTGGTCTCGACCACGCCGGGGCGCCGCTTCACGGCTTCACCTCGATCCCGAAGTGGCCCGGCGCCAGCCCCTTGCACTCGCAGTACTGGAGCAGCTCGCGCTTCATGAGCCCCCAGGTGAGCGCCACCGCCAGCGCGTCGTCGGTGAAGCCGAGCGGGCCGAGGATGTCGGGGATGAGGTCGATCGGTGCGAGGACGTAGAGCGCCGCCGCGACCAGCGCGGCGATTCCCTTCCACGGCAGCTGGTACTCACCCCTCACCGTGTCGCGCAGCACCAGCCAGAGCAGCCGCAGCCGGGCCAGCAGGTCGGCCGGCGCGGAGCGCGCCCACCAGGGGCGGCGCCGGAGGAAGCGCCCCACCCGGCCAACCGTCCCCTCCACCTCCGCGGGCGTGACGTCCTCGGCCCCGCGGGCCAGCTCGCGCGCCGCCGCCTCGCGGCAGGAGAGACAGCTGGCCTCGGAGCCGGAGCGCTGGCCGCAGGCGGGACAGGAGGTGAGGGTCACGCCGTGATCCTAGCGGGTCCGGGCCTCGCGTGCCGCCCTCCTCGCAAGACCGCGGGATGACTGGCACTTCAGCGAGGAGCCAGCGCCCTCAGCGCCGCCTCCCCCACCGGCCGGACCAGCCCCCGCTCGGTGACGATGGCGGTCACCAGCGCCGCCGGAGTCACGTCGAAGGCCGGGTAGCGGGCCAGGACGCCCTCCGGGGCGATGCGCCGGTCCCCGATCAGCACCACCTCGTCGGACGGCCGCTCCTCGATGGGGATGCCGGCGCCGGTGGCGGTCTCGAGGTCCACGGTGCTCCACGGCGCCGCCACGTAGAACGGGATGCCGTGGTGGGAGGCCAGCACCGCCAGGCCGTAGGTGCCGATCTTGTTGGCCACGTCGCCGTTGGCCACGATCCGGTCGGCCCCCACCACCACGCACTGGATCTCGCCGCGCTGCATGAGCCACCCGGCCATGCCGTCGGTGAGGACCGTCACCGGGATCTGGTCGCGGTGGAGCTCCCAGGCGGTGAGCCGGGCTCCCTGGAAGAACGGCCGCGTCTCGCCGGCCAGCACCTTCACCGGGTTGCCGGCCTCGTGCGCCGCGCGGATGACGCCGAGCGCGGTGCCGTAGCCGGCGGTGGCCAGGGCTCCGGCGTTGCAGTGGGTGAGCACGGTGGCGCCGCGGGGGAGGAGCGGCGCGCCGAGCGCCCCCATGCGCCGGCAGGCCGCCTCGTCCTCGTCGCGGATGGCGTGGGCCTCGGCCAGCAGCGCCTCGGGCCCGGCCTCGATCAGCCCGGAGATCCGCCTCACCGCCCAGGCCAGGTTCACCGCGGTGGGACGCGCCCGGGCCAGCAGCGCCGCCGCCTCGCGCAGCCGGGCCCCGCCGGCGCCGCGCCGCGCCTCCACCGCCACGCCGTAGGCCGCCGCCACGCCGATGGCCGGGGCGCCGCGGACCGCCAGCGTCCTGATGGCCTCGGCCACCTCCCCGGCGGTGGAGAGCTCCAGCCAGGTCTCCTCGGCCGGCAGGCGGCGCTGGTCGAGCAGCCGCACCAGGTCGCGCCGGTCGTCGTACGCCACCGGGCGCAATGGTTCACGCCGCGTCACGAACCGCTCCGCGGCCCGAACCGGCCGGTGGCGCGCAGCAGGAAGTAGACCGTGGCGGCGGCCCCGAGGAAGGCCAGCGGGCTCTTCTCCAGCGCCAGCGCCACCGTCACCACCGCCGAGCCCACCACCAGGGCCCACAGAAAGAGCCTGCTCGGACCGCCGGCGCTCCCGGCGGCGGCCGGACCCGCGCCCCATCCCGCCCAGGCCATGATCAGCCTCCTCCCAGCTTCTTCTTGAGGAGGGCGTTGACCACGCCGGGGTTGCCCTTGCCCTTTAGCGCCTTCATCACCTGGCCGACGAAGAAGCCGGTGAGGTCCTTCTTGCCGCTCCGGTGGCGCTCCACCTCGGCCGGGCTGGCGGCCAGCACCGCGTCCACCGCCGCCTCGATGGCCCCCTCGTCGGAGACCTGGGCCAGGCCGCGGCGCCGCACCAGCTCGGCCGGATCGCCGCCGTGGCGGAAGAGCTCCTCCACCAGCAGCTTGGCCCCGGCGCCGTTCACCGTGCCGGCGTCGAGCAGCCCGAGCACCTCGGCCAGCCGCGCCGGCGTGAGCTTCCAGGCCCGGGGCGGCAGCCCAGTCTCGTTGGCGAGCCGCGACAGCTCGCCGATCAGCCAGTTGGCCACCTTCTTGGCCGCCTCGGCCCCTCCGCCGCGCGCGGAGAGCGCCGCGTCGAAGAAGTCGGCCAGCCCGCCGTCGCCCACCAGCACTCCGGCGTCCTGCGCCGAGAGCCCCAGCGAGCCCTGGTACCGCGCCGCCCGGGCCCGCGGCAGCTCCGGCTGCTCGGCCCGCATCCGCGCCACCAGCGCCTCGCCGACGCGGACCGGCGGCAGGTCGGGCTCGGGGAAGTAGCGGTAGTCGTGCGCCTCCTCCTTGGAGCGCATCGAGCGGGTCTCGCCGCGGGCCGGGTCGTAGAGCCGCGTCTCCTGCACCACCGGCTGGCCGGTCTCCACCAGCGCCACCTGCCGGCGCACCTCGTACTCGACGGCCTGCTTGAGGTAGCGGAAGGAGTTCATGTTCTTGAGTTCGGCGCGGGTGCCGTACTGCGTGGCCCCCTTCCTCATCACCGAGACGTTGGCGTCGCAGCGGAACGACCCCTCCTCGAGGTTGCCGTCGTTGACGCCCAGCGCCAGCAGGATGGCGCGCAGCGCCTTCAGGTACTCGACCGCCTCGTCGGCGCTCCGCAGGTCGGGCTCGCTGACGATCTCCAGCAGCGGCACCCCGGCCCGGTTGAGGTCCACCCCCGAGCTGCCGTCGGCGGCCACGTCGTGGAGGTTCTTGCCGGCGTCCTCCTCCATGTGGATGCGGGTGAGCCGGATGAACTTCTCCCGCCCGTCCACCGTGATGGCCAGGCCGCCGCCCAGGCAGATGGGCAGCTCGTACTGCGAGATCTGGTAGCCCTTGGGCAGGTCCGGGTAGAAGTAGTTCTTGCGGGAGAAGACGCTGACCGGCTGGATGGCGCAGCCGAGCGCCAGCCCGGTCTTCACCGCCAGCTCCACCACCCGCGCGTTGAGCGCCGGCAGCACGCCGGGCAAACCCAGGCAGATGGGGCAGACGTGGCTGTTGGGCGCGCCGCCGAACCCGGTGGAGCAGCCGCAGAAGATCTTGGTCAGGGTGAGCAGCTGGGCGTGGACCTCGAGCCCGATGACCACCTGGTAGTCGGAGGCCGCCACGGTGCGGGTCATGGCGCCGCCTCCAGCGCGGCCGGCACCGGCGCCGGCCCCAGCTCGCGCTCCAGCGCCCGCGCCGCCTTCAGCAGCGTCGCCTCGTCGAAGGGCCGCCCCACCAGCTGCAACCCGACCGGCAGCCCCCGCGCCAGGCCGCAGGGGACCGAGAGCCCGGGCAGCGCCGCCAGGTTGCAGGTGATGGTGAAGATGTCGGCCAGGTACATCTGCAGCGGGTCGCCGGTCCTCTCGCCCAGCTTGAAGGCGGGCCCCGGCGCCACCGGCCCGGCCACCACGTCGCAGCGCCCGAAGGCGGCGTCGAAGTCTCGCCGGATGAGGGTGCGGACCTTCTGCGCCCGCAGGTAGTAGGCGTCGTGGTAGCCGGCGCTGAGCGCGTAGGTGCCGAGCATGATGCGCCGCTTCGGCTCCGCGCCGAAGCCCTGCTCGCGGCTCTCCGAGTAGAGCTCCTGCAGGGCGCGCACGCCGGGGGCGCGCAGGCCGAAGCGGACGCCGTCGTAGCGCGCCAGGTTGGCCGAGGCCTCGGCGGTTGCGATCAGGTAGTAGGCGGCGATGCCGTAGCGCGAGTGCGGCAGGGAGATCTCGACCAGCGTGGCGCCGAGCCGCTGGTAGGTGGTGAGCGCCTCGCGCACCCGCGCTTCCACCTCCGGCTGCAGCCCGCCGCCGAACCACTCCCTGGGCACTCCGATGCGCAGGCCACGGGCCCCGCCCTCCAGCGCCGCCAGGTAGTCGTCGGCCGGCCGCGCCGCGCAGGTGAGGTCGTGCGGGTCGGGGCCGGCGATGGCGCCGAGCAGCGCCGCCACGTCCCAGGTGGTGCGGCCCAGCGGCCCGGGCTGGTCGAGCGAGGAGGCGAAGGCGATGACGCCGTAGCGCGAGACCCGGCCGTAGGTCGGCTTCAGGCCGACCACGCCGCAGAAGGAGGCCGGCAGCCGGATCGAGCCGCCGGTGTCGGTGCCGAGCGTGCCGAAGCACTGGCGCGCGGAGAGCGCCGCCGCGCTGCCGCCCGAGGAGCCGCCCGGCGTGCGGGTGAGGTCCCACGGGTTGCGGCAGGGCCGGTAGGCCGAGTGCTCGTTGGACGACCCCATGGCGAACTCGTCGAGGTTGAGCTTGCCGAGCAGCACCGCCCCGGCCGCCTCCAGCCTGGTCACCGCGGTGGCGTCGTAGGGCGGCACGAACCCCTCGAGGATTCGCGAGCCGGCCGTGGTGGGGACGCCGCGGGTGAGGAAGAGGTCCTTGACGGCGAGTGGAACGCCGTCGAGCGGCCCGAGCGCCCCGCCGGCGGCCCGGCGCCGGTCCGACCGGTCGGCCTGCTGGAGGGCCCGCTCGCCGGTGACGGCCAGGAAGGCCCCCACCCGCCCGTCGGTGGCGGCGATGCGGGCCAGGCAGGCCTCGGTGAGCTGGCGCGACGAGATCGCGCCGGCCTGGAGCTCCAGGCTGGCCGCCTGCAAGGAGAGGCCGGTCAGCGCGGCGTCGTTCGCGGTGGTCACTCGATGATCCTCGGGACCTTGAAGCAGGTCCCCTCGCGCGCCGGCGCGTTCCCGAGCGCCTCCTCGGGCGAGAGGCCGGGCACCAGCGCGTCGGGACGCAGCGCCACCGCCTCGCCCTCGGCCAGGGCGTGGGTCATGGGGGGCACGCCGGTGACGTCGAGCGTCTCCAGCTCGCGCACGTGGTCGAGGATGGCGGAGAGCTGCTCGGCGAAGAGCCGCTCCTCCTCCTCCGAGAGCTTCAAGCGGGCCAGCGCGGCGACGCGACGGACCTCGTCGAGAGTCAGAGCCATGGCCGCCCGGCTACGGCTTGGTCTCGCCCTTGAACCAGTTGAGGATGGCGTCCATGACGCCGCTCTTCTCCGGCCTGGCCAGCTGCTCCAGCTCGCCCCGGTCGAGGAAGATGCCGTGGCAGGCGAAGCAGACGTCCACGTCGATCCCCTGGTACTTCACCTCCTGCAGGCCGAGGCCGCACTTCGGACAGCGCATGTGGTGGAGCGCCTTGAGCCGCTTCAGCTCGGCCGCCTCGGTCTCCTTCTGCACCTGCAGGGCCAGCTTGCGCTTCTTCTCGGCGTCCTCGCGGACGAAGTACTCGTCTTCGAGCCTGGAGGTCTTGTGATCCGTCATGGTCATTCCTTGAGCTGGTTGATGGCGTTCCGCGCCACCGGCGCCTCGTCGCCCCCGGGGTGGGCGGCCAGGTATCTCTCGAACATCGCGATGGCGTCGGCCTTGCGCCCCGCGGCGCGGTAGGTCTCGGCCAGCCCGAGGAGCGCGTCGGCCTGCGTCGGCGAGAGCCGCAGCGCGGCCCGCAGGCTCGCCTCGGCGGGGGCATACTGCTCCAGGTCGAAATAGCACAGGCCGCGCCCGGCCAGGGCCTCGACGTTCTCGGGATCATCCGAGGCGATGCGGCCGTAGATCTCGAGCGCCTGCTCGCTCTTGCCGGCCTCGCGCAGCCGGTCCGCCTCGGCCAGTTGCTGCTTCACGCTGGGTGGCTTCGGCCTGGCCTTGGCCCTGGCCTCGGGAATCGGCTCCGGCGCCTTGGCGGCGGGCGGCTCCGGCGTCGGCTCGGGCGCCGTCGGGGGTGGGGGCGGTGGGGCCGGTGGCTCGGGCGCCTTCATGGTGATGGTGAGCGGCACCGCCACCGGCTCGGGCCTCTTCGGCGAGGTCCCGCCGAAGAGGGCGGGCATGAAGACGTAGGCGGCGGCGGCCCCGGCCACCACCAGGAGGAGCACGACGACGATGGCGTTCCGCGGCCGGCTCGACTTGCCGACCGCGCGCAGGTCGGCCTCGTCGAGCTCGATCTGGATCGACTCGGTCGCCGGGGCCCGAGGCGGCGGGGCGGCCGGCGGCGGGGCGGCCGGCGCGGGCGGGGCGACGGCCTGCGGCGTGAAGTCAGACGGGGGATAGGGCGCGGGGGGGTAGCGGGAGGTGCTCCGTCCCTTGGCCCGGTCGGCCGCCTCCACCACCTCGAAGAAGCTCTGCAGCTCGGCCAGCGTCCCGAGCCGGACCCAGGCGCCGTCGCCCTGCGTGACCTCGTCCTCCCGCGACACCCTCCGCTCCACGATCCAGCGCTGGAGCGTGTTGAGCTCGGAAAAGCTGAGGTGCTGGCCTGAGACCTGCCGGATGGTCCAGGGGGGCGTAGCGTCGGCGGGGAGCGCAGGCGCTGGGGCCGGTGCCGGTGCGGGCGAAGGCGCCGGCGCCGACGCCGGCGGGCGCGGGGGCGTGGCGGAGGAGGCCGGCCTGGGCGGCTCGTCCAGCTCGCCCGGGGTGACCGAGCGGGTGACCACCAGCTCCTTCTTCTGGACCACGAAGACGTGACCGCAGGCGTTGCACTGCACGGTCAATCCGGCCGTGGTGATCTGGTCTTCGTCGAAGGCGTACTGAGCGCGGCAGCGCTCGCAGCGGACGTCCATGGCAACCTTGGTCCAGACGGGGGATCCCGTTGGTTCGATTCTAGGCCATCTGCCCGGAATCGCCGAAAAATTGACCCCTCACGACCCCCCGATATCCTCGCTCCACCAGAGCCCCCGTTTCGGCGCCGGCACCGGTACTTCCACGAGGTCACAGCGCGCACATGGGCAAAGCCAAGGCGAACCGTCGGATCACCCCGCGTGGCCGCTCCAGGGAACCGGGCCGGACGGTCCGGACCGGCATGGCCCGTGACGTCGCCGCGGTGCTGCTGCTGGCGCTGGGCGCCGGCACGGCGCTGGCGCTCACCACCTACTCCTCCATCGACGGCGCGCTCATCGCCCGCCACCTCTCGCCGGCCAACCTGATCGGCCCGGTGGGCCACCGCGCCGCCTCCGCCGTCTACCGGGTGCTCGGCTTCGCCTCGCTGGTGGTCCCCTTCGGCCTCGTCACCGTGGCCTGGCGGCTCTTCCGCGGCGCCCCCGGCCGGCTCACCACCATCGGCGCCCTCGCCTACGCCTCGCTGACGCTCTGCCTCGCCACGCTCAGCCACCTGCTGCTGGAGCGCTTCGGGCTGGCCAGCTTCCCGGCCGGCGGCCTGGTCGGCTCGGCGCTGGCGACCCGGTCGGTGGCGCTGGTCTCCACCACCGGCTCGGTGCTGCTGGTCGCCGCCGCCGCCACCGTCTCGCTCATCGTCGCCACCGGCGTCAAGCTCGGCGACGCCGCGGCCATGGCCTGGAGCGGCCTCATGGCGCTGGCCGGCTTCCTCGGCTCCAGGCTGGGCGCCGCCGTGCGGGAGCACCGCGAGGCGGTGGCCGACATGCGGGCCGAGGAGGAGGTCGAGCGGCAACGGCGCGCCGAGGCCGAGGCGATGGCCGCGGCCGCCTGGCTCGACGGGGCCCGCGAGGAGGACCGGCGGGAGGCGCGCGCCATGGCCGGGGCGCTGGCGCTGGAGCAGGTGCGCCGTCCGCTCATCGACGAGCCGGCCTGGGTGGACGGACTGGTCCAGATCGCGCCCGCCGAGCCGGAGCAGGAGACCAGGGCCGAGCTCGAGCTGGTCGAGCCGCCGCGGCGCAAGCGCAAGAAGGCGGAGCCCCAGCCGTTCGAGGCCGCCGAGCTCGCGCTCACCGACGCGCCCGAGCTCACGCCGCCGCTCACCCTGCTGCCGCTGCCGCCGGCCCGCCCCGAGATCGTGGTCCCGGCCGCGCTGCTGGAGCGGAACCGCAAGAAGAGGGACAAGGAGAAGAAGGAGGCGCCGTCCTTCGCCTTCACCAAGGCGGGCGACGTCTTCCAGCTCCCCTCCATCGACCTGCTCGACGTCCACGAGGAGAAGGCCGCCGACGTGGACAAGGCCAACCTCACCCGCACCGCCGACGTCATCGTGGGCACCCTGGCCGAGCACGGCATCGACGGCCAGATCACCTACATCCGGCCCGGGCCGGTGGTGACGCTCTACGAGTTCCTGCCGGTGGGCGGCACCAAGCTGGCCCGCATCGAGAACCTCGACAAGGAGCTGACGATGGCGCTGGCCGCCACGCGGATCCGGATCATCGCCCCCATCCCGGGCAAGGGCGTGGTCGGCATCGAGGTGCCCAACAAGGATCGCGGCATCGTCTTCCTGCGCGACATCCTCGAGTCGGAGACCTTCGGCCACGCCGGCGGCTTCCTCCCCATCGGCCTCGGCAAGGACATCGAGGGGACGCCCTACTGCGTGGACCTGCAGAAGATGCCGCACCTGCTCATCGCCGGCACCACCGGCGCCGGCAAGTCGGTGGGTCTCAACACCATGATCCTGAGCATGCTCTTCCGGCAGACGCCGGCCGAGGTGCGGATGATCATGGTGGACCCCAAGATGACCGAGCTGTCGCCCTACGAGGACATCCCGCACCTGCTGCTGCCGGTGGTGACCGACCCGCAGAAGGCCTCGCGCGCCCTGCAGTGGGCGGTGGACGAGATGGAGCGGCGCACCCAGATCCTGGCCGACACCGGGGTTCGCGACCTGAAGAGCTACAACGCCAGGGTCGAGAAGCACCGCGCCGAGGGGACCACCTTCGAGGACAAGGACCTGGCGCTGCCGCCCAGGAAGCTGGTGGTGGTCGACGTCACGGCGGGTGAGACGGAGGAGGCCGCCGCCGCCCGCACCGAGGCCGAGAGCGCCGCCGCGCCGCTGGCCGCCAGCCCCGAGTTCGCCGATCCGACCGCGCCGCCGCCCGCCGATCCGGTGGCGGAGCGCGACACCCCCAGGCTGCCGCAGAAGCTCCCCTACATCGTGGTGATCATCGACGAGCTGGCCGACCTGATGATGACCGCCCCGCGCGAGGTGGAGACCTCGCTGGCCCGGCTGGCCGCCAAGGCCCGCGCCACCGGCATCCACCTGGTGGTGGCGACGCAGCGGCCGTCCACCGACGTGGTCACCGGCACCATCAAGAACAACTTCCCGGCCCGCATCTCCTTCCGGCTGGCCAGCCGCCACGACTCCACCACCATCATCAACGGCCCGGGCGCCGAGAGCCTGCTCGGCAACGGCGACATGCTGGTGATGACCGCCACCCACCCGCTCACCCGCGTGCAGGGCGCCTACGTCTCCGAGGAGGAGCTGAAGCGGGTGGTGGACTTCCTCAAGGAGCAGGGGAAGCCGGTCTACGACGACTCGATCCTCAAGGCGCGCGACGGCCTCGGCGAGGGGAGCCGGGACAACGACCTCGAGGACCCGGTCTACGACCAGGCCATGGAGCTGGTGGCGCAGATGGACGAGGTCTCGGTCTCCAAGCTCCAGCGCGAGATGCGGCTCGGTTACAACAAGGCCGCCAAGATCATCGAGCGGATGGAGCGCGAGGGGCTGGTCGGGCCGCCCAACGGCGTCAAGCCGCGGCAGGTGCTGATGCGCGGCGGCACGCCGGGCGAGTACGACGCGCGGCCGAACCTGTAGGGCGGTGCCGGCGGGAGCCGGAGAAGTCCCTGCTCCACGCGGCGTGGGCCGACCTCAACTCCCCACCACCTCGAGCCCGGACGCCCGCGCCGCACGCGCCAGCTGGCGGTCGTGGGTGGCCAGGACCAGCCCCGGCGCGCGCTTCACGGCCAGCTCCAGGGCCGTCGCGAGGTGGATGGCGTCGAGCGAGCCGAGCGCGGTGGGCATCGGCCCGGCGGCGCGATCCAGGACCCGGTCGGAGAGCGCCATGAGCTCCACCGAGCGCAGGAGGCGGCGCGACTCGCGCTGGAGCTGCTCCACCTGCCCGTCGTCGATGTCGCCGGCGAGCCGGGCCCGGTCGAGGACCCGTCCAAGCTCCACCACCAGGACGCGCGACGCGAAGGCCTCCTCGATCCTGGGCCACTCGGCGAGGGCCCCGGGCTCGCCGAAGAGCTTGCGGAGGACGACGCTGGTGTCGAGCAGCGCGATCACCGGCGCTTCCGGTCCGCTTCGAGCAGCGACGTCGTCGGCGGGCCCCGGTACCTGATGGGGTGGACCTTCACCTTCGAGAAGACGGGCGCGCCCGGGTCCTTCGCGCGCGCGACCTGGAGCTCCTCGCCGGGCCCCGGCCCGGCCTCGCGGTAGGGCACCAGCCGGGCCACCGGTTCGTCACGGTCGGTCACGACCACCTCGCCGCCGGCCCGGACGGCGCGCATGTACTGGCCCATCCTGGCCTTGAGGTTGGAGGAGCTGGTTCGATGTTTCATGTCCATGATGGTACAAACGTGGACATGAGTGGTCAAGACAGTGGCGTCGCCGGCCTCACGGCCTGAAGCTGCCCTCCTCGCCGCGGACCAGCCGCCGGATGTTCTCGCGGTGGCGCCACCAGATGAGCGCCCCGACCGCGGCGCAGCCCCAGGCGATGGGCGTGGGGCCGAGCAGGTCGAAGCCGACCAGCACGCAGACCAGCGAGCCGGCCAGCGAGCCGGCCGAGGAGGTGCGGGTGGCGGCGTAGACGCCCACCCAGGTGGCCAGCCCGGCCAGCGCCGCCCAGGGCGCCAGCACCAGGAAGATGCCGAGCCCGGTGGCCACGCCCTTGCCACCCTTGAAGCGCAGCCAGACCGGGAAGAGGTGGCCGGCGAAGGCGGCGATGGCCACCGCCATCACCCACAGGTCCCCCCGCTCGCCTCCCCCCAGCAGCCGGCGCGCCAGCAGGAGCGGCACCACCGCCTTGAGGGCGTCGAGCAGCAGCACCAGCACGCCCAGCTTCCGGCCGCCGGCGCGCGCCGCGTTGGTGGCGCCGATGTTGCCGCTCCCCACCTGGCGCACGTCGATGTCGAGCAGCAGCTTCGACAACACCAGGCCGAACGGGATGGAGCCGGACAGGTAGCCGGCGACGACGAGGACGGGGCCGAGGACGGCGTCGTTCATGGAGTCCGGTCAGGTGTGGGCGAGCAGCCACGCCCAGTTGAGGAGGAGCGCCACCGCCCCGGCGCCGGTGGCCAGGCGCAGCGCGCCGGCCGGGACCCGCGGGAAGGGCCGGCCGAGCGCGAGCCGCGCCAGGTCGAGCAGCGCGAAGCCCCACGCCCCGGCGGCCAGGACCGCGCCCAGCGGGCTGGCCTGGAGCGCGCCGGCCAGGTCGCCGTGGCCGAGCGCCACGAAGGCGTGGGTCATGCCGCAGGTGGCGCAGGGGATGCCGAGCAGCCCCCGGGCCGGGCAGGTGTAGGGGAGCGCCAGCACCGGCAGGAAGCGCGCCACCAGGAAGGAGAGGGCGCCGATGGCGGCGAAGACGTCGAGGTGGCCGAAGCGGCGCGCTGGCGAGCCGGCGGCGCTCACGGGACCGGTTTTTGCCTGGCGGCCTCGGCCGCCTGCTGGATCGCGCTCCACGCGCCGGCCCCGCCGATGAAGCCGAGGACACAGCCGCAGAGGCAGAGGAGGAGGACCGGCGAGAACACGGCCAGCGCGGCCTTGCCCGGTCCGCGGCGCTGGGCCTCGCCCAGGCCGATGATGAGGACGGCCAGGTACCAGACCGCGGCGATGAGCCCGCCGCACTGCGGGACGGCCATCACCAGGTAGAGCCCGCTGGCGTATGCCACCACGGTGAGCGTGGCGTCGAAGCCGCGCCCCGCCCCCTTGAACAGCATGAGCAGGAGGTGGATGACGCCGGCGATGACGTAGATGGAGAGGAGCGAGACCAGCGGCGCGACCAGCATCTGGACCGCGGTGGCGGCCGGCGAGGTGAGCCCCTCGATGGTGCTGGCGAACTGCTCGAGGAACTGCGCCGCCTTGGGCGGCAGCTCCGAGATCCTGGCCTGGAGCTGGCCGATGGTGGCGGCCCGGGTCAGGGCGCCGAAGAGGAGTGAGGCCCAGTTGCCGACCGTGGACCCGACGACGCCGAAGAGCAGCGCGGCGCCGACCTGGTCGATCCGGACACGCCGGAAGAAGTCGGCCGGCTGCGTCCCCACCAGCTTGAAGGTCTCGAAGAAGGACGCGAAGAAGCCGCGAGTGGACCGCTCGGCGAACGGCGAGGCCAGCTCGTCCAGGTTGGGCGGCGGCGGGGGATGAATCGGGCCCCACCCGCTCGTCGGCGGCGGCGGCGGTGGCACGGCCCCCGCGAACGGGTCGGGCGGCGGGAGCGGCGGCGGCCCCCCCGCGCCGGTGGCGGCCGGCTCCGGCGGCGGCGTGCCCGCCCCGGCCGTCGCGGGAGGCGGCGGCGCCGGCGGCTGGACGGCGCCCCCAGACGGATCGGCGAGCATCAGCTCGGAGCCGCAGTGGGGGCAGGTCTGGAGACCGAAGGTGGCGGTGGTGAAGGTGCCCTGGCAGCGGGCGCAGCGGGCGAGCATGGCTGGACTCTACCTCGCTCTGGTTCGCGGCGAGCGCCCTGGTGGGGGCCCGCCGGTCAAGGCCGGTCAGCCCTCTTCGCGCAGCTCCCGCGCCTCGTCCACGTTGACCGAGCCGCGGGTGCGGTAGATGGCGATGACGATGGCGAGTCCGACCGCCGCCTCGGCCGCCGCCACCGCGATGACGAAGAAGGCGATGGCGTGGCCGCCGACGTTCCCCTGCTGGCGGGAGAAGGCCAGGAAGGTCAGGTTGGCGGCGTTGAGCATCAGCTCGACGCACATCATGACCACCAGCGCGTTCCGCTTGATGAGGACGCCCACCAGGCCGATCCCGAAGAGGATGGCGGCCAGCAGCAGGTACCACTGGAGCGGGACGGTGCTCATGACCTAGATCCTCTCCTTCGCCACCACCACCGCGCCGACGATGGCCACGGTGAGCAGGAGGCTGGTGGCCTCGAAGGGGAGCAGGTACTGGGTGAAGAGGACGCGGCCCACCGCCTTGACGGTGCCGAAGTCGGGGCCGACCGTGGCCATCTGGGCGCCGGCCACCTCGCGCGAGATCCAGGCCAGCAGCGCCATCAGGCCGCCCCCGCCCAGCACGAAGCCGAGCCACTGCATCTGCTTGAGCCGCTCCAGCTCGGGGCGCTCGTCGCCTAGGCTGAGCAGCATGATCACGAAGAGGAAGAGCACCATCACCGCGCCGGCGTAGACCAGGATCTGGAGGACGGCGATGAGGTGGGCCGAGAGCAGCACGTAGACGCCGGCCATGAAGAAGAAGGCCGCCACCAGGCTCATGGCCGCGTACATGGGGCTGCGCGCCACCACCACCCCGATGGCGCTCGCCACCAGCGGGACGGCGAAGACGAAGAAGGCGATCTTCTCGGCTGTGAACAGGTCGGTCATCGCGCGTACCTCACGGGCCCGGCCACCGCGTCGCGCGGCGCCTGGGTGAGCCCCCAGCCGTGGTCGCCCGACGGGCAGCGGTGCAGCTCGGCGTGCTGGAGGAACTCGGCCTTGAACTTCTTGACGAACGACTGCACCGGCATGGCGGCGGCGTCGCCCAGCGCGCAGATGGTGTTGCCGGCGATCGAGTTGGCCACCTGCTCCAGCTTGGCCACGTCCGCGGCGGTGCCGTGACCGTGCTCCAGCTTGTGGCAGATGCCCTCCATCCAGTTGGTCCCCTCGCGGCAGGGGGTGCACTGGCCGCAGGACTCCTCGGCGTAGAACCGGGTGAGGCGGGCCAGCGCGCGGACCATGCAGGCCGACTCGTCGAAGACGATCACGCCGCCGGAGCCGGACATCGAGCCGGCCGCCTTGACGGCGTCGAACTCCAGCGAGATGTCGATCTCGTGGGCCGCCAGCACCGGCGACGAGGAGCCGCCCGGGATGACCGCCTTCAGCTTGCGGCCGCCGAGGATGCCGCCGGCGTCCTCCATGATCAGCTTCTTCAGGTTGTAGTGGCAGGGCTTCTCGTAGACGCCCGGCCGGTTGACGTGGCCGGAGACGCCGAAGAGGCGCGTGCCGCCCGACTTGCCGGTGCCGAGCGCCATGAAGGCGTCGCCGCCGTGCTGGACGATCCAGGGCACGTTGGCGATGGTCTCGACGTTGTTGATGATGGTCGGCTTGCCCCAGAGCCCCACCACGGCCGGGAAGGGCGGCTTGAGGCGCGGGTAGCCCTTCTTGCCCTCGAGCGACTCGAGCAGCGCCGACTCCTCGCCGCAGATGTAGGCGCCGGCGCCGCGGTGGACGTGGATCTCGAGGTCGAAGTCCTTCTTGCCGAGCAGCTTCGACCCTATGATGCCGGCGGCGCGGGCCTCCTCGACGGCCTTCTCGAGGATGCGAGCCTGCCTGGCGAACTCGCCGCGGATGTAGACGTAGGCGAGGTGGATGTCGAGCGCGTAGCAGGTGAGCGCGATCCCCTCGATCAGCATGTGCGGGTCGTGCTCGATGATGTAGCGGTCCTTGAAGGTGCCGGGTTCGGACTCGTCGGCGTTGACCGTGAGGTAGCGGGGCCGGACGTCCTTGGGCAGGAAGGTCCACTTGAGGCCGGTGGCGAAGCCGGCGCCGCCGCGGCCGCGCAGGTTGGACTTCTTCACCTCGTCCACGATGAGCGAGGGCTCCATGCCGAGCGCCTTGTCGAGCGCGGCGTAGCCGCCGTCGGCCCGGTAGGTCGAGAGGGCGGCGGAGTCGGGCTTGCCCCAGCGGGCGGAGAGGATGAGCGTGTCGCTCACTTGAGCCCCCCCAGGATGGCGTCCACCTTCTGCGGCGTCAGCTGCTCGTACATCTCCTCGTCCACCAGCATGGCCGGCGCGGTCCCGCAGGAGCCGAGGCACTCGACCTCGCGCAGCGTGTAGCGGCCGTCGGTGGTGGAGCCGGCCTGGGCCAGCGCCAGCTTCCGCTTCAGGTAGGCCCAGAGCTGGTCGCCGCCCGAGAGCGAGCAGGAGACGTTGGTGCAGAGCTCGACCAGGTGCTTCCCGGTCGGATGGGTCTCCAGCATCACGTAGAAGGTGGCGACCTCCTCGGCGCGGGACGGCGAGGTCCCGAGCCGGTCGGCCGCCAGCGCCTGGACCGCCGGGGAGACGTGCCCGAAGAGGGCCTGGCCCAGGCGGAGCGCCGGGATCATCGCCGAGGCCTTCCGGTCGGGCGGGTACCGCTTGAGGATGGGAGCGAGCTCACGGTCGAACTGCTCGACCTTCTCTCGCGGCAACCCCTCGACACCACCTGCCTGGTTCGTCATGGGAGTCCGAAAGTGGGGTAACGGGAGCGGGAGGAACGGGGCCGGACGCTAGAATCGCGGGCCGAGATTGTCAAGGAGATACGCAGCGATATGGCTGCCGGCGCGTGAAAACGCCCGCCGCGCGGGTGCGCGACGGGCGTCGGAATCCCGGACTGGCGACGAAGCTACTTCTTCGCCTTCTTGTTGAACGCGTCCTTGAGCGCCTTGGCCGGGGCGATCTTGACGACCGTCTTGGCGGCGATCTTGATCTGCTCACCGGTGGCCGGATTGCGGCCGATGCGCGCCTTGCGGTCGACCAGCTTCACCGCACCGAGGCCGCCGAGCGGGATCTTCCCCTCGCCCTTCAGCCGCTTCATCACGACATCCTCGACGGCCGCGAAGACCGCCTTGGCCTGCACCTTGGAAACATTGGCCGTCTCGGCCACCGCCTGGAAGAACTGGGCCTGCGTCATGTCGGAGAACCCTCCTGCCGCCGCTGGTCGATTGGAGTAACAGGGCGGCGATTGACGAGGGTGATATCGTTTCCGGATCGGGGAGTCAACTTCCCGCCCTCACGATCACCCTGAAAAATGGGCCTTCCGTGAAGATCGCCCGCGGAAACCACCGACGCCCCGAATGTGTACGTTGACCACAAGTGCGCGGGACGTCGCGTCAACGGAGGGCGGCCACCACCTCCCAGAGGATGAGGAGGATGATGGCCACCTCGAGCAGCTCCGAGCGGGAGGTGTCGGCGGCGGCGCCGGTCAGGTCGTTCACCTCGGCCAGCAGCTTCTGCTTGCGCAGGACCGTCTCCTGCCAGGCGGCCAGCCGGAAGCGCCGCACCGCGCTCTGGTAGAGCCGCGCCAGGTAGAAGTCGCCGACGATTTTCACAGCGTTTTCAAGCCGTTCGATCATCTCCGACAGCTCCAGCAGCAGCCTCGCGGTCTTGCGCTGGAGCTTGCGGTACTTGCGCGTCAGCACATGTGTGACGAGGTTCCCGCCCCCCTCCAGCTCGTCGTACAGCCGGTGAAGTTCGCGGTCGAGCAGGTCGTCGTGGTAGCGCAGCTCCAGCAGGTGCGCGGTGGCGAACTCCAGCAGGTCCGGGATCGGACCCCGGGCCAGCAGTTCCCTGGCCAGGACCGGCTTCCCCTGGAACGAGCGGACGAAGAAGACCTGGTAGGTCTCGTGCCCCTCCCAGCGGTGGGGGCGCTCCAGCGCCGGCCCCAGCGCCTTCCCGACCTCGTCGGCGTCTCGCCGGGCCACCCCGTCGATCGAGGCGCTGGTCCCGGCCGGTCGGGAGGTCGAGGTCCCGGCGGCCGAGCGCCAGGCGCAGCGGTGGCCGGGGAAACTCGATGGCGGAGGCGCTCAGGGCCCGGTCGATCTTGAGCCGGGCGGTCGGGGCCTCCGCGAGCGCCTCGGCGCGGGCCAGGTCGATGGCGTCGGCGATGTCGAAGAGCCGGTAGACAAGCACCTCCCCTTCGGCCACCTTCGGCCCGTCCCTGGTGTCCGCGGTGTCCACGAAGGCGAGCTTAGCCGAGGGGGTGCCACGGACCGCCAGCGGCCGGAAGACCCATCCGGGTCCCAGGAAAAAACGAGTTGTTACGGTCTATTGTAGATGGCCGTCACATGCTCCACGGACCGCAGTCTACACTTCACTGGAGGGGGCCGCCGTGCACGACGAGCTGGTCAATCCGAGAAAGTCGCCGCGGGTGGCCCACCGCTGCCGGGTGGACGTCCGCGACCGGTTCTCGGCCTGGACTGCCTCCACCGAGGACCTCGGCCCGCTCGGCTGCCAGCTGGTGACGCCGCGCCTCGCCTCCCCGGGCCGGGAGCTGAAGCTCAAGATCCACTGCGAGGCGATCGACCAGACCATCGAGGCGAGCGGCCGGGTGGTCTGGTCGAGTTCCCGGAGCCCGTCGCGGCTCGGCATCCAGTTCCAGCCCTCCCGCACCAGCCCGGCCTGGTTCGACGTGCTGCTGCGGGTCCTCCCGCAGTCCGCCGGCAACGCCAGGCGCATGCCGGACCGGCTGCCGCGCAGCACCCTGCTCCGGCTCGGCGAGCCGCCCCGCTTCATGGCCGACTTCTCCGCGGAGGAGGTGGCGGTGCTGCGCCGGGTCGGCAGCGGCATCACCGTGGGCGCGCTGGCGCGGCAGCTCGGCTCGGCCTTCGAGCGGGTTCGCGCCGCCATCTTCGCCCTGCTGGCCCGGCGGCTGCTCGTCCTCGCCGCCGCCGAGGCGGCGTCGCCGTCCCTCTGGAACGAGCCGCTGGCCGCCGCCGAGAAGGCGCTGGCCGCCCAGGGGGTCAAGCTGCCGGCGCCGACGGTGGGGCCGAACGCGGCCACCGGCCGGAGCGCGGCGGCCCAGGCGCTCTTCGACGAGGGGATCGCCCACCTGACCGCCGGCCGGATCGAGGTGTCGGTGGCGCGGCTGCGCGAGGCGCGACGGCTGGCCCCCACCGACCCGCTCATCGCCGGAGCCCTGCAGCGGCTGGCGCCCTGGGCGTCGCGGGAGCTGGACGAGGACCCGGCCGCGACGGCCAACGCGACGGCCGCGGCCGGCCCGCGCGGCGCCGGGCGGTCCCCGCGCTGAGCGGGACCGGCGGCCCGGCAGCGCGATCGGCTAGGTGCCGACCACGCGCAGGCTGCGGGCCATCGCCGGGCGCTTCGGGAAGTCGATCAGGTACTCGCCGGAGAAGCAGGCGTCGCAGTAGGTCTCGCGCTTCTCGCCGATGGCCTGGTACATCCCGGCCAGCGAGAGGTAGCCGAGCGAGTCGGCGGTGACGTAGGTGGCGATCTGCGGCTGGTCGTGCGTGGCGGCGATCAGCTCCTGCCGCGTCGGCGTGTCGATGCCGTAGTAGCAGGGCCAGGAGGTGGGGGGCGAGGAGATGCGCAGGTGGACCTCGCTGGCCCCGGCGGCGCGGATCATCTTCACGATCTTGCGGCTGGTGGTGCCACGGACGATCGAGTCGTCCACCACCACCACCCGCTTCCCCTTCAGCACGTCCTTCAGGGCGTTGAGCTTCAGCTTGACGCCGAAGTGGCGGATCTGCTGCGAGGGCTCGATGAAGGTCCGGCCCACGTAGTGGCTGCGGACCAGCCCCATGGCGAACGGGATGCCGCTCTGCTCGGCGTAGCCGATGGCCGCCGGCACGCCCGAGTCGGGCACCGGGACCACCAGGTCGGCCGGGACCGGGTGCTCCACGGCGAGCCGCTTGCCGAAGGCGTGGCGGGTCGCGTAGACGGAGCGGCCGAAGAGGATCGAGTCGGGGCGGGCGAAGTAGATGGCCTCGAAGATGCAGCGGCCCAGCCGCGTCTCCGCCGGACGGTCGGGGAAGAGCCGCTCGCTGCGCAGGCCGTCGCGGTCCACCAGGATCAGCTCGCCCGGCTCGACCTCGCGGACGTAGTCGGCCTCGATGAGATCGAGCGCTGTGGTCTCGCTGGCCATGACCCACTGCCCCTTGAGCCGCCCGAGCACCAGCGGGCGGAAGCCCATGGGGTCGCGGACGCCGACCATGGCGGACGGGGTGAGGAAGAGGAGCGAGTAGGCGCCGGAGACGCGGGCCAGCGCCTCGCGGACCGAGCCCATGAGCTGCGCCGGCGAGCCGGGCGGGTGGTTGACCTTGGAGCGGGCGATGAGGTGGACGATCACCTCGGTGTCGCTCGAGGAGGTGAAGATGGAGCCGGCCGCCTCCAGCTCGGTGCGGAGCTGGTCGGCGTTGACCAGGTTGCCGTTGTGGCCGACCGCCACCGCGCCGCCGGCGTACTCGACGGCGAAGGGCTGGGCGTTCCGGACGTGGCTCTCGCCGGTGGTCGAGTAGCGGACGTGGCCGATGGCCGCCCCGCCCTTGAGGCGGGCGATCACCTCGGCGGTGAAGATGTCGGCCACGTGCCCCATGTCGCGGTGGACGTGGAGGGTCTCGCCGTCGGTGGAGACGATGCCGGCCGCCTCCTGCCCGCGGTGCTGCAGGGCGTGCAGGCCCAGGTAGGCGAAGTTGGCCGCCTCTTCCTGCTGGCCGACCCCCCAGATCCCGAAGATGCCGCACTCGTCCTTCAGCTTGTCGTAGACGGCGTCGTACCCCATGAGGCGGCGGAGTATAACCGTCCGGACTTGAAATGGAACCCTGCCCGCCGGGCGCTCTCCGCCCTCGCCGCCGTGGCCCTGGCCGGCGCCGCCGCGGTGGCCCTGCTCTCCCTGCCGTGGCGCGCGGAGCGCCCGTTCACGCCGCCTTCGGTGACCTCGGTGGCCGCCGGGAACGGGCCGCTGCAGGCCGGCATGGCGGTGCGCCCGCTCGACCTCGGCCCCGCCCCGACCATCGGCGGCTTCCCCCGTTGGAGGTGGAAGGCCGAGGGCGTCCGCGACCCGCTCGGCGCCCGCGCGCTGGTGCTGGAGGAGCCAGGGGCCCGGGTGGCGCTGGTGTCGGTGGAGCTCCTGCTCATCCCCGACGCGCTCGACGCGGCGGTGAGGGCCCGCGTCGCCGACCTCGGCCTCGACGCGCTCCTGCTGGCCGCCACGCACACCCACTCAGGCCCGGGCGGCTACTGGGACTCGCTGGCCGGACGGGTGGGAGCCACCGGTCCCTACCACCCGGCCGCCTTCGCGCGGCTGGTGGACGACGTGGTGGCGGCCCTGCGCGCCGCCGCCGCCGCGCGCGGCCCGGCCACGCTGGCGGTGCTCCGCGCCCATCTGGAGGGGCTGACGCGCAACCGGAACGGGGCCGACGCCGACGGCCGGCTGGTGGTGGTGCGGCTGGCCCGGCCGACCGGCGAGCCGGTGGCCGAGCTCATCGGCTTCTCGGCCCACCCGACCTTCCTCGGCAAGGCCAACAGGCAGGTGAGCGGCGACTGGCCCGGCCGGCTGCTGGCGGCCGGGGCGCGCGGGCCGCGCCTCTTCTTCCAGGGGGCCATCGGCGACCAGTCGGTGCGGCTGCCGCCGACCGCGGTGTCGCCGGGGGAGGCGCCGCACGCCGCCTACGCCCGGCTGCTGGGCGACTCGATCGACGCGCTCGCCAGCGAGCCGGCCGCCTGGACGCCGCGGCTGGCGGTGGCCTCGGCGACGGTGACGCTGCCGACGATCGCTCCCGGGGCGGTGCCCGGCTGGCTCCGCCCCGCCACCCGCTCGCTGCTGGGCGGCCTGCTGCCGGCGACGGCGCGGGTGACGGCGGTGCGGCTGGGGCCGCTCCTGCTGCTGGCCACGCCGGCCGAGCCGGTGGAGGCGGTGGGGCGGGCCTGGCGCGAGGCGGCCGGGCCGGACGCCGAGCTGCTCTCGCTGGCGGGCGGCTACGTGGGCTACGTGGAGACCGCGGCCCGCTTCGACGCGGGCGAGGGCGAGGCGCGCCGGAGCTACTACGGGCCGGAGCTGGCGGCGCGGCTGGAGGCGGCGGTGGTGGCCGCGGCCCGGGCCGCCGACGCGGCTCCGCGCTGACCGGCTCGCCTCAAAGCTGATAGGTGCCCGGCGGACGGCAGCGTCTCGAACGGGCCGCCGCGCGGCGGGGATCAAGGCGAGAGCCACCAGAGCAGGCCGGCGCCGGCCGCGCTCAGCAGCGCGGCGGAGCCGGTGAGCCAGGCGTTGCGGCTGGCGGTGTCGCCGCGATCGACCAGGGCGGCGCGGTCGGACGGGGAGACGCCCGGTGCGAGGTTGCCGCCGGGGAGGACCATGGCGTCGGCGTCGGCGTAGTAGCGGTGGGCGGTCCAGCCCTGCTGGACGGAGACGCCGGCCAGGCCGGCGGCCAGCACGCCCACGCCGATGGCGACGGGCTTCAGCCAGGCGGGGCGTGGCTTGCCGGCTGGCGCTTCGGCCGGAGGCGCGGCCACCGCGGCGGCCAGCGGATCCGCGGGAGGTGGGTGCGCGGCGAGGTCGGGCGGCGGCGCGTCGCTGGCCGGGCTCGCCTCCGGGACCTCCGGCTCCTTCGCGGCGGCCAGGGCCGGCGCGGGCGAGGGCGCCGGCGAGGGCGCGGCCGTCCGCTCCACTGACCGTGAGGGCGCGGCCGGAGCCACGGGCGCGGCCACGGGCATGGCGGGGCGCGCCGGAAGGCTGGCGAGAGACCGGGGCGCGGTGAGCGCGCCGCCGGCCGCCACCTCCGGCCCCGGCGGCACCACCGGCCGTACCCTCGTCAAGGGGCCGGCGTGGGTCACGGGGCTCGACGGCGGCGGGCTGGCCTGCCGGGGCGCCGGGCGCGCCGCCAGCCTGGCCAGGTCATTCACCTCGCGTGACGGGGTGCCGGTGAGCAGGAAGGCGGCTAGCGCTCCGAGGCTCCCGGCCGGCACCGCACCGGCCACCTCGCGCACGCTCCCCTCGCGCTGCAGCGCGCCGCGCCGGACGTCGTAGACGGCGCCGACGAGGAACGGGGCGTCCCCTTCCACCAGGCGGGTGGTGACCACCAGCCGGTCCACGCCCAGCCAGGCCCCGGCCTTCACCAGCGCGCCTCCCCGGTCCCCCGGCGGGAGCGCCAGCGCCGGCCCGTTGCCGATCCGGACCGCCTCGGCCAGCGCGAAGTCGAGCGTGACCGTCCGGTCCTCGGCCGCGAGATCGACCGTGACCGAAGGCGGCCGCAGCTCGCCGGCCACGCCGGCCACCCGGTAGCGGCCCGCCGGCACGATCACCGTGACCGGGGACGAGCCCACGTCGCGCCCGCCCACGTAGATGGTCCCGGCCCGCCCGCGCGCGGTGACGGTGAGCCGCCGCTTGGGCATGACGCGGACCCGCGCACGCAGGTCGTCGAAGTGGGCCCGGTAGCCCGGCGCGTAGAGCATCGGGTCGAGCTGGTGCGACGGGTCGGCCTTGAGCACCTCGAGCTGGGTGGCGTCCGACTCGTCCCGCTGGCCCAGCGTGAACTGGACGTGGGAGAGCCGCATCATGGCGCGGGTCCACTGTTGCCAGACCCCCTCGCTCTCGGGGAGCTCCTCGAGGTCGGCCACGATGGCCTTTAGGGTGCGCTCGGCGCTCTCGTACTCGCCGTTCTGGTAGACGGCCAGCGCCCCGTTGAAGGCCCGGTCGAGCTCGGCCGCCGTGGCGTCGCCGGTCCGCCCCGAGAGCCGGGCGCGCATCTCGGGGGCCTGCAGGACGCCGGGGACCCGCTCGGCGCAGGCGGCGCGGAGCTGGTGGGTCAGCTCGACGAGGTCGAGGTCGAGCGCGGCCGGCTCGTGGACCGCCAGCACGGCGATCCGCTCGCCGGCGTGGGGCGGCGCCAGCAGGGCCAGCGAGGCGATGGCGGCGAGGGCGTTCACGGCAGGGGCTGGGCGGTGGCGGCGTTGCCGGTGTTCTTCGGGTCGTGGAAGGCCTTGGGCCATGGGGCCGCGGCGTCGAGCCGGCCGTCGAGGATGACGGCGTAGAGCTTCCCGTTGGAGGCCGGGACGTACCCGGTGGACCGGCTGGCGCCCGCCGGCGCGAAGAGGTTGGGCGGATGGAGCGGGGTGGCGGCGGGGGCGAGCTGGGTGGTCCAGCGCAGCTGGCCGGCCCCGTCGAGCGCGCTCAGCCCCCCGCGCCCGTCGGCCACCACCAGCGCGTCGTCGCCGGCGAGCAGGAGCGGCGTGAGCGGGACGCCGGTGAGCGGGGCGCTGCGCCAGCGCAGGGCGCCGGCGCTGGTCCAGCAGGAGAGGGTCTTCCCCTTCTCGGGGACCACCACGTCGCCGTTGGCGCGCACCACCGGGCCGTCGGCCGGGATGTCGGTGGTGGCGAGGACGGAGACGACACCGGCCGGGGAGACGGTCAGGAGCGAACCCTCGGTGCCGAGATTGGTGAGGGCGAGCACCTGGCTCGTCGGACGTATCGCGAGGGGGGTTGCCGCTGGCAATCCTAGAGATGCCGGCGCGGTCCAGGATTCCACAGGGAAGCCCTTCGAATTCACAGAGAACGCTCGAAGGTTGGTGCCCTCAGCGCCGAAGAAGGTGCCGCCGTCCGCAACCGGGGGCGTGAGAACGTCACCCGTGAAGACGGCTGTGTACTTGCAGCTTGTTCCGGAAATCGCAAAGAAGGCTCCGGTCAACGATGACGCGACAGCTTCCCCGCCACTAAGCAGCGCCACGCCCCTTGCCGATCCTAGCGTGTCGCACACCATCTCCACCGCCGCCGCCGGATCCGCCGGCACCCGGTAGACCTTGCCGTCGTCGCTCGGCACCCAGACGCCGCTGGTGCCGACCACAACCGGGGCCGTGAGCATGCCGTTCCCGACCGCCACCGGGTTTCGCGTCTCGGCGCCATCCGTCCCGACGAAGTAGACCTTGCCGTTGGAGCCTCCGAGGATGGCCGTCCCCTGCTCGTCCACCGCAACCGCGCCCGGCGCCATCACCTCGACCGGCGCCACCTCGACCGCCCAGCGCAGCCGCGTCACCGGCCCGACCGTCTTCGAGGCCTCCACCTTGTTCCCCGCTCCATCGCGCGCCTCCACCGTCACGCCGACCGACCGCTCGAAGGCCGGGAAGGGCCAGCTCCCGAGCGACAGGTCGGCTCGCCACGCTCCGGCCTGAAGCACCAGCGGGACCACGGTTCCGGGCGCCAGGTCGAGGCGGGCGGTCACCGAGGCCAGCCGGGCGTCGTCGTGCGCCAGGACCGTCACCGCCAGCGTGGAGTCGCGGAGGCACGGCGTGGGACAGCCGAGCGACACCGAGTCGATCACCGGCGCCACCGCGTCGGCCCAGCAGACGCCGCCCGAGGCGCAGTACTGCCCCGCGCCGCAGTCGGCGTCGCCCCCGCAGCGGGCGTGCCCCGTCGGCTCGCCACACCCCGCGAGCGCCATCGCCACCATCGTCAACCCTGCCAGCCTCCGCATGACCACCCTCCAGATCAGAAGACGAGCCAGATGGCCGTCCCGCCTACCACCGCGGCGCCGCCCGCGCCCAACGCCACCGCGCTCCAGGTCCGGTGACTCCTCCAGGACCGCTCCGCCGCCAGCCAGTCCCCGGGCGAGCCGGCCGCGTCGGCCCTCCGGGCGTCGTCCCGCGCCTGCAGCCCCAGCGCCACGCCCGCGGCCAGCGCGGCGACGCCTCCGGCCAGGAGCGACCAGGCCGCCGGCCGCGACCAGGCCGGACGGGTCGTTCCCGCCTCCCGCCGCAGCCCGCGCAGCGCCGCGGCCAGCGGGGCCACCGGATCGGCCCCGGTGGCCACCAGGAGCGAGCGCCTGGCCAGTTCCTCCTCCCCGGCCGAGGTGAGGACCAGCGTGTAGCGGCTCCCGTCGGGGGCGCCGGACGCCACCGACGCCACCGCCCGCCCTAGCCCGGCCCGGCCCGCGGCCCGGGCGGCCTCGGCCGGCGAGTCGCAGGAGACGCCGTAGTCGAGCACCTCCCGGCCGAGGGCCCGGCCCGCCTCCAGCAGGGCCTCGGGGCGGGCCAGCGCCGGGTCCCCGGCCAGCGCGGGCCGGCAGAGGAGGAGGCGATCGCCGCCGGCGCCGAGCGCCAGCGACACCAGCATGGCTGCAGTCAGGGGCATGGACGGCCTCGACCTCCGCGACGGGTGGTGCTGGGACTCCTCGTCTTCACCATAAGTTGGCGTGGAGTGCAAGGACCATGCACTCCGTTTCGGGCCGACTTCGGCCCCCACTGCCACGTTTGGGGCGTCCGTCCCGCGGACCACCGGTCCGCCGGACGACCGGTCCTGCCTGGCCCACCCGGCTGGTACGGCCGGTTTTCCCCGCCCGCTCGCTGGCACGCCAGTCGCATTCACTTTCCGGCACGTAGTCAGCGTCAACTCGTGGTACGGAGAAGGAACAGGAGAACATGGCCATGATCACCCCTCGTCGCGGCGCGCGCGCGCCCTGGCAGCTCATCCTCGCCCTGCTGGTCGCCGCCTGCGGCGGCCCCGGAGAGAAGGTGCGAACCTGCTCGACGGACGCCGAGTGTGGGCCGGGCGCCCTCTGCATCCAGGCGGCCTGCGCGACCAACCGGCCACCGGAGGTGACGCTCCAGCTCCCGCCGTCACCCACCACCAATCGCGTCCTCTTCCTCGACGCCACCGCCACCGATCCCGACGCCGGCGACTCGATCACCCGCGTCAGCTGGACGGTCACTCCGGTCAGCGCCGCCTGCGAGGCCGAGCCGGAGCCGAGCACGGGCCCGCGGCTCGAGCTGGTCTTCTGGTGCGCCGGTGCCTACGAGGTGGCGGTGGTGGCCGAGGACGGGCGCGGCGGCACCAGCGCTCCGGCGAAGCAGACGGTCGAGGTGGCGCAGGCGACCGGCGCTCCGGTGGTCACCCCCGGTGGAGAGAGCTCGCTGGACCACGCCTGCGGCGGCACGCCGTTCGCCTGCCGGCCGGCCTCGTCGGGCCTCCCGGTGTCGCTGCCACTCAGCGCGGTGGTCGGTGATCCCGCCGGCGGCGCGCTCACCTACCGCTGGCGCATGATCCCGGCGCCCGGGGCGGATCCCGAGGCCGTGGTGACCTACGGGCAGGGCGACACCAGCCTCTCGACGGAGGCCTGGGTGGAGACGCCCGGTGGGGCCATCGCCGGGACCTGGCGCTTCCGCCTGCGCGTCACCACCGCGGCCGGGCTGGTCGGCCGGGCCGACCAGGTGGTGCTGATCGGCAATCGTCCGCCCGTGCTAGCCGGGCAGCCGTTCCAGCTCGACCACCGGTACGAAGGGGGCGCCTACCTGGCCAGCGGTTCGCTGCCGGTGGTCCCGACCGATCCCGACGGCGACCCGGTCTCGCTCATCGCCTCGCTCGACGAGGTTGGCACCACCGGCTGCACCAGCAGCCTCGGTCCGGTCACGGCCGGTGCGCTGCCCTTCGAGACCCGCTGCACCGAGGCTGCCCCGATGACCGGCCTGGCCAGCCGGACCATCCGGGTCACGGCCTCGGACGGCAATGGCGGGACGACAGAGGCCGCCTTCCCGGTCGAGATCGGCAACCGTCCCCCGGCGCTCCGGCTCGCCTCCAACCCGGCCGCGAACCAGCTGACGCTCGACCACACCGTCGGCGCCTGCCCGGGGGCCACCGGCTCCTGTTACCTCGTCGCGGGCACCGCCGCTTTCGACGTGGTCGATCCGGACGGCGACCCGGTGAGCAGCGTCGCCGTCGCCGCGGCGGTCCAGGCGGGGCTCGGTTCGTCTACGGGTGAGGCCACCACCGCCGGCGGCGTGACGACCTTCCGCTTCGCCACCGCGGTCGCCCTCCCCGGCCAGTTCCGGCTGCGCGACGGCACCACCGGCTTCTCGCTGGTCGCCACCGCGGCCGATCCCTTCGGCGCGGCCGGCCGGGTGGAGGTCCCCGTGCTGGCCCTCAACCGGCCCCCGGTGGTCAAGCTGCCGCGGCTCACGGTGGTGGTGCCCCACCGGTACGACACCATCCTCAAGGCCTACCTGGCGACCGCGCCGCTCGCCACCTTCGAGGACCCCGACGGCGACCCGCTCCGGACCTCCGGCAGCGCCGGGGACGCGGCCTGCGCCACCTTCACGCTCTCGGGCGGGGCGGCCAGCGTGGCCTGCCAGAGCCCCTACGCCGTCGCACCCGGGCTCCCGCCACTCGCCTCGTTCCTCGGCGACCACCGCGTGGTGGCCAGCGCCAACGACGGCTGGGAGCAGGTCACCTCGCCCACCACGGTCAACCTCCAGGACGGCGCCCCTTCGGCCACGCCTTTCGAGGGGGTGGTGGACTCCTGCTTCTGCGCCTGCAGCAAGTGGAGCGCGGACGGCTCGACCTGCGTCGGCACGGGCTCCTGGGTGGTGGACACGACGTCGGTCCCGCTGCCGGTGCTGGGCAATGACGCCGACGGCGATCCGGTGCAGGTCACCTTCAGCCCGGCCGTGGCGGGCGGCGCCCAGAAGACGGTCCTTCCCACCAGTTGCAGCGCCACCTTGGTCAACCCGACCCTGCCCATCACCGTCCAGGTGACCATCGACGACGGGCTGGCCCAGGCCAAGACCACGTCGCGGGTGACCGGCGTGCGCTGCACCACCGCCGGCCAGGCCTGCGTGCCGTAGGGCGCGCGGCCTGGGCATGGGCCCAGGCCCCGCCTCACGCCGCCGTTCGCCCCTGCTGCTTCCGCTCCAGCGCGGCGTCGGCGGCCTGGGCGATCAGCTCCGCCCCCAGCGCCTTGTCGAGCACCGCGTCGGCGCCGGCCGCCTCGAGCTGCCGCTCCATGCCCAGGTCCATCTTGCCGGTCACCACCACGATGGCCAGATCCTGCTCGCCACCGGCCGTGCGGATGGTGCGGACGAACTCCTCCCCGTCCATGCCCGGCATGTAGACGTCGGTGAGCAGGAGATCCAGGCCGAGCAGCTCCTCCGAGAGGATCCGCATCCCGTCGGTGGCGTCGGAGGCGGTGGTCACCTCGAAGCCACGCTCGGTGAGCGCGTCGGCCAGCATCCGGCGCATCGGCCCGTCGTCGTCCACCACCACGGCCCGGCGCGGCCGGGCCGAGAGGTGGGCGATGGCCGCCTGCAGCGCCGCCTCGCCCTCGGCGTCGAGGGAGAAGCGGACGCCCATGCCGTTCTTGTTGACGAAGGCCACCAGCGCCTGCGCGTCCAGCTCGGCCCCGTTGGGGAGGCGGAAGTGGAGCGACAGCGGCGTGCCGACCGGCGAGGGATTGGAGGAGTGGACGAACGCGCCACCGTGCGAGAGGTTCTCGATGAAGTCGGCCTCCAGGTCCTGGTCGGAGGCGTACTCGATGGTCGCCCCCGCGATCAGCGGAGCGGGCGCGGGGGCCGTGGCCACGGCACCGGCCACCACCGTGACCGGGGCCCGCACGGCATAGCGGGGCGCGACGCGGGCGCCGAAGGTGGCGGCGGGGGCCCGCTGCTCGAGCAGGGCCCGCACCGAAGGGGCCGCCTCCGGGATGTTGAGCGAGAAGCCGGCCGGCCTCCCCGGCCCGGCGTCGGCCGCCGGCCGCACGCTGGTCACGCGCGACCGGACGCCGATGGGCCGATCGACCCCGGCGGCCCGCACCACCATCATCACCTCGTCGCCCACCGGCGGCGAAAGCGGCGACGGCAGGAAGAGCTCGCGGCTCTGCGGGTCGTAGGCCACGCCGTCCCAGCCCGGCCCGCCCACGTCAACCACCAGCATGGGCCGGTCGGCCTCGGCGCGGCGGCGCTCCACCGGCGCCCCGGCGTCGGTGAAGAGCGCCCCGGCCACCTCGAAGAGCGCGCCGGGCTGGATGCCCTTCTGCTTCAGCTCGCAGTTCTCGAGGTGGAGCTGGAAGGCCTTCCGCTCCGCGTCCGGCATGCCGCCCACCGCCAGCGCGCGGCCGCCCGCCCGCGCCGTCCAGAAGGCCAGCCGGGCCCGCAGCGACTCGTTGAACCCCTCGGGCGCGAAGCGCAGCGCCACCACCAGGTAGCGCGACGAGGTGGTGTAGACGAGATCGCACTCGCTCAAGGCCGGGCCGAGCAGGTGCGGCAGCGAGCAGACCAGCCGCTCGGCGGCCAGCAACCGGGCCCCGGAGGCGCGGACGAAGACGCAGATGTATTCGATCGAGTTCATGGTGTGACCACGGGCGGGTCGCCTCTGGTTGTGCAAGGCAAAGGCCGCGAGGATCGAGGCGAATTGGGGGGATAGCCCACCAGGGTGCCGACCCGCGGGTCAGCCTGAACCCGGGGTGCCGACCCGTCCTGCCGGTGCGGCGCAGGCGGGGCGGCTCGGGCGGGCCGAGCAGGCCGATCAGGGCTTGCCGCAGGTCGCGCCGCTGTTGAGCACCAGCGCAGCGCAGGTGCCGGCGCCGGTGATCTCGACCGTGCTGTTGTCCGCGGCGCTGCCAACCACGTCGCCGCTGGTGTTGATCTGGAGCTTCGAGCCGCCGGCCAGCATCACGTTGGCGCCGGCCACCGGGTAGGCCCTGGCGTCGAGCCCCGAGCCGCCCGACAGGTCAACCAGGAGCCGCTCGCCGCCGGTCCCCTGCAGTTGCACGTTGCTCAACCCGGCCGCCGTCACCTCGAAGACGAAGCCGGGAGCCGGGTCGCCGGCGTTCTTCACGTCCACGTTGGACGCCTCGGTGGCGCGGACGTAGTCGAGCTTCTTGGCCTGCGCCACGATCCGCAGCGGGTGGACCGAATCGATCCCGTCGATCCCCTTGAGCCGCGTCGTCAGGATTCCTCCCACCACCGGCGTGTCGATGTACTGGAGCAGGTTCTCGTCCACGCTGACGGTGAGGGTCTGCTTGGAAGCGTTGGCGGTGACGGTCGCCTCGGCCGAGAGCGAGATGTCAACGCCGGTGAACGGGGGCACCAGACGCTGCTCCTCGCCCAGCACGCCGTTGCCCGACACGTGCGGGTTGCAGGCGCAGAGCGCGAGCGTGGAGACGAGGCTGATGCGGAGAAGGCGGTTCATGTGCTGGTCCAGTCGGGGTCGGGGGGAGGCCGACCGCTTCATTCTACTCCAACGGGCGGCGCGGACCATTCTCCCGTTGCCCACATCAGAGCACCTGCAGCGCCTTGCTCAGGTCGTACCGGAAGTCGCCCGGCTCGGCGACCCGGACCGGCGCCGCCGGCAGCCGCAGCCGCGCGAGCATCCGGTTGTAGCCGCGGTCCATCAGCGTCCGCAGGTGGACGGCGTCGTGGAGGTTGTACTCGGCCAGCAGCCGCAGCGCGGCCTCGTCGCCGGCCTGCCAGGCCCGCCAGAGCCGGATGGCGTCGAGCCCGGAGAGCCCGGCCAGGTGCGGCGGCCGGTGGAGCCCCTCGGCAAGCTCCAGCGCCTTCAGCCCTCCGGCGTGGCCGAGCCGCCGCCAGAGGTGGCAGAGATCGACGTGGGCCAGCGGCGGCGTCCAGCCGGGGAAGGCGCGGCGGAGCACCGGCACGTCGAAGGCCTGCCCGTTGAAGGTGGCGAGCAGCTTCCAGCGCGAGGCCAGCCGCGGAAACTCGCCGAGATCGCGGCCGGCCAGCAGGACGCGCGGGCCGTCCCGGTCGAGCAGGCCGATGGCGGTGATCCGATCGGTGCCGTCGGTCTCGATGTCGAGGAAGCCGGCGTCGCCGGCGAAGGCGGAGTAGAGCCGCCACCGCTCGGCCCGCGGCAGCATCCGGGCCAGCGCCTCGGCGTCGCCCGCGGCCAGCGCCTCCCCCGCCCTGGCCACCGCCTCGCGCAGCCGCGCCCCCACCTTCGGCCCGACCGCGGGGAGCGCGCCGCCGGGCAGGTCGGCCCAGCTGTGCACCCCGGCGTCCCAGAGCCGGGACTCGAGCCAGGCGCCGATGCCGGGCGTGAGCCGGAAGGTGGAGCGGATCATGAACTTGCTCCTTCATACGCTGGACCGGGGGCGTGCGCCTCTCCACGGACGCTCCATGAGGGTGGGGTCGTGGGACAGACACGCGCTCACCCTGGGTTCTCGGGCACCCGCGCACAACGGGCCCGGAGAAGGCGCCGTGTGGCCGGAACAGGCTGATGTTCCTCGGAATGGTGATTGGCCCAGGCCAAACCGATCCGAGAACGGAATGTGCAGGTTGTCGTGCCTGGAATGGCGTCGTCGCCTGTCGCAGCTCCGAACCCGAGGCTCCCGCCGGTTGGCGGGGGAGGGTCGGGCCACGCCTCCAATGGCGCCAGGTTCTCCGAAGCGTTGGCCAAGCCGCCCATCGACCGGGCGGCGCCGTCGGCCCGCCGCCATCGCATCCTCGCGGTCGACGACGAGCCCCTGGTGGGCAGGGTCATCGAGCGTACGCTGGGCGGCGAGTTCGACGTGATCCTGAAGGGCGGCGCGAGGGAGGCGCTGGAGTTCCTGACGCGCGGCGAGCAGTTCGACGTCATCTTCTCCGACCTGCTGATGCCGGGCATGAGCGGGATGGACCTGCACCGCGAGGTGGGGCGGCTCGACCCGGCGCTGGCCTCGAAGATGGTCTTCCTCTCGGGCGGCGCCTGCACCGACGAGGCGCGGGACTTCCTGGCCAGGCCCGGGATGGAGTTCATCGAGAAGCCGTTCGACGCCGCCACCCTCCGCGGCGCCATCGCCCGGCGGCTCGACCCTGCGTAGGCCCGGCGCGCTTTCATCGGTTCCGCGTCGAGCAGCCGCCTCATCTGCCCAAGGTGAACCTCGAACGCCACGCGCTCCCTTCATGCGCTGCCCTGAAGGCTTGCTCCTCTCCCTTCCACGCTCCGCACGGGTTGAGTCATGGTGGGCCACCACGCTGACCTTGGGGTTGGGGGCAACCCCGCCCCCAAATGACCCGGCGGGGGCGATCACGTAGGAACTACGGTGATGTCGAAGGGCAATGCGGACGATCCCGATCGGGCCGAACCGCGAACGGAACGTGCAGGTAGTCGCACTCCGACTGGCCTGGTGATCCTCGCCGTGAGCGCGGGACGTCAGGCGAGAGCCAGAACGCGGCGCTGAAGGAACCAGCCCAGCACCGCATCCATTCGGGAGAGACGATGCCGGCCGAACCGACAACCGATGCGCTCGACACGAAACAGCTGCTCGCGGTCCTCGCGGCCTTCAAGAGGGGCGATTTCTCCGCTCGGATGCCGGTGCATCACACGGGGCTGGCCGGGAAGGTCGCCGACACGCTCAACGAGGTCATCGAGCGCGAGGAACGGATCGGCCAGGAGTTCGACCGGGTCAGCCTGGCCGTGGGCAAGGAGGGCCAGATCTCGCAACGGGTCACCGTCGAGGATGCCCCTGGAGGCTGGGGGCGGAAGGTCAGCGCCGTCAACGGGCTCGTCTCCGACCTGGTCCAACCGACGAGCGAGATGGCTCGCGTCATCGGTGCCGTGGCCAAGGGCGACCTCTCGCAGTCGATGGCGCTCGAGATCGAGGGGCGGCCGCTCAAGGGCGAGTTCATGCGCACGGCCACCATCGTCAACGGGATGGTCCGGCAGCTCGGCTCGTTCGCCGCCGAGGTGACGCGCGTGGCCCGCGAGGTGGGCACCGACGGCAAGCTCGGCGACCAGGCCTCGCAGATGGTCTTCCTCACGGGTGGGGCCTTCACGCCTCGCGCCCAGGCGTTTCTCGACGGGTCGCCGAACCAGCGGGTCGAGAAGCCGTTCGACGCCATGCAGCTGCGGGCCCTGGTCAACGACCGCGTGCGGTAGGAGAAGCGCGGGGAGCCGAGGCCGGGCATGACCGGGACGCGGCCAGCCCGGGATCCACCCGATCCGGCCGCCCGCCATGATACCCTGCCCCCGCTTCACAGGCCCCTTCCCCACCAGGAGGACAGATGCTCCAGCGCTTGATGCCGAGGTCGGACGATTTCTTCTCGGATTTCGAGGCCCAGGCCGCCGCGGTGGTGGAGGGGGTGGTGCTGCTGAAGGGGCTGCTCGACGACTTCACCGACGTGCCGGCCAAGTGCCAGGCCATCAAGGACGTCGAGCACCGCGCCGACGACATCACCCACCGGGCCTTCGAGCGGCTCCACACCCAGTTCATCACCCCGTTCGACCGCTCCGAGATCCACCGGCTCCTCTCGCGCATCGACGACGTGCTCGACCTGGCCGACGCGGCCGCCGAGCGGCTCGGCCTCTACGACATCGACACCGTGCTCCCCGAGTCGCGTGAGCTGGCCGCCGTGCTGGTGGAGCAGTCGCGCAAGATGGAGGAGGCGGTGAAGGGGCTGCGGAACATGAAGAAGGACCCGCGGACCATCCTGGCCGCCTGCCAGGAGATGAACAAGCTCGAGAACCAGGCCGACACGCTCACCCGCAAGACCATGGCCAAGCTCTTCAAGCGCGGCAACGATCCGCTCACGGTGATGAAGTGGAAGGAGATCATCGATCTCCTCGAGGACGCCACCGACCGGGCCGAGGACGTGGCCAACGTGATCGAGGGCGTGGTCCTCGAACACGCCTGAGCCGCCCACCCGGCCCCGCCGCCCCGCCATGCTCCTCTACGCCGTCGTCATCGGGCTGATCCTCGTCGCCCTCGTCTTCGACTTCATCAACGGGTTCCACGACGCCGCCAACTCCATCGCCACGGTGGTCTCCACCCGGGTGCTGACGCCCATGAAGGCGGTGGCCTGGGCCGCCTTCTTCAACTTCATCGCGGCCGCCCCCGTGCTCTGGGGCGCCCAGCTCAAGGTGGCCAACACCATGGGCAAGGGGATCATCCAGTTCGAGGATCTGCGCGCCATGGGCGACACCATGGTGCTGGTGGTGGTCTTCTCGTCGCTGGTGGGCGCCATCGTCTGGAACCTGCTCACCTGGTCCTGGGGGCTGCCCTCCTCCTCGTCGCACGCGCTGGCGGGCGGCATGATCGGGGCCGCGCTGCCGGCGCTCGGCCCCTCCGGCCTGATCGGCTCGGGCATCCTCAAGATCTCGCTGTTCATCGTGCTGTCGCCGCTCATCGGCATGGTGCTCGGCACCGCCATGATGGTGCTGACCTCCTGGCTGGTGCGGGGCTTCACCCCCGCCAAGGTGGACCGGTGGTTCCGCAAGCTGCAGCTCGGCTCGGCCGCGATCTTCTCCTACAGCCACGGCACCAACGACGCGCAGAAGGTGATGGGCATCATCGCGCTCGTCCTCTTCGGCACCATCATGAAGGGGCAGGAGTTCCACATCCCGTTATGGGTGGTGCTGGCCTGCCACGCCGCCATCGGGCTGGGCACCTTCTTCGGCGGCTGGCGCATCGTGAAGACCCTGGGGACCGGCCTCACCAAGCTGCAGCCCATGGGCGGCTTCTGCGCCGAGACCGGCGGCGGCGTCACCATCCTGGCCCTGGCCCACTGGGGCATCCCGGTCTCCACCACCCACACCATCACCGGCGCCATCGTCGGGGTCGGGGCCACCCGGGGAACGCGGTCGGTCCGCTGGGGCCTGGCCGGGCGCATCATCTGGGCGTGGATCTTCACGATTCCGGCCTCGGCGCTGGTCGCGGCGGCCGTCTACTGGGCGACCCACCTGCTGATCGGCGCCCTGGGCGGCTAGTGCCCCGCAACTCGCGACCCCGGGGCGTGTTCTGGAGGTTGGATGAGCCAGGACCACGACGCGGCGCTCCTGCTGGCCTTCCAGCGCGGCGACCAGGCGGCGTTCCGGCTCCTCTACGAGAGGAACACCCGGGCCATGATCGCCTTCTGCCATCGCTTCGTGAGGGACGCCGCCCGCGCCGAGGAGCTGGCGCAGGACGTCTTCGTGAAGCTCTACCGGTCGGCCCACCGCTACCGGCCCAGCGCCCGCTTCAAGACCTTCCTCTACCGGGTGGCCACCAACCACTGCCTCAACGAGGTGCGCCGCGCCGAGTTCACGGCGCGCGCGGCGGACCGCCCCGGCGACGGTCCGGCACCGGACCTCGACGCCCTGCCCTCGGGCGCCGCCGATCCGCACGACGAGGCGGTGGCGAGATCGCTGGAGCAGGCGGTGACGGCGCTGCTCGGCGCGCTGCCGGAGAAACAGCGGGCGGCCTTCGTGCTGTGCCGCTTCGAGGGGATGAGCTACGAGGAGATCGCCGAGACGCTGGAGACCAGCGAGTCGGCGGTGAAGTCCCTGATCCACCGGGCCACCGTCGCCGCCGCCGCGGCGCTGGCGCCGTTCGCGCCCGGTGGCGGTGAGGAGGCGGTGTCATGAAGCACGCGATCGACGACCTCTCGGCGCTGCTCGACGGCGCCCTCGACCCGGCCGCGCGCCGGGCGGTCGAGTCGCACCTGGCCGCCTGCGCCGCCTGCCGCGCCGCGCACGGCCGGCTCGCCGGCGCCCTGCGGGCGCTGGAGCGGCTCCCCGCGCCTCCCGAGCCGTCGCCCTGGTTCACCACCCGGCTGGAGGCGCGGCTGGCGGACGAGCCGCGGCCGGGCTGGCGAGGCTTGCCGGCGGCGTGGCGCTGGCGGCTGGCGGTGCCGGCGGCCGGCCTGGCCGCCGTGGTCCTGGCCGGCGTGCTCATGGCCCGTCACGAGCGCGGCCTCGAGCTGGGGACGGCCACCGAGCTCGAGCTGCTTCAGGAGTACGAGACCGTGGCCTCGGTCGGCGACGTGGAGACCGCCGACGACGTGGCGCTGATCGCCCACCTCGACACGCTGGAGCCGGGAGGGGCGCGATGACCCGGCAGGTCGCCACCCTGGCCCTGGCCCTCACCCTCACCGTCGCCTCGGGCGCGGCGCACGCGCAGGAGCCGGCGCCGCCGGCGGGTGACACGGCCGCGGCCCGCGAGCGCTGGGAGAAGCTCTCGCCGGCGCGGCGCGAGGCGCTGCGCGCGAAGTGGAAGGCGTTCCAGGCCCTGCCGCCCGAGAAGCAGGCCGAGGCGAAGGAGCGGCTCGCCCGGCTGCGGGCGCTGCCCCCCGAGCGGCGGGTCGAGCTGATCGAGCGCTATGAGGCCTTCCGCCGGCTGCCCGAGCGCGAGCAGCGCCAGCTACAGGAGCGGTTCCACCGCTTCAAGGAGATGTCGCCGGAGCGGCGCGCCCAGCTCCGCAAGGCCATGGGCGAGATCCTGCGGGCGCCGCCGCGGGAGCGGGAGCGGTACATGCAGAACCTCCGCCGCTGGCGCGAGCTGAGCCCCGAGGAGCGGAACCGGGCGCGCGAGCGGTGGCGGCAGCGGCGGGGCCCGTAGTGCCTGGGTCGGGGCACTGAGCCACGTGCGCGGGCCGGCCCTCCTCCTCGCGGCGCTGACCGCGGCGGCGCTGGCCGCGGCGGCCTTCCCCGGCGCCGCCGTGGCGGAGGTGCGCGTCGAGGGGGCGCTCCACCTGCGGCTCACCGAGCTGCGGGACGCGCCGGCGACCGACGTCCTCTTCGACCGGGCCACCCGCGTCTTCCTCGTCGACGACTACCTGGCCACCGCCACCGGCGCCCGCTACGGCTCCACGCTGGCCGAGCTGTCGCTCGACGGCCGCCACCTCGACGGCGCCCTCCACTGGCGGCTGGCGGTGGACACCGGCGAGCTGCGGATGCGCCGCTCCCCGGCGACGGCGTTCGCCTGCTGGTCCAGCGGCTCACCGTCCGGGCTCGACGTTCGCGGCAGCGGGCGCTGCAACCTGGTCAGCCCGACGCTGGCCGTCGAGGAGAGCCGGCTCGGCCCCTCCCAGCTCACCTCCAACGGCCGGCCCATAGCCGACGAGGTGAGGAGCACGTTGCTGGTGCGCGAAGCGTACGCCGCCTGGAGCTTCGGCCGCGCCGGCTTCGCCACGCTGCGGGCCGGCCGCGCCCGCCAGGCGGTGGCCGAGGGGCTGGTCCACGACGACTACGGCACCGGCCTGGACCTGGCGCTCGACCTCGGCGCCATCGGCCCGCCCTTCGAGCTGCGCGCCGCCCTCTTCCAGCCGACCCGCGACTTCCCGAGCACCGTGGCCGGGATCAGCCCCATGGCGCTGCTGCGCGCCGACTGGCTCCCGTCGCTCTTCGAGCACGCCGGCCTCTTCCTGGCGGCGCACCGCGACCTGACCGGCGGGCTGGCCGAGCTGGTCCGGGGCGCCCTCGTCGAGGACGACGTGGTCCGCCTGGCCGGGCTGGCCCCCGGCTCGCAGCCCTACACGGACGTCTCCCGCCACCTGGCCGTCCTGCTCTCGTCGGCGCCGGCCTCCACCGCCACGCTGGCCTGGGCCGGCACCAGCGGCAGCCTCGTCACCTTCGCCAGCCAGCGGCTGCTCTGGACGCTGGCGCTGCTCCGGGGGCGGCTCGACGAGCTGGGACCGGCCGGCGCGCCGGTCCAGGTGGACGTCCCGCTGCGCGGCTCGGCGGCCTGGCTCCGCTACCAGGTCTCGCCCTGGCCCTGGCTCTCGGTCACGCCCTGGTTCCTCTACCTCTCCGGCGATCGCCCGCCGGCGGAGAAGGCGCGGCTGGGGCTGCCGGCCGGCTACGGCGCCTTCCTCGGCGTCAGTCCCTACGTCACCGCCACCAACCTCTTCTTCGGCGGCGGCCTCTCCGAGACCTTCGCGGCGCGGCAGGCGACCGCGCCGGGCGTGAACGGCCGCGGCGTGATCGCCCCCGGCCTCAACGTGGAACTCGACCTCGGGAGCGACGTGGACCTGCTGGCGCGGGCGGCCTGGCTGCGCGCCGAGGACGACGGCCCGTGGGGCGGGCGCACCTACGGCACCGAGCTCGACCTGGCGGCGACGTGGGAGCCGGCCCCCTGGATCTCCTTCGGCGCCGAGGCCGACGTGCTGCTGCCGGGCGACTTCTTCGGCGGGGGGAAGACGATCTACAAGTCGGTGCTGGCCGTGGACCTGCGCACCCCATGATCGCCCCGCTCGCCGCCCTCCTGCTGTTCGCCGCGCCCCCCGCGCCGGCCCCGCCACCGGCACCGCCGGCGCCGCCGAGGGCCGAGGCGACCGAGCCGGGCGACGAGGAGCTGCTGCGCCACCTCGAGCTGCTGGAGCAGCTCGACCTGCTCGACCGGTTCGAGCTGCTGGTGCCGGAGGGGGCCGAGCCGCCGAAGCCGCCGGCCGCGCCGGCCTCTCAGGCCACCTGAGAGGTGCCCTGCCGCGAGGCGAGCATGCCGCAGGCGGCGTGCTGGTCCTGCCCGCCGGAGTAGCGGCGCACGATCGGCTGGCCCGGGAGGTGGCGAGCCAGCTGGTCGCGGAAGGCCTGCCACTCCGCCTCGGTGGGGGCATGGTAGCGGCCGGTGGCGTCGTTGACGGCGATGGGGTTGAGCCGCACCGGCAGGCCGCGCAGCAGCTTCCCCAGCGCCTCGGCGTCCTCCTCGCCGGTGTTGACGCCGGCCATCATCACGTATTCCAGCGTCACCCGGCCGCGCGCCGCGGCGTGCTCCCGCACCGCGTCCATGAGCTCGTCGAGCGGCCAGGCCCGGTCGATGGGCATGAGAGCCCGCCGCTTCTCCGGGGTGGCGGCGTTGAGCGAGACGCAGAGCCGGAACTTGTGCCCCTCGGCGGTGTAGCGCCGGAGCTGCGGCACCAGCCCCGCGGTGGAGATGGAGATGCGGCGGCCGTCGATGCGCGCGCCGGCCGGATCGCAGAGCGTGTAGGCGGCGTCGAGCACCGCGTCGTAGTTGGCGAACGGCTCGCCCTGGCCCATGAAGACCACGCCGGTGACGGGGCGCGTCGAGTCGGCGCGCAGGTGGAGCAGCTGGGCCACCATCTCCCAGGCGGCCAGCGAGCGGGCGAGGCCGAGCCGCCCGGTGGCGCAGAAGACGCAGCCCATGGCGCAGCCGGCCTGCGAGGAGAGGCAGGCGACGTGGTGGGTGTCGAAGAGCGGGATGCGGACCGCCTCGACGCGGACGCCGTCGGGGCAGGCCAGCAGGTACTTGCGGAAGCCGTCGGCGGCGTCCACCCGCTCCAGCTCGCGAAGCGCGCCCGGGGTGGAGAGGGCCTCGACCCGGTCCATCACCTCGCGCCGGACGTTGCGGGCGGCCCGCAGCGGCTGGTCGCGCCCAACCACGGCGCCGAGGATCCGGCGCGCGTCGGTGAGCGTGATGCCGGCGCGCGCGGAGAGGGCGCGGCTGTCCTGGCCGGCGAGGTGGAGCATCCGTCGTCCTTCCTGGGGAGGCACGCGCGCAAGATACATTGGATCCGCGATCATGCGCCTCGCCCCGCTCCCGCCGCCGCCCCACGCCGCCCCACGCCGCCCCACGCCGGCCCTCAGCGGCGCGATCGCGACGACGACCGGGACGAGTGGCGGCGCCGGTCCGGGCCGCTGATCCAGTCGCTGCCGGCCAGCAGGAAGCGCCAGCGCCGCGCCGCCCAGCGCGGGCCCGCCGAGGCCACGTTCACCCGCGGTGTCACGACGACCCGGCCGGCCGGCCGGTCGTCCCGCTCGAAGAAGAGGGTGGCGCCGCCCAGGTCGAGCCCGTTGTGGCGCTCCAGCCCGATGGCCAGGGCGCGGCAGAGGTTGCCCGGCCCGCGCGTCGAGTGGAGGCAGCCGGTGAGCGGCTCGGCGGCGCGCAGCAGCACCGCCGAGGGCTCGCCCGGCTCGCCGGTGATCACGTTCAGGCAGCCGTGGTTGCCGTAGATGACGTAGACGTAGGCCACGCCGGCGCCGCCGAACATGATGCCGGCGCGCGGGGTCGGGCCGCGGAAGGCGTGCGAGGCCCGGTCGAGCGGCCCGTGATAGGCCTCGGTCTCGACCACGCGGGCGGCCCGGCGGACGCCGCCGTCGAGGTGGACCAGCCGCTGCCCCAGCAGCTGGCGCGCCACCAGCGGCGCCGGCCGGGCGAAGAAGGCGCGGTCGAGCCTCACGGCGCGTGGGGCGGGAGCCAGGGCCTGGCCTCGACGAAGACGCCGAAGAGCGCGCCGTCCACCTGCCCGCGCTTCACCTCGTCTGCGAGGATGTCGAGCGCCCGCTCCACCGGGAGCGCCCGCTTGTACGGGCGATCGCTGGCGGTGAGCGCGTCGAAGATGTCGGCGATGGTCATCATCCGGGTCTCCACGGCGATGGCCGGGGCCGCCACCGCCCGCGGGTAGCCGTGCCCGTCTAGCTTCTCGTGGTGGCCGTAGGCGATCTCTGGCACCCGGCGCAGGGTGCGGGTCCAGGGGATCTGCGAGAGGAAGCGGAAGGTGTGGGTGACGTGGCTCTCGATCTCGAGCCGCTCCGCCTCGGAGAGCGAGCCGCGCGGGATGGAGAGCAGCCGCAGCTCCTCGCCGGTGAGGAGCGGGCTGGCCCCGCCGCGGGCGTCGGTGAAGGTCCGCCCCGCCAGGCGCGCCAGCTGCGCCGAGGCGGCCTCGGCCAGCACCGCCGGCCGGTTGGCCACCAGCACCACCTCCAGGAAGGCGTCGAGCTCGGCCAGCCGCTCAGGCAGGCCGTCGTCGCCCTGGCCGGCCAGGCGGGCCCGGAGCCGCTCGTTCTCCAGCCCGGCCCGGGCCAGCTCGAAGCGCTGCTTGAGCAGCTCGAGCTGGAGCGGGTGGAGCTTGTCGGCCTTGGTGAGGACGTTCTCGCGGACGCCCACCTTGCCGAAGTCGTGGAGCAGGGCGGCGTAGCGCAGCTGCTGGAGCGCGGCCGGCTCGAAGCGGACGCCGCGCCAGGCCGGTGGCGGCGCCTGCTCGACGGCGCGGGCCAGGCCGACGGTGAGGGTGGCGACGCGGCCCGAGTGGCCGGCGGTGCTCGGGTCGCGCGACTCGATGGCGGTGACCGAGGCCTGCACGAACCCCTCGAAGAGCCGCTCGATCTCCTCGTGGAGCACGGCGTTCTCGATGGCGCTGGCGGCCGGGCCGGCCAGGGCCTGCAGCAGCTCCTCGTCCTCGTCGCCGAAGTCGCCGTCGCGCCGGTTGAGCGCCTGGATGACGCCGGCCGGCTCGCCGCGCGTGTTGAGCATGGGGACGGCGAGGATGTTCCTCGTCCGGTAGCCGGTGGCGGCGTCCACCTCCGGGTTGAAGCGTGCGTCGGCGTAGGCGTCGGGGACGCGAACCGAGGTGCCGGTGGCCGCGACCGCGCCGGCGATGCCGGCCCCCAGCGCGATGCGGATCTCGCCGGTCCCGTGGGCCACCGGTGTCCAGAGCTCGCCGCGGTCGCGATCGACGACGAAGATGCTGCAGCGGTCGGCCTCGGCCACGCCGGCCGCCGCGTCGTTGATGGTCCCGAGCAGGGTGCGCAGGTGGCGCTCGGCGGTCATGGCGCGGGCCACCTCGAGGAGGCGCTGCAGCTTCTCGAGGCGGCGAACCAGCCCGGCGGCTTCCATCGGTGGGACGGTAGCCCCCCGCGCCGCGGCCCACAACGGGGCGCGGGCCCCGCCCCGGCTGGACCCCACCCGGGCGCGGACGGTACAAGGCGCCATGCGCCGCGCCAAGATCGTCGCCACCATCGGACCCGCCACCGCCACGCCGGAGGCGCTGGAGCAGCTGCTCCGCCACGGCATCGACGTGGCCCGGCTCAACTTCTCCCACGGGCAGCACGAGGACCACGCCGGGACCATCGGGCGGATCCGGGCCGCCTCGCGCCACCTCGGCAAGCCGGTGGCCGTGCTGCAGGACCTGCAGGGGCCGAAGATCCGGACCGGACCGCTCAAGGCCGGGCGCGCCGGCGTGACGCTGGTGCCGGGCAAGACCATCACCATCACCACCGCGGGCGAGCTGCCGGGCGACGACCAGCTGGTCTCGACCACCTACGCCCATCTCGCCGAGGACGTGAAGCCGGGCGACCGGCTGCTCGTGGACGACGGCCTGCTGGAGCTGAAGGTGCTCACCACCGACGGGGTGCGGGTGTCGGCCGAGGTGGTGGAGGGCGGGACGCTGGGCGAGCACAAGGGGATCAACCTGCCCGGCGTGGCGCTGCGCACCGAGGCGATGAGCGACAAGGACAAGGCCGACCTCGCCTTCGGCCTCGCCAACGGGGTGGACGCGGTGGCGCTCTCCTTCGTGCGGACGGCCGAGGACGTGCTGCTCTGCCGGCGGCTCATGGAGCAGGCCGGGAGGGTGGTGCCGGTCATCGCCAAGATCGAGAAGCCCGAGGCGCTCGACCAGATCGACGCCATCCTGGCCGCCGCCGACGGGCTGATGGTGGCGCGCGGCGACCTGGGCGTGGAGATCCTGCCGGAGCGCGTGCCGGGCATCCAGAAGATGCTCTGCCGGAAGGCCAACGCGCTGGGCAAGCCGGTCATCATCGCCACCCAGATGCTCAACTCGATGATCGAGCACCCCCGGCCGACGCGCGCCGAGGCCAGCGACGTGGCCAACGGGATCTGGGACGGCGCCGACGCGGTGATGCTGTCGGGCGAGACGGCCAGCGGCAAGCACCCGCTGGCGGCGGTGCAGATGATGGACCGGATCGTGCGCGAGGCCGAGCTGACGGCGGGGAAGCTCCAGGTCCCGGGCCTGACCGAGGCGGCGCCGGCGCCGCTCGACGAGGTGGTGGCGGCGGCGGCCTGCCGGGCGGCGGCGAGCTCGGGGGCGGTGGCCATCTGCTGCTTCACGCTCTCGGGGACGACGGCGCGGCTGCTGGCCCACTTCCGGCCGGCGGTGCCGGTGGTGGCCTTCTCGACCGAGCAGGCGGTGCGGCGGCGCTGCGCGCTCTACTGGGGCGTGATCCCGGCGCTGATGGAGCCGGTCAAGAACGCCGACGCCATGGCCGAGGCGGTGGCCGATCGCCTGGTGGCGGATGGGATCGCCGTGCCGGGCGACCGGCTGGTGCTGGTGCACGGCTCGCCCATGGGCGTCGCGGGGAAGACCAACTCCATCCGCCTGCACCAGATCCCGCGGCCGGGCGAGGCCGGGGCGGGGCCGCGTTACCGCGTGCCGGTGTAGCGTCCGCCCTCCCGGGGCGCTAGAGATCGTGGATGGACACTCCCGCGCTTCAGCGTGCGCTCGTCGAGCAGAAGCTGGACGGCTGGCTCCTGTACGACTTCCACGGCCAGAACCCGACCGCCCTGACGGCCCTGGGGCTGGACGGGCACATGCTCACCCGCAGGTGGTTCTACCTCGTCCCGGCCCGCGGCGAACCCCAGCTCCTGGTCCACGCCATCGAGCTCGGCTCGTTTCCCGCCGGCGTGCCGGGCCGCCGCCGCGCCTACACCTCCTGGCAGTCGCTCCAGGCCGCGCTCGGTGAGCTGCTCGCCCTGCTCCCGCCCAGCCCCACGGTGGCCATGGAGTACTTCCCCGGGGCGGCCATCCCCTACCTCTCCCGGGTGGACGCCGGCACCCTCGAGGTCATCCGCGGCCTCGGCGCCAGGGTGGTCTCCTCCGCCGAGCTGGTGCAGCACTTCCTCTGCCGCTGGACCGCCGCGCAGGTCGAGAGCCACCGGAGCGCCCTCACCGCCATCGACGCCGCCAAGGACGCCGCCTTCGCCCGCATCGGCGAGTTGCTCCGCCGCGGCACCGAGCCGACCGAGTCCGGGATCCAGCGCTTCCTCACCGACCGCTTCGCCGAGGCCGGCCTCGAGTGCGATCACGCCCCCATCGTCGCCGTCAACGGCCACGCCGGCGATCCGCACTACGAGCCCTCCGACCAGGCGCCCACCGGGATCCGCAAGGGCGACCTGGTCCTCATCGACCTCTGGGCCCGCCGGACCGGCCCCGACGACGTCTACGCCGACATCACCTGGGTGGCCTTCTGCGGTGACCGGCCGGCCGCGAAGCTGGAGCGGATCTTCCGCGTCGCCGCCGACGGCCGCGACGCCGGCCTCGCCTCCCTGGAGCGCGCCCACGCCGAGCAGCGGACGCTGCAGGGCTGGCAGGTGGACCGCACCGTGCGCGACAGCATCGCCGCGCAGGGCTTCGGCGAGCGCTTCATCCACCGCACCGGCCACTCCATCGGCGTCCACGTCCACGGGGACGGCGCCAACCTCGACGACCTCGAGACCCACGACACCCGCCCGCTGGTCCCCGGCCTGGCCTTCTCCATCGAGCCCGGCATCTACCTGCCCGACGAGGGGATGGGCGTCCGGACCGAGATCGACGTGGTGCTGCTCGCCGACGGCCCTCGGGTCTTCTCCAGGATCCAGCAGGAGCTGGTCCGGATCCCGGTGTGACCCCCCGCGTCGCCGTCCGGGGCGTGTCGTGAGCGAGCTGGGCGCCTTCGACCCCGGGCCGCTCCGGCCGCCCGCCGTGCCGCGCCCCGCGGCGACGGTCATCCTCTGGCGGTCCGGCCCGCGGGGCCTCGAGACCTACCTGGTCCGCCGCGGCGCCACGCAGCGCTTCGCCCCCGGCTTCTCCGCCTTCCCGGGCGGCCGCCGCGACCCCGAGGACGCCGCGGTCCCGGTCCACCTGCCGGGCGCCAGCGCCCCCGCCGACGTGGCCTGCGCGGCCCGAGAGCTCTTCGAGGAGGCCGGGGTCCTGGTCGCCACCGGCCGGCCTCGCCCGCCCGCCTCGCTCGCCGGGCACCGCTCGCGCCTGCTCTCCGGCGCCGTCGGCTTCGCCGAGCTGCTCCGCGAGCTCCAGGCCGAGGTGGACGGTCCACGCTTCGTCGAGGGCGGCCGCTGGGTGACGCCGGAGGCCTACCCCATCCGCTTCGACGCCCTCACCTACCTGGTCGAGTGGCGCGACGGCGAGGAGCCGGAGGTCTGGCCAGGCGAGCTGGAGGACGGCGCCTGGCTCTCCGCCGCCGGCGCCCTCGACGCCTGGTCGCGCGGCGAGCGGCTCTTCCTGCCGCCCAACCTCTGGCCGGTCCGGGTGCTGGCCCGCGGCGGCGCGCCCGACCTGGAGGCGCTCCGCCGCCCCGACCAGGCCGCCTTCCGGATCGAGTACCAGCAGGGGCTCTGGCAGCTGCCGCTCCGGACCCCAACGCTGCCGCCGGCGGTCCACACCAACTGCTGGATCGCCGATCTCGGCGACCGGGTCGCCGTGGTCGATCCCGGCTCGCCGTGGCCCGAGGAGCAGGCCCGGCTCGATGGCTTCCTCGACCTCCTCGCCGCCGAGGGGCGCCCGGCCCGCGAGGTCTGGGTCACCCACGGCCACGCCGATCACGTCGGCGGCGTGGCGGCGCTGGCGGTGCGCGGGCTCACCGTCCGCGCCCACCGCGACATCGCCGCGCGCCTGCCCGGCGTCCTCTTCAAGCCGCTGCGCGAGGGCGAGCTGCTGGGCGGCCGCTGGGGCGTGCTCTTCACCCCGGGTCACGCCCGCGACCACGTGGTCTTCCACGACGAGGAGACCGGCGCGCTGCTGGTCGGCGACATGCTCTCCACGCTCTCCACGGTGGTGATCGACCCGCCCGAGGGCGACATGGCCGAGTACGAGCGGCAGCTCGAGCGGCTCGTCGTGCTGGCCCCGCGGACCCTCTACCCGGCCCACGGCCAGCCCGCCCCCAGGGGCGTGGCGGCCCTGCGCGCCTACCTGGCCCACCGGGCCGAGCGCGAGGCGCGGATCCTCGACGCCCTGGCCGAGCCGGGCACGCTCGGCGAGATCACCGCTCGCGCCTACGCCGACGTCCCGCCGCAGGTCTGGCCGGTGGCGGAGCGGAGCGGCCTGGCCGTGCTGCTCAAGCTGGCCGCGCGGGGGAGCGCCGTGGAGCGGGAGGGGCGCTGGTGCCTCACCGGAGCGGCGAGCGGGCGGTGAGCCAGTCGCGCACCGCCGGGAAGAGCTCCGCCGGCGCCCGCTTGCCGAGCACGAGGTCCCCGTGGCCCACCTCGGGCGCCGCCACCAGCAACGTCTTCTCGCCGCCCCAGCGCGCGTGCCCCTCCTCGACCCCCGCCAGCCTGGCCAGCCCGTCGCGCGGAGCGGCCACGAAGAGGGCCGGCATGCGGCAGCCGGCCAGCCCTTCCAGCCAGTCCTCCCGCCCGTCCAGCGAGCCGAGCCGCCCGTCGCCGGCCAGGGTCACGAAGTGGCGGACCACGCCCGACGGCAGCTCCTCGATGGCGTTCATGAGCAGCCGCCGGTAGACGGGCCGCTCCATGTTGCCGAGCTGGATGGAGAGCCCGGCCCGGCGCGGCTGCCACCAGCCGGCGAACGGCGCCACCAGCTGGGCGAGCGGGCGGACGAGCCTCCAGCGGACCAGCCCGGGCAGGAACCGGTGCTCGGCCGGCCCACGCGGCAACCGGATGGGTGGGGCCAGCGCCACCACGCCGGCGATCCGGTCCGGGTACTTCTGCGCCGCCACCAGCCCGAGCAACGCCCCCTGGCTGTGGCCGACCCAGAGCACCCGCCGCTGGCCGGTGACCCGCTGGACGGCGTCGAGCGCCGCCGGGATGTCGAGCGCGAGGTAGTCGTCCAGCGTCCACTCGTGGTCGATGCCGGGCGGCCCGCGCCGCGAGCTGCCGTGGCCGCGCAGGTCGATGGCGAAGCAGTCGAGCCCGCCCGCCGCCAGCACCGCCGCCAGCGACCAGCGCTCCACGCCGAAGTCGAGCGCCTGGCGGTTCATGGCGACGCCGTGGACCAGCAGCACCGGCGTGACGCGCGGCGCCCCCTTCGGCCTCCGCCGCCCCATCCAGAGCCGCCACCCGTCGGCGGTGACCGCCTCGACCAGCTCGTCCTGGCCGCCCGGCGCACGCAGCTTCCACCTCCAGAAGAGGACGTGGGCGGCGGTGGCCAGGACCAGCAGCGGGAAGAGGATGGCTTCGACCATGGAGATCAATTGTAGGACGAGTCATGGCCCGCCGGTTGCAACCTGCTCCGGCATGACCCGCCCGTCATGCCCGCCGCCGCGCCAACGCCCCGCCGCGCCGCTGTCCGGCCGCCTCGGAGGCGGCCCGCATCGCCGGAGGGCCGTCCAGGAACCGAGCAGCCGGGTGCCCGGTTTCCGGGCAGGCCAATCTTGACCGGTCTCGGGCACGAAGCGTAGCGTCAGCACCACTTTCACATCCACGAGGTGAGCCGTGAAGAAGGTCGAAGCCATCATCAAGCCGTTCAAGCTGGACGAGGTGAAGCAGGCGCTCTCCGAGATCGGGGTGGCCGGCCTCACCGCCACCGAGGTCAAGGGCTTCGGCCGCCAGAAGGGGCACACCGAGCTCTACCGGGGCGCCGAGTACGTGGTGGATTTCCTCCCCAAGGTGAAGGTGGAGGTGGTGGTCTCGGACGCGCTGGTCACCAAGGTGGTGGAGGCGATCGAGCGGGCGGCCAAGACCGGCCGGATCGGCGACGGCAAGATCTTCGTGGTGCCCATCGACGAGGTGATCCGCATCCGGACCGGCGAGCGGGGCGAGGAAGCCCTGTAGTGCTCCGGGGGCACTAGCCCAGGTGGCTGCCTCGGCCAAGCCTGCGGCGCTCACGGCGGCGCTCGCGAGGGCGGCCGTCGACTCGGTCGGCGACGCCATCCTGCTGGTGAGCGCCGGCGGCGCGGTGCTCCACCTCAACCCGCCCGCCGAGGAGCTCTTCGGCCGGAGCCGGGAACAGTCGGTGGGCCAGCCGGTCCGCATGCTCCCCGGGGCCGAGTCGCTCGGCGCCGTGGCCGAGCGGGCCCGCCGCTCGCAGGAGACCCAGGCCTCGTACCTGCCCAGCCCCGCCGACCGGAGCCTGGTCATCTCGGTGGAGGCCTCGCCGCTCTTCGACGGATCGAGCTGTGTGGGCTCGGTCCTGGTGCTCCGGCCACCGCGCGGCGGCGAGCGAACCCTCGACTTCGAGGCGCTGGCGGCCGGCCTGGCCCACGAGATCAAGAACCCGCTGGCGGGATTGCAGGGCTCGGCCGAGCTGCTGGCCCGCGAGGCCGAGGGGAGCGCGCGGGACTACGCCCAGGTGATCGCCCGCGAGGCCAGGCGCGTGGACGGCCTGGTGCGCGAGCTGCTCGACCTGGCCCGCCCGGCGGCGCTCCACATCGCGCCGGTGGACATCCACCAGGTGCTCGGCGACGTCCGGGTGCTGGCCCGCGGCGTCCCCGCCGCCGAGGGGGTCACCATCGTGGAGCGGTTCGACCCGTCGCTGCCCCACGTGAGCGGCGACGACGAGAAGCTGACCCAGGTGATCCTCAACCTGGTCCGCAACGCCCTCGACGCGCTGGCCGGGCGGCCCAACCCGCAGCTGGTGATCGAGACCGCGGTGGCCACCCAGCGGGTCCGGACCGCCAGCGGCCGCACCCGTCCCCTGGCGCGCGTCTCGGTGAAGGACAACGGCCCGGGCATCCACGAGGCGATGCTGTCCCGGCTCTTCACCCCGTTCGCCACCTCCAAGCCGAACGGCACCGGCCTGGGCCTGGCCATCTCGCGGCGCATCATCGACGCCCACGGCGGCCGGATCGAGGTCCGCAACCGCTCCGGCGGGGGCTGCGAAGCCAGTCTCTACCTCCCCCTCGACCTCGGCGGCCCGGCTGGCCCCGACCTTGCTTAGGAAGGCACCGTGCGCAAGGTCCTGATCGTGGACGACGAGAGCTCCATCCGCTTCGTGCTGGCCCGCACCTGCGAGCGGGCCGGGGTCCCCTTCGAGGAGGCCGCCAGCGCCGAGGAGGCCCGGGAGAAGCTGCGGGCGCTCGGCACCGGCCCCACCGGCATCGGGTTGCTGCTGCTCGACGTGCGGCTCCCCGGCGACGACGGCCTCAAGCTGCTGGGCGAGATCGCCGGCCGTCCCGGCTCGCCCTTCGTGGTGGTGATGACGGCCGAGGACACCATGCGCACCGCCGTGGAGGCGATGAAGCGCGGCGCCGCAGACTACCTCGGGAAGCCCTTCGACCTGGCCCGCGTGGAGCGGATCATCCTCGACCTCTCGGCCGCGCCCCGGGAGAGCGGCGACGCCGAGGCGAGCCCGCCCGGCGACGAGCGCGACGAGCGCGGCGATCCGGCCGGGGAGCCGCGCCGCTACCGCGACGTGGCCCTCCCCGAGACGCTGGTGGGGCGCTCGCCGGCCATGATCGAGGTCTTCAAGGAGGTCGGGCGTGTCGCCCGCACCGAGATGACGGTGCTGCTCATGGGCGAGTCGGGCACCGGCAAGGAGCTGGTGGCCCGCGCCGTCCACTCCAACTCGGCCCGCTCGGGAGGCCCCTTCATCACCGTCAACATGGCGGCGCTGCCGCGCGACCTGATCGAGAGCGAGCTGTACGGCCACGAGAAGGGCTCCTTCACCGGCGCGGTGGAGCGGCGCCCCGGCAAGTTCGAGCTGGCCAGCGGCGGCACGCTCTTCCTCGACGAGGTCGGCGAGCTGCCCATCGAGCTGCAGGCCAAGCTCCTGCGCGTGCTGCAGGAGCGGGAGATCGACCGCGTGGGCGGCTCGCGCGCGCTGCCGGTGGACGTGCGGGTGGTGGCGGCGACCAACGCCGACCTGGCCCGCTCGGTGGAGGAGGGGCGCTTCCGGCGCGACCTCTACTACCGGCTGGCGGTGGTGCCGATCCGGCTCCCGCCGCTGCGCGAGCGCGAGGCCGACGTGGTGCTGCTGGCCCGCCACCTCCTGGCCCGCTACGGGCAGCAGCTCAAGGGGCGCCCGGTGGCGCTCGGCAAGGACGCGGAGGCGATGCTGCTGGCGCACCCCTGGCCGGGCAACGTGCGCGAGCTGCAGAACGTCATCCAGCGGGCGCTGCTCAAGCTCCACGGGCCGCGCCTGGGCGCCGCCGAGCTCTCCGGGCTGCTGCCGGCCGCCGCCGCCGCCGAGCGCGGCCTCTCGGGGCTGGTGAACACCATGCTCGACGGCGCCGAGCCCGAGGGTGGCCGCTACCAGGCGGCGCTCGAGGCGGTGGAGAAGCCGCTCATCGCCGCGGCCATCGCCCGCACCAAGGGGAACCAGCTTCGGGCCGCCGAGCTGCTCGGCATGAACCGGAACACGCTCCGCGAGCGGATGCGGGCGCTGGGACTGAAGGCCCGCTGAGCCGGACGGCGCACGCGGCCAGCCTGGAGGCACGCCCCGGCTGGCTGCTCGACAACCGGGCAGCATGGTGCTCGCATCACGGGCACCGCCCCTGGACAGCCCCCGGTCGCCCAAGGGGTTTTCGATGCTCGAACGCTCCCCGGCCACGGCACGGCGCGTGCTAACGATCCGGGCCGCAGCCCCCTCTCTCAAGCCGGAGAAACAACCGCGATGGCGAACCTCACACCGAAGCAGGTCCTCGAGCTGGCCAAGGAGAAGAAGGCCACCTACGTGGACCTGAAGTTCATGGACTTCATCGGCACCTGGCAGCACTTCTCGATCCCGCTCTACGAGCTCTCGGAGGAGGTGTTCGAGGAAGGGCTCGGGTTCGACGGCTCGTCGATCCGCGGCTGGCAGGCCATCCACGCCTCCGACATGCTGGTGATCCCGGACCCGGGCACGGCCTGCATCGACCCGTTCATGGCCGAGCCGACGCTCTCGCTGATCTGCAACGTGGTCGAGCCGATCACCAAGGAGCCGTACTCGCGCGACCCGCGCAACATCGCCATCAAGGCCGAGAAGTACCTGAAGTCCACCGGCCTCGGCGACACCGCTTACTTCGGGCCCGAGCCGGAGTTCTTCATCTTCGACGAGGTCCGCTACGAGTCCGGCGTCAACCACGCCTCCTACAAGGTGGACTCGGTCGAGGGGCAGTGGAACACCGGCCGCGAGGAGGCCGGCGGCAACCTCGGCTACAAGCCCCGCTACAAGGAGGGCTACTTCCCGGTCGCCCCCACCGACTCGCAGCAGGACATCCGCACCGAGATGTGCCGGGTCATGGAGTCGGTCGGCATCCACGTGGAGCGGCAGCACCACGAGGTGGCCACCGCCGGCCAGGCCGAGATCGACATCCGCTTCAACTCGCTCACCGCCATGGGCGACAACCTGCAGTGGTTCAAGTACATCATCAAGAACGTCGCCCGCCGGCACGGCAAGACCGTGACCTTCATGCCCAAGCCGCTCTACGGCGACAACGGCTCGGGCATGCACGTCCACCAGTCGATCTGGAAGGGCGGCAAGCCGCTCTTCGCCGGCGACGGCTACGCCGGCCTCTCCGAGCTGGCCATGTACTACATCGGCGGCATCCTCAAGCACGGCCCGGCCCTGGCCGCGCTCTGCAACCCGTCCACCAACTCGTACAAGCGGCTGGTGCCGGGCTTCGAGGCGCCGGTCAACCTGGCCTACTCGGCCCGCAACCGCTCGGCCTCGATCCGCATCCCCATGTACTCGCCGAGCCCGAAGGCCAAGCGCATCGAGTTCCGCTCGCCGGATCCGTCGGCCAACGGCTACATCGCCTTCGCGGCCATGCTGATGGCCGGCCTCGACGGCATCGAGAACAAGATCAACCCCGGCCAGCCGCTCGACAAGGACATCTACGGCATGTCGCCCGAGGAGCTGAAGGACATCCCCAAGATGCCCGGCTCGCTCGAGGAGGCGCTCGAGAACCTCCGCAAGGACCACAAGTTCCTGCTCAAGGGCGACGTCTTCACCGAGGACGTCATCGAGACCTGGATCCAGTACAAGTACGACAAGGAAGTGAACCCGATCCGGATGCGCCCGACGCCGCTGGAGTACATGCTCTACTTCGACTGCTGACGCGGCGCCGAAGCGGCGTCATCGGGAAGGCGGTCACCGCCAGGTGGCCGCCTTCCCGTTTTCCGGCTACCTTGCGCCGCCGTGGCCTTCCTCGTCACCCGCTTCCGCGCCGCCACCGGCGGCCTGCCGCCGCTCTTCTGGACGCTCTGGGCGGGCATGCTGGTCAACCGGCTCGCCTCCTTCGTCGTCACCTTCCTCGCCCTCTACCTGGTCACCGATCGCGGCTTCAGCGCCGACCAGGCCGGCCAGGTGGTGGCGATCTACGGCCTGGGCATGCTGCTGGCCGGCCCGGTGGGCGGCGCGCTGGCCGACCGGATCGGCCGCCGCCAGACCATGCTGCTCGGCCTCACGCTGGGCGGCGCCTGCGTGGCCGTGCTCGGCTTCCTGCGCGACCCGGCCGGGCTCACCTTCGTCGCCTTCCTGGCCGCCCTCACCGGCGACGTCTACCGCCCGGCGGCGCAGGCGGCGGTGGCCGACGTGGTGGCGCCGGCCGACCGGGCCCGCGCCTACGGCCTGATCTACTGGGCCGTCAACCTGGGCTGGGCCATCAGCCTCTCGGTGGCCGGCTTCGTGGCCGAGCGCTCAATGCTGGCGCTGTTCCTCGCCGACGCGGCCACCTCGCTGGCCTTCGCGCTCATCGTCCTGGCCCGCGTGCCCGAGACCCGGCCGGCGCACCACGGCGCGGCGCCCGTGGTCCACGGCCTCTTCCGCGTCTTCCGCGACGGGCCGTTCATGGTCTTCCTCGGCCTGCACCTGGCGGTGCTGCTGGTCTTCACGCAGTTCCAGCTGGCGCTGCCGCTCGACTACACCGCCCACGGCGTCGGCCCGCGCGCCTTCTCGCTGATCATGGCGCTCAACGGCCTGGGGGTGGTGGTGCTCCAGCCCCTGCTCTCGCCGCTGCTGCAGCGCCATGACGGCGCCCGCATGCTGGCCCTCTCCTCGCTCCTCATCGGCGTCGGGTTCGGCCTCAACGCCTTCGGCGGCTCGCTGCCGGCCTACCTGGCAGGCGCCGTCCTATACACGATCGGTGAAGTGATCGGGTTCCCGGTCGCCTCCGCCATCGTGGCCGACCTGGCCCCTCCCCACCTGCGCGGCCGCTACCAGGGGGCCTTCTCGATGGCCTGGGGCCTGGCCTTCACCCTCTCGCCGCTGCTGGGGGGCGAGGTGCTTCACCGCTTCGGGGGTACCTCCCTCTGGCTCGGCTGCCTGGCCACCGGCGCGCTGGCGGCGGCCCTCCACCTGGCGGCCGGACCGGCTCGCCGGCGGCGGCTGGGCCACGAGGCGCGTGATATGGTCGCCCCACGATGAGCCGCCCGCGCATCCTCCTCGTCGACGACAACGCCGAGCTGGTCGGCCTGCTGGCCCGCCTCGTCGAGGGCGAGGGCTGGGTGGCCGTCACCGCGCTGCGCGGCCGCGCCGGGCTCGAGCTGCTCGCCAAGGAGCCGCCGGCGGCGGCGGTCGTGGACGTGCTGCTGCCCGACATGATGGGCTACGAGGTGGGCGCGGCGCTCCGGAAGGCCTCCATCCCGTACGTCTTCATGACCGGGGTCATCAAGGGGGGGCGGGCCGCCTCCGAGGCCCGGGCGCAGCATGGCGCCGCCGGCTACTTCGAGAAGCCCTTCCCCGGCAAGCAGCTGGTGGACGCGCTCCGGGCGCTGCTGCCGCCGGAGCCGCCCACCCGCGCCGCCCTGACGCCGCCGCCCGAGTCCACCGACGACTTCGACGTGGAGGTCGCGGTGGAGGCCGACGAGCCGGTGGACGCCATGGAGCTGACCGGCCGGGTGGTCCTGACCGAAGGCGGGAAGGTCTCGGCGGTGCTGCACGGCGAGAACGTCACCGCCGGGGCGCTCGGCAAGCCGGCCCAGCCACCGCCGCACGCCCCGCCGCCCTCGCCTTCGGCCGCGGCCACCCAGGCGGCCCGGGAGGCCCGGGAGGCCCACGGCAAGGCCCTCGCGGCCCGTCGCGCCGCCGACGTGCCGTTGCCCGAGGGGCAGCTCGGGGAGAAGCTGCCCGACCTGATCACCGCGTTCCACCTCGCCCAGCAGACCGGCGAGCTGACCGTCCAGCGCGGCAAGGTGAAGAAGACCATCTACTTCCAGTCGGGCGCCCCCTGCTTCGCCATCTCCAACCTGGTGACCGACCGGTTCGGCCCGTTCCTGGTCCGCGTCGGCAAGCTCACGCAGGGGCAGCTGGAGCTGGTGCGCGCCGCCGCCGACAAGACCGGGCGGCGCACCGGCGACATCCTGGTGGAGATGAACGTCCTCAAGGACACCGAGAAGCTCTACTACGTGGCCCAGCAGGTGAAGGCGATCATCTACTCGCTCTTCGGCTGGGAGGACGGCGAGTACCGGCTCCACTTCAAGGACCGCGCCGCCAGCCAGGCCATCAAGATCGACCTGCACCCGGCCCACCTCATCACCCGCGGCGTGAAGAAGCTCTACAAGCCGGAGCGGCTCTTCGGCCTGCTCTCCCCGGAGGACCGGCTCATCCCCACGCCGCAGCCGGCCTACGGCCTGCACGAGGTGGAGCTGGAGCGGTGGGAGGCGGAGCTGCTGCCGCGCGTGGACGGCACCCGCACCCTCTCCGAGCTGGTGGCGATCGCCAGGCGGCCCGAGCACGTGGTCTACGGCTTCCTCTACGGGCTGGTGGCGCTCAAGATCCTCGAGCGACGCTAGCCGCGCCGCGAGCGGCTCCCGCGCCAGCGTCCTTCAGCCTTCGGTCGGATCGCGCCCCGCGCCGGGCCCGCCCATGGCCTCGGCCAGCGCCAGGTGCTCGCGGGTGCGCAGCGCCGCCCGCGCGGTGCGCGGGTCGGGGGGCGGCCCGGCCCAGCGGAGCAGCCTGGCCACCCTCGCCGTGGCCTCGGCCAGCCGCGCCGGCGGGATCCGCCCGGTCTCCACCGCGGCGCGGATCAGGTCGATGGCCCGGTGCTGCACCGCCGCGGTGTGGCAGACCAGCAGCTGGTCCACGCCGGCCGCCAGCGCCCCCGGCGCCGCCTCCTCGAGCGAGACCTGCTCGCTGATGGCCTTCATCTCGAGGTCGTCGGAGATGCAGGCCCCCTCGAAGCCGCAGGTCTCGCGCAGCAGCCGGAGCACCGCCGGGGAGAGGGTGGCCGGCCGGACCGGGTCGAGCGGCTCGAAGACCACGTGCGCCGTCATCACCGCCGCCACGCCGGCCCGGGCCAGCGCCGTGAAGGGCGGCAGCTCCACCGCCTCGAGCCGGTCGAGCGAGTGGGGCAGCCGCGGCAAGGTCAGGTGCGAGTCCTGGCTGGTGTCGCCGTGGCCGGGAAAGTGCTTGGCGCAGGCGGCCACCCCGGACGACTGGAGGCCGCGGGCCAGCGCCGCGCCGAGCCGCCCGACCCGCTCCGGCCGGCGCGACAGGCTCCGGTCGCCGATGACCGGGTTGTCCGGGTTGGTGTCCACGTCCACCACCGGCGCGTAGTCCAGGTCGATCCCGACCGAGCGCAGCTCGCGCCCCACCAGCGCCCCGGCGTCGAAGGCGAGCCGCTCGTCGCCGGCCTCGCCCAGCCGGCGCATGGGGGGCAGCTCGGTGAAGCCGTGCGCCGCGCGCAGCCGCGCCACCCGCCCGCCCTCCTGGTCGATGGAGACGAGCAGGGGCCGGCCGGCCTCCCGCTTCAGCGCGCCGACCAGCTCGGCCACCTGCTCGGCCTCCACCAGGTTTCGCGAGAAGAGGATGACGCCCCGCACGCCGCGCCGGATCAGCTCCAGCACCTCGGGCGAGGGGCGCACCCCGTGGAAGCCGACGCAGAGCAGCCCGGCCACGGTGCGGTCGAGATCCCGGTCGTTCACGTCGGGGGCTCCTTCGGCGGGCGTCCCGCCGGCCCGTGGACCAGGAAGTCACGCCAGTCGATCCAGGCCACCCCGGCCCGTTCGGCCGCGCTTCGGCCTCCAGGCGCGCCGACCACGAGTGGCTTGAACTTCGGGTGTCGCCTGGTGAACTCGAGCAGTCCACCGAGGTCGCCGGCGCGAAACGGTCCGGTCTTAACCTCCACGGCCCATGAGCCCCAGCTCCCGTCGAGGACACCGTCCACCTCCAGCGGCTCCTCGCGCCAGTAGGCCACGCGCTGGCCCGAGTTCCAGGCGTGGGCGAGGCAGGCGTTCTCCACCCAGGCGCCGTGGCGCGCCGGGTCGATCCGTGGATCGGGCTGGCCTCCCGGGTCGGTGACGGCCAGCAGCGCGTTGTCGAGCGTGACCAGCTTGGGCGGCGCGGCGCGGCGCCGGAGCACCTGTGTCGAGTACTTCGGCACCGCCGCCACCAGGAAGGCCTGCTCCAGGAGACCGAGGTAGTGCTGGATGGTCTCGAGGGCGCCCGGATCCTGGAGCTGCCCCTGGAGCTTCTGGAGCGAGACCACCTGGGCGGGCATCGAGGCCGCCAGGCCGAACACCTGCCGGAGGAGCGCGGGCCGGCGGATCACGCCGAGCGCGAGGAGGTCCCGTCCGATGGCCGGTTCCTGGATGGCGTCGCGGACGTAGGCGGTCCAGCGGGCCAGGTCCCCGCGCAGCGGGAAGGCGCCGGGATATGAGCCGAACCGGACCAGCGACTCGGCGGCGGACCGTGGCGAGCCGCCGAATGCCGCGGCCAGGGAGGCGGCCGACCAGTGGGTCAAGGTCAAGGGCTCGAAGCGGCCAGCCAGGCTCTCGCGCGACCCGATGGCCAGGTGGAGCGCCGACGAGCCAGTGGCGACGACGTGGACGGGCTGGTGGCGCCGCCGGATCCGGTCCCACGCTCCCTTCAAGCGCGCGGCCCAGTGGGCGAGCAGGTGGGCCTCGTCGAGGAGGAGAACCGCCTTGCCGTGGGACGCGGCAGCCTCCTCGGTCCTCGCCAGGGTCCGCTCCCAGAAGCCGGGGAGCGCGGCCTCCGGCGAGTCGGCGGCGGCATAGATGGCCGCCGGGCCGTGCCGGTCCGCCAGCTCGAGCAGGAGCGTGGTCTTGCCGACCTGCCGGGGTCCAGCCAGGAGCTGGATGCGCCCGGGCGCCGGCTCGGCGAGCCGCGCCGCGAGCAGGGCGCGGCAGGCCAGGTGATCTAGCCGGAAGGCGGATCCAGGCATGATCGAATAATTATTCGAGTCCGACCGAATGGCAAGTCCTGGTCCCGGCCGGTGCCGCCGCCCCGGCGCCGTCCCCGGGCGGTGGCCCGCTCAGGCCAGCAGCGCCGCCTCGGCCAGGAAGAGCGCCACCGCCACCGCCAGCAGGATCGACCAGAGCGGCACGCCCGGCCCCCCACCCCCGCCGCCGCCCGGCCAGCCGTCCACGCGCGCCGAGCCGCCGCCCCCCAGCCAGGCGGTGAGCGCGGCCGGGTCGAGCCGCCGGGTGTCGGACTCGCGCGGGTCGATGACGGCCGCGAAGGCCAGCGCGCCGTCGAGCCGGGCGCCGCCACGCTCCTCCACCTGCACCTGCCACGCTCCGGGCTGGAGCGGGGTGAAGGTGAGGTCGGCGCCGCCGTCGGCGGTGGCGGCCGAGGTCACGCCGAGGTCGCGCCCGGTGCGGCTCTTCCCGTCCGGTCCCACCAGCGCGGCCAGCCGCCGCCCCGGCTCGAGGTGGAGCGTCCTCGGCGAGCCGACCACGGTGGGCGGGTCGCGCCGGTCGTCGAGGGCGCCGGAGAGCCAGCCGGCGAACCGCTGCATGGCCGGCAGGAAGCTGGTGCGGAGCGGCCAGTCGGTCCAGTCGCGGTCCACGGTCGAGGTGTAGAGCAGCACCCGCCCCTTGCCGCGCCGCGCCTCGACCAGCGCCGGGGCGCCGTCGTCGAAGGCGGCCAGCACCACCGGCGGCTCGCCGCGCCCGGCCGGCCGGGTCAGCATGTAGCGCTGGAAGCGGGCCCCCACCAGCCCCTCGCGCGCCTCGCCGGTGAAGACCGCCAGCGCCGGGTGGGCCTCGTCGATGCGGGCCAGCCGGGCGGCGCCGCGCTCGGCGCCGGGGGCGGCGGCGGTCTTGACCAGGTGGAGCGGCAACGGCAGCAGGGCGGCCAGCTCGCGGTTCACCTCGTCCGGATCGATCTGGTCGCCCATGGAGAGGAAGAGGCCGCCGCCGCCGTGGACGAAGGCCTCCAGATCGGCGGCGCGGGACCCCACCGAGCGGACGTTGAGCAGCAGCACCACGTCGAAGGCGTGGAGGTCGGCGCCGGCCAGGGCCTCGGCGTCGATGAGGGTGGGGCGGACCGGCGAGGCGGCCGAGGTGAGCGCCGCCTCGACGAACCAGGCCTCGTCGCGCAGCTTCATTGGCGAGGGCGCGCCGTCCACCACCAGCGCCTTGACCTCGCGCGGCACGCGCAGGGTGAGCGACCGCTGGTCGTCGAGGGTGAGCGGATCGGCCGGGAGCGCGGCGGTGAGCACCGCCGGTCCACCCGCCGTGAAGGGGTGGGAGAAGGTCTTGCGGACGGTGGCGCCCGGCGGGACGTCGAGGAAGGCGCGCACCGCCGGGCGGGCGTCGCCGGCGGCGCGCAGCGTGAGCGAGACCTCGCCGGCCCGCTCGACGCCGGCGTCGAGCACGGTGGCGGTCACCCTGTAGCCGCGCGGCCCGACCGCGGCATCGGGCTCGGCGGTGAGGCCGGTGACGGCCAGGTTGGGGAGCGCCGCGCCGCGCGCCGCGTCCACCACCACCACCTCGGGGCGGACCGGCTTGCCGCCCGGCCCGGGCAGCTCGGGCGGCGGCGCCTCGAGCCGCCAGGCGGTGGCGGTCAGGTCGGTCACCACCACGATCCGCCTGGCCAGCCGCTCCTGGCCCCGCCCCTCGCCGAGCCCCTGCGCCGCGGCGGCCAGGCAGGTGGTCAGGTCGGCGTGGAGCGCGGTCGGCTGGGCCTCGGAGAGGAGCTGCCGGGCCGCGGCCCGGTCGAAGGAGGGGGCCACCGCCCGGGGCGTGGCGCCGTCGCAGAGCAGCGCTGCCACCGGCTCCTGGTTGCCGAGCCGCGCCAGCGCCGCCAGCGCCTCGCGCCGGCCGCGCTCGAAGAGCGTCTCGCCGCCCAGCCGGTAGCTCATCGAGCCGGAGGCGTCGAGCAGGATCACCGTGGCGGCCGGGCCCGCGGCCGCCGCGGCCGACGTCTCGGGCCGCTCGGCGCGCGGCCGCGCCAGGGCCAGCGCCACCGCCGCCAGCACCAGCGTCCGGGCCAGGAAGAGGAGCAGCTTGCGCAGCTTCAACCGCCGCTCGGTCTGGCGCCGGGCCCGCAGCACGAACTCGAAGGCGGGGAAGGCGAGCGGGCGCGGGCGGCGGCGGAAGAAGAGGTGGACGAGGAGCGGCAGCGCGGCCGCGCCCAGCCCCCAGAGCAGCGCCGGGTCGAGGAAGCCGATCACCGCGCCTCGCCGGTGGTCATGCGGCGTGGCGCTCCCGCCGGGCCAGGAACGGCAACAGCACCTCGTCGAGCGGCCGGTCGGTCGGGCAGAGCGTGTAGTCGAGGTCGGCCTCGGCCGCCTCGCGCTTCACCCCCGCCAGCCACGCCGCCATCAGCCCCAGGTAGCCCTGCTTCACCTCGCGCCCCACCGCCTCCACCGAGCGGCCGTCCTCCATGGAGAGGAAGAGGGTCGGCTCCTCGAAGGGGAAGGTGAGCTCGGCCGGGTCGAGCAGGTGGAAGATGGTCACCTCGTGGCCGCGGCGCGAGAGCTGGGCCAGCTGCTTGAGCAGCCGCTGGTCCTGGTCGAAGAGGTCCGAGATCAGCACCACCGCCGAGCGGCGCGGGGCGTGCTCCACCACCCAGTCGATGGCGGCGTCGAGCCGGGTCGGCCCGGCCGGCACCGCCGCCGAGAGGGCCTCCAGGATGGGCTGCAGGTGGCCGGCCGAGGCCCGCGGCGGGATCGACCTGACCACCTCGCCGGCGCAGAGCAGCAGCCCGGCCGCGTCGGCCTGGCGCACCAGCAGCCAGGCGAGCGAGGCGGCCAGGGCGGCGCCGTACTCCAGCTTGGTGAGCCGCCCCGGCGCCCCCTTCCAGCCCATCGAGCCGGAGCTGTCCACCACCAGGTGGCAGCGCAGGTTGGTCTCCTGCTCGAACTGCTTCACGTAGTACTTGTCGAACTTGCCGTAGGCCTTCCAGTCGATGCGCCGCACGTCGTCGCCCGGGGCGTACTCCTTGTGCTCGGCGAACTCGACCGACTGGCCGTGGTGCGGCGAGCGGTGCAGGCCGGAGAGGATCCCCTCGGTGACGGAGCGGACCCGCAGCTTGAGCGTCCCGAGCCGGGCCAGCACCTCCGGGTCGAGCAGGGGGCGCGACGGCGAGGCCATCTAACCCTTCACCTGCTCCAGGAGCCGCGCCACGATCGAGGCGCTGGTGATCCCCTCGCTCTCGGCGCGGAAGTTGGTGAGGACGCGGTGGACGAGCACGTGGCGGGCCAGGGCCCGGACGTCCTCGACGCTGGCGGCGGTGCGGCCGTCGAGGATCGCGCGGCTCTTGGCGCCCAGCACCAGGTACTGCCCGGCCCGCGGCCCGGCGCCCCAGCTCACGTTCTCCTTCACGAAGTCGGGCGAGCCCGGCTCGTCGGGGCGGGTGAGCCGGACCAGCTCGACGGCGTACTTGACCACGTGGTCGGCCACCGGCACCCGCAGCACCAGCTCCTGGAGCTGCCGGATCCGCTCGGGGGAGAGGACCCGGTGCAGGGTGGCGCGCGCCGCGTGGGTGGTGGTGCGGACGATCTCCTCCTCCTCGGCCGCCGAGGGGTAGCCGACCTCGACGTAGAACATGAAGCGGTCGAGCTGCGCCTCGGGGAGCGGGTAGGTCCCCTCCTGCTCGATGGGGTTCTGGGTGGCGAAGACCAGGAAGGGGAGGTCGAGCGGCCAGGTGGTGCCGCCGGCCGTGACCCGGTACTCCTGCATGGCCTGCAGGAGCGCCGCCTGGGTCTTGGGCGGGGTCCGGTTGATCTCGTCGGCCAGCAGCAGGTTGGCGAAGATGGGCCCCTTCACGAAGCGAAACTCGCGCCGGCCGGTGGTGTGGTCCTCCTCCAGCACGTCGGTGCCGGTGATGTCGGAGGGCATGAGATCCGGCGTGAACTGGATGCGGCTGAAGGAGAGGTCGAGCACCTCGGCCACGGTGGAGATGAGCAGCGTCTTGGCCAGCCCGGGCACGCCCACGAAGAGGCAGTGGCCGCGGGCGAAGAGGGCGGTGAGCAGCGCGTCCACCACCGCCCGCTGGCCGACGATCCGCTTCCCCAGCTCGGTGAGCAGCAGCTTCTTGGCCTCGCCGAGCTGCTGGATGGCGTCGAGGTCGGAGGCGGGGGCGGGCTCGGTGGTCATGGGCTGGCGTGTCCTCTCTCCCGCAGTATCTCCGCGAAGCGCCGCTCGCGCGAGGCGGAAGCCGGGTCGCCGAGCGCGTCGTGGGCCAGCGCCAGCCCCACGTGGATCTCGGGATCGAACGGGTCCTGCCGGTTGGCCAGGACGAGCTGCCGGCGGGCGCCGGCGAAGTCCTGGCGCTGGAGCAAGAGCCGGCCGAGCCGCACCCGCAGCGACGGGTGACCCGGGTTCCAGCTTATGGCCTCGCCCAGCACCTGCTCGGCCTCGGCCTGCCGCCCGGTCTGGATGGCCACCACGGCGAACTGGCTGGCCAGCACGGCCACCCGGCCGCCGCCCCGGTCGAGCGCCTTGCGGTACTCGAGCCGCGCCGCCACCGGGCGGCCCCGCTCGCGCATCAGCTCGCCGAGCCGGGCGAACTCGCGCGCCTTCGGGTCGTCCAGCTCGGCCCACTCGGCCCATGGCCCGCCCTGCTTCGGGTCGTCGATGAACTTGAGCCGCCGCATGGCCTGGGCGCCGCCGCGCGGCAGCGGCCGGGTGGCGAGGTGGCGCTTCCAGGTGGCCATGAACTCCGGCCAGGGCATCCCCATGGTCGCCACCACGGCGGTCTCGACCGGCGTGCCGCCCGCCAGCAGCTGCAGCGTGCGCGCCAGCGCCGGGGTCCCGCCCTTCTTCACCATCAGCTCCACCGCCAGCGCCACCTCGGCGAAGGCCAGCGCCGCCCGCTCCTGCGTCGGCAGCTTGGCCATGGAGGGGTGCATCTGCTCGAAGCGGACCAGCGTCCCCTTCTCCGCGGCCCGGCGGACCAGCGCCGCCGAGAAGGGGGTGAAGTCCTGCCCGCCCTCGCCGCGCCAGCGGGTCTCCAGCCACTTGGCCAGCCCCTCGTGGAGCCAGATGGGCGTGGCCGGGCCGCCGGCGCGCATCACCACGTAGTGGACGTACTCGTGGGCGGCGGTGTCGAGCCAGTCGTAGCCGGTGAAGAGCGCCTTGGGGGAGACCAGCATCAGCTTGCCGTACTTGCAGAGCGCGATGGTGCCGGAGCCGCGGATCTCGGCGTCGGTGAGCGTGGAGAGGCGGGCCAGCTCGGAGACGGCGCCCAGGATCTCCACCCGCACCTTCTCGGCCGGCGCCACGCCGAGGTCGCTCGCCAGCGCCGCCCGCTCCGCCTCCAGCGTCTCGAGCAGGTACGGCACCAGCACCTCGTCCTTCCCCTTCGGGTAGGAGATGACGAAGTGCTCGCCCTCCACCTCGGCGTGGCCGCGCATCAGCTCGGCGGCGGCGCGGGCCAGCCGCAGCAGGCCGGTCGGATCGGCGCCGGGGGTGGCCGACTCCAGCAGCCTGGCCGCCTCGTCGTAGCGGTGCTGGTAGAAGCGGAGCTGGCCGAGCGCGAGCTGGGCGAGCGGATCGCCGGCGCGGGTGGCGGCCGCCGCCTCGATGACCGGCGCGGCCCCGGCCACGTCCTCCTCGTGCAGGCGGCTCACCGCCGCGCCGAGCTCCGGCGGCGGCGCGGCCAGCGAGAGCGCGAGCAGGGCGGCGATCACTTGACCAGCTCCTCGTAGTAGCGCTGCACCTCGCCGCGGTACCGCTCCGGCGCCCCCTGCTTCATCGCCTCTAGCAGGTCGCGGCGGAACTCCTCGGGCAGCCGGTGGGCCTCCGAGCCGGGGATGGCCACCTTCTCCGGCATGGGATCGCCCACCTCGCCCTCGCGCTCGCCGCCGCCGGTCTCGCCGAACGGGAACGGGAAGCCGCCGCCCTGGCCGCCCTTCGACCGCCTGGCCATCTGCTCCAGCCCCTTCTTGAACTGGCCGAGCCGCTCCAGCGCAGCCTCCTGCTCGCCGTGGCCGCGCTGCGGGTTGCGCCCCCGCAGCTCGCCGGCGGCCGAGCCCATGTGGCCGCGGCTCTCGCCCAGCAGCCCCTGCGCCTGGGGCGGGAAGATGGGCGCCTTCTCGGCCAGCGCCCCGAGCTTCTGCTGCAGCTCGCCGGCCTGGCGCTCCAGCCCCTGCTGCCTGGCGGCCAGCTCGGCCGCCTTCCGCCGGTCGCCCGGCGTCATGGCCTGCCGGGGATCGGGCGTGAGCTTCCCCAGGCGCTCGCGGATCCTGGCGATGCGCGGCGCCGCCTCCTTCACCCGCGCCTGCGCGGCGCGCAGCGACCCCGCGTCCCGGGTGGTGGCGCCGGGGAACCGCTCGGCCAGCGCCGCGTCCTCCTCCAGCGCCTGCCCCAGCCGCAGGGTCGGTCCATGGGCCCGCTGCGCCTGCTCGCCGGCGGCGTCGAGGTCGCGCATCGCCAGCGCCCGCTGCAGGTCGGCCAGCGCCTCGCGGGCGGCGTCGAGATCGGGCTCGCCGCGCGCCGGCACGCCCGGCTGCGCCTGGTCGAGCGCCTGGCGCGCCTCCCGGGCCAGCTGCTCCAGCGCCGGCGCGGCCTGCCTGGCCTCCTCCAGCTTCGGCCCGAGCCGCTGGCGCAAGGTGTGCTCTAGCCGCTCGGTCCGAGCGGCCGTCTCCTGCTGCTGCCGCTCCACCTGCTCCAGCTGCGCCTTGAAGGCGAGCATCTCCTTCATGAGCGCCCGCTGCCGGGCGTCCGGCTCGGCGGCGGTCTTCTCCAGCGAAGAGGCGAGCTGGTCGAGCTGCGAGGCGAGCTGGTCGAGCGACTTCATGGCGGCGGCCATGTCGCCCTGCTGGATGGCCTTCTCGATGGCGTCGAGCGGCGAGGCCAGGTCCTTCTGCCGGGAGAGCTCGGCCAGCGCCTCGGCGTTGAGGTGCTGGTCGTTGAAGCCGCGGGCCGTCTCGGCCAGGCGCGCCTGCAGCTCCCGCATGCGGGCCCTGAGCCGCCTCACCTGCGCCAGCGCCTCCTGGCGGGCGGCGTCTCCGGGCGAGTCGCGCAGCCGCTCCAGCACCGCCTGCAGGTCGCGCTTGCGGGCGGAGAGCTCGCGCGCCAGCCGCACCAGCTCGCCGGCCCGCGACCTGTCGAAGAGCTGCTCCAGGTAGAGGACGTCCCTCTCCAGCTCGGCCACCAGCAGGCCGTCGGCCCAGGCCACCTGCCCGGCCTGCCCGCCGACCGGCTGCCCGGCCGCCACCACCCGCCGCGCGCCCTGCCGGATGGCGGTGGCCCGCTGCTCCGCGGTCTTGAGCGAGGCGGCCACGTTGGCGAGCGCCCGCGCCACCTCGCGCGGCGCCACCCGGTCGCGCCGCAGCTCGGCCGCCGTCGCCGCCACCGCCATGTGGAGCGCGCGCGCCTTGACGTCGAGCGCGGCGCCGAGCGGGAGCCGCGCCGGCGTGGCCACCGGACCGCCGGCCTGCAGCTCGAGCCGGTCGCCGAGGTGGACCACCAGCTGCTCCCAGGCGGCGCGCGCCTTCTCCATGGCGGCGCGCCGGTGCTCGGCCTCGCTGTAGAGCTTGACGGCCTGCGTGGCCGAGGCGCCCTTCTTGGGGCCGGAGACGGCGTCGTTGTCCTCCACCTCCAGCCAGTAGAGGAGCCGCTCCCCCTCGCCCAGCCGCTCCGGCCCGAGCGGCAGGTCGAAGCCGCCCGAGTCCCGGCGCAGGCCGGCGAGGGCGCGCAGGGGGCGCCGCGACTCCGAGCCGCCGGGGGCGCGCAGCACCAGCGAGAGCGAGGCCAGGCCGTAGTCGTCCTCGGCCGACCACTCGACGTGGACCACGGCGTCGGGGGCCACCTCCAGCTCGGCCTCGGGCGCGGTGAGGCGGACGGTGGGGAAGGCGTCGGGCTCGACCACCAGCGGGATGGGCGGCCCCTCCGCCACCGTCTCGCCGCGGGCGGTGGCGAAGCGGAACCGGTAGCTGCCCCCCTCGTCCACCACCAGGCGGCCGGCCAGCTCCCGCCCGCCGCTCACAGAGAGGGCGATCCGCCGCGCCACCGCGCCGTCGGGCTTCCGCAGCGCCAGCTCGGCCGCCTCCACCACCCGGTCGGCGCGGGTCCGCAGGCTCACCTCGGTGCCGCGCGGCGCCCGGATCTCGCCGCCGGTGCCGGAGAGGACCTGGGGCGGGCGGTGGGTGTGGGCCGGGAAGCGGAAGCCGAGCTCGATGTCGCCGGTGATCTGGTCGAGCGACGGCCCCAGCGCCGTGGCCGGATCGCCGGCCAGGAGCCGTCTCGCCTGGCGCAGCGTGGTCCCGCCGCCCGCGGCCAGCGCCACCAGCCAGCAGAGCGCGACGCCCGCGGCCACCCACCCGGCGCGCCGGGCCCTGGAGGCGGGGAGGACGGTGGCGAGCTCGACGGCGCGGGCGGCGGCGGCGGAGCGGGCCACGTGGGCGTCGAGCAGCTCCAGCGAGGCGGCGCCGGAGGCGGCCAGGCCGTCGCGGGCCCGGGTCAGCTCCACGGCCGAGACCAGAGCGGAGCGGAGCGCCGGGTCGGCCGGCGCGATGAGGCGGGCCACGGCCTCGTCGGTGCCGCTCCCCCGGCGGGTCAGCCAGAGCCTCCGGCCGGCCTCGGCCAGCGCCGCGACCACCAGCGCCAGGGTCAGCCACCTGATCGGCGAGAGGCGGACGCCGGCGGCCAGCAGCCCTGTCCCCAGGAGCAACGACGCCACCGCCCCGGCCAGGCCAAGGGCGGCCCACTCGGCGAGCGCCAGGCGCCGGGCGCGGCCTCGAGCCCGGACGAGCTGTCCGGCGATGTCGATGGGGAGGTCGGTCATGTGATTCCGGCCACTTCGCCGGTAGACGGGAATCGTAAGGCCTCCGCGCCCCGCCGGCCAACCTCCCGGGCGGATGGGGTGTGATAAGGAGTCCCACTTCGAAGTGAATTCCTCACACCCTTGCCCCGTCTGGATACCCGGAAGTGGACGATCTCGCGCTGGTGGACGCAGCCAGGGCTGGTGACGATCGCGCCTTCGAGGCGCTGGTGGTCCGCTTCCAGAGGAAGGTCTTCGTGGTGGCGCTGGGCATCGTCAGAAATCCGGATCAGGCCTGGGACATCTCCCAGGAGGCCTTCGTCCGCGTCCACGGCCACCTCGCCGAGTTCAAGGGTGACTCGAGCTTCCAGACCTGGGTGACGCGGATCACCAGCCACCTGGCCATCGACTCGCTCCGGCGAGAGCGGAAGAGCCGGCGGGACCAGCTGGAGGACGTCCGCGAGGAGGCGCTCCAGGAGGGCGGCGAGGGGATCCTCTCCACCTCGCTGGGCGTCGATCCGTCCGCCAACCTGCTGCGGCGGGAGCTGGCGGGCCGGATGGAGGCGGCGCTCGACGGGCTGCCGGAGATCCACCGGACCATCCTGGTGTTGCGCGAGGTGGAGGGGCTCTCCTACGAGGAACTGGCGGAGCGGCTCGGGATCCAGAAGGGTACGGTGATGAGCCGGCTCTTCCACGCCCGGAAGAGGATGCAGGCGGCGCTGGCGGAGTACGCCCCACCTGCGACGCGGCAGAAGGTTGGAGGCGAGGAGTAGCATCTTCGGAAGGCCATGGCTGACTGCACCACCTACAGGCCGCTGGTCGGATCCCGCCAGGGGGAACTCTCCCCGGCCGAGGCCGCCGCGCTGGCCGGCCACCTGGCCGGCTGCGAGGGCTGCCGCCGCTGGGGCGCGGCGCTGGCCTCCACCGAGGGGCTGGTCTCCGAGGCGCTGCAGGCCGTGGCCGCGCGCCGCGACTTCGCCCCGTTCGCCGGCCAGGTGATGGCGCGCATCGAGCACCGCCACCTCGGCCCGCTGGCCCGCCTGCGGCGGACCGTCGTCCTGCACCCCTGGTTCGCGGCGTTCGGCGCGCTCGCCCCCGTCGCGGCGGCGCTGCTGGTCGCCCTCTACGTCGAGCGCGGCGCCAGGCACGATCGCTCCACCGCCGCCCTCGAGGTGAACTCCGAAGGGGCCACCACCATCATCCAGTCGAGCGACGGGCCGGTGGTCCTCATCGACGACGACGAGGCGACATGACCCGAATCGCGGTGGCCACGCTGGCGCTGCTCCTCCTCCAGCCGTTCACTCCCGTCATGGCCTCGCCGGAGCCGCCTGGTCCCCCGCCCGGCGCGCCGGCGCCGGCGGCCTCCGCGCCCATCCCGGTGCGGGTGCGGGTCATCAAGGGCTCCCGCAAGGGGCCGGCCGCGCTCGATGCCAGGCTGGCCCCCTTGAAGCAGCAGCTCTCCAAGCTGGCCTACAAGCGCTGGGAGCTGGTGAGCGAGCAGGACTTCGGGATGACGGTGAAGAAGACCGAGTTCACCGCCTTGCCCGGGGGCGACCACGTGGCGCTCACGGTGCAGGACGCCAACAGCAAGAACGTGACCATCGAGGTGGCGCTGGCGCAGCGGAACACGCAGTCGCGCCTCACCATCGAGCATGGGCAGCGGATCATCCACCAGGTGAGCGGCGAGAGGAACGGCGTGGCCTACTTCGTCACCGTCCACGCCTGGCCGGCGGGGCCGTAGCCCCACGGACTCCGCATGGGCAAGCCGTTCGCCGTCGCCGTCGCCTTGATCGTCCTGCTGACCGCGGGCGCGATCCTGATCGTCCGCCGGGTGACCGAGCCGCCGCCGCCTTCACCCGCCGCCGGGGGCGCGGCCGCCAGCGCCGAGGCGCCCCAGCCGGTGCTGTCGCCGCCGTCCCAGGCCGACCTGCCAGCCAGCGGTCCGGCCGCCAGCAGCATGCCTTCCGGCACCGATCCCCACGGAGACACGCTGAACCAGCCCCAGGCGCCGGCCCCGGCCGCGCAGCCCGCGCCGCCGGTCGATTCCGAGGAAAGCTACCAGCGCCACCGGCCTCCGGGCCGAGTGCTGAACCGCGGGTCGCGCTCGGGCCGGCCCCAGCGGCCCAACCAGTCGGACGAGTGAGGCGGCGAGCGGGGTAGATCCCGGGTTCAACCGCGCAGTTCGGGGAACGCGCCTCGGATGCGTCCTTCGTGGAAGGTGACGCGCCCCAGGGCGAGCTGGCCGGTGATGGCGCTCGGAGACGACCGCTCCAGCCGCCCCTGGATGTCGAGGACGCACTTTCCGACCTGCTCCGGAGGAAGCAGGCGCACCAGCTCTCGCGCTTCGTCGAGGGCCTCGTGCCAGCGGCTGGATAGGTCGGCTGCACGAGGGGTCGGGCCCTCGAACTCGAGCTGATCGAGCTCGCCCTGCACGTACCGGGTTCGGGCGGCCTGCTCGAGGATGAAGGGCGGAGAGAGGCCGGGGTCCTTCCCGGAGGCGGCCCAGGCGAGGTAGCCGAGCGGCTGCAGGGTGTCGTGGCAGTGGATGGCGTCAACCCAGTCCCGCACCTTTCGCCGGCCGGCCAGGGCGAGGACCTTGTTGGTGGCGTGGTCGAAAGGGTGGAGGGTGAGGCCAAAGGTCTCGTTCTCGACGAGCGGGAAGAACCGGTAGGCGCTGTCCTGGACCCATTGCAGGACCTCGGCGCTGGTGCCATCGCTCACCTGGGCCTGGACGAAGGAAGGCCCCTCGCGGCTCGGGGTGACGCGCAGGCCGGCGGCGGTGAGCGTCGCCTGGTCGCGCTCCCATGTCAGGGCCAGGGCCTCCTCGGTGTCGTGGAAGAGATCGACGTCGCGCGACTTGCGGGTGCCACCGAGCAGCTCGTTCAGGGCGGCGCCGCCGGCGACGTAGCTCTCGCCGACCCGTTTCCGCTGTTCGGCTAAGAGGAGACAGATCCGTCGCTGGAGTGGCGTGAGAGCCATGTCTTCAGGGTCCCCGCTCGTCGGAAGACGTCCCGGCCGGAGCGTTCCTGGATCGCATCCAGGACCTGCAGTCGCTCGAGGTCGGTCCGAGGGTAGTAGTCGGGACGCAGGTACCAGAGGCACTCGACGCGGCACTCGTCGACGAGCGCGTCGACCGCGCGTTCGAGGTCCCGAGGTGAGGCGTTCGTGGTGGAGGCACCGGCCGCCATTCAAGAGGACATAGCACGCCGACCCTGGACCCGTGCAGGTGCGACGGGTCGAGGCGTTCCTACCCCCGCAGCACCTGGCGCTCCACCAGCCTGGCGTAGGCGCCGCCGCGCGAGACCAGCGTGGCGTGGCGCCCCGACTCCACCACCCGGCCGCCGTCGATCACCACCACCCGGTCGGCGCCGACCACGGTCGAGAGCCGGTGGGCGATGACGATGGAGGTGCGGCCGCGCATGAGCCGCGAGAGCGCCTCCTGCACCAGCGCCTCCGACTCGGCGTCGAGCGCGCTGGTGGCCTCGTCGAGCAGGAGCAGCCGCGGGTCCTTCAAGATGGCGCGGGCGATGGCCACCCGCTGCTTCTGGCCGCCGGAGAGCTGCTGGCCGCGCTCGCCGACCTTGGTGGCGAGGCCGTCGGGGAAGGCGAGCACGAACTGCAGGGCGTTGGCGTTGCCGAGCGCGTCGCGCACCTCGGCGTCGGTGGCGCCGGGGCGGCCGTAGCGGACGTTCTCGGCGATGGTGGTGGAGAAGAGGACCGGCTCCTGCGAGACCACGCCGACCTGCGAGCGGAGCCAGGAGGGGTCGAGGTCGCGGAGATCCACGCCGTCGAGCGTGAGCCGGCCGGCGCCGGGATCGTAGAGCCGCACCAGCAGCGAGCCGAGCGTGGACTTGCCGGCGCCCGAGGGGCCGACCAGCGCCACCACCTCGCCCGGCTCGACCAGCAGGTCCACGCCGTGGAGCACCTCCTGGTCGGGGCGGGCCGGGTAGGAGAACCTGACGCCCTCGTAGGCGAGCCGGCCGGCCACCCGCTCGAGCCGGCGGCCGCCGCGCAGGGCCATGGCGGGGGCGCGGTCGATCAGCTCGAAGACCCGCTCGGCGGCGCCGAGGCTGCGCATGGCCTCGGCCCAGAGGTCGGCCAGCGTGCCCAGCCCCATGGCGATGAGGAGCGTGTAGACCAGGAAGGCGGTAAGCGCCCCGGCGGTCAGCTCGCCGGCGGTGACCAGCGTGCCGCCGTAGCCGAGCACCACGGCGATGGCCAGGTAGATGCCGGCGTAGGTGGCCCCCATGAAGATGGAGCCGGCGGCGGCGCGGGTGCGGGCGAAGCCGAAGGCGGTGGTGACGGCGGCGCCGTAGCGGCGGTCCTCGGCGTCCTCGGCGGCGAAGGCGCGGACGGTGCGGATGGCGGAGAGCGACTCCTCGGCGACGTGGCCGGCGTCGGCCAGCGCGTCCTGCGACTTGCGGGCCAGGCCGCGGATCTTGCGGCCGTAGAAGACGGCGCCGAAGGCCAGGGCCGGGACCACCGCCAGCATCACGGCGGTGAGGTGGGCCGAGGTGTAGACGAGCAGCGCCAGCGCGCCGACCACCTGCACGGCGTTGCGCAGCGCCATGGAGAGCTGGGCGGAGAGCAGCCCCTGCAGCGAGCCGGTGTCGGAGGCGAGGCGCGACTGCAGGTCGCCGGTGCGCTGGCCGTCGAAGAAGGCGATCTCCTGCGACACCAGCGAGCGGAAGAGCAGCTCGCGCACGCGCTTGACGCCGCGCTCGCCGGCCAGGCTGAAGAGCCAGGCCCGGCCCGCCACGGCGAACCCCTGCAGGACGGCCAGGGCGCCCATGAGCAGGGCGGCGTTGCGCACGGTGATGACGTCGCGCCTGGCGGTGGCGCCGTCCACGATGATGCGGATGCCCTGCGGGTAGGCGAGCGCCGCCAGCGAGCCGAGCAGGAGGAGGGCGGTGGCGCCGAGCAGCACCGGCCACTCCTCGCGGAAGAGGGGCCAGACGCGGCGCAGCGAGGCGCGGGGGGAGACGGCGGGGGCGCGGGATGGGGCGTCGGGGGTGGACACGGGCTCTACTCTTAGCGCGAGAAGGGCCTCCGTGCTCGCATCGCGGCCGTGGGCGCGTTGGGGTTCGGACCACGAAGTCGGATATGGTTGACACGCTATATGGTAGACACTATACTGCGTCCATGGTCGATGTCGAGGCGACGACCGAGTTCAAGCGGTGGTTCGAGGGGCTCGCTCCCGGCGAGAAAAGGTCCATCGATCTCGTGGTGGGCTTGCTCCGGGTTCAAGGTGTCGCCCTCGGGGCGCCATACTCCAGCGCGATCCAGGGCTCCAGGTTTCCATTGAGGGAACTGCGTCCCAAGCGCGGAGCAAGTCCTCTCCGCGCCTTCTACGCCTTCGCCCCACGGCGCAACGCCTTGTTGCTCATCGGGGGCGACAAGGCCGGGGACAACCGCTTCTACCAGCGGATGATCGCCCGTGCTGAAGCCCTCTGGGTGGAGTACCTGAAGCAGGAGAAGCCATGAAGACGCACAAGTGGGACGACATTCGACGCAACAACTTCACGGCCTCCCAGATCCAGGACCTGGATGCCGCCGTTGAGGCCGAACTTCTGAGGATGAACCTGGCGGCGCTGCGCTCCCACCTCCGGAAGACGCAGGCCGAAGTGGCCCGCGTTGCGAAGATGTCGCAACCCGAGGTCTCGGCCACCGAGAAGCGGGCCGACCACCTCGTGTCTACCCTGCGACGGTACGTGAAGGCATTGGGCGGCGAACTCGAAGTCAACGCCAAGTTCGGCGACATGAAGATCCAGCTCAAGGGCGTCTAGAGGTGGCACAACTGCGCCCCCGCAGCTCCCTCCCGGAGGCGCTGGGCCACGCCCTGCGCGGCCTGCGCGACGCGGCGGGCCACCGGAACCTGCGGCTCCAGCTGGTGGCCGGGATCCTGGCCGGGGGGTTCGCCGCCGTGGCGCCGCTGGCGCCGGTGGAGCGGGCCCTCCTCCTCCTCTGCGTCCTCGCGGTCATCGGCGCCGAGGCGGCCAACACGGCGCTGGAGGCGGCGGTGGACCTGCACGGCGGAGCGCCGTCGGAGGGCGCTCGCCTCGCCAAGGATGCCGCGGCCGGCGCCGTGCTGGCGCTGGTGGTGGCGTCGGTGGCCGTCTTCGCGGTCATCGTAGAGGCGCGCTGGGACGGCCTGGTGGCGGCGCGAGGCCTCCTCGCGCTTCCGGCCGGCGCGGCGCTGGGCGCGGGGATCGCCGGCGCGCTCCTGCTCGGCCCGGTGGCCCGGCCCGGCCCGCTCCGGTGGCTGGTCCTGGCCCTGGGGGCGGGCGCCTGGCTGGTGCTCCTGGTCCAGGCGGCGAGCCTGCCCGGCGCGGTCGTTGCCGGCCTGCTGCTGGCGCTCGGCTGGGCGTCCGGCCCGGGCCGAGCGCGCCGCTGACCCGGGGCCGGGGGCGGCCATGGTTGACGATCCGTTGGTGGGCTCACCGTGAAACGACCCGCCCGGCCGGCTGGACGCCGCTCGCTCCGCTCGCATACCCTCGCTTCGCCCATGCGCTGCCAGCTCGCCGCGGTCGCCATCATGACGCTCCTGGCCCGGCCGGTGGCCGCCCAGGCGCCGCCGGCCTGCGCTCCCGACGCCGTGCTCCTGCTGGACGGGCTCGGCACCCCCGGCGACGACCTGGCTCGCCTGGCCGAGCTGGCCGGCGCCGCGCCCCCTAGCTCGCAGCTCATCCGCCGGGCCGGCTTCCGGGTGCTGCCGGTCTGTCCCGGGGCGAAGCAGGTCGGCTGGCTGGGCCAGCTGGCGGTGCCGGCGCCGGCGGAGCGCGGCTGGCTGGCGTTGCCGGCCCGGCTGGAGACGGTCTGGAACAGCCAGTACCCCTCCGGCGACAACGACGGCCTGCTGGCCTCCGGGCGGGGCTTCTCGAGCCAAGCCCGCGCCGGCGTGGCCGGCCGGTGGGGGATCGTCTCGGCCGCGCTGGCGCCCGAGCTGGCCTGGCAGCAGAACCGCTGGTTCGAGACCGTCCCGACCGGCAAGGGCGGCGACCTCGCCTTCCAGAACCCGTGGTACGGGGACAATCTCGACGTGCCGCAGCGCTTCGGGGCCGGGCCGTTCGCCCGGGCCGGGCCGGGGCAGAGCTACCTGAGGGTGGACGCGTTCGGCGCCGCCGCCGGCGTCTCGACCGAGAACCTCTGGCTCGGCCCCGGCCTGCGCAACGGCATCTTGCTCACCAACGACGCGCCCGGCTTCCCGCACCTGTTCCTGGGCACCTCGAGGCCGGTGGACGTCCACGTGGGCTGGCTGGAGGTGCTGGCGGTCTGGGGGCGGCTGCAGCGGTCGCGCCACCTCCCGGCCCCAGGCCGCCCCTGGTTCTCGGCGCTGGCGCTCACCTACCAGCCACGGTGGGTCCCCGGCCTGTACCTCGGCGCCGCGCGGAGCTTCGTGCAGTCGCCGGCCATGTTCCGCCGCCGCGACGGCCTGGCGATCCTGGTCGGGTGGCCCGGGGGGATCCTGACGCGCGGCAACTTCCCGGACGACAACCAGGCGGTGTCGGCCTCATTCCGCTGGGTCATGCCCGAGGCCGGCCTCGAGCTGTACGGCGAGTGGGCTCGCGACGACGCCGCCCTCAACTTCGGGGCGCTGGTGCGCGACCCGGACTGGACGCAGGGGTGGGTCTGGGGGTTCCAGAAGCTGGTGCGCGCCGGGGACCGGCTGGTGCGGGTTCACGTGGAGGCGACGCGGCTGCACCACTTCCGGCCGGACGGAGGCTGGTCCTGGTACGTGCACGGCGCGGGCGTGGACTACACCAACGCCGGCCAGTTGCTGGGGGCGGCGGCCGGGCCGGGCGGCGATTCGCAGCGGCTGGCGGTGGACCTGCTGGCGGCCGGCGGCCGGATCGGTGGCTTCGTCGAGCGGACCGCCCGCAACGAGCAGGTCTACTGGAGCGTGATCGAACCGCAGCCGGGCCGGGCCAGGCAGCACGACACCGAGCTGGCGGCCGGGTACCGGCAGGTGCTGCTGTTGGGCGGGTCCGAGCTGTCGCTGGAGCTGAGCGCGGCCTACCGCTGGAACCGGGACTTCCTGCGCAGCGAGCCGAACCTCAAGGGGGCGGTGGCCTACTCGTACTTGTACTGGTAGTGATAGGCGCTGCGCCGGCCCAGGCCGCGGTCGAGCCGCACGCCGTTCAAGACGAAGCCGTTGACGCGGATGCCGCTGCGCCCGAGCAGCCGGACGGCGGTGAGCAGCTCGCGGAGCGGGTGCTGGCCGGAGCGGGCCACCAGCAGGTTGACGCTGGCGTGGCGCGCCACCAGCGCCGCGTCGGTGACGGCCAGCACCGGCGGGGTGTCGAGGAGCACGAGATCGAAGCGGGCCGCGAGCTCGGCGATGAGCCGCGCCAGCCGATCGCTGGCGAGCAGCTCGGCGGGGTTGGGGGGCAAGGCGCCGCTGGTCAGCACGGTGAGCCCCGGCTGGCCGGTCCCGCGCAGGGCCTGCTCGAGCGGCAGGCCGGCGATGACGTCGGCCAGCCCCGGCCCCCGGCCCAGCCCGAAGAACCGGTGGAGCGTGCCGCGCCGGATGTCGGCGTCCACCAGCACCACGCGCTTGCCGGCCTCGGCCAGCAGGAGGCCCAGGTTGGCGGTGACGAAGGACTTGCCGACGCCGGGCGCCGGCCCGCCCACGGCCACCACCTGCGTCTCGGCCTCGACCAGCGCGAACTGGAGCGCGGTGCGCAGGCTGCGCAGGCTCTCCACCGCCAGGTCGCGGGGCTCGGCCGACGCCAGCAGCGGGACCGGGCGGGACGAGGAGGCCGAGGTGGTGGCGCGGTCCGCCTCGACCCGGCTGAAGGGGACGCTGACGAAGACCGGGATCCCGGAGGCCCGCTCGAGCTGGTCGGGGTCCTCGACGCCCTGGTCGAGGGCGCGGCGCGCGAAGGCCAGGCCGACGCCGCCGAGCAGGCCGAGGAGCAGCGCCAGGGCCACGATCCGCCCGGGCTTAGGGGAGACCGGCTTCACCGGGAGCAACGCGGCGTCGAGGATGCGCACGTTGCCGAGCGTCCCCTCCTTGACCACCTTCAGCTCCTGGGCCCGGTTGAGGAGGGTGAGGTAGAGCTCGCTGGCCACCTTGACGTCGCGCAGCCGCCGGGCGCTCTCCAGCTCGGCCTCGGGCAGCGTCTTGAGCCGGGCCTCGATCGAGGCCCGCTCGCCGTCGAGCCGCCGCAGCTTGTCGCGCAGCGCCAGCAGCGCCGGATGGGTCTCGGTGAAGCGCTGCCGGAGCGACGCGACCTCCAGCCGCAGCTCGGACGAGGCCTTCTCCACCTCGACCGAGCGGGCCACCACCGCCTGGGTGGCCAGGCTGACGTCGAGGCCGCCCTTGCGGGTCTGGTAGCGCTCCAGCTCGACCTCGGCGGTCTGCAGCCCGGCGCGGAGCAGCGGGAGCTGGGACTCCAGGAACCGCAGGGTCTTGCCGGCCTCGGCGCTCTTGCGCTCGACGTTCTGGCGCAGGTAGGCGGCGGCCAGGGTGTCGAGGATGGCGGCGATGCGGTCGCGATCCGGCCCCTCCAGCGACACGGTGAGGATGCCGGTCTTCTTCCCCTTCTCGGCGATGCGCAGGTCTTCCTGCAGCGCCTGGATGGCCGCCTCGCGGGGGAGGCGCGCCAGCCGGAAGCGGGTGCCGGCCCGGGCGCGCAGCTCGGCGACCTGCAGGGTCACGCCGCCGGCGGCGAACGGGGCGCCCACCACGCCGGCGCCGAGGAGCTTGCCGTCGGGGTCGAGGAGATCGTAGCGGCCGGGCTGGCCGGCCACCAGGGTGAGCTGCTGGCCGAGCAGCGACTCCGGCACGCCGAGCCGGTCCACCCGCAGCCGCTCGCCGCCCCAGGCGTAGCCGCCCAGCCCAGGCGGAGCGCCGGCGACCGTGTCCTCTTCGTGGCGGCGGGCGATGGCGCGCCCCAGCAGCGGCAGGCGGGCCGGTTCGGCCATCAGGTCGAGCCGCAGGGCGTCCACCACCTCGCCGGCCACGCCGCGGGAGCGCAAGATCTCGATCTCGGTCTCGGCCGGCGACGAATCGCCGAACATGCCGGAGATTTCGCCCAGGGCCCCCATCCCCGACTTCTTGTCCTCCACCTGGAGCAGGACGTCGGAGCGGTAGATCGGGGTGGCCAGCCAGGCGTAGGCCCCGCCCAGGGCGACCGCCACGGCCACGACGGCCAGCACCTGCCAGCGCGCGTCGAGGACGACGTGGAGCTGCTCGGCGAGATCGACCTGCTCGTCGGGCTGCCCGGCGTCCATGGGCGGCGGGGGCGGCAGGGGCGGCGCGGGGGCCAGGGTGGGCGTCATGTCAGAGCCCCTTGACGGCCGTAGCGGCCCGGTTCCCGAGGTCCACGGACTGCCATAGCCCCTGGACGGTCGGGAGGATCTGGGTCATGACGCGGTTCCAGTCGGTGAGCCTGGTGGCGGTGACGTAGATCACGTCGAGCGGCTCGAGCTGGAACTGGACCGCCAGCAGCAGCGCGTCGGCGCTGGAGGCGTCGAGCTTGTAGACGCGCGGCGCCTGGTAGCGGCCGCGGAAGACGTAGACGGCGCCCGGGTTGGAGGTGAGCGGGTCGAAGCCTTCCGAGTCGCCGATGGCCTCGGCCAGGCTCATGGCGCCCTGGACCATCACCTTGGAGGAGGGTTTGCGGACCTCGCCGAGGACGAAGACCTTGTACTGCTCGCGGGTGGGTACGTGGAGCACGTCGCCGTCCTGGAGCCGCCAGTTCTGCGAGAGGTCGCCCTCCACGTAGGCCGCCTGCAGGTCGAGCTGGTAGACGGCGCCGCCGCGGGTGAGGGTGACGCCGCGCGGCCAGGCGTTGGGGCCGAGGCCGTGGGCCTGGGCGATGGCGTCCTCCACGCGGAGCGGGACGTCGGTGATGGGGATGGTGGACGGCTGGAGCACCTCGCCGGTCACCTGCACCTTCTGGCCGCGAAAGGCGACCACCCGGACGTCGAGCTGCGGGTTCTCCACCCACTTGCGGAGCTTCTCGGTGAAGAGGTCGCGGACCTCCGGGAGCGTGCGGCCGGCCACCTCGACCACGCCCACGTGCGGGTAGAAGACGGTGCCGTCGCCCTGCACCACGTTGCCGGCCTGGTCGGCGGCGCGGAACTCGCCGGCCGGGATGGTCAGCTCCGGGTGGTCCCAGACGATGACCGAGAGGACGTCGTGCGGCGCGATCCGGTAGAGGTAGGGGCCGGTGAGGCCCGCGGCGGGATCGTGGGGCCTGGTGGTGGCGGCGCGGGCGCGGAGCTCGGCCTGGCCGGTGAGCAGCGCCGGGGAGATCTCCTCGACGGCGATGGGCGCCGCGGTGGTGCCGCGCGCGGCCACCTCGCGGTCGGAGACGTGGAGGCCCGGGCCGATGGTGGCGCAGCCGGAGAGCCCCAGCGCGGCCAGGGCGAGCGCCGTGTGCGGGAACCTCACGCCGCGCCAGCCCAGAAGGTGCGCTCGAAGCCGTCGAGCCCCTTCTCGATCAGGGCGAGGGCCCGCTCGAACTGGCGCCGGCCCTGCCGGTAGGGGTCCGGGACGTCGAAGTCGCCGAAGCAGCCGAGCCGGTGGACGCGCCCGCGGGCCGACGGCGCCAGCAGCTCCAGGTGGCGCTGCTGGGCGGTCTCCATGACCAGGATGAGGTCGGCGGCGGCCACCAGCTCCGGGGTGAGCTGGCGGGCCCGGTGGGGGGTGAGGTCGAGGCCGCGCTCGGCCAGCAGGGCGACCGCCAGCGGGTCGGCCGGCCGGCCCTCCAGGGCGGCCAGGCCGGCGGAAGAGACGGCGAGCGATGGGCGCGAGGTGGCCAGGCGGGCCCGAAGCAGGGCTTCGGCCATGGGGCTGCGGCAGATGTTGCCTGTGCAGAGGACGAGGATCCGGTTGAGCATGACCCCCCTAGGGTGCAGTGCTGTGTACCTTGAGCAAGGAAGCGAGATCAAGCCACGACGGCGGGTTTCAGGGCCTCTTCCCCGTTGGGGGGTTAGAGTCATAGGTACGGAGAATGTGACGGTATTTCGATCCTATTCAGACCGCTGCCACAACGAGATCATGGCCAGTGGTCTCGGCGCGGCCCGCGAGATGTTCGGCCCGAGCTTCCAGCCGAGCGAGAGCTTGAAGGCGCTGGTCTTCTTTGGAGACGGATCGGGCACTAGACTGGTTTCTCCGGGCAACACACTTGGGGGCACGATGAGCGCCTTGCTGACCAGGATCAACGACCGCACGGCGCGAGTCGGCGTCATCGGGCAGGGGTACGTCGGCCTGCCGCTGGCGCTGGTCCTCTGCGAGGGCGGCTTCCCGGTGACCGGGTTCGACCTCGACCCGGTGAAGGTGGCGGCGATCGGCCGCGGCGAGTCGTAAATCAAGCACATCGGGCCGGAGCGGGTGAAGCAGGCCGTGGCGAGCGGCCGGTTCCAGGCCACCACCGACTTCGACCGGCTGCGCGACTGCGACGCCGTCGTCATCTGCGTGCCCACGCCGCTCGGACCGCACCGCGAACCGGACAACTCCTACATCCACCGGACCGCCGAGGAGATCGCCAGGCGACTCCGGCCCGGGCAGCTGGTCATCCTGGAGTCCACCACCTACCCGGGCACCACCGACGGCTAGGTGCTGCCGCTCCTCCAGAAGAGCGGCCTGCGCTGCCCGGAGGACTTCCTGCTGGCCTTCTACCCGGAGCGCGAGGACCCGGGCCGCAAGGACTTCACCACTCGTTCGATCCCGAAGGTGGTTGGCGGGGTCAATGCGCCCTCCACCGAGGCTGCGGTGGCCCTCTACACCGCCGGGCTCGACCAGGTCGTGGCGGTCTCGTCATCGCGTGTCGCCGAGTCGTCCAAGCTGCTGGAGAACGTCTTCCGGTCCGTGAACATCGCGCTGGTCAACGAGCTGAAGGTGATCCTCGACCGGATGGGCATCGACATCTGGGAGGTGATCGCGGCGGCCGCCACCAAGCCGTTCGGCTTCATGCCCTTCTACCCGGGGCCGGGGCTGGGGGGGCACTGCATCCCGCTCGACCCGTTCTACCTGTCGTGGAAGGCGGCCGAGCACGGCGAGTGGGCCCGCTTCATCGAGCTGGCCGGCGAGATCAACACGCGCATGCCTCGCTACGTGGTGGACAAGGTGATGCACGCCCTCAACGAGGACGGGAAGTCGCTCAAGGGGTCGCGGGTGCTGGTGCTGGGGCTGGCCTACAAGGCCAACGTGGACGACGACCGGGAGTCGCCGTCGTACGAGATCCTGGAGCTGCTGAAGGAACTCGGCGCACGGGTGGACTACTGCGATCCCTTCTTCCCGGCGACGCACCGGACCAGGAAGTACGATCTCGGCCTGAAGTCGGTGCCATGCACCGCCGAGGCCTTCGGTGCCCACGACGCCGTGGTGGTCTCCACCGCCCACGATGCATTCAAGCACCCGGGACTCTGGGGCGGAGTGAAGCTGGCCGTGGACACCCGTAACCTCGTTGCGCCGCTCTTCGCGGGCCGCTCGCCACCCTGCAGGCTGGTCAAGGCCTAGGGTTGAGCGGGGTGGCGCTGTAGCCGTCCTGCGTCGAGGGCTTGGCCACTGGCCCTCGGAACCGCCACCCGGCCGGTACTCCGGCACCAGCTCCCGCGGCCCGCCGCGCACCCCGAAGGCGGCTGGCCGGCCCGGCGCTCGCTACGCTCGAGGAGCGGCGCCCGGGAGGTCGAGGAACCGGCCCAGCTCGCGGAGCGCGCAGCGCGCCAGCAGGGGCTCGCTGGCCGGCGCCGGGAAGCGCCCGGCCTGGAGCGCGGCCAGATAGCCCTCCACCTGCGGCTCCAGCGCCCGCGCCGTCGCCGGGGGCTCCGCGCCCTCCGAGGCCAGGAACTCCAGGAAGCGGGCGGCCGCCCGCCGATAGCCCTTCACCGTCACGCTGCTCCGGAAGCGACGCCGCTCCAGCTCGGCGTCGAGGTGGCGCCCGAAGGCCAGGGACAGCCTGCCGGACGCGCCGTCCGGTTCGCCCCGTGCCGCCGCCGGATCGCCACGGTGCTTCGCGTGCGCGCCAGCGACCGCCGCCTCGACCACCGCGGCCGCGCCCGCCTCCGGCGCCTCCTCGGCCTCCAGCTCCGCGGCCACCCCGGCGACCTCGGCGTCGCCCGCGCCCACTCCCTCGACTTCCGCCGGCCCGGCGCGGACCAGGGCCATCAGCTCCGCCGGCGACAGCCGTGCGGCCGTGTCCATGCCGCCCAGCACGCCGGCGACCAGCTCCCGCTTCGAGGCGTGGAGCCGGACGATGGCCTCCTCGATGGTCCCCTGCGCCACCAGCCGGTAGACGGTCACCGGCCGGAGCTGGCCGATGCGGTGGGCGCGGTCGGTGGCCTGGTCCTCCACCGCTGGATTCCACCACGGGTCGAGGTGGACGACGTAGTCGGCGCCGGTGAGGTTGAGCCCGGTGCCGCCGGCCTTGAGCGAGATGAGGAAGAGGTCGCCCTCGCCGGCCTGGAAGCGGGCCACCAACCGGTCGCGCTGAGGGGGAGGCGTCTGGCCGTCGAGGTAGAGGTAGCGGACGCCGGCCGCGTCGAGCGCCTCGCGCACCAGCGCCAGGTGGCTGGTGAACTGGCTGAAGACCAGGCTCCGGTGCCCCCCATCGATCAGGCCGGTGACGAGGTCCAGGAAGCGGGCCAGCTTGGCCGAGGGCAGGCCGGACTCCGGATCGTGCAGGCGCGGGTGGCAGGCCAGCCGCCGCAGCCGGGTGATGGCGGCCAGCACCTCGAAGCGGTGCTGCTCGGGCCGCGGCTCGTCGCCGAGCCCCGCCAGGCGGGCCACGGTGGCCAGCCGGGTCTGCTCGTAGAGCCGCCGCTCCCCGGCCGACAGCGTAACCGGGAGCGTGATCTCCGTGCGGGTGGGGAGCTCGCGGGCCACCTCGGCCTTGGTGCGGCGCAGGAGGAACGGTCGCACCGTGGCCGCCAGGGCGCGCCGCCGCGCCGGATCGCCGTCGCGCTCGATGGGCAGGGCGAAGCGCTGGCGGAACAGCTCCCAGCTCCCCAGCAGGCCGGGGAAGGTGATCCTGAACAGGCTCCAGAGCTCGCCGAGGTGGTTCTCGATCGGCGTCCCGGAGAGCGCCACCCGGAAGCCTGCGTCCAGCTCGCGGACGGCCCGGGCGCGCCGGGTGGCGGCGTTCTTCACCGCCTGGGCCTCGTCGAGCACCAGGGTGGAGAAGCGCACGCCGCGGAACCGCTCCTGGTCCAGGGTGAGCAACCCGTAGCTGACCACCAGCACGTCGCCGGCCGCGAGCGCCGCCACCGCGCCGGCCCGGTCGGCGTCGCGAAAGAGCGTCACTCGCAGCGACGGGGCGAAGCGGGCCGCCTCGGCCACCCAGTTGGCGCAGACCGAGGTGGGCGCCACCACCAGCGCCGGTCCGTCGCCGGCCCGTTGCAGCAGCAGCGCCAGCGCCTGCGCGGTCTTGCCAAGCCCCATGTCGTCGGCCAGGACCGCCCCGGCGCCCCAGGAGGCCAGCCGGGCCAGCCAGCGGAAGCCGTCGAGCTGGTAGTCGCGGAGCTCTCCCTTGAAGGCGCGTGGCAGGCGCGGGGTGGCCCGGGAGGCCGCTTGCATCCGGGAGCGGAGCTGGGCGAAGGCTCCTTCGGCGGTGAGCCGGGCGCCGTCTCCGACCAGGTCGTCGAGGGCGCCGAGCGCCGACGGCCCGATCTCGACGCCGCCGGCCACCGGGCTCGAGAGGTGGGCCAGCGGGGCCAGCCGCTCCGCCAGCTCACCGGCGAGGGCCAGCCAGGTGCCGCCCTCGAGCCGGACCACGGTGCGCCGCTCCCGCAGCGCCTCCAGCAACAGCGCCAGCTTGACCCGCTCGCCGTCGAGCTCCAGCTCGCCCTCCAGGCCGAACCAGTCCTGCCGGTCGCGCACCTCCACCCGCAGCCCCTTGGCGGTGGCGCCCCGGACCAGGCGGGGCGGCCCCCCGAGCCACTCCACCGTGACGTCCTCCCGGCCGAGCGACTGGAGGGCGTCGAGCAGCGCCAGCGCCGCCTGGTCGTCGGCGACGCGGCGGCGAAAGCCCGGCTCGGGGGCCACGCCGCCGAGCGGGAGGGAGCCGAGCAGCGCCTCCGCGGCGCGGCGTTCCGCCTGCAGATCACGGATCGTGAACTGGCGCCCGCCGGCGCGGCTGGCCACCAGGCGCGGCGGCCCCTCGCCGGGCGCCTGGGCCGGGGCGCCGGCCAGCGGCCGGGCCAGCACCGCCAGCTCCAGCCCGACCGGCTGGAGCCCCAGCCGGACCACCAAAACGAGCGCCGGGGGCAGCTCGCTCCCCTCCAGCTCCGCGGGCAGGTCCACCGGCAGCAGCTCCCGCAGCTGGCCGAGCCGCTCCAGCAGGGCGCTCTCGGCCTCGGCGGGGAACTCCTGGCCGTGCTCGGCCAGCGCGGCGACCATCCCCTTGACGGCCTCGGGCTCCTCGACCGTCACCACCGACCACTGGCGCCGGTCCCGATCCAGCCAGTCGAAGGTGCCGTCGCTCCCCATGGAGCGGAGCGCACCGGCCAGCGCCTCGGCGGCCACCGGCGCCCCGTCCACGGTGGGCGCCAGCTCGACGCCGCCGCCCCCCAGCGGGCGCACCGCCAGTCCGACCGGGGCGGCCTTGACGGCGAGCGGCTCCTCCTCGCCGGCGAGGAAGACGCGCGGATGGCCGGCCAGCGCCAGCAGCTCGCCGGCCTGTTCCAGCAGCCGGCCGCGGCCGTTTCCGTAGGCGTAACCTCCGTAACGCCCGGCGTAGCCGAGCCCCTTGAGCGCCGCCAGATCTTCCGGCGAGTACCTGCCGGAGGCGCCCGCGAAGTCCCGGGGCGTGGCGTGGCGCCCGGGCCCGAACTTCCCGCCGCGTTGCCGGCGATGGCGGAAGGGGAGAACAGTCACCCGCCCCCGTACGTCGCGCTCCAGGCGGAAGGAGACCTGGACGGTGGGGGCGGCTCCGGCGCGCTTGCGACGGATGGCCTGGACATCCTCCAGCGCCGTGAGCGCCCGGGACCAGTTGGGCAGGTCGAGCGCCCGGGCCAGGGCCGTCCAGGCCGCCGGGCGCGCCGGGTTGGCCAGCTCGGCCAGGGCGAGATCCAGGACCGTCAGCAGGTGGCGGCACGGCTCGCTGGCGCCGCAGCGGCAGCGCGGCGGGGGGAGCGGCCTGTCCAGTGCCCGGGCCAGCTCCAGCACCACGCCCGGCTCGACGACGCCGGAGCTGGTCTCGTCGCCGCTGCGCAGCTTGCAGGTCTCCAGGTAGACGAGGCGGCGCTGCGCAGGGCTCAGCTGCAGGAGCCGGGGCGGCAGGTGTCCGGGGTCGCGCGGCGAGGCGGTGGGGCGGACCAGGGCCCGGAGCTCCTCGAGCCGGGCGGCCAGCCGGGCCAGGGTCGGGTCGGTGGGCGGTGGCGGGCGAGTGGCCTCGGCGGCCACCGCGAGCCGGACCGACCTGGCCTCGCGGATGAGGTTGCCCCAGGCGACGGCGCGGAAGCGGCGCAGGATCGGGGGCGCCAGCATGACCATGAAGTCTCCCGCGACCAGCAGCTCACCCAGCGTGATGTTGGCCTTGAGCCAGCGTGGGGCGGGCTGGAGGTCCGCCGGCAGGCCGTCCGCCAGCTCGACGACCATCAGCTCGAGGTGGGGCTCGACGCCCCGCTCGCGAGCCCAGGCGGCCAGCTTCTCCTCGGTCAGCCGGTTGGCGGCGCGGCGCTGGTCGAGGCAGCAGTCGTCGAAGTCGCGGCCGCTGCCGCAGGGGCAGGGCTCGCCGCAGGGAGCTGGTGGCGGCATCGGGGGAGCAACCTAGCCGCCGAGGCTGACAGCGGCACCACCGGGTCTGGTCGGCTCCAGGAATGATCGGCCAAGCAGTTCCCGAGGTTAGGCCCGCCTCCGGGGTGGCCGGGGAGCGGTTCCTGCCGGACCTCGGGGCACGCGGCGGCTACGGCCGGCCGGCGCCGGTCGCGGGGCAGTGTTTCCCAGGTCCCTTCGATGTCGCCCGCCGCGGGTAGGAGCCCGGCGATTTCAGCGTGTCGCGGCGGCCTGCCGCTGGCGGAGGCCAGCAAGCTGGTCTTCGGTGGCGGCGACGAGCAGGTCGCGCACCGACTGGAGCAGTGATTTCCAGCGGGTGGCGCGCCCCTCGTCCGAGCGGAGCGTCACCGAGCGGTAGAGCGCCAGCAGCGTGTAGGCTATGCGGCGCAGGATGAGCACGGCGAGCATGCCCTGCGGGTCGGCCTCGATCCACGGCCGGTCGTCCTCGGCGAAGGCGGTGTCGAGAGTGTGGTGATTGTTGTTCTCCACGCCCCAGTGGCTGCGCGCCAGCAACAGCCACTGCTCGTCCGTGAGCCGCGCCGGGTCGTAGCTCGTGACGAATAGCCGCTCGTCCTGCTCGACCACTTCGCGGCGGTGGACCTTCACGTACTCGACGGAGAGGAACGCCCTGGCGTGCGGCCAGACCGACTCGCCCGGCCCCTTGCCGTCGCCGTAGCTCCAGGTCGGATCGACCGCCAGCAGCTTGAGCGAGCGCACCACGGTGGTCTCGTTGTCGAGGACGTCCTCGGTCCTGGCGAGGACCTTCTCGAAGGCGATATGTTCGGTGGCCAGCTTGAACATGGTCCGCTGCTCGCCCTTGAGCGCGAAGAGGTAGTCCTTGCCCGCGTCCACCACGGCTTTGGCGTTGGCCTCCGAGAGCGCCCCGCCGCATCGTCAGCGCCAGCGACGCGCTCAGGTCCTCGGACTCCGAGAGGCTCCGGCACCCGGCCATGAGGCCCAGCAGCGTCGCCTGGAGGATCTGCGCCAGGCTCCAGCGCCCCTCCCGCGCCCTCGGGCCGGGCACCTCCTCCAGCCCCAGCTCCGGCAGCCGCGCCGCCAGGAGCCCCGCCATCCTCCTCACCGCTCTTCCCCTCATCGATCTCCTCTCGTATGATCCCCGGGTCGTTGGCATCCGCCGGGCTCCTACCCGACGACAAGCCGAACCGCGGCGGGCGATCACCAGGATCGCCCGCCGCATCTGTTTCGTACCCCGAGTGGAGATGGGCGTGCGAATTTGTGCTTGTGCTCGCGGCTGCGCAGGGTCCGGCGCCAGTCCAAACGTCTGGACTTCCAAGAGCCCTTCAGTCCGGGCGGCTACCGCCGCCAATCATCCCTGCCCCGTGGCCGAAGCGGGCCGTCCACCCGGTCCCACTCGTAGGGCCGGAACCGGCGCACCGTCTCCGGCCCGAAGTCCTCGCGCGAGCCGAACTTCCCCGCAATGCATCTCAACCCCCATTCGACCACCGGGTCGCCGAGCAGTGGGCGGCATGCCACCGCCAGCGCCTCCGGTCCGCCCTCGAAGTTCCGGACCGAGTAGTAGATGTCGTAGGCGACGGCCGGCGCGGTCACGGACGCTGCTCCCACTCCGGCTTCCACCGCTGCTGCAGGAGATGGTCGGCGGCCTCGACCCCTCGGTCGCCGGCGCGGGACAGAGCCAGCCAGGTCTGGACGAGCCCGGTGCACCAGATGCCAGGGACTGGTTCGAGCCGACGCCCAAAGACGAGGTCGTCGTCCGGCACGGTGACGAACACGTTTCCGCCGCTGTCCACGGTCTTGAGCTGGAGGAGGCGCCGGAGCCTTCGCCAGCGGTTGGGCGTTGCTCCTCCTCCTCCAGTGCGCGCTTGTTGAGCCTTGTGGCAATCCCGTGGCACTCGAGGCGGGTGGGGCGACACCGTCCACATGCTTGACAACTTATGTGGTACATGTCATAAGGGTACGCGGTGGGCCGAAGCGGAAACGTTCATGGCCGCTACAGTCATCGTGACAGAGGAGTTCGACGGGTGGATGTCCAGCCTGACCCACCGCGAGCAAAAGGAGGTGCGTCACTCGATCCACCTTCTCAAGGAGTTGGGCCTGCTGTTGGCATATCCGCATAGCTGCGCCATCAAGGGCTCCCGCTACGCGCTTCGGGAGCTTCGTCCGAAACAGGGCAACAGCCCCTTGCGGCCCATCTACGCCTTCGACCCGCGACGAGAGGCCGTCCTGCTCACCGGCGGCGACAAGGGAGCCGACAAGGCGATGTACGATCGCATCATCCCGGTGGCCGAGGCCATCTGGGAGCAGCACTTGAGGGACATCGAAGAGGATGACTCGAAGTGACTCCAACCGCCCGAGCACCACCGGGACGGAGGGCTCGCCGTAGCCGACGCGCGACGGGCAATTGCACATGACGAGGGTTCGGACGAAGACGTTGAAGGAACTGGATGCCAAGTATTTCACCTCGGGGGAAATCGCCGAGATCGACAAGGCCGTCGAGGCGGAGATTCTCGAGATGAACCTCCGCGAGCTGCGCCAGCTCACCGGCCTGACCCAGGAGGACGTTGCAAGGGCGACGGACATCGACCAGTCCGAGTTGTCCCGCGTCGAGCGCAGGGATGACCACTTGCTCTCGACGCTGCGCCGCTACATCGAAGCACTGGGCGGCGAACTGGAGATCGTCGCCCGGTTTGACGGCCGGTCGGTCAAGCTGCGCGGCGTCTAGCCGCCACCTGGTCGCTGCTACTTCGAGCTTCTCCGGAGCACAGCGCTCAGCGGCGCACTGTCGAAGACGAGCACCGCCATCGTCAGTCGAGATCGAACTGTGCTCGCATCGATTCAACCGGGACCCGGTCTTCCCGTGGAAGATCCTGGGCCGTTGCGGCGCCGTGGAGCAGGTCGAGCGTCCGGCCGCGGCTGAGCTTGTGGCCCTTGAACGCCCGGATGACCGCCTGGGCGTACTTGGGCGGCACGGCCGGGGGCGTCAACTCTTCCCGCATGGTCACCCCACCCTCCAGATAGTCGGCCTTGGTGGGGCGGTCCGCGCTCAGTCGCTCGTGGGCGCGGATGTCCACGAGGTCGAGGTTGCGCAGGTGGCCCAGCACCGCGGTCCAGCTCACGCCGAACTCTGCCCCGAGCGCGAGCGCCGCGGAGCGCGGCTCACGCCGGCCTTCGAGTTCTTGCCACCTGGAGAGACAGGCCTCCCGAGGCATCAGGAAGTGGATCACGAACGCGTTGATGAGTCGCTCGCGCCCGTCCCCATCAGCCCCCACGATCCACTCATCCGAGAAGTCATCCGCGAAAAGATGGTGGCCAAGCTCATGGGCCAACGTGAACCGCCGGCGGCCGGGTCGCATGGAGCCGTTGACCACGGCGACTCCGCCGGCCTCCAGGCGCAAGTAGGCCCCGTCCAGCGAGTCGTCCCTGAGATCAAGGCTGAAGGCGTAGCAGCCGAGCCGCTCGGCTACGGTGAGGAGGTCCCAGACGGGCCCGGGCGAGAGCCCCAGATGAAGTCGCAGGTTGCGGGCCGCCAATTCAGCGGTCTCCACCGAGTCGACGGTGGTCGGCTGCGGTGCCAGGGGCGGCACCAGGAGGCCCATTTCGACAAGCAGCTTCACGGCGGTCGCCAGCTCGGCCTGGCTCAACTGAGCAACCTTGCGCGCCTCGGCGATCCGCCTCCTTCGATCTGTCTAACCGCCTTGACAGATTGGCCGGGCCGGAATAGCCTTTCGGTGAACCCTGCCTGGGCAAGGACTGGCTCAAGAAGATCATCCGGGAAGGGAAGTAGGAGGCACAACATGAAGACCAGGAGCTACACTGTCCGCTTCGAGAAGGACCCGTCGGGTTGGTGGATCGTCACCGTGCCCGAGGTTCAGGGGTGCCTGACCCAGGGCCGCAGCCTGGCCGAGGGTCGGAGGCGAATTCGCGAGGCGCTTGCGCTCTTCATCGATGAAGCGGCCGCTGCCCGCGCCGAGCTGGTGGACGATATCCGCCTCCCAGCCCGGACCAGCGCCGTGGTCCGCAAGGTCGCCTCGTCTCGCGCCCAGCTCGACCAGGTCCAGGCCAAGGCCATGAAGGCCACGGCCTCCGCCGCCAGCGTGCTCACCCGCAAGCTCGGGATGTCGGTTCGCGATGCCGCCGAGCTGCTCGGGGTCTCCCACCAGCGGATCCAGCAGCTCGCAGGCGCGCGGCGGTGAACTCGGATGGGTCCGGAGTGTCCCGGCCTCGGGGATAGTCCTGGGGAGCGCTTCGCCCAGGCCAGAACTGGGTGACCGTGGGCCCGAGTCCCGCGCGGTCACGTCAGCGTGAACTCACCCTCAGGACCCCGCGTCCGGCCGGTACTCCGGCACCAGCTCCCTCAGCCCGCCGCGCACCATGTCCCCCGTCTCCCCCGCGAGCCCTCGCAGCCGCACCAGCCCCTTCTCCACTCGGTCCCACTCGTAGGGACGATGGTGCCGGCCTGCAGCACCAGCTGGCTCGCCTCCGGGATGGTCATGAAGTACCGCTTCATCTCCGGGTGGGTGACCGTGACCGGCCCGCCGGCGGCGATCTGCTCCTTGAAGATGGGAATGACGCTCCCGGCCGAGCCGAGCACGTTGCCGAAGCGGACGGTGACGAAGCGGGTCCTGGACCGCTGCGACAGCGACTGCACGTAGATCTCGGCCACCCGCTTGGTGGCGCCCATCACCGAGGTGGGGTTGACCGCCTTGTCGGTGGAGAACCGCCTGCCCTCGACGCTGCGAACGCCAAGGAGGCGCACGTAGTGGGACCAAGGCAGCGGGAAGACCGGCAGGCGGTCCGGTCCACCGGCGAGGGTCATCACAGTAGAAAGTGCAGACGCTGTCTGCACTTTCGCGGCCGTCGAAGGCCTCATGAATTGCGAGTGCCCTGCAAGCGGAAGTTCGCGGTAGGCGAGGTAGAAGGACCGCATCTGGAAGATGTTCCGGCGGCCGAACCCGCGGCCAAAGCGAGCCGTCAAGTGCATGGCCAGGCGACCGATCAGCACCGCGCCGTAGTCAGCGCGCGTCAGCCCCTGCTGCTCCTGCTAGACGATCCGACGCCCGATCGACCAGTACGTGGCCGTCATCAGCGCGTTCACCGTCCGCGCTGATGCGCCCCTCATCTCTCCGGCGACCAGCCCTTCCACGGCTCGCCCGGGAGGAGAGCAACGAGCCGACCGTGAACTGACTCGAACGCTGCCTCGAGGTCCCACGGATGGCCGGGCGCAAGGAGCGGCGAGATGTCCCCCGTGAATACCGGGTCGCGCCGCTTCTGCGCGAGGTTGCGCTCGAACGCGGCCCGGGTCACCCGGCCCGCTTCCTCCGTCATGTAGCGGGAGAACGCCTCCACCACGCGCCTCGGGTCGACCGGGGCGGTCCCCGAGCCATGGGTCGAGCGCCGCGCGCACTTCCTTCAGCACCGAGCCGATGGGTCCCGCATCGACTTGCACGAGATCGATGTCCTCGGAGTATCGAGCGGGCGGACGCAGGTGCAGCTTGTAGAGAGCCGTCCCGCCGCGAAAGGCGAGCGCCTCCGCGATGGCGAGCCGGGAGAAGAGTTCCACGAGCGCGCGGCTGATCACGAGGTCCTGCTCCACCTGGAGGTCCGACACCCAGGGTGCCTGCGCACGCCACTCCGTGATGAAGTCGCGGGGGATCACGCATCGATCTCCACCGAGGCGTTGACGAGGAGCCGCCACCGCTTCGATCGCTCCTTCCCTCGGCCTCCCCCTGGGACCAGGGCGACGTACTCGCGAGCCTCGGCGTGTACCCACTCGGCGAGCGGACCGGTCTTGTCGCCGGCTCCCGCCAGTTCGAACAAGTGGCCAAGTCGTTGTGCCCACGGCACCGGGGCCAGGCGAGCCGCCGCGGCGAGCTTCATCGGGTCCACCTGCTCCGTGAGCTCGGCCAGCACGGTGGCCACCGTATCGAGACCTCCGGCGCGCGCCGAGTAGCCCACGAGTTCGAGCGCGGTTGCCTCGAGGCTCGAGACACGAAGCTTCCCGCGGGGGGTATTCAACTGAACCGTCGGAACACCCGCGATGGCCTTGCGCGCGGCGAACTCGACCCGGACTTCGCCGCAGGCGATCGGTGCCCTGTTCCGCTCCACCATCACCTGGAACACCTGGGGTCGCTGGTGGGCTGCCCCGTGGAGCTGCGCGGCAGAGAGCAGGCCGGCGTAGTAGTCGAGTCCAAGGTGCGCCATGAGCTGAGGGATGAACTGCTCCGGGGGCAGGCAGCCGAGCCGCCGGTACTCTGGAGGCACGATCACGTGAAAACCACGATTGGGCGAGGCGATGGCCCCCTTGGCGGCGAGCCGACGAAGCGCGGCGCGGGCTGCCACGGTGGAGACGCCGAGCGCCTTCACGGCATCGGTGGTCGTGAAGTGGTAGCGCCCCGACGCCGCGAGGCTGTCGGCGTAGCGCGCGGCGGTTCTAGCCCCTTGGACCGGTTTCACGCTGTCAAAGTAACGCCTACCGTTGCTTTCAGCAAGCGTACCCGTATGCATGCGCCGCCGGGGGTCAGCGTCGAAGACCTCGGACAAGCTGCGGAGGTGACAACTGCCGGCAGCCATGGCGTGATCGGATGTGAACATTCGTCCAGTATACGCATCGCTCCGACAGCGCCCGTCGCCCGGGTTTCGCCGGGGGCCTCGGCGGACCCTCAGCCCTCCGAATCCCCGTCCGGCCGGTACTCCGGCACCAGCTCGCGCAGCCCGCCGCGCACCGCCGCCGCCGTCCCCCCGGCGAGCCCGAGCAGCCGCGCCAGCCGCTTCTCCACCCGGTCCCACTCGGAGGACCCATGGTCCCGGCCTGCAGCACCAACTGGCTGGCCTCCGGGATGGTCATGAAGTACCGCTTCATCTCCGGGTGCGTGACCGTGACCGGCCCGAGATCTGGTGGATGGTCCGCTCGATTTCCGCGACAAGCGTGCGCTCGGTGGGGAGCGCAGTCCGGTACTCGGCGGCGAGCACCTTGTTGAACAGCTCCTCCAGCGCGTAGTGAGCGACCGCGCTGTCCTTCTCGGCGCATAGGATGAGGCCGACCGGCGGATTCTCCCCTTGGAGCATCCAGTGCTCGCGAGCGTAGTTCAGGTAGAGATGCATCTGACCAGCGTCTGCGTGGGTGAGTCGGTCCAATTTCAGATCGATGATGACGAGGCAGCGCAAGAGACGGTGAAAGAAGAGCAGGTCGATCCGATACCAGGTATCCCCGACGCGCAGTCGGCGCTGCCGGCCCACGAAGGCGAAGTCGCCGCCGAGTTCCAGCAAGAATGACTCGATCTTGGAGGTCAGGGCCGCCTCGAACTCGGTCTCGGAGTACTCATCCTTGAGCCCGAGGAACTCGAGCACGAAGGGATCCTTGATCTCCTCTTCGGGCGTTACCGCGTCGCCTGGTCGCCTCGCCTCCCCGCGTCGCAGCATCACGGCCTTGTTCTTGGACAGCGCCGTGCGCTCGTAGAACTGGCTGCCAATCTGGCGGTCGAGCTGCCGAATGGTCCAGCCTCCACGAAGCGCCTCGGCTTCGTAGAACCGCCTGCCCTCGACGCTGCGAACGCCAAGGAGGCGCACGTAGTGGGACCAAGGCAGCGGGAAGACCGGCAGGCGGTCCGGTCCACCGGCGAGGGTCATCACAGTAGAAAGTGCAGACGCTGTCTGCACTTTCGCGGCCGTCGAAGGCCTCATGAATTGCGAGTGCCCTGCAAGCGGAAGTTCGCGGTAGGCGAGGTAGAAGGACCGCATCTGGAAGATGTTCCGGCGGCCGAACCCGCGGCCAAAGCGAGCCGTCAAGTGCATGGCCAGGCGACCGATCAGCACCGCGCCGTAGTCAGCGCGCGTCAGCCCCTGCTGCTCCTGCTAGACGATCCGACGCCCGATCGACCAGTACGTGGCCGTCATCAGCGCGTTCACCGTCCGCGCTGATGCGCCCCTCACCGCCTCGACCAACTCCGCGACGTCAGCGAGCACGGTCTCATAGCCAGCCTCGGCCGGTGTCTGTGCGATCCTCGTGCGCTTCAAGGGCGCCCCGCTGTCATGAGCATCCGTTCAGTATACCGGCCGCTCCGACAGCGCCAGGCCCTTGGGTAGCTCAGAGCGCCCGGCCTCGCGTCCATCGCGCTACGCTCAAGTCCGGGTTCAGTTCGGTCGCGTCCGTGGCGTTCGGGCCCCTCAGCCCTCGGAACCCCCCTCCGGCCGGTACTCCGGCACCAGCTCGCGCAGCCCGCCGCGCACCGCCGCCGCCGTCCCCCCCGCGAGCCCGAGCAGCCGCGCCAGCCCCTGCTCCACCCGGTCCCACTCGTAGGGCCGGAAGCGGCCCACGAAGATCTTGGGGTGGCGGGTCTTTTCGGCCGCCTCGTCGTCCACCGAGAGCTCCTCGAAGAGCTTCTCGCCGGGGCGCGTGCCGGTGAACCGGATCTCGATGTCCACCCCGGGCGTGAAGCCGGAGAGGGTGATGAGGTCGCGCGCCAGGTCGGCGATCCGCACCGGCTGGCCCATGTCCAGGATGTAGATCTCCCCGCCGACCCGAGCACGTTGCCGAAGCGGTCGTCAGGAGGCCAGCATGGCCTTCACCTGACCCGGCTCCAGCGCCGGCACCTGGGAATGGATGACCCGGTGGCAATTCGGGCAGACCGGCACCAGGTCCGTGGCGGGGTTCAGCTGGTACGGGCCAATCGTGTCAGACAGGGGCCGCAGGTGGTGGACCTCGACGACCTCCCGCGACAGCCCGGCATATCGTTCCCGCACTCGCAGGCCGCACACGATGCACCGGGCGCCTTGGTCGCGGAGACACGCGTCCCTCGCCGCCGAGTTGCGCTCCACCTGTTCATGAAGAGCGCGGGACCTGTCGCCTTCCCAGTAGACCGAGCCCTCCACTGAGGCTGGCTCCACCAAAGTCACGGACAGTCGCTCTTCTACGGGCGTGGCTGGACCGCCCGGCCTGATCTCGATGAACCCTCTCAGCCGCCCGTTCACGAAGTCGATGAGTCGCTTGCAGGTTCGGGCGTCGTCGAAGTTGAACACCCATTCGTTCCCCTGCCGGATACCCTGGGGAAACTCGGTCTCGACCAAGGTCGAGAGGTCAGGGTGGATCGAGAAGAGCGGCGACCTGAAGTAGCACCGCAAGTCCGAGACGTTCACGATGAAGTCGATCGGGTTGAGGGTGCCTCGGCTGAAGCGGAGCACGTTCCGGATGTGGCCATGGCTGTGGGGGCTGCTCCGCATGAACCCCGAACCCAGCTCGTCCACCAGGGTCCCGTACAGCTTTCGGACGGTCGGGCTGGTGGTGCGGCCCAGGTTCTCCCGATGAAGCTTCTCGTCCATCGCTGCTCCCTTCAGGACGCCCTGCCCTTGCCTCGGCCTCCGCGGCCTTGGCTTGCAACACCAGCTGGCCTAGCCCACTTCCACCGCCGTCTCGATGTCCAGCCCGACCTCCTGGGCCACCGGCGTCCAGATGTCGCTCTCGACGCTGGTCGTCTCGATGGACACCACCAGTGCGTACCGGACACCGAGCTCGCTCCGGTCCCTCTTCTGCTGTTCCTTCCACCAACCGGTCACAGGGTAGACCGCCACGACGCCACGCTCGGCGAGGTCAGCCGCGGTTCCACTCCACGTATCGGAATGGAGTGATCCCGTATTGCGCGCCTGTGTGCCGAGGAACCAGCCGCCGTCGGAGCCAGTGGCTGGGCGCTCCTCCTCCTCGTCCAAGGCACGCTTGTTGAGGCGCTTGTGGAACTCCTGCTCTGTCTCGAGCACGCCCTTCATCTCGAAGCGCAAACCATGTGACTGGTAGCGGTGGCGTTTCTGCCACCCGCGCCGAGCCGGATTCGGCTCGACGAAATAGGACAGGGTGACCTTGAGACGGACCGGTGCGTCGGCGAGCGCCTCGAGTTCTGCCTTGGGCCATGGCAGGTGGAAGAGGCTCATCTCCCGCATCTTGCCGGCCACAAAGGGGCGAAGTGTTCCCTGGACGACAAGCGTGAGAGCATCGTTGGCGCTCCGCAGTGCCCTGCCCAGGTTCGGGACGCCGAAGCCGTAGCGGCGAACCAGCTTGGCCCGCTTCGCCTTCGCCTCCCCCGCTCCCTTGAGGTGGGCCCACATCATCGGCGTCCATCGGGCCGAGTGCACCACGATGGCCCGGACGGCCTCGGGCCACAGGCTGGGGTACTCGGCCATCACCAGCGCGCACAGTCGCGCCACCTGGGCAGAGGCCGGGCTGGTTGCCCACGTGGGGACGAAGAGCTTCTCGTTTGGACGGTAGTGCGTCGTCAGCGGGCTCAGCGAAGGGATCGGAAAGTCCACGTTCCCTTTGGAGTCCACGCCCAGGTTGCCGCCCTCGGCCACCACGTCCGGCTTGATGGGCCAAGGCGCCGCGAAGCTCACCGAGGTGGTCGACCAGGGCGACAGTTCGCCATGACCCGCGAGCGGCTTGAGGCCCGGCTCGGACGCATTGTCGATCTCAGACTGCTCCGTGAAGGCGCCCACGGTGAGCGCGTTCCAGGCCTGGGCGGGGTCGTGGACCGGCTCGAGATCGCTGCGGGCCAGGTGGTCTGCATCGGGCCTGGTGACGTTGCCGGCTGCGACCACGAGCAGGCGCCTCCTCTCGTCAGCGCCCTCCAGGTAGGCAAGCCCCTGGCGCGTGGCATCAAAGGACCGGCCCGCCGCGAGGGCATCGACGGCCGCCGACCACGAGGTGGGCTGACCCCGGTCGCGGTCTTCGACCGAGGAGACCGCCATGGTGAAGAGGCGCCGACGATTGGGAAGCCGCGACTCCGGATAGCTGACTGCCGTGGCGGTGACCGCGGCGTAGAGGTCGGGTGGATTGACGCCGAGCCGGGCCGGCGGAAGGATCTTCACCGACTCCAGTCGATGCACGAGATCCACCGGGCCGCTGGCGGCGAGCGCGGCGGCGAGGTCGCCGTACAGCGCCACGCCCGCCATTCCAGTGCCGTGGCCGCGCTCCTCTGGCGCCCCGCCGTCGTCCTCCACCCCCCAGGCCGGATCGACGGCGTAGCGGTCCTCCGAGTCCAGCGCCGGCTTGAGGAGGGGGTGGGCTCGAGCGACCCCGGTATCGAGCAGGCAGACGGCTGGAGCATCCAACCCAGGCCCCTTCAAGCGCTCCAGCAGGCTGTCGGCCCACCTGGCCTGTTCGACCGGGGGCTCGCCGGCGAAAAAGCTCGAGAGCTCCTTCGCCGCCCGGACCTCAGCGATGTCGTTGAGCACATCCAGGGAGGAGGACAGCTTTCGCGCCGACCCGAAGGCCAGGACCACGATGCGGTCGTCGAACTCCAGTCGACGTTCGCCCACCCTGAGCCCTGCGTGCTGAGAGAACTCCAGGAATCGTTCGAGTTCCTTCCCGTCGGTCCTGCGAAGCCAGACCTCCCACCATATGGCCTTCACGGCGCCGGGGTAGGCCGCTGGTTCGTCCGTCCAGAGCGCCTGGAGTGTTGCATGTCGAAGCGCGGCGACCCGGTCGAGCATGTCCTCGTACCGGCGCTCCCCTGCCTTCCTCGGTGCCTTGAGCCCGTACTTCTCGAAGCGCGAGATGAAGTGCTTCACCTGTCCATCGGGCACGAACACCGTGGCGCGTTCCGTGACGACGGGCTGTTCCGTGTCCCCTGGTTGCTCCGTCTGCTCGAAGGTCACCGCGACGACTTCGATGCCCTTGCCGCGGTCCTCCAGGCTGGCGACCTTGAGGTGAACCCCTGGAACGCCCTCGAACTGGACGTAGAGGCCAGGCGTGGCCCCGTGCACCTCGAAGCCCGCGGCGGCTCGCTGTGCCTTCGCGTCCTTCGCGGCCAACCGAAGGGACTTCGCGAGCCTCGCTCCATGCGCCGGCCGGCCACCCGAGGGCGGGACAAGCTGTTCGCGACCGAAGACCGGGGAGTGCGGCGTGTAGGGTTCCACCGCCGGCACGGCCGGCACGACGATGTGCCTTCGGTTCCGCGGCGCCGGCATCGGTGGATCTCGCTAAGGACCGTGCGCCGAGCGGCGATCGGCCAGCGCCTCCACGAGCGTGGCGGTGTCGATCCCTCTCCGGTGAGCGAGGAGGACGTTCTTGGCAGCCTGCTCGCAAGCCCGGACCACGTCACCGTGGCTGAGTCCCTCGGCGGCGCGGGCTGCCTCGACCCAGTTCACGCTCGCCGTGTCGAGCAGCGCCAGCCGACCCTTCATCACCCGTTCCGCGGCGTCGGCGCCAGGGAGGCGGTACTCGATCGTCTCGTCGAAGCGCCGGAACAGCGCGCGGTCGAGGAGAGCTGGGTGATTGGTGGCAGCCAGGATGAGACTGTCGGAGGCGTCCTGCTCCAGGAACTGCAGGAAGGAGTTGAGCACACGGCGAATCTCGCCGACGTCGTTCTTCGAGGCCCGGTCGGAGCCGATCGCGTCGAACTCGTCGAAGAGGTACACGGCGCGACCCTGCGCCACCGCGTCGAAGACGAGCCGCAGCTTGGCGGCCGTCTCGCCCATGAACTTCGTGATGAGGGCGTGGAGCTGGATGGTGAACAGTGGGAGGCCGAGCTCGCCCGCCAGCACGCTCGCCGTCATGGTCTTCCCGGTGCCAGGCGGCCCGACGAGGAGCAGCTTTCGAAGCGGCGTGAAGCCATGCTCCTGGATGCGAGCGCGTTCGCGCTGCTCGACGAGCACCCGCTCGATGCGGCGCTGCACCTCGGAGTCGAGGGCCATCTCGCCGAGGCGTGTCTTCGAGTACCCGACCGTCAGGAGGCCAGCCAGTTCGCCTCGCGGCTGGGCGAGCGGAACAAGCTTCGACTCGGACGGATACTCGCGAACGGAGCGCGCCCGGAGTTCGTCAACGAGCATCCGGAGTTCCTGGGCGAGCCGTGCGTGACCGGTGCGCGCCTCCTGGGCGGCCATCTGCATGGCGATAGCGTAAAACCGGGTCTCGTCGCCCTCGGCGTGGCTCTTGATGAGCGCCTTGACCTGGTCTGCGGTTGCCATGGTTCGGTCCCTGACTTGTCACTACCCTGCGTGTCTGACCTCACGCGGGTTGTAGCGTGATCTTGCCCCTCCTGCGGGCTCCGTCCACCTTTTCGGGGGGCTCCCCGGGGCCTTGCGCCCACCGACCCGGCCTCCAACCCGGGTCCCGAGCGGTCGCGTCAGCGTGCCCTCCCCCTCAGCTCTCCCCGTCCGGCCGGTACTCCGGCACCAGCTCGCGCAGCCCGCCGCGCACCGCCGCCGCCGTCCCCCCCGCGAGCCCGAGCAGCCACGCCAGCCGCTTCTCCACCGGTCCCACTCGTAGGGCCGGAACCGGCCCTTGAAGATGGGGATGACGCTCCCGGCCGAGCCGAGCACGTTGCCGAAGCGGACGGTCAGCGCCGCACCCCGAGCAGCTCGAGCAACCGGCTCACCTGCTCATACGCGTCGAGCAGGACCTGGGCTGGCGTCATGACGCCGA
>JAJZQX010000022.1:38989-48014 GCA_021806645.1 Myxococcales bacterium | reverse complement strand
CACCGCCCAGAGTGAACGCCAGAAGCCAGCCTCCGCGGTGGCCGTCAGGGACCTGCTCGCCCACTCGCCATCACGCTGCTTGGTCGAGATCGGGGCCTACGACATCATCGGGCGTGAGCGGCAACACTTCGCCCAGGAGACTTCCCTGAGGAACGCCGCCTTCAGGGCCTTGTGGTCGATCCTCACGGGGATCTTCGACGCCTTCTCCCAGAACCAGTCGTCGAAGTTCCGCTTCCGGACGGAGACTGATTCTATTCGGTACGCCGCCCCCTCCTTGCGAACGAGACGGATCATCTGGAAGTCTTCCTGCCATTCAAGCGCCGTCGGGACCAACTCCCCCGGCTTGACGCCGGTAAGCGCGGAAATCATCCGGGCCGCCTGCTCGACCTCCACACCGCCGGCCTCCGGAGGGGATCCGGACGTTCCCCGCTCCTTCACGTCTACGCGCCGGACCCCTTTCTCCCGGGAGAGCGTCATCGTCGCGGGCGCAAGCCCCATCTCCATTGCGATCGTACCGAAGGTGGAGGGGTTCTTCACCGCCGCGGCGAGGAACTCTTCGGCCTTCTTTCGTTGCACCGCGTGGATGGCGGGGTCATTGAGGAACACCTCGTTGTAGAGAACCCTCTCGGCGTAGACGACACGGACGTAGGTGTTCAGGTACTCCCGGCGGTCGCTGCCGTAGACGTCCTTGATTCTTTTCAGGACCTCCGGGGACTTCGTGTTCGCGTCGATCCGCCTCGCTTCCACCTCGATCGCCGCTTCGCCCGTCGGGACGTTGAGGGATTGAAGCACCGCGAGCGCCAAGTACCCCTTGACGAGCTGCGCCAGCGCGACGTTTCTCTTCCCGCTGCCGGGGAACTGGATCTCGGAGACCTTGGCCCTTTGCGAGAGATCCGTCTCCGCTATCCGGATCTCACCGACCCGGGCCGCGTCCCGCGCGCAGCCGGACAGCAGGAACAACGCAACGACCAGGATCTGGAATTGCGGGCGGGCATGCCGCCCGCAATTCCGATCCCGCCGTGCCTTCGGGACAGCGTCCGTCAAGGCGTGTATCGGCCGCCGGTGTTCGTAGTGGACCCGTCGTTCCCTCCCCAGACGATCATCTCCGTCCCGGTCCAGACCGCAGTGGCCGAACGCCTTCCCGAGGGCGCCACCGTAGTCGATGTGGCCGTCCATGTGTCGGCCGTCGGATCGTACTTGCCGCCGGTGTTCGTATAGGATCCGTCGTTCCCTCCCCAGACGATCATCCGCGTCCCGGTCCAGACCGCCGCGTGGACATATCTCGCCGAGGGTGCGCCCGTGGTCGATGTGGCGGTCCATGCGTCGCCCGCCGGATCGTACCGGCCGCCGGTGTTCGCCAACGCCCCGTCGGATCCACCCCAGATGATCATCGCGCTACCAGTCCATACCGCGGTGCATTCGGCTCTTGCCGTCGGCGAACCCGTGGTCGAAGTGGCGGTCCATGTGTCGGCCGCCGGGTCGTACCGGCCGCCGGTGTTCAAATTCGCCCCGTTGTTCCCTCCCCAGACGATCATCCGCGTCCCGGTCCAGACCGCGGTGTGGTCAAGCCTCCCGGCGGGTGCACCCGTGGTAGATGTGGCCGTCCACGAGTCGGCCGTCGGATCGTACCGGACGCCGGAGTTCGTATAGTAACTCCCGCCGCCGGCCCCTCCCCAGACGATCATCTGCGTCCCCGCCCAGACCGCGGTGTGCCTGTACTTCCCCAAGGGCGAACCCGTGGTCGAGGTGGCGGTCCATGTATCGGTCGCAGGGTTGTATCGACCGCCGGTATTCAGCCCGGTCCCGGGGCCGGAGAATCCACCCCAGACGATCATATCCGTACCGGTCCAGACCGCGCCCTCCGAAGATACCGACGGTGGGACGCCTGTCGTAGAGGTTGCGGACCATGTGTCTGCCGCCGGATCGTACAGGCCTCCGCTGGTGTAGCCACCACCCCAGACGAGCATCCGCGTCCCAGTCCAGAGCCCCGCTGGGTCCTCTCTCGCGGAAGGCACCGACCCGCTCACGGATGTGGGCTGCCAGGAATCGCCCACCGCCACCGCAATCGTGTATGTCCCGCTCGAGACCCCCGAGTCCGCCAAGCCCGACTGGTAGGCGATCGCCTTGATCGTCGTCGTCGCCGGCACCGCGATCGCGCCCGTGTACACCGTCCCCGTCGTCGAGGTCGGTGCCGAACCGTCCGTCGTGTACCGGATGCCCGCCCCCGCCGTCGTCGTGGACAGCGTCACGCTCTGGGCGCTCGCGTACGTCCCGGCCGCCGGGCTGAACGTGGGCGGCGAAACGGTCGGGGGGGGGATCGGGTCGCCGCCGCATCCCCAGAATGTCATCGCCATGACCAGCAGGACCAGAGCCGATGAGATACGCCGTTTCAACATGGTGATACCCCCGTCGTTTCGATCTCTTGGCGGGTAAGTCATTCAACCCACCGTTCGAGTCCGGTAATGAGTCTTACGGTGACTCGGGTCTACAGGTTCAGCATGACCACAGCAGCATAGCCAGATCACGCTACTGGATCGTGCCGGTGGTGGTGACGGAGCTGGGACTGGTTCCCAACACCGCCACGGTCGTGCCGACAGGGGTGAGCGCGCCGCTGCCGGCGCTGATGGTGTATGCCGAGACGTCTTCGGAGTTGAAATTTGCCACGTAGGCGAACTTGCCGGACGGGTCTACCGTGACGGAGATGGGATAGCTTCCCACCACCGCCACGGTCGTGCCGACAGGGGTCAGCTCCCCGGTGCCGGCGTTGATGGTGTAGGCCGAGACGTTATCGGAGTAGAAATTTGCCAGGTAGGCGAACTTGCCGGACGGGTCAACCGTGACGGAGGCGGGACCGGATCCCGTCGCCACCGCCGCGCCGGCAGGGGTGAGCGCGCCGGTGCCGGCGTTGATGGTGTAGGCCGAGACGGTGCTGGAGCTGAAATTCGTCACGTAGGCGAACTTGCCGGACGGGTCTACCGTGACGGAGTTGGGACCGGTTCCCGCCGCCACCGCCGTACCGATACTGGTCAGCGCGCCGCTGCTGGCGTTGATTGTGTAGGCCGAGACGTCGTTGGAGTTGTAGTTCGCCACGTAGGCGAACTTGCCGGACGGGTCAATCGTGACGGAGATGGGACCGGTTCCCGCCGCCACCGGCACGCCGACAGGGGTGAGCGCGCCGGTGCTGGCGTTGATGGTGTAGGCCGAGACGGTGCTGGAGCTGTCATTCGCCACGTAGGCGAACTTGCCGGACGGGTCCACCGTGACGGATTGGGGATGGGTTCCCGCCGCCACCGCCGCGCCGGCCGGGGTCAGCGCCCCGGTGCCGGCGTTGATGGTGTAGGCCGAGACAGTGCTAGAGGTGTAATCCGCCACGTAGGCGAACTTGCCGGAGGGGTCAACCGTGACGGAGTGGGGATTGGTTCCCGACACCGCCACGGTCGTGCCGGCAGGGGTCAGCGCGCCGGTACTGGCATTGATGGTGTAGGCCGAGACGTCGTTGGAGAGGGCATTCGCCACGTAGGCGAACTTGGGCGTGTAGCTCACTGCCGCTGTGCCGCCTGCCATGGCGATCGATGCACTGCCAGCACGGGCGCGCACCGTGGCCAGCGGCGTGAGTGCGCCGCTGCCGGCGTCGATGGTGTAGGCCGAGATGTCGTTGGAGTCGCGATTCGCCACGTAGGCGAACTTGCCGGACGGGTCAACCGTGACGGAGACGGGAAAGGTTCCCGCCGCCACCGCCACGCCGACAGGGGAGAGCGCGCCGGTGCCGGCGTTGATGGTGTAGGCCAAGACACTGCCGGAGTTGTAATCTGCCAGGTAGGCGAACTTGCCGGAGGGGTCAACGGTGACGGAGGCGGGACCGGATCCCGCCAGCACCGGCGCGCCGACAGGGGTCAGCGCGCCGGTGCCGGCGTTGATGGTGTAGGCCGAGACGCTGCTGGAGAAGTAATTCGTCACGTAGGCGAACTTGCCGGACGGGTCCACCGTGACGGAGTTGGGACCGGATCCCGCCGCCACCGCCGCGCCGGCAGGGGTCAGCGCCCCGGTGGTGGCGTTGATGGTGTAGGCCGAGACGTCGTTGGACCCGAGATTCGCCACGTAGGCGAACTTGCCGGTCGGGCCCACCGTGACCGAGACGGGATTGGTTCCCACCACCGCCACGGTCGTGCCGGCAGGAGTCAGCGCGCCGGTGCCGGCGTTGATGGTGTAGGCCGAAACGCTGTTGGAGCTGCTGTTCGCCACGTAGGCGAACTTGCCGAACGGGTCCACCGTGACGGAGTTGGGACCGGATCCCGCCGGCACCGCCGCGCCGACGCTGGTCAGCGCGCCGGTGCCGGCGTTGATGGTGTAGGCCGAGACGTCGTTGGAGCTGCTATTCGCCACGTAGGCGAATTTGCCGGAGGGGTCAATCGTGACGGAGATAGGCTGATTCCCCGCCGCCACATAGCCGTTGTGGCGCAACTGGCCGGTGGCGGCGTTCACCGTGTAGATCGAGACGGTGTTGTCGCTACCATTCGCCACGTAGGCAAAGCGTGGGGTGGTGTACTTGACGCAGTTCACCGCCACCCCGGTGACGTTGGCGCTCCCCACGGTTCCGCTGCCGCCGCTCACCGTGCAGACCTGCGCCGGCCCGCTCGGCTGCGTCCCCACCGTGACCGCGAAAGACGCGCGGGCAGCGACGGCGACGGGGAAAGTGAAGCTGCCGTTGGCGGAGATGGCCAGGGCGTCGGCGCCGTTGTTCTTCAGCACCAGGCCGCTCCCCACCAGTCCGCCGACGGTGCCGCCGATCTGGTAGCTGGTGATCCCGGCTCCGCCGCCAGCCGCTGCACCGCCACCGCAGCCCTGGAGGGTCGGCAGCCCGGTCACGGCGAACGCGGCGATGGCCAGCCGGCCGAGAGTTACGAGTCCTTGAACGCGCATGCATCCCCCTGGTGGCGTGGGCCGCCTCCTGCTCACGGTCGCGACCATGGGCCGGGGCACGCCAGGCCGAGAGGTGCGCTTTGCCGAAACCACCCCGACCACCCCACCTCGCCGAGCACCGTCCTCCCCCGAACGGACGTTCGGTCCGTCTCAACGTCATGGACTCGCTGAGACCATGAGTGGAAGATGCCGTTCGATGAGCGCCATTGACCCGACCATCCTCCTGGACACGGCCAGCCGGAAGCCGGCCTACCTCCTGAAGGCCGAGGCGCTGATGGCTGAGATCCACCGGGGGCGGTTCCGGCCTTGTGACTGGCTCCCCGGGTATCGCGCGCTGGCCGAGCAACTCGGGGTGAGCCGGACCACGGCGCTGGCGGCCTACGGCGAGCTGCCGTCGGGGGGGTGGGTGGCGTCGACGCCGGGCAAGGGGAGCGTGGTCTTCGTGGACCATCCGCGTGCGTTCACCGCGGCCGGCCTGAACCAGTAGCCGCGTGTCACCGTAGTCCCCGTTACCGGACTTGAACGGCGGGTTGAATGGCTCATCCGCTGCGGCGGCTTCAGTGCAGCCGACGGCTCGGGCGTCGTCTACAGCTTTGGGCCGCGCCCCTTGGGCGCTCCCCAAACGGCGAGAATTGTCACCTCGTCGTCCTTCCGATTCACTTCGGAGTAGACGTGATGATGAGTCCGGGGAAGCAGCAACCGGCGGACGCGAACGCCTTGCCGATCGGTGAAGGGGCTGCCGACGTCCGGCGTTTCGGCCAGTAGCGTCCGTGCCTCCGAAGCTCACGAGCGAAGAGGTCCCGTGCGGCCGGCCGGTTCTCCCGCCATCACCGGTCGATGCAGTCGGCCTGCTGGCGTGCTGGACCGGTGAACCGTGTCCTCACGGCCTCGCCAGGAGTTCACGGATGACCTCGTCGGCGTTGACGAGGTCACCAGCACGTGCCGCTGCGATGCCGGCATCCAGCGCGGCGTCCGGGCGAGCGCGTTCCTCGGGCTCGAAGTCGTCGTCCTCGACGACGGTGAGCTCGATTTCGGTCCCATCGGGCAACTCGGTGGGCTCGTCGAGCACGACCCATCCACCCCTGACGTGTGCCTTGAGTGCCTTCACACGGTCCCCTTCATACTCCGACCCCTGACCCTGCGCTGCCGACCTGTGCGAAGAGCGAGATGTCGGAGCCGACCAGAACTACTGGGCGTCCGCCTCCGCCAGGGGCGCAGCCGCAGGTTGGCGGCGGCCAGCCGTAGCGCGGACGTGGATGCGGCCAGGCGCCGTTCCACGGCCACCGGCAGGCGCCCCGCGTACCACGATGTCCACATCGCGACCAAGTCGGAGGAGGAACACCAGGAGCCGCTCCGTCGAGAAACGCGTCAGCCGCCCACGGAGCAGCTCCGAGACCTTGGGCTGGTCGATGCCCAGGAGCTGGGCGGCGGCGGTCTGCGTGAGCCTCCGGGAACGCAAGGCAACGGCGATGAACGCGGCGAGCTCGGACTTGGCCAGCGCCTCCGAGGGTGCCGGGACCTGCAGGTCCTCGAACACGTTGCCGCTGCTCCTGGTGAACGGTGTCTTGGCGGTGCGCGTCATAGGCTCTTCCTCCCTGCCTTCTCTCGCCTGGCACGGTCGATCTGCTCGGCGTCACTCAACCTCTTCTTGATGAGTTCGAGGTCGCGCTGGTCGGTCGCGCTGCCCTTGTGCGACTTCTTCTGGAAGGCGTGCAGTGCGTAGACGCCGCTCTCCAACCTGACCGTGTACACCGCCCGAAACGTGTCGCCCTCGTGGTTCTCGACAACCTCAAGGACGCTGGCTCCCTGGAACCCGCGGAGCGGCTTGGCGTCCGGCGACTTGTCGCCGAGCTGCGCCAGGTGCAGCGCGTGCCCCATCTCCAGCCTGACCTCCTCGGGGAACGCGCGAAGGTCCTCCAGGGTGGTTCCGACCCAGAACAGCTCGCGGCGTCGAGCCCGCGCGGATGGGTATACCACTTTAGGCATAGGCTGGCAACTCCCCGTGGCTGCATCACGCTGCGCCCGCAGGCCCTCTTCGAACGGACCGAGAGACTATCCCCCGCAACCCTGACCGGTCGTAGGCCCAGGAACCGTCCTGCCGGGTTCACGTCAACGCGCTCTCGATTGCCGGCCCTCCACGAAAGCCTCCAGGTCACCCACCGCGACCCGGATCGCGTTGAGCACCCGGACGTGCGGCAGCGCCCCCTTGGCGCAGAGCGCGTAGACCGTGGCCGTGCAGACCCCGAGCTGTCCCGCCACCTGCCGCACCGACAGGAGCGGCAGGCCCATCCGGGGCTGTTCACTGTTCGTGACGTCCGTGTGTAACAAGGATGTAACAAGGAAATTGCATTCACCTGCATTTGGCGGCACAAACCAGCCTTGCCGACGCGCGTCATTTGCCGTGATTGCAGGGATTTGCATGGGGCTGCACCCTGTTGACGATCCGTCCGGGCCCGCTTCGAATCCGAAGGCCACTGGTTCGAATCCAGTAGGGCCCGCCAGTCGAGAGAAGCCCCCGTGACGCGAGTCGCGGGGGCTTCGTGTTTCCGGGGGCCGGTTCAGGACGCCAGCAGCACCTCGGCCGGGATCCCGAACTGCCGGGGAAGGCGGCGGATCATGTCGAGCGTGAGCCGCCGCCGGCCGGAGAGCACCTCGGAGACCCGGGCCCGCGACCCGATGCTCGGCTCCAGCGCCCTCCGGTCTAGTTCGAGCTGCTCCATCCGGAAGCGGACGAAGACGAGCTGCGCCGAGTACCTCACTGCGACCGCCAGCCGGCACTGGTTTCCGCCGACGTTGAACACCACACAATCCTTCCAGGCGATGCCTGCGTTGCGGTGCGTCGCCGGGCGGCTCGAGGGTCGAGCAGCCGATTGGCCAGGCGCCCACGCCCCCCGTTGCGGACGATCGCACACCTGGTTAACTACCCCTGGAGCAGCCACCCGAACGCAGAGGTGCTTCCATGAAGATCGCCGTCGTCGTCGTCCGCACGCTTCTCGGCCTGGGCTTCACCGTCTTCGGGCTCAACATCCTCTTCCCTTTCCTGCCGCAGCCCCCGATGGAGGCCGGCAGCCTCACCGCGCAGTTCTTCGCCGTGATGGTGCCCACCCACTGGATGGCGGTGGTGGGCCTCTTCCAGCTGGTGGGCGGATTGCTCGTGCTCTCGGGCCGTGCGGCGCCGCTCGGCCTGGCCCTGCTCGCGCCGGTACTCGTGAACATCCTCTCGTTTCACATCCTCCTCGAGAATGGCCACGGCGTCGCGGCGGGCCTGGTGTTCTCGGTCCTCGAGGGCTTCCTGGTCTACTCCTACCGCGGCTACTTCGCGCCGATGTTCACCATGAACGCCGTGCCGGGTGGGAAGTGACGGGCGCTGGCTGGCGCCGGGCAGCTCGGTGGGCTCGCCGAGCACCACCCGTCCTCCCCTGACGCGTGCCTGGAGTGCCCTCCTGCGGTCCCCATCGTACCCGGACCCCGACCCGGCGCTGCCCATCTGGCCTTCCTTCACCTCGGAGTCGTCCGGCAGGGCCCGCCGGTGGAGAGAAGCCCCCGTGACGCGAGTCGCGGGGGCTTCTCGCTTCCGGGCCGGGGGGCGGCCGCGCCTATTGAGGGTGAAGGGTCACGGTCCCCCCGGTGGTGCACGGAGCCGTGGGCGAAGAATAGACGACGGTCATGGTGTTACCGCTGATGGTCCCGGTGGCGTGATCCGCACCGTAGGTGAAGGATCCGCTCGAGCAGGTGAAGGGTGGATAGCTGTGGCTGATCCAGGTCAGGGTATTGCCGTTCTGCAGGTAGCCGTCGCAGATGTCGTTGCCGGTGCCGTCCAGCCAGGTGATGAGGCACATGGAGGACCTGATGTCGAGCCTGAGGGCCCTCACCGAGGTTGTTCCCATGTAGGAACCGACCCAGTTCCCCACGGTCGGGGCATCGGGGGTCGCGCTGCTGCTCCCTCCGCAGCCGCTCACCAACAGGGTGGTGAGGGCGATGAGGCTCGCCCTTGGACGGGCATGGCGTGACACGACTGAAAGCGCTGGCAGCATGGAGTCCTCCGGGGGGGGGGGGGGGGGGGGGAGAAAAAAAAAGGAAAATTGTTATATCCTGCAGGCGCCCC
>JAJZQX010000022.1:0-38979 GCA_021806645.1 Myxococcales bacterium | reverse complement strand
GGGGGGGGGGGGGGGGGGGCGGGCGGGGGGGGGGGGGGGGGGGGGGGGGGGGGGGGGGGGGGGGGGGGGGGGGGGGGGGGGGGGGGGGGGGGGGGGGGAGGAGCAGAGGAAAGGCGAAATGTTAGCATCTTCGAGCGGCCCGCGCCTGCCGCAGCCCGCCGGCTCCTGAGCGCGTCGGACTGCGAATCCGAAGGCCGCTGGTTCCTGTCCAGCGGGGCCCGGAGGTCCCGTGCCCGACCGCCCTTACTTCGCCCTCCCCGGCCCCTGGCTCATCGCCCACCGCGGCGGCGGAGGGCTCGCCCCCGAGAACACGCTGGCGGCCTTCGACCTCGCCGTGCGACTCGGCGCCGACGCGCTGGAGATCGACGTGCGGCGAACCCGGGACGGCGCGGTGGTGGTGTTCCACGACGACGAGACCTCGCGCCTCACCGGGCAGCCCGGCACCATCGAGGCTCGCACCCTGGAGGAGGTCCGCACCCTCGACGCCGGCTTCTCCTTCTCTCCGGACGGCGGCGCCACCTTCCCGTTCCGCGGCGACGGGCTCGCCGTGCCCACGCTCGCCGAGCTGCTGGCGCGCCACCCGGCGGTGCGCCTCAACGTGGACGCCAAGACCGACGACGAGCCGCTGGCCCGGGCGCTGGCGGAGGTGCTCCTCGCCGCGAGCGCCCTGGACCGCGCCTGCGTCGGCTCCTTCCACGACGCCCAGGCCGAGCGGCTCGGGGCCCTCCTCCCCGGCTGCGCCCGCTACCTCCCCGAGCAGGCCGCCACCTGCCACGTCATGGCGGCGAAGGCGGGCGCGGGCGGCGAGGGCTGCCCCGAAGGCTACGACCTCGCCAGCCTGCCGCACCGGATGGGCGACCTCCCGGTGGTGGACGGGCCGGTGGTGACCTGGTTACACTCCCGTGGGATGCGGGTGCACGCCTGGACCGTCGATGATCCGGCGGACATGCGGGAGCTCCTCCGCCTCGGCGTGGACGGGATCGTCAGCGACCGCCCGGACATCCTGAAGGGGGTCTTGGCGGAGGGACGACGTCCCGCTCGCTGACCTCGGCGCCCAAGGGCACGGACACCCGCCGGGCCGGTCCGCCAGACGGCGACCGTGGAGGCGACCGGTCACGTCGCCGGTCGCGCCCGGCCGGGGCTATGCCTCGCGGGTGAAGGTGGTCACGAACTCCTCCGGGCCGAGCTCGGCCGTGCGGCCCTTCACGCCGAGGGCCGCGGCCCGCTCCAGCACGGGGCCTGGGACGTGCGGCGTGACCAGTTCGTAGGCTTCGCCCGGAGCGAGCTTGGCCAGATCCTGCAACACCTGCTCCACCGGGTGGACGCCGGCCGCCTTGAGCGGGCGGGCGTCCAGCCTCTTCACCACCCGGGGGCCGCTCACGCCGGTCCCGGGCTGCGGAGCATGGTGAGGAGCATCTTGAAGCGGGTGCGCGCCTTGACGGCGTGGGGCACGCTGGCCGGCATGAGCACCGTCTCGCCGGCGTGCGCCGGCACCCGCGCGCCGCCGATGGTCAGCTCCACCTCGCCATCCAGCACCTCCACGATGGCGTCGAAGGGGGCGGTGTGCTCGGAGAGCTCCTGCCCCGCCTCGAAGGCGAAGAGGGTCACCGAGCCGCCGCTCGTCTTGGCGAGCACGCGGCTCACCACGGCCCCCGGGGCGTAGTCGAGCAGCTCGACGAGCCGCGCCGGCCGGGCCGGCGGCAGAGCCGCGGGATCGACCAGCTTCAGGTTGAGGGATGCCATGTCGCACGCTCCTTCGGGTTGCGCCGGGCCCCGGCCATCGTGGCCAGGTGCCGGCGCGCCGCCTGCCTTGAAGAGCAAGGAGCCGGCCAACCGGCGCCGTCCCTGATTCCAGCCGCTTGTCGAGGACGGGGACGGGGGCCACCGGGATTTGGTCGCGGCTCCACCGAGATGCCGTTGGCGAGACCACCCGGGTTCGGGATGGACGACCTCTTCGCCGCCAGGTTCCAGTCCAGCGGACGCACACGCTTGGCCCGCGCCGAGCCCCCTGGTTGCGGGCGCGCCATCGGCGCGTGGGCGCGGAAGGGCGCCCCTCACTCGGGCCCCTCGGCGGAGGCTTGACCGGAGAAGCGGAGCGGCGCGTGATGTGAGAGGTTCTGACGCTCCAGTCGGGTGCGTGGCCAGCGTGGGGCGGGTGCAGGTGGATGCGCAGTGGTTCCTCCAGGTCGACTCGCGTGCGCCTACCGGCGGTGGCCGGGGCCTTCTACCCCGGCGAACCGGAGGCGCTCCGTCAGGAGGTGACGCGTCTACTCGCCGCCGCGACGGCGTTCGCCGGGCCGCGCCCCAAGGCGCTGGTCGTGCCGCATGCCGGGTACGTCTACTCGGGTCCCGTGGCGGCCACCGCCTATGCGCGGCTCCGTGCCGCCGGACCGCGGGTGGAGCGCGTCGTGCTCCTCGGGCCGTCGCACTTCGGGGCCGTGGCCGGGCTGGCGTTGCCGGAGGAGGAGAGCTTCCTCACGCCGCTCGGCGCCGTGCCCATCGACGAGGCCGCGGCCGCGCGCGCGCTGGCGCTCCCGCAGGTGACCCGCAGCGCCGTCGGGCACCTGCGCGAGCACTCGCTCGAGGTGCAGCTCCCCTTCCTGCAGGTCGTGCTCGGCCCCTTCTCGCTGGTCCCCTTCTCGGTGGGGCTCGCCTCGGCGGAGGACGTGGCCGGCGTGCTCGACGCCCTGTGGGGCGGCCCCGAGACGCTGGTGGTGATCTCCACCGACCTCTCCCACTATCTCCCCTACGAGGAGGCGCGCGCCGTGGATCACCGGACGGCCGCCCAGGTGATCGCCCTCGACGCCGAGGGACTGCGGCGCGAGCAGGCCTGCGGCCGCGTCCCGCTCCAGGGGCTGCTCCTCGAGGCGCGCCGCCGCCGGCTCTCGGTGGACCTGCTCGACCTGCGCAACTCCGGCGACACCGCCGGTGACCAGGACCAGGTGGTGGGCTACGGCGCCTTCGCGCTCTTCGAGCCGGCCGGGCTCCGGATCGTGCCGCCACGCGCCGAGCACTCGGAGGGGCACGGCCACCGCGCCGACGTCGCCACCCGCGTGGCCCGCGCCGCCCTGGCCAACCTCTTCGGCGGGCCGGCGCCCGCCCGGCCCGTGGGCGAGCCCTGGCTCGACGAACCGCACGCCTGCTTCGTCAGCCTGCACCTGCGCGGTTCGCTGCGGGGCTGCTGCGGGGCGCTCGAGCCCCGCGCCCCGCTCTTCGAGGAGATCGTCCGCTGCGCCCGGCTGGCGGCCACCGAGGACGGCCGCTTCGAGCCGCTCGCGGCCGGGGAGCTGCCCGGGCTCGACGTCGAGGTCTCGGTGCTGTCGCCCCTGCAGCCGCTCGCCGCCGAGGACGAGGGCGAGGCGGCGAGGCGCCTGCGCCCGGGCGTGGACGGCCTCTACCTGGTGGCGGGTTCGCACCACGCCACCTTCATCCCGGCGGTCTGGGAGCAGCTCCCGGACCCGCGGGCGTTCCTCCTCCACCTGCGCGCCAAGGCCGGGCTGGCCGACGGGTGGCGGCCCGACACGCGCCTCTTCCGGTTCACCGCCGAGCGCTACCAGGAGCCCCGGCCATGAACACCCCCGCCGCCGCGGACCTCCACCCGGCCCGCTGGTGGCACGCCCTCGGCGACGGGCGCCTGCAGTGCGACCTCTGCCCGCGCGACTGCCAGCTCCACGACGGGCAGCGCGGCTTCTGCTTCGTGCGGCAGCGGGCCGGCGACGTCATGGTGCTCACCACCTGGGGGCGCTCCAGCGGCTTCTGCGTCGATCCCATCGAGAAGAAGCCGCTCAACCACTTCTACCCGGGCACCAGCGTCTTCTCCTTCGGCACCGCGGGCTGCAACCTGGGCTGCCGCTTCTGCCAGAACTGGGACATCTCCAAGGCCACCGAGTGGGACCGGCTCACCGAGCGGGCCACCCCCGAGGCCATCGCGACCGAGGCGCTGAAGCTCGGCTGCCGGAGCGTGGCCTTCACCTACAACGACCCGGTCCCCTTCGCCGAGTATGCCATCGACGTGGCCGAGGCCTGCCGCGACCGCGGCCTGAAGACGGTGGCGGTCACCGCCGGCTACATCCACCCCGCGCCGCGCACCGAGCTCTTCTCGCGGATGGACGCGGCCAACGTGGACCTGAAGGCCTTCACCGAGGACTTCTACCGGAAGCTCTGCTTCGCCCACCTCGCGCCCGTGCTCGACACGCTGGAGTGGCTGGTGAAGGAGGCCGGGGTCTGGACCGAGATCACCACGCTCCTCATCCCGGGGCAGAACGACGGCGAGGCGGAGGTGGCCCAGCTCTCCGAGTGGATCGCCGGCCACCTCGGTCCCGACGTGCCGCTCCACTTCTCGGCCTTCCACCCCGCCTTCAAGCTGGGCGACGTGCTGCCCACGCCCCCCGCCACGCTCTCGCGGGCCCGGCGGCAGGCCATGGCGGCCGGCCTGCGCTACGTCTACACCGGCAACGTCCACGATCTGGAGGGCGACGCCACCCGCTGCCCGGGCTGCGGCGCCAACCTGATCGCCCGCGACTGGTACGAGCTGCTCGACTACCGGCTGACGCCCGACGGCCGCTGCCTGGCCTGCGGACAGATCGTGGCCGGCCGCTTCGACCCGGTGCCGGGCCACTTCGGACGCCACAGCCACGCGGTGCGGATGGCCGGCTGAGGTCGCCGGGCGCCGGCTACGGGCAGGTCAGCGCCGGCGTCGCCGGCTGGCAGAAGCCCTCGCGGTCGCAGGCCTTCACCACGGCCGTCTCGACGCAGTCCGGCGCGTCCGGCGGGCAGGCGTGGCAGGTCGCTCCGCAGGCCTTGCCGGCGCACGGGTCGTGGCAGATGTACGGACCCACCGTCACGCACTGGCCGCGCGCGTTGCAGGCGGTCGGGGCGAAGGTGGGCACCGGGCAGTCCTTGGGATCGGCGCCGGGCGGGCAGTAGCCGCAGGAGTCGCCGCAGGCCAGCCCCCGGCAGGCGGCCTCCAGCGGATCGACGATCGCCTTGCTGGCGGGGGCCGCCGAGGAGCCGCAGGTGGACGGCCTCGGAGCGATGGCGAGGAGCGCGGAGAGGACGATGGCGAGGCGCATGCGGAACCTCCTCCGCTGGCGTACGCCTCCGGATCGGCGAGGTCAACGGGCCAGCCCGCCGAGGTCCGGCCCGTCACCATCCGGCCCCGCCTTTTCGGACCGAGGGTCGCCGTGGTATCGAGCTTCGCGAAGCATCCCTTCGTGGCAGCGACGTGTTGGGCCCTTAGCTCAGCTGGATAGAGCGTCGGACTTCGAATCCGAAGGTCAGAGGTTCGATTCCTCTAGGGCTCGCCAGTACGGAGAAGCCCCCGCCAGCGCGAGTTGGCGGGGGCTTCGTGTTTCCGGGGTACCTTGCGGATCGCCGAGGCACAGCCTTTCAATTAGCCGAACCATAAGCTTGCACTTGGCCGACTCCAAATCTTACCATCCGCCGCATGACCGGTTCGCCCTCCTACCCCCGCCTCGCCCAAGTCCGCCTCGCGGAGGCGCTCTCCGACACACCGGTGGTCCTCGTCCACGGTCCGCGGCAGTGCGGCAAGACCACGCTGGCACGGATGGTCGGCGACCGGCTCGGCCACGCCTACCTCACCTTCGACGACGCGGCCACGCTGGCCGCCGCCGAGGCGGATCCCACGGGCTTCGTGGACGACCTGCCCGGGCGGGTCATCCTCGACGAGGTCCAGCGCGTCCCGCGGCTCTTCGCCTCCCTGAAGCGCGCCGTGGACCGCGACCGCCGGCCCGGACGCTTCCTCCTCACCGGCTCCTCCAATGTCCTCCTGCTCCCGCGCCTCTCCGACTCGCTGGCCGGGCGAATGGAGATCGTGCGGCTTCACCCGTTCGCGCAGGCCGAGCTCACCGGCGGCGCGGCGGACTTCGTCGAGCGGCTCTTCAACGGCACGTTCCAGGCCCGGACCAGGGCGCGCCTCGGCCACGCCCTCGCCCCGCTCGTCGCCGCCGGCGGGTACCCTGCGGCGCTGGCCAGGCCCGCCGCCCGCCGGCGGGCCGCCTGGTACCGGGACTATGTCGAGACCCTGGTCCAGCGCGACGTCCGGGAGCTGGCCCGCATAGCCTCGCTCGATGCCATCCCGCGGCTCCTGGCCCTGGCCGGCGCGCAGACGGCGCGCCTGCTCAACGTTTCCGACCTCGCCGCGCCGCTCGGCCTGAGCCGGCCGACCGTCCGCGACTACGTCACGCTCCTCGAGCGGATCTTCGTGGTCGACGAGCTGCCACCGTGGCACGGCAACCGGCTGAGCCGCCTCGTCAAGACCCCCAAGGTCCACCTCGGCGACAGCGGGCTCGCCTGCGCCCTCCTCGGTCTCGACGCCGAGGCGCTCGCCGCCGACCGCGCCACGCTCGGCCAGCTCCTCGAGACCTTCGTGGTGCAGGAGCTCCGCCGCCTCGCCAGCGGGCTACCGGACCGCATCGACTTCCTCCACTACCGGGATCGCGACGGGGCCGAGGTCGACGTGGTGCTGGAGCGCGGCCCCCGCGAGCTGGCCGGTGTCGAGGTGAAGGCCGGCGCCACCGTGACCGCCTCCGACTTCCGTGGCCTCCGAAAGCTGAAGGAGGCCACCGGTGCCCGCTTCAAGGCGGGCGTCGTGCTCTACGACGGCGAGGCGACCTTGCCCTTCGGGGAGCGTCTGCACGCGGTGCCGCTGCGCTGCCTCTGGGAGGCGTAGGCCTCGCCGGCAAGGCCGGCGGGGCCCGCCCATCGCTGAGAGGTCGCGCCGCGACGTGACGATGGGTGTCTGGTGGGCATCGCCCGGGAGCCGGGTGACCTGCCTCATTCGGGGCTTCCCCCCGAGGAGCGCGATGCCCTGATCGGCGAGGGTGTAGTTGACCGTTCGCCCATCGATGACTGTCTTGTGGACGCGGAAGCGGGACCTGGGAGCGTGGCGCCACCGGCCCTTCCGTTAGGTGAGGACATGGCGATGCGCATGCGGCCAGATGAGCCTTCGGCAGCGCGTGTTTCCCGTGATGGGCGCGGACGTGGCCGTCCACGTGGAGGAACCCGAACGTGGCGCCCCGAGCTGCGACCCGCCGCTTGGCGAGCGCCCGGCCGAACTCCGCGGCGAGCCCCAGGGCGGCGAGCCGAGTGAGCTTGCGCCGCAGGGTCTTCACCTCGGGTGCGCGGTCGAGACCGAGGAGGCGGCCGAGGTCACCGGGCGAGTGCTCGTTGAGCGCCTCGGTATGTCAGGAGGTCTGGATTCCTACTCCGCTGATCGGTCCTCTCTGGCAGCCATCGAACTTGCCGCTGTTTCGGCCCTTTCAACGACGCGCCAACCTTGACCTTGGACAAGCCGTCACATTCTCCCGGACCATACGTCAATCATATGGCGAAGCCGTGGCGCCACTGCTCAGTTGCCCGCATTCACACTTCGCGCCATCTGGTTCGCACCCCACATGGCCGCGACGGCCACCGCGATTCGTGTTGACAGCCACTCTGGGTTTGTCACGCCGTGCGTGCCATTCACGGTCAGCTTAGTACGACTCGACGCCGTGGCTTGGCCGCAGGAGCGTCGAGCCTCGATGGAGGTCTTGCACCCAAGATGTCTCGGTGCAGCTCACAGCAAACGGAGGTCACGTGATGCTCTTGTCTGCCCACTTCATCCTGGCCATCGTGGCCGCATCTTCGCAGGCTGATGTCACTGACGGTGATTACGAGATCTCCTCCATGACGCGGGATCGCCTGGCGCCAGGTGGCGTGGTCCTGAACAGGCGTTGGAACGGAGGCGGGTCATGATGTCAATTCTTCGCTTGAGCGGACGTGCCCTGTGCTGCCTCACGAGTGGCGTCTTGGTGATGGCCTGCGCTGACAAGCACTGCTGCGCGGTTCCACTCGTGGAAGCCAACGTTCCCGTGACGTGGACCGTGGCCGGCGCTCCGGCGGCGACGGGGTGCGCGAGCGCGGGCGCTGACACCGTGCAGGCGATCCTCGCCGCGGGGGGCGGGGCTATCGAGCCGCCGCCGGTCACCGTACCCTGCGTCGACGGCCAAACCGTCCTCCATGGCACGCTCTTCGCGCCAACGGGCATGGGCCCATCGGCTGGAAGCCTCAAGCTCCGGCTGCTCGATGCCGCCGGAGAAGAGCTCTCGGCGCTGCTCTTGCACTTGGTGTGGGACCAAGGGACGGTGTCCGCCGCGGCACCGTTCGCCATCGCTGCGCCAGGAGGCTCGGTTCGTTACCGCTGGTGCAGGGCGCTCGCGCCGGGCGGAACGCTGACGGTGACCGCGGAGGGCCCGATGTGGCGGCAGGTGGTGGCGGCAGCGCCGGCGTCGGAGCTGCTCGTCCAAAGTCTGGCGCCAGGACGTTACGAGATCTCGGCAGTGGCAGGGGGAGGCCAGACCGGCATCGGTCCAGCCGCGGTCTTCATGGAGGTCGTGGATAGTGTGGAGCAGCTCGTCACCGTGGATCCTTGCCCGCTGTAGCGACCTTCCCCGCGCCAGATCTCCCGCATCGTTCGTCCCGGCCTCGCCCTGCGAAGAAGTGGTGACTCCTTCAGGGGTGTGTGCGTTTTTGTCGCCGGTTCACGATCGGTCTGCCTAGGGTTCGGCGCATGACCGACCGTTCGGGCTCGTCGAGGGTGCGAGGCGAAGCGTCCGTCCTGCCCGTTGTGGCGATCTCGGTCGCCAGCCTGCTCGCCGCATGTGGCGTGGGGAGTGGAGGTGGCGGGGCGAGCCAGTCCATGGCCACGGCGGCCGCGGTGATCGCGCCCTGTGGCGCCGATGGCCAGCGCGCCTGCTGCTTGCTGGAGCGCGAGCCCAACACCCCCTGTGACCCGGGGCTGGTCGAGGTGCTGGGCTGCACCGGCAACTGCCTCTGCCCCGGCATCCTGGGCGCTTCCGCCATCACCAGTTGCCGGTCCATCACCCCCTGCGGCGGCGCCGGGCAGCGGGCCTGTTGCATGCTGGAGCGGAAGCCCGACACCGCCTGCGACGCGGGCCTGGTCCAGGTGCCCACCTGCAGCGGCAACTGTCTCTGCGCGGGCGGGCTCGCCAGCTCGAGCGGGACCTGTGCGGTGGCCACGGGCTGCGGTGGCAAGGGGCAGCGGGCCTGCTGCGCCCTGGAGCGGCCGTTCGCCCCCTGCGACTCCGGCCTCGTCGAGATCCCGGGATGCAGCGGCGACTGCTCCTGCCCGGCCCTCGGCGACCGCTCGTCGGGGATGTGCTCGGTGATGGAGTCGATCGCCGAGCCGGATCCCGGCCAGGTCGCCGTCGAGACGGCGACCTGCTCGATGCGCGGGTACGCCGACATCCACCTCCACCTCTTCGGCGACCTGGCCCACGGCGGCGGCGTGCTGGCGGGGGCCGCCTACGACCCGGCCGGCGGCATCAACGCCGCGCTCCAGAACGACTTCGGGAGCTACGCCGACCTGGTCGACAACCGGGGCAACTCGCCGCCCTTGACCAGCGCCATCCCCTACCTCTGCCCGAGCTTCCTGCCGGGCTGCGGGCCCACCCTCTGGCACGGGAACCACGACCTGTTCGCAGACTCGGCCGGCGCCGGGACCAAGGACGGCTCCGGCTCCAACCTCGGCGCGCCGCTCTTCAACGGCTGGCCGAAGTGGACCTCCACCACGCACCAGCAGGCCTACTACAGGTGGCTGGAGCGGGCCTGGCGCGGCGGCCTGCGCCTCACGGTGATGCTGGCGGTGCAGAACGAGGCCATGTGCCGCCTCTCCAACCACCAGCGGAGCGTCGACTGCGCCGACTCGATGGCCGGCATCGACCTGCAGCTGGCCGAGGCGCGCCGCTTCGAGGCCTTCATCGACGGACAGGGCGGGGGCGCCGGGCTGGGCTGGTTCCGCATCGTAGAGACCCCGGCCGAGGCCCGTCGGGCCATCCGCGCCGGCAAGCTCGCGGTGGTGCTCGGCATCGAGGTCGACAACCTCTTCGGCTGCAAGAAGAACGGGACCTGCACGGCCCAGTCGGTGACCGACGGCCTGGCCCGCTACCGCGCCCTGGGCGTGCGCCACGTCTTCCCAATCCACAACTTCGACAACGCCTTCGGCGGCACCGCCACCTGGCAGGACGCCATCAACGTCGGCAACGCGGCCGGCGAGCAGGCCTGGTGGGAGACCGAGAACTGCGCCCCCGAGGGCTACGGCTTCTGGCTCGACACCGTGGGCGAGACGGCCCTGACCGTGGTGGCCAGCCTGCTCAAGGGCGTGGTCTTCCCGAGCTACCCGCCCGCCTACCCGAGCGGCCTCGGCGGCGGCCAGGCCAGCTGCAACACGCGGGGCCTCACCCCGCTCGGCCAGGTGCTGGTCACCGGGCTCATGCAGAACCGGATGATGATCGACATCGACCACATGTCGCGCCGCTCGGTCGCCGACACCTTCGCCCTGGCCTCGCCGCTGGCCTACCCGCTGGTGGCGAGCCACGTCCAGTCGTTCGACCTGCACCAGGCCACCTTCGCCGGCAACGCCGGCCGCCACGAGCGGATGCGGACCGGCGCGCAGCTCGCCTCGCTCCGCGCCGGCGGCGGCCTGATGGGCGCCATGCTCAAGGACGACGTCCAGGACACCGACCTCAAGGGGCGGCGGTTCACCGTCCCCTACGGCGCCATCGCCGACGACTGCCGCCATTCGAGCAAGTCCTTCGCCCAGGCCTACCAGTACGCGGTGGACCAGATGGGCGGCGCCGTCCCCTTCGGCAGCGACTTCAACGGCATCGCCGGCCACCTCGGTCCGCGCTTCGGGAGCGACGCCTGCGGCGGCGACGGCGCCGAGCGCCAGGCCCAGGTGGTCGCCAGCGACCGGCTCGCCTACCCGTTCACGCTACCCGGCTTCGGCACCTTCGACCGGCAGGTCACCGGCCAGAAGACCTTCGACTTCAACGTTGACGGGCTCGCCCATGTCGGCCTCCTGCCCGACCTGGTCGCCGACCTGACCCGGCTCGGCCTCCCCGCGCCCTACCTCGACTCGATCTACCGCTCCGCCGAGGCCTACGTGGAGCTCTGGGAGCGGGTCGAGGGGACCGGCGGCGGCGAGACCCGGAACCGCTGCGTGGACCGGGTGGTGGACGCGGACGCGAGCTGCCACGCCGGCGCCTCGGTGGCGAGCGGCGTGCTGCAGGCCGATCCGACCGTCACCATCGTCCAGTCGCCGCCGGGCCCCTACGGCCTCGGCGCGACGGCGGTGTCGCTCACCGCGACCTCCGTGGACGCCTGCGAGCCGCCCATCTCCTGCACCGGGACGGTGACGGTGAGGGACGTGACGCCGCCGCTGCTCACCTGCCCGCCGCCGCAGGTGGTCGAGTGCGCCGGCGCCCTCACGCCCGTGACCTTCGCGGGAGCCACGGCCACCGACAGCTGCGGCGCGGTGACCATGGATGGCTGCTCGGTCGCCTCGGGAGCCGGCCTGCCGCCGGGGCCGACGGCCGTGACCTGCGCTGGCCATGACCCCTCCGGCAACGGCGCCACCTGCGGCTTCGACCTGCTGGTGCGCGACACCACGCCACCGGCCATCTCGCGGGTGCGGGCGTGCCCCGCGCGGCTCGAGGCGGAGGGTCACAAGCTGCGGACGGTGACGGTGAGCGTGGAGGCGCGCGACGGCTGCGACACCGCGCCGCCCGTTTGCCGCATCGTCTCGGTCACCAGCAGCCAGCCACCTCGCCGGCCCGGCCGGACCGACTGGGTCATCACCGGACCGCTCACCGTCGACCTGCGCGCCGAGGTCACCCACCAGCGCGAGGACCTGGAGCGTGAAGGTGGGAGCGACGACGACCGCGACCGCGACGGCGACCGCGACCGCGACGACGACCGCGACGACGACGGCGACGGCGACTGCGACGACGACCGTGGCGAGCACGAGGACCACGACCGGGAGCGGCGCGTCTACACCATCGAGGTGGAGTGCGTGGACCGGGCCAGCAACGCGAGCCGGGCGACCACCACGGTGACGGTCACCAGGGACTGAGCCACCGACGAGACGGTCGCGGTGCGGGCCCCCTGGCGAGGGCCGGCGCGCTAGTCGTCGTGCCTCTCGCGTTCGTGCTCCCGCTCCCGCCCCTCGTGCCTGCCATTGTCATGTTGCCGCATCTCCCCGCGACGAACAGGCACCACGGGTCCATAGACCCTGGCGATGCATCCAGAGGTGGCGAGAAGGCCGACCGCGACGAGCAAGCTCAGCAGTTTCTTCATGGTTCTTCATCTCCGTCAGCGACGGGTGGGCGCATGGATGGGCCTCTCCCGGACCAGCATCAAGCACGCACCATACCGCAGGGCTTTGAAGGGCGGGGATCGAGTCGTCCGGCCGCCACGCGAGAGGTCGAGGTGGTGCGCCGGCTGGTCCGGCGGTGAGCGCGGCCGACCCCGGCCGGCTCGCCTCGGCCCTTGGCGGCACGCCCCCTTTCGTGGAGACTGCACCCCCCGTCTCGCGGCCCTCCGGCCGCGGCCAGGAACCGACCATGAACGTCCTTCTCACCGGCGGCTGCGGCTTCATCGGCTCCAACCTGGTCCGGCTCCTCCTCGCCGAGCGGCCCGAGTGGCGGATCGTCAACCTCGACAAGCTCACCTACGCCGGCAACGCCGAGAACCTGGCCGACCTGGCCGGCAACCCGCGCCACCGGTTCGTCCGCGGGGACATCTGCAACGGGGAGCTGATCGCCGACCTCTTCCGCACCGAGAAGATCGAGGCGGTGATGCACCTCGCCGCCGAGAGCCACGTCGACCGCTCCATCCTGTCCCCCTCCGTCTTCATCGAGACCAACGTGCGCGGCACCCAGGTGTTGCTGGAAGCGGCCCGCGAGTTCGGCGTGCAGCGCTTCCTCCACGTCTCCACCGACGAGGTCTACGGCTCGCTCGGCCCCACCGGCCTCTTCACCGAGCTGACGCCGCTCGACCCGTCCTCGCCCTACTCGGCCTCCAAGGCCTCCTCCGACCTGCTGGCGCTGGCCTACGCCCACACCTTCAAGCTGCCGGTGGTGGTGACCCGCTGCTCCAACAACTACGGACCGTGGCAGTTCCCCGAGAAGCTCATCCCGCTCATGATCGCCAACGCCGTGCGCGACCTGCCGCTGCCGGTCTACGGCGACGGCCTGAACGTGCGCGACTGGATCCACGTCGAGGACCACGCCCGCGGCCTGCTCGCGGCGCTGGAGCGCGGCGTGCCCGGGCAGGTCTACAACTTCGGCGCCGCCAGCGAGCGGCACAACATCGACATCGTCAAGCTGGTGCTGACGCTCACCGGCAAGCCCGAGTCGCTCATCAAGTACGTCACCGATCGGCTCGGCCACGACCGGCGCTACGCCATCGACGCCGCCAAGGCGACCCGGGAGCTGGGCTGGGCGCCGCGCCACCAGTTCGAGCGGGCCCTGGCCGAGACGGTCCGCTGGTACCAGGCCAACCGCGCCTGGTGGGAGCGGATCATCTCCGGCGAGTACCTGAAGTACTACGCCCAGCAGTACGGGACGAAGTCCTGAGCCCCCGATGAGAGTCGCGATCACCGGCGCCAACGGGCTGCTGGGGGGGGAGGCGGTGGCGCAGGCCGCCGGGGCGCACCAGGTCCTGGCCATCGGCCGCGGTCCCTGCCGCCTGCCGCCGGGCCGTTACCAGTGGGCGTCGGCCGACCTCGCCGACGGCCACTCGCTGGAGGCGGCGCTGCTGGCCTTCCGGCCGGAGGCGGTGCTCCACGCCGGCGCGGCCACCGACGTGGACGGCTGCGAGCGCGAGCCGGCCATGGCCTGGCGCACCAACGTGGGTGGCACCGAGCAGGCGGCCCGTGCCTGCGCCGCGCTCGGGGCCCGGCTGGTGGCGGTCTCCACCGACTACGTCTTCGACGGCGCGGCCGGTCCCTACGGCGAGGACGACGTGCCCAACCCGCGCGGCGCCTACGCGCGGAGCAAGCGCTGCGGCGAGGAGGCGGCGCTGCTGCTCGCGCCCGGCTCGGCGGTGGCCCGGGTGGCGGTGGTCTACAGCGGCCGGCCCGGGGCCAAGGCCACCTTCGCCACCCAGGTGGTGGAGAAGCTCACGCGCGGCGAGCCGGTCAAGGCCTTCTCCGACCAGCTGGTCTCCACCACCCTGGCCGCCAGCGGCGCCGCCATGTGCCTCGAGCTGCTGCTCGAGACCGGGTACCAGGGCGTGCTCCACACCTGCGACGCCGGGGTCATCGACCGGGTGGCCTTCGCCCGGCGCGTCGCCGGCCGCTTCGGCCTCTCCGGGGAGATCATCCCGGTCGAGACCGCCTCGGTGAAGCTCCCGGCGCCGCGGCCGCTGCGCGGCGGGTTGAAGGTGGACCGGGCCACCGCGCTGCTGCGCCACCGCCCGCTCCCGCTCGACGTGGCGCTCGACCGCTTCCACGCGGAGTGGATGAGCCGGGCCGGCCGCTGATGGCGCAGGGGGTTCGCCAGATGGGCCAGAAGGCTCCATGACCCAGACCCGCAAGCCGAGCCGGCTCCCGGCTCATGACCGCCACGTCCTCTACGAGCGGGCCGTCCAGTCGCCCCACGCCGAGCTGGGGCTGCTAACCCGCCTCCTCCGGCGCGCCGGCCAGCCGGCCCGCCGGCTGCGCGAGGACTTCAGCGGCACCGCGCTCCTCTCGGCCAGCTGGGTCGAGACCGGCCCCGACCGGACCGCGGTGGCGGTGGACCTCGATCCCGCGGTCCACCGCTGGGCGATTACCCACCGGCTCCCCGCGCTCGGTCCGGCGGCGAAGCGGCTGCGCCTGGTCCGCGCCGACGTGCGCCACGCCCCGCGCGGCCCGTTCGACGCCGTCCTCGCGCTCAACTTCAGCTACCAGGTCTTCCAGGAGCGGGCCGCGCTCAAGGCCTACTTCGCGGCGGCGCGCCGCGCCCTGGTCCCCGGCGGCCTGTTCATGCTCGACCTCTTCGGCGGCCACCTGTCGCAGCAGGCGGTCACCGAGCGGCGCCGCATCGGCGCTGGCGTCACCTACGTCTGGGAGCACGAGGCCTGCGATCCGATCACCCACCGCGTCCGCTGCGCCATCCACTTCGAGCTGCCCGGCGGGCGTCGCCTCACGCGCGCCTTCACCTACGACTGGCGGCTCTGGTCGCTGCCAGAGCTGAACGACCTGCTGGCCGAGGCCGGCTTCGATCGGATCGAGGTCCAGTGGGACGTCGAGCCGCCCGGCGTCGAGCCGCGCTACCGCCCGCGCCGCCACGCGGCCAACCAGGGGGCGTGGCTCGCCTACCTGGTGGGACGGCGGCCGGGCCGGACGGCCAGGTCGTAGCGTTCCGCCACGCTGGTCCGGAGCGCCGTGCCCGGGACGGGTGCGGCCCGCGCCCACCTTGCATCGGCGGCCGGGCGGGCCTAGATCGAACCAGAACACCCCCGACGGAGCCCGCCATGAATCACCCCGCCTCCCGGTCCCGTGTCGTCGTCGCCGCGCTCGCCGCCTCGGCCCTGCTGCCGTTCACCGGCTGCACCTACTCCGAACCGCCGTACCAGGGGTGGACCACCGAGGCGGTGGCCGTGGCCGACCTCAATCGGGACCTCTCCGCCGACATCCTGAGCGCCACGTCGGTCTTCGACCAGTCCGCCTTCCTGCCCGGGTACCTGACCGTCCGGCTGCAGTCGCGGGTCTCCCCCGGCACCTTCAACGGCCCGATCCGGACCCCCACCTGCCTCGACCCCGAGGCGCTCGCCCTGGGCGACCTGGACGGCGACGGCCGGCTCGACGTGGCCGTGGCCTGTGGCGCCGCTTCCGGCACCAGCTACGAGGTGGGCGTCCACCTCCAGCTGGCGAGCCCGCCGGGCACCTTCGGCACCGCCGGGCTGCTGTCCACCGGCGCCGCGCGCCCCTCGGCGATCCGGCTCGCCGACCTCGACGGCGATGGCCGGCTCGACCTGATCGTGGGCGCCAGCAGCGGGACCAAGCTGCTCCTCTTCTTCCAGCAGCCGTCGCCGGCGGCCACCGGCACCTTCGCCTCGCCCGTCACCCTCGACATCGGCGCCGCGCCGGTGGCCGTGGCGGCCGGCGACCTGACCGGCGCCGGCCGCATCGACCTGGTGGCCACCACCGCCGACGGTCGCGTCGTGGTCCTGCTCCACGACCCGGCGCCCGGCTCCTTCCTCCCCGGCGTCTCCTACCCGGCCGGCCTCTACCCGGTGGCGGTCGAGATCGCCGACCTCGACGGCGACGGCCACCCCGACCTGCTCATGGCCGACGCCAGTGGTTCACTGCTCGTCATGGCCCAGCTGGCTGGCGGCGGCGACTTCGACCCGGTCGTGGCCCACGACGTCTTCGACTGGGCCACGCGGGCGCTCTCGGTCGCCGACCTCGATGGCGATGGCCGGCTCGACGTGGCGGTGGCCAGTGCCGGCCCCCCCGGGTGGCCCGGCTCGGAGGCGGTCTTCATGCAAGCGCCGGCACCAGCCCCACCGGGCCGGCTCCTCCCGCCCACCCTCTACACCGGCTACCAGGGGCCGCTCTCGATCGTGGCGGCCGACGTGGACGACGACCTCCGCCCCGACCTGGTCATCGCCGACGGGTTGGCGTCGATCCGGTACCAGGAGCCGGGCGGCCACTTCCTGCCGCCGGTCTGGTTGCGGCAGTGACTCCGGCGGCGGCGAGGCCGCCCGGTTCCATCCGGAGCCCCCGCTCCGGTCGCCTGGCTCCGTATAGTTGCAGCCGCCTCGCCTCGCCTCCAAAGTAAGGATCGTCGGACGTCGGGTCCCCCCGGAGATGCGTGGCGAGCCAAACTCACAGGCGACTGGTCCAGGCCATCTGGGTGGTCGCCGCGGCGATCCTGGCCGGCGGCGGCGTGATCCTGGGCGGTCGGCTGCTCACGGCGGAGCGGGCGACGGTGCTGGCCGGCCTGCTGCTCTCCGGGCTCGGCCTCCTCGCCTTCGTGCGGCAGCGGCGCCGGGTCCTGGCCGCGGGGCGGGACGGGGCCAGGCTGGCGGCCGAGCTGGAGGAGCGGAGCCGGCTCGACCTGGAGGCGACGCGAAGCGCGCTGCGCTTCCGCTCGCTGGTGCTGGCCACCGCGCAGATCGTCTGGACCACCAACGCCGACGGCGAGGTGGTGGAGGAGCAGCCGACCTGGCAGGGCCACACCGGCTTGAGCTGGGAGGAGACCCGCGGCTTCGGCTGGCTCGCGGCCATCCACCCCGAGGACGTGGAGCGGGTCGGGAAGGCCCGGCGCCGGGCCATCGCCACCGGGACCACCCTGCGCACCACGCTCCGGATCAGGGGCGCCGACGGCCACTACGGCGTGTTCGAGCTGCAGGGCGTCCCGGTGACCGATCCGGACGAGCGGATCGCCGAGTGGATCGGGACCTGCACCGACATCTCCCTGCGGCTCCAGGCCGAGGAGGCGTTGCGGGCCAGCGAGCTCTGGCAGCGGCGGCTCGTCGAGAGCCTGGGCGTCGGCATCGTCGTCCACGCCGCCGACACCAGCATCGTCATGGGCAACCCCGAGGCCTCGCGCGTCCTCGGCCTCACCCCCGACCAGCTGCGTGGCCGGACCGCCGTGGACCCGGCCTGGCGCTTCGTCCGGGAGGACGGGACGCCGCTGCCGCTGGAGGACTTCCCGGTCAACCGGGTCGCGGCGACGCGCCAGGCGATCGCCGCCCACGTCTTCGGGATCGACCGCGGCGACGGCTCGCCGCCCAGCTGGGTGCTGGCAAACGCCTACCCGACCTTCGACGAACGCGGCCAGCTCGAGCAGATCGTCGTCTCCTTCGGCGACATCAGCGACCAGCGCCGCGCCGAGGCGCAGGCGGCCCGCCTGGCCGAGAACCTGCGGGTCTCGCAGAAGATCGAGGCCCTCGGGCGGCTCGCCGGCGGCGTGGCCCATGACTTCAACAACCTGCTGTCGGTCATCCTCGGCCATGCGGCCTTCGCCCTGGAGGCGCTGGGCGAGTCGAACCCGGTCCGGGACGACATCCTGGAGGTGGAGAAGGCGGGGCGCCGGGCCGCCGCGCTCACCAGCCAGCTGCTCGCCTTCGGCCGGAGGCAGGTGCTGCAGCCGGTGGCGCTCGACCTGAACCACGTGGTGGTGGAGCTGGAGAAGATGCTGCGCCGGGTGATCGGCGAGGACATCCGGCTCGAGAAGTCGCTGGCCTCCGGCCTCTGGCTGACGCTGGCCGACCTGGCGCAGGTGGAGCAGGTGATCATGAACCTGGTGATCAACGCGCGAGACGCCATGCCCGACGGCGGGCGGCTCACCATAGGCACCGGCAACCACGAGCAGGGCGCCGGGGGGCCGCTGCCTCCCGGGGACTACGTGGTGCTGACCGTGACCGACAGCGGCAGCGGCATCGACGCGGCCACCAAGGCGCGGCTCTTCGAGCCGTTCTTCACCACCAAGCCCCAGGGCAAGGGGACCGGGCTCGGGCTGGCCACGGTCTACGGGATCGTCTCGCAGAGCGGCGGCCAGGTGCAGGTGGAGAGCGAGCCCGGGCACGGGTCCACCTTCCGGGTCATCCTGCCCCGTGGGCCGGTGGTCGCAGCGCCCGTGCCCCGTCCGATGCCGGTGGTGCGCGACAAGGTGGCCGGGGGGGGCGAGACCATCTTGCTGGTGGAGGACGAGAGCGCGGTGCGCGAAGTCGCCCGCCGGATCCTCGAGGCGTCCGGCCATCGCGTGCTCGCCGCCGGGAGCGGCGACGAGGCTCTCCGCGTCTGCCGGGAGCACGCCGGCGAGCTCCACCTGCTCCTCACCGACGTGGTGATGCCGCAGATGAGCGGGCCGGAGTGCGGCGCGGCGGCCCAGCGGCTGCGGCCCGGGCTGCGCCTCCTCTTCATGTCCGGCTACGCCGAGGAGGCGATCGCCAGCCAGGGCGTGCTCCAGCCCGGAACCCCACTCCTCGGGAAGCCGTTCAGCGCCGCCGAGCTGATCCGCCTGGTGCGGGTGGTGCTCGACGACCCGGCCCCACCGGTGCTCGCGGCGCCCGTTCCCGACCCCGCGGGTTCCTGAGCGCGTTCCTCACCCGGCCCTGCCCCCGCGGGCGCTCCTCCGGGTCATCGCCCCGCCCCCCTCGCCCGGCGTACACTCCGCGCGGTGACCCCGCCCGCCCCGGCCTCACGCACCGACCGTCCGCCTCCTGGCGGCTACGGGCCGCAGCTCGCCGTCGCCGTCGACGCGGCCCGCTTGGCGGCCCGCCTGCTGGCGGCCGAGTTCCACCGCCCCGAGGGACCGCGCGGCGGAGGCGACCAGTGCCCCGCCGACAGCGAGGCCGAGGAGGCGGTGCGCCGGATGCTGCTCGACGCCTTCCCCGACTTCGGCTTCATCGCCGAGGAGTCGCCGGCTCGCGACCTGGCCCCACGCGATCCGGGCCCCCACGTCTGGGTGGTCGATCCCAACGACGGGACCCGGTACTTCCTGCGCGGACGGCGCGGCGCCTCGATCTCCATCGGCCTCCTGCGCGACGGCGTCCCGGTGCTGGGCGTGGTGCTGGCCCACACCGCCCCGCACGGCGGCGAGGACCTGATCACCTGGGCCGAGGGGCTCGGCCCGGTCACGCGCAACGGCACCCCGGTCCCCGCGCGCCGGGCCGGTGCGGCGCTCCACCCCGGCGCGGTGGTGCTGGTCTCGCCGTCAGCCGAGGAGCACCCGCTCACCAGCGGCCTCGCCCTCGCGCCCGGCCGCTTCCGCCCGGTCGCCTCGATCGCCTACCGGCTGGCGCTGGTGGCGGCCGGCGAGGCCGACGCGGCCGTCTCCTTCCAGCCGCTCGACGGCCACGACGTGGTGGCCGGCCACGCCCTGCTCCTCGGCGCCGGCCTGACCCTGGTCGACGCCGCCGGCGCGGAGGTCCGCTACCACCCGGCGGCCAGGACCAGGATCGGGCCGGTGGCCGGCGGCGGCAGCGCCCTGGCGGCCGAGCTGGCCGGGCGGCTGTCGCGGCGGCACGACCAGGCGCCGGTCGGCGCCGTGAACGGGCTGCTGGAGACTCGCGCGGGCCGCGCCTGCACCGACCAGCCACTCTTGCGCCGAGCGCAGGGCGCGCTCCTCGGCCAGCTCTGCGGCGACGCCCTCGGCAGCCTCGTCGAGTTCGAGAGCGAGGAGGAGATCGCCGAGGACTACCCCGACGGCGTCCGCGAGTTGGTGGACGGCGGAACCTGGAACCTGCTGGCCGGCCAGCCGACCGACGACTCGGAGCTGGCGCTGGCGCTGGCTCGCTCCCTGATCCGGCGCGGGCAGTTCGAGGCCGGCGACGCGGCGCGCGCCTACGTCGCCTGGTTCGAGTCCCACCCGTTCGACATCGGCCACACCACGCGGGCCGCGCTGGGGCCGGCCGCCGACGCGCTGCGTGCCGGGCAGGATCCGGCCGCCGCGGCCCGGGCCGCGGCCAGGAAGGCGAGCACCGCCAACGGCTCGCTGATGCGGATCTCGCCGCTCGGGATCTTCGGACACCGGCTGCCGCCGGCCGAGCTGGCGGCCATGGCCCGCGAGGACGCCCGGCTCACCCATCCGCACCCCATCTGCGTCGATGCCGGCGTCGTCTTCACCGCCGCCGTGGCGCGGGCCGTGGCGCAGGGCGGGACGCCGGCGGAGCTGGCCGACTGGGCGCTGGCCTTCGCGAAGGAGCAGCGGCTCCACGCCGAGGTGATCGGGGCGCTGGTCTCGTCCGCCAGGCACCGCCCCGACTACGCCACCCAGCAGGGGCACGTGGCGGTGGCGCTCCAGAACGCCTTCTTCCAGCTGCGCCACGCCGAGCCGGAGGCGGCGCTGGTGGACACGGTCCGGCGCGGCGGCGACACCGACACCAACGCCGCCATCGCCGGGGCGCTGCTGGGCGCCATCCACGGGATTCACGGCCTTCCGCTCCGCTGGCGCAACGCGGTGTTGAGCTGCTTCCCGGTGGCGGGGTTGCCGGGCTGCCAGCGGCCGCGTCCCCCGAGCTGCTGGGCGGTGGACGCGCTGGTGGTGGCGGAGCGGTTGCTCGCGGGCTAGTGCCCCGCCCCCGGGCGGCTGCGGGCCACCGGAGGTGAACGTGTACGCCCCGGAAAGGGCGTCCTCCACCGCCGGGGTCGCTATCGGCAAGTGGTGTGGATAGGTCCTCTCGCGGAGGTCGCCGCGTGAAGGTAGTCACCTGGAACGTCAACGGGATCCGGGCTCGGGAGGCGCAGGTGCTCGAGCTGCTCGACCGCGAGTCGCCCGACCTGGTCTGCCTCCAGGAGATCAAGGCGTCCCCGGCGAAGGTCCCGGCGTCGCTTCGCGAGCTGCCCGGCTACCATGGTTGCTGGCACGGCGAGTCGGCCTACTCCGGCGTGGCGCTGCTGGTGCGCGCCGACCGGGTCACGGCGCCGCCCGCGTTCCTCCACCCCCCGTTCGACTTCGAGACGCGCACGGTGGCGGCCGAGGTGGGCGGCGTCACGGTGGCCTGCCTCTACGTGCCGAACGGCGGCAAGGACTTCGAGGCCAAGCTCCGCTTCTTCAACGCGCTCGACGGCTGGGTGGCCGCGGCGGCGGGGCGGCCGCTGCTGCTCTGCGGCGACCTCAACATCACCGCCACCGAGGCCGACGTGCACGAGAAGGAGCGGCGGGCGGGCGCCATCGGCCAGCGCGACGACGAGCGGGCCATGCTGGCGGCGCTCCTGGCCCGGGACCTGGTCGACGTGGGGCGCGCGCTCGACCCCGCCAACCCGGCGCTCTTCACCTGGTGGCCGCCCTGGCGCGGGCTGCGGCAGAAGAACGTCGGCTGGCGGATCGACTACGTGGTGGCGAGCCGCGCGCTGGCCGGCCAGGCCCGCCGCTGCCGCGTGCTGGCCGAGTTCGGCACCAGCGACCACGCGCCGGTGGTGAGCGAGTTCGAGGGCTGGGAGTAGGCGCGCCCGGCCCGCGCCCGGCCTTGTCACGGAGACAGCCTCCGCTATCCTTCCTCCTCCATGCCCTCCGCCCCGGCCGCCACGGTCCCCGCGGCGCCGCGCCCGCTCCTCTCCGGAGCCGCCGGCCGCGCGCTGATGGTGCTGGCGCTGATCAACCTCTTCAACTACCTCGATCGCTTCGTGGTCTCGGCCCTGGCCGAGAGCCTCAAGCGCTCCGAGCTGGCCCTCTCCGACACCCAGCTCGGCCTGCTCATGACCGGGTTCGTGGTGGTCTACATGCTCGCCTCCCCGGTCTTCGGCGCCCTCGGCGACCGGCGCGGCCGCCCGGCGCTGGTGGCCATGGGCGTCTTCGTCTGGAGCCTCGCCACCGTGCTGGCCGGCTTCGCCGGCAGCTTCGTGGCCCTCTTCCTGGCCCGCGCCGCGGTCGGCATCGGCGAGGCGGCCTACGGCACCATCGCCCCGAGCCTGCTGGCCGACCTCTACCCGAAGACGCAGCGCGGGCGGGTCATGGCGGTCTTCTTCTCCGCCATCCCCATCGGCTCGGCGCTCGGCTACGTCATCGGTGGGTTGGTCAACCAGGCCCTCGGCTGGCGGGCCGCCTTCTTCATCGCCGGCGCCCCCGGCCTCCTGCTCGCGCTCCTCTGCCTCCGGCTCCCCGATCCGCCCCGCGGCGCCCAGGACGAGGGGCTGGGCGAGGCGCCGAGCGGCGCGCTGGCCGCCTACGGCCACCTGGTCCGCAACCGGAGCTACGTCCTGACGGTCCTCGGGTATGCCGCCTACACCTTCGCCGTGGGCGGGATGGCCTTCTGGATGCCGGCCTTCCTGGAGCGGATCCGTGGCCAGCCACCGGCCCAGGCCACCATCCAGTTCGGCGCCATCGTGGTGGTGACCGGGTTCGTCGGCACCTTCGCGGGCGGCTGGCTCGGCGACGCGCTGCTGCGCCGCTCGGCGCAGGCCTACCTCTGGCTATCCGGAGTCACGGCGCTGCTGGCGGCGCCGCTGGCCTGGATCGTCTTCACCGACCCGCGGCCGGCGGTCTACCTCCCGGCCATGGTGGTGGCGGAGCTGCTCGTCTTCGCCTCCACCGGGCCGATCAACTCGGTCATCTTGAACGTGGTGGGGCCCGGCGAGCGGGCCACCGCGGTCGCGCTCAGCATCCTCACCATCCACCTCTTCGGCGACGTCCCCTCCCCGCCGCTCATCGGCCGGATCTCCGACCTCTCCTCGCTCGACCGCGCCCTGCTGGTGGTGCCGGTCGCCATCCTCGTGGCCGGGGCCATCTGGACGCTCGAGGCCTGGCTGGGCGGGAGGCCGACGCGGCCTACTCGAGCGGATCCGCCAGCAGCAGGTCGGACATGGTGATGCGGATGAAGGAGTAGGCGACCAGCATCCCCGCGTCATCGACCCGGACCCGGTCGACGAGGGCGACGCCGGCCGGATCCGGCGGCGCGATGACCAGGTGGACGGTGCGGGCGCCGCCGGCGACGTCGAGCCGCATGATCCGCAGCGGCATGAGCCCCAGGTCGGCCAGCAGCAGCCCATGGCCGTCGGGGGTCCAGCCGACCGGCTGCTCCCCGGCGGCCATCCGTCCCAGCGGGCGCTCGCGGTGGCTGTCCAGCTCCACCAGCGTCAGCAGCCCGGTGGAGTCTACCGTGGCCACGGTCCGGCCATCGGGGGACGGCGCGAAGCCGGTGACCTCGCGATCGAGGACCACCACCGGCGCCCCGCCCGCCAGCGGCAAGCGCAGCAGCCGGCGGGCGCCACCGGCGGCGTGGGCCAGCACCAGCAGCTCGGCGCGCCCGTGGCGGAAGCGCGCCTCCACCGGAAGATAGCCGGGCAACGGCAGGTCTCGCCGGATGCCGGGGCCGATGGGGAAGAGGCGCAGCCCTGCGGCCCGATCCGGCGCGATGGCCGCCGCCCATGCGCCCTCCTCGGAGAGGTCCTGCGCCGATCCCTCGCCCAGCCGCACCGCCGGCCGGCCGTCGAGCGGGCGCAGGAACACCTGCGGCCGCTGCGCCACCGCCTCGAAGCTCTCGTCGAGGAGCAGCTGGCCGCGGGCCGAGTCGAGCGCCGCCACCTGGCTGCCGTCGAGCCAGGAGAGATCGCGGCCGGGGCCAGGACCGGGGCCCGCCACGCGCAGCTCCCGCCGGAAGAACTCCCGCTCCAGCAGCAGGTGACCGTCCGGGGCCACGTCGTGGAGGAGCGTTCGCATGGGGTACCGCACCAGCGGTCGCACCTTCCCGGTCAGCCCCACCGCCAGCACCGGCGGCATCCAGTCGAAGACGGTGTTGCCGGCCACCACCACCTCCTCGCCGGAGGGGAGCCAGGCCACGAACGGGTCGCTGGCCTGCAACCCGGTGAGCAGGGTGCGCGCCTCGCCGCCGGCGGCGTCGATGACGTAGATGGTGAAGGCCGGCGCCGAGCCCATGAAGGCGATGAGCCGCCCGTCCGGCGAGAAGCGCGGGCAGGCCAGCGGGCCGGCGCTCCGGAAGAGCTCTCGGCCGGGCGGGTACTCGAGCACGTGAGCGCCCCCCGGCAGCCGCCGGGTCACCGCCAGCTCCTGTCCGGCATGATCCCAGTCGGCGCCGGAGACGTCCTCCAGCACCGTGCGCGGCGACCCCTGGCCGGGCCGGACGCGCGCAAGCGTACCGGAGCCGAGCGTGGTGCGCAGGTAGCGGTCCTTGAGGAGCACGGCCAGCTCGCCGGTGCGGCTCACCGCCAGCACGTCGGCGCTGGTGATGCCGAGCGGGCGGGACTCCCCGCCGGCGAGGTCGAGGTGGAACAGCTCGGTCGGGCGGTCGTCCCAGGCGGCGCCCAGCACCACGCTGCGCCCGCCGGGGCCGAAGCGGGCGCGCAGCACGTTGCCGCGCTTGAAGGTGAGCCGCTGGAAGGTCGGGACCGTCACCGGGCGTGACATGATCCAGGCCCCCGCCCCGAGCCCGAGCAACCCCGCCAGGATGGCCGCGGCCACCACCGGCCACCGGCGCCGCCATGACCAGCGCAGCAGGCCGCGAGACGACCCCAGCCCGGCGCGCACCTCCTCCAGCGCCACCAGCAGCGCCCCCGCGTCGGTGAAGCGGTCGGCCGGTTCCACCGCCAGGCAGCGGGCCACCACCTCGTCCAGCCCGGCCGGCGCGCCGGCCTCGGGCGGCAGCGGCTCCGGGTGATCCCGCAGCAGCGAGATCTGCCGCTCGATGGCGGTGGCGCCCCGCCCCGCTGGCCGGCCGGCCACCAGCTCGTGGATCAGCAGCCCGAGCGCGTAGACGTCGGTGCGGGCGTCCACCGGAAGGCCACCGATCTGCTCGGGCGAGAGGTAGCCGATGGTCCCCTGCAGCAGGCCCCCGGTGGTCTGGAGCGCCTCGCCGAGCCGCGTGCTCTCGCCGCTGGCGAGCGGCTTGGCCAGGCCGAAGTCGAGCACCTTGCAGTGCCCGTCCCCGGTGAGGAAGAGGTTCTCCGGCTTGACGTCGCGGTGGACCACCCCCTGCCGGTGGGCGGCCGCCAGCGCCGAGGCCACCTGCATGGCCACCTCGAGCGCCTGCGGCGCGGGGAGCGGGCCGGCCGCCAGGCGCTCCCGCAGCGTCTGCCCCTCCAGCAGCTCGGTGACCAGCACCGGCTGGTCCTCGAAGAGCTCGAGGTCGATCACCTGCAGGATGTTCGGATGTGCCAGGTGGGCCAGCACCCGCGCCTCCTGGCGCAGCCGCTCCAGCTGCGACGGGTCGTGGGCCTGCGGACCGGAGAGGATCTTGAGGGCCACCTCCCGGTGGAGGACCGGATCGAACCCGACGAAGACGGTGGCGTTGCCCCCCGCCGAGAGCGAGCGCAGCACCTGGTAGCCGCCTACCTGGACGCCGGGTCTCAGGGTCATGATCCGGACATCGACCGCAGCGCCGCTCCCAGGCGCCGGGCCACCTCTTCCAGCTCGGGCTCGGGGTAGTTGGAGAAGCCGACGCGCAGCCCGGCCACCGGCCGCGCGTCGAAGGCGAACTGCCGCCCCGGCTGGACGGCGACGCCCAGCTCCAGGGCCCGGGCCGCCAGCCGGTCCACGTCGGTGCCCTCGGTCACCTCGACCCAGAGGGCCAGGCCGCCGCTGGGCGGCTCGACCCGGATGGCGTCGCCCAGCTCGCGCCGCAGCGCCGCCACCAGCACGTCGCGCCGGCGCCGGTAGGCCTGCTGCATCTTGTTGAGGTGGCGCGTCAGCTCGCCGTCCTCCATCAGCTCGGCCATGGCCCGCTCCAGCACCAGGTCGCCCTGCCGGTCGAAGACCAGCCGCAGCTCCTTCATGCGGGCGATGAGCGGCACCGGGCCGTGGACCAGGCCGAGCCGCAGGCCGGGCGTGAAGATCTTGGAGAGGGTGCCGATGTGGACCACCACGCCGGCGGCGTCGGCGGCCGCCAGCGGCGCCGGCGGCCGTCCCTCGAACTGGAATTCGGAGTCCTGGTCGGTCTCCAGCACCGCCAGCCGGTGGCGGGAGGCCAGCTCCAGCAGGTGGGCCCGGCGCTCCTCCGTGAGCGCCACCAGCGTCGGGTAGTGGCGCTGCGGCGAGACCAGCACCGCCCGCACCGGCTCGCGCCGCAGCAGCGCCTCCAGCGCCTCGACGTCGAGCCCATCGCGGTCCACCGGCACCGGCAGGCAGCGGGCGCCGGCGCGGGCGAAGGCCTCCCAGGCGTTGCGGTGGCCCAGCGCCTCCACCGCCACCGCGTCGCCCGGGGCGAAGAGGGCGTGGGCGGTGAGGAAGTAGGCCATCTGGCTGCCGCGGGTGACCAGGATCCGCTCGGCCGCGGCGGCGATGCCCCGGGTTGCGGCGAGCATGGCCGCCAGCGCCTCGCGCAGCCGGGGGTGGCCCTGGGCGTCCTCCATGGTCAGCGCGCTCTGCTTGTTCACCGTCAGGGCACGGCGGTAGGCGCGGGCCAGCGCCGCGCCCGGCAGGAGGCGCGGGTCTGGGAGGCCCGACCCGACCCGCAGCAGGTGGCCGGGCGCGGGCGGATCCTCGGGGCGGGCCGGCGTGCCGAGGTCGAAGCCCATGGCCGGAGGCGGCGCGCCGCGGGCGCGCGAAGGGGGCGAGGCGGCCACCCGGCTCCCCTCACCCGGCGTGGAGACCAGGTAGCCCTGCTCCTGCAGCTCGCGGAAGGCCGCCATCACCGTGTTGCGCGATACACCCAGCTGCTCGGCCAGGGTGCGATAGCCGGGGAGCGGATCCCCGGGCCGCAGCCGGCCGCGCTCTATCTCGGCCTGCAGCGCCTGGGCGATCTGGACGAAGACCGGGTGCCGGCTCTTCGGGTCGAGGAAGATCGTGGGGGTCCAGCCAGCCAGGGGCGCTCCGCGAGGTGAAGACGTCCGGAGCCGGGTACTCTAGCCCAGGGTCAGGCGGGCGTGAACCGCCCGCGCGAGCCGACCGAGGGACACGGACCGTGGCTGGCGGCGCGACCAGGTGGTCATACGGAAGAGGTGCTTGCGCTGGGCGTGCTCGTCGAGAGCCCGGGCGACGCGCGCCCCGCCATCCCGGTCCGTCAGGAACTGGGCGTTCGACGGCGGAGCTCATCCATCACGGGCTCCATTCGGGCACCTGGTGCCGCAGCGGGTGCGGGTCCCGCCCGCCAGGACGGTGATGGCACGCCGGCACAGGCGCCTGTATCTTGGAAGAATGAGGCTGATCCCCTGCTTGGCCGTTTCCCTCGTCTCGCTGGCCGGGTGCGCCGCCTACACGCCAAAGCCCATCGTCCCCTCCGAGACGCTCTCCCGCCTCGAGTCCCGGACGCTGGATGATCCGGGGCTGAAGGAGTTCATCGAGCGGAATCGGCCCAGGGGTCTTCCCGAAAGCCCCACCGCGCCATGGGATCTCCGGAGGCTGACCCTCGCCGCCTTCTACTATCACCCCGATCTGGACGTCGCGCGGGCCGAGTGGGATGTCGCCAGGGCGGGGGTGATCTCGGCGGGACAGCGCCCGAACCCCCGGGTCGGTTTCGCCCCCGGATTCAACGCGGGCCCGGCGAGCGGGATCTCGCCCTGGATCTTCGGGTTCTCGCTCGACGTCCCGCTGGAGACCGCCGGCAAGCGGGGATACCGGGTGGCGCGGGCCGGACACCTCGCGCGGGCCGCGCGCTCGAACATCGCCGCAGCGGCATGGAAGGTCCGCAGCCGCCTGAGGAGCCGCATGCTCGAACTCGACACGGCCGTCCAGGTGGCGGCCCTCCGGGAGAGGCAGCGTGCCATCGAGGCGGAGTTCGTCGGGGCGCTGGAGAATCGCCTGGCGGCGGGGGAGGTCTCCCGGCCCGAGGTCACCCTGGCCCGGATCTCCCTGGATCGGACGGTCCTCCTCGCGTGGGAGGCGGGGAAGCGCGTCGCCGAGGCGCGGGTGGCGGTCGCCGGCGCCGTCGGCCTGCCGGTGGCCGCCCTCGAGGGACACGACCTCGTCCTGGGTCTCGTGAACGAGTTGCCCGCGGCGCTCCCCCCGGCGGCGGTGCGGCGGGAGGCGCTGCTGAATCGCCCCGACATCCTCGCGTCCCTCGCGGGATACGAGGCGGCCCAGTCGTCCCTTCAACTGGAGATCGCCCGGCAGTATCCAGACCTCCACCTGGGGCCCGGGTACACGTGGGACCAGGGGGACGACAAGTGGTTCATGAGCCTCTCCGTCACGCTGCCGGTCCTGAACCGGAACCAGGGCCCCATCGCGGAGGCGGAGGCGCGCCGGGCGGAGTCGGCCGCCCGCTTCACAGCGCTGCAGTCCCGCGTGATCGGTGAAGTGGACCGGGCCCTGGCCGGGTACCGGGAGAGCCTCGGGAAGCTCGAGGCGGCGGAGACGTTGCTGGCGGCCCAGCGAAGCCGCCGGCAAGCGGAGCAGGAGCTGTTTCGGGCCGGGGAGACGGATCGGTTGACGCTCCTCGGCGGCCGGCTCGAGTTCGAAGCGGACGCGCTGGCCCGCCTGGAGGCCCTGGCCGAGGTCCAGCGGGCCGTGGGGCTCCTGGAAGACGCGGTGCAGCGCCCGCTCGTTCCAGCGGAGGAATTCCCGCCGGTACCGGAGCAGCCCCCGCGATCGGGGGCAGGGGGATCGCCATGAAGCTCCAACGAGGAGTGAAGATCGCCCTGACGGCTGGCGTGCTGGCGGGGACCTGCGCCGTCCTGGTCTGGGCCTACCTGGTGGGGCGAAAGGACCTGGCGGAAGAGAGGGCGCGGGAACTCCCGGTGAAGTCGGCGTCGCGCGTCTCGACCTCGGGAGGGGAGGCCGTGGTGACCCTCGACCGGGAGACGCAGGACCGGATGGGGATCGTCGCGGTCCCCCTGGAGGCCACGCGGCATGCCGCGGAGATCACGGCCTACGGAACCGTCCTCCCGCTCCAGGACCTCGCCGGCTTCCTCAACGGCTACGCCTCGGCCAAGGGACGGCTGGAGGAGGCGCAGGCGAGCCTGGACGCCTCCGGGAAGGAATACCAGCGCCTGAAGGGACTCCACCAGGAGGACCGGAACGTCTCCGACAGGGGCTTCGAGGCGGGCGAGGCGAAGTGGCGCGCGGACCTCGCCGGCACCCGGGCCGCGCGGGATGCCCTGCGATCCCTGGAAGGCACCGCCGCGCAGAGGTGGGGGAACGTGATCGCCGGCTGGATCGCCGCGGGTTCTCCCTCCCTGGAACGGCTGATCCGGCAGCGGGACTTCCTGGTCCTGGTCACCCTCCCGTCGGGAACGAGCCTGCCGTCTCCGCCGGAGAGCGCTACCGTCAGGGGGCCCACCGGAGACTCCGTCCGCGCCACGCTCGTCTCTCCCGCGCCCGCCACCGACCCCCGGATCCAGGGGATGAGCTTCTTCTATGTCGCGCCGTCCGGCCGGGCGGGATCGCTGCTTCCGGGGATGGATGCCGCCGTCTTCCTGGCGGTCGGCCCGGAGCGCGAGGGGACGACGATCCCCGCCTCGGCGGTGGTCTGGTGGCAGGGGAAGGGGTGGATCTACATGAGAGAAGGGCCCGCCCGGTTCTTCCGCCGGGACGTCGAGACCGGCACGCCGGTCGGTGGGGGCTGGTTCGTGACCAGTCGTCTCGCGCCCGGGGACCGGCTGGTGGTGACCGGCGCCCAGCTTCTCCTGTCCGAGGAATTCCGTTCCCGGATCCAGGTCGGGGATTGAGGGGGCCCGGGGTGGCGGGCCAGGGGGCCGTGACATGCTGAACGCCATCGTCCGCTTCTCGCTCCGCTTCCGGGGCGCGATCATCGCCCTGGCCTGCATGCTGCTCGGGTACGGCTTCTACGCGCTCCTCGGGGCGCGGTACGACGTCTTCCCCGAGTTCGCGCCGCCACAGGTCGTCATCCAGACCGAGGCGCCGGGGCTGGCGCCGGAGCAGGTCGAGCTGCTGGTGACCCAGCCCATCGAGAACGCCATCAACGGCGTGCCGGGGATCGGATCGCTCCGCTCGGGGTCCATGCATGGTCTCTCGGTCATCACCGTGACGTTCAGGTCGGGCAGCGACATCTACCGGGACCGGCAGGTGGTGGCCGAGCGCCTCTCCGGCGTCGGAGGGCGCTTGCCGAAGGGGATCGCCGCGCCGGCCATGACCCCACTGACCTCCTCGACGAGCGTCGCCCTCGTGATCGGGTTGACCTCGGAGACGCACTCGCTCATGGACCTCCGCACCGTCGCGGACTGGACGGTCAAGCAGCGGCTGCTGGCCGTGCCCGGTGTCGCCAAGGTCCCGGTCTTCGGCGGGGAGGTGAAGCAGTTCCAGGTCCAGCTCCGCCCGGATCGGCTGATCCGACACCACCTGGCCCTGGGGGACGTCCTCACCGCGGCGCGCCGGGCCACCGGCGTCCTGGGGGCCGGCTTCATCGACACCACGAACCAGCGCATCGAGCTGGAGACCCGCGGGCAGGCCGTCACGCCGGCCCAGATCGCCGCCACCGTCGTCGTGCACCGGAACGGCGCCAACGTGACGCTGTCGGACGTCGCCTCGGTCGTGGAGGCTCCGGAACCCCCCATCGGCGCCGCCGCCGTCATGGGGAAGCCGGCGGTCATCCTGGTCATCTCCGCGCAGTACGGGGCGAACACCGTCGAGGTGACCCGGCGGGTGGACCGGGCGCTGGACGAGCTGCGCCCCACGCTGGAGGCCCAGGGCGTCGCTCTCCACCCGGACCTCTTCCGGACCGCGAACTTCATCCGGACCGCGATCGGGAACATGAAGTCCTCGCTGCTACTCGGTGCCGCCCTGGTCGTCGCCGTGATCTTCCTGTTCCTCTTCGACCTGAGGACGGCGGCGATCTCCTGCACGGCCATCCCGCTGTCGCTGCTGGCGGCGGTCACGGTCGTCGAGCGGCTGGGCCTGAGCCTCAACACCATGACCCTGGGAGGGTTGGCGATCGCCATCGGCGAGGTCGTCGACGACGCCATCATCGACGTGGAGAACATCACCAGGCGCCTGAGGGAGAACCGCCGCCAGGACCATCCCCTCCCGCTGTCGCGGGTCGTGCTGGACGCCTCCATCGAGGTGCGAAGCGCCGTGGTGTACGCCACCTTCGCCGTGGTGCTCGTCTTCGTCCCCGTGTTGACCCTCTCGGGGCTGGCGGGTCGGCTGTTCGCTCCACTCGGCACGGCCTACATCCTGGCGATCCTCGCCTCGCTGCTGGTCGCGCTCACCGTGACGCCCGCGCTGTGCCTCCTCGTCCTCGGGCGCGGGGAGCTGCGGGAGGCGGAGCCGCCGGTGGTGCGATGGCTGAGGGCGGGATACGAGTCCCTGCTGCGCAAGGTGGAGCGCCATCCACGGACGGTGCTGGCGGGCGTGCTGCTCATGACCGCCGGCGGCCTGGCGACCGTGCCGTTCTTCACCCGGTCGTTCATCCCCGAGCTCCAGGAGGGACACTTCCTCGTCCACATGGCGGCCGTCCCCGGGACGTCGCTCCGGGAATCGATGCGGCTGGGAGGCCGCGTGACCCGGGAGCTCCTCAAGCTCCCCGAGGTCCGCTCCGTGGCGCAGCGGGCGGGGCGGGCGGAGAAGGCGGACGACATCCTGGGGACCCACGACTCGGAGTTCGAGGTGGACCTCAAGCCGCTCGGCGGCGCCCAGGGGGAGGCCGCCCTGGCGCAGATCCGCGGCGTGCTGGGGCGCTTCGCGGGCGTCAACTTCGCCGTGAAGACCTTCCTGACGGAGCGGGTGGAGGAGACCTTGTCCGGGTACACGGCCTCCGTCGTGGCCAGTCTCTACGGGAACGACCTCGACGTGCTGGACGCCAAGGCCCGCGAGGTGGCCCGGGTGCTCGGGTCCGTCCCCGGGGCGACGGAGGTCCAGGTCGAGTCCGCGCCGGGCACGCCGCGGCTCGTGGTCCAGCTCCGGAAGGACGACCTGGCGAGATGGGGTTTCTCCGCGGTCGACGTGCTCGAAGCGGTCCGCACCGCCTATCAGGGCGACATCGTCGGCCAGGTCTTCGACGGCCGGCGGGTCCACGACGTCTCGGTGATCCTGGATGCCGGGGACCGGGGGACCGTCTCCGGCGTCGGGGACCTGCCCCTCCGCAATGCCGCGGGGAGCTACGTCCCACTCCGGCAGCTCTCCGACATCTACGAGACGTCCGGGCGGTACGTCGTGCTGCACGACGGGGCGAGGCGGGTCCAGGCGGTGACCTGCAACGTGGCCGGACGCGGCGTCAATTCCTTCGTCGCCGAGGCGAAGAGGCGGGTGGGCTCGGGGGTGCCCCTCCCTCCCGGGACCTACGTCGAGTTCGGTGGGACCTCCGCCGCCCAGGCCAGGTCGCAGCGGGACCTGGCCCTCCACTCCCTGCTGGCCGCCGTCGGCGTCATCCTGCTGCTGTCCATCGTCCTCCAGAACGGCCGGAACCTGCTGCTGGTCCTCGCGAACCTCCCCTTCGCCCTGGTGGGAGGGGTCCTGGTGGTCTTCGCGACGGGAGGCAAGTTGTCCCTCGGCTCCATGGTCGGCTTCGTGACCCTGTTCGGGATCACGCTGCGGAATTCCATCATGCTGATCTCGCACTACGAACGGCTGGTGGCCGTCGAGGGGATGGCGTGGACCCTGGAGACGGCGCTGCGTGGGGCCTCCGACCGGCTGGCCCCGATCCTGATGACCGCCCTGGTGACCGCGCTCGGCCTGCTGCCGCTGGCCCTCGGCAGCGGAGCGGCGGGACGCGAGATCGAGGGACCTCTCGCGATCGTGATCCTCGGAGGCCTCGCGACCTCCACCGCGCTCAACCTGCTGGTGATGCCCACCTTGGCGCTCCGGTACGGCCGGTTCGAAAGGGAGGAACCATGATTCGCCCGCACCGGCTCGCGCCGCGGCGGCGATGCCACGGGTTGCGGAGAGCCTGGCCGGAGGCTCAGAACGAGATGACCCGATCGCTCTCGGCCACCCAGCTGGCGAGCTGGGCCATCGTGGACTTCTCGGCACCTGGGAAGTACGGCTGGTTCTTGTGGATCCCGCAACGCGCCATGCAGGTGCCGCAGACCTTCACCGTAACGCCTTGCTCGATCAGCCCCTTGAGAAGCTGGACCAGGTCCTGGTCGTAGCCGTCCGGCTTCTTGCAGACGTCCCGGGCCATGTCGACGGCGTCGTTCATGAGGAAGATCCGCACCTCCTGGCCGTTCTCGCGAAGCTTGCCCGCCAGGCGCAGGCCATTCCAGGTGACGTCGCTGCCGTCGTAGGGCTCGCGGTTGAAGACGATGAGGACGCTCATGGGTGGGCTCCGGCTGGCTGGTGGCGCCGCCCCGGGGTGGCCGGCGCGACTGGATCTACTGCTCAAACAACTACTAGAATACTCACCCGGCCGCGGGGGTCAAGCCCCGTGAGCACGCCGGCGGCGCCTCCCCGGCGTGCTTGACCGGAAGCGCTGGCCCGCATACTCAAGGGCCTGAGCGAATACAGGAGTTCCCGTGCCCCCCACGCCCGGCCGCCGCTTCAAGACCGCCATCTACGAGCAGTTCGCCCGGGTCGCCAAGGCGCTCGCCAGCGCGCACCGGGTCGAGCTCGTGGAGCTGCTCTCGCAGGGGCCACGCACCGTCGAGGCCCTGGCGCGCCTGGCGGACATGACCCTGGCCAACACCTCCGCGCACCTGCAGGTGCTCCGGGGAGCCGGGCTGGTCGAGTCCACCAGGGATGGGCTCTTCGTCACCTATCGCCTGGCCGACCCGTCGGTGGCCGACCTCCTGCTGTCCGTTCGCCGGGTGGCGGAGGCCCGCCTCGCCGAGGTGGCCAAGATCACCCGGGACTTCCTGGCCCAGAACTCGCAGCTCGAGCCGGTGGACGAGGCCGCGCTCCGCGTCAGGGTGCGCAAGGGCGAAGTGACCCTGCTCGACGTTCGTCCGGCCGAGGAGTTCGTGTCGGGCCACATCGCCGGAGCGCTCTCGGTTCCGCTTCCCGAGCTGGCCCGGCGGCTCGCCAGGCTGCCGAAGCGCCGCGAGGTCGTCGCCTACTGCCGCGGTCCGTACTGCGTCCTGGCCATCGAGGCGGTGAAGCAGCTCCGGGCGCGCGGATTCAAGGCGGTTCGACTGGAGGAAGGCGTGCTCGACTGGGCGGCGCTCGGCCTGCCGGTGGAGCGGACCAGCGCGTGAGCGGCTCCGGCCGGCGGTCGGGAGGGCGGGACCCCATGCAGGACCAGCAGATCTACCTCGACTTCAACGCCAGCACGCCCATCGCCCCCGAGGCGGTGGCGGCCATGCGGCCGTTCCTCACCGACCACCACGGCAACCCGTCGAGCCACCACTGGGCGGGCGCGCCGGCCAAGGCCGCGGTGGAGCGGGCCCGCGGCCAGGTGGCGGCGCTCCTCGGCGCCCAGCCCGACGAGATCGTCTTCACCAGCGGCGGCACCGAGGCCAACAACCACGCCCTCAAGGGCGCCTTCTTCGCCGGCCGGGACCGTGGCGACCACGTGGTCACCAGCGCGGTGGAGCATCCTGCGGTCCTGAAGCCGCTGGAGTTCCTGCGGTCGCTGGGCGCGGAGGTGACGGTGGTCGGGGTGGACCGGCAGGGCCGCGTCGACCCCGAGGTGGTCCGGCGCGCCATCACGCCCCGCACCATCCTGGTGAGCGTCATGCACGCCAACAACGAGGTCGGGACGGTCCAGCCCATCGCCGAGATCGCGGCCATCGCCCGCGCGGCCGGCGCGCTCATGCACACCGACGCCGCCCAGAGCGTCGGCAAGATCCCGGCCCGGGTGGACGAGCTTGGCGTGGACCTCCTCTCGGTGGCGGGGCACAAGCTTCACGCGCCCAAGGGCGTCGGGGCCCTCTACATCCGGCGCGGCACCCGCCTCGAGCCCTTCATGCACGGGGCGGGGCACGAGTCGGGCCGACGGGCGGGGACCGAGAACCTGCTCCTCGACGTGGCCCTCGGCGCCGCCTGCGAGGTCGCGGGTCGGTGGATCGGCATGGACGCGGTCCGCACGCTGCGCGACCGCTTCGAGGCCGGCCTGCGCGCCGCGCTCGGCGCCGGGGTCACCGTGAACGGCGCGGGGGCCGAGCGGCTCCCCAACACCTCCAGCGTGAACTTCGTCGGGCGGGTGGGCGCGGAGGTGCTGGCCGCCCTCCCTGGCGTCGCCGCCTCGACGGGCTCCGCCTGCCACGCGGGCTCGGTGGAGCTGTCCTCGGTGCTGGCGGCCATGGGCGTGCCCCCCGGCGAAGGGATGGGCGCGGTGCGCTTCAGCCTCGGACGGACCACGACCTGGGACGAGCTGGAGTCCGTGCTCCGCCTTCTAAAGGGCGCGCTGGCGCGGCCCGGCTGAACTTTGGGAACGAAGGAGGGCGTCATGGTCCAATCGAAGGTTCTCATCCTGGGCGGCGGCATCGGTGGCGTCGCGGCCGCCAACGCCCTCCGGAAGCTGCTGCCGCCGGGGCAGCGGATCGTGCTCGTCGACCGGGAGGCGTCGTTCACGCTGGCCGTGGCTGTGAGCCGGACGGGACGGACCTGTAGCTGGAGGGCACCGTGAGACTGGTTGCCGGGCATGCGGGATGGGGCGAGCGTCCTTCGTCCATGCCGTCACTACCCGGCCCTCCCCGCGGAGCCCTCCCGGGGGTGGCGGCTCAGATGAGGGGTCAGATGGCCGGGTATGCTCCCCCCCATGCCCACCCTGCTCATCCCCGAGGCGCCACTCTGGGCGCTGGTCCTCCGCGGCGTCGTGGTCTACCTCTTCCTCCTCGCCGCCCTGCGGCTCTCCGGGCGGCGCGAGCTCGGGCAGATGACCAGCTTCGACCTGGTCCTGCTCCTGCTGGTGTCGAACGCGGTGCAGAACTCGCTCAACGCCGGCGACAACTCGCTGGGCGGCGGACTGGTGAGCGCCGCCACCCTGTTCCTCGTCAACCGCGCCGTCGGCTACGCCGCCTGGCGCTGGCGCTGGATCGATCGCCTGGTGCAGGGCCGCCCCCTGCGACTGGTCACCGACGGGCGGGTCCATACCGGGGCGCTGCGGAGCGAGCGGCTCACGCTGGCGGAGCTCCGCTCGGCGCTCCGCAAGCAGGGGATCGGCAACATCGGCGACTGCCAGCGGGTCGTCCTCGAGCCCGACGGCACGCTCACCGCCATCCGGATCGGCGTCGAGCCGCGACCGCTCCCCGAGCTGGCCCACCCCGACGCGTTTCACCAGGCCTGAGTTCGCCTGCCCCCGCGGTGGCGCAGCCGCCGGCTTCCGCCTCCACCACCCCGGCGCGGCGCTCGTGCTGCGCCGGTAGGGCTACCAGCCGATCGCCTGCCCGTCCCTGAAGAACCCGCCGGTCGGCCCGCCGGCGGTCAGCGCGGTGGCCCAGAGGATGCTGCGCGCCCCCTCCTCGATCGACCGCGTCGCGCCCGGGCCGCCCATGTCGGTCCGCACCCACCCCGGGCAGACGGCGTTGACGAGGATGGCGCTCGGCGCGAGCTCGACGGCGAGCCGGCGGGCGAGCCGGTTGAGGAGCGCCTTCGACATCCGGTAGGCGAGCGTGGCCACGCCGTCCTCGCGCTGCTCCTCGGCGGCGGCGACGAACCGATCGGCGACCGCCAGGAGCTCGGCGTCGCTGCTGGCCCGCTCCACCTCTCGCCGCCAGGTGGCCGGCAGGCAGGACAGCTCGCCCATGCACGACGAGACCAGCACCACCCGCGCGCCCTCGGCGAGAAGCGGCGCGAGGACGGCGGTGAGCCGGATCGGGCCCACCAGGTTGGTGAGGAGGGTGCGGCGCGCGGCGCCACGATCGGAGTCCTGGCTGTAGACGCCGGCGTTCTGGACCAGCACGTCGATGGGTGGACCGGACGCGAGCGACGCCGCCGCGGCGGCGATGGAGGCCGGATCGCCGACGTCGAGCGTGAGCGGCGCGGCATGGAGCGAGGCGGCGTTGAGCCGGGCCGCCTCGCGGGCCAGGTCGGGCCCCTTGCGGCCGGCCAGGAGGACGCGGTGTCCGTCCCGGGCCAGCGCCTCGGCCACGGCGCGACCGAGGCCGCGGTTGGCGCCGGTCACCAGGGCGAGCGGAAACGCGGACATGGGGGGACCTCAGGGTCCGTTGCGGTGCCCACGCAGGAAGCCGTGCACCCGGTGGAACCAGCCGGCCTTCGGCAGCTCCATGAAGGGACAGGGATCGGTGACCGGCTCGACGCCACGACGCCAGCGGCCCGGAAGCGACGCATCCAGTCCTTCTATCCCGTGCGAGGCGCCCGGGCGAGGCATGATGTGGGGCGTGAGCGCTGCCACGAAGCGGACCGCCCGGCTGGCGCTGGCCAATCGCGAACTCCTGCTGGGGGCCTTGCGCGCGGTCGCGCCGGACCACGGCCTGGCGCTGGAGCTCGGCAGCGGCACGGGCGAGCACGCGCTGGCGCTGGCCCGGGCCTTCCCGGGGCTCGACTGGCAGCCCTCCGATCCCGATCCGGTCGCGCGCGCCAGCATCGGCGCCTGGCGCGACGAGGCCGGCCTTCCCAACCTGCGTGCGCCACTCGACCTCGACCTGCTGGCGCCGGCCTGGCGCCGGATCGCCGCCGACCTCCTGGTCTGCGTGAACGTGCTCCACGTGGCGCCCCCGGCGGCCGGCGAGGCGCTGCTCGACGGCGCCGCCGCGTTGCCCGCGGGAGCGTCGCTCCTCCTCTACGGCCCGTTCCTGGACGGCCCGCCGTCGCCGCGCCTGGCGCGCTTCGACGCCGAGCTGCGCGCCCACGATCCCGTGCTCGGCATCCGGCCCCTGGCGCCGTTGCTCGAGGCGGCCGAGGCCCGCGGCCTGCGGCTCGAGTCCCGGCAGGCGGGGCGCGAGCCGGGCGACCACCTGCTCCTGTTCCGCCGCGGCTGACCGCTCACCGGGCGGCGCCCCAGGAAGGACGAAGCGCCCGGTCGGCCTGGACGGGCCACGCGGGCGCTTCAGGTGCGGGTGCCGGACCAGCCGGCGGGTGACGCGACTACTTCCTGTGGCAGTCGACGCACTTCGTCGGGCCCTTCTTGTTCTCCTTGTGGCAGGTCTGGCAGAGGGCGTGGGCCTTGTCCTTCGCCAGCTTGCCGAGGGCCTTCGGCTCGCCGGCGCCGTGGCACCTCTCGCACTTCACGTCCCTGTGCGTGGTGTGCTTGAAGGTGACGTTGCCCTGCTTGGCCGGCAGGACCTTGGGCTCGGTCGGGGCGTTGGCGGCGTTGACCGTGACGGCGAAGAGGACGGCGACGACGGCGGACACGAGACGCTTCATGGTCTGCTCCTTCGAGGGGGTTCCGGAGGATCCCGGGAAGGCGCAACTTACACGGATCGTGGATGGGGTCCCTTGCGGCATTGGGACGCACTCCGGTGTGGCGTCTCGTCGCAGCGAGCGCCTCTCACGGACCGCGAACGCTTCCCCGACACCACGTTCCGTGCAGGCCGATCAGGCGACCTTCGCCGCGTAACGGGCGTTGTGCCCGAAGAGGGCCAGCTGGGCCCCCTCCAGCTCGTCCGCGGTCAGGAGGGCGCGCTCGAGGAAGAACAGGCCGATGCGCCGCTGTCCACGGTGCTGCCGGCCGATCAGGCCGAGCAGCTGCGCGCGGGTGAGGAAGCCGCGTCGCACCGCGAACTCGCCGAACGGCTCGGCCTGGGCCCCCTCGCGCCGCCGCCGCTCCAGCAACTCGGCGACGTCGCGCTGGCCGAGCAGCCCCAGATCGACCGCGAGCCGGCCGATGGCGGGGCGCTGGCTGCGCTGCCAGGCCACCGCGGCGACGTAGGACTGCCAGCCGACGCGCCCGGAGTAGTAGAGGAACTCGGCGAAGCGGAGCCTGCGGCGCGGCAGCCGGGGCCCCGGGCCTTCGGCTGCTTGCGCGGCCGGCGGCGGCGGAGCCCGCGGCGGCGGGGCCCGC
>JAJZQX010000021.1 GCA_021806645.1 Myxococcales bacterium | reverse complement strand
GCCCTGAGGCTGGCTACCGGGTCATGCGTTCAGCGATCGGCTTGCTCCGGAATCGGTGATCGGCTTCCTCCGGAATGGGTGATCGGCTTGCTCCGGAATCAGTGATCGGCATGGGCCGGTACCCGCAGCTACCCGAATCCCCTGCCTCGGCAAGACCTTGCAACCGCGTGCATCGCCTGCCAAACCCCCCGGGCGCACTTGGGGTGCAAGTGGTCGCTGGTTCAAATCCAGTCGCCCCGACAACTGAAGGCCGCGGATCCTCACGGGTTCGCGGCCTTCGCCTTTGCGCGCCACCATGGTCCACCAGGTGGATCGTTCGTTCGAAAGCGTGGATCAGGCTCCTTGATACGAACCGTCCGGCTTGTGCCACGGTCCTTAGAGTGTTACACTTGACTCGGTGAACTTCACCTGGGACCCTCGCAAGGCCGCCTCCAACGCGAAGAAGCACGGCGTGATCTTCGGGGAGGCCGCGACCGTCTTCGCCGACCCGCTCGCGCTGGTCATCCTGGACGCGGCCCACGAGGAGCGCACGCTGCTCCTCGGCCTGTCAGACCGCTGCGGGTGCTGATGGTGGTCCACATCGAACTGAACGACGACACCATCCGGCTCGTCAGCGCGCGCCGCGCCACGTTCCATGAGAGGAGACGCGATGAAGAAGGTGAGTAAGCCCAGGGAGCCGTCGAAGGCCTCGCTCCGCGAGATCCCGGAGGTCGACTTCGCTCTGGCCAAGGTCCGTCGCAACCCCTACGCGGCCCGCGTCGCAGCGGAAGGCATCGTCCACGTCCGCCGGGGTCGGCCGAAGAAGGGCACCGAGACAGGCCCGACCCAGCCGCGGTCCATCAGGTTCCCTGCCCCTGTCTGGAGGCAGCTCGAGAAGCAGGCCAAAGCCCAGGGACTCACCCTGCACTCGGCGCTCCGGGCCGCCATCATCGACTGGGTGCGGCACGCCTCGTAACTGCACCCTGTGTGCGCAGGCTCCTGACGTAGCCCTCGGCCGGCTGGCGCCCGACCGGCTCTCGGCCATGCGCCGGGTTGCGACCATCGAGTCGGTCGGCTCGCCGATGGGCGGGCCGGCTGGATCGAGGAGCATGACCTGACCTTCCCGGTCGCCACCGCTCCTGCTCCAGCGGTCGTGTCAACCGCCTCCCCGGCAGGGTTGAGTGCTGCGGTGATGGCTCCTGGACCGGCCAAGGCGCCGGATCTTCGCGCCACCATCTACGTCAAGGACGTCGACCACCTCGCGGAGCTGGTGAAGAGCGACCAGGCGGTGGGACCGATGGCCGATCGATTGGCTACGCGCCGGACCGCGGGGTGGGCCGTGATCGGCGTCGGCTGGGCTTCCGCTCTTCCCCAGCAACGGCGACCTGCTGGACGTGGTCAACACCTGGAACACCAGGCACCCGGACCAGCCGTTCACCATCGGTGACCACCAGCTGGCCCATTGACAGGGGGTTCGGGGCCGCCTGCCTGAATCAATGGTCCCCAGTCACTGCAATCAAGTCCTGCTGTCGGATCTGAACGGCGGCTCGAATGCCTTGGGTCCACCTCCCCACCAGACTGTGACCGCTGCATTGCTCTCGGCGAGGTCCAGCCCGGACCAATCAGTGCGTCGCCCGCAGTTCCCGCAAGAAGTCGCCTGGCCTCAGGACCAGGACGCCCGCGAGCCCGCCAAGCTCGAGCAGGTGGCGGTGCAGCGTCACGACGAAGGCCGCCCGACCCGCCAAGGCGGCCGCCACCACCTTGTCGTCTCCGGGGTCGGCGGGTACCGAGCCAGCAGCAGAGCCGGCCTCGACCCGCCCGGCCGAAGCCACGATGGCATCGACGAACCCCTGCCGGTCGACCTTGGCAGCGTAGCGCCTGACCTGCGGGTACTCGACGGCACGGCGGTACTCGGCCTCCAACTCGTCGGTGATGACCAGCTCCACGACCCCAGCCGCAACCGCGGCGAGCACCACGCGGGACGCCGACTCCGGGTTGGGTGTGGCCAGCGCGGCCACGACAACCGACGAGTCGATGACGACCCTCACGCGCCGCCCTTCCTCGCCGCCTGGGCGGCCTTCTCGCCGAGCCGTTCGGCCACAGCCTCGCTGGCAGCACGACCAGGAGGTAGGCGCGCCAGAAGGCTGCGAAGGTTCTCGCCCGCCGCGTCGCGCAGGACCGCCCGCGCCTTCTCCTCGGCGGCTTGCCTCAGGAACTCTGAGGGTCGCTTGTCGACCACCTTGGCCGCGCGCCGCACCAACTCGCGCAGGGCCTTGGTGGTCCGGTAGGTCTCGACGGTCTTGGGCATGACGGCCTCCGTGTTACGTTTGTCCCTATCCTACCCGGACCTCCCCCCCCCCCCCCCCCCCCCCCCCCCCCCCCCCCCCCCCCCCCCCGCTCCACCCCCCCCCCCCCCCCCCCCCCCCCCCCCCCCCCCGCGCCAACCCGGTCCTTGGCTGAAGCCACCCATGGCCGTAGCCGCTCATACCCGTTTTGCGTATCGGTCATGAATGGGTATATTCGCGGGTAGCCATGGACCCGCTCTCCTCGCTCACCATCACGCCAGCGCTCCTGCGCCTCATCGCCTCGCTCGACGAGTTCAAGGGACGGTGGCAGGCGCTCGGCCGAATGGCGCCCGACCGGCTCTCGGCGCTGCGCCGGGTGGCGACCATCGAGTCGGTCGGCTCCTCGACCCGCATCGAGGGAGCGAAGCTCTCCGACGCCGAAGTGGACCGGCTCCTCTCCAGGATCGACGTCCGCTCCTTCCGGTCCCGCGATGAGCAGGAGGTGGCCGGCTACGCCGCGGCCATGGAGCTGGTCTTCGAGTCCTGGCGCGAGCTCAGCCTCACCGAGAACCACCTCAAGCAGCTGCACGACCTCCTGCTCCGGCACTCGACCAGAGACCAGCGCCACCGCGGCCACTACAAGAAGCTCCCCAACCACGTCGAGGCCTTCGCGCCGGACGGGAAGAGTCTGGGGGTCGTGTTCGAGACCACCAGCCCCTTCGACACCCCGCGCCAGATGGAGGGACTGGTCGGCTGGACTCGTCAGGCCCTGGAGGCCGGTGAACTCCACCCCCTGCTGGTCATCGGGACCTTCACGGTCCGCTTCCTCGCCATCCATCCTTTCCAGGACGGCAACGGACGGCTGTCGCGGGTGCTCACCACCCTCCTCCTACTGCGCGCGGGCTACGAGTACGCGCCCTTCAGTTCCCTGGAGCGGGTCATCGAGGAGAACAAGGACGAGTACTACCGGACCTTGAGGCGAGCCCAGTCCCCGCTCGACAAGGGCGAGAAGCGGCTCGGCGAGTGGCTTGCCTTCTTCCTGCGCTGCCTCTCGCAGCAGAGGCAGGTCCTCGAGCGGAAGGTGGAGCGGGAGCAGCTCATGGCCGCCCTCCCCGCGCTCGACGAGTCGCTGTTGCGCCTGGCCAAGGAGCATGGCCGGCTCACGGTCGCCTCGGCCGTGAAGCTGACCGGCGCCAACCGCAACACGGTCAAGCTCCACCTCCGTCAGCTCACCGAGGCAGGTCGCCTGCGTCTGCTCGGGGCCGGCCGCGGCGCCTGGTACGAGATCGGGTGAGGGCCCCGGTTCCAGCCGCTTCCAGGTACGCCTGGACCTGGTCCTCCGAGATCCGGATGGAGAGCCCGACCCGCACGTGTCCGAGGCGTCCCGGCGCGCCCCAGGAGCACCCGCCACGCCGATCTGGTTTGATCAGGAGGTCGGTCGTCGGCCACCGGCCCGGGAGACCCCCATGCTTCGCTCCAACCTGCTTCGGCTCGCGGTCCTCGTCGCCCTCCTCGGCCGCGCGCCGCACCAGCTCGCGCAGGGCCTTGGTGGTCCGGTAGGTCTCGACGGTCTTGGGCATGGCGGGCTCCGTGTTACGTTTGTCCCTATACTGGGATCTCCCCGCCTCTGGCGCCAACCGCTCTCCGGACCTCGGGGTTGCCACGTAGCGCCAACGTAGCTACACTCCCGGCCATGCGCAAGGACGCCGTCTACCGGATGCGGGTTCCCAAGAAGACGCTGGCTGCCATCAAGCGGGTGGCCGCCGCCAGGGGCGAGGACGCCTCGGAGTGGGGGCGCGCCATCATCGAGACGGAAGTGCGCCGCGACCTCGCCGCCATCCAGCTTCGCGAGCAGCTCCTGGCCGCCAAGCCGGGCAGCCTGACCGAGGAGGAGGCCGTCGACCTGGTCAACGAGGCGAAGCGGGCCACGAGGGCCCGGTGATACGTGCGGTCCTCGACTGCAACGTGGTGATCACCGCAGCGCTCACCGCCGGGAAGTGCGCCGAGCTGCTGTCGCGCGCCCGGCAGCGCGACGGCTTCGAGCTGGTCTGGTCGCCTCCCATCGTCGCCGAGTGCTTGCGGGTCATCGAGTACCCCAAGCTGGCCGGGAAGTTCCGGACCGACCCACGGCTCCTCGTCGAGCGGGCCATGGCGAGCGCCCACATGGTGGCGACCGATCTCCTGCCGGAAGTGGACGTCGTCAAGGCCGACCCGTCCGACAACGTCTACCTGGCAACCGCGCTGGCGGGAGGTGCGCGCTGGGTGGTGACCGGGAATACCCGGCACCTGGCACCGCTCGACGGCTACGCGGGCCTCAGGGTCGTAGAGCCGGCCGTCTTCCTGGCGGAGTTCGTAGCGCAGGGGTGAGCGAGCCGGGCAGGAACCGGATCTGGTTCCCGATGGGCACGTGCGCCAGCCACCCCTCGGCGATGAGCTTGCAGACCCTCGCCCGCGACACCCGGAGCCGCCGGGCCGCCTCGGCCACGGTGAGCATTCGACCCTGCGTCCCGAATCCCAGCAGCGTCCCTCACGCCTCGTCGGGGACGGGATCGAGCACCACCAGCTGCGCGCCCTCGCTCACCATCGCCCCGGCCTCGAAGCGCACCTCGGCGACCCGTCCGTCCCGCGGGGAGATCACCGTGTGCTCCATCTTCATGGCCTCCAGCACCAGGAGGGGGGCTCCCTTCTTCACCTCCGCGCCGGGCCGAACCATCACCGCGACCACCTTCCCCGGCATGGGCGCCACCAGGCTGCCGCCCCCCACGTCGCGCTCCTCGGCCGCGTCGGGGTCGTACACCGCCAGCCGGTGGCCGCGCCCCTGGATCATCACCACCCGGTCGGCGCCGCTGCGCACCACGGTGGCGCGGATGCGCGCCCCGCCCACGTCGGCCACCAGCTCGTCGGGCCCACCGCGCCCGAGGCGCGCCGCCACCTGGCCTCCGGGGAGGTCGAGGAGCACCTCGCCGGGCCGGTAGTGGGCCACCACCCGCACCAGCTCGCCACCGTCCACGAAGGCGAAGGTGTGGTGGTAGTCGGCGTTCAGCCGCCAGCCGTCGGTCCGGTTCCAGGGCGAGTGAGGGTCCTCCGAGGCCCTCGCCGCCCGCCCGGCGTCATCGGCGCGCCGCTGGATCTCGTCGAGGCAGCTCACCGCCAGCACCACGTCGCTGGCCCGCTCCTCGCCCCCGACCAGGTCGTCCCGGTGGCGGTCGAGGAACCTGGTGTCGAGCGCCGCCTCGGCGTAGGCCGGGTGGGCCGCCACCGCGCCCAGGAAGGCGAGGTTGGTAGTGACCCCCACCACCTGGTACTCGGCCAGCGCGGAGCGCAGGCGGCGCACGGCGGCGTCCCGGGTCGTGTCCCAGACGATCAGCTTGGCGATCATCGGGTCGTAGTGGATGGTGACCGAGTCCCCCTCGCGGACGCCCGTGTCCACCCGGACGTGCGCCGACTCGCGGGGCGCGCGGAGGTGGACCAGCTCGCCGATCGACGGCAGGAAGTCGCGGGCTGGATCCTCGGCGTAGACCCGCGCCTCGATGGCGTGGCCGGTGATGGCGAGCGCCTCCTGCTTCAGCGGCAGCGGCTCGCCGGCGGCGACGCGAAGCTGCCACTCGACCAGGTCCTGTCCGGTGATCAGCTCGGTCACCGGGTGCTCGACCTGGAGGCGGGTGTTCATCTCCATGAAGTAGAAGCGGCCGTCCTCGTCGAGGAGGAACTCGACGGTCCCGGCGCCCACGTAGCCGATGGCCCGGGCCGCCGCCACCGCGGCGCGCCCCATCTCCTCCCGGGTGGCCGGGGCCAGCCCGGGGGCCGGCGCCTCCTCGAGCACCTTCTGGTGGCGCCGCTGGATCGAGCAGTCGCGCTCGAAGAGGTGCACCACGTTCCCCAGCGTGTCGGCGAAGACCTGAACCTCGACGTGGCGCGGCCGGGCCAGGTACCGCTCGAGCAGCACGCGGTCGTCGCCGAACGACGCCAGCGCCTCGCGGCGCGCACCGGCCAGCGCCTCGGGGAAGTCGGCGGCGGCGGCCACCGCCCGCATCCCCTTCCCCCCGCCACCGGCGGTCGCCTTCACCAGCACCGGGAAGCCGATGCGCTCCGCCTCCCGGGCCAGCCGCTCCGGGGATTGATCCTCGCCGTGGTAGCCGGGGACGAGGGGAACGCCGGCCTCCTCCATGATGCGCTTGGCCGCGCTCTTCGACCCCATGGCGCGGATGGCCGCCGGCGGCGGCCCGATGAAGGCGAGGCCGGCGGCGGCACAGGCCTCGGCGAACCCGGCGTTCTCGGAGAGGAAGCCATACCCGGGGTGGATGGCGCACGCGCCGCTGCGGAGGGCGGCCTCGACGATGGCCCCGGCCCGGAGGTAGCTCTCGCGCGCCGGGGGAGGGCCGATCCGGAAGGCCTCGCCGGCCATGGCCACGTGCCGCGCCCCCTCGTCGGCGTCGGAGTAGACGGCGACGGTGCGGATGCCCATGCGCTGCGCCGTCCGGATCACGCGGCAGGCGATCTCCCCGCGGTTCGCCACCAGGATCTTGTCGAACATGTGCACCCCTACATCCGGAAGACGCCGAAGGTGGTGGGCTCGATGGGCGCGTTGAGGGCCGCCGAGAGGCCGAGGGCGAGCACGTTGCGGGTCTCGGCGGGGTCGATGATCCCGTCGTCCCAGAGCCGGGCGCTCGCGTAGTACGGGTTGCCCTGGGTCTCGTACTGCTCGCGGATGGGGGCCTTGAACCTCTCCTCCTCCGCGACGGCCCAGGTCTCCCCGCGGGCCTCCATCCCGTCCCGCCTCACCTGGGCGAGCACGCTGGCGGCCTGCTCGCCGCCCATCACCGAGATGCGTGCGTTGGGCCACATCCACAGGAAGCGTGGGGAGTAGGCCCGGCCGCACATGCCGTAGTTCCCGGCGCCGAAGCTCCCCCCGATGATGAAGGTGAACTTGGGGACCTTGGCGCAGGCCACCGCGGTCACCATCTTGGCGCCGTCCTTGGCGATGCCGCCGGCCTCGTACTTCGAGCCGACCATGAAGCCGGTGATGTTCTGCAGGAAGACCAGCGGGATGCCGCGCTGGGCGCAGAGCTGGATGAAGTGGGCGCCCTTGAGGGCCGACTCGGAGAAGAGGATGCCGTTGTTGGCCACCATCCCCACCGGGTAGCCCTGGACGTGGGCGAACCCGCACACCAGCGTGGTCCCGTAGAGCCGCTTGAACTCGTCGAGCTCGGAGCCGTCCACCAGGCGGGCGATGACCTCGCGCACGTCGTAGGGCTTGCGGGCGTCCACCGGGACCACGCCGTGGATCCCCGACGGGTCGTGCAGCGGGTCCACCGGCTCTCGCAGCGCCAGCCGCGGGCGCTTCACCTGGTTCAGGTTGGCCACGATCCGGCGGGCGATGCGCAGGGCGTGGGCGTCGTCGGTGGCGTAGTGGTCGGTGACGCCCGAGGTGCGGCTGTGGACGTCGGCCCCGCCCAGGTCCTCGGCGGAGACCACCTCGCCGGTGGCGGCCTTCACCAGCGGCGGCCCCCCGAGGAAGATGGTCCCCTGCTTGCGGACGATGACGCTCTCGTCCGACATGGCCGGCACGTAGGCGCCCCCGGCGGTGCAGGAGCCCATCACCACGGAGACCTGGGGGATGCCGGCGGCCGAGAGGTTGGCCTGGTTGAAGAAGATGCGCCCGAAGTGGTCGCGGTCGGGGAACACCTCGTCCTGGGAGGGCAGGTTCGCGCCGCCGGAGTCCACCAGGTAGATGCAGGGGAGCCGGTTCTGGGCCGCGATCTCCTGGGCGCGCAGGTGCTTCTTCACCGTCAGCGGGAAGTAGGAGCCGCCCTTCACGGTGGCGTCGTTGACCACCAGCATGCACTCCCGCCCGCTCACCCTGCCGATCCCGGTGATCACCCCCGCCGACGCGACCTCGCCCCCGTACATGCCGTGGGCCGCCAGCTGGGAGAGCTCGAGGAAGGGGGCCCCCACGTCCAGGAGCTGGCGGATGCGCTCCCGGGGCAGGAGCTTCCCGCGCTCGGTGTGCTTGGCGCGAGGCTTCTCCCCCCCGCCGAGCTCCACCGCGGCAACCTTGGATCGAAGGTCGGCGACGAGGCCGCGCATGGCCTCGGCGTTGCGCCGGAAGTCGGCCGAACCCGTGTCGATGGTGGTGTCGAGGGCGCTCATGGGGTGACCATCCTCCGCGGCGCGTCGCCGATCACGCCGTCTCCTGGAAGAGCTCCCGGCCGATCAGCATGCGCCGGATCTCGCTGGTGCCGGCGCCGATCTCGTAGAGCTTGGCGTCCCGGAGCAGCCGGCCGGTCGGGTAGTCGTTGATGTAGCCGTTGCCACCCAGGCACTGGATGGCGTCGAGCGCCATCTGGGTGGCCCGCTCGGAGACGTAGAGGATGGCGCCTGCCGCGTCCTTGCGGGCCGTCTTGCCGGCGCTGCACTGCTTGGCCACCGCGTACACGTAGGCACGGCAGGCCGAGAACGTCGTGTACATGTCGGCGAGCTTGCCCTGGATGAGCTGGAACTGGCCGATGGCCTGTCCGAACTGGTGGCGCTCGTGCACGTAGGGGACCACCACGTCGAGGCAGGCCTGCATGATCCCGAGCGGCCCACCCGCCAGCACCGCCCGCTCGTAGTCCAGCCCGCTCATCAGCACGTTCACCCCGCGGCCCACCTCACCGACCACGTTCTCCTCCGGCACCCGGCAGTCCTCGAAGACCAGCTCGCAGGTGTCCGAGCCGCGCATGCCCAGCTTGTCGAGCTTCTGCGCGGTGGTGAAGCCGGGCATGCCCTTCTCGACGATGAAGGCGGTGATGCCCCGCGGCCCCGCCGAGAGGTCGGTCTTGGCGTAGACCACCAGCACGTCGGCGTGGGGGCCGTTGGTGATCCACATCTTGTTGCCGTTCAGGACGTAGTGGTCGCCCTTCCGGTCGGCCCGAAGCTTCATCGAGACGACGTCGGAGCCGGCGCCCGACTCGCTCATCGCCAGCGCGCCCACGTGCTCGCCGGAGATCAACCGGGGCAGGTAGCGCCGCCGCTGCTCTGGACTACCGTTGCGGTGGATCTGGTTCACGCAGAGGTTGGAGTGGGCCCCGTAGGCCAGGCCGACCGCCGCGGACGCCCGGCTGATCTCCTCCATGGCGACGACGTGCTCGAGATAGGTCATGCCGGCCCCCCCGTACTCGGGGTCAACGGTGACGCCGAGGAGGCCCAGCGCGCCCATCTTGCGCCACAGGTCCATGGGGAAGTGGTTCTCCCGGTCGATGTCCGCCGCGCGGGGGGCGATCTCCGCCTGCGCGAACTGCCGGACCGTCTCCCGCATCGCGTCGGACGTCTCTCCCAGGTCGAACTCCAGTCCCTTCCAGTTCATGGTGTGGCTCCTTGTGCCCGCACGATACGGTAGCGAGCGGCACCCAGGGGGCCAAGGAGGTTGCAAATCGTGCCAATGTCGCGATGATCCCCTGCGTGACCGGCTCCTCCCGCCGACCTGCCTCGACCTCCGCCGAGCCCGCCGAGCCCGCCGAGACCCCGATGGCCCTGGTGCGGGCCGTGGTACGAGCCTACCAACGGCGGGGCGCCGACCCTGGCCGGGTCCTCCAGGAGGCGCGGATCGCGCCAGAGGACCTCGACACCCCAGGGGCACGGATCACGGCGCGGCAGATGGAGATCCTCTCCGGTGCCGCCATGCAGGAGCTCGACGACGAGGCCCTCGGCTGGTTCTCCCGGAGGCTCCCCTGGGGCTCCTACGGCATGCTCTGCCGCGCCTCGCTCACCTCGCCCACCCTGGGAGTGGCGCTGAAGCGCTGGTGCCGTCACCACCGGCTGCTCACCGGGGACGTGCTGCTGTCGCTTGCCATGGAGGGCGGCGTGGCCACGCTGTCGGTCGAGGAGCACCGCCACCTCGGCGAGCTGAGGGAGCTCTGCCTGGTCACCATGCTCCGCTACGTCCACGGGTACGCCTGCTGGGCCGTGGACTCGCGGATCCCGCTGCTCCGGGTCGCCTTCCCTTTCGGGGCTCCCCCGCACGCCTCCGCCTACCCGCACATGTTCCCGGGGCCGGTGGCGTTTGGCGAGGCGCGGGCCGGCTTCTCCTTCGACGCCCACTATCTCGCCCTGCCGTTGCGGCGCGACGAGCGGGACCTGCAGGCCATGCTGGAGCGAGCGCTCGCCTTCACCGTCTTCCACTACCGGCGCGACCGGCTGCTGGTGCGGCGGGTGCGCGAGCTGCTGCGCCGGAAGGCCGGGGAGGTCCGCACCGCCGGCGACGTGGCGAGGTTTCTCCACGTCTCCGTCCGCACCCTGCACCGCCAGATCCGCGAGGAGGGCTCGTCCCTGCAAGCCCTGAAGGACGAGGTCCGGCGGCAGCTGGCCGTCGAGCTGCTCTCCCGGGGGCAGCGGTCGGTGAAGCAGGTGGCCTGGGACGTGGGCTTCCGCAGCGAGAAGAGCTTTGCACGCGCGTTCCGGGGCTGGACCGGGAGCCCCCCGGCCAGCCAGGGACCAACGAGGAGCACCTGATGGAGACCAGTGACCCTGGGCTGATCAAGCGGGCGGCCGACGCCATCCGCAACTCCGTCACCTTCAAGCTCCTGGTGATGGGCTTCCTGATCCTGGTCCTGATGATCCCGGCCGAGATGGTCAAGGACCTCATCAGCGAGCGGCAGGGGCGCAGGACCGGGGCGGTCGAGGAGATCGCCCAGAAGTGGGGCGAGGCGCAGACCATCGCCGGTCCGATGCTGACCATCCCCTTCCACCGCCCCTTCACGCGAGCCGACGGCACTCGCGGCCAGGAGACGGCCTACGCCCACTTCCTGCCCAGGACCCTCGACGTCGCCGGCACCCTCGAGCCGGAGATCCGCTATCGCGGCATCTACCAGGCGGTGCTCTACGACGCCAGGCTGGCCCTGAGCGCGCGCTTCGTCCGCCCCGACTTCGCCAACCTCGACATCGCCGAGAGCGACGTGCTCTGGGATCGCGCCTTCCTGTCGCTAGGGATCAGCGACATGACCGGCATCCGCGAGGCCATCACCGTCACCTCCGGCAACCTGCGGTTCCCGGTCAACCCGGGCATCGAGACCCAGGAGGTGCTGGCGAGCGGCGTCAGCGCGCGCCTGCCCAAGGGCCTGGCGCGCGGCGGGGAGATCCCCATCGACCTCACCCTCGATCTCGACGGCAGCGAGCGCATCCGCTTCGTGCCGGTCGGCGAGACCACCCAGGTGAAGCTGTCATCCAGCTGGAAGAGCCCGAGCTTCGACGGCGCCTTCCTGCCCGTCGAGCGCGAGGTGGGGGCCGACGGCTTCACCGCGCGCTGGAAGGTGCTGCACCTGAACCGCAACTTCCCGCAGGCCTGGATCGGGCCGCGCGAGAAGATCGCCGACGCCGGCTTCGGCGTGCGCCTGTTCGTCGCCGCCGACGTCTACCAGCAGTCGACGCGGACGGCGAAGTACGCGGTGCTGTTCCTGGTGCTCACCTTCACGACCTTCTTCTTCAGCGAGATCGTCAACCGCAGGCGCCTGCACCCCATCCAGTACCTGCTCATCGGCTTCGCGCTCCTCATCTTCTACAGCCTGCTCATCGCGCTCTCCGAGCACCTCCGCTTCGGCGTCGCCTACCTGGTCTCGAGCGTGGCGGTGATCGGCCTCGTCACGCTCTATGCCCGCTGGGCGCTCGCCAGCAGGCGCCTCGCCGCGCTGGTCGGCGGCGTCCTGGTCCTCCTCTACGGCTATCTCTACCTGGTCCTCCAGCTCGAGGACTACGCCCTGCTGATGGGCAGCATCGGCCTGTTCGCGGTGCTGGCCAGCGTGATGGTCGCGACCCGGAAGATCGACTGGTACGAGGTGGGCAAGCCGGGCTGATTCGCCTGGGCCGGCCCACTCCGCTCGTGGTCGGCGGGCCTGAGGCCTCAGGGGAGCCAGTAGAGGAGCAGCGCCAGGGCGACGAGGAGCACGCCGAGGAGCAGCACCACGGGAGCGCGCCGCCGGCCGGGGACGTGCCGCTCGACGGCCGGGCTCGCGAGCCAGCCGCCGCGGGTCCGGTCGACGTAGATCCGGTCGGTCTCCGGCAGCTCCGGCAGCCGCTTCTTGCCCATGCCCCTCCCACTCTAATCTGTCGCCGGGCGCGCCGCCCCCACCCCGTGCGAGAATCCCGGCATGTCCACCCCGCACGCACGGCACCTGCCCGTGCACCCGGCCCTGCTCCTGGCCATGGCGCAGCTGCTCTGGGCCGGCAACTTCGTGCTCGGGCGCGCCGTGAGCGCGCACATCCCGCCGGTGGCCCTCTCCTTCTGGCGCTGGGCGGTGGCGTTCATGGTCCTGCTGCCGCTGTCCGCCCGGGAGCTGCGCGCCGGCTGGCCCACCATCCGCCGTTCACTCCCCGTTCTGGTGCCGCTCGGCATTCTCGGCGTCGGCAACTTCAACACGCTGGTCTACGTCGGGCTCGGCCAGACCACCGCCACCAACGCGGCGCTGCTCAACTCCGCCTGCCCGGCCTTCATCCTCGCCATCGGGCCGTTCCTGGGCGGGCGCCGGCCGCGCGGCCGACAGGCGGGCGGCATCGCCCTCTCGCTCGCCGGCGTGCTCACCATCGTGGCCCGGGGCGATCCCCAGACCCTGCTCGGCCTCACCTTCAACCGCGGCGACGCCTGGGTGCTGGCGGCCGTGCTCTCCTGGGCCTTCTACACCGTGCTCCTGGCCCGCCGGCCGGCCGGGCTCCACCCCATGGCGCTGCTCACAGTGCTGGTGGCCGTCGGCCTCGCCTGGATCGCCCCCTTCTACGCCGTCGAGAGCTGGCGCGGCGCGCGGGTGGCCTGGGACGGCGTCACGCTGGCGACGCTCGGCTACGTCGGCGTGATGGCCTCGGTGGTGGCCTACGCGGCCTGGAACCAGGGCGTGGCCGAGCTGGGCGCGGACCGCTCGGGCGCCTTCCTCCACCTGCTCCCGGCCTTCACCGCGGTGCTGGCGGCGCTCCTCCTCGGCGAGGCGTTCCACGCCTACCACGCCGTCGGGATCGTCATGGTGCTGGTCGGCGTGCGGGTAGCCGGGGGCGGGCGGCGGGCCGACGCCCCCGACGCCTCGTAGGACGACGGCCGCCCATGCGGTCCCCGGATCACCGTGGACGTGCTTCCCGGCGTGGCGCAGGCGGCCGGCGGCTTCACGCCCTCGTCACGTCATCTGGCCCGGGTCGGGGCACTACGGCCGGTAGAGCGCGCCCACCAGCATGGTGAACTGGGTCATGGAGCCGCTCTTCAAGTAGATGTTGAAGGCCGGCTCGAAGGTCAGCGACAGGTTCGGCTGGATGTCATAGCCGACGCCGCCGCCCAGCTTGACGAGCAGGGCCGTGTCGGTGCCCGACGAGGAGAACGAGGGCCCTCCCGGGTAGAGCGAGATGGTGGCCTTGTAGTGGACGAAGGCCAGCCCCAGGCCGCCGTCGCCGTAGACGAAGAGCCTGGGCTGCACGGCCAGGCGGAGGCGCGCGGTGGGGAGCAGGTCGATGGAGTTGAGCGAACCGTCGATCGGGCTGGCGTAGCCGTTGTAGGTCCAGCCGACGGTGCCGCCCACCTGGAGGACCAGGCCGGGCTTCAGCGTCTGCAGGCCGTAGAAGGCGCCACCCGCGAGCTTGAACCCGGCGTTCACGCCGGACTCGAAGGGGACGGCGAGCCCCAGGCCGCCCGCGTACTCGAGCTTCCCGACCAGGGCGTAGCCGTCGTTGTGGTCGCGCAAGAGGACGGTCCACGCCTCCATCGGTCGGTCGTGGCCGTACTTCTTCACCGCCCGTCCGTTCACGATCGTCGTTCGGTGTTCCGATCGGCCGTACCCATACGCGCCGCCGTACAGCGGGTTCTGACAGGGACTTCGGCCCCGGGCGAACCCCGGGGATCAGATCATCCGGACCGCCCGGTGGTCGGCGCTTCCTCGACCGCGTAGCGTAGGCGGCGGCCCTCTCGCATCAGCTTGCGGTCGTTGAGGCGGCGGCAGGCGTCCTCCAGCCCGGCGTTGACCACGGGGTCGCGTGGGTTCTCGTAGAAGATGACGCGCTCGAGGTCCGGCCCGATCTCCTTGCGGCCGCGCATCGGGAAGACGCGGGAGACGAAGTTCTCGGACGTCATGGGCAGCGCCGTCAGGTAGAGCCTCAGGGCGAAGGCGATGAGCTGGGTGGCCGTGAGCTTGGTGGCGGTGAGGATCTCGTCCTGGGCTACGTCGATCTGGCGGATGGACCGCTGCGCCTGGAGATGCCTCTGGCGGGCGGCGCCCTCGGTGAGTTGCTGCTCGAGCTTGGCGGTGCGGGCCTGGTTGCGCTCGACCGCGGCGTGGGCCGCGCTCGCGGCAGCGGCGGCCTGCTCGGCGCGCAGGAGCGCCTGCTGATGCTCGACGGCGACGCGGGCGAAGGTCGCGCCGATGGTCTGGACGGCCCCCACCAGCACGTCGAGCCTGGCCCGGCGGGTGGCCAGCGCCGCCTGGGGCTCACGCGGGGTGCGCGTGTCGATGAACGCTTCGAAGCCGTGCTCGCGGTATCCGGGGATCAGGCGCAACGCCCAGCTGCGCCGCGAGGCTGGCAACCGGCGCGCCATCGCCTCGTTCAGCGTGACGCCTCCCGCGACCTCGGCGAGCACCTGCTTGATCAGTACCTCAGCCTGCTTGGCCTGCTCCACCCGCCGCTCCCACGACTCGGCCGAGATGCGGGACTTCGCGCGCTGCAACTGCGGGCTGGTCGCCTCGTTCACAGTGACGGATCATCCCGCATCTCGTTCGTCAACTCCCGGCCCCGACCACCACCCAATGGGATCGCCTGATACTCTCCGTTTCCTTTCCCCATCCGGATACCTTGACCGCTGTTCCCCCTTGGCCGATATCCCTGTCAGAATGCGACCCCGGCGCCTAGCCGAAACCCCAGGTAACCGGCCTCGCCCTTCAACTGGATGGGTCCCACCTTCAAGACGCACCCGGCCGCAGCGTCGACACCAAACTGCCCTCCGGGATTTTCGATATCACCCCCAAAATCAGCGTAGATGAGCCCGAGCTTCGGATAGAAAGCGATTCGCTCGTTGAGCCAGATGTTCCAAACACCGCTCAAGCCAAACAGGAGAGCACTGGCACTGGCCGGAAAACGGTACGTCACCCCCGGGTAGTAGGCGTAAATGGTGTAGGACACGCTCAGGCGCTCGAACTCAACCTCGATGCCAATGTCGTCCTTGTGTATGCCCCTGATCTTCAGGAGGCTTTCTGGAACGACTGTCTTCTGAAAGGCGACTCCGGCTCCAATTCCAGTCGCAGAGTCGACATTAGCGAAGACCGTGGTCAGGGTTCCATGTACCGACACGAACGCGTTGGCGCTAGGCGCGGCAGGCGACCCGACGGGATCCTCGGCCCACACTGGCGTAACGTAGAGAAGCGCGACTGCGAGTACACTACGGACGGCACGTCGCTCCATTGTTCACTCCTCAGTCTGGTGGTGGTGAAAGGCGCCTTCCTAAGCAATCAGCATGCTCCAACTTTTTGCTACGTATACTTCCATGCTTGGCCTGTTAGCCGAAAAGCGTAATGCATTCGATCGCTTGCCGTACTGACTTGCGCCGCGCCCACCGAGCGTGATCGACTCCGTCTTCTCACGCGGGAGGTGGCGGTGGCGATCAAGGGCGGGGGGTTGCGGGAGGTTTTCGAGACGATCCTCCCCGAGGACGTGCTGATGTCGGCGGTGCGCGCGGCGGGGCTCCAGGAGCGAGAGCGGAAGCTGAACGCCCTGATGCTGTTGCGGTCGATGATCATCTTCGCCTCGACGGTCTACGGCGGCCGGCAGGCCGACGCGATGAAGCCCTACTTCGAGTCCGGGGCGAAGGTCAAGTCCCTTCTCCTGTGTGAATCGTACTTCGCGTGAAGCTACTCGGGTTCTTCAGGCCGCCTTGGTGACGACGACCTCGTTCGACTTCAACAGGGACATGTCCAGGTAGCGGCGGTCGGTCCAGATGGAGGTCACGTTGAGCGCGACGGCGGTGACGAGGCGGAGGGCGCTGTCCCGGTTTGGGAAGGCGCCGATCGCGTTGGTCCGGCGCTTGATCTCTCCGTGGAGCCGCTCGAGGCCATTGGTGGAGCGGATGCGGTGCCAGTGAGCCTTGGGGAAGGCGTAGAACTTGGTGGCCGCTTCGAAGCCGGCCTCGAGGCACGCCATCGACTCCGGGAGTTGGCGACCGAGGCCGGCGGCGAGGTCGGCCATCCGCTTGCGGGCCTCGGCCTTGGACGGCGCCAGGAAGACCTGCCAGACCGCCTTGGCGAGCCGCGCCCTGAGCTTCTGGGGGGCCTTGGCGACGACGTTCCGCTGGAGGTGGACGCAGCACCTCTGCAGCGGCGCCTCGGGGAGGTGGTGGCGCACCGCCTTGGCCAGGCCGGCGTGAGCGTCGGCTATGACCAACTGCACTCCCGACAGGCCGCGCTCGTTGAGCTGGGCGAGCAGGTCGCTCCAGGACGCCTCCGACTCCTCGGCGCCGATGGTGATCGCCAGGAGCTGCCGGTGGCCATCCGGACCGACGCCGTAGGCCACCAGCGCCGAGACGTTCTCGACCTCCCGCGCCCACCGGGCGTCGAGGAAGGTCGCGTCCAGGAACAGGTACGGGATCGGGCCTTCGATGGGCGCCTTCCGCAGGTCCTCGACCTTGGTGCCCAGCGTCTTCGCGGCCCGGCTCACGGTCGAGCGGCTCACGTGCTCACCCATGAGCGCCTCGGTGATCTGGCCGATGTCCCGCGTCGAAGCGCCGCGCACGTAGGCGGCCACCATGGTGTCGTCGACCTCGGCGCTCCGGCGCTTGTACCGCCCGAACACGGCACCGCCGGCGGAGCCGCCCTCGCGAGATCTCGGCACCTTGAGATCGATGCCGCCCATGGAGGTGATGAGCCGGCGCAGGTACGTACCGTTCCGGCTGTCGACCCGCTGGGCCTGGCGCGCCCACTTCCTGGCGCCGACCAAGGCTTGGATCTCCTCCTCCAGGACGACCTCCAAGGCGACCGGGCGCGGGCGGCGACGGCGAAGACGCAGAGGACGTGCTCGGAGGGGTGCCGCCGGCAGCGGCGCGCGCGGCAAGCGAAGGCGCGGCGGACAGCGGCGCCGGACGGAGTTCCGCCAAGCGGAGCGCGAGCGGCAGCGACGATCTCGACGGCAGCGGCAGGCGGGACTGGACCGCCGATGTCACGCGCCGGCCTGTCGGCGGAAGTAGCAGCCGCCATTGAGGAAATGGTCGACAATAAGGGACAAGCCGAGCGCGTGTCACGCGCCGGCCTGCGCCGTCGGATCCGCCTCCTTTTCGCTGGGACGATTGAATTCTCGGGGGCGCAGGTTGGGACATGAGGGCCCACTGTCACGCGCTGGGCTCAGCCAAGGATCGCGAGTCGGGACGCGGGGTTGAGCACGCTTTGCTGGGACATCCGTCACGCGCCGGTTTGGTCAGCAGTGAGCGAGCGGGCGCACCGTTCCTCGCATGACAGGCGAGGCGGCAGCGACGATCGCGGTGGCGCCGGCGGAACTGGGCGAGGCGCTCTCGGTGGTGCGGCTGTGCGCGCCGGAGGCGCAGCAGCAGATACAGTTGTCGCTGGCGAGGCTGGGGCAACTGACGCCGGTGCAGGTGTACCGCTCCGGCAAGGGCCTCGAACTCTTCGACGGGTTCAAGCGGGCGCGCGCGGCGCGCCAGCTGTCGTGGCCCGCGGTGCGGGCCGAGGTGCATACGCTCGACGCGGCGGGCGCGAAGGTGCGGCTGTTGCGCTGCAACGCGGCGTCGGGGCTGTCCGAACTCGAGGAGGCCTGGCTGGTGCGGTCGCTGTACCGGGACGACGCGCTCACCCAGCCGCAGATCGCGGTGCTGCTCGGCCGGCACAAGAGCTTCGTGTGCCGCACAACGGAGGCTACTTCCTGACCCGGCTGAAGGGCAACGCCGATCCCACCATCGTCGGGGTGAACCGCATCCACCGGGGCCGCGCCATTCCGCTGGTCGGCGAGCGGCTCCGCGACGTCGTCCCGCGCATGCAGCGGCAGGTGCTGGACGTCGAGGTCGAGGTGCGCTTCCCGCGCCGAGCTACGGTGGACGCGTTCACCGCGACACCCAGCGCCTGCGCGTGGTGGGCCTGCTGAACCGCGAAACCGGCCAGTACCACCTCTACGTGACCAACGTCCCCCCGGAGAGGCTCGCGGCCGAGGACATCGGCGCCGAATACTCGCTGCGCTGGCAGGTCGAACTGCTCTTCAAGGAACTGAAGACCTACTACCGGGTCGAGGACATGCCGAGCAGCAAGCGGGTGGTGGTGGGGAGCCTGCTCTGCGCGGCCTTCCTGACCATGGTGGTGAGTCGGCGTCTTCTCGCGCTGGTGCGCGGCCGCCTTGCAGCGCTGGCCGATCGAATCCCGGCGCAGCTCTGGGCGACCGTTCTTGCCGTCGTCGCCCACGACCTCCTGGCGGCGGTGCTTCGCCCGCCACGAACAGTGAAGGCGATGCTGGCCAAGGTCCAGCGCGTGCTGCTCCACGAGGCGGTGGACCCCAGCGCGGCCCGCCATGGTCTCCTCGTCTCGGCCGAGCAGCGTACTCACCGTCATCACCCCATGGCCGCCGTCGCATGAAACCCTCGACGGATCACGCACATGGGCCTCGTAAACCGATCACGCATGGAACGGTGTAGGGGTACGTGGGCAAGAATACTGCCGTCCCGCATTCACGCGACGTGACACACACCCAAAGCATAGTTAAACTAAGAATCATAGCGTGCGAACTTGTTGAGGCATCTCCCGCGACCATTACTCTCCGGAAAGCGAAACCAATGACTCGAAGCATCTCCTCCTTTGTGGCGCTCGCCGCAGTCACGCTGTTCGCGTTCACGCCTGCTCGGGCCGAGGAGGCCGCCAGTTCCTCCACCTCGCCGAGCATCGACGGGCTCCTTGCCGTCCACGCTGGCTTGACCTGGGTAATCGAGGCCCCCGTCCCCGCCACCGGAGTCGGCGGCGGCGTCACGTATCAGAAGACGATCGCACCAGGAGGGTTCCTGAGGACCAGAGGCATCCTCAAGGACGACATCGGCATCGAGGGTGGCGTCGAGTACTACGGGACTTCCTGGACGGTTTTCGGAATCACTCAGTCGGCGAACGTCCTCCAGTTCATGCTGGGCGGGGCGTGGAACCTGTGGCTCAGCGATCGGTTCGCCTTCTATCCGAAGGTCTCGCTCGTTTACCGCAAGGCAAGTGGCGACTTGATAAACCCCGGAAATTCGTTTGATGTGGATGGCGCAGCCGGGTTCATCTACAAGGCTGGCGCCATTCACCTGAAGGGCGAAGCTGGCCTCATGGCGGTTCGACTTGGCGTCGGCATGGCGTTCTGACGGAGCCCGCCCACGGCGTGCGCGCCGGCCAAGCGGACCAGTTCGTGGTCTTGCACTGACGGCCGAGGTGAGTTCACAAAGTGCCAACGTATCCGAGGGCACTCAACGCTAAACCAGAGGATGCTCGATGATCAATAGAACGGTTGTGGCGGCCAAACTTGTCGTCTTGACTCTCGTCATGGGATCCACCGCGGGCTGTGCTGCGATGATGCTGGCCGGCGAGGCCGTTCGCTCCGGTCAGCGAGACGTCGACTTCATGTTCACCAATGGCGCGACCGCACAGACCCTTAAGGGCAAGAAGAAGCTCGGGATCAGCGTCCAGGCCACCAACCAGAGCACCGGGCAGTACCCAGGGAGCGGGAATGGCACCGCGGTCTTCTCCGACCTGATCGCCAAGGATTTCCTCAAACTCGGCTATGGCGCTCGGACCATCTCCCAAGTGGTCTCCGAGGACGCTCCAGCAAACACGCTGAAGGCCATCGCGGCCAAGGGGACGGCAATCGTCCTCATCGGCAACATGAACCTCGCCATGTCCACCAGTTACGCTTCGGCGATGACTGGCGGCAATTACCTGGACACTGGTGTCATCAGCTTCACTGTGAAGGGGCTGGACCCGCTGAGCGGGGAAGTCCTGTTCATCCTCAGCGCCGAGTACGGAACCGCAAGAAGCGCGGCTGAGGTCGCCAAGGACCTGGCCCAGATCTACGACGACGCCGTCAACGGCCGGCCAATCAAGAGCGCCAAGACATAGCTCCATCCGATGCCATCGGTACGAAGACGGGTGGGACTTGATTGATCCCGTCCTGGATCCTTCAGTCGGAATGCTGAACCCGAGGATGTCGCTTTGGACCCTCCCATGGCAGAGGATTCCGCCGACCTGGGCCTCGACGGGCTCGAACACCTGGAGCGTCACGTTGGAGATGCCGGCCTCTCCAGCAACGCGCCGGCGATGCCTGCCAACCGTTCAATCTCTCGGGGCAAAGTTCAACGGCAAGGAAGAAGGCGACAAGCTTCGTGATTCGGTCGCGGTCGAGTGGTTGATCGCTCTCACATCGCGGCGTGATGCATGCGCGTTCGCTTAGCCTGAAGTTCCCGATTGAACCACGCAGGATTCGCCTGTCAATCCGACCAGGGCGTAGTCGCAAGAACGGATTGTGAACGCGCCCGCTCCAGCCACCGGACCGGACCGGGGCCGGCCGAATCCCCCACCGGTCGTGCCGTCAGGCGCTCTCTTTCATCGACGCCTTGAACGCGTCCTGGGCGGCGCTGGAGGCCTCGCGAAAGGCCTCGGGCACCCGGGACGCGAGCCCCTTGGTCTCATCGACCGCGCCGACCATTCGCCGGCGCGTCTCGGCGCCGGAGCGGGGTGCGTAGAGCACCGCCACGATCCCGCCGACCAGCGCGCCACCGAGAAACGCGAACAGGAGGCTGAACCCTCCGCCGCTCGTCTGCTCCGTCTGTCTCATGACCTGGCCTGCTTTCCTGCCTGCGGGTGAACGTGCTTGTAGTCGGCGTGCTCGAACGGGCGCGGCGCCGGCGTCTGGGCCTGGTGACCCTCGCGCATGGCACGGATCCCCGCCGCGACCGCCGGGCCGACCGCGGAGCCCACGGCCGAGGCGACTCGGACCACATCCCCGACCTGGCTCGCCAGGTGACTCACCGCCGTGAAGTCGCGAGCCAGCTGCTCGACCTGTCCACTCTCCGTCAGGCGCGTGACCAGCGCGTCGAACTTCCCGGCGGCGACCGAGGTCGCGGCCAGCGCGTCGTCGAAGCGCCCGGCCGACCGCTCGGTCGCCTTCTCCACCGCGCGCAGCGTGGCCCGGAACTGCATCAGGACGGGGATGAGCGCGCCGACCAGGACGGCGGCGAGCAGCGCGGCCACCAGGCTCCAGTTCTCCATCAGCTCTTCCTCGCCGGCAGGAAGAGCAGGAAGCCACCCGCCACCAGCGCCGCGATCCCGATCCACCGCGGGATGTTGACCGTCTCGGTGTCCCGGACCGTCATCTCGAGGTTGCCCAGCTGCGCCATGTGGGAGTCCTTGGTGTAGCTGAAGGATCCGTAGAGCAGGCCCAGCACTCCGGCCACCAGCAGCGCGATGCCCGCGATCTTCCTGGAGTTCATGGTGCATCTCCTTGGCCTGTCTGTCTGCAAGCTGCGGGCCGGGAGTGGAGGTCGCGGCTTCGGACGCGCCGGCATGAGCCGTGCAACTCCAGACCCCCGAAAGGAAGTGGCTCATGAAGACGCTCCTGGGCGTGCTGGTCGCGGTGTCGCTGGCTGGATGCTTCGCGACCGTAGGACCTGATGGCCGGGTGGTGGGTGGCGAAGCCACCTTCACGCTGGCCCTCCCGACGGTGCTCCCTCCGCTCGTCGTGGTAGAGCCGGGCGTCAGCGTCGTCAGCGACCTCGATCAGGAGGTCTTCTATTCCGACGGCTACTACTGGGCCCGCCAGGATCGGGGCTGGTACCGTTCGCACGACCACCGCCGCGGCTGGGTCAGGGTCGAAGATCGCTACGTCCCGGCCCCGATCATCCGGTCCCCCCCAGGCCACTACCGTCGCTACCGTGGCGGCGAGCACGGGCGAGGCGGGCACGGGCACGACGGCCGGGGTGGCCGGCGCGACTAGCGTGGTATGGCTTCGGGGCTCGCTCCGGCGTCGCCGTGGTGAGGCTGCGGTGGACGGATGGACGCTGAGGGCCGTTCGCGAACGTTCGTGAACGTGGCTGGTTTTGCGAAAGCTTCTTCCGAAGGGGATCAGGAGATGCCCAGGCCTTTGAAGCGGAGCGGGGAACGCCACGAGCCTGGGTCCCTGGACGAGCCCGACGCCGCCCGCTGGCGCGCGGACGGGACCGTTTCCTTCCCCATCGTCGGGGTCGGCGCGTCGGCCGGGGGGCTCGACGCCTTCCGCCAGCTCCTGGCCCACGTCCCGCCGGACTCCGGCCTGGCCATCGTCCTGGTGCAGCACCTCGACCCGACCCGTGCCAGCCTGCTCAGCGTGGCGCTCGCCCAGGCGACCGGCATGAAGGTGGGCCAGGCGGAGCACGGCGTCCGCATCGAGCCGAACCAGGTGTACGTCATCCCACCCGGCGCCCAGATGGCGATCGAGCAGGGCGCGCTGAAGCTGTCCCCGATCCAGGAGGACGAGCGCCGGCCCCACCTCCCCATCGACTTCTTCCTCCGCTCGCTGGCGGCCGATCGCGGGCGGCTGGCCATCGGCGTGGTCCTCTCGGGAACGGGCGCCGACGGCACCGCCGGACTCGCGGAGATCCGGGCGCACGGCGGGATCACCTTCGCCCAGGACCCGCGCTCGGCCCGCTTCGGCGAGATGCCGCAGGGGGCGGTCGATGCCGGCGTGGTCGACTTCTGCCTGCCCTTGCCCGCGCTCGGTGCCGAGCTGGCGCAGCTGGCCCGGCACCCGTACCTGGCGCGCAGCGAGCCGGTCCCGCCGACCCCGGCCGGCGCCGCCCTCCTGGGCCAGGTGGTGGCCCTGGTGCAGGCCACCACCGGCGTGGACTTCAGCGAGTACAAGCCGGGAACGCTCAAGCGCCGGCTCGCCCGGCGCATGGCCGTCCGCAAGGTGCGGGACATCGGCGCCTACCTGGAGGTGTTGCGGAACCACCCCGCCGAGGTCCGGTCCCTCTACGAGGACCTCCTCATCAAGGTCACCTCGTTCTTCCGCGACGCCGACAGCTTCGACGAGCTGAAGGCCGTCGCCTTCCCGGAGATCCTGAAGCAGAAGCCCCCGGGCGCGCCCATCCGCGTCTGGGTGGTGGGCTGCGCCTCCGGGGAGGAGGTCTACTCCCTGGCCATCGCGCTCATCGAGCACCTCGGCACGGCTCCTCCCTCACACCCGATCCTGATCTTCGGCTCCGACCTCAGCGAGCGGGCCATCGAGGAGGCGCGGGCCGGGCTCTACAAGGATGCCGCGGTGCAGGAGCTGGGGGAGGAGCGGCTGAAGCGCTTCTTCGTCCGGACCGAGCGGGGCTGGCGCGTCACCCAGGCCGTGCGGGAGCTCTGCGTCTTCGTCCGGCACGACGTGGCGCGAGATCCACCCTTCTCCAGGCTCGACCTGCTGAGCTGCAGGAACGTCCTCATCTACTTCGGCAACGCGCTCCAGCGTCGGGTCCTGGCGGCGGCCCACTACGCACTGAGCCAGCCGGGCTACCTCCTCCTCGGCCACTCGGAGAGCGCCTCCGGAGTGCCCAAGTGGTTCGCTCCGGCCGGCTCCGGAGGCATGCTCTTCGTTCGCAGGCCCGGGCCGAGCACGTTCCGCTTCGCACCGCGGGCCGGGGCCTTCCCCTCGGCGAGCCCGCCTTCCGGCACCGACGAGCTGGTGCCTTCGAGGGCCCACGGCGCGCTGGCCCGTCACGTCGACGACCTGATCCTGGCGAGGTATGGCCCCCCCGGCGTCGTCGTCAACGAGCGGCTAGACGTGGTCCAGTTCCGCGGGCGAACCGGTCCCTACCTCGAGCCGCCGCAGGGGGAGCCGCAGAGCCAGCTCCTAAAGATGGCGCGTCCCGGCCTGGCCGGACCGCTGCGGCTCCTGCTCGCCCAGGCACGCAAGTCCTCGGTCCCGCTGCGCAAGGAGCGCGTCACCGTCGAGGGGGCCGAGCCCGGCCATTCCTGCGACCTGGTCGTCCTCCCGCTGGGCGCGTCCGACGGCGGCGAGCCGGCGTTCGTGGTGCTCTTCGAGGATCGTCCTCCCGCCCATCCCGCCCCTACCGGACCGCGCGGTGCGCGGCGCGGGGCCAAGGCCGCCCCGCCCGATGCGGCTGGCCCGGCGCTCGAGGAGGAGCTCACCGCCACCAAGGCCCACCTGGCGGCGCTGGTCGAGGAGCACGTCCGCGACAGCGACGCGCTCGCCTCCGCCAACGACGAGCTGGTGTCGAGCAACGAGGAGCTCCAGAGCCTCAACGAGGAGCTCGAGACCGCCAAGGAGGAGGTCCAGGCGACCAACGAGGAGCTGGCCACCCTGAACGACGAGCTCCACGATCGGAACCAGGAACTGCTGCGCGTCAACGCCGACGTCCTGAACCTCCTCGATGCCGTCGAGATCCCCATCCTGATGCTTGACGAGGAGCATCGCATCCGCCGCTTCACGCGGCGGGCATCGACGTTCCTGGGGCTCACGCAGGCCGACGTGGGGAGGCGGATCGGCGAGGTCACCCTGTCCCTCCAGGCCCCCGACCTGGAGCAGTGGATCACCAAGGCCATGGCCCAGTCCACGCTGGTCGAGGCGGAGGTCCACGACCACGCCGACCGCTGGCACCGGTTGCAGATCAGGCCTCGCCGCGGCCCGGGCGGCGACACCGACGGCGCCATCCTCTCGCTGGTGGACATCGACGAGCTCCGCAACGAGGTGGCCATCGCCCAGTGGGGAGGTGACTACGCCAGGAGCATCGTGGAGGCGGTGCAAGTCCCGCTCGTCGTCCTCGACGGCAGGCTCCGCGTGCTCTCGGCGAACGCGGCCTACTACGCCCTCTTCGGGGAGAAGGCCGCCGAGACCGAGGGGCACCGCTTCTTCGAGCTCGGGGCGGGGGCGTGGGACACGTCGGAGCTGCGGCAGGCCGCGACCGCCGCGCTCGGCTCGGCGGGCACCTTCCACGCGCTGGAGCTGGTGCGCGAGTTCCCTGGTGCCCCACGCCGGGTCACCTCCGTGTCCGGCTGCGCGGTCGCCTCTCCGGCCGGTGAGCCGATGATCCTGCTCGCCATCGAGGACGTCACCGAGCGGCGGCGGGACGAGCAGCGCCGCGCCGAGCTGCTGGCGCTCGCCGAGGAGTCCCTGCGAACGGCGGCGCGGACCGAGCATGCCAAGGACGTCTTCCTGGCCAACCTCTCGCACGAGTTCCGCACCCCGCTCACCACGATCCTCCTCCAGGCCCAGGCCTTGCAGAGGGACCACCTCGACGCGCCCGGCGTCGCCCGAGCCGCCGCCGCCATCGAGGCCAACACCAATCACCAGGCCAGGCTGGTGGAGGACCTGCTCGACATCTCCCGCGTCGCCGCCGGCAAGCTCAACCTCGCGCTCGAGGAGCTGGACTGGCGAAGCCTGGTGCTGGGGGTCGTCGAGTCGATGCGGCCGGCCGCCGAGGCGAAGTCGGTGCAGCTCCTGGCCACGTTCGACGGTGAGCCCCCACGCTGCATGGGCGATCCCGGTCGCCTGCGGCAGGTGGTCGCGAACCTGCTCGGCAACGCCGTCAAGTTCACGCCGAGCCACGGACACGTGGACGTGCGGATCGACGCGGTTGACGGCTTCGCCCGGCTGGTGGTCGCCGACACGGGCCGAGGGATCGACCTGGCGTTCCTGCCGCACGTCTTCGAGCGGTTCGCCCAGGAGGAGAGCGCCGATGGCCACCCGCCCGGTCTCGGTCTCGGCCTCTCCATCGCGCGCGACCTGGTGGACCTGCACGGCGGCACGGTGCGCGCCGAGAGCCCGGGGCGGGACCTCGGCTCGACCTTCACGGTCCAGCTGCCCCGGAAGGCCGTCCCCGCCACTGGCGACCAGGGGTCGTAGCCCGGTCCGCCGCGACTCCTGACTGCCGGTGAACATCATGGCACCGCGTGCTGGCGCACTGCGTCATGCAGTTATTTCGCGAAACGCTTGCGCCCAGGTGTGACCCTCTGCCATCGTGAACACTCTGTTTCCATCCGATCTGGCGGGGCCCTGATTCACATGCTCGACGTTCGCGGCATCATCCTGCACTTCCGAGGCGTTGCCGCGCTTTCGGACGTGAGTTTCCAGGTCAAACCGAGGACGATCCACGCGATCATCGGCCCGAACGGGGCGGGGAAGACCAGCCTCCTCAACTGCATCTCGGGCGTCTACCGCCCCCAGCATGGCAGCATCTCCTTCGACGGACACGACATCTCCCGGCTCACCCCCTCGGCGCGCACCAAGCTCGGCATCGCCCGCACCTTCCAGAACATCGCGCTCTTCAAGGGCATGACCGTGCTCGACAACCTGCTCATCGGCCGCCACGTCCACCAGCACACCGGCGTGCTGGGGGGGGGCCTCTACTGGGGCTTCGGGCAGCGCGAGGAGATCGAGCACCGGGAACTCTGCGAGGACATCATCGACTTCCTCGAGATCCAGCACATCCGCAAGAAGGTGGTGGGCACGCTCGCCTACGGCCTGCAGAAGCGGGTGGAGCTGGCCCGGGCGCTGGCGCTGGCGCCACGCCTCCTCCTGCTCGACGAGCCCATGGCGGGCATGAACGCCGAGGAGAAGGAGGACATGGCCCGGTTCGTCGTCGAGACCGCCGAGGAGCGCGGCACCACCATCGTCATGATCGAGCACGACATGGGGGTGGTGATGGACCTCTCCAACCGTGTCACCGTCCTCAACTTCGGCGAGAAGATCGCCGACGGCACGCCCGAGGAGGTCCAGCGCAGCAAGCTCGTGCAGGAAGCCTACCTCGGCGAACCCACCGACCTCTCCGCTTGAAACCCGACGGGACCACCGTGACCGCACTCGACCGCCTGGGCCAGGACGACACCTTCCCGAAGCTGCTCTGCCGCAACGCCCGGACCATGCCGGACAAGGTCGCGCTCCGCGAGAAGGAGTTCGGCATCTGGCAGTCGTTCACCTGGCGCGAGTACCACGACCAGGTGCGCGACTTCTCGCTGGGGCTGGTGGCCCTGGGGCTGCGGCCCGGCGAGAACGTCGCCATCATCGGCGAGAACCGGCCGGAGTGGGTCTGGAGCGAGATCGCCGCGCAGGCCTGCGGCGCCGCCTCGGTCGGCCTCTACCAGGACTCCAACCTCGCCGACGTGGCCTTCGTCATCGACCACTGCGACGCCTCGGTGGTGGTGGCCGAGGACCAGGAGCAGGTGGACAAGATCCTCGACCTGCTGGAGAAGCTGCCCAAGGTCCGCTGGGTGGTCTTCACCGACCCGCGCGGCCTGCGCAAGTACCAGCACGAGAAGCTCATCGGCTTCACCGACGTGCAGGAGCGCGGCCGGAAGCTGGCCGACGAACAGCCCGGGCTCTGGGAGGCCAACGTGGCCCGCGGCCAGGTGGGCGACCTCGCCATCATCTCCTACACCTCGGGGACCACCGGCTTCCCCAAGGGAGCCATGCTCTCCTTCCGCAACCTGCTGGGCATGGCGATGAACCTCCACCAGGTGGACGAGAAGCGCCCCTCGGACGAGTTCGTCAGCTTCCTGCCGCTGGCCTGGATCGGCGAGCAGATGATGTCGCTCTCGACGGCGCTGGCGGTCGGCTTCACGGTCAACTTCCCCGAGGAGACCGAGACCACCGCCGAGAACATCCGCGAGATCGGCCCGCACGTCATGTTCGCGCCGCCCCGCTTCTGGGAGTCGATGACCTCCACCGTGCAGGTGAAGATCATGGACACCACGCCCTTCAAGCGGTTCATGTTCAACCTCTGCATGCCCATCGGCCGAAAGGTGGCCGATCTACACTTCGAGAAGAAGCCGGTCCCGCTCCACCTCCGGGTGCTCTACCAGCTCGCCTACTGGGGGCTCTTCCGGGCCCTGCGCGACCGGCTCGGCTTCACCTACATCCGCAGCGCCTCCACCGGCGGCGCCGCGCTCGGCCCCGACGTCTTCGGCTTCTTCCACGCCATGGGGGTGCGGTTGAAGCAGATCTACGGCCAGACCGAGATCTCCGGCATCAGCTGCATCCACCGCGACGGCGACATCCAGTCCCACACCGTGGGCGTGCCCATCCCGGAGACCGAGGTCCGCATCTCCGAGCAGGGGGAGATCCTCTCGCGCAGCCCGTCGGTCTTCCTCGGCTACTACAAGAACGACGAGGCCACCGCCACCACGGTGGTGGACGGCTGGCTCCACTCCGGCGACGCCGGCTACCTGGCGCCCGACGGCCAGCTGGTGGTGATCGACCGGCTCAAGGACGTCATGAAGCTGGCCGACGGCACCCGGTTCTCGCCGCAGTTCATCGAGAACCGGCTCAAGTTCTCGCCCTACGTGAAGGAGGCGGTGGTCATCGGCCACGACCGGCCCTTCCTCACCGCCATGCTCTGCATCGACATGGGCGTGGTGGGCAAGTGGGCCGAGAAGAACCGCCTCTCCTACACCACCTACACCGACCTCTCCGCCAAGCCGCAGGTCTACGACCTGCTCCAGCGCGAGGTGGACCTGGTGAACGAGAAGCTGCCCGACGCGGCGCGCATCGCCAAGTTCGTCCTGCTCTACAAGGAGCTGGACGCCGACGACGAGGAGCTGACCCGCACCCGCAAGGTGCGGCGTGGCTTCGTCGAGGAGCGCTACCGGGAGGTCATCGCCGCCCTCTATGGCGACGCGCCGGAGGTGGCCATCGACACCACCATCAAGTTCCAGGACGGCAAGACCACCCGCATCCGCACCACGCTGCTGGTGCGCAAGCTCGACATGGGAAGGGCGGCCTGACCCATGGAATTCTTCCTCCAGCTGATGGTGAGCGGCCTGGTCATCGGCTCGATCTACGCGCTGGTCGGGCTCGGCTTCGTCATCATCTACAAGTCGTCGTCGATCCTGAACTTCGCCCAGGGCGAGTTCCTCATGCTGGGCGCCTACGTCTGCGTGGCCATCGTCGGCACCCACAAGGTCCCGTTCGTGGCCGCCTTCCTGCTCACCCTGGTCTTCTCGGCGCTGCTCGGAGTGCTCGTCGAGCGGGTGCTGCTGCGCCCCATGATCGGGGAGCCGGTCATCTCGGTGATCATGCTGACGCTGGGGCTCTCCTCGGTCTTGAAGGCGGTGGTGCAGGGGATCTGGGGCACCGACACCCGCCCCTACCCCGAGATCTTCCCCACCACCCCGGTGATGATCGGCCCGCTGCCGGTCTCGCAGGGATACCTCTACAGCATGGCCAGCGTGGTGGTGCTGCTCACCCTGTTCTCGGTCTTCTTCAAGTACTCGCGCGCCGGCATCGCCATGCGGGCCACCGCCTTCTCGCAGCAGGTGGCCCTGTCGATGGGCATCTCGGTGAAGGCGATCTTCGCGCTGGCCTGGTCGATCGCCGCGGTGGTCTCGGCGGTGGGCGGGGTGCTGCTGGGGGGCATCCGCGGCGGGGTGGACGGCGCCTTCGCGCTCTTCGGCCTCAAGGTGATCCCGGTGGTGATCCTGGGGGGGCTCGACAGCGTGCTCGGCGCCATCGTCGGCGGCCTGGTGATGGGGGTGCTGGAGAACCTCTCCGGCGGCTACCTCGACCCGCTGGTGGGCGGCGGCGTCAAGGAGGTGGCTCCCTTCATCGCGCTGGTGGCCATCCTCGCGGTGAAGCCCTACGGGTTGTTCGGCAAGGTGAAAATCGAGCGGGTCTAGCGGGTCGAAGGGGAACAGATGCGCTGCGGAGACTTCAGGGAGACCTACGCCGAGGACATGGCCCTCTTCGAGACGGCCTTTGCCCGGCGGGCCATGTTCGCCTTCCTCGCCGCCATGATGGCGGTCCCGTGGGTGGCCAGCGCCTTCTGGCTCGACGTCAGCCTGCGCGTCCTCATCGCCGTGGTCGCCGCCACCGGCCTCAACATCCTCACCGGCTTCACCGGCCAGATCTCGCTCGGCAACGCCGCCTTCCTCGCCGTGGGCGCCTACTCGACCGCCTACCTGGCGGGTCACTGGAACCTCCCCTTCCCGCTGGTGATCCCGGCCGCCGGCCTGATCACCGCGCTGGTGGGGATGATCTTCGGGGTCCCCTCGCTGCGCTTGAAGGGGCTCTACCTGGCGGTGGCCACGCTGGCCGCCCACTTCGTCATCGAGTTCGTCGCCTCGCACTGGGACTCGGTGACCGGCGGCGTCAACGGCATCAGCATCCCCGCCGCGAAGATGGGACCGCTGGTGCTGGCCAGCGACCGGCAGCTCTACTTCCTGGCGCTGCCGGTGGCGGCCGGCCTGCTGCTCTTCGCCCGCAACCTCTTCCGCACCAAGGTGGGCAAGGCCTTCGTCGCCATCCGGGACCAGGACATCTCCTCCGAGGTCATGGGGGTGAACGTCTTCCGCTACAAGCTGCTCTCCTTCGCCGTCTCCAGCTTCTACGTGGGCGTGGCCGGCTCGCTGCTCGCCTACCAGGCGCGCATCATCAGCCCGGAGAACTTCCCCATCAGCGTGGCCATCGACCAGCTCGGCATGATCATCATCGGCGGGCTGGGCAGCCTGCTCGGCTCGGTCTTCGGCGCCGTCTTCATCACCCTGCTGCCCGAGCTGCTGCGCCTCGTCACCGGCGCCCTCTCCACCACCTTCCCCGAGCTGACCACCCTCTTCGCCTCGGTGAAGATGGGGGTCTTCGGCCTCGCCATCGTCCTCTTCCTCATCTTCGAGCCCGACGGCATGGCGGCTCGATGGCACCACATCAAGAACTACTGGAAGCTCTACCCGTTCTCGTATTGACGTCGGACCCGCAGCGGCAGCCCAAACAACCACAGGGAGGTTTACCGATGCACCTCATGCGAAGCGCGATGCGATTGGCGATGGCGGTGGCGGTGCTGGCCACCGGACAGGCGGTGGCCCAGGAGGTCAAGGTGGGCGGAATCTTCGACCTGACCGGCATCACCTCCGACGTGGGCAAGCCCTACGCCCAGGGCGTCCGCGACTACGTGGCGCTCACCAACGCCACCGGCGGCATCAACGGCAAGAAGATCAAGCTCATCGACGTGGACTACGGGTACAAGATCCCCGAGGCCGTCTCCGCCTACAAGCGGATGAAGGAGGAGCAGGTCGTCCTCATCAACGGCTGGGGCACCGGCGACACGCTGGCCCTCAAGAACTTCATCAACGAGGACAAGATCCCGTACTTCTCCGGCTCCTTCGCCGGCGACCTGACCGACCCGGCCAAGACCCCGTACAACTTCTTCGTCGCTCCCAGCTACTCCGACCAGATCCGCGCCTGGCTCAGCTGGGTCAAGGAGGACTGGAAGGACAAGACCCGCGGCCCCAAGGTCGCCTTCTTCTACGGCGACAATGCCTACGGCAAGGCGCCCATGGAGGCCGGACGCCGCTTCGCCAAGGAGAACGGCATCGAGGTGGTGGACGAGGAGATCCTGCCCGGCAACTTCCAGGACGCGACCAGCCAGCTCCTCAACATGAAGCAGAAGGGGGCCGACTACGCCTACATCAACGTCACCACCACCGGCGTCTCCCTGGTGCTGAAGGGGGCCAAGGCGCTCGGCCTGGCCACCAAGTTCGGCTCCAACCCGTACGGCTTCTCAGAGCAGCTCCCGCTGGTGGCCAAGGAGACCGCCGAGGGCGTCACCGGCGTGATGCCGCACGTCCCCTACGGCACCCCGGTGCCGGGAATGAAGGCGCTGCTCGACTTCCACAAGGCCCACCACCCCACCGACACCCACGACGCCCTGTACGTGCGCGGCTGGGCCTCGGCCACGGTCTGGGTCGAGGCGCTCAAGCGCGCCGACAAGGCCGGCAAGCTCACCGGCGAGGGCGTCCGCGCCGCGCTGGAGACCTTCAAGGACTTCGACCTGGGCGGCCTGGCCAGCCCGGTCACCTGGACCTCGACCGACCACCGCCCCTCCACCAAGACCGCCGTCTACATGGTCAAGGGCGGCAAGCTGGTCAAGGTGAAGGAATACGACATGCCCCGCCGCCCCGACTGGCTCGGGCTGTAGACCGGTTGTGAACCCGGAGGGGCGGTCCAGCGCGGCCGCCCCTCCCTTCCGCCTTCGCGAGCCCGCATGCTCCACCTGAAGAACGTCGAGGTCATCTACGACGACGTCATCCTGGTCTTGAAGGGGCTCTCCCTCCACGTCCCGGAGGGGAAGATCGTGGCCCTGCTCGGCTCCAACGGCGCCGGCAAGAGCACCACCCTCAAGGCCATCTCCGGCCTGCTACACACCGAGGAGGGCGAGGTCACCGACGGTGCCATCGAGTTCCTCGGCCAGCGCATCGAGGGCGTGGCCCCCGAGCAGATCGTCCGCCGCGGCATCTTCCAGGTGATGGAGGGGCGGCGGGTCTTCGAGGACCTGACGGTGGAGGAGAACATCGTCATGGGCGGCTACACCCGGGACGACCGGGCCGGCCTGAGGCGCGACACCGAGATGGTCTACGCCTACTTCCCGCGCCTGCGGGAGCGGCGCAAGCACCTGGCCGGCTACCTCTCCGGCGGCGAGCAGCAGATGCTGGCCATCAGCCGGGCGCTCATGGCGCGCCCCAGGCTGATCCTGCTCGACGAGCCGAGCCTGGGGCTGGCGCCGCTGCTGGTGAAGGAGATCTTCGGCATCGTGAAGCGCATCAACGAAGAGGAGAAGACCACCTTCCTCCTGGTCGAGCAGAACGCCAACCTCGCCCTCTCCATCGCCCACCTCGGCTACGTCATGGAGAACGGCCGGATCGTGCTCGAGGGCGACGCCGAGAAGCTGCGCTCCAACGAGGACGTGAAGGAGTTCTACATGGGTGGCGGGGCCGGCAAGAGCTACAAGAACCTGAAGTTCTACAAGCGCCGCAAGCGCTGGCTGAGCTAGTCCGCCGGCCGAGAAGGAGTACCAGCCATGGCCACGCTTCGTCCTGGATCCATCCTCGACCCGGACCTGGAGTGTCTTGCCCAGGAGGCCTGGCGGACCCGGCTCGGCCAGCGGCTCGCCGCCACCGTGGCCCACGCCTGGAAGAGGGCGCCCCGGACGCGCCGCTCCCTGGAGCAGGCCGGCCTCTCTCCCGCCGGCATCCGCGGCCTCGACGACCTGGCCCGGCTCCCCGTCACCCGCAAGGACGCGCTGCCCGGCCTGCAGGCCTCGGAGCCGCCCTTCGGCGGCCTGGCCGGCCTCGCCCCCGGCGACCTGGCCCGGCTCTACATGTCCCCCGGCCCCATCTTCGACCCTCAGGGGCACGACGGCGACTTCTGGCGCTTCCGCCACGGGCTGGCCGCCGCCGGCTTCCGGCGCGGCGACGTGGTGCTCAACTCGGCCAGTTACCACCTGACGCCGCTGGGCTTCATGTTCGACGGCGCGGCGCGCGCGCTCGGCTGCGCCGTCATCCCAGGTGGCGTGGGGCAGACCGAGCTGCAGCTCAAGGCCGCCTCGCACCTGCGCGCCACCGCCTACACCGGCACCCCCAGCTTCCTCTTCCAGCTCCTCACCCGCGCCCGCGAGACCGGCACGCCGCTCTCCCTCGAGGTGGCCTTCGTGGCCGCCGAGATGCTCCCCGAGTCGCTGCGCGCCGACATCGAGGCCTTCGGCGTCCGCTGCCGGCAGGGCTACGGCACCGCCGACCTCGGCTGCATCGCCTACGAGTGCTCCGAGCTGGGCGGCTGGCACCTCCACCCCGACGCGCTCGTCGAGGTGCTCGATCTCGAGACCGGCCGGCCCGCCGCGCCCGGGCAGCCCGGCGAGCTGGTGGTAACCATCTTCGACGAGGCCTACCCGCTGCTCCGCTTCGCCACCGGCGACATCGGCGCGCTGGCGCCGGACACCCGCTGCGCCTGCGGCCGGGTGGCGCCCAAGCTTTCCGGTCTGCTCGGCCGCGTCGGCGACGCCGTCAAGGTGAAGGGGATGTTCGTGCGCGGCGGCCAGGTGGAGGCGGTGCTGAAGCGCTTCCCCGGGACCGGCCGCTTCCGCGCCGTGGTGACCCGCGACCACCACCTCGATCAGCTGCGCTACGAGATCGAGTCGGATCGGCCCGGCGACGAGGCGCTGGCCGCCGCGCTGGCCGAGGCGCTGCGCGAGGAGCTGAAGGTGCGCGGCGAGGTCACGCTGCTCGCCCGCGGCGCGCTCCCCGAGGGTAGCAAGAAGATGGACGACCGGCGGGTCTGGACCTAGTGCCGCGACCCGTGTCAGCGGGCGGCGGCAGCTCCGGCGAAGTGGATGAGCGCCTCGTGGACGTTGGTGTTGGTGAGGATGCCCGCCAGCATCCCGTGTTCGTCCACCACCAGCACGCCGTTCAGCTTCTTGTCGTGGAGCAGCTTGACCGCCTCGGCCAGCGGCGTGTCGGGGTGGACCTTGTAGGGGTCGGCGTTCATGGCCGCCCTGACCTTGGTCTTGTCGAGCAGTCCGTGCAGCTCCCACTGGTCGAGCGAGGTGGCCTTGCCGGGCGTGTAGGCCGCCAGCATCTTCTCGGTGACCAGGCCGACCAGCTTCCCCTTCTTCATCACCGGGAGCCGGCGGATGGCCTTCTCCTTGAGCAGGTGGATGGCCTCGATGACCGAGGCGTCCTCGTCGATGGTGATGGGGTTCGGCGTCATCCAGCCGCCGACCGTCAGCTTCTTGTCCGCCATGTCTGGTCCTCGAGGTCCGGTGAGAGAGGCCTGCGCGACAGGATGGTGACACGCTCGGTCGCGGTGGGCAAGGCGAGGGCTTGCCGCCCTTCGCCCACTCATGCGAATTTCGGTCCACCGTGACCCGCCACACCACGCCCAGGCCCGGGACCCTCTCGGCGCTGCTCGACGACCTCGTCCGGATGCCCCCGGCCGAGGGGGGAGCCGGTTGGGCCGCCGACCTGCAACCGGGTCGGTCCATTGGCCGGTTCACGCTGGTGCGGGAGCTGTCGCGCGACCCCTTCTGCGTCGTCTTCGAGGCCCAGGACCCGGTGCTGGAGCGGCGGGTCGCCTTGAAGGTGCTGCGAGCCGGACAGGTCCAGGGGTCGGCGGAGCGGGTTCGCCACGAGGCCGAGACCATCGCCGGCCTCACCCACCCCAACCTCGCCGCGCTCTTCGACGCCGGCCGCTGCGAGCAGGGGCCGTACCTCGTCTACGAGCTGCTCGAGGGAGCCAGGCTGTCCCAGCGGCTCTCCTCCGAGCCGCTCGCGCCCGGGGAGGCGGTCCGCATCGCGCTGGCGGTGGCCCGGGCGCTGGCGCTGGCCCACGCGCGCGGCGTGGCCCATCACGACCTGAAGCCCGACCACGTCTTCCTCTCCGACGACGGCGCGGTGAAGGTGCTCGACCTCGGCGTGGCCCACACCTTCGGCCGTCCGCGGCTCGACGGCGGGGCCCCCGGCTACGTGGCGCCCGAGCAGTGGCGTGGCGCGCCGGAGGACGAGCGCACCGACGTCTTCGCGCTGGGCGTCCTGCTCTACCGGCTGCTCAGCGGCCAGCTCCCCTTCCCCGACGACGTCGGGCGCTCGACGACCGGCCCGGTCCCGGCGCCGGCCCTCGGGGTGCCGGAGTGGCCAGGGCTGGGTGAGCTGGTGGGCCGGATGCTGGCCAAGGATCCGGTGGAGCGGCCTCGCGACGGCGCGGCGGTGGTGGCGGCGCTGGAGGCGCTGCGCCCGGACGCCAGCGCCTCCCGCTCGGGGAGCACCTCCTCGATCCGCATCCTGCGCCGGGCCCGCTCGCGGACCGCGCTGGCCGGCGGGCTCGCGCTCGTCGCCGCGCTCGCCGCCGGCGCCGTGTTGCTGCGAGGGCGCTCCGCGCCGGCCGAGGTCACGCCGTCGGTCGCGGTGCTCCCCTTCACCGACCTGAGCGAGCGGCACGACCAGGAGTACTTCTCGGACGGGCTGGCGGAGGAGATCACCAACGCGCTGGCGCAGGTGGACGGGCTGCGCGTGACCGGGCGTGCCTCGGCCTTCGCCTTCCGCGACCGGACGGGCGACCTGCGCTCGCTGGGGCGCCAGCTCGGCGCCGCCAACGTGCTGGTCGGAAGCGTCCGCCGGGACGCCAACCGGGTCCGGGTCACCGCGCGGCTGGTCCGGACCCGGGACGGCCGCCACCTCTGGTCGCGGACCATCGTGCGGGAGCTGACCGGGGTCTTCGCGGTGCAGGACGAGATCGCCAGCGCCGTGGTGGCGGCGCTCGAGGTGGAGCTGCTGCGCGGGCGTCGCCCCACCAGCCGCGAGTACCGGACCGGGGATCCCGAGGTTTACAGCCAGTACCTGCAAGGCCGGCGCTTCCTGCGGCGGGACACCGTGGCCGGCTCGCGCCTGGCCGCCGCCGCCTTCCAGCGCGCCCTCGATCTCGACCCCGGCTACGCGCCGGCCTGGGCGGGGCTCTCCTATGCCGTCTTCTACGGCTGGGGCAACGTCAGCGACGCCGGCGCCGACCTCGACGCCTCCAAGTCGCGCGCCGAGGCGGCGGCCCAGCGGGCGGTGGCCCTGGCGCCGGAGCTCGGCGAGGCCTACGCGGCCCGCGGCTTCTTCCGCGTCAACCTGCGGCGGGACTGGGCGGGCGGGCGCGCCGACATGGAGCGGGCGCTGGTGATCAGCCCGGGTGATCCCGAGCTGATGTGGCGCTTCGCCCGCTACGTGCTGGGGCCGACCGGCCGGGTCGAGGAGGCCATCGCGCTGGCGCGGCGAGCCAGCCAGCTCGACCCGATGTCCTCCGCGCCGTGGTCCTCGCTGGCGGCCCTCTACCTGGCGCTGGAGCGGATCGAGCTGGCGCGGAGCGCGGCGCTCCGCTCGCTGGAACTCTGGCCGGAGCAGGACTCGGCGCCAGTCTACCTCGCCACCGCCGAGCTGCTGGAGCGCAGGCCGGAGGCGGCCATCGCCGCGGCACGCCGGAGCGCCGAGCCGCTCTTCCACCTCCAGTTCGAGGCGGCGGCGTACCAGGACCTGGGCCGGGCCCATGACTCGAAGGCCGCCCTGGACCAGCTCATCGCCACCCACTCCGCCGATGCGCCCTTCCAGATCGCCTCCGCCTTCGCCTGGCGCGGCGAGGCCGACCAGGCCTTCCAGTGGCTCGACCGCGCGCTGGCCCAGCGCGATGGCGGCCTGGGCGACCTGCGGCTGGATCCGCTCCTCCGCGGCCTGCGCGGCGACCCGCGCTTCAAGGCGATGGAGAAGAAGATCGGTCTCCCCACCGACTGAGGTTCAGTTCACCACCGGCAGGCGCGGAGCCTTGGCCCGCTCGCCGCGGCTGACGTCGTGGGCGAAGATCTCGATCCGGCTCACCACGCCCGGCGGGTACTGGTTGCCGTCGCTCTCCACCGCCACCACCGGCAGCCCGCGCGCGCGCGCCCAGGGGCCGTAGGTGGCCTCGATGAGCCGGCCCGGCAGGCAGGCGAACGGCGCGATGATGGCCACCCCGTGGTAGCCCTCGTCCATCGCCACCGCGGCCGAGGCCGGCGAGAGGGTCGCCTCGCTCTCCAGCTCGCAGGAGGCGAACTCCTCGGCCCGGGCCATGATCCGGTCCATGCCGTGCGGCGCCTCGGGCACCAGCCCGCTGCGGCCGAGCCCCTGCTTCACCTGGCGCTCGACCCAGGCCTTCCAGATCATCTCGACGCGGAGCACCCAGAGGGCGCGCAGCTCCCTGGAGAGGAGCCGGCGCCACGGCGACATGGCCGCCATGGCCTTCTTCATGCGGCGGACCTGGTCCCAGTCGAGGTAGTGGACCCACTCGGTGAGGCCGGTGATCTTGGCCACCACGCCGGCGTCGGCCAGCCGGTCCACCAGCGGCGCCACCGAGTAGTCGTCCCGGCGGACGAAGATCTCGCCGACCACCAGGGCCTTCTTCGCCTCGCCGAGCGGCTTCTTGAGCGGGATGCGGCCGAGCCGGTCGCCCCACCCGGAGAGGCGCGCCAGCACCGCCGGCCCGCCCCGGTGCGCCGCCTGGAGCGCCTCCTGGATCACCGCCTCCAGCTCGGCCTTGGCCGCGACGCGGTCCACCGCCAGCGCGGCCAGCGTCCCCTCGATGTCGCGCAGGTAGTCGCCCACGGCGATCATCCGCCAGAGCTCGCGGTTGAAGTCGGGCCCCAGCTCGGCGTAGGAGTTGTCCGAGTTGAGCGACAGCATCACCACGTTGCGGAAGCCCAGCTCCTGCACCAGCCCCTGGTAGAAGATGGCGTACTGGCCGGTGCGGCAGGGCCCGGTGGTGATGGGCATGAACAGGAGGTGGATAAGGTCCTGCTCCTCGTCCTTGGGCTGCTGCGCCAGGTAATCGAGGAAGGCGCCCAGCACCAGCAGCGCCGGGATGCACTCCTTGCCGCTGGCCACCGCCCTGGCCCGCGGGGCCGTCCCCTGGTCGGCCGGCGGGAGCGCCACCGACTCGATGCCGTTGAACCTGGCCACCTCGCTCACCAGCGCGGTGGTGACGCGCCCCATCGACGGCCAGGCCAGCCGGACGCGCTTGTCCTTCATGCCGCGCCGCTCGCCGGTGCGCCGGTTGACCAGCACCGCCTGGCGGTTCTCGACCAGGATGTCCCAGTCGCGCTCCGGCGGTGCCGCCGCCGGCCCCCGCGGCGCCTTGCGCCACGCCTCGGCGACGTCGAGGAAGGCCTCGATGCGGGTGTCCACGCCGGCGTCGGCGGTGTGGCTGTCGAGCTCCAGCGTCAGGAACGGCTTGGAGTCGTGGATCCACCGGTTGAAGTGCAGGATGAAGGAGTCGGGCGCGCAGGAGAAGTTGGTGACGTAGCAGGCGAAGAGCTCGCGCCGGCCCTTCACCAGCACCGCCCCCTTGAGATCCTGCTGCCCGTAGTACCAGTACATGTTGGACGGGATGGCCTCGTCGGCGACCGGCAGGAAGTCGAACGGGATGACGCTCCAGCCGCGGGTCACGAACTTGCGCGGAATCCCCATGTTGGCGGCGGGCGCGAAGGCGTTGTAGGGCCGCCCGAAGAGGACGATGGCGGGCCGGCCGATGCGCTCGGCCTCGGCCAGCGCCTGGCGGCCCAGCCGCCGCCCCTCGCGGTAGCAGGCGGTCTGCCGCTCCACGGCCAGCGCCCAGGCCCGGCGCCCGTCCTCGCGCGTCCGGCCCAGCCGAACCGCCACCTCCTGCATGGCCTCCAGGCCGGCCTCGAGGCCGGCGCCGAGGTCGAGCACCGGCCGGAGCAGCCGCGCCTCGTCGAGCGAGAAGGCGGTGCGCAGCGTGTAGGGGAGCCCCTGCATGATGGGGCAGAGGCAGGCGTGCACGTCCTTCTGGTAGGACGGCATGGTCTTCAGGTGCGGCAGGAAGACGAAGTCCGGCCTGACCGCCTGCTCCAGCAGCGTGCCCATCTGGCCGTGGGCCAGCTCGGCGGGGAAGCAGAAGGAGGACTCGCAGCAGGCCACGCCCTTCTGCGACACCTCGGAGGTGAGCTGGACGCGGACGCCGAGAGCGGCGAAGAAGTTGGAGTAGAGCGGCCAGAGGGAGTGGACGGAGAGTGCCTCGGGGACGCCCACCACCGGCCCGCCGCGCGGCAGCACGTCGGCCTGCGCCGCGTAGGTCTCGAAGTGGAGCTGGCGCCGCACCTCGACCCAGTCCTTCACCTGGCCGGCCGGCAGCTCCACCTTGCGGCGCAGGTTCGCGAACTTGTTGCAACGGCCGCCGAAGTGGTGGCGCGACTCGCCCACCTTCATGATCCGGATGGGGCAGAGGTTCTCGCAGGCGCGGCAGCGGTACTCCTTCTCCGCGCTGATCGACCGGGTGGAGAGCTCCCGGAGCTTGAGCGGGGCCGCCTTGACGGTGCCGTCCTCGAGCCGGGCCAGCGCCATGAGCGCGACGCCATAGGCGCCCATCAGCTCGGGATCCGGCGGCACCACCACCGGCTTGCCGAGCAGCGCCGCGAAGGCCAGCGGCATGGCCGGGTTCTTGGCCACCCCGCCCTGCAGCACGATCCGGTTGCCGATGGTCCGGCTGCCGACCACGCGGTTCAGGTAGTTGGAGACGATGGAGAGGGTGAGGCCGGCCACGATGTCGCCGCGAGACGCCCCCTGGGAGATGGCCTTGCGGATGTCGGAGTTGATGAAGGCCGAGCAGTGCTCGCCGAACTTGAGCGGCGCCGCGGCCTGCAAGGCGATGGGGCCGATCTCCTCGGCGCTGGCGATGTCGAGGTCGCCGGCGGCCGACTCCTCCAGGAACGAGCCGGTCCCGGCGCTGCAGGCCTCGTTCATGGCGTAGTCGACCGGGACGTGGTTGCGGAGCGAGACGTACTTGGCGTCCTGCCCGCCGATCTCGAAGATGGTGTCGATGGCCGGATCGAGCGCCGTGCTCCCGGCGGTGTGGGCCATGATCTCGTTGTAGATGGCGCCGGTGCCGCAGAAGACGCCCAGCAGCTCTCGCGACGAGCCGGTGGTGGCGGCCAGCACGATCTCCACCGCGTCCTCGCCGCCGACCTGCGCCGTGAGCTGCCCGATCACCTCGGTGAGGCACTTGCGCAGCGCCGCCACCGGATCCCCGAGCGTGCGGCCGTAGTGGCTGGCGACCATCTCGTGGCTGGAGACGTCCACCAGGGTGACCTTGGTGGTGGTGGAGCCGCCGTCGATGCCGAGCACGTAGCGGGCCCCGGCACGCGCGGTGCCGCGGCGTGACGGGTGGAAGGTGACCAGCGCCGCCGCCTCGCTGAGCGGGCGGGTCCGGGCGTAGGCCACGTCGCCCTCGCCGGCCAGCGCCCCGGCGGCCGGGAGCGGCGAGCCACGCTCCTGGGCCAGCAGCGCGGCGCCGAAGGCCTCCAGGTACGGGGCCTGCACCGGCACCACCAGCTCGGCGCGGGGGAGCCCATCGCGCACCGCCTGGACCAGGTGCGGGTTGCGGGCCGAGCCGCCCACCATCAGCACCGTGCCGGTCTCCACCCGCGCCTTGGCGAGGAACTCGAGCACCTTGCCGGCCATCACCTGGGTGAGGCTCTTCACGATGTCGTGGCGGCTGGCCTCGCCCTTGTTGAGCTTGTGCGTGCAGTCGCTCTTCATGAAGACCGAGCAGCGCGAGGAGAGGCGGTGGACGCAGGCCTGGTCCATCTCGGGGCTGTCCACCACCTCGAGCGGCAGGTCCATGCGGCGAAGCTGCTGGGCGAAGAACTCCCCGGTGCCGCTGGCGCACTTGTTGCCGGCGTAGGTGCCGACGATGCGGCCGGCGTCGAGCCGGTAGACCACCAGGTCCTCGCCGCCCACCGAGACCACGGCGGTGACGTCGAGCCCGAGCGCGACCAGCGCCCGCTCCAGCGCCTCGGGGGCGATGGCCCTCTCCAGCTGGAACTGGCGGCGCCCCTCGCCGCCGGTCACCACGGTGGGGGTCCCGTCGGGAATGGAGCGGCCGGCCAGGATGGCCCGCGCCGTACCCACCACGTCCCCGTCATGGGCCCGGACCTCGGACCAGCGCTCCGCGCCGCCGGCGATCAAGCACGCCTTGACGCTGGTCGAGCCGACGTCGAGCCCTAGACCGAACGCTGCCGCCATCCCGTGAGTCCCCTTCCTGATTGACGTGAGAGGATACCGCAGCGACGGGGCGTCCGGCGTATTCCTTCGTGCAAACGAACGCTTGCGGATCTCGTGACGCGCGGCTCCATGGGCGCAACCCCCTGTCTGGACTGGAGTCGACCCCACGTGGACGTGCGGCGCGGCCGGTCTCCGGATTATGAGATGGGCGCCACTGACCCGGGCGCTCCGAGGACCAGACCATGGACGGCACGCAAGATCTCGACCTCGAGGAGACGCGGGAATGGCTCGACGCCCTCGACGGGGTGCTGGTGCGGGAGGGGCCCGAGCGGGCCCACTTCCTCATCGAGCAGCTGATCGAGCGGGCACGGCGCGACGGCACCGGCCTCCCCTTCTCGGCCAACACGCCCTACGTGAACACCATCCCGGTGGAGCGCCAGCCGCCACTCCCCGGTGACTTCGAGCTCGAGCAGCGGATCCGCCACTACGTCCGCTGGAACGCCATGGCCATGGTGGTGCGGGCCAACCGCGACACCAACGTGGGTGGCCACATCGCCAGCTTCTCGTCGGCGGCGATGCTCTACGACATCGGCTACAACCACTTCTGGCGCTCCTGGACCAAGGAGCGGGGCGGCGACCTGGTCTTCATCCAGGGCCACTCGGCCCCGGGCATCTACGCCCGCGCCTACCTGCTCGGCCTGGTCACCGAGAAGCAGCTGGTCAACTTCCGGCAGGAGGTCTCGGGCGAGGGGCTCTCCTCCTACCCGCACCCGTGGCTGATGCCGGGCTTCTGGCAGTTCCCCACCGTGTCGATGGGGCTCGGCCCGCTCATGGCCATCTACCAGGCCCGCTTCATGAAGTACCTGCAGGACCGCGGGCTGGCCGACACCACCGGCCGCAAGGTCTGGGCGCTGGTCGGCGACGGCGAGATGGACGAGCTGGAGTCGAAGGGCGCCATCGGCATGGCCGGGCGGGAGCGGCTCGACAACCTCGTCTTCGTCGTCAACTGCAACCTGCAGCGGCTCGACGGCCCGGTCCGCGGCAACGGCAAGATCATCCAGGAGCTGGAGAGCGAGTTCCGCGGCGCCGGCTGGAACGTCATCAAGGTGGTCTGGGGGCGCCACTGGGACGCGCTGCTGGCCCGCGACACCGATGGCCACCTGGAGCGGAGGATGATGTCGGCGGTGGACGGCGACTACCAGGTCTACAAGGCGCGCGACGGCGCCTACGTCCGCCAGCACTTCTTCAACACCCCCGAGCTGAAGGCCATGGTGGCCGACATGTCGGACCAGGACATCTGGAACCTCAACCGCGGCGGCCACGACCCCTTCAAGGTCTTCGCGGCCTACCAGGCGGCCAGCCAGCACCCTACCGGTCAGCTGCAGGGCCAGCCGACCGTCATCCTCGCCAAGACCATCAAGGGCTACGGCATGGGCGAGTCGGGCGAGGCCCAGAACATCACCCACCAGCAGAAGAAGCTCTCCATCGAGGCGATCCGCAGCTTCCGCGACCGCTTCAAGCTGCCGGTGCCCGACGACCAGCTCGAGCAGCTCCCCTTCCTCAAGTTCGAGGAGGGCTCGCCCGAACTCGAGTACCTCAAGGCCCGCCGCGCCGCCCTCGGCGGCGATCGCCCCAAGCGCCGCCGCAAGAGCGAGCCGCTGCCGGTGCCACCCCTCTCCGCCTTCGGCAAGCTGCTGGAGGGGACGGGCGAGCGGGCCATCTCCACCACCATGGCCTTCGTCCAGCTTCTCCAGCTGCTGGTGAAGGACGCCGCCATCGGCCGGCGCGTGGTGCCCATCGTCCCGGACGAGTCGCGCACCTTCGGCATGGAGGGGATGTTCCGGCAGCTAGGCATCTGGAGCCAGGTGGGCCAGCTCTACACGCCGCAGGACGCCGACCAGCTCATGTTCTACAAGGAGGACAAGCGGGGGCAGATCCTGCAGGAGGGGATCAACGAGGCCGGCGCCATGTGCGACTGGATCGCGGCGGCCACCGCCTACTCCATCCACGGCACGCCCACCATCCCCTTCTACATCTTCTACTCGATGTTCGGCTTCCAGCGGGTCGGCGACCTGGCCTGGGCCGCCGGCGACATGCGGTCGCGCGGCTTCCTGCTGGGGGCCACCTCCGGCCGCACCACGCTCAACGGCGAGGGGCTGCAGCACCAGGACGGCCACAGCCACGTCTTCTCCTCGGTGATCCCCAACTGCCGCTCCTTCGATCCCGCCTACGGCTACGAGGTGGCCGTGATCATCCAGGACGGGCTGCGGCGCATGTACGCCGAGCAGGAGGACGCCTACTACTACCTGACGCTCCTCAACGAGAACTACCCGCAGCCGCCCATGCCGGAGGGCGCGGCGGAGGGGATCCTGAAGGGGCTCCACCGGGTGCGCACCGGGCAGGGCGCCAGGAAGGCGCCGCGCGTGCAGCTGCTCGGCTCCGGCGCCATCCTGCGCGAGGTGCTGGCGGCGGCCGAGCTGCTCGAGGCCGAGTGGGGCGTGGCGGCCGACGCCTGGTCGGCCACCTCGTTCACCCAGCTTGCCCGCGACGGGATGAGCTGCGAGCGGGCCTCCCGGCTCAACCCGGGCGCACCGGTCCGGCCGAGCTGGGTGGAGACCTGCCTCGGTCCGACCACCGGCCCGGTGGTGGCCGCCACCGACTACGTCCGCGCCTTCGCCGAGCAGATCCGGCCCTGGGTGGCGCGCCGCTACCTGGTGCTGGGCACCGACGGCTTCGGCCGCTCCGACACCCGCGAGAAGCTGCGCCGCTTCTTCGAGGTCGATCGCCACCACGTGGTGGTGGCCGCGCTGACGGCGCTCGGCCGCGACGGCCTGGTCCCGGCCAGCCGGGCCGCCGAGGCGATGGTGAAGTACGGCATCGACCCCACCACCCCCGACCCCTGGACGATCTAGGACCATCTGGCCATGAGCACCATCGAGATCAGGGTTCCGGCCATCGGCGACTTCAAGGACGTCGGCGTGGTGGAGGTGCTGGTGAAGCCGGGCGATGCCATCGCGCACGACCAGTCGCTGGTGACCCTGGAGTCGGACAAGGCGACCATGGACGTCCCCTCCACCGCCTCCGGCACGGTGCGCGAGGTGAAGATGAAGGCGGGCGACCGGGTGAAGGAAGGCTCGCTCATCATCCTGCTGGAGGAGTCGGCGTCCGCGCCACGGCCGTCCGCCGTCCAGCCGGCCGCGCCACAGCCGGTCGCGATGGCGGCGACGCCCACCGTCTCTGCCCCGACCGCCGCCCCGGTCTCGGCCGAGGCCACCGCGACGACCACCGTGTCGTCCGCGGTACAGGCGGCGCCAGCCGGCATGCCGGCCGGCGGATTGGTCCACGCCTCGCCCTCGGTCCGCCGCTTCGCGCGCGAGCTGGGCGTCGACCTGGCCGCCGCCAACCTGTCCGGCTCCGGCCCGCATGGCCGCGTCCTCCAGCACGACGTCCAGGCCCACGTGAAGGCGACGCTGTCGGGCGGCGGACCGCGCTCCGGCGGCCTCGAGCTCCTCCCCTGGCCTAAGGTCGACTTCGCGTCGTTCGGGCCGATCGAGCCGAAGCCGCTCCCGCGGATCCGCAGGATCGCCGCGGCCAACCTGGCCCGCAACTGGGCGATGATCCCGCACGTCACGCAGGTGGACGAGGCCGACATCACCGAGCTGGAGGCCTTCCGCGTCCAGCTCAACGAGGAGCAGGGCGAGGGCGGCACCAGGGTGACGCTGCTCGCCTTCATCCTGAAGGGCTGCGTGGCCGCCCTGCGCCGGTTCCCCGACTTCAACGCCTCGCTCGACGGCGAGACCCTGGTGCTGAAGCGGTACTTCCACCTCGGCTTCGCGGCCGACACGCCCGGAGGCCTGGTGGTGCCGGTGGTCCGCGACGTGGACCGGAAGGGTGTCCTCGACCTCGCCCGCGAGGTGGCCGAGCTGGCCGCCCGCGCCCGGGCCGGCAAGCTCTCGCCGGCCGACATGCAGGGGGGCTGCTTCACCATCTCCAGCCTGGGCGGGATCGGCGGCACCGCCTTCACCCCCATCGTCAACGCCCCGGAGGTGGCCATCCTCGGCGTCTCCCGCGCCGCCATGCGCCCCCAGTGGGACGGGACCCAGTTCCGGCCGCGGCGAATCCTGCCGCTCTCGCTCTCCTACGACCACCGGGTCATCGACGGCGCGGCCGGGGCCCGCTTCGCCGCCTTCCTCGCCGCGGTGCTCTCGGACGTGAGGCGGCTCCTGCTGTAACCTCGGAGAGATGCCCGTCCGACCCGTCCGCCCCCTGCGCCTCGCCTTCGCCGGCTTCGGGAACGTCGCGCGCCGCTTCGCCGAGCTGCTCGGCGGCCCATACGGCCGGATCCTGCGCCGCGCCGGGGTCTCGGTCCGCGTCACCGCCATCGCCACCGGCCACCACGGCCTGGCCGTCGACGCGCGCGGCCTGCCGCTCACCCGGGCGCTGGCGCTGGTCCGCGAGGGACACTCGCTGGCGCCGCTCCACCGGGGCAAGCCGGTCGCCTCCACCCGGGCGCTCATCGCGACCGCGCCGTACGACGTGCTCCTCGAGCTCTCCCCGCTCGAGCCGCTCACCGGCGAGCCGGCCACCGCCCACGTGGCGGCGGCGCTGCGGCGCGGCCTCCATGTCGTCACCGCCAACAAGGGGCCGGTGGCCCACGCCGCCGGCCGACTCAAGGCGCTGGCCCGCCGCCACCGCGTCCGCTTCCTCCACGAGGGGGCGGTGATGGACGGCTTCCCGATCTTCAACCTCGCCGAGCGCTGCCTGCGCGGCGTCGAGTTCCGCGGCTTCGGCGGCGTGCTCAACTCCACCACCACGCGGATCCTCTCGCGCATGGAAGCCGGCGTCCCCTTCGACGTCGCCCTGGCCGAGGCCCAGGCGGCCGGCGTGGCCGAGGCCGACCCGGCCTTCGATCTCGACGGCTGGGACGCGGCCGTCAAGACCTGCGCGCTGGCCAACGCGCTCATGGGGGCCACGCTGCGCCCGGCCGAGGTGGAGCGGGTGAGCGTCCGCGAGATCACCGCCCAGGCCGTGGACAAGGCGACGCTGGAGGGGAAGCGCTGGCGGCTGGTGGCCCGGGCCGGGCGCGACGGCCGCCGGGTGTGGGCCCGCGTCGCCCCCGAGGAGCTGCCGCTCGGCGACCTGCTGGTCTCCGACGGCGCCGACGGCGTGCTGGTGCTCGACACCGACCTGATGGGCGAGGTGGGCCTCGTCGAGAGCGCGGGCGGCGTGGACCAGACGGCGTACGCGGTGCTCTCCGACCTGCTCGAGGTGGCTGGCGGCGGGGGCGGCCGGCCCTCCTGACCCGTCTGGGCCTGGCCCGGCCGGACAAGCGGCGCGGCACCAAGCCGACGAGCGGGCGTGCGTCGGGAGGCGCGTCATGGAACGCAGGAACTCCTCCCGCCGCGTCGCCTCTCCCGTCGGCTGCCAGCGCTTCATCGCCATCCAGCGCGAGGCGGCGAGATGAGCGCCCATTGAACCTGTTCGATGCTCTACGGCAGCGATCCTCGAGACGCCAGACGGGCGCTCACCCGGAGCGGGCGAATACGCAGGGGACGCCCCGGGTCTCCGCCCAGCGACCGTGACAACGCCCTTTCTGGTCACATTCGCCGACGTCTCTCGTCCACCTCAAAGAGTCAAGTGACAGCAAGTCACGCGCAGTGGATCATAGAGACCATCAGTTTGGCACACCCACCGCAAAGTGACAGGTGCAGGGACAACCGCTTGACGCTGATCAAGGGGAAGCTCCAGGCACTGCCTCGATGGCGGGCGCTGCTGATAGTCGGAGCGACCTTCCTACCCGGCTGCAGGCAGGTCGGATCGTCGCTGGACGGAGGCCAGGCCCAACCGGCGACCGCGCCGCGCCTGCTCTGGGCCTTCCGTCATTCCTCGATGCTGACCGACCGGGGCCGCATAGCAGCACCGTCGCCGTCGGCCGTGGGAAGCAGCCTGATCGACAAGACGCTGGCCAGCGATGATTCGAGCTTGGTCGAAATCACGCCTGCTGGGGGTCTACACACGCTGAAGCCGGGTCGAACCGTCATTCGCGCCACAGGGAATCCTGGGCAGGCGTGAGTGGGCCGACCTCGGCAACTTCGGCCGCCGGTGAGCCGGCGTCGCGATCCGACTTTACCATCGGTCGCCACAGTAGATTTGGCTCACGGTGACCTTTTCGCTTGACATGGGACGGGGGCCGTACTGAACTGCGCGTGCGTCTCACGCTGCGTCTCACGCCAGCGCGCGAGGGGGAGTCCGTGACATTGACGAGTAGATCTCAGGTGGTCGGTCCTCGGCTGTCTTGGGCGGTCGTGCTGGTGGTTGCGGTCTTGGCGCTCCCCGCTCCCGGGGCGGCGAGACCAATCGAACCACCGTACTGCATGCGCGTTCGCTTAGCAGGAGCCAACCGGCCGACATGACGCCAGAAAGTTGAAGTGGGCCAGCGATTCCGCCTTCACTTGGAGCTGTCAAGGAACCAAGAGAGGGAGGACACCGATGGCCCGAGGCAGATCGTCCGACATTCGCAGGGAGATGCGC
>JAJZQX010000012.1 GCA_021806645.1 Myxococcales bacterium | reverse complement strand
GCATGGCGGCGTCCTTGAGCCGCGGCTCCTCCCGGACCGGCGGGTGGTACCCCGGGATCGACACGGAGTCCGGGTACTCGAACTCGAACTCGGTGTTCTGGATGTCCTTGGGGATGTCCACCAGCACCGGGCCGGGCCGCCCGGTCCGCGCCACGTAGAAGGCCTCCTTGAGGATGCGCGGCAGGTCGTGCACGTCGGTCACCAGCCAGTTGTGCTTGGTGATGGGCATGGTGATGCCGGTGATGTCCGCCTCCTGGAAGGCGTCCGAGCCGATCAGGCTGGTGGCGACGTTGCCGGTGATGGCCACCAGCGGCACCGAGTCCATGTAGGCGTCGGCGATGGCGGTCACCAGGTTGGTGGCGCCCGGCCCGGAGGTGCCGAAGCAGACCCCTACCTTCCCGGTGGCCAGGGCGAAGCCCTCGGCGGCGTGGCCGCCCACCTGCTCGTGGCGGATCAGCACCTGCTTCGGCCTCTCGCAGCCGAACATCGCGTCGTAGATGGGGAGGATGGTCCCGCCCGGCATGCCGAAGACGTACTCGACGCCTTCCGCCTCCAGGGCGCGCCGGACCGCCATCGCGCCGGTGATCTTCTCCTTGGCCATTGCTCGCTCCGTGTCGCTTGGTGTCTCGTCAGGGGTGGAAATCGGTTCAGGGCGTCGGGCTGGCGCGCTCCAGCGCTCGTACCACCGCCGCGCCGGCCTCGCCGGTCGTCGCGGTGCCGCCCAGATCGGGGGTGAGCACGCACTCGGCGACCGCCGCGTTCACCGCCCGCTCCACCGCCGCGGCCTCGGCCTCGAGACCGAGCGAGTGGCGCAGCAGCATGGCCACGCTCATGATGGTGCCGTAGGGGTTGGCGATCCCCCTCCCCGCGATGTCCGGGGCCGAGCCGTGGATGGGCTCGTAGAGGCCGTTGCCGCCGGCCCCGAGCGACGCCGACGGCAGCAGGCCGATGGAGCCGGCCAGCACCGAGGCCTCGTCGGTGAGGATGTCGCCGAACATGTTCTCGGTCACCAGCACGTCGAAGTCGGCGGGACGCCGCACCAGCTGCATGGCGCAGCTGTCCACCAGCTGGTGCTCCAGCTGGCAGTCGGGGAACTCGGCCTTCACCACCCGCTCCGCCACCTCGCGCCAGAGCCGGGAGGTCTCCAGCACGTTGGCCTTGTCCACGCTGGTGATCTTCTTGCGGCGGCCCAGCGCCAGCTTGCCGGCCACCCGGACCACCCGCTCGATCTCGCCGGCCGAGTAGGAGCAGAGGTCGGAGGCGCTGGTGGCGGTCCGCGTCTTCTCGCCGAAGTAGATGCCGCCGGTCAGCTCGCGCACCACCAGCAGGTCCACGCCGGCCAGCAGCTCGGCCTTGAGCGGCGAGGCGGCGGCCAGCCTGGGGTTGACCGTGACCGGCCGCAGGTTGGCGAAGAGCCCCAGCTCGCGCCGCAGCGCCAGCAGCCCCTGCTCCGGCCGGACCGGCGCCGACGGGCCCCACTTCGGCCCGCCGATGGCGCCGAAGAGGATGGCGTCGGACGAGCGGCAGAGCGCCAGCGTGGCCTCGGGGAGCGGCTGGCCGGTGGAGTCGATGGCGGCGCCGCCCACCAGCGCCTCGGTCAGCTCGAACCGGTGGCCACCCTTCGCCGCGACGGCGAGCAGCACAGCCGCCCCCTCGCGCACCACCTCGGGGCCGATGCCGTCGCCGCCCAGGACCGCGATCCGCGCAATCATCGAGTGCCCCTCCCCTGGGGTGGGGCACTTGCCCTCTCGTAGCGGGTGATGGCCTCGGCCTGGTCGAGCAGGAAGCCGAGCTCGTCAACCCCGTTCAGCAGGCAGTGGCGGCTGAAGCCGTCGATGGGGAACCGGACCGTGGCGCCGCCCGGCAGCGTGACCGTCTGCGCCTCGAGGTCGATCCGGACCGTGGCGCCGGGGTTGTCCAGCAGCGCGGCGTGGCTGGCGGCGTCGATCTGGATGGGGAGCAGCCCGTTCTTGAGCGCGTTGTTCCTGAAGATGTCGGCGATGCGCGTGGAGAGGACGGCGCGGAAGCCGTGGTCGTAGAGCGCCCAGGGGGCATGCTCCCGCGAGGAGCCGCAGCCGAAGTTGTCGCCGGCCACCAGCACCGAGCAGCCGGCGGCCTCCGGCCGGTTGAGCACGAAATCGGCCACCGGCGCGCCGTCCGGGCCGTAGCGCCAGTCGGCGAAGGCCGCCTTCCCCAGGCCGGCCTTGTCGGTGACCTTGAGGAAGCGGGCCGGGATGATCTGGTCGGTGTCGATGTTCTCCCGGGGGAGCACCACCGTCCGGCTCTCGATGACGCGGATGGGATCCATCACCTGCCCTCCGTGAAGTCGCGGGGATCGGCCACCGCGCCGGCCACCGCCGCCGCCGCCGCCGTGGCCGGGCTGGCCAGCAGGGTCCGGCCGCCCGCCCCCTGCCGCCCCTCGAAGTTCCGGTTGGAGGTGGAGACGCAGTACTGGCCCCGCTCGATCCGGTCGCCGTTCATGGCGATGCACATCGAGCAGCCCGGCTCGCGCCACTCGGCGCCGGCCTCCCGGAAGACCCGGTCGAGCCCCTCGGCCTCGGCCTGCTTCTTGACTCGCTGTGAACCAGGGACGACGAGCGTGCGGGCCTTGACCTTGCGCCCGCGCAGAACCTGGGCCGCCTCCCGCAGGTCCTCGAGCCGCCCGTTGGTGCAGGAGCCGACGAAGACCACGTCGACGGCCTGGCCGAGGATGGGCTGGCCGGCGCGCAGCCCCATGTAGGCGAGCGCGCCCTGCAGCGAGGCGCGGGCCGCCGCCTCGCCCTCGGCGGCCGGGTCGGGCACCAGCGCGGTGACCGGGATGGCCTGCCCGGGGTTGGTGCCGAAGGTGATCATCGGCTCCAGCGTCGAGGCGTCGAAGCTCAGCTCGCGGTCGTAGCGGGCGCCCGGATCGCTCGGCAGCGTCCGCCAGCGGGCCACCGCCTCGTCCCAGGCCTTCCCCTCCGGCGCCTTCGCCCTCCCCTTAAGCCAGGCGAAGGTGGTCTCGTCGGGCGCGACCATGCCGGCGCGGGCGCCGGCCTCGATCGACATGTTGCAGAGGGTCATGCGCGCCTCCATGGAGAGCGCGCGCACCGCCTCGCCGAGGTACTCGATGACGTGGCCGGTCCCGCCACCCACGCCGAGCCGGGCGATGATGGCGAGGACCAGGTCCTTGGCCCCCACCCCGGCCGGCAGCCGCCCCTCCACCCGCACCGCCAGCGACCTCGGCCGGCGCTGCAGCAGGCACTGGGTGGCCAGCACGTGGCCCACCTCGGAGGTGCCGATGCCGAAGGCCAGCGCCCCGAAGGCGCCGTGCGTGGCGGTGTGGCTGTCGCCGCAGACCACCGTCATGCCCGGCAGCGTCGCCCCCATCTCCGGGCCGAAGACGTGGACCACCCCCTGTGCCTCGGTCCCGAGCCCGTGGAGCTCGACGCCGAACTCGGCGGCGTTGCTGGCCAGCTGGGCCACCTGCGCCTCCGCCTGGGCGTCGCTGAAGACCCAACGGCCGTCGGCGCCGCGCGGCAGCGTCGGCGTTGAGTGGTCCATGGTGGCCAGGGTCCGATCCAGCCGGCGGACCGGCAGGCCGCGCTCGCGCAGGATCGAGAAGGCCTGCGGGCTGGTCACCTCGTGGACCAGGTGCAGGTCCACGTAGAGGACGGCCGGCGTGTCGGCCGTCTCGGCCCGGACCAGGTGGCCGTCCCAGACCTTCTCGAGGAGGGTGCGCGGAGGAGCGGTGGACATCTCTACGGGGTCCCCAGCGCGGCGAGCGCCTCGACGGCGGCCGGCCCGGCCTTGAGCGCCACCCGGTTTATCACCTCGAGGTAGGCGCGAGCGCTCCCCTCGATGATGTCGGTGGAGAGGGCCCGGCCGCGGTAGACGCCGGTGGCGTGCTCGCACTCCAGCGTCACCTCGCCCTGGGCGTCCTCGCCGGTGGAGACGCTGACGATCTGGTAGTCGCGCAGCTTCACGATTATGCCGGTCACCTGCTCGATGGACTTGAAGACGGCGTCTACCGGGCCGTCGCCGGCCGAGACCCCCTGCTTGCGCTCACCGGCGGCGTTGAGCAGCGCCACCGAGGCGACCGGCAGGGTGCCGGTGCCCGAGGTGGTGGAGAGCGCCTCCAGCGTCCAGGTGGCCGCCCCCTTGGCGAGGATCTGGCCGTGCACCACCAGCGCCTCGATGTCGGCGTCGTAGATCTCCTTCTTCTTGTCGGCCAGCACCTTGAAGTCGGTGAAGACCTTGTCCACGGCGGCGTCGGCCAGCTGGTAGCCGAGGGCCACCAGCCGCTCCTTGAGGGCGTGGCGCCCGGAGTGCTTGCCCAGCACCAGGCTGGAGCGCGCGAAGCCGACCTCCTCCGGCCGCATGATCTCGTAGGTCTCGCGGTGGGTGAGCATGCCGTGCTGGTGGATGCCGGCCTCGTGGGCGAAGGCGTTCTGCCCGACGATGGCCTTGTTGCGCTGCACGTGCAGGCCGGTCACCTGCGCCACCAGCCGGCTGGTCGGGTAGAGCCGCTCGGTCTTGACGCCGTGGCGGAGCTTGAGGACGTCCTGGCGCGTCTTGCACGCCATGACGATCTCCTCGAGCGAGGCGTTGCCGGCCCGCTCGCCGATGCCGTTGATGGTGCACTCCACCTGCCGCGCCCCCGCCTGCACGCCGGCCAGCGAGTTGGCCACCGCCAGCCCGAGGTCGTTGTGGCAGTGGACCGAGATGACCACCTTGTCGATGCCGCGGACGTGGGCCTTGAGGTGCCGGATGGTCTCGGCGTAGGTGGACGGCAGCGCGTAGCCGACGGTGTCGGGGATGTTGACCGTGGTGGCGCCCGCCTCGATGGCCCGCTCCACCACCTCGACCAGGAAGTCGAGCTCGGTGCGCGCCGAGTCCTCCGCCGAGAACTCGACGTCGTCGAACTTCTCGCGCGCCATCCGAACCCCCTCGACGGCCCGGCGGACGATCTCCTCCTTGGCCATCTTGAGCTTGAAGTCGCGGTGGATGGGGCTGGTGGCGAGGAAGACGTGGCAGCGCTTGCGCGGCGCGTCCTTGAGCGCCTCCCAGGAGGCGGCGATGTCGCCCTTGCTGCAGCGGGAGAGGCTGGTGATGATCGGGCCCTGCACCAGGCGGCTCACCCCCTGGATGGCCTCGAGGTCGCCCGGGGAGGCGGCGGCGAAGCCGGCCTCGATCACGTCCACGCCGAGATCCCGCAGCGCCCGCGCCACCTGGAGCTTCTGCTCCAGGTTCATCGACGCGCCCGGCGACTGCTCGCCGTCGCGGAGCGTGGTGTCGAAGATGATGATGCGGTCGGTTCCGGCCTGGCTCACGCTGGGTTCTCCCTCGGTCACGGTGGCTCGCTGCGGCTGCTTCGTTCCTGGCTGCTTCGACATGAGTGATCCCCGGGCTCCTGGTGTGGGGCCGAAGAGGGTGACTCGCCTGTCGAGGGCAACCTCTTCGGCCGGTTGGGCGGAAGAGGTCGCGGCGCAGCGTCACCCTGGCCGGGATACCTCGCCCGCCGGGCTAAGAAGTCGACGCGTGCTGCTCGCGAAGTTCATTGAGCGATCGACGTTAGTGGAGCGGGCCCCGTCCGGTCAAGGGTGGAGCGCCCGTCCGGCCAGGTTCGTCAGCCCAAGCTGTCTAGCGCGGTTTGCGCTGGTACGACGTCGCGTCAGTAGGGCGGCGTCGCTTCCCTGGACATCAACTCGACGAAGGCGTCGAGCGGCATGGTCTTGAGATCCTCGCCGCCGTGGCGCCGCGGGGAGACCGCCTGCGCCCCGGCCTCCTTCTCGCCCACCACCAAGGTGAACGGGATCTTGGCCAGCTCGGAGTTGCGGATCTTGGCGCCGAGCTTGTCGTTCGAGTCGTCGAGGTCGATGCGCCAGCCGCGCGCCGTGAGCCGCTCCGCCACGGCCCGGCCCCAGTCCACGAACCGCTCCGACACCGTCACCACCCGCGCCTGCAGCGGCGCCAGCCAGGCCGGGAAGGCGCCCGCGTAGTGCTCGGTGAGGATGGCGATGAACCGCTCGAACGAGCCGTAGATGGCCCGGTGGATCACCACCGGCCGGTGCTCGGCGTTGTCGTCGCCGACGTAGGTGAGGTCGAACCGCTCGGGCGCGGCGTAGTCGAGCTGGATGGTGCAGGTCTGCCACTGCCGGCCCAGCGAGTCGGTCACCGTGAAGTCGATCTTCGGCCCGTAGAAGGCGCCGTCGCCGGCGTTGAGCTGCCACGGCAGGCCGATCTGCTCGAGCGCCGCCTGGAGCGCCCCCTCGGCCTTGTCCCAGAGGGTGTCGTCGCCGATCCGGTCGGCCGGGTTGGGCGGCCGGGTGGAGAACATGAGGCTGAACTGCAGCCCGAAGGCCCCGTAGACGATCTTCATCAGGTCGACGATGCGCCGCACCTCGGCGGCGATCTGCGACTCCATCAGGTAGATGTGCGAGTCGTCCTGCTCGAACTGGCGCACCCGGGTCAGGCCCCCCAGCGAGCCCGAGGCCTCGTTCCGGTGGAGCGCGTCGGTGGTGTAGTAGCGCAGCGGCAGCTCGCGGTAGCTGCGCCGCCCCATCTTGTAGATGAGGTGGTGCGACGGGCAGTTCATGGGCTTGAGCGAGAAGCTGCAGCGCTCGTCGAGCGGCAGCGTCTCGTCCGACTCGCTGTCCACCACCAGGAACATGTTCTTCTTGTAGGGCCCCCAGTGGCCGCTCATCTCCCAGAGCCGCTTGTTGAAGAGCAGCGGCGTCTTCACCTCCTGGTAGCCGTTCCTGTTCACCAGGCGGCGCATCGCCTCCTGGAGCACGTTGAAGAGCGTGGTGCCGGCCGGCAGCCAGAAGGGCGAGCCGGGCGCGTACTCGTGGAAGGCGAAGAGCCCGAGCGCCGGCCCCAGCTTGCGGTGGTCGCGCTTCTTGACCTCCTCCAGCCGCGCCAGGTGGGCGTCGAGCGCCTTCTTGTCGAAGAAGGCGGTGCCGTAGATGCGCTGCAGCATGGCGTTGCGCGAGTCGCCCCGCCAGTAGGCGCCGGCCACCGAGGTCAGCTTCACCACGCCGATGCGGCCGGTGGACGGGCCGTGCGGCCCGAGGCAGAAGTCCACCCAGCCGCCGTGCCGGTAGAGGGTCAGCGTCCTGGCCCCCTTGGCGGCGATGTCGCGGATGATCTCGACCTTGTACTTCTCCCCCTGCCCCTCGAAGAGCGCCAGGGCCGCCTCCATCGAGACCTCCTCGCGGAGGAACGGGTGGTCGGCCTTGACGGCGGCGTTGGTGGCGGCCTCGATCCTCTCGAGGTCCTCGGGCGTGAAGGGCTTCTCGCGGGCGAAGTCGTAGTAGAAGCCGTCGTCGATGGACGGGCCGATGGTGACCTGGGTGCCGGGGAAGAGCTGCTGCACCACGCTGGCCATCACGTGCGCGGCGTCGTGGCGCGCCACCTCCAGCGCCTCGGGGCTCCTGGTGGTGACCACCTCCAGCCGGGCGTCGGCGTCGATGGCGCGGGTGAGATCGACCGGCTGGCCGTCGAGCTTGGCGAAGTAGGCGGCCTTGGCGAGGCCGGCGCCGATGTGCACCTTCACGAAGTCGAGCACGCTGATGCCGCGCGCCGCCTCCTTCTGGCTGCCGTCGGGGAGGGTCACCTTCACGAGATCGGACATGGGGCTCTTTGGTATCGCCAGGCCGGGAAAAAGGCCAGCGCGGAGCGGCGGGACCCGGCGCCGAACCGGGCGACGGAAGCGCGGGGGGCGAACGGGATGGGCGGGTGACCCGCCGAAGACGTCGGGGCCGTGAGCCGCTGCCCCTTCCGCTCGTGGCTGGCCCCGCGCCACCCGCCACCGCAGGGTCCTCGATCGAACGCCGCCGATCGACGAGCGAGAGGCGCCATGAGGAAAGAGCAGGTTCGGCCGGCTCCATGGGGCGCGGCGGTGGCGAGGCCCGGGTCGGGCGCTGGGGCGCGGTCGGGCTCCTGGTCGGGGGCGGGGTCGGGGTCGGGGTCGGGGCCGGGGTCCAGCCGCCCACACTGACCTAGAGTCACTTCGGGTGCCCGAAGTGACCCTGGGTACGTGCCGCTGTGTCTATCCAAGCTCCCGCAAGGCCAGCGGAAATCCCTTAGACGTACTGACGGTTCGGTTCTGGCGCACGAACTCGACTTGACCCACCCCGCTCGGGACGTGCCGGGCCGGAGGCGCGGCGGCAGTCCGCAATCCAGAAGAGACATGCCACCTCCGCCGAGTCCAGCGCGACCAGGTCGCTCGCCCCTCCCACAGCCGTCGTCACACGGCTGGTGCCAATAGCAGAGGGGCCAGCCTCTCGGCCAGCCCCTTCACTTCACTCTCAGTAGGCCCGGTCAGGATTGAACTGACGACCCCTACCGTGTCAAGGTAGTGCTCTACCACTGAGCTACGGGCCTTCGCTGCAACGGGGCGGGTTCATAGCTTGCGATCGCGGCGCTCGTCAACGGTCGCGTGCCAGGCGCCCAGTGCTCCGACCCCGCCCCAGCTCCACCACCAGCATCCGCCCGTACTGCGCCCACGAGACGGTCACGCAGGCCGCCACCAGCAGCCCGGCCGCGGCCACCCACGGTGCCAGCGCCGGCCTGGACGCCGCGCCCACGTCCCCGGCCAGCACCAGCAGCACCAGCGCCACCAGCATGGCGGTGGCGTACTTGCCGGCCCGGGTCGGCTTGATGGGCACCGGCCGGCCGCTCCATTTCATCGCGGTGGCGGCCGCCACCAGCGCCACGTCGCGGCCGATGATGAGCGCCGCCAGCCAGGCCGGGAGCCGCCCGGCGGCCACCAGCGCCACCAGGATGCAGAAGGCCAGCAGCTTGTCGGCGATGGGATCGAGGATCTCGCCGAAGCGGGAATGCTCGTCGAGCAGCCGCGCCGCCAGGCCGTCGAGCACGTCGGTGAGGGCCGCCACGGCGTAGACGCCGAGCGCCCACGGGAGGTTGCCCCGCACGTAGAGCAGCATCACCAGCGGAGCCAGCAGCAGCCGCAGCGCGGTGATGGCGTTCGCGAACGTGTACGGGCCGGCATCGGGCGGCCGGGGATCCCCGCCGCCCTCCCCGCCGGCCGCCGCCGGAGCTACTTCTTCACCGCGTCGCGCGCCCGGTTCCACGTCTCCCACTCGTCCGCCTCCGCCAGCGCGAAGGCCTCGGGTTCGGCGGGGCGGCCGTCGGCGGCCACCTTCACCTGCATCATGCTGGTGACGATCCGCTCCCACTGCTCGCGGGTGACCTCCTTCGGGCCGGCCACCTGCTGGCGCACCCCGCCGCCGGCGCCCGCCGCGCCGTGCCGCGGCCGCGGCAAGGGCCCGGCTGCCACCGCCACCGTCCCGCTGTAGACCTTCACCACGCAGCTCTTGTCCTTGCTGGCGTCCACCCGGAAGGTGGTGCCACGGACCCCGGCCACCGCGTTCTCGGTCTTCACCTCGAAGCGGGCCTCGCCCCCCAGCGACTTGGTGACGTTGGCCCAGACGTTGCCGACGCGCAGCTTGGCCGAGACCTTCCGGTCGTCGGCCCCCTGCCCGAACGCGGCCGCGTCCAGCTCGACGCGCGAGAGCGGACCGAGCCGCAGCACGCTCTGGTCGATCAGCGTCAGCTCGACGCGGGTGCGCCGCGCCGTCTCGATGACGTCCCCCTGGAAGATGGAGGCCCCCTTGGCGAGCTTCACGGTCTTGCCGGCCGCGTGCCGGGTCGCCTGGCCGTCGAGGAAGGTGATGCGGCCGGCGGCCGGCGCGGCGGCGGGAGCGGGAGCGGCCAGCGCCACGGCGGCGAGCAGCACGGCGGCGGCGATGGCGGTGAGCGGGAGTGGGCGCATGGCTACTTGAGCTCCACCTCGACGGCGTTGGCGGTCACCTTGCGCACCCTGCAGGCGTAACCCGGGTACTTGCGGCCGGCCAGGTCGGCGGCCAGGTGGTCGGCGGTGCCGGCCAGCGTGACGTCCAGCTCGGCGCGGCCGTCCTCCAGCGAGCGCTGCTGCACGTCCTTGACCCCAGCCACCGAGCTGACCAGCACCGCCTTGAACGCGGTGAGGCGCGAATAGTCCTCGACCCCCTTCACCACCAGGCTGACCCGCTTGAACCCCGACTGCTCGCGGGTCCAGACCTTGCCGATCCTGGCGAACAGTTCGGCCGCCAGCTGGCGGCCGGCCGCCGACAAGGCCCCGCGCCCGGCGGTGGTCTGCTCGAACCCCTTGCCGGCCGGGCCGGTGAACTCGGTGGCGGCGATCACCTCGCCGGTGTCGGTGCGCACGGCGCGGGCCGAGACGTTGGCGACCGAGGAGTAGAAGACGCCGTTGTCGATGGGCATCTCGCCGAGCGGCTTGGCGATGGCCCGGCCGATGATCACCACCTCGGCGCCGGCCAGCCGGCCGATCTCGCGCGCCTTCTGGACGTTGGGATCGGCGCCGATGGTCTCCAGGGTCACCTTGCCGGAGAGCACCTCGGGGTCGATGAAGGTGAAGCCCGACTTCTCCATCCGGTCCATGAAGGCGTTCTCGACCACGCGCAGGTCGGCGCCGTTGCCGCCCCCCTGCCACCAGCCGCTGGCCTGCGAGGCGTTGATGGCCTGCTCCGCCACCAGCGTCATGATGCGCGGCATGCCGGCCCGCCGGTAGGCGATGCCGAAGGCCAGCAGGTCCTCGTCCAGCTTCGCCTCGGAGACCTCGCAGCGCAGCCGCGTCACCCAGGTGTTCCCGTCGGCCCGGTCCTCGAGCACGGTGAACTTGCGGATGTACCCGGTGGAGTGGGCGTAGATCTTGTCGGAGAGCAGCCTGGCCTGGTCGGTCTCGGTGGCCGCCGTGACGATGGTGGTGGCCACCTGCTGGACGCAGTTGCGGAGCGCGTCGTCCTTGGCGGCGGCCTTGGCGGCGAGCTGGTCGTCGAGGATGGCGGCCTGGCCGGTCGCCTCGGTGGTCTTGACGGCGTCTTCGGCGGCGGCCGCGGCGGAGGCGGCGAGGAACGCGATGGCGAGGATTCGCTTCATGTCGTGGCTCCCCTTGGTGACCTAGTCGGCGATGATGACGACGCGACCCTCGGCCAGGAACGTCGGCCGGGAGGCGATCGACGCGGCGGCGGCGGTGGGCAGCACCAGATCCGTCCCCTGCGCGCGGACCGCCTTGACCAGCAGCGGCCGATCACCCAGCCGCGGGGCGAGGTCGCGCCGCGCGGCGTCGAGGCTCCTGGCGTAGGCGGCGACGCCACCGGCCTTGCGGGCCGCCTCACCCAGCGCGGTCGGACCGTAGAGCTCCTTCCCGCTCTCGTCGAGCAGCCGCGGGGCCAGGGCCGGCACCACCTTGAGGCCGGTGGCGTCCACGACCAGCGAGGTGGGCGCGGTGGCGGCCGGGACCACCGCCGCCCTGGGCAGCACCGCGTCGCCGACCGCGTCGAGCGGGACCTCGACGTCGATCTCCACGCCACCGTCGGAGAAGTAGCGGGTGGCGACGGTGCGGAACCCCCGCACCGCCCCCTCGACGGTGCCCTTGACGGCGTTGTCGGCGCCGAGGGCGGCCCCCAGCGTCTGGTTGCCGCTCACGGTGACGCCCTTCATCACCTCGAGGCAGTTCCGCAGCGCGTCGAGCCGGGCCGCCTTCTCGGCGCCGATCCGGGCGACGGCCGGGTTGCCGGCGGCGTCCTTCAGGTTGGCCGCGCCGCTGCCGGTGCACCGGGCGACGCGCTTCTGCCAATCGACGGCGCCGGGCTCGGCGAGCGCCGTGGCCGGGATGGCGGCCGCGAGGACGAGGACGAGGACGAGACGCATGGAGACCTCCGCGAGGCTGGACCGGCACGTCCGATCCGGCTGGTCATGCTTGACGGTGGCCAGACTAGCAGCGCGGCAGCAAGGCCGCTGTGATGGGCGTCACCAAAAGGCGGGAGCCCCCTACCGGGGCGTCCAGCCATCCCGCCGCGCCCGAAGCGCCACCAGCGCATCGACAGTCCCCAGCCGCAGGAACGGGTTGCTGGCCCGCTCCTCGGCCAGCGTCGAGGGGGGCGGCTCCTCCCCGGCCCGCCGTGCCGCCCGCACCGCCTCGAGCCGCCGGCTCGCCGCGACCGACGCCGGATCGAGCTCGAGCGCGAACGGCAGGTTGGCCTCGGCGTAGTCGTGGCCGGGGTGGACCTCCAGCGCGCCGTCGAGCGCCCCCACCACGCCGAGCAGGCTCTTCGCCAGCCGGCGCGGCTCGCCGCCGTTGCGGCAGTTGCCACAGCCGCCCCAGAAGAGCGTGTCACCGGTGAGCAGCCGGCCACGCCACTCGAGCAGCACCGAGCCGGGCGTGTGGCCGGGCGCGCCGTGCACTCGCACCGACAGCCCGCCCAGCCGCAGCTCGCCCCGCCCCGCCAGGTCCTCGTCCGGCGCGAACCACCCGGCGTCGGCGCCGTGGCCCAGCACCGTGGCGCCGAGCCGGGCGAGCAGCGTCGCCGAGCCGCCGGTGTGGTCGGGGTGGCCGTGGGTGTGGATGATCCAGCGGGGCGCGACGCCGTGGACCGCCGCTACCGCCAGCGCCACCTCGGGGTCGCCCGGATCGACCAGCGCCGCGTCGGCCCCCTCGACCAGCAGGTAGAGGTAGTTGTCCTCGCCGTAGCGGGCGCGGGCGAAGCGCGCGGTCACGGCGCGTCCTCGGGGTGGTGGGAGAGCCCGACCCGGTTCCCCTCGGGGTCGCGGACGTAGAGCGTCCAGCGAGTCCGGTGGACCACCTCGACGCCGGCCGCGGCCAGCCTAGCCTCCCACGCCGCCCGGGCGCCCGCTTCGATCCGGAGGGCCACGAGGTGCAGGCCGGCGCGCTGATCGCTCCAGGGGCGAGCCTCCGGCGGCCCACCCGCCAGCTCCAGGGCGAGGAAGCCGCCACCCCCCACCCCGAGCCAGACGCTCCGCTCGCGCCCGTCGGCGCTCGATCCTCGCTGCACGACCGGCAGGCCGAGCACCTCCCGGTAGAAGCGCTCGCACGCCTCTAGCTCCGCGCACTGGATCGCGAGGTGGTGGAAGCCGAGGGCCATCGGGGCGAGGGTAACCGCACCCTTCCGGGCGCGCCACCCCGGGCCCCGGCCGGACGCGTGTTACCATTCCCGCGTGGCCCGACCGCTCCTGGGAAAACGGCTGCTGCTCGTCGTCGAGGACGCCCCCATGGCCGAACTCCTGGCCGAGGCGGCCAGCCGCCTCGGGGCCGAGGTGGACGTCCAGTCCACCGGCCGAAGCGCGCTGACCTCGCTCCGGCGCCTGCCGCTCCCCCACGTGGCGATCATCGACCTGCCGCTGGCCGACGTGCGGGGACGCGAGGTGATCGGCGCGATGCGGGACGCGGGGGTGCCGGTCATCGCCATCTCCGGTGTCTTCCGCGGCCCCCGCGCCGCCGGCGAGGTGCTGCGGCTCGGCGCCGCCGACTTCTTCGAGAAGCCCTTCCAGGTGCTGAGGCTGATGGCGACCGCCGCGCGTTTGATGGGGACGCAGTTGCCGGGGCTGGGGGAGCCGGAGGACGAGGTGTCCGGCGCCATCCCGCTCGGAGCGCCCGGGGGTCCGGGGCAGCCGATCCCCGACGATCCGTTCCTGGCCATGGCCATGACCATCGACCCCGAGGCCGACGCGTCGCCCTCCCCGCCCGTCCCCTCGCTGGCCGCGCCGCTCCCGGCCACCGCCCCTTCGCCGCCGTCGCCTCCCTCGCCGCGGGCCGCCGCCCCGGGGCGCCAGGGCGATCTGGCCCAGACCAGCGTGCCGCGGCTGCTGGTCGCCCTGTACCAGGCGCAGGCCACCGGCGCGCTCACGCTCACGCGAGGGCCGGTCAAGAAGATCATCCTCGTGGAGAAGGGCGGACCGGTCTACGCCGCCTCCAACGTGGGGGCCGAGCGGTTCGGCGCCATCTGCGTGCGGCGCCGGCTGCTCACCGCCGGGGAGCTGGACGAGGTGCGCCGGGCCGGGCCGGGCGAGAAGACCGGCGACTTGCTGGAGAAGGCGGGCCGCCTGACGCGCCAGGGCCGCCTCGACCTGGTCCGCGCCCAGGTGCGGGCCATCGCCTGGTCCACGTTCGAGTGGGCCGATGGACGGTACGAGTTCCAGCTGGCACGCCCGCCGGCGGGACTCCTGCAGCTCGGGCTCTTCATGGCCGACCTGCTGCTCGAGGGGATGGTGCGGGCCGCCACCCTGCCCCGGCTGGTCACCGACCTGCCGGCCGGGATCCACCTGGCCCCCTCGATCGACCCGGCCTTCGAGCTCTACGCGCTCGGCCTCCGACCCGGCGAGGCCCACCTGCTCTCGCTCTGCGACGGCACCAAGAGCGTGGTGGACCTGGTGGCCCTCTCTCGCCTGTCCGAGCGCGAGTCGCTGGCCTTCCTGCAGGCGCTGCGGGTGATGCGGGTGCTCGACGACGTGAGCCGGGTCATGAGCGACACCAGCCGCATGGGCTTCATGTAGGGGCCGGGGGCCCGGGGGGCAATCCCCTCCCGGGGGCGACGCTTGCGGTGTTGGGGTCCGGACGGCTATACAGGCCGCCCTTCAGAGGACCCCGAAGCCCATGATCCCCCGCGAAAAAATCCGCAACGTCGCCATCGTCGCACACGTCGACCACGGCAAGACCACGCTCGTGGACTACATGCTCCGGCAGGCGGGCATCTTCCGAACCAACGAGACGATGGTCGACCGGGTCATGGACTCCAACGACCTCGAGCGCGAGAAGGGCATCACCATCCTCGCCAAGAACACCGCGGTCACCTGGCAGGGGATCAAGATCAACATCGTGGACACCCCCGGCCACGCCGACTTCGGCGGTGAGGTGGAGCGCGCGCTCCGGCTGGTGGACGGCGTGCTGCTGCTGGTGGACGCCGCAGAGGGGCCGCTGCCTCAGACCCGCTTCGTCCTCTCCAAGGCGCTGGCGCTCGGCCTGCCGTCGGTGGTGGTGATCAACAAGGTGGACCGGCAGGACGCCCGGGCCAAGGAGGTCCTCGACCTGGTCTACTCGCTCTACATCGACCTCGGCGCCAACGAGCACCAGATCGACTTCCCAGTCATCTACGCCATCGCCCGCGAGGGCAAGGCCGCCCACACGGTCCAGGGGGCCTTCGAGGCCGACTCGCTCAAGCCGCTCTTCGACGCCATCCTCACCCACATCCCGCCGCCGCCGCTCGGCGACGCCCTCCACGTGCAGATGCTGGTGGACAATCTCGACTACGACGAGTACGTGGGGCGCCTCGCCATCGGCCGCATCAGCTCCGGCGTGGTGCACGAGGGGGACGCCATCGCGGTCATCCGCGAGGAGGGGAAGATCGTCCCGGCCAAGGTGGTCCGGCTCTACGTCTACGACGGCCTGAAGCGGGTCGAGGTGAAGGACGCCGGCCCCGGCGAGATCGTCTGCATCTCCGGCGCCGAGGAGATCGGCATCGGCGACACCATCGCCGACCTCGCCAACCCGGTCGCCCTGCCCCGCATCAGCGTCGAAGAGCCGACCATGTCGATGGTCTTCAAGGTCAACGAGGGCCCCTTCGCCGGCAAGGAGGGCAAGTACGTCACCAGCCGCAACATCCGCGAGCGGCTCTACCGCGAGGCGTACAAGAACGTCTCCATCCGGGTGGAGGACACCGAGACGGCCGACGCCTTCAAGGTGGTCGGCCGCGGCGAGCTGCAGCTGGCGGTCATCGTCGAGAACATGCGGCGCGAGGGGTACGAGCTGACCGTCTCCAATCCCGAGCCGGTGCTCAAGAAGATCAACGGCGAGACCCACGAGCCTATGGAGCTGCTGGTCTGCGACCTGCCGGCCGAAGGCGTGGGCGGCGTGACCCAGACCATGGGCAACCGCAAGGGGCGCATGGTGGACCTGCAGCCGCTCGGCTCGGGGCGCACCCGCCTGCAGTTCCGCGTCCCGGCGCGCGGCCTGATCGGCTTCCGCGGCGAGTTCCTCACCCTCACCCGCGGCGAGGGGATCATGTCGTCGCAGTTCGACGGCTACGAGCCCTGGCAGGGTCGGATCGAGAAGCGCAAGAACGGCGCCATCGTGGCCGACCGGGTCGGCGAGGTGGTGGCCTACGCCGCCAACTACTGCCAGGAGCGCGGCAGCCTCTTCGTGAAGCCGGGCGACGCGGTCTACCCGGGCATGATCGTGGGCGAGCACAGCCACGAGGGCGACCTGGACTACAACATCTGCAAGGAGAAGAAGCTCACCAACATCCGCGCCGCCGGGCGTGACGAGAACGTCATGCTCACCCCGCCCCGCGACATGGGGCTGGAGATCGCGCTGGAGTGGATCGCCGAGGACGAGCTGGTCGAGGTGACGCCCAAGTCGATCCGGCTGCGGAAGAAGTTCCTCGACCAGAACTCGCGCTACAAGGCCGAGCGCGAGAAGAAGAAGGGGCTGTCGAGCGAGGGGTGAAGGGCGCACGAGGCGCTTGCCGCCGGCCCGGGCTGGCGCCTACCTTGCCCCATGCGCCTCCCCACCAGCCCCTCGGCCCGCCGGCTCACCTGGTGCCTGCTGGCGGCGGCCGCCGGCGCGGCCTTCACCGTGGCCGCCTACTGGCCGGGCTACATGAGCCCGGACTCGATCAGCCAGCTCGGCCAGGCGCGCAGCGGCCTGTTCACCGCCATCCACCCGCCGCTGATGGCCGCGGTCTGGCGCCCACTCGACGCCCTGGTCGCTGGGCCTGGGCTGATGCTGGTGCTCCAGAACCTCCTCTTCTGGGGCGGCGCCGCGCTGGCCGTGGCGGCCTGCGTGGAGCACCCGGCGGCCCCCGCGCTGGTCCTCGCGCTCGGGCTCTGGCCGGCCACTCTCTCTGGCCTGAGCACTGTCTGGAAGGACATCCAGATGGGCGCCAGCCTGATGATGGCCACTGGGCTGCTCCTCCGCGCCGGCCCGCGCCGGTCGCCCGTCAGCCTGGCCGCAGCGGCCCTCTTCCTCTTCTACGCGGCCGCGGTCCGCCACAATGGGCTCACCGCCGTACTCCCGCTGACCGTCTGGTGGGGTGTCCTGGTCGCGCCCGGGGGCGTCCGGCGCAGAGCCTGGCTGGGCCTCGGCCTGGGATTGGCCATGACGGCCACGATCTGGGGCGCCGTGAAGCTGATCGACGCGGCGCTGACCCGCGGTCGCCCCCTCCCGCCACCCGAACAGGCGATCATGATTCACGATGTGCTCGGCATCACACTGATGACCCGCCAACTCTACGTCCCAGAATACCTTCTGCAGCAGCCGGAGACTCGCGGTGGCGCCGCCCTGGCCGCCCTGTACCACCCGCTCGACCTGGGCGGCATCTTCTACGACCCAATGAACCTGCAGCTCACCAGCGATCCGGCCAGGCTGGCGACACTGCGGGCGGCCTGGCTCCGGGCCATCGCTGAGCACCCGGGCGCTTACCTGGAGAAGCGGTGGGCCATGATGGCGTTCGTGTTGGCCTGGAACCCGCCGTACGTACGGTACCCTTTCCACACCGGCATCGATCCCAACGACCTCGGCGTGGCCCTGGAGCGGAGTCCCTTGAATATCGCCGTGCAGCGATTGCTGGACGCGCTCGGCCAGAGTCTCTTCTTCCGCGGCTGGATCTACCTGCTGGCCAGCCTCGCCATGCTCCCGCTCGGGTTGGCGCTCCGGCGACCCTGGTGGCCGGCCCTGGCGGTACTCGCCAGCAGCTTCGCCTACGCAGGCCCTTACTTCTTCGCGGCCCCCTCCGCCGACTTCCGCTACCTCTGGTGGTGCGTGCTGGCCACGTTGCTCCTGCCGATCACGCTGCTGGCACCGCCCGCGCCGGCGCCCTGAGGTGCCGCGACGGCGCGATCGCTACCGGGGCGCGCGGCGATCCGCCGGGCCCGTCGCCGCGGACAAGCGCTCCAGGCTCCTCTGCACTACCGCCAGCTGATGGTCCAACTCGCGGAAGCGCCGGGCCAAGGTCGTCAGGACCACCCCCACCAGGATGAACGTGAGTCCGGCCAGTTCCAGTCCGGTGGCCAGGACCGCGGTGGGTATGCGGACGGCCCCGGTGTGGATGAACTCCCAGGTCACGAAGAGGCCAGGGACCAAACCGATGAGGCACGCGCCCAAACCGAGGCCTCCGAAGAAGGTGAAGGGCCGATAGTCGCGCAGCAGCGTCACGATGGCCGAGAGGATTCGCCACCCATCGCCGATCACGCGGATCTTGGAGTGGCTGCCTTCAGGCCTCGTCGCCAACTGCACCGGCACCTCGATGGTCAAGAAGCCGCGCTCCAACGCGAGAATGGTCAACTCGGTCTCCAGTTCAAAACCGGCCGCGAGGATGGGGGTCCGCTTCACGAACTCCCGCGACATGACCCGGTAGCCGGTGAGCAGGTCACTCACCTGGGCACCGAAGATCAGGTTGACCACGGCGAGGAAGAAATGGTTCCCGAGCCTGTTGGCCTTTCGGAATTCGCTGCGGGATGCTTGGTCAAGGCGCCCTCCGATGACGACATCGGCATCCCCGGCAATCACCGGTGCCACGAGGCGCGGCGCCTCGGAGGCGGGGTAGGTACCGTCCCCATCGACGAGCAGGTAGACATCGGCCTCGATCGAGTTGAAGGCCTTGCGAACCGCGTTCCCCTTGCCGCGACGCCGTTCCTTGAGCACGGTCGCCCCCGCGGCCGCAGCCACCGCAGCGGTGTCGTCTGTGGAGGCGTTGTCCACCACCACCACCATGGCTCCAGGAAGCGAGCGCCGGAAGTCGGCGACCACCGTTCCGATGGTCAAGGCCTCGTCGAGGCAAGGTATGACCACCACGATCTGCGGCTGACTGCCGAGTTCCATTACGCTCCCGTTTAGCACACAGGCTGTGATGGGAGGAGCATGGCGAGTATTTCCGCAAGATGACTGGGCGACGTACGTCGGCTAGCATGAGCGGCGATGAAGCCCCCCGCCCTTCCACCGGCGCAGGTCGCGGTCGCGACCAGTTCCGGACCGGTCCGGCCCGACCAATACCGGCACCACCTAGCTCGACGCACCAAAGGTGTCACCTCGCCGTTCGAGCCGGATTGGCTCCTGCAGCGTCACCTCGTCCGCGATCTCTCCCGCGCGCTGGCCAGTTTCGCCGTAGGGCGGGTCCTCGATGTCGGCTGCGGCGGGCGCCCGTACGAGAACCGGTTGCCGCCCGGCGTTCGCTACGTAGGCGTAGACGTTCCTGCCAGCCGCGCTTCGCACCCCGACACTTGGGCGCTAGCGGAAAGACTCCCGTTCGCCGAGGGAAGCTACGACCTCGTCCTGTGTACTCAGGTGCTCGAGCACCTCCAGGATCCGGCTGTGGCCACGGGGGAGATGGCTCGTGTGCTTCGGCCAGGTGGGGTGCTGGTGCTCACCGCGCCCCAGACCTGGTGCCTCCACGAGGAGCCGTTCGACTTCTTCCGCTTCACGCGCTTTGGCCTCGAGCGGCTGGCCACCGGAGCTGGGCTGGACCCGATCGAGGTTCGTCCCCAGGGCGGGTTCTGGGCCGTGGCCGGGATCTCCATCATCATGCAACTCGGCAGCTACGCCCGCTGGCTGGGAGAGCAGGGGGCACCGACGACGTCGGCGCCGCAGGCGAATGAAGCGGTCCCAGGATGGCGCCGCCTGCTCTGGCCGCTCCGCGCCCCGATGGCTCTCTTCAACCTCGCCTTCGCGGCGCTGGATGCCTTGCCCCAGCCCGGCGCCTTTGCGGTGAATCACATGCTGGTGGCCCGCAAGCCGATTGGGTCCGTTGTGAGGCTCGCCTCGTGAAGACCAACGCCGCCTCGTCTCTCTGCCCGCTCTGTGGGGGCACTGGCCACGGCGCCTTCGAAAAGAACGGGTACCTCCACCACCAGTGTGACCGTTGCGCCTCCTTGTACCTGGAACCAGTGCCATCGCCCGAGGCGTTGGCTGACTTCTACCGGCGGTCGAGCGCCGACCAGAACTCCCGCCTCTGCTGGGAAGGCGGCAACCAGCACGCTCACGCCAGCTGGTGCCGTGCACTGGCGACAGCCGCAAAGCTGGCAGGAACTGGGCCATTGCTCGACGTCGGCTGTGGCGCTGGCCAGTTCCTGGCCTACGCCCGAACTCTCGGCTGGGCCGAGTTGGAGGGGTTGGAAGTGGCGCCCGACGTGGCCGCAACTGCTCGAAGGGTCTCGGGCGCCGCGGTACAGGAAGCGACGCTGGAGAGTGCGTCCCTTGTGGACGATCGCTACGCCGTGGTGAGCCTCTGGGATGTCCTGGAGCACCTGCCGGAACCGGCAGCGGCACTGCGACGCCTGGCGCGGCTGGTCAGGCCCGGAGGTGTCCTGCTGCTCGGCGTTCCGCATCGGCACGGGATCACGCTCAGGGTCTTCGGTTCCCGGTCATTGATCGTCATGCCTCCCGAGCACCTGTTCCTGCCGAGCAGGCGAGGCCTCCGGGCGGCAACCGATCGCGCCGGCCTCGACACCGTGCGGGCCGAGACGACCGATGTGCGGCTGCGCGAGTGGCTCGACGTGGGGAAGCGTCTCGGCCCCCGAGCGCCCTCGGCCGGACCTCCTTCGCGAGGCGCCGCCCAGGTTCGTGCCGACTACCTGGAAACCTACAGGCGGATCACCGCCGCTGGCGCTTTCGGGCTGGTGCAGTCCGTGATCAACGTGCTATTGCGCGCGACCGGGCTTGGGGACCAACTCACGGTGGTGCTGCGCCGCCCGCCCACGGCCACGCCCCCTGCGGCGGCCGATCGACGCGAGGCCAGCCGCCGATGAGGATTGCCTTGGTCAGCACCTACATGCCGCCCCATCCCGGCGGCATCGAGCATGTCGCAGGCAACCTCTTCAAGGGTTACCAGCGAGCCGGCCATGAGGTGCGCTGGGTCACGAGCCGTGTCCCGAGGACACTGCCGCGGCGCGAAGGGCCCTTCGTCCGAGTACCCACCTTCAACTTGGTCGAGGACTGGCTCGGCGTCCCCGTCCCGATCTGGGGACCGGGCGCGCTTCGCGACCTGCGGGAGGCGGCCGACTGGGCCGATGTGGTTCACGTGGTCGAGGCGCTCTACCTCCCCTGTGCCATGGCGGTCTGGGCAGGCCGGCGCGCCAGGAAGCCCGTGGTGCTCTGCCAGAACGTGGGCTTCATCCCATATCGGCTACGGATCCTTGAGTGGATCGAGCAGGCGGCGTACGCCACCCTCGGGCGCTGGGTGTTGCTCTCGGCATCCCATGTCGTGCTGGCCACCCCGACCGCCGACCGGTTCGTCCGCCGCTTGCTCGGCGATCGCCTTCGGAACGCCTCGACCTTCCCGATCGGGATCGACACCGAGACCTTTCGACCCGCGACGCCTTCGGAGCGAGGGGAAGCCCGGGCGGCGCTGGGGATCTCGCCTCGCGCCCGGGTGGCACTCTTCGCTGGACGCCTGGTCGAGAAGAAGGGCGTCCCGCTGGTCCTGGCTGCCGCCGGCCTGATCCCCGACGTCACCTTCCTGCTCGCCGGCGACGGCCCGCTTAGCCCGCTCCTCGAATCGGCGCCTTCCAACGTGCGCAAAATCGGCTACGTCGACATCAATGGCATGCAGCAACTCTACCGGGCATCCGACGCCGTGCTCCTGCCCTCGCGGGGCGAGGGACTTCCGCTCTTCGTGCAGGAGGCGATGGCGTGCGGCCTTCCCGCCGTCATCTCCGACGACGAGGTCTATGCCGAGGACCTGCTCGCCAGGCGAGTCTGCCAGGGCGCGCCGCGCTCGCAGGAGGGAATGGCCGCTGGGCTGGCGGCCGCCCTGGAGGCCCAAACAACAATGGGCTCGGCGGCCCGGGCCTATGCCCTCGAACACTGGGGCATGGAACGCATGATCGAGAGTTTCGTCGAGGTCATTCGTCCCCTGCTTGACCAGGGCCTGTCCCGCTCCAGGGCCGCGAAGAAAGGCTGACCTGCCGGACTAGGCACCAAGCACCAGGCACCACCCCTGACGCGCCACCTCGACCGCCGGGCGAGCCGGCTGGCTGCTTTTGGCGAGACGGGTCTCCTCGCCGCGAGCATTTTGGTCTATCAACCAGCCCGCGGCACTTCGGACCGGCGCGTCTCGGTGACGCGATGCTCGTGCGCGTCTACAGGCGCCTCTTCAGCTCGTCGTAGTCTAGGCCGAAGGCGCGGCAGAGACGCCGGACGTAGAGGTAGGGGATCTCTTCCTTCAACCCGTTGTGGGCGCTGATAGGGTAGACCTCCCCGGCGGGGTTGAAGAACTTCCAGTGCGATCCGCTGTTGGGCGGCTCGTGTCGGATCCCCAACGGTCCCAGTTCCCGGATGAGGTCTCGAAGGCGAGGCGCCATCCACAGGGTCTACGCGGAGAGGGCCAGCGCCGGCAGGAAGGTGACCTCGGGCGTGAACTCCGGCACCTGGGCCGGCGCGTCGCCAACGACGTGCGCGAGCTGAAGCATCGTCTCGATGATGACGAACTCCGGCTCGACCCCCGCGGCCAGAGGAGCGGGATTCATCCTGGCCGACCGCATCCGAGCCCACATCGCGTCCCAGTCCTCCTGGGGAGCGCTCCGCCACGACGGGTCTCTTCCCTGCGACACCTCGTGAACGAGGGTCACCTCGACCGCCTCGCGAATCATGTCGAACGCGCCCTGGACGGTGTCGTGCCAGCTCATCACATCCAGCTCGAGGCAGTGGGCGTTCCACCGGCCGGGGATCTCTCGGCAGCGGTCGATGACGATGTGGAGGGGGAACCTGTGGACCTTCACGGGTGCCATTTGGAAATTCTAGCACGCGGGATCGACCCCAGCCACGCCGCCACGCCGAGAAGGGCCGAGGACCCCACCAACTGAAACGCGCCAGCCCTCTCGGACCGGCGCGTCGCGGTGAAGCGGGCGTGGTGGCTGAAGCCTAGACCTTCGGCTTCGAGCGCTCGCGGACCAGCTGCTTCTGCTTGGCGCGGGGCTGCCCCTTCGCCGCGGTGCCCACGAAGAGCAGGCCGTCGGCGTGGCCCGGCACGGCGCCGGTCACCAGCATGATGTTCTTCTCGGCCTCGATCCCCTCGACGAAGAGGTTCTGGACGGTCTGGATGTCCACGCCGTAGTGGCCGGGGAGGTGCTTGCCCTTCCAGACCTTGCCGGGCGTCTTGCGCTGGCCGATCGCGCCCGGGTGGCGGTGGTGCTCGTGCGCGGTGGAGCTGTCACGCGCGGCGCCCCTCATCCCCCAGCGCTTGAAGACGCCGGCGAAGCCGCGGCCCTTGGTGACGCCGGTGACGTCCACCCGCTGGTCCAGCTTGAAGACCTTGTCCACGGTGAGGACGTCGCCAGGCTTGAGGTCGCCGAGCAGCTTGGCGTCCTTGACCCGGACCTCCTGGAGGTGCCGGAACAGGCCGGTGCCGGCCTTCTTGAAGACGCCGATCTCGCCCTTGGAGATCCGGTGCGCGTGCTTCTCGTCGATGGCCCCGAAGCCGAGGACGACGGCGTCGTAGCCGTCCTTCTCCTTCGTCTTGCGCCGGATGACGGTGCAGGGACCGACCTCGAGGACCGTGACCGCCTTGCAGTCACCCTCGGGGGTGAAGATCTGCGTCATCCCCACCTTCTTCGCCAACAGACCCGTAGCCATGTGTGTGACCTCGCATTGGTCCGCCGTGCGTCACCATCGACCACGGAGGACGTGCCGTTGTGAGGGCGCGGGTTCTACAGGTGCCGCAAGTACCTGTCAAGTGGCCGGAAAGACTAGGAGGTACCCATCCTCGTCCGCGGTCAGGGCCCCGCCATGCACCTCGGCGACCCTTCGCGCCATCGGCAACGCCAGCGCCCGGCCGGTCGGATCGGAGAGTGAACCCTTGACTGGATCGGACAGCCGCTCGACCGGCGCGCCCCGGACCGTCAGCCGGACCAGTCCCGCGGAGGCCTCGCCGGCGACATGGACCGGGCCGCCACCACGCCCGGCCACGGCCAACACCCCCTCGACCGCCCGCTCGAGGAGCGCCCGGTCACCGCGCGCCGCCAGCCCCGGCGCCAGTCGGAGTTCAGGGACGGGCTCAAGCGCGAGCCGCTCCAGCACCGCCCGGAGCAGCGCCGCGACGTCGATCGGCCCGAGCCGGAGCAGGTAACCGCCGGCGTCGAGCCGCTCGCAGAGCAGGTGGTCCTCCATCAGCAGCTGGACCCGACCCAGCGCCCGGGCCATGAGCTTGGCCAGCTTGCCCCCTCGCTCGCCAGCCCGTTCTTCTGGCCGGAGACGGGCCAGCAGCTCGGCGCTCCAGAGGGCCGTGGACAAGGGGTTGCGGAACTCATGGGCCACGAACCCGAGGTGGAGGCCCCGGTCGAGGCCCGCCGGCTGGAGGGGGCGTGACGGGGTCACCTCGGGCGACTTGGCTGGCGGCTCCCGTTCCTCGGACACTGCACCTCCCGGCTGCCCCGTGAGTCTAGCAGCAGCAGGCTGGGGGTCGTGGGGTGTGCTCTACGCCATCCCGTGCTTCTTGAGCCGGTAGCGGAGCGTGTCGCGCGACACGCCGAGCAGGCGCGCCGCCTTGGACTGGTTCCCGTTGGCCCGCTCCATGGCCTCGGCGATGAGCCGCCGCTCCACGTCGTCCAGCACCAGCCCGTGCTCCTCGACCTTGGGCACCAGGTGCTCCCTGGGCCTGGGCGGCGCCACCTTGCGCAGCTCGGGCGTCAGGTGCTCGGGCCGGATCTCGTCGGCGCTGGCGTGGAGGATGAAGGCCCGCTCGATGACGTTGCGCAGCTCGCGCACGTTGCCGGGCCAGCGGTAGGCGCGCAGGTGTTCCATGGCCTGGGGCGAGACCCCCAGCACCTGCCGCTTCAGCTCCTGGTTGAAGCGGGCGATGAAGTGGGCGGCCAGCGTCGGGACGTCGTCGAGGTGGGCGCGCAGCGGCGGCACCACCAGGCGGACCACGTTGAGCCGGAAGAAGAGGTCGGCGCGGAACCGCCCCTCGCTCACCCGCTCCTCGACGTTGACGTTGGTGGCGGCGATGACGCGGACGTCGGCGCGCAGCTCGGTGACGCCGCCGACGCGCCGGAATGTCTTGTTCTCCAGCAGCCGGAGCAGCTTGGCCTGGCCACCCGGCGGCAGGTCGCCGATCTCGTCCAGCATCACCGCGCCGCCGTCGGCGGTCTCGAAGAGCCCGCGCTTCTGGGTGTGGGCGTCGGTGAAGGCGCCGCGCTCGTGGCCGAACAGCTCGCTCTCCAGCAGGTGCTCGGGCAGCGCCGCGCAGTTGACCTGCAGGATGGGGTGCTCCCGCCGGGCGCTCTCGAAGTGGATGGCCCGCGCCACCACCTCCTTGCCGGAACCGCTCTCCCCCTCGATGAGCACGGTGGTGGTGTCCGAGCCGGCCAGCCGGCCGATCATCGCGCGCAGCTGCTCCATCGCCACCGAGCCGCCCACGATGGCGTCGAGCGCGCTGGGCAGCCGGCGATCGGCCGAGAGCACCGCGATCTGGCGGCGAGTCCGCGAGGTGGAGAGGGCGCGGGCCACGGCGGCGTCGAGCGCGGTGAGCGGGAACGGCTTCACCAGGAAGTCGATGGCGCCGTGCTTCATCGCCTCGACCGCCACGTCCACCGTGCTGTGGGCGGACATCATCAGCACCGCCAGCTCGGGGTGGAGCCCGAGCGCCTGGCGGAGCGTCTGCACGCCGCCGATGCCGGGGAGCTTGACGTCGAGCAGCATCACGTCGGGCGGCGTGGCCGCGATCACCTCCAGCGCCTGCTCCCCCGACTCGGCGGAGAGCACCTGGTAGCCGTCGCGCTGCAGTCGCTCGGAGACCGACCAGCGGATCAGCTTCTCGTCGTCCACGACGAGGATGCGGGCGGGTGCCTGCGTCATGCGACCTGGTCGGCGCCCCGGGGCGCCTGGGATTCCTGGAGGGTCACGGTGAAGATGGTACCGCCTTCCGGCGGGCACCTATACCCGATGTGGCCGCCATGTTCCGCAATGATCCGCGCCGAGATGGCCAGGCCGAGGCCGTTCCCCTCCCGCTTGGTGGTGAAGAACGGCTTGAAGAGCTGCTCGCGCAGATCGGCCGGGATGCCCGGCCCGTCGTCGGCGACCTCCACCACCACCAGCCCGGCCTCGCCGAGCCTGGAGCCGACGCGGAGCGAGCCGGCGCGGCCGCTCATGGCCTGCACCGCGTTGAGGCAGAGGTTGAGGAAGACCTGCTCCAGCTGCGAGGGGTCGGCCAGCACCAGCGGCAGCGCGCCGGCCAGCCTGGCCTCCACCTCCACCGGCGTGCCGCGGCACTGCTGGCGGATGAGGAAGAGCACCTTCTCCAGCGTGGCGTTCACCTCGGTGGAGCGGAGCGTCGCCTTGGGTGGGCGGGCGAAGGAGAGCAGGCTCTCCATGGTGTGGGTTAGCCGGTGCACCTGGTGGCGCATCTCGCCCACCACCTCGGCGTGACGCGGGTGCGTGGCCAGGTCCTCGGCCAGCAGCTCCAGCGCGCCGGAGAGGCCCGCCAGCGGGTTCTTGATCTCGTGCGCCAGGCCGGTGGCCACCTCGCCGACGGCCGCGAAGCGATCGGCCCGGACCATCCGCTCCTGGTAGAAGGCCTCCAGCTCGGCCTGGCTGCGCCGCAGCGCGGCCAGCGTGGCGTCGAAGCCGCGAGCCGCCACGCCCAGCTCGTCGGTCCTCCCCTCGTCGGCCACGACCGTCAGCTCACCGGCCTCGGCGCGCCGCATGACCGCCACCAGCCGCTGCAGCGGCCCGACCGCCTCCCGCCCCAGCAGCCAGAGCGCGATGGCGAGCAGGGCCACCAGCGCGGCGCCAGCGGCGAGCGCCAGCGTCCCGGCCAGCTCCCGCTTCGCCTCCGCCACCGGGTCACGCGAGAAGCGGAGCTCCAGCCAGCCGCGCACCGGTGCCGTCCCCTCGTGGCAGCGGTTGCAGGAGACGGCGTTGACGACCGGCTGGATCACCGCGTACTGGTTCTCGAGGCCGCCCGGCTCGGTCACCACGGTGGTGTCGGCGAACCGATCGGGCCGGCCCCACGGGCGGGCCCCGATGTAGCTGGCATCCGAGGAGATGGAGACCAGGCCGCTCGGCGCGATCAGCGAGGCAGTCACCAGGTCGCCGCGGTGGGAGACCAGCGACTCGAGCAGCCGCGGCACCGCCTGCGGCTGGCCCGAGAGCATCACGTTGGAGACGCCGGACGCCACCATGTGGGCGAAGATCTCGGCCCGCTCCTGCCGTCCTCGCTCGATGCCGGTGCCGTACGACTGGACGGCGCCGATCACCATGGCCGTAAGCGTCAGGCCGAAGAGGACGGCGGTTGGAATCAGAATGCGAGCGCGAAGGCTGGCGTCGAGCCGGCCGAAGAGCGATCTCAGGGTGGGCATCCCGGGGCTGGTCTGCTAAGGAACACCGCCATCTTCTCAGAGACACCGGCCTGTTGGAAGCCCGCCGTCGCGGGCGCCAGATTCCCCAGGACAAGCGGGTGAAAACACGCAACGCTTGCGTGATTTCACCCCGGCGACTCCGCCCGGCGAAACCGCTGCGTGAGGGACGAGGGGTGACGGTGCGCGACCTTCCGGCCCAAGACCGCTCATCCCCTCGTGGACTGGCGCTCCGCGGCCGCCCGAAGCCGCGCAGTCCCTACAGGGGCTTAGCGGCACCCGGCTTGCACATGGCGCGCTGCACATGAGCTTCGTCAAGAGCCCCGTTTCGCTCGCCGTTTCCGCTCGCAGGGCGGTCCTCCTCGCCGCCTCGTTCGCGATCGTACCCGCGGCCATGGCCCAAGCGCCGAGCAGGGAGTCGAAGACCCCGGTCGCCGCCAGATCCGCTCCGGCCACCACGCCACCCCCGCCGGGAGTCCGCGACACCAGCGTGCCCCTGCCTCCACCGCCGGTCCTCCGCGACGGCACGGTGGCCAAGCCGGCCGGCGCCATCGCCCCCGCCCCGACCGCCGAGCGCTGCTCCAGCTGCCACGCCGCCGTCGCGGCCAAGCGCTACCTGCACCCGGCGCTGGTGAAGAACGACTGCACCGCCTGTCACCGCCCCTCGCCGGCCGAGCGCGGCAAGTGCCTGTCGAAGACCTCGACCGCGTGGTCGCTGGTCAAGACCGAGCCGGACCTCTGCTACAACTGCCACAAGCGGCTGGACCAGTCGAAGTCGGTCCACACCGCGGTCCGCCAGGGGTCCTGCCTCTCCTGCCACGAGGCCCACTCGTCGGCCTACCCGAAGCTGGTCCGGCTGCCCAGCCAGGAACTCTGCCTGGAGTGCCACGAGATCGAGCCGCTGCTGCCAAAGCCGGTCCACCACGCGCCGGTCGCCGAGGGGCGCTGCCTCGGCTGCCACAGCCCGCACGGCAGCGAGAACCCGTTCTCGACCCGCGCCGCCGGCGCCGCCTTCTGCCTGAAGTGCCACGACACCAAGGCCCCTTCTGGCACGGGCACCCCCTCGGCCGGATACCGGCTGGACCTCTCCAGGCCGGTGGTCCACAAGGTCATCACGCAGAAGAACGACTGTGGCGTCTGCCACGTGGTCGGCCACTCCGGCGACAACCTCAAGCTGCTCAAGAAGAGCGCGCGCGACCTCTGCTACGGCTGCCACGAGCGGCAGGACAAGGCGAAGTTCCCGCACACCGCGGTCATCGCGGGGGACTGCGCCGTCTGCCACGACCCGCACAGCTCCGACCGGCCCAAGCTGATCTCCGCGGCGACCTCGGCCGGCACCTGCTTCACCTGCCACCAGGACGACCTGACCGGCCGCAAGGTGATCCACAAGCCGCTGGAGAAGGGGTGCGACCAGTGCCACCTCCCTCACGGCGGGGCCAACCGGAACCTGCTGAAGGGCGGCGAGGGCAAGAAGGCCTGCTACGCCTGCCACCAGACGCCCGTTGACTCGGGCAAGGTGAAGCACGCGGCGCTGGAGCGGTACGGCTGCACCGGCTGCCACGACCCGCACGGCTCCGCCAACCGCTTCCTGCTGGCCAAGAAGACCAACGACCTCTGCACCGGCTGCCACGCCGAGCAGAAGGACGGAAGGCACGTCACCACCATCGTCGCGCGCGGCCACACCGTCGGCGGCCCAGGCCTGAACGACCCGCGCAAGCCGGACCGGCCGTTCTCCTGCGCCAGCTGCCACAACCCGCACGGCTCCGACTTCCCCAACTTCTTCTACATGGGGAACACCACCATGGAGTCGTGTGACGGCTGCCACGGCGACAAGACCGGCAAGAACCCGGGGCTCAAGAACGTCATCTCGCGCTCCCGCAAGCCCGGCACCGGCCCGGCGGCCGGCGCCGCTGGGGGTGGCGCGGGCTCCGGGACCGGTGGCGGCTCCGGCGGTTCGGGCTCGGGAGGTGCTGGTCCCGGATCCGGCGACGGCGCGCCGCCGACGCGCTAGGCTCCAGCCGCTCCGCTTCCAGGTCGAGGAGAAACACCTTGAGCTTCACCCTGCTGCTCTCGCTGCTGCTGGCCGCGGCGCCCGCCGGCGGCGCCCCGGTGGCCACCGTGGACGGCGTCTCCATCTCCGCGAGGGAACTGCGGGCCCGGCTCGAGGCCCGCCGCCAGCGCGGCGAGCAGGTCTCCGCCGAGGTCGTCACGCAAGGCCTGGTGGACGAGGTGCTGCTGGCCGCCGAGGCGGAGCGGCTCCGGCTATCGCTGCCTCCGATGCTGGCGGGCCAGCTCGACGAGACCCGCCTGCGGATCGCCGCCCGGCGCCACCTCGACGCGGCTATGGAGGGGATCAACCCCGACGACGCCACCCTTCGCGAGGTGTTCCACATGGGCGCCGACTCGGTCCGTCTCCGCCTCCTGGTGCTGCCCACCAAGGTCGCGGCGGAGCGGGCCCGCGATCGCCTCAAGGCCGGCGGCACCTTCACCGCCGAGGCCACGGCCTCGCTCGACCCGGAGACGGTCCGCACCGGCGGCGAGCTCGGGCTGCGCAGCCGCGCCCAGCTCGACAAGGGCGTGGCCAGGGCCGCCTTCGAGGCGCCGCTCGACCAGGTGGTGGGGCCGGTGCCGCTCGAGCTGGGGTGGGCCGTGCTGCAGGTCTCCGCCCGCGCAATCGGGACCGAGGCCGAGTTCCAGGCCAACCGCGAGCGGTTGACGGGCTTCGCCAGGCAGCAGCTCCGCGGTTCAGCGCGCCGCCATTACCTCGACCAGCTGCGGGCCCGCGAGAAGGTGACCATCGACGACGCCTTCATCCTCTCCACCGGCCCCTCCGTGGACCGCGCCCGGTCGGACCGGGTGGTGGCCACCGTCGGCAAGCGCCAGGTTCGGTACGGGGAGCTGCTCGACTTCATCGACGACGCCTTCCGCGGGCGGCCCCAGGGGCACGCCTTCGGCGGGGCGGTGAAGGTGGAGATGGCCGGGGCGCTCGTGGACGACCTGGTGTTGAAGGCGGATGCCGTGCGCGCCGGCACCGATCGGAGCCCGGCCGTGCTGGCCGAGCTGGCGCCGGCCGGCCGCGAGGCGATGGCGGCGGCCCTGACCCTCTCGATGCGGGCCGCTGTCAAGGCGCCCACCGGGCCCGAGGAGGCCGAGTACCTGCGCCGCCACGCCGCCGACTACCGGATCCCCACCACCCGGCGGTGCCGCGCCGTGGTGGTCGCCGACGCCGCCGCGGCCGCGGCCGTGCGCCGGCGGCTGGAGGCCGGCGAGCCCTTCCCGGCCGTGGCCCGCGCCGCCAGCATCGACCAGGCCAGCGCCGCCCTGGGCGGTGACCTGGGCGACGTCTCATGGGCCGCCCTCGCCGCCATGGAGAGGGACGCGGCTCAATCCGCCCTGGCCCGCGCGGTCAAGACCGCGCCGGCCGGCGAGCTGGTTGGCCCGGTCGCGGCCGGACCGGTGCAGTACCTCTTCCGCTGCGAGACCATCCGGCCGGAGAGGACCCCCGACCTCGCCGAGGTCCGCGCCGGCGTCGAGGCCCGCTGGCGGGCCGAGGCCGGCCAGCGCGCGGTTGAGCAGCTCCTCGCCCGGCTCCGAGCCTCCGCCAGGATCTCCATCGACGAGGAGGCCGTCCGGCGCGCCTCCTCGTCCGGCCATCCGTAGCCCGTCCCAAGGAGCACCGCCCCATGCCGCGTGATCTGCGCCTCACCGCCGTCTCCCTGATGCTCATCGCCTCGGCCTGCGCGGTGGCCCCGCTCAAGGGCGCCAAGGTCCGCTGGCCCCCACCCCCGGACCCGGCCCGGATCCGCTTCGTACAGGCCATCACCTCGGGGGCCGACATCGAGAAGACCGGCTGGGGCGGCTTCCAGCGCGCCCTGCTCGGCACCCAGCCCATCACCTTCGAGCAGCCCTCCGGCTTCGCCTTCTCGCCGGACGGGCAGCTCCTCTACGTGACCGACCAGCCGCGAGGCCAGGTGGTCCGCTTCGACTTCGCCCAGGGCCGGGCCGATCGCTTCGCCCCCGACTTCGGCATGATGCAGCCGTTCGGCGTGGCGGTGGACCAGGAGGGGAACGTCTACGTCTCCGAGCCCCCGGCGCGGCGGGTCCGGGTCTTCTCCACAGACGGCCGGTTCCTCCGCGAGTTCGGCGGCGACGCCGAGCGCCCCACGGCCCTGGCCCTCGATCGCAAGCGGCAGCTGGTCTACGTGACCGACGGCTCCTTCCCCGAGTCGCAGAACCACCGGGTGCTGGTGTACAGCACGGCCGGGAAGCTGCTGCGGACCATCGGCGCGCGCGGCACCGCGCCAGGCCAGTTCAACTTCCCCGGCTACCTGGCGCTCGACAAGGACGGCAACCTCTACGTCTCGGACATGCTCAACTTCAGGATCCAGGTCTTCGACCCGGAAGGCGGCCTGATCCGCTTCTTCGGCGAGTCCGGCATCGGCCCGGGGCAGTTCGCCCGGCCCAAGGGCGTGGCCGTGGACCCGCGCGGCATCCTCTACGTCGTGGACGGCGAGACCGCGACCGTCCAGATGTTCAACCAGAAGAACCAGCTGCTGATGTACTTCGGCGGCAAGGTCAACATGCTCGAGTACCTCGACATGCCGGGCCCCATCGCCATCCACCCGGACGGGAAGCGGATCTTCGTCGGGGAGCAGAGCGCCCAGTTGCCCCGCATCAACGTCTACGAGTTCGTCGAGGTCCCGGCCCAGCAATAGCGTCCTCTTCGCGTGGGGCAGATGCCCCATCGATGGGTGTTCGAGCCCAATCGGGTCGCCGGCGGGAAGCGAAAAGCCGAGGAGTTTCGCGCGGCAAGGCTGGCATCGGGGTTGCTAAGGTCCAGGCCATCACCGACAGCGCGGCCAGCATGGCGCCCACGAATCAACGGTCCGGGCGGGAGTCCATCGCCTCCCGGCCCGGTCAGCCGGGGATCACCCCGAACAACGGAGGAAGTCTCTCATGCGCAACGCTCTCAAGGTCCTCTTCGTGGTGGCCCTCGCCATCCCGACCATGGCCACCGCCGCCATCTCCAACACCAAGCACAACCTGACCTCGACCAACACTCAGGGCAACGTCTACTTCACCGACGCCGGCGTGGACATGTGCCGCTTCTGCCACATGCCGCACAACGCCAACACCACCCAGGGCACGCTCTGGGCCCGCCCGGCGCCGACCGGGACCGGCTTCACGTCTCCGACCGCAACCGCGAACGGCACGCCGCTTCCGGCCACCAACGCCGCCCTCGGCTCCGCCTCGCAGAAGTGCCTCTCCTGCCATGACGGTTCGGTGGCCATGAACACCACCGTCAACAAGTTCGGCACCTACACGCAGGTCGCCGCCACCATCAGCGCGACCGCGACCGGCAACGTGACCGTGTCAGGCGGCAACGTTTTCCTCGCCAGCAACCTCGCGTACACCAACCTCAACGGCCAGCACCCGGTCGGCATCCCCTTCGCCGGGCAAGTCGGCTCCAGCGCCGTCACCGCGCAGTACGGCACGGCCACCGCCGCCGGCTGTCAGGCCGGCATCCCGGAGTGCGTGTCCGGCGCGTCGGCAGGCGGCGCCTACCTGAAGCTCTTCGCCAATTCCGGCGGAGCCTTCCAGGTGGAGTGCGGCACCTGCCACGAGCCCCACACCGAGAACGTGGCCAGCGCGAACCCGTTCTTCCTCCGCGTCCCGACCTCGGTCACCAACGGCCGCTGCGGCGGCTGCCACATCAAGTAGGCGGCACCCGAGCGCGGGGCGTGCAACCGGCGCCCCGCGCTTCTTTCCGCTCCAGCGCCCGCCACAATCCGCTGGATATCGTCGCCCCACCCCAACCCCTCTGTCCTGACCGTGAAGACCGAACTCCACGCCATTCGAGGTCCCGGGGGACTGCTCCCGCTCCGTCGCGACGACGAGGCCGGGTCGGATCTCCTCATGCTCATGGAAGGGGAGACGAGCGGGCGGCCGCTTGACGAGGTCCTCTCCGAGTTCGGGCGGTCCCGCAGCACCTACTACGAAAAGCTCCGCCGGTTCCGCGAAGAGGGGCTCGAAGGGCTCTTCTCGCGCCCACCCGGCCCGCGGACGGCCTGGCGCCGTCCGCTCGAGGTGGTCCGGTTCATCGTCCGGGCCCGCCTCCACGAGCCCAACCGCAGCGCCGCGCTGATCGCCGGCGACCTCCTTCGGCTCGGCCACGCCGTGAGCGTCCGGTCGGTCGAACGGACCCTCAACCAGTTCGGCCTCACCCGCGGCGCCGCCAGCGATGGCGAGCGTGGCGGCGACGGGAGGGCGTGAGTTGAGCCGCCTCCCGACCGCTGGACCTCTCGTCGTCCTCGCCTTGCTGGTGGCGCCGCAAGCGGCGCTGGCCGGCCACTTCCCGACCCGGCAGGGCGAGGCGGGCCTCCTCGACGTGCCCTCCGCCGAGGTGATCGAACCCTCGACGGCCATGCTGGGCTTCGAGCTCGGCTGGGACCACGCCGCCGGCTCCACGGACCGCGTCGGCCCCTTGCCTCTTTCACTCGGCGTCGGCCTGGGCCGCCTGGAGCTGGGCGTGTCGGCGCGCGAGTCCGGCTTCCCCGGCGATCCCCGCCCGGCCCCCATGCTCTTCGGCGCCGCCCTCAAGGCCGGCCTCGTCGCCGCCTCTGGCTGGCGCCCCGGGCTGGCCGTGGACGGCTACCTCGATCGCTTCAACGACAACGGCGCCGGCGGCGGCCGCCTCATCCTCTCCACCGCGCAGGTGGGCCTCCTCAAGCTGGCCGGCTTCGCCGGTTACGAGAAGCAGGCCGCCGGCCCCGCCGGCCCGACCGCCGGCCTGGCCGCCCAGCTCCGGCACCGGAGCGGGCTGGAAGCGGTGATCGAGGCGGTCCGCAACCCGCGGGGCAGCCTGCTTGGCGCCGCCATCCGCTGGGACCTGTCCGAGCGGGTCGGCCTGTCGCTCGGCGCCAGCTACCTCCCCGACGAGCAGGGGGTCCGGGTCTCGCTCGGGTTCGGGTTCCATGGGGTGCCGAAGCGCCGCGCCACCGTGGCGGCCGCCGCGCCGGTCGCGCCACCGCCCGACGAAGAGGAGGCCGCGCCGTCCCTCGCCCTCGGCGACCGCCCCCGGTTCCGGCTCAGGATCCACGGCGCCGACCCGGGCCGACTGGGCCAGCCTCGCCACCGGCAGTACGCTCCGTACACGCCGCCCGCGCAGGCCGGCTCGCTGGCGGCGGCGCCACCACGCGTCCCCGTCCCGAGCGCCGACGACGTCCTCGCCGCCCAGCTTCGCGACCAGGAACTCCAGGCCGAGGCCCGGCTGAAGCGGCTCCGCGCCACCGAGGAGTCGCTCGACGCCGACGAGGCCACCCTCGACGCCGACGCCCGCAAGCTCGACGAGCGCGAGCGGGCGCTGGCGGCCCGTGAGGCCCAGCTCGAGGCCCGCGAGCGGCGCATCGTGGTCCGCGGCGCCCCCACCGGCCCGCAGCGCCAGCTCGAGTCGCAGGAGTCCGAGCTGGGCGCGGCCGAGCGGCAACTGGCGGCCCAGGAGCGCGGCTTCAACCCGACCAGGGAGGCCGCGCTGGGCTCCGAGCGTGACGCCCAGGCCCGCGAACAGGCCGAGCGGAAGGAGGCCGAGCGGCTGCTGGCCCAGGCCGGCGCCGAGAAGACCCCGGCGCGCCAGGGCGAGTTCCGCCGAAAGGCCCTGGCCGCGCGCCAGCGGATGCTGGCCGCCATGGAGAGCCGCCTGGTCGCGCGCGGCGAGCGCGTGGACGCCAGCACCCGCCAGCTCCATGCCCGCGCACAGCGCCTCGACACCTGGCAGCGCCGCCTCGACGTCCGCGCCGAGCGGCTCACCCTGCTCGAGCAGCGCGCCGCCGAGCAGCGGCGCGGCGCCACCAGGGCGCCGGCGCCGGGCGTGCCGCTCCCACCGGTCCCGAAGGACAGGTCGGTCTTCGTCATGGTCGTCAAGTCACCCACCGCGATCATGAAGGCGGGCGGCGCCGCGACCGGCGCCGGCAACGCCCGGCGCGAGACGTACGACCCCGGCGGCGCCGTCGAGAAGGTCGTGGCCGCCGCCACCGTGGTGACCTTCGCCACCCCGGCCTCCGCGCTCTCCGAGCTGGACCGCGAGGCCATCGACGGCATCGCCAGGCTGGCAGCCCGCGAGAACTGCGAGGTGCTGGTCTGGGCCCGCGCCAGGGAGCCGGGCCTGATGAACGAGGCCAACCGGCGCGCCCAGGAGGTGAAGGCCCTGGTCGTCGGCATCGGCAAGCTGCCGGCGAAGCAGGTGGTCACGCGCATCACCACCCGGCCCGGCGCGCAAGGCGTGGACGTGGTGGTCTCCGCGCTGCGCGCCGCCGGCCAGGCCCGCGGAGACCGCGGCGGCGAGGTGGCGGCCGGCGACATGCTGGCGGGCGGCGAGACCGCCAGGCGCCAGCTCCGCGACGCGGTGGTGGCGGTCCAGCCGGCCATCGAGCGGTGCGTCTCGGAGCAGATGGTGCGCCGGGGACTGACCGGCGCCGAGGGGAGGCTTCGGGTCAACCTCGCCCCGACCGGCAAGGTCACCGGGACCAAGGTCGGCAACGGCGACCTCGGGGGCGACGAGCTGGAGGCCTGTCTCAAGGCCAGCTCGGCGTCCTGGCTGTTCCCCCCGGCCGACGCCGAGTACGTGGTCGACGTGCCCATCACGGTCGTCGGCGGTGGAGCGAAGCCATGAGGGCCATGACCCCGCGAGCGCTGCTGTGGCTCACCCTGCTCGCCGCGGCTGGGCCGGCCGCCGCCGGCGTCGGCCTGTCCGGCTCGGCCGGCCTCAGCCTGCAGCGAATTGACGCATGGTCCGACACCATGCCACGCTCCGGCCACGACCAGCTCTGGTTCACGGGGAGCCTGGCCCTCGACGCCACCGTCTTCGGTCCGGGCGTCCTCGACCTCGGCGCCTCGGCCTCCTACCTGGGCTACCGGGCCCAGGGGGGCAGCGCCAGCGACGCCCTCAACTACCGGCTGTCGCTGGGCGCCCTCCGCAACACGCCGGTGAACGTGAACGCAGGGGCGAGCCGCACCACCATCGACTTCTCCGCTGACCGGGCCGGCGGCCGGACCGGCTCGACCCGGGTTGACTCTCGATCCGGGATGGTGATCATCGGCACCGTCGGCACGCCGACCTTGACCACCTCGGCTTCCCAGACCGATTCTACCAACCGGAGCATCGGGGTGGCCCCGGTCAGGTCGAGCGACACCACCCTGAGAGCCGATCTCTCACAATCAGTCGAAGGGCTCAACTACTCGCTGACCTACGATACCCGGTGGGCCGCCGGCGACTACGCCGAGACCAACTACCGCACCCACGTCGGCTCGGTCCGCGCCCAGGCCCAGCTCGCCACCAACGCCACCGCCCAGGTGGCGGCCTCATACACGCTGCGCCTTCCCACGGTGGAGAACCCGCTCAACCCAAGAGTGGACAACGAGTACGTCTCGGCCTGGACGCAGTGGAAGGCCAGCCAGAGCCTGAGCGCCGGCGGTGGCTACTCCTACTCCAACTCGCTCTTCGAGGCCCCTGGCGGCCTGCTGCGCCAGAATATCGGCCATTCGGTCAGCGCGTACGGGAACCACCAGCTCACGCCGGCGTGGGGCTACGGCCTCAGCGCATCGGTGTCGGTCGCGGACTCGCGCGTCGGGACGGTGGCGACGAGAGACCGCGGCGAGGCGGTGGGCGCCAGCGCGCGCTGGGCCAGGCAGGGTGGCGGGTACCTGATCTCGGCCACGGCCGCCGCGAGCGCCGGCCTCCTCCAGCCCGAGGCCGGGGGCAGCCAGGCCGCCTACGGCGTCGGCGGTGGCATCGACGTTTCGCGGCCAATCGGGTCCTGGTACGGCAGCGCCGGATTCAGCGCCAGCCACGACGACAACTCCAACGCCGCCGCCGGCACCCGCACCTCGCTCCGGGGCACCGCCAGCGCCTCCGGCCTCCCCTTCGGCTGGTCGTTCACCTCCCGGCTCGACGTCGGTTACTCCCGCAGCGAATCCCCGACCTTCGGCACCAGCGGCTACACCAGCGCCCTGCTCACGGCGCAGGCCTACCGGAGTGGATATGCGCTCGCGCTCAACGCGGGCATGAACGACCAGGCCTCGGAGTTCCTGACTCCGGGTTCCGTGCCCGGCTCCCTGGTGCCGCTGGACTTCAACACCAGGGCCACCTACGGGACCATCACCGCCACGGTCCCCACCGCCTTCAATCTCTTCCTCTCCCTGGCGGGCCGGTACTCGTCGGTGACGACGCCCGGCCGCCCGACCCAGTGGGAACGCGGCCTCAGCCTCAACCTGGCCTACTACATCGGCGCCTTCCAGTTCTCCCTCTACGACCAGCTCTCCAGCGGAGGCACCCGGGGCGGGGCCACCGGCAACCAGAACCTGCTCTTCTTCTCGGTCACGAGGTCGTTCCGGCGCTAGCCACATGCGCGCACCCCTCCTCCCGGCCGTCATCGCCTTCGCCCTGTGGGCGACCGCCTGCGCCGGCACCACGACCCCGCGCGTCGCGCCCGGGCCCCCTCCGGCCTGGCCCCGGCCGCCGGCCGCCGCCCGCCTGATCTTCGAACGCTCGCTCCCGGACCCGGATCGGCCCGACCAGCGCTCCGGCTTCCGCCGCGTCGTGGACGCCATCCTGGGCCTCGAGCCGGGCGCCGGCGAGCCGGTGCTGGTCCGTCCCTTCGGCGTGGCGGCCCTCCCCGGCGCGGTCTACGTGGCCGATCCCGACGCACCGGGCGTGCTCCGCGCCGACCTGGCCAGCGGGGCCTTCGAGCCGGTCCGCTGCCGCGACGGAGAGTGGGGCGCGCCCATGGCCGTGACCATCGGCCCCGGCGGCGTCGTCTACGTGGCCGACGCCGGCCTCGCCGTGGTGGTCCGGATCGCGCCCGACGGCCGCTGCGACCGCTGGGGCAGCGGCACGCTGGAGCGTCCCACCGCCCTGGCCCTCCTCGGCGAGCGGCTCTACGTCGCCGACCCCCCGCGCCACCAGGTGGTGGCCTACGACGCCTCGGGCGCGGAGGTCCTGCGCTTCGGAGCCCGCGGCGACGGCGACGCCGGCTTCAACTTCCCCACCGGCCTGGCGGCGGCCCCCGACGGCACGCTGCTGGTGATCGACGCCCTCAACTACAAGGTGAAGCGGTTCGGGCCGGACGGCACCCTGCTCTCCAGCTTCGGCGAGGCCGGCGACGACGGCGGCCGGTTCTCCCGCCCCAAGGCCGTGGCGGTGGACGCCGCTGGCCGGATCTACGTGACCGACACGCAGCGCGGCCTGGTGCTGGCGTTCGAGGCTGACGGCAGGTTCATCTATGCCGCCGGGGGGATCGGTGACGGCCCGGGCCAGCTGTCCATGCCGGCCGGGGTGGCCATCGCCGGCGACCTGCTGGTGGTAGCCGACGGCCAGCACCGCCGCGTCGAAACGTACAGGTTCACTGGAGACAGGCCATGAAGCTGCTGATCCTGCTGACCGCCCTCGCGGCGCCGATCAACCCGGACCTTCCGGCCCGCGAGCCCGTCGCGCCGCGCCCGCCCGCCACGGCGTCCCCCGCGCCGGCCGGCGCCTCCGCCCGACCCCGGCGCCCCCCCTCGCCGGCGGCCCAACAGGTCGCGCCGCGCGCCGGCGCGGCGCCGCTCGGCGTCATCGGCAGCAAGCACGACCTCTCGACCAGCGGCCCTGGCCCCTTCAAGTCGGACGTGGAGGCCAACGCCTGCGTCTTCTGCCATGTGCCGCACGGCGGCGAGCATGCCGATGGGCGCCCGGCCGAGTCCGCTCCGATCATCCCCTACACGAGCAGCACCACCAGCGCCCGCACCACCTCCCGCCCCACCGGAGCCTCGCGGATCTGCCTCTCGTGCCACGACGGGACCATCGCCCTCGGCCAGACCCGCACCCGGCTGATCCAGCTGCGCGGCAACGCTCCCGGCGGCAGGCTCCCTGCCGGCCACCGCGCCAACCTCGGCACCGACCTGCGCGGGACCCACCCCGTCTCCTTCGTGCCGGCGCCGTCGGCGACCTCCCACCCGCCGCCGCCGGACGATCCGGTCCGGCTCGACCGGACCAACCAGTTGCAGTGCGTCGCCTGCCACGACCCTCACCGGGAGCGGCTCCCGGTGACCGGCGAGGGCCAGTTCCTGGTCAAGAGCATGCGCCGCGCCGAGCTCTGCCTCACCTGCCACGACGCCGCGCGCCTGGAGTCGCCCGACGCGTCCCACCTGACCTCGACCAGGACCATCAGCGATCCCGTGACCGGAGCCTCCACCACGCTGGCCGACCTGCGCTGCGCCGCGTGCCACGTGCCGCACAATGGAGACAAGCGCGGCCGGCTGGTGCGCCCGACCGATCTCGGCGACGACGGCATGTGCCTGGCGTGCCACGACGGCCAGCACGCCAGGGCCGACATCCGCGGCGCCACGCTCCGCCCATCCGCCCACGCCGCCCCCATCACCGGCACGACCGTCCACGACCGGGCCGAGGGACCGGACCGTGCCGTCCGCCTCCCAGAGACCTCGCCGTCGGCCGCTCGCCACGTCACCTGCGTCGATTGCCACGAACCGCACCAGGCCACCGGAGCCAGGGCGGCGGTCGCCCCGGCCATCCAGGGTGCCATGGCCGGCACCTGGGGCGTCGATCGGACCGGGCGCCGGGCCGACCCCGCCAGGTACGAATACGAGGTCTGCTTCAAGTGCCACGCCGACAGCGCCAACCAGCCGCAGGCGCGCGCCGCGCTGGGCGCCGGCTCCCCGCGGCGGGCCGTGGCCGAGGTGAACCTGCGCCGCGTCTTCGAGCCGAGCGGCGCTTCCGCCCACCCGGTCATCGGACCCGGCCGCAACCCGGTGGTGCCGAGCCTGATCGCCCCGCTCACGGCGTCATCGGTCATCTACTGCTCCGACTGCCACGCCTCCGACGACACGCGGGCCAGCGGCGGCACCGGTCCGCGCGGGCCGCACGGCTCCATCTACCGCCCCTTGCTGGAGCGGAACTACCAGACGCAGGACGGCACGCCGGAGAGCCCCGTCGCCTACGCGCTCTGCTACAAGTGCCACAGGCGCGAGACCGTCCTCTCGACGCAGTCCTCCTTCCCGCTCCACCAGGGCCACGTCTCGCCCGGCGCCTCCGCGACGCTGGCCGGCGCCATCCCCACCCCATGCTCGGCCTGCCACAACGCCCACGGCGTCTCCTCGCTGGTCGGCTCCCCGGCCAACAACGCCCACCTCGTGGACTTCGACCTCGACGTGGTGAAGGCGTTGCCCGGCCAGGCCGCTCCGCGCTACACCGCCAGCGGTGGGCGCGGGGGTTCCTGCGCCCTGGTCTGCCACGGCAAGCCGCACAGCTCGCTCTCCTACTGACGGGAGCGCGGGCTTCGTCTCTCGTCGCCGAGGTTCAGTGCGCATCGCCGTCTTCACCGGCCACTTCCACCCGCACGTCGGCGGGGTGGAGCGGTACACCCGCGCCATCTTCTCACGGCTGGTGAAGCGCGGCCACGCCGTGGCGCTGGTCACCTCGGCGACGGGTGGCGGCGAGCCCCGCGAGACGGTGGACGGCATCGAGGTGGCGCGGCTGCCGGTGCTGCCGCTCTTCAGCGCCCGCTTCCCGGTGCTCCTCCCCGGCCTCCGCCTGGCGCGCGGCGTGGCCTGGCTCCGCGACTTCCAGCCCGACGTGGTGGTCACCAACACCCGCTTCTTCAGCGCGAGCTGGCTGGGCGGCTGGTTCGCGGGCGCCCAGGCTCTCCCCCACCTCCACGTCGAGCACGGCTCCGGCCACGTCAAGCTGGGCGGTCCGCTGGCCGACCGGCTCTCGGCCGCGGTCGATCACGGTCCCGGCCGCTGGGTGATCCGGCGCGCCACCCACTGCGTCGGCGTCTCCGGCGCGGTGGTGGAATTCCTGGCCCACCTCGGGCGGCCCGGCGCCGGTCTCCTGACCAACGGCGTGGACCTGCCGGGACCGGGCGGCGACCGCGCCGCGGTGCGCGCGCAGCTCCGGGTCGGCGCGGGCGAGCCGCTGGCGCTCTACGCGGGGCGCGTCACCGCAGACAAGGGGATGCTGGTGCTGCTCGACGCGCTGGCGCGGCTGCCGGCGCTCCACCTGGCCGTGGCCGGCGACGGCCAGGCCCTCGGGGAGCTCCGCCGGCGGGCCGGCCGGCTGCCGCGGCTCCACCTGCTGGGCCAGGTCGCGCCGTCCGAGGTCTTGCGGCTCCTCACCGCCGCCGATCTCTTCGTCCACCCGTCCTGCTGCGCCGAGGGGCTCCCCAGCTCCATCCTCGAGGCGGCCGCCGCCGGCGTGGCCATCGTGGCCACACCGCAGGGCGGGACGGTCGAGGTGGTCCGGTCCCCCGACCACGGCCTGCTGGTGCCACCTGGCGACGCCGCGGCGCTGGCCGACGCCATGGCCCGGCTGGTGAACCATCCGGCGCTTCGGGCCCGGCTCGGCGACGCCGCCCGGCGGCTGGTCGCGGAGCGGTTCACCTGGGACCGGATCGCCGAGGAGGCCGAGGGCGAGCTGCTGGCGCTCGTCGAGGCGGCTCGTGCCGGCCGCGGCGCACCCCGGCCTCCTTGACCGCCGCGCCGGCGACCCGCCGGGTCGCCGGGCCGCCGCCTCGTTCACGCAGCGCCCGCCTTGGGCTATGGTTCGGCCCGCCGCAAGTCCGGATCCGCCCTCGGAATCGCAGCTTCCATGCCCGTCCCCACCAAGCTCCTCGTCGTCATCCCCGCCTTCAACGAGGCCCTCCGCATCCGCGGCGTGGTCGAGGCGGTGCGCGGCCAGGTGGCCGCCGACGTGCTGGTGGTGGACGACGGCTCGCTCGACGCCACCGCCGCCGAGGCCTGGGCCGGGGGCGCCATCGTGGCGACGCACCCGGTCAACCTGGGGTACGGCTCGGCGCTCCAGACCGGGTACCGCTACGCCCTGCGCCACGCCTACGACGCGGTGCTCCAGCTCGACGCCGACGGCCAGCACGATCCGGCCTCGATCCCGCCGCTGCTGGCGGCGCTCGCCGGCCACGACGTGGTGGTCGGCTCACGCTTCCTCCACCCCGGCTCCTACAAACCGCCGCTCTCGCGCCGGCTCGGCATGACCCTCTTCGGCGCCGTCGCCAGCCACCTCTCCGGCCAGCGGCTCACCGACCCGACCAGCGGCTTCCAGGCCATCTCCCGCCGGGCCCTCGAGTTCTACGCCCACGACCGCTGGCCCCACGACTACCCGGACGCCGACGTGCTGGCCATGGTGGCCCGTTCCGGCATGAAGCTCACCGAGGTGCCGGTCCGCATGCTCGGCTCCCCCGGCGGCAAGAGCATGCACGGCGGCGTCCTCCGGCCGCTCTACTACGTCTTCCGGATGACCCTCGCCCTGGCGCTGGTCCCCCTGCGGAACGAACGGCCATGACCCCCACCCAACGCGTCTTCGCCATCGTCATCTCCATCACCACCTTCCTCGTGGTCATGGAGCTGATCCGCCGCCGCCGCCTGCGGGAGGAGTACGCCTTGCTCTGGGTGCTCACCACGGTCGGCATGATGCTGCTGGCCACCTGGTACGGGCTGATCGAGTGGATCACCCGCGTCATCGGCGCCGTCACCGTCACCACCACCGTCTTCATCTTCGCGCTCATCTTCCTGCTCCTCATCAGCGTCCACTTCACCACCGTCATCTCCCGCCTCACCGTCCAGGTCCGCCGGCTGACGCAGGAGCTGGCCATCCTGCAGGCGGAGCGCGGTCGCGCCGGCCAGGCCGCCGCGCCGGCCGAACGGGCCGCCGACGGCGGGGAGCAGCACCCGTGAACGTCCTGTCGAGACCGCTCGACCGCCGCTGGTTCGTGGCCGCGGCGGTGCTGGCCGCCGCCGCCGGCTTCGTGGCCTACCTCACCGAGGTGCGCGACCCCGACATGTTCCACCACATGGCCTACGGGCGGGACATCGCCCAGCACGGCCTGCGGACGGCGGAGCCGTTCCTCTTCCCGCTCCGCGGCACGCAGACCGGGCCGATGCCCTACTGGCTGGGGAGCTTCCTCATCTACCTGTGGGCCTCGGCCTTCGGCGACGGGTCGATGGCCTGGTTCCCGGCCGTCTTCGGGGCGCTGATCGCGCTGCTGCTGCTCCTCGACTCCAGGCCGCGGCACGGCCCGTGGACCGCCACCTCGCTCCTCGCCACCGCGGCGGTGCTGGTGCCGCTGCTCTCCTTCGGGCGCTACCGCGCCTTCGCGCGGCCCGAGCTGCTGGCCACGGTGCTGCTGGCGCTGGTGATGTGGGCCATCCGGCGCTTCGAGGAAGGCCAGCCGCGGCTGCTCTACGCCCTGCCGGCGCTGGCCATCCTCTGGACCAACCTCCACCCCTCGGTCCCGGTGGCGGTGGTCCCCATCGGCGTGATGGTCGCGGTCGGGTTGCTGGTGCACGCCTTGCGCCGGGTGACCGGGCGCGAGCTGGCCGAGGCGCCGTCACTCCGGGCCCTCGGCTACGCCACGGCGGTGGGCGCGGTGACGCTGCTGGCCGCCCTGCTCTCCCCGTCGCCGTTCAACCCCCTGGTCACCTCGCTGCGCTTCGCGCTCTCCAGCCTCGGCTTCGAGAACGTCGGCCCGCAGGCCGTCGAGGCCATGGAGCGGATGCTGCCGTTCGCCAAGCGGATGGTGCTGGAGATGCAGCCGCTCGGCTGGAGCTCGCTCAACGACACCTTCGGCGTGGTGCTGGGGATCACCGCGCTGGGGTTCCTGCTCAACCTGCGGCGCATCCGGCCGCGCGAGCTGCTGACGGTGGCGGCCTTCGCCTACCTCGGCTTCTCGGCCGGCCGCTTCGCCGTGATGATGGCCGTGGTGGCCGCGCCCATCACCGCCCGCAACCTGGGCGAGGCGCTCGACCAGCTGCCCGAGCGCTGGTGGGCCGGCTGGGCGCGCCCGGTCGCGGCCAGCTCGCTGCTGGCCGCCACCATCGCCGGCTGCGCCTGGTTCCCGGTGCCGAGCGTGGTCCGCTTCGGGACCGGGCTCAGGCCGTACGCCTTCCCGGTCCGCGCCGTGGACTACCTGGTGGCCAACCGGATCGAGGGGCCGATCTTCAACACCTTCCACTTCGGTGGCTACATCGAGTGGCGCACCAACCGGATGACCTACCAGGACGGCCGCGGGCTCATCTCCCCGGGCGAAGAGGACGCCGCGGTGAGCGGCCCGCAGAACTACGGCCTCTTCTACGGCCTGGATCGGAAGTACCACTTCGAGGCCCTGGTGGTGAACTACCCGCAGCCCGACGCGGCCACGGCCGCCTCGCTGGCCTCCTCGAGCCCCGACGCCGACTGGGGCGCCGACCGGCGCTTCTGGGCGCTGGTGGCCTTCGACGACGGCGGGCTGCTCTACCTCCGCCGCGACGGCCGCCACGCCGCGCTGATCGCGCGTGACGAGTTCAAGCTGGTCCGGCCGGCCAACACCTACCTGAGCGTCCCCGGCGCCCAGTCCTCCCAGTTCCTCGCCGAGCTCCGCCGCAGCGTCGCCGCCGCCCCGGCCTGTGTCCGCTGCCGCCAGCTGCTCGGCGCCACCGCCTTGACCATCGGCGCCTGGGACGAGGCCTGGAACGCGGTGGCCCCGGTGCTCGGCAGCAAGATCGTGGAGCGGTCGGGCGCCATGCTGGTGGGCGCCCAGGCCGCCGAGGGGCTGGGCCAGCTCGACGACGCCGCCGCCATCTACCGCCAGCTGATCGAGTTCGGGCAGGAGGTGGGCACCTCGCGCCGCGCCCTGGCCAGGCTGGCCCTGCGGCGCAACAACCTTGGCGAGGCGATGCGGGTGCTGGCGCCGTCGCTCGGAAGCGGCGGCATGGACCTGGCCGACGTGGCGCTGGCCGTCGAGCTGATGCGGGCCGCCAACCGGCCCGAGGAGGCGGCGGCCTGGTCGGCCCGCCTGCAGCGGCTCCAGACCGAACAGATGGCGGTGCAGTACCAGGACAAGGGGATGGCCGCGGTCAACCAGGGAAACCTGCCGGCGGCCATCACCTGGTACGAGGCGGCGCTGGCGGTGAACGAGACCCCGCAGGTCAGGATCAACCTGGGCCGCGTCTACTACGACCTGGGCCGGTTCGCCGACGCCGAGACGCAGCAGCGGCGGGCCATCGCCCTCGTTCCCACCTTCGCCCCGGCCTGGTACGGCCTGGCCGAGTCCCTCACCGCCAGGGGGGACCGCGCCGGCGCCGCGGCCGCCTTCCGCCGCTACATGGAACTCGAGCCATCGGGCTTCTGGGCGGCCAAGGCCAAGCAGGCGCTCGACCGGCTCGAGAAGCGTTGAGCGAGCGCCACGCCGGCTACGCGTGGCGGGTGTGGCAGCGGAGGCAGAGCTCGGTGAAGGGGAAGCGCAAGCCCGCCCGGTTGCGCTTCAGGTCATGCGGATCGTGGCAGCTGTGGCAGGCCACCCGCCCGCCCTCCAGCAGCGGGATCCCCGTGGCCGGCGCCTTCTGGACCACGTCCACCGGGTGGTTGCCGTGGCCGAAGGCGTGGCAGCTCACGCAGAGCGAGATGGCGCCGCTGGTCAGACCCCCACGACCGGGCAGGTGACAGCGCTGGCAGAGCGGCTTGCCGAGGTAGTCGTGCGGGTCGCGCACCCCGGCCACCTGCGACTCGGGGTAGGGCGTGAACTCGACCCAGGGGCGGCGCGGACCGAAGATCCCGGCGCAGCCGGCCACCGCGCCGAGCGAGCCCAGCAGCGCGAGCGCGACGGCGCGCCGCGCGCCCCAGCGCCCCGCCCCAGCCACGCGTCACCCCGCCTTCCGGCTGGTTCCCGGACCGCCGGCCACCGGCCCGGTGATGGGGCCGAGCTCGGCCAGCATCTTGCGGACCGACTCCGGCATCTCGGCGCCGCTGGCCATGTGCTTCATCTCCTGGCCGAGGTAGCTCTTCTCGATGAGCAGCTTGAGCACGCTCACCATGAAGGCCCGCTTCTCCGGCGAGAGCTTGTGAAGGTTCTGGAACTTGTCGTGGAAGAAGTGGCCGGTGGCGCGGTGGAGCTCCCTCTGGACCTCCTCCATCGTCATGTTGTCCGGCTTCATGACCGGCTCGACCAGGTTGTAGCGCCGGTAGTCGCGGGTGGCGACGTGCCCGTCGAGCTCGCCGGCGATCTCGGCGTAGGGCCACGGCGTCAGCGCCAGGAAGAAGGCCATGTCCGGCGCGTACCACTTGGCCAGCTCGACCGTCTTGCGGATGGAGGCGGCGGTCTCGTCGGGCGTGCCGAGCACGAAGGAGGTCTCGCTCACCATGCCGTGCTGGTTGATGAGATCGATGGCCTTCTTCGACTGGTTGACCTTGATGTCCTTGTGGTACATGTCGAGCGTGGACTGGTTGGTGGACTCGACCCCCACGTAGATGTGGCTGATCCCCGCCTTGACGTACTTGGACAGGACCGGCTCGTCGCGGATCACGTCGTCCACGCGGGTCTCCATCAGGATCTCGACGCCGGTCTGCCGCTCGATCATCAGGTCGAGGATCGCCTCCCAGCGCGCCCCGTCGGAGGTGGGCGTCTCGTCGGAGAGCATGGTCACGGCCACGCCGTAGGTGTCCCGCAGGTGCTCCAGCTCTGAGACGAACTTGAGCGGATCCCGCCCGCGCCAGCTGCGCCCCCAGAACTTCTGCTGCGAGCAGAAGCTGCAGCGCGACGAGCAGCCGCGCGCCGAGTTGGCGATGGCGAGGCGGCCGTGCGGCCGGGGCCGGTAGTAGTAGAGCGGCCAGTCCACGAGATCCCAGGCGGGCGTGACGAAGTCGATGTCGGCCTGCAGCGCGCGCGGGCCGTTGGTCACCGGGTGGCCGTCCTTGCGCCAGGCCAGGCCGTCGATCCGGTCCCAGCCCTCGCCCGCCTCGATCGCCTTGACCAGCTCCATGATGGTCAGCTCGCCCTCGCCGCGGACCACGAAGTCCACGTTGGGGTCGTCGCGGAGGATCTGCTCCCAGCAGAAGGTGGCGTGGACGTTGCCGATGATGGTCTTCACCGCCGGGTTCCAGGCCTTGGCCGTGGCGCAGATGACGCGGCAGTCGGGCTCGGTGGCGGTGATGGCGGTGGTGCCGATCAGATCGGGCTTGAAGGCCTCGATCTTCTTCCGGATGTCGTCGTGCGAGGCGAAGAGGCTCATCGCGTCGTAGATCTCGACCTCGGCGCCGGCCTTCCGGGCGGCCCCCGCCACGTACGCGAAGTTGAGTGGCATCCAGACGCCGGCCGACTCGACCACACCCGAGTGATACGGCGCGGTGACGAGCAGGACTCGAGGACGGCGAGCGGTCATCTTCGGGCTCTCCTGAAGTAACGGACCCCGTTCGACCGGGGATGATCACTTTACCACGCCCGGCCCGCCCGGGGCATCCCGGCGGCAGGTGGAGAACGCCGTGCTTAGGCCTACATCGAGCAACTGGTTGCTTACCGTCAAGACTACAGCCGCCCACCCTGGTGATACACTTCGAGCCCGATGCGGGACCGGCTCACCATCCTCAACGCCTTCGTCCACGACGTGGCGACCGGCACGTGGATCGGCACGCTCATCCTGCTCACCATGCTCCACCGCGAGACCCAGCGGCCCGCCTGGCTGCTGGCCGGCCCCCTGGTCCCGGGGCTGGAGCGGAAGTTCCTGGTGGTCACCTGGGTGAGCCTGGCCGTCATCGTGGCCACCGGCGTGGTCCGCATGGTCACCTGGAAGGTCTTCGGCTGGACCGGGGACATGGAGCGGAGCCGGATCCAGCTCCTCAAGGTGAAGCACGCCCTGCTCGGCGTGGTCTTCGCGGCCGGCACGCTGTACCAGTACCTGTTGGTCCATGGGTGACCTTCGGCCGCACGCTCCAGCGCGCCCCACGGTTGGCGTCGGTGCTCTCACCAAACCCTGGTGATAGCTTGGGTGCAATAGTCGCCCTGAGGAAGGGCATTGGAGCATCGAACTATCTCTTCTTCTGCGGTCGTGATACTTCTATCGCAGATTACATCCTGGTGGCGGGCACGATGCAGACGAATACTCACGAAGGGCTGAGCCAACAGAAGACGCTCGGCCCACAAGCGGCCAGGCTCCTCGCGGCACTCCACGAGAAGCGACGAACCATCTTCACGGTCGGCGATGTCCAGGAGGTCACGGGCCTCGGGCCCAAGACCACGCGGAACTTCGTGGGAAAACTCGTCCGGCGGGGTGTGGCGACCCGCCTCAAGCCCGGTCTGTTCATACTGGTGCCTTTCGAACTTGGGCGTGAACGCGAGTACCTCGGCAACCCGAACATTGTCGCGCGCGCGCTCGCGGGCGGACGCGACTACTACCTGTCGCACGCTTCGGCCATGGACATGCACCGGATGGTCACGCAGCCACAGTTTGTCGTCTACGTGACAAGCCCCCTCCCGCTTCGGCGGCGGACCATTCTCGGCACCGAGTTCCGCTTCGTCCGATGCAAGGCGGAGCACCTCTTCGGCCTGGTCGAGCACTGGGTCGACAAGACCGAGAAGGTCATCGTGAGCGACCTGGAGCGCACGGTCATCGACGGCCTCAAGCAGCCCGGATACTGCGGCGGCATCGTCGAAGTGGCCAAGGGCTTCTGGATGCGAAGGGGCGACATGAACATCGGGCGGCTCGTCGACTACGCGATCCGTCTCGATGTCGGCGCCGTCATCCGCCGGCTCGGCTTCCTGCTCGAAACGTGCGGGGTCGACGAGCCGGCAGCCATCGCACGGCTGCGCGCGAGGCTCACCGCCACGTATCAGCTGCTCGATCCCACCCTTCCGGTCGAGGGCCATCGCGTGGCTCGCTGGCGGCTCCGTCTCAACGTGAGCACGGAGGAACTCACGGCGGTCCGGAGCACGTGAGCCGATGATCCCCCACCGAAACATCTCCCTCCTGTCCAACCGGCTCGCGCGTGAAGGCGGCCGACGAATCCCGGAGGCCGTGCTCGAGCGGGATTACTGCCTGGCGTGGTTCCTCGTGGGCCTGTCCCGTGCGCCGCTTCGGGAGCGGCTCGCGTTCAAGGGCGGGACGGCCATCAAGCGCTGCTACTTCGGCGACTACCGCTTCTCCGAGGACCTCGACTTCACGCTGACGGAGGAGGTCCCCTTCGAGGCCCTCCACGCCGAGCTCGAGCCAGTCTTCAAGGAGGTGCGGCGGGCCTCCGGCCTCCTGTTCCGCTTCGATCGGGAGGACCGCCAACGGCACCTGAACAGCCACACTTTCTACCTGGGCTACGACGGACCGCTCCCCTCGCGCACGGCCCGCGAGGTGAAGGTCGACGTCACCATCCGCGAGTGCCTGGTAACCCCGCTCGTGGATCGACCCGTCGTCCGCGGCTACGGGTAGTACGAGGACTTGCCGGACGGCGCGACCGTGCGTGTGTACTCGCTCGATGAGATCTCCGTGGAGAAGGTCGTGGCGCTCGGCGACCGCGCGCGCAACGAGCCCCGTGACCTCTACGACATCTGGCACCTGACGACCGGCGGGCACGTGGACCTCGACCACCTCAAGGCCGAGGTGGAAAGGAAGCTCGAGTTCCGGGGCAGAGCCTTGGCGACGCTCGGCGAGGAGTTCCAAAAGAAGGAATCCCGCCTGAAGAAGCTCTGGGGCGCGCGCCTCGCCGCCCAGATGGTCGAGCTGCCCGAGTTCGACGGCGTCTTCCGGTCCGTACACCGCAGCCTGCGGCGGGCTGGTCTGGCTGGGTGAGACGGAGAAGAAAGCCCACGAGATGAGCTTCGACGGCGCGCCGGTGGCTGGTTGGCTGGAGCGGCCCTGGGAGGTGAGGGTGGTCCCTCAAGCCTACAGCTTGTTGGGCCCCGGCTCCTCCGACTGGAGACCGGCCGGGTGGTCCGCGAGCTTCTGCTTCCTGGCCTGCTCGACGAACCACTCCATGGGACGCTCGGTCTGGTCCTTGAACGTCCGCAGCGACGCGTCGCGCTGGCGCGCGGCGTCCTCGTTGCCCTGCGAGACCAGGATCTCGTCCACCACCTGCGGGCAGGAGGCGACCGAGCCCGGACGGGCCTCGATCTCCTCGCGCGTGCTCGGCTCGGCCGGGGGCGCCTTGGCCGTGAGCATCTTCAGGTCGATGGAGAAGTTCACGTAGGTCTCGAGCATCCGGAAGATGGCCGAGTCTCCCATGCCTCCGATCGGGCGCTCGTCGGGCAGCGGCGAGACCTTGCCGCCCTCGAGCTTGGCCCGCCCCACGATCTCGCAGGCGCGCCCCTGGTCGGCGGTGTACCCGAGGTTGTCGGTGATGACCGCCAGCACGGTGGGGACGTTGGCGAGGTCCCAGTGGGCCATCAGCCCGACCTTCCCGTCGGGGAGCGGCTCGAGCGTGTCGATGTCCATGGCCAGCACGCGCGACCAGGGCGGCACCGGGCGGATCCGGTCCCGCGGCGGCAGCCCCTGGACGTGGCGGCGGAGCGCGTCGTCGAACAGGTTGGTGGCGGTCTCGGCCTCGCCGAGCACGTTGACGCAGTGGGAGGACGGGACCCCGAGCGTCGCCTCCACCATGGCGTAGTAGTCGTCGCGGGTGACGGTCCCGAAGCGACCGCGGTAGCCGCCGCCGTCGCAGACCCGGCTCCCCTTCGGCAGCTTGAAGCTCCACCTCTTCCGCTTGCAGGCCTGGAAGAAGTAGACGTACGCGGAGGTGGCGCCGATGATCGCCACCGGCACGCCGCTCGCCTCCGCCTCTCGCAGCGCCTTCAAGAGACCGTTGACGTCGATCCCGGTCCGGCCCAGCAGGAACTGGCTGTCGGGCGTGCCGAAGTGGGTCCGCGTCTGCTCCATGCCGATGGCCATGCCCATCGACGGGGCCATCTCCGGGCTGGGGGCGAGGATGAGGATGCGGCAGCGCTTGCCCTCCTCGAAGTCGGGGAAGAGGTAGGCGCCGGTCATCCGCTTGTTGGCGCCGAAGACCAGCTTCTTCCCCTCCTCGTCGCGGAAGATCCGGCCGCGCTGCGTGAGGCTGGTGGTGCCGCCGGTGAGGCAGCCCATGACCGCCTTCTCCAGCGGGAAGGAGGCCACCAGGTGGGTCTTGAACATGTCGTTGTAGACCAGCGGGACGTCCTGCCAGCGCGTCACGTCGCCGGGGCGGACCTTCTTGACGTCACAGAACTCGCGGAAGATCGGGTTCACCTCGTAGTGCAGGGCGAACATCCGCAGGCAGGAGCCGTTGAAGTCGGGGACCTCGGCGTCCACGCCGGCCTCGATGTAGCCGAGGACCTCCTCGGTGAGCCGGTGACGCTCGAGGGCGGGGCCGGACAGGTCGGTGGTGGCGGCTGTGGGAGTCGGCATGCTCGATTCCTTTGCACGAAGGGAGCCAGCGGGAGCGGCGCGATCGAGCACCGCGACACCAGCGCCTCCGGGGAGATCTATCCGGTGAGGGCGGAGTCGGCCCCGGGCCGTGCCTGCTTCTCGCGCACGGCCTGCTTCGATTCCTTCCACTTCTCGAAGGCGATCTTCATCCCCTTGCGGACCGGGAGCTGGTTCATCAGCGAGAGGATGTGGGCGTGGGGAAAGCCCGAGGCCGGGACCTTGAACATGTGCTTCCAGATCCGTCCCAGCTTGAGCAGTTCCAGCGAGGTCTCGTAGAACCGCTCCTCCCGCACCTCGGGGGTCATGCCCGGGTCCGGGTGCTCGAAGAGCGCGTAGGCCCCGGTGTAGTACTCCCAGCCCAGCTCCTTGTAGAGGTAGGGCTGGTACTCCTTGCGCAGGTCGGTGCCGGGATACGGGACCACCAGCGACGGGTGCATGCTCACGCCGAGCCGGTCGGCCAGGTCCACGGCGCGGTGGTAGTCGTCGAGCGAGTCGGCGCGCGAGCCGAGCATGAAGAAGAGCGAGACGTCGATGCCGTGGTCCTTCAAGGTCCGGACCGCGCGCTCGCGGTCGATCCCCACCTTCCGGTCGGCGCGGTACTCCTCGAGCCCGCCGTCGGTGATCGACTCCCACCCGACCCAGACCGTCAGCATCCCGCTCGCCCTGGCCGCCTTGAGCATGCGCGAGCCATCGGGAGAGAGGACCGGCGCCAGGCTGCCGAAGCCCATCCACTTCTTCTTGCTCCCCCGCAGCGCGGTGAAGAGCTCGATGGCCCGGTCGGTCTTGCCCAGCCACCAGATGTTCTCGTCGCCGTTGATGTACATGCCGCCCGGCATGGCGTCCACGTCGCGCACCACGTCGTCGATGGGGCGCATGCGGATCTTGGAGCCGAAGACCTTCCTCACCGTGCAGAAGCTGCACGGGTACGGGCAGCCGCGGGCGGTGTTGACGATGCGGAAGTCGTGGCCGTGCTTCAGCAGGCCGTAGAGCGGTGTGGGCAGGCCTTCGAGCGGGAGCTGCTCGCCCCTGTAGAAGGGCTGCAGCGTGCCGGCGCGGAAGTCGGCGAGCACCCGCGGCCAGACCGACTCGGCCTCGCCGGTCACCACCGCGTCGGCGTGGAGCTTGGCCTCCTCCGGCAGGGCCGTGGCGTGCATGCCGCCGACCACCACCTTGATGCCGCGCGCCCGCAGCCCGTCGGCGATCCGGTAGCCGGGGACGGAGGTCGGCGTCAGCAGGCTGATGGCCGCCAGATCGCACTCCAGGGTGTCGAAGACGTCCGGCGTGGCGCTGGCGCTGTAGACCTCGATGTCGATGCTGGGATCGGCCTGGCGGGTGAGCGCCGCCAGGTACTCGAGGATGGGCGGCGCCACCGGCGTCCAGCCGAAGGGAAGCGGTGGCTTGATGATGCAGAGCTTCAACGATTCTCCTCCTACCTTCCCCCGTGAGACGCGATCGTACTCGATGCGGAAACCGGAGTGAAAGGTCTGCCGGGTAAACGAAATGTCCGGGCGCCCGGGAGCGTCACCGTGCAGGCCCGGAATCCCGCCCGCGCCCGCCAAGCCCCGGGCGGCCAGGCGACATCGACCTCTGGCGTTCCATCTCCGCGCTCAGCCACTGCCGCAACCGTTCCCTGTGCTCGGGCTCGATCGGCAACGTCGTGAGCCGCTCGGCGAGGGTCGCTTCCTGGATCACTCCCAGCCGAAGCATGGCGGAAACGAACGGCTTGTCCTTCTCCCGACTCGCCACGAGCTTCGCCGCCGCCATGTCATGCGGCTCCAGGCAGTAGCCGATCTTGTTGTCCGTGTTGGGGTTCTGCACCCGCACGACGCGGTTCTCCCACCCGATCGGCAACTTGGCGGTCTCCGGTCCGACCCCCTGGGCTCGATAGCCGTACATGGTCTCGAACGGGGAACCCTCTCCGATCGCCCCCTCGATGACCTCCGACTTCTCAGGCGCATGGAGCGCGTAGACGTCGGCCTCCATGGACTCGAGCAGCTCGGCCGGAGCGTCAGGCAGGGCTCCGAGAATGGACTGGCTACCGACGACCACGATCTCAAGGGAGTCCGCGAGTCCGGCCGCCACTCGAATGATGTGCTCAAGCTCCTTGCGCCTCATGCGACCGGCTCCAGTCTCGCAGAAAGGCCCACCGCTCCCGATTCGTCAGCACGCCGGCCAGCGGCGAACACTGCCGGAGCGCATCCGCTCGCTCGGAGTCCTCCACGGCCACCGCCAGAGTCGGTTCGACCCCCTGCCGGAAGAGGCCCTCCCACTCGGCCAAGTACGGCTGCGAGTTCTCGCAGACCACGATGCGCCAATGCCGCAGGATCGTGCGGGCCCGCTCGAACCGCGCCGGCTCCAGTCGAACCTTGTCCGCCACCAGGCGATGGAGGGCACGGCTGCGAGCGTCGATTTCCGGATGTGTCAGCAAGGCGCGCACCTCCCAACCTGGCGTCAAGGCTACCGGCGGTACCAGGTGGGGTCAACCGGGCTGGCACCCACTTGTTGTCTTCCGGACGATGGACAGCTCGACACCGCCACTCATCACCTCGACCGGCTTCCCGGTCCTGGCGACGTGACCTCCAGGAGAAGATGCCGGCGCGCCCGCAGGACGCCCCTGAAGCCGCCGTTCACACGCCGCCGCCTGAAGTTGCTATTCGCTTGTAGTCGAATGATTATTCGACCGTGACCGGCGACACCTTCCGCCTCGACTTCGCCGACTGCCGGGAGGCCCTGGCGCGGCGGCTCCGCGAACCGGCGCCCGGGCGCCAACCCGCTGCGCGCCGATCGGGCTGTCGGTTCCCGCGTAGCAGCGTAATCCACCGGCCACTTCATGCCGGTCTCGGCCGCGCGCTCGACGCCGGTGGCGGAGCGCGGTGAGTTGGGCGGCCGGAAACTTTCCCAGCAGCAGCCCCTGGGCGACGGTGCCGGCGCGCCCGGCGGGCCGGTGGACCCCGCGGCCGACCCGGCCAGGTTCGGCGCCTGGGTCGAGAACGCCTGCCTGGCCCACGCCTGGAACTCAGGGCAGCGAGTCTCCTCGTGGCGCGAGGAGCCATTCGAGGTGAACGGGGTGATCGAGGGGACCTGGGGCGCTTGGGCCATCGAGGTGAAGACCGGCCCGTTCCGGGCCACCGAACTCGCCGGTCTCCTCGAGTTCAATCGCCGTCACCCCAGGTTCAAGCCTCTCGTGCTGGGCGCCGCCGCCGGTCGGGCTCCGGCGGAGCGCGCCGGCGTGGCCTGGCAGGACTGGCGGGACTACCTGCTGGGAGGGCCACCGGGCACTTCCGCCTGAGACGCCACCAGCGGGGTCCCCGCGCGGTCGGCGGCGGTCCGCGTCATGTCCTGGATGTGTGGGCTGGGGCGGTCGAGGCGCGCGGCGAGGGTTCAGGTCGCGTTCGGCTCCAACCGCTTCTCGGTGTTGGAGCGTCCGTCCCGGGCGTGACCCATTCGAACTGACCGGGCGTCCCGGCTAGAGAGCGGGGCCGCGGCTTCGCTCGTATGCCGGGACATCCGCGCGAAGCTCAGGCATCTTCTTCTCGAGATCAGGAATGCTCACCGTCGCAGCTTCCCAGACAAGATGCAGCCTGATGCTCCGGTACGCGTGAGCAAGGCGGTTCCTCATACCGGCCATGTCGCGCCAGGGCACTTCCGGATGGCGGTCCACGAACCGAGGGTGCCGAGCGACGACCTTGGCGGCGGCCTCGCCGACGATCTCGAGCAGCCTTTCCACAGCAAAGCGAGTTCTGTCGTCATGCTGCAGAGCCTCTTCCGTCAGCCCCTTGCAGAACTCGCGGGCCTTCCCGCCGTACTGCACCATGTCTTCCAGGTAGTCCTGGAGGCTCGGCTCCTTCATACGGCCCTCGCCTCCGACAGAATGGACTCCCGGTACTTCTCGGGGAGTTCGTCTGGAAGCACCAGGTCGACCTTGACCCCGAGGAGGTCTTGGAGGTCCATCTGCAATCCACCTAGCCGGAAGAGTGTGCAGCCGGGGAGGTCGTCCACCAGGATGTCGATGTCGCTGGCGTCGGTATCCGTGCCGCGCGCAACGGACCCAAAAACACGCGGATTGGCCGCGGGATAGCGAGCGACCAGATCGCGCACCGCGGTTCGGTGAAGTTCAAGCGATTCGGAAGGCCGCATGGAGAACCTCAAGTCCACACGAATCGTACCGCGCCCCCCTGGCGTTCGGCAACGCGCTGGTTCGCCGCGGAGTGGAGCCAACCGGAAAGGCACACGGGGCCGTTGGCGAGGGCCTCGACTCACCCCCAACTGGCCCGAGGGCAGTGGGCGAGGATCGTCTCGTCCGCGGTGAGGATGACGCTTCCCTGGGCGAGCGCATGCGCCACGATCAACCGGTCGAACGGGTCGGGGGTCCAGGTCAGTCCCTGCGCCTGCCTCCCGATCTCCCTGAGGTCCCCGGGGGCCTCCTCCACGCCGTGATCCTCGAAGAGGACGCCGACCACCTCCACCACCCGCGTACCGAGGCGGCCGAGTTCGAAGAGGAACTGCAGCTCGAGGATGGCCAGCGGGGAGAGATACAGAGGCCCCTTGCGGAGCATCGCCTCGATCGGCTTCAGTCGTCGCCGCGCATCGCCCGCGGCCATCCAGAGAGCGACGTGGGTGTCGAGGTGGAAGCTCACGCTTCCGTCCGCGAACTCCAAGGCCACTCGATGTGGACCAGATCGTCAGGGTCTCCGACGATGAGGCCAGGGATGGTCCGGGGGACCTTCTTCCGGCGCGGGGCGGCCCTTTTCCGGACGATCGCCAGCTCGACCCCTCCGCGCACCACCTCGACCGGCTTCCCTGTCCTGGCGACCTGGTCGAGGACCTCGTAGAGGTGGGCCCTGAGGTCGGTTGCGGTGCGTTTCATGTCCAGGACGTTTGGGCGCGTACGTACGTACGTCAAGCGAGGGCCGCACCATCCCGCTGTCTGGACCGAGACGGTGGCGCCGCAGCGAGCCCGGGAGCGCCTGCCCCCTCGCCGCTGCCACCCTTATCGAGGGGCGCGGCTCCCCGTCCATCACCGTCTGTGCTCAGGACCCCGGGGTACCGCCATCAGCGAGGGTGGGCGTGCTCAGGTGGACGGGGGATAAGCGGTCAGGATGCCGCACGGTGCCCTACCTGGCGATCACACTCACCCGCGGAGGCGCTGGAACATCGCCAGGAGCGGCGCCATCTCCTGCGTGGCCGTCTTCCAGACCACCTCCTGGTCCACGCTCATGTAATCGTGGACGACCCGGTGCCTCATGCCGATGATGGCCGCCGAGGTAGACGCCGTCATCATGCTGCAAACTGGACCTCGGCCGACGCCAGGACTCGATCACGGATGCGGTGGTTGAGCGCCCCGGCGGTGACCAGATCGACAGGGTGCCCTGCCATGAACTGCCCCAGTTCCTCTTCAAGGCCGTGAAGCGCGATGAAGCCCGGCACGTGGTTGGGCTCGAACTCCACCAGCACGTCGATGTCGCTGTCCGGACCGAAGTCGTCGCGCAGCACGGAGCCGAACAGTGCCAGCCGGCGCACGTGGTGCCGCCGACAGAACGCCGCGAGCTGGTCGCGATCCAGGTCGAGATGCGCACCCATGTGGCAATACTATCCGCGCGGAGCTGCTTCGCCAATCCGGCGTGGAAAACCAGCCCCCCCCCCCGAAATCCACTTTGGGCGCCCAAAGTTGCGTTTGAGGGACCTCGATTGGGTATGGACTGGCCCAGGGAGCGACCTTCGACGGATCAGAGCGGCTCGACGACCCAGCGCAGGCTCTTGCCGTCCTTCACCCCGTAGGCCACCGACTTGCCGTCAGCCGTGAACCGGACCGGAAAGACCTGCTCGTAGGTCGGCAGCTGGCGGGTCGTCTTGCCGCTGGGGTCCGCCACCACCACGAAGCGCCGCCCGTCCTGGCGGGCGCGGTAGACGAGGAACCTGCCGTCGGGGCTGAACGACGGCGACACCACCCGGTCGAAGGGCGGTCCGTCCTTGCCGCCGACCACGACGAGCTGCCGTCCCCTGCGGCTGGAGGCGTAGGCGTGCAAGCCGCCGGGAGAGTAGGTGAGCTCCTCACCTCCCCCTGGGGTCACCTCGTCCGGCCCAGCCCCGGCGAAGGCTTGGTGGAGCCGCACGGCGTCACCGTCCAGCCGGAAGATCCCCACCGCCTTGCCGTCGGGACGGACCACCAGCGGCCCGAACAGCTCACCCGGAGGCACCGTCTCCTCTTTCCCGTCCAGCACCACCATGCGCTGGCCGGCCCGCTCCGCCAGGTAGGCCAGCGAGCGGCCGCCTGGCCCGAAGGCGAGGCGGGAGACGGCGTCGAAGTCCGGCCCTCGCCTCACCTGGCCGGGCCGGTCGAAGGCGAAGGTCAGCACCCGTTGCTTCCCGCCGCTCGCGCCGATGGCTGCGACTTGGGTCCGGTCCCCGTTCACCAGCAGCTCGGAGGCGCGCGCCTCGACCACCGTCTGCCCCTTGAAGTCCAGGTCGCTCACCACCAGCCGGCCGAAACCCTGGTCGTCGGCGTCGTCGATGAGGGCGATCCTGGAGGAGTCGGCGCCGAACTCCGGCCCGAGGAGGCGGCTCCTGGTCCCAGGGCCCACCGTCGTGTCCACGACCAGGTGCCACCGCTCCCCGGCCCTGGCCTGGTAGGCGAGGTGCGCTCCGTCGGGGCTGAAGACCGGCGACTGGACCTCGTCGAACCCCTGCCCTTCCACGCCGTCTACCACCATTCGCCACTGGCCGTCCGCCTGCGCCCCGTGGGCGCAGCGCCGCCCGTCCGGGCTGAGGGCGATCGGCCCCACGGCGTCGTAGGTCTTGCCGGCGCGGCCGTCGTGGACCACCTGGAAGCGGCCGCCCCTCTCATCGGCCCAGGCGACGCCGCCCCCGCGCTCGGCGAAGACGAACTCCCGCTCCCGCTCGTCCGGCAGGGTTGCGAGCACGGCGGGCTTGTCGGCCACGGCCACGGCGGCGACGGCGGCTGCGGCTGCGAGCGGCGGCGCGCCGCGCACCGGCTCCGGCTTCCCGCAGCGGCAGCCCGAGAGCGACAGCCAGGCGGCACACGCGGCGGCGAGCGTCGTGAGGTGGCGGTTCATGGAAGCCCGGCGCCTAGTGCTCGACGCGGAAGCCCTTGTGGAAGGTCTCGACCGAGAACGGGATGCCCCAGTAGCTGACGATCATCACCGCCACCGCCGCCAGCGCGTACCAGGCCAGCCTCCGCCCGCGCCAGCCCATGGTGATGCGCAGGTGGAGGTAGATGCCGTAGATGAGCCAGGAGACCAGCGACCAGACCTCGACCGGGTCCCAGTTCCAGTAGCTGCCCTTGGCCTGGTCGGCCCAGAGCGCCCCGGTGACGATCATGAGGCCGTACATGATGAAACCGGCGGCGACGAACCGGTAGGCCAGCCGGTCGAGGTCGGCCGGCGACGGCAGCCGGTCGTAGATCCCCCCCGACCGGTTCTCCCTGAGCAGGAACATCATCGCCAGCCCCGCCGCCATCAGCACCGCGCTGAAGCCGATGGTGGCGCCGACGATGTGCGCCCAGAGCCAGCCGCTCTGCAGCGCCGGGGCGAGCTGGGATCCGGAGGCCGCCCGCAGCGTGCCGGCCCACCCGATGAGCACGAAGACCACCGGCAGCACGAAGACACCGAGCGGCCGGACCTTCCTGTTCGAGGCCTGGAGGATGAGGAAGAGGGCCATCGCCATGAGGGTCCCGAGGGCGAGCGACTCGGAGATGGTGATGAACGGCGTCACGCTGCTCGTCACCCAGCGGAGGGCGATGCTGGTCAGGTGGGCGGCGAACCCGAGCACGGCCGTGGCCAGCCCCCCAGAGAGCAGCTTCTCGTTCTCGGCGATGAAGCCGAAGACGTAGGCGAACGCGCTCAGCCCGTAGAATCCGACGGCGCACCAGAACAGCACCTGCTCGACGTTCATGGGACCCCCTTCGGCGCTGTCGCGCCCGGTTCAGAGCTGCTCGCCTCGCGCTTGCCTCGCTTCGAGTCTTGCACGATCCGTCCGATGAAGGTCATGGTCATGCCTGCCAGCCCCGCCCAGAGGCTGGAGAGGATGACGGTCAGACCGGGGTCGCGTCGTACCGTCATGCCGACCCAGTACCGCACCTCTCTCGCCTCGAGCTTGTAGTCGCCGGCGTCGAAGGTGCCGCCGACGGCCACCTTGCCCGAGGCGGCAGGCTCCGTGTCCTTGCCGCCCCCGATCGACGCGGCCTGGCCGGACGCGTGCCCCGCGCCCCTGGCACCGTCGTGGCCAGCGACCGCCTGGCTCACCGGCCAGGTGAAGAACTCGACCTGCCCGGCCCGCTCCTTCCGCTGATCGGGCACGTACCCCACCTGGAGCAGGAGCGCGGCGGAGTCCGGCGGCGGCGGGAACGGAAAGGCGCCTGGCGCCAGCGCGGAGCCGGTGGTGTAGAGGTGGGCGTTCTCGCCCCGCTGCAGGCTCTGCAGCGGGACCATGGCCGCGTACAGCTCGCGTCCCTGCTTGTCGTGGAGGACGACGCCGATCGAGTACCCCTCCTTGGAGACCAGGTACCGCACGCCGCGGTAGTCCAGGTTCTGCGTCATGTAGATGATTCCCGTCGTCTTCGACGACCCCTCGCCGACGGCGATCTCGTAGGCGGCCCGCTTGTCCTGCCCGTCCACCTTGTAGCCGCGGTGCATCTTGACCAGGGTGGTCTCGCCGCGGAGGCGGGTGAAGTCGAAGAAGCGCCCAGCATCGACGGTGTCGTAGCTGGCGGGATCGCCGTTGGGCAGGATCTCGCCTTCCGTGAGCCGCAGCACGCCCTTGAAGTGGAACAAGCTGTTGAAGACCACGCCGCCCAGCAGGCTCATGAAGCTCACGTGGAACAGGATCATACCCACGGAGACCAGCGTGAGCTTCCGGCCCCAGGTGCGGGCCAGGAAGGTGACGCCCGAGCTGAGCGCCAGCAGCACCAGCAGGCCGTTGAACCAGAGCGTGTTGAAGATGAGCCGCCAAGCCGGCTCCGGCGTGAAGACTGTGACGCCCACCACGCAGCAGGCCAGCACGACGATGAGCAGCGCGATGGCCAGCCGCGGCGAGGAAACCACGCTGAAGACCCGGCGCCCCAGGCTCGGTGGGGGGCGAACGCGCGGCGCGGGCGCTGCTGGTGCTTCGGGCGTCGGCATGGACGGGTCGGCCATTGGAGCGGGCGCGCCGCACCGTGGCATTGGAGCCCGGTGCGACGCGGGGGCGTTCATACCCCGACGCTCTCGGTGCGGCTAGTAGGTGCCGCCGACCGTGTAGGTCTTGAAGCCCTGGCTGCAGGGACTGGTCACCATGTCGCATCCGGGCGAGTACGTCGTCCCGAGGATACTGCGGGGTGAGTGGTCACCCAGGAGGGAGGTGTTGCGGATGAATGCATACGGCTTCGGGTTGGCCGTCGCCCACCTGCCCGACTTGGCCGAGCCGCCGGTCGCCACGGTGTTCACGCCGTGCACGTCCTGCCCTCGAATCGGCCGCACCACGGCCGTGAGGCTTCCGCTGCTGTGACACCAGTTGCAGGCGAACTGCATGGTCCCCGTCATGCCGCTGTTGAGGTTGCTGGACTCCGCCGACCCCGCGCCGTGCGTTGCGCTGGAGCAGTTGTTGGTGCCCGCCCCACCGCACGTGTCGTAGCGATCGTGGCAGACGATGCAGAGCGTCACCGCCGTTGCCGGCCGGGTGACCGGGTAGGTCGTGGAACTCGCCGGTCGCGACGTGAGCGTTCCGCTATACGTCGGAGTGCCGCGAAGCGTCTGTGCCGCGCCGTGGGCCGTGACCGTCCTGGTGATGACGCCGGTGTCGGCGGGGTCGGAGTGGCAGTCCCAGCAGGAGAGTAGTGGGCCCCACGTGGTCAGGTTGACGGTCCCGGCCCTGGTGGTCACCCCCATGTTCCAGGGCGCAACCATGCGAACGTCCTTCGCGTACCAGTTGTTCTGCTTCCCGGTCACCGGGTGGTACGAGGAGTTGGTCGTCGCGAAGGCGGCGTTGACGTCGGCGACACCGCCGGTCACTCCGTTGGCGGTCACGCCGGCTCCGGTGTAGGCCGCGCCGGCGATGGTGGTGCCGAAGGGCTTCTCCGCCGTCCCGGTGGTCGGCACCCGCGCCAGCGTGCTGGCCGCGCCGTTGGCGTCGTGGCACTTGAGGCACTGGTTGATCATGATGGCCTGGACCGCCGGCTCCAGCGTGGCGCTGCCCAGGTTGCGGCTGAACGTGGTGAAGGTCGCGTCGGTGGCCGTGGCGGTGTAGCTGCCCGGCGTCCCGGCAAAGGTCACGCCCTTGATGTTCGCCCCGGTGTCCGGGTCTCTCAGGTTGACGAAGCCGTCCTTGTGGACCGCCGTGGTGTTCCCGGTCGTCGGGTCCCCTTCCATGTGGCAGACCACGCAGTCCCACTTGGTGACCGCGCCGCCGGCGGAGCGCTTGTGCGACCAGGCCAGCGCGAACTCTGGAACGATGGGGCGCCGGGGCCCCTGCGCGCTGGCGTGGCAGCCGGTGCAGTCGCCGCCGCCGTCGAGCTGGCCGTTGATGTGGGCCAGCGTGTTCACCGCCGCGATGGTGCTGGTGCTGGTCGGCATGGTGGCGCTGTAGCCCGGGTGGCAACTGGCGCACTCCGTCACGCCGGTCGGGTGGGCGGTCCCGGTGGTGGGGGGCAGCCCGTGGCAGGAACCGCACTGCGCCAGGGTGGTGGCCCCGTTCCAGGCCGGCGTCTTGGTCGTCGCCGCCGTGTCGGTGCTCTTGGGGTTGTGGCAATAGACGTTGGTGCAGGTCGGCTGCGCGTACGAGGCGGTCTTGGTCTCGAAGGCCGTGCTCTGCGCGATGCCGCCGGTCCAGGTCAGGGTGGCGCGCGCCCCACCCGTGCCGGCGCCGGTGGCGTGGGCCATGTCGGTGTCGCTCGGCGGCAACAGGTGGCACTCGTTGCAGGCGATGACGGCCGAGCGCCAGCGCGGCGTGCCCGTGGAACCGGCCAGGTGGGCCTTGTGCGCGCCGATGGCGTTGCCGGTGGCGAGGCCGGTGGTGTCGAAGGAGTTGGTGCCGCTCCCCGAGGCGCCCGGCGCCGCCTTCACCGTGTTCGCCGTCAGCGTCACGCCCGGCGCGCCCAGCTCACCATGGCAGGAGGTGCAGCCGGCGGTGATCCGGTCGAGCGTGCCGTTGACGTGCGTGGACTTGGCGGCAGCCGCCAGCGGCCCGCCGTTGACGTACCCGGCCCCGTGGCAGGTGGCGCAGGTGGTGTTCTGCGGGTGGTTCTGGTTGGCGGTGGCCGAGAGCGGAGGCGGAGCGCCGTGGCAGGAGGCACAGGTCAGGCCACCCGCCGCGGTCCAACTCGGCGCCGGCTTCACGGCGTTGGAGGGGAGGTTGGCGCCGTGGCAGGCGTTGGTGCAGGTCGGCGTCGCCTCCCAGGTGGCGTTGTAGGCGCCAAGCCCGGCGGCCGGCGTCGGGGCGACGGCGAGGCTCGTCCCGTTGACGATGGTGTTGGTGGCCAGCACGCTCCAGGCCGCGTCGGTGGTGCCGTTGTGCGAGTTCGGGACCGGGTGGCAGTCGGCGCAGCCGATCGGGTTGGTCCGGTAGGTGGCGACGGTGCCGTTGCCGTTGACGTGGGCCTGGTGCGCGCCCACCTTCACGCCGGTGGTGGTCACCTTGTCGGCCGCTGTCGGCGGCGCGGCGTTGGCGTTGGTGTCGGCCCCGGAGATGGCCGCGTAGGTCCCGGTCTTGTCGCCGTGGCACGTGGTGCACGAGGCCTTGAGCCCCTTTTCGTGGGCATGGCAGGCGGTGCAGGCCTGGTTGGGGTTGTGGGTGCCGGCCAGCGTTCCGTCGCTCCGGTAGTAGGTGGTGGCGGTGTGGCAGACCTGGCAGACGCCGGTGCCGCCGGAATTCGCGTACGCGGTCGCGGCGAAGCCGGTGGACCTGTCGTAGAAGACCACGTCCCTGGGCGGCTGCTGGCCGCGGTAGCCGGGCGGCGTGATCTGCTTGCGGATCAGCTCGACGTTGGTGGTGCTGTGCGGCGTGTGGCAGTCGCGGCAGGCCGCGTACCAGGAGCCGTACTTGTTGCCGACCGTCTCCGAGGCGTGGGTGGCGATGGCGTGGCAGTCGTTGCAGAGCTGCGCGCCGTTGTCGCGGACCAGCAGGTTGCCGTCGCCCCTGGGCGAGCCGGCCGAGCCGTCGTTGACGGTGATGCCGACCGGACCCGACAGGACGGTGCCGCTGGCGTTGGTGGCGCAGGCACGCAACGTGTACGCCCCCTTGGCGACCGTGACCGTGGCCTCGTAGACGCCGTGGTTGTCGGTGGCCGCTACCGTGCTGTTCGGGTAGTTGGCGTTGAGCGCCAGCGCGATCGGGTAGTTGGCCGCGTCGCAGGTGGCGACGAAGGGCTGGGCCGGGGTGGCCGCCTTGAGCCGGACGGCACCGGCGGCGAACGGCTGGGCGACGCCCGCGTTCATCCGGCTGAAGGCGCGGACCTGGACCCGGAAGCCGGCACCGGAGCTGGTCACCGTGGCCGGGTTCTTCGGGTTGATGATCCCCACCACCGGCAGCAGCGTGCTCGCGGTGGCGCTGCCCTCGTTGAGGCCGCCCGCGAAGAGCGGACCGACCGGGCCGCCGAGCGAGTAGTTGACGCAGGCGTCGGCGGTGAAGACCTTGAAGTAGTAGGCGGTGCCGGCGGTCAGGCCGGTCGAGTTGCAGAGCGCCATGGTTCCGGCGCAGGCCACGGTGCTGGCGCCGATGGTGGCGCCGGCGGTGTAGGTGGTCCCCTCGACCGGCGAGTCGGTGACCGGCCCGCCCTGCTTGCGCAGCACCACCACGTTGGTGGCCGTGACCCAGTTGAGCTGGATGTTGGTGGCGCCGGTGGTGACCCCGGACCAGACCACCTCTGACGGCGCCAGGTTGTCGATGGTGACGGTGGCGCTGGAGGCGTCGCCGTAGGTGCGCGGGTTGTTGGAGGCGACCGAGACCACGGTGCCGGTGGTGGCGTACTGCTGGCCGGTGTTGGGGGCCGGCATGGCCGCGTGGGTCTTGGGGGTGATCCGGACGTTGTAGCTGACCGCGCCGGCGGCCACGGTCGGGGCGATGCCGGTGACGTAGACGTTGACCTGGTCGCCGCCGGGGATGGCGCTGCCGTAGACCGTGGTGCCGCCCGCGGCGTCTGTGATTTCCACGGTGGCCACGTTGATCCAGGCGCCCGCCGGGGCGAGCTGGACCGTGATGCGGGTCACCACGTCGTCGGCCACCAGGGCCTGCAGCGTGAAGGCGTCGAGCATGGTGGGGCCGGTCGGCGCGGTCGGCGACGGGCAGAGCAGCGCCGTGTTGGCCGGGTTGGTGCCGTTGCCGACGGCCAGGCTGATGACCGGGACGGCGGGCGTGCCCGAGGTGGTGGCGCCCGGCGTGGACCAGTTGCCATAGGCATCCTGGACGAAGACCTTCACGTTGTAGAGGGTGCCGTTGGTCAGGCCGGTGATGGTGGTGGTGCCGGCCGCGCCGGCCGTGCCGCCCACGTAGGCGATGGTGCTCGCTCCGAGCGTGCCCGGGGCGGTGTAGGTCGCCCCCTCGCCGGGCACGTCGCTGATTGCGGTGGTGGCGCGATACAGGACCATGGTCCGCGCGTAGTCGGTGGCCGGGTTGGTCCAGTTGACCACCAGCTGCGTATTGCCGGGCGTGGCCGAGAGGCCGGTCACGTCGCCCGGGGAGAGGTTGTCGATGGTGAGCGTGCCGCTTCCCGTGTCGCTGTAGGTCTTGCCGTTGGTCGAGGTGAGCCCCGTCACCGTGGCCGTCACCGCGTACGTCCCGCCCGGCACAGCCGGCATGGCGGCGTGCGACAGGGGTGTGACGCGGACCCTGTACTGCGTCAGCGTGGTGGTGGCGGAGATGTTGGTGGTGAGCGTCACGGCGACCGGCGTGGCCGCCGGGTTGCTGGTCGAACCGTAGACGGTCGTGCCGGCGTCGTTGGTGATCTCGACGAGGCCGACGCCGCTCACGGTGGAGAGCGTCACGCTGGCCGCCGTGATCGCGTCGGTGCCGGCGCTGGTCTGCAGCGTGAACGCGTCCACCATGGTGGCCGCGCCCCCGGGGCCGACCGTGCCACCGGCCGGATCGGTGCCGTTGCCGACCGTGGTGGTGTTGGCGGGGGCGGTCGGCGTGCCCGAGGTGGTGGCGCCCGGCGTGGACCAGTTGCCATAGGCATCCTGGACGAAGACCTTCAAGTTGTAGAGCGTGCCGTTGGTCAGGCCGGTGATGGTGGTGGTGCCGGCCGCGCCGGCCGTGCCGCCCACGTAGGCGATGGTGCTCGCTCCGAGCGTGCCCGGGGCGGTGTAGGTCGCTCCCTCGCCGGGCACGTCGCTGATGGCGGTGGTGGCGCGATACAGGACCATGGTCCGCGCGTAGTCGGTGGCCGGGTTGGTCCAGTTGACCACCAGCTGCGTATTGCCGGGCGTGGCCGAGAGGCCGGTCACGTCGCCCGGGGAGAGGTTGTCGATGGTGAGCGTGCCGCTGCCGCTGTCGGCGTAGGTCTTGCCGTTGGTCGAGGTGAGCCCGGTCACCGTGGCCGTCACCGCGTAGGTCCCGCCCGGCACCGCCGGCATGGCGGCATGCGCCAGCGGCGTGACGCGGACCCTGTACTGCGTCAGCGTGGTGGTGGCGGAGATGCTGGTGGTGAGCGAAACGGCGACCGGCGTGGCCGCGGGGTTGCTGGTCGAACCGTAGACGGTCGTGCCGGCGTCGTTGGTGATCTCGACCAGGCCGACGCCGCTCACGGTCGAGAGCGTCACGCTGGCCGCCGTGATCGTGTCGGTGCCGGCGCTGGTCTGCAGCGTGAAGGCGTCCACCATGGTGGCCGCGCCCCCGGGGCCGACCGTGCCACCGGCCGGATCGGTGCCGTTGCCGACCGTGGTGGTGTTGGCCGGAGCAAATAGGCCAGGCGTCGTGAAGGTTGGCACGGCGAGCGGCGTATTGGTCTGGGCGGTGACCGCGGTCAGACCGAAACCGGCCAGGTACCGGTAGTTACCGATCCTGGCGCCGATGTTGATGTACTGTCGGTCGCCGTTGGTCAGTGCCGTGCTGTAGGGGATGCTGAGCAGGTACCAGTTGTTGGTGGTGTCGTAGGCTGCAGCCGAAGGGGTGCCGGTGGTGATGGTGGCGCCGGTGCTGTCGCGCCATCGATTGATGCTCCAGGTCAAGGTGCCGGGATTGAAGTAGTTGCCCAGCGCATCGATGAAGCGAACCCGCACTGTGTAGGTCCCCGCCGCCGTGTTGATGTCAGCGTTGGTCGTCGGCTGGACTTCGATGTAGCGGGCGTTTCCAGCGACGCCAGCAGTTGCAACGCGTACATACTGGGTGACGAAGAGGCGCTCCGTGTCGACCTCATTGCCACCGTCCTCGCGCATCTGGATCTCAAGGATGTCACCCGTGGCAACGCCCGAACTGATGGTCAGCAAGAAATCGTAAACGCCACTTCCAACCTCCACGAGGTTGCCGGCGGTGTAGTCGGTGCCGCTGGTGAGCGCGGTGTTGGTGGTGACGTCCGTGATCTGCCTGATGGTGATGTCACCGCTGACGAGTCCGGTAATCCCCGCACCAGTCGCCTGGTCGATGATCTTGCAGCGCACCTTGAACTGGGTGCCCGTGGTGATGTTGTAGAGCGACACGTTGGCGGTCGTGCCGGTGTCGCAGGAGATGTTGTAGCTCTTGCCGGCTGTGCCGGCCGCCCCCGCCGGCCCCGCCTGCACCGCGAGCAACGCGACGGCGACCGCGGCAACGGCGCGAGCCAGGGTCTTCACGGAGTTCATCCTTGCGGCCATGTCGTTCACCATGCGGGAGCTGCGCTGAGTGGTCTTCACGTGCGCCCCGGGGCTACCGAGCATCGGTGGTGAGTGAGTTGGAGTCGGCGTTGTGGACGTTGTGGCAGGTGGTGCAGCGGACCGTGGTGCCGCCGTCCAGCGTGAGATCGTTGGTGGGGTTGCCGTCGCCGGTGGCCTGGAGCGCGCCGTTGGCGTCGAGCACGTTGGCGGCGGCCCGGTCGTACCCCTTGCCGTTGGCGTTGAGCGCCTCGCCGACCGGGTGGCTGAAGATGGTCACGCCGTTCCCCGGCCCCTCGACCGTGACGTGGGTCTGGTTGCGCGAGGCGTGGCACTGCAGGCACATGGCGTCGGCCACGTTGCTGGCCCGCAGGTGGGCGTAGGAGACGTAGAAGTCCCAGAACTGGCCGACGGCGGCGGTGCCGGTGAAGGTCACCTGCACGCTGGTCCCGTCGTCGAGCGCGATGGCCGCGCCGGTGGACCAGAGCTGCGTGCCGGTTCCGAGCGCACCTTGAACCCAGCTGGTCCCGTTGTTGACCCACCAGATCGGCGCGCCGTCGGTGGTCTTGGCGTTGTGGCTGATAGCGAGCCGGAACTGGGCGCCCGAGATGCCTTCCACCTGGACCCGGTACCCCCTGGTCACGGCGGCGGCGGCGGGCGCCGTCAGCGTCATGGTCATGGTGGTGGTGCCACCGGTCACGGCCGTGGCGACGCCGGGCGCGATCGAGGTGTGCAGCGCGGTCGGGTCGAACGCCTTCACGTCGGCGTGCGGGTCGTGGCAGGCGGCGCACTGGATCCGGCCGTCCTTGATCCGCTTCAGCATCCCGGAGTCGGTGGGCTGCGCCGCGCCGAACGCCGGCGAATCGGCCAGCGCGTCCCAGCGGTGCTGCTGGCCGCTCTTGCCCGGGAACGCCTGGTCCTCGGTGAGCCACGGGAGGCCGAGCCGGGCCCCGCTGGGGGTGGTGGACAAGGGGTTGTGGCACGACGAGCAGGCGGTGTTGTTGTCCGGCGCGTTGATCAGCGTGCCGCCCAGCGCGTTGTGGATCATGTGGCAGTTCTCGCAGGTGCCGACGGTGGCCGAGCCGTCGTGCGGGGCGTCCACGCCCAGCGCCGCCACCGGGACGACGGTGGAGAGGACCGCGAGGATTCCGAGCCAGCGGGTACGCATCGCTAGTTCCCCTTCCCGTTGACGAGGACGGTGACCGAGGCCGGGCGGCTGCGCACCGTGCCGTCGTCCACCTCCAGTTCGAAGCGATAGCTCCCCTCGGCCAGGGGCACGAAGGTGGGCGCCTGCTGGCTCGCCTTCAGTGCGACCCACGGGCCGGCCACCTGCGTCCAGTGGTAGCGGCGGGCGCCGGTGGAGGCGCGGCCGTCGAGCCGGACCAGCTCGCCGGTGACGGCGCCGGCCGGGCCGGCCGCCCTGGCCACCGGGATGGGCGCGCCCTCGACACGGGCCTCGAAGCCGATCCGGACCGGCAGCGAGGAGACCCCCGCCTCGTTGACCGTCAGCTCGAACTGGTACCAGCCGGGCACGAAGGCGACCGCGGTGGCCAGCGGCCGGTCCTCGTCCACGATGGCGGCGGCCGGGCCGGCCACCTGCTTCCAGGCCCAGGTGATGGCGCCACCGGCGCCGGCCAGGCTGCCGGAGCCGTCGAGCACGATGGCGGTGTTGACGGGGACGGTGGCGGCGAGCGGGGCGACCGCGGCCTGCGGCAGGGCGGTGCCGCCGCCGGCCACGTAGACCTCGACGCGGGCCGGGGCGGACCAGACCAGCCCGTCCACCGCGTAGGCGGCGAAGACGTAGCGGCCGGCGACCGGGGGCAGGAAGGTGGGCATGGCGCCGGCGGGATCCGAGAGCGCGGCGGCCGGGCCGCTCTCCTGCTCCCAGCGGATGGCCGGGCCAATGCTGGCGGCCGCGCTCAGCTGCACCGGCTGGCCGACCTCGCCGGCCAGCACCGAGGCGTCCACGATGGCGGTCGGGGCCACCAGCCGCTCGTCCACCACCATGACCGGCACCTCGACGGCGTCGGCGGCGCCGGCGGCGTCGCGAACCACCGCGCGGAACGGGTGGTAGCCGAGCCCGAGCTCGGCGGAGCGCGGCGCGATGGCCGCCCTGGCGCCCACCGGCGACTGGTCCACCTCCCAGGCGAAGCGGAGCGCGTCGCCGTTGGCGTCGCTGGAGGCGGCGGCCGAGAGCTCGAGCCGGTCGCCCGCGGCCACCACCGCCATCCGGTCGGCGGCGGCCCGTGGGGCCACGTTGAGGACGGTGATCGCGACCCGGGACGGGGTGCTCACCGAGCTGCCGCACCGGGCCTGCCCCTCGAACGTGTAGACGGCGGCGGCCCGCGCGATGAACGACGGCGTCAGCGAGGTGGTGGCGCGGAGCACGACCGGGGGCCCGCCCACCTGCTTCCAGCCCAGGGTGCAGGCGCCGGGGCCGGACACGGTGGCGGAGAGGTGGATCTCGCCGGGCCGGACCGCGCCGGCCGGGCCGGCCGCCATCAAGCCGGCCACGCCGTCGCTCGGGTTGAGCGGATTGGTGCCGGCCAGGACCTCGGCACCGTCGGCGAGACCGTCACCGTCGGTGTCGGCCTTCCCCGGGTCGGTGCCGTGGGCGTACTCCTCGAGGTTGGCGAGGCCGTCGCCGTCGGCGTCGAGCATGGCGTCGGACGGGTCGAGCGGGTCGAGGCCGTGGGCCAGCTCCCACTCGTCGGACATGCCGTCGCAGTCGCTGTCGAGCAGCCCCTTCACCGTGCAGGTGGGGAGCGGCAGGCCGGCGCCGAAGCGATCGAGCCGGCCCACGTCGAAGTTGGCCACCAGCACGTCACCGTTGGCCATGGGCGCGAGGCCGGCCGGCTGGCGGAGCTGGCCGGGGCCGCCGCCGAAGGAGCCGAGCGTGCCGAGCGGCGTGCCGTCCGGGCTCATCACCTTGACGTTGCCGTTGAAGGCGTCGGAGACGAAGAGCCGTCCGGCCGCGTCGAAGCCGAGGCCGCCCACCCGCCGCACCTGGCCGGGGCCGCTCCCGCTGCTGACGATGGAGCGGACCCAGGCGCCGGTGGCGGCGTCGAAGGCGTGGACCATCGGACCGGTGTCCATGGACGCCTGGGCGATCCAGACGTTGCCGGCGCCGTCCACCGCCACGTCGGCGGCGAAGTCGAGCGGCAGGCCGGCCGGCGTCTGCCGGATCTCGCGCGCCACGGTGCCATTGGAGAGCAGGGCGCGCGCGCCGGGCATCCCCTGCTCGACCACCCAGAGCAGGCCATGGGCCGAGTCCCAGGCCATGGCGATCGGGCCGGACGCCGTGCCGAGCCGCAGGCGGCGCAGCACGCGGCCGGTGGTGGCGTCGATGGTGAGGATGACGCCGGTGCGGGTGGCGGCGAAGACCGTGCCGTCGCCGGCGGCCACCGACGCGATGGGCGCGTCCACGGCCGGGGCGCCGCGCAGCTCGCCGCGGCGCGTGAACAGGTAGAGCTTCCCCTCGGCGTCGGACACGGCGATGTCGCCGCCACCGGCCGCCGCCAGGCGGTTCGGCGCCCGCGGCCGGGTGGCGAGATCGCCCTGGAAGACCGAGATGACCACCCGGAAGTTCTCGACGCGGGTGGTGGTCCCGGTGGCGCTGGAAACCGCCACGGTCACGTCCACCGAGCCCTCGGTGGCCGGGGCGGTCCAGGTCACGGCGGCGGCGCTGGTCGCGTCGAAGGTGCCGCCGGTGGCGGTCCAGGCGTAGCTGAGCGTGCCGCCGGCCGGATCGGTCGCAGTGACCGACAGTGGAACCGCCGCGCCCTCGACGACCGGCCCGGTGGGCCGGGTGAAGGCGGAGATGACAGGCTTGCCGGCCGCGGCCGCGGCGACCTGGGCGCTCACCGTGGCGGTGGTGGTGTTGGCGACCTTGTCCACGCCGCGGCAGGTGATGGTGGCGCTGCCCGAGGCGGGCGCGGTCCAGGTCACGACGGTCGAGGCCGGGTTGCCGTTGGTGAACACCGGCGCACCGAGCGCGCCGGCCGAGGCCGTCACGTCGAGCGAGACCAGCGTGGCGGTATACATCGAGCTGCCTTGACTGGCGGTGCAGGTCACCGTCACCGCGCTGCCCGGCGCGATGCCGGAGCAGGTCCCCGGCACCGTGGCGCAGTCACCGGCGCCGACCGACAGCGAGGCCACCCAGGCGGCCTGGGCGGCCGACGGGGCAAAGGCGAAGAGAGACGCAACTAGTGCGCAGACGGAGGTCCTGAGCGTCATGACCGATGTCCAAGTGCAAGGGGCGCGCCCCGCCGACGCCATGGAAGCCAAAGGACTTTCTGGCCAAATGGCGTCGTCGATCCGGGGTACTGACCGGCCACCCAGGCCCGGCTCGAGGCCGCCGGAATCCGGCGCAGTGGGGCCAATGCCCCAAGCTGGTGCGATTTGACACAGATCCAGTTTCGGCACACTCGCCCGTGGCGACATACCTTCTCCCACTCCGACGCAGAGCCGCACCCGAAAATTTTGCGCGTCCGCCCCATCGCCTGAACTTGATCCGCGTCAATTCCGCTGCGGCCCAGCGCATTGGTTCAATCTGCGGACCTGACTCGACCACGTTCGGTCACGCGTCACCAGCCCCCGTTGCAGGGACGGGCTTCACTTCGGGTGGCTACTCGTCCACCCGCACCACGCCCCGCTTGATGGCGAAGCGGACCAGCTCGGTGCGGTTGTGCAGCCCGAGCTTCTCCATGACGTGCTCACGATGCGTCATGGCGGTCTTGACGCTGATGCCCAGCACCTCGGCCACTTCCTTGTTGCTCTTGCCGTCGGCCACCAGCTTGAGCACCTGCTTCTCGCGGTCGGTCAGCCCGTCGTACGGGTCGGCCTGGCCGGGCGCGACCGGGCCGCCCTCCGACATGGCGACGCGGGCCACGGCAGGATCGAGCACCAGCCCGCCCCCGTGGACGGCTCGGATGGCCCCGGCCAGCTCGGCGCCGGCCGACCGCTTCAGCACGTAGCCCGAGACGCCGGCCTTGAGCAGCCTCCGCACGTACTCCCGGTCGTCGTACTGGGAGAGGATGAGGACGCGAGCCCGGCGCCCCTGCCTCTTCAGCTCGAGGCTGGTCTCGATGCCGCCCAGCCCGGGCATGGCGATGTCCATGACCACCACGTCGGGATCGAGCCTGGCCACCGCCGCCAGCGCCTCCTGCCCGTCGCCGGCCTCACCGACCACCTCGAGATCCTCGTGCACCTTGAGCAGGGCGCGCACCCCCTCCCGCAGGATGGCGTGATCGTCCACGATGAGGATGCGGATGGCGCTCATGGGTGCTCCTCGGAGAGCGGGATGCGGACCTCGACGCGCGTGCCGGCGCCGGGGGTGGAGTCGAAGCGGGCGTGCCCGCCCAGCAGGCCGGCCCGCTCCTGGATGCCGAGCAGCCCCCAGTGCGGCCGCCCCTCGCGGCGCGCCACCGCGGCCTGGTCGAAGCCCACGCCGTCGTCCTCGACGTCGATGCAGAGCAGCGGCCCCTCGACGCGCACCTCGATCAGCACGTGCGAGGCCTGGGCGTGGCGGGCCACGTTGCTGAGCGCCTCCTGGCAGATGCGGAAGAGCGCGGTCTCCAGCTCGGGCGTCAGCTCGGGCAGCTCGACGCACTCGCAGCGCACCGCCACGCCCCGCGACCCCAGCGCCCGGTCGGCGTACCACTGCACCGCGGAGGCCAGCCCCAGGTCGTCGAGCACCGACGGGCGCAGGTCGAGGATGAGCCGGTGGACGTCGGCCAGGGCCCGGTTGGCCAGCGTGCGCAGCTCGTCGAGCGCCGGGGGCCTCCCGGCGCGGACCGCCTCGGCCGCCTGGTCCACCCGCATCAGCAGCGCCGCCAGCGCCTGGGTGGTCTCGTCGTGGAGCTCGCGCGCCACCCGCTTGCGCTCGTCCTCCTGCGCCGTGATCACCTTGCGCAGCAGCTCGCCGCGCGCCTGCTCGCGCTCCCGGAGCGCCGCGTTGGCCTGGTTGAGGTCGCGGGTCCGCTCCTCGACGCGCCCCTCCAGCTCCAGGTTGGCCCGCTCCACCCGGGCCACCAGCGCCTGGAGCGACTGGCGCATCCGGTCGAGCGCCTGTCCGAGCTGGCCGACCTCGTCCCGCCCCAGCTCGGGGATGGGCCAGTCGAGCTGGCCGGAGGCGATCCGCTCGGCCTCGGCGGTGAGCACCGCCACCGGCTGGGTCACGCTGCGCGCCGCCCCCCAGGCGAAGATGCCGGAGAGGGCCACCTGCGCCAGCACCATTACGGCCACGGCGAACCACGGCAGCGCCCCCCCGGTCGGCGAGGCCTCCCTGGCGTCCTGGCGCACCACCAGCCCCCACGAGGTGCTGGCCAGCGGCCAGAAGGTCAGCAGCTCGCCGGGGCGCGCCCGCACGCCGTGCTCCGCGTGGCAGTCGTCACAGCGGGACGAGAGGCTCGCCTTGGCCGCCACCAGCCGCGCCAGGTTGACGCTGCACTCGCTCTTCACGCCGGCGCGCCGCGGCTCCGACGAGGCGACCACCAGGCCGGTCGCGTCGAGCAGCTCGGCCCGGCCGGTCCGCCCCTGGCGCAGGTGGCGCAGCATCTTCTGGAAGTCGCGCCGGGTCGGGTCGAACGTCCCCCCGGCCACACCGACCACCTCGCCGGCCAGGTCGCGCACCGGCACCAGCTCGTGGACCAGCGGGCCCCGGCCGCCCACCTGCAGGCCGGTGAGGCGCGGCAGGCCGCTGGCCAGCACCTCCTCGACCAGCGGGATGGCGCCCTGCGGCGTGGCCGAGACCCGGCCGTACGGCTCCTCGGCCACCACGCGCCCGCCGGCGTCGAGGAGGAAGACCGCCTCGCGGTGGCGGAAGTGGCCGAAGGCCTCGCGGACCGCTTGCCGCGCCAGCGCCGGATCGGCCGCCTCGAGGCGCGAGCCGATCCGGGCGGCGAGCCGCTGCAGCAGCTCCAGGTCGCCGGTCAGCTCCTCGTCGAAGTGGGCCGCCACCGTCCCGGCCGCTTGCACCCGGGACCCTTGCAGCCGCGCGTCGAGGTCGCGGAGCCAGTACCAGGAGACGATCGAGAGCACCAGCAGCGGGAAGAAGATGCCGATGGCCATCAGCAGGTAGACGCGCCGCCGCAGCCCCGTGCCGCCCCGCACGCTCGACTTGGCCCTGCCGATGGCCGGCCGGATCACGGTGTCCCCCGCCGGTGGGCGCTGTGGGCGATCCGGAACAGCTCGTCCACGTCCCCGCGCGTGCGCAGCACCATCCGGCAGCCGTCGCGCTCCCAGGCGAGCTGCTGCCAGACCTCGCCGCCGATGGTCCGCCGGGTGAGCCGGGCCGGCCGTCCGCCCACCGTGGCCGGCGACGAGGTGAGCTCGCTCCCCGGCGGCTCGAACACCGTTGGGATCGGCTCGCCAGTGGTGGTGGCCTGGAGGAGCTGCAGCTGGTCGCCGCCGCCGGCCCGGTCCCGGAAGGTCAGCTCGACCGCCCCACCCTTGCCTCCCGCCACGCGGATGCGCGCCGGGGGCCAGCCGAGGTGGGCCGGGAAGTAGGAGGGCAGCGCCAGCCTGGCGCCGAGGTTCCGCTCGGCGATCTCGACGCTGGCGACGGTCCGCACCTCCCGAGGCTCGCCGGCGATCCAGCCGGGCAGCGCCCCCAGCCCGGCCAGGATCAGGGCCGTGATCGCCACCACCCAGCCTAGGGCGGCCAGCAACCGGAGCAGCTCCGGGCCGGTGCGCCGCGTGGTCCGGGCGGAGGCGGTCATGTGACGAAGTAGAGCAGCCCGGTCATCGAGGTGGCCGCCAGGCCGAGCCGCAGCCAGGGCAGCGGCAGCAACGCCGGCGCCGGCTCGATGAGCGCCCGGACGCGCCCCTCGAGGTCTTGGGAGCGGGCCCGCCGCAGCGTCCCCGCCAGCGCGCCGCCGAAGAGGAGCGTGCGCCGCGCGTCCAGGCCACCGGTGGCCCGGTGGAGCTTGAGCAGCGCGCTGGCCAGCGCCAGCCGGTCGCCGCCGAGCCCGACGCCCCGCTCGTCGGCCAGCCGCTCGGCGTCACGCGCCAGCGCCCGCGCCAGCACCTGGAAAGTGGGGTTCCACCACATGGCGCAGCGGAGCCCGAGCATCACCCAGCTCCGCGCCGGGTCGCGCCGGCCGAGGTGGGCCAGCTCGTGGGCCAGCGCGGCGCGCAGCTCGCCGGCGTCGAGCAGGTCGATGGCGCCGCGGGTGACGTAGATGGTCGGACGGCGCACCCCGGCGCAGAAGAGGCTGGGAAGGTCGCGGTCGAGGCAGACCACCGGCGGTCGGTCGCCGCCGGGGGAGAGGGGCGCCAGCGCCGCGTCGAGCGCGGCGGTGCGGGGCGCGTCGAGCCGGCCCGGCGGCGGCCGCCCCCGGCGCAGCGTCCGGAGCAGCGCCACCACGTCGATGAGCAGCAGCAGCAGCCCCGCCGCCGCCAGGCAGATGACGAAGACCAGGTAGAGGTCGAGACCGAGGAAGGGCACGTCTCTCCAGCGCCGGCCCGACAGGAGCGCCGCGTCGCGGAAGGCCTCGTCCCCGCGCTGCGGGAAGAGCAACACCAGCGCCGGGAAGACGAGCAGCGGGTAGGCCAGCGCCACCAGCCGCAGGGCCACCCGCTGGGCCGGGTGCTCGACCGCCCAGCTCCTCACCAGCGCCTCGATGAAGAGCGCCGCCACCAGCGAGTGGAAGATGCCCTGCGCGAGGAGGTCAACCGTGAGGGTGCTCGGGGCCATGGTCGGGCGCGGCATGCCCGGCGAGCTCCTCCACCGGACGGCCCTCGATGCGGGCCAGCTCCAGTGGATGCTCGTGAAGCATCCGCTCCCGGCTGATCTTACCCGTGAACATCGAGGCATCGAAGGGGAAGACGTCCGGATTGAGGTGAGCGTTGAAGATGTGCCAGATGGTGATGACGAAGAAGGCCATCAGTCCCTCGTTGGAGTGCGCCACCTTGGCGGCCGGGATGATCTGGCCGGGCACCAGCTGCGCGAAGGCCACCGGGAAGAAGAGGACGAACCCGGTCACCACCATGATGACGTTTCCGAACACCAGCCCCCAGTACTCGAACTTCTGCTTGTAGTCGTACCGGTCGTACCTCGGCTGCCGGTTGGTCATCCCCAGGTAGAACTTGAGCTGCAGGACGGCGTCCTCGAAGTCCTTCCGGACCGGGGCCATGGTGAAGCCGGCCTTCCTGGACCAGATGGTGACGGCGGCGCCGGCGAAGTGGATGACGGTCGCGAGCGCCAGCACCACGCCGCAGAAGCGGTGGACCCAGCGGGTGCGGTCGATGCCGCCGAAGCCCTCCACCAGGGCGTGGGCCCAGCCGGCCTCGAAGAACTTCTGCGGCAGGCCGGTCATGCAGAGCAGCACGAACACCGCCATGGTGATGAAGTGCTCGGCGCGCTGCCGGAAGGTGAAGCGGAGGATCTGGGGGCCGTGGTTCATGGTGTTCTCCCGGCGCGCTAGCGGTTGACGACGACGCGCCAGAGGTGGAGCGCGATCTGCAGGACCAGGCCGCCCACCATGAAGGGGATGAGCAGGCGGTAGAAGACCTGGACGAACCAGACCAGCGGCGCCTTCTCCAGGCTGGGCGTGTAGTGCGAGAGCCAGGCTCGCGGGAAGGTCTCGCTGGCCCCGGCGTGGCAGCGGGCGCAGGTCTTCCGCAGGTTGGCCGACATCACCGCCGACCTGGGGTCGTCGGCCTTCTGGATGTCGTGGACGCCGTGGCAGTCGGTGCAGACGGCCGCCAGCCGCTTGCCGTCCTGCCTGCGCTGCCCCTTCTGGAAGGTGGCCGACATGCCGTGGAAGTCGGCGAGGTAGGTCGCCACCACGCCGGTGGAGAGGCCGTACTTCTTCATCAGCTTCGCGTCGGAGTGGCAGCGGCCGCAGATCTCCGGCGTGCGCATGGCGAGCGCGCCGTCGCGCGGGTCGGTGGTGTCGTGGGCCTTGTGGCAGTCGGTGCAGACCGGCACGTCGGGGTTGCCGGCCGAGGCGCGGCCGTGGACGCTCCTGGCGTAGACGTCGGCCTCGGCGTGGTGGCAGCGGCTGCACATGCCGGAGATGCGCGTGCGCGGCTGGGCCGGGCGGGAGATGTCGTGGGCGCCGTGGCAGTCCACGCAGAGCGCCGCCTTGTCGTTCCCCTTCGACATGACGGCGTAGTGCACGCCGTCGAGCGTCTTGGTGTAGTTGGCGAAGTGGCAACCCTTGCACTGCTCGTAGTAGGCGCGGGTGACCTCGCGGCGCGTCTTGAACTTGACCTCGCCGGTGGCGTGGTCGCTGCTCTTGTCGGAGTGGCAGTCGGTGCAGCGCAGGTTCTCGCCGTGGACCGACCTGGCGAAGGCGGCCTGGTCGATCCAGAGCGGCAGCCCCTCGCCGCTGGCCAGGGTGAAGGTCTGGCCGGGATCGGTGTGGCAGCCGAGGCAGTCGTCCTGCTCGGCCGGTATCGCCGCGCGCGCGGCCGCCGCCGCCAGCAGGAATGCCACCGCCCACGTCATTTTTCTCATCGTGAACCCCACCCCGCGAACGGGTCGCTGGCACCGATTCCGGTTCGTCCAAGACGGTGCGGCATTCCTAGCAGGGCGCGCCGTCTAGCGCCTGCGGCGGATCACCGCGCGTCGAGGCGCGCAGGCGGCGGATTGATCCGGCGCAGGATCCTGCTACCTTTCCGGGCCGTGTCCGAACCGCGCGCCATCCTCCTCGTCCGCTGCCCCGACCAGCCCGGGATCATCGCCGCCATCTCCGGCTTCCTCTTCGAGCACGGCGCCAACATCATCGACTTCGACCAGCACTCGACCGACGACGACGGCGGCGTCTACTTCACGCGGCTGGAGTTCCAGACCGGCCGCGTGGACCTGCCGCTCGACGAGCTGCGCGGCGCCTTCGAGGCCGAGGTGGCCCGTCGCTTCGCCATGAACTGGCGGCTGGCCGCGCCGACGCCGCGCAAGCGCGTCGGGGTGCTGGTGTCGCGCCACGACCACGCGCTGCTGGAGCTGCTCTGGACCTGGCGGCGCGGCGAGCTGCCGGCCGAGATCTCGCTGGTGATCTCCAACCACCCGGAGCTGCGGGCGGCGGTGGAGGGCTTCGGCGTCCGCTTCGAGCACGTCCCCAACGGCCGCGACCAGCGCGAGCAGGCCGAGCGGAGCATGACCGCGCTCCTCGACGGCGCCGCCGACGTGGTGGTGCTGGCCCGCTACATGCAGATCCTGTCCGGCCCCTTCGTGGCCAGGTTCGGCGGGCGGCTCATCAACATCCACCACAGCTTCCTGCCCGCCTTCGCCGGCGCCGATCCGTACCGCCAGGCCCACGAGCGCGGCGTGAAGATCGTCGGCGCCACCGCCCACTACGTCACCGAGGCGCTCGACGCCGGCCCCATCATCGACCAGGACGTGGCCCGCGTCTCGCACCGGGACGAGGTGGACGACCTGAAGCGGCTCGGGCGCGACCTGGAGCGGCGGGTGCTGGCGCGCGCGGTGCGCTGGCACTGCGAGGACCGGGTCATCGTGCACGGCAACAAGACCGTGGTGTTCGCTTGATCGCGCCGCCTTCAGGCGGCGCAACCCGGGAAAAGCAGGACGCGGGTCAGCTGTACTGCGTTCCGCCCGTCCAACAGCCAACACGCTCGGGCTCATCCCTCCTCCTGGAGGGCGGGCGGTGGATACACGGCGCCAGGCGCCGGCGCGCTTGCCAGGAAGCGGAGCGCCCGCTCCAGCGTCCCGAATGCCGGCAAGCCGACTGAGCGAAGGTCGGAGGAGTCAATCATCCGCGTCAGTGCCAGTTGATCGAGCGTCGGCTTGTAGCGCCCCATGACGAAGCGCGAACTGATCTCCCCCTTGGCGTCCGCGAGCCCTCGGGGTCGCCGTTGAAGGCAGTTCCGGCCCGAATCCCCGGGCGCACGATTCCTCGGATGTCGACAATTGGCCTTCCGGCCATTCGCCACAGGCTTGGTGGAAAGAGCGTTTCGTACTCGCGCCGCAGCAAGACCACCGCGGTCGGAATTGGAAGCCTCGCCTCGACGAGCAGAAGCTGAAGGAAGCGCTCACCGTGCGCGAGCGCCGCCGGGTCCGAGCCGACACGACCGTCTCGGTGGACGGGCAGGACTGGGAGCAAGACCAGGGCTGCCTGGCCGGCCAGAGGAGCCGGGGGAGGCACCGCACCCCGACTTCGACCCGGCCGGGGCCCTCCTCGGCGCCCTTGGCCTGAAGGAAACCCCCTTCACGAAGGAGATCGCCGACGCTGACCTCTGGCTGCCTTCCTCCAAGGCCGGCGTGGTGGACGAGCTCTGCGAGGCGGTGGGGGAGCGGGCCTCGGTGCTCCTCACCGGCGACCCCGGCGTCGGCAAGACCTGCGTCCTGCGCGCCCTGCGAAAGCGCCTCCCCGACTCCGGCTACCGGCTCACCTACTGCCACAACGCCACCCTCGGCCTCGACCCCAAGGCCTCCGCCGCCGGCGTCTTCTACGCGGTCTCCACCCACGTTCAGGAGCTGGGTGCCGAGCGGGACCACCCGGTCTTCCTCATCGACGAGGCGCACCTCCTCCATCCGGAGATGCTGGCCCACCTCCACTTTTTGCTCAACTACGAGTGGGACTCGAGGGCACTCCTCTCGCTCATCCTGGTCGGCCTGCCCGCCAGCCGTGCCGCGTGTGGACTCCGGCAGCGGGAAGGTGCACGCTTCTGGCTCGGCCCAAACCGCGGGAGGAGGCCATGAACGGTGAGCAGATCTCGGTGGACCTCGGCTTCGCCAAGGCCCAGGTCCCTGCCGGGACCCACGTGTGCCAGATCTTCAGCGACTCGGACGAGCGCACCGACGCGCTGCTCCGCTTCCTCACGCGTGGCCTCCAGGCCGGCGAGTCGACCGCGTGCTTCTCGGAGAACGTCACCGAGCAGGAGTTGGAGGCCTGGTTCGCCAAGGAGGGGCTATCGTTGGCGGCCGAGCGTGCCTCCGGGCGGTTCGCCAATTCGCCGACCAAACAGGTCTACTTCCAGGACGGGCGGTTCGATCCGGACCGGATGCTCGCGCTCCTAACCCAGTTTCACCTGGCCTCGGTCGCGGCGGGCCGACCTGGCGCACGCGTCATCGGGGAGATGAGCCCCGAGATCAACTCTATCCCGGGTGGGACCCGGCTGCTCGAGTACGAGTCGCGGGTCAACCACCTGCTGCAGGCCCACCCTGTCACCGCCGTTTGCCAGTACGACGCCCGCTGCTTCGACGGAGCGACCATCATGGACGTGCTGACGGTCCACCCGATGATGGTGATCCGGGGCGCGGTGGTTCTCAACCCCTTCTACGTGGCCCCCGAGACGATCGCCCGCGGATGAGCCCAGCCCCGGGAGAGCTGCGCGCCGACATCCTGGCCCGGCTTCTGCTCATCCAGAGCACGGCCGGCCACCTCCCGACCGCGACAGGCGTGATGGAGTTCGTCTGCCGGGGGCTGGCGCAACTGCCGGGCGTCGCGCACGCCTGGCACAGCGAGGCGCACGGCGACCTGGCCGGGTCGGAGCCAGGGTTGGAGCGTTTCCCGGTCCGGCTCGACGCCCACCACTACGGCGAGATGGTCCTCCAGGTGAGCGACCCGGCCCAGTTCCTCCCCTACTCGCCGCACGTCACCAACCTGGCCTTCATGGTGGCAGTCATGCTCGAGGAGCGCCGGCGGCGCGCCCTCGAAGAGGTCCACCAGGGTGAACTCGAGCAGCGGGTGGAGGAGCGCACCCGGCAGCTGTCCCAGGAGGTTGGTGACCGCCGGGCAGCGGAGGCGCTGGCGGTGGCCGAGCGGCAGCGGGCCGAGGCCTACCTGGAGATCGCCGAGGCGATCATCGTCGAACTCGACGAGGAGGCCCGCGTTGTGGTGCTGAACAAGCGCGGTTGCGACCTCCTGGGCGTTCCACCCCAGGAGGCGCTTGGGCGGAATTGGTTCGAGCTCGCCATTCCCCCTGAGGATCGCGTCGCCGTCCGGGCAGTCTTCGAACGCGTGTTGGCGGGCCAGAGCGAGCTACCGGACTACTACGACAACTTGATCGTCACGAGGGCCGGTGCCCGCCGAGCGGTGGCGTGGCACAACGTCGCCTTGCGAGAGGGCGGGCGGGTGGTCGGCACGCGGAGCTCGGGGCTGGACATCACGGAGCGCAAACAGGCTGAGCTTGCGCTGGCCGCCGAGAAGGAGCGGTTGGCGGTGACCTTGCGGAGCATCGGCGACGGGGTGATCACCACCGACACGGCCGGGCGGGTGGTGGAGATGAACCAGGTGGCCGAGGATCTGACCGGCTGGCCACTCCAGGCTGCAGCGGGGCGCCCGCTGGAGGAGGTCTTTGCCCTGGTCGATGCGGCGACCAGGGAGCCCATCCGGAGCCTCACCGAGCGAGCCAGTGCTGGCGAGCCTGTCGCAGGCCAGCGGATCCAGGGCTTGCTGCTGACCCGGGATGGGAAGGAACGGGCGGTGGCGGATAGCGTGGCGCCCATCCGAGATCGCGCAGGCGCCACTATCGGCACGGTGCTGGTGTTCCGTGACATCTCCGAACGGCTTCGGCTTCTGGAACACCTGACGCGGAGTCAGCGGCTCGACGCCATCGGTCTGTTGGCCGGAGGCATCGCCCACGACTTCAACAACCTGCTGGGCGGCATCTTTGGGTACATCGACGAGGCGCGGAGCCTTTGCAAGGAGGGAGAGCCTCTCTCCGAGGCGCTGGACCGGTCAATGGAGACGCTCGATCGGGCTCGGGATCTCACCAGGCAACTCCTCACCTTCTCGAAGGGCGGCGCGCCGGTGCGCCGGGTGGTCGACACGCGGACGCTGCTGGAACGGGGAGTCCATCTTGCCCTCAGTGGTTCGGCCGTGGCCTGCCGGCTAGACCTGGCTCCGGACCTACCCTGGGTTGAGGTGGACCCCAACCAGGTCGGTCAGGTCATCGACAACCTGGTGCGCAATGCGGTGGAGGCCATGCCCGGAGGCGGGAAGGTGGACGTCTCAGCCCGCGGCTTGACGCTGCACGGTGGGGATCATCTGCCACTGGCGCCAGGGCGCTACGCTTGCGTCGAAGTCCGGGACAGTGGCGTGGGCATCGCCCCCGAAGTCGTGACACGGGTCTTCGACCCATTCTTCACGACCAAGGCCGAAGGCGCGGGGCTGGGCCTGGCCACCTGTTACTCCATCGTGCAGCGCCACAAAGGCGCCATTGAGGTCGAGTCGCAGCTGGGGCGCGGAAGCACATTCCGCGTCTTCCTGCCCGCGGCGCCCGAAGGACGGGCCGAGGCCGCTCAGCTGGCACCCGCGGGCCACCGCGGAAGTGGCGAGGCCCTGGTGCTCGACGACGAGCCCTACCTTCGGGCAACGCTGACCAAGATGCTCTCTAGGCTCGGCTACCACGTGACGGCGGTGGCCACCGGCGAGGAGGCGATCGAAGCGACCCGACATGCGGTGGCCGAGGGCACTCCATTCTCGGTGGCGGTGATGGACCTGACCATCGTGGGTGGGATGGGAGGGCGTGAGGCCATCGCGGAAATTCGCCGGCTGGCGCCAGAGGTCGTCGCCATCGCGTCGAGTGGCTACTCCACTGACCCGGTCATCTCGAGCCCCAGGGAGTTCGGCTTCACGGCTGGCATCGCCAAGCCGTTCACAGGGCCGGAGTTGGCTCAGGTCCTTGCTCATCACTCACCTGCTCAGCCAGGGTCTGATGGCGGCGCCACACGTCGCTGATGGAGCAGGGCCGGGGCCACCGAGCAGCCGGGCCGTGACTCCACCAACCACCCTGAGCTGCAACACCTCGTACCGAACGTGATCGAGAGCGCCCCAGAACTCGGCAACCTCCCACTTCACGAGGCACTCGTCTCCGCGGTCGCCGCCCAGCACGATCTCGTAGAACCCCGATCGGCCCGCGTCGTCCTCGATGTCGATGTGAATGCTCACGTCGAAGGGATGTCCGGTGCTGAAACGGCGAATGGCGTCGATGCCGTGGCACTTGGTCACGGCGGCTTCGAGCCCCATTCGCAAGCAGTCACTCACGAACCGGAGCACGTCAGCCACGTTGCTCTCGCCGGACCCGTTCCGCCCGACCAGGGCGGTCAAGCGCCCCAGGTTGACGGAAACGTCCTCGCCAAGGCTGCGGTCATTGGAGCAGCGGATTCGACAAATTACTGGGGGTCCCCGTTGTTCGAGCAGTCCACACGCCCCGCGTCTCGCGAACTCGAATCTCGCCGGTCACGCCGCCGGCTGGAGATCATCGCCCGCTCACCTGCCACCGCCGTCCCAGTCGGGCCACGCCTGAGGTGATGGCGTTCATTGACGCCCCCCGGTCCGCGCCCTATGACGTCCGGATCCATGTCCCGCTCCTCGACCACCGCCCGATTGGATTGAACCCATGCTGACCCAGAAGCTCCTCGACCTGACCGCCGGCTTCGGCGCCGACTGGGTCAACTTCCTCCTCGTCGGCGTCTCCGTCGTCGGGCTGGGGGTCTTCATCGACCGGGTGGTCTTCTATGTCCGGACCGCCGAGCGCTACCCCGCGCTTCGCGCCGCCTTCTCCGCCAGCCTGGCCGCCTCCGACCTGGCCGGCGCCCTTCGCGCCGTCGAGGGGGACTCGCTGGCCCGCAACGTGGTCCGCGCCGGGCTGGAGCTGGCGGCCAGCGGTGAGCGGCAGCCGGCCTCGGTCGAGCAGGCCATGCTCGGCCAGCTCTCCGAGGAGCGCGGCCGCTACGAGGCCCGGCTCTCGGTGCTGGCCACCATCGGCAACATCGCCCCGCTCATCGGACTGCTCGGCACCGTCATCGGGATCGTCGGCGCCTTCTACGTGCTCGGCAAGGTGGGGACCGTGCAGGCCTCCTCCAACTCGCAGGTGATGAGCTCCATCGGCGAGGCGCTGGTGGTCACCGGCTTCGGCATCACCGTGGCGGTCCCGGCGGTGGTGGCCTTCAACGGCCTCAAGGCCCACGTCAACGGGCGGCTCAAGCAGGCCGAGGCGCTGAGCCGCGAGCTGGTGGCCAACCTGGCGCGGCTCGACACCAACGGCGGGGGGGAGGGTTAGAGCCGTGGCCGGAAGAAGCTGGGGCGGCGCCGGTGACGACGAGCTGATAGGCGGCGTCAACGTCACGCCCATCGTGGACGTCTGCCTGACGCTGCTGGTGGTCTTCATCGTCACCGCGTCGCAGGTGGTCAACCGGTCGATGCCGGTCAACCTGCCCAGGGCGGCCTCTGCGGAGAGTTCGCCGCCCTCGATCCTAAACGTGGCCATCGCCAGGAACGGCGACGTCTTCATCAACGGCGCCCCGGCGCGGCTCGACGACATCCCCGGGCAGGTCGAGGCGGCTCGCGCCCGCGCCGTCGCGGCCGGCGGCGACCCGAAGCTGGCCGGCTTCGTCTCCGCCGACGTGGACGCGCCGTACGGCAAGTTTGCCGAGGCGGTGGACAAGCTCCGCATCGCCGGGGTGACCGACATCGCCCTCGACACCCAGCCGCCCACCACCGCGACCCCTTGATGCGGGTCCGCTCCACCTTCTGGCCCTCGCTGCTGGCCGCCGCGGCGCTCCACGCCGTGGCGGGCGCCTGGATCGCCAGCCGGCCGGCGCCACGGCTCCAGGCCAGGCGCCCTCCCACCAGCGTCCGGCTGGTCGCCCGCGAGCGCCCGGCGCCGCCCGTGGCGGCCAGGCCGAAGCCGCCCGAACCGGTCAAGCCGCCGCTGGTCTCGAGCAGGCCCACCGCCCCGGCGCCACGGCCCGATCGTGCCGCGCCGCCCACGCCGGCCACGCCGCCACCGCCCGGCACGCCGCCCCCACGGCCCCGCCGCTTCGCCGTCTCCATGGAGGCGGTGGTGACCTCGGGGACCGGGGGCCTCGCCATGCCGACCACCGCCGGAGCCACCGCCGCGCGCGGCAACCCCGACGCGCCGGCCGATGCCCCGGCCGGCGACAACAGCCCCTTCGCCCGCTCGGTCGCCGTGACCGACCTCGACCAGGGGCCGCGGCTGCTGCGCCAGCCCTCGAAGCTCGACCTGCGCGCCCTCTACCCCGAGGCGGCCCGTCGCGAAGGGGTCGAGGCCGACGTCAGGGTGGAGCTGCTGCTCGACGACACCGGCAAGGTCCGCGGCGTCCGGATCGTCGAGGGGGGCGGCGCCGGCTTCGACGACGCGGTCCAGCGGCTGGCCCGCCTGCTCGCCTTCTCCCCCGGCACCCGCGGCGGCCGCGCCGTGGCGGTGCGATACTCCTGGACCTTCAAGTTCCGGCTGGACGAGTGATCCCCATGTTCGCCTCACGCTCCCTGCGCGCCCTGGCTCCGCTCCTCGCCCTGCTGCTCGCCACCGCGGCTCGCGCCGAACCGCCCACGCCCCCGCCGGAGCCGGCGCTGGCCACGCCCCCCGCGCTCGAGCAGCTGGTGCCGGCCGTGCTGCCCGCCGGCACCGTCTTCCCCACGCCCGAGGTGATCGTGCTGCTGGCCATCGACGTGGCCGTCACCGGCCTGGTCGAGGGCGTGCGCGTCGAGCAGGGGGCCGGCGAGCCGTTCGACTCGGCGGCCGCCACCGCCGCTCGCAAGTTCGTCTTCGAGCCGGGCCGGCTCACCACCGGCGAGCCGGTGCCGGTCACCGTCTCCTTCCGGATGCGGCTCACCCCGCCGCCCCCACCGGAAGCCCCCGCGCCGCCGCCGGCCCCGGTCCGCTTCAGCGGGAGGTTGCTGGAGCGCGGGACCCGAAAGCCGCTGGCTGGCGTGGCCGTGGCCGCCCGCACCGGCGTAGGGCCGGTTCGGACCACCACCGGCCCCGACGGCCGCTTCGTCCTGGAGGTGCCCGAGCCGGCCTTCACGCTGGTGGCGGTGCCGCCCGGCCATGACCGGCTCGAGCTGCGCGTCGAGGCCAGGGCGGGCGAGGAGCGGGACGAGACCTTCTACCTGGAGCGGTCCGGCGACGGGAACGAGACGGTGGTGAGCGCCAGCCCCATCCGCCGCGAGATCACCCGGCAGGTGATCCCGGCCGACGAGGTGGCCACCATGGCCGGCACGCAGGGTGACACCATCAAGGCGGTGCTCAACCTGCCGGGCGTGGCGCGGACCCGCTTTGGCTCGGGCCAGCTCATCCTGCGCGGCTCGGCGCCGGGCGACAGCCGGGTCTTCGTCGAGGGGCAGGAGATCCCGCTCCTCTACCACTTCGGCGGATTGCGCAGCACCATCAACCCGCGCTTCCTCGAGGCGGTCGAGTTCGTCCCCGGCAACTTCGCCCCCGACTACGGCCGCGCCACCGGCGGCATCATCGAGGTGAAGCTGCGGGACCCGTCCCCGGACCTGGTCAAGGGGGAGGCCGGGATCAACTTCTACGACGCCAGCGTGGCGGTGGAGGGTCCGCTCGGCGGCGGCTGGGCCGGAGGGGCCGCCTTCCGCCGCTCCTGGATCGACACCATCCTGCCGCTGGTGCTGCCGAAGGACGTCAACTTCTCCTTCGACTCGGCCCCCCGCTACTACGACTACCAGTTCCTGGCGACCCGGAAGCTGGGCGACCAGTCGCTGCGGCTCCTCTACTACGGCTCGATGGACAAGCTGGTGCTGATCCTGAAGCGTCCAGCCAACGACCCGAAGATCACCGGCACCATCTCGGCGCGCACCATGTTCCACGCGCTCCAGACCTCCCTGTCCGGGCCGGTGCTCCCGGGGCTGCGCCAGGAGTCGAGCCTCCAGCTCACCTACCAGCAGTTCCGCACCCAGTTCGGTCCCCAGTTCTTCTTCGATCTCGACGTGCTCCAGCTCGGCCTGCGCAGCGCCTGGACGCTCGACCTGGCGCGCGGCCTGCAGGCCCGCGCCGGCGTGGACGCCACCATCGCCGGCGTGAAGATCGCGCTCGACACGCCGCAGAGGCCCAAGGAGGGGGAGCCGGGCACGCCGGTCTCGACCTCGGCGGTCCAGTCGCTCAAGAAGTCGGTCGGGCAGCAGGAGCCGGCCGCCTTCGCCGAGCTGCGCTGGGAGCCGGTCGGCGGCGTGACCGTGCTGCCGGGAGTCCGCGCCGACTGGTACAGCCAGCTCTCCGCCTGGTCGTTCGACCCGCGCCTCGGCGCCCGCTGGGAGGTGGTCCCGGGCACGGTCCTCAAGGCGGGCGTCGGGCTCTTCCACCAGCCGCCCCAGTCGGACGAGAGCGCTCCCGAGGTGGGCAACCCGCACCTGAAGCCGGAGGCGGCGCTCCACTCCTCGGCCGGCGTGGAGCAGAAGCTGGGCGACGTCTTCGAGTGCGAGCTGACCGGGTTCCACAAGCGGCTCACCGACCTGGTGGTCCGCGACCCCGGGGCGGCCTACGACCCGGCCCTTCCACCCTACGTGAATGGCGGGACCGGCCGCGTCTTCGGACTGGAGGCGACGCTCAAGGCCCGCGCCGGGAAACGGTTCTTCGGCTGGGTCGCCTACACCTACCAGCGCTCCTTCCGCCGCGACGGCTTCGGCAGGCCGGAGCGCCGCTTCGACTACGACCAGCCCCACCTCCTCACCGTGGTCGGGACCTGGAACTTCGCGCGCGCCTGGTCGGCTGGCGGACGCTTCCGCTTCGTCTCGGGCAACCCGCGCACGCCGGTGACCGGCTCGGTGCTCGACGCCAGCAGCGGGACCTACGTGCCGGTCTACGGCCCCACCAACTCGACTCGGATGCCGGCCTTCAACCAGCTCGACCTGCGGGTGGACCGGACCTGGACCTACCAGACCTGGAAGCTGGTGCTCTACCTAGACGTCCAGAACGTCGCCAACCGCGGCAACGTCGAGGGTTACGCCTACAGCTACGACTACCGGCAGCGCTCGCCCGCCACCGGCCTGCCCATCCTGCCCATCCTCGGGCTCAACGCGGAGTGGTGACCATGCGCTCCCCCGACCGCCGCTCGCTCCTCCCGCTGGCCGCGCTGCTGCTCGGCGGCTGCGCCGCCGAGTTCACCCCCGCCTCGGTGGTGGAGGACCTGCGCGTGCTGGCCATGGTGGCCGAGCCGCCCGAGCTCCGGCTCTCCGCCGCAGCCGGCGGCAACGAGGTGCTGACGCTCAGGGCCACCGCGGTGGCGCCCCCGGTGACCCTTGGCGGCCCGCCGGTGACGCCCGATCCCGCCGATGTCCGGTGGACCTTCTGCCCGTTCTCGGTGGGCGCCTCGTCGGGCTACGCCTGCGCCATCCCGGCCTGCGAGACGGTGCTGGTGCCCGACGCGACGGGCAGCAGCGTCTCCTTCACGCCGCTCGATCGGCTCTGGGCCTGTCTCGCCTCGGTCGGAGGATCGCTGCCGGGCGCGCCCTCGGGAACCGGCCCCCCGGCGCAGGTGGAGGTGCTGGTCCGCTACGTCGCCACGCTGGGCGGCCTGCGGCGCGAGGCGGTGCAGCGGATCCCGGTCTGGACCCGGGCGCCACCGGCCACGCAGGAGCGGAACCTCAACCCCATCATCTCCGGCCTCTCGGTCGGGGCCGGCTGCACCGGCGGCAGCTCCGGCTGCGCCGTCGCCTCGGTGCCGCTCGCGGTGACCATCGACCCGGCGTCGTTCCAGCCCTACCCGGCCGGCGATCGGACCGTGCTCGAGACGGTGGTGGTCTCCTTCTTCACCACCGCCGGCCGGTTCACCTACGATCGCGGCCAGGCCACCTCCGGCGCCGCACAGACCGGCACCACGCTGGAGGCGAAGGAGCTGGGCGCCGCGCGCGAGGCCTGGGTCTGGGCGGTGGCGCGCGACCTGCGCGGCGGCGAGGCCGTGGCGGGACCGGTGAAGGTGGTCTTCTCGGTGCCGTAGCCGGCCTTCGCTACCACCCGCAGGCGCGGCCGGCTGTCTGCTTCGCGAGCCAGGCGCGCAGCGGCGCGAAGTACTCCAGCAACGCCTTGGCGTCGGCCTTCCTGCTCCCGGTGAGGACCGCATAGGCCTCGGGCCACGGCTTCGACATGCCGAGCTTGAGCATGTCGTTCAGCTTCTTGCCGGCCGCCTTGGAGCCGTAGATCGAGCACTGGTGGAGCGGCCCCTTCCAGCCGGCCGCCTCGCAGAGCGACTTGTGGAACTGAAACTGGTAGATGGCGGCCAGGAAGTAGCGCGTGTACGGGACGTTGGCGGGGATGTGGTACTTGGCGCCCGGGTCGAAGTCGGCCTCGCTGCGCGCCACCGGCGGCGCCACCCCCTGGTACTTCTCCCGCAGCGCCCACCAGGCCTGGTTGTACCTGGCCGGCGGGACCTTGCCGCTGAAGACGTCCCAGCGCCACTGGTCGACCAGCTTGGCGAACGGCAGGAAGGCGACCTTGGCGAGGGCCCGCTTCAACTGCACGTCGATGAGCCCCTTGTCGTCCCTGGGCAGCTCGGTGAGCAACCCCACCTGCTTCAGGTAGCCGGGCGTGATGGAGAGCGCGATGGCGTCGCCGATGGCCTCGTGGAAGCCGTCGTTGGCGCCGTTCTGGAAGAGGATCGGGAGCCCGGCGTAGGCGCGCTGGTAGTAGTTGTGGCCGAGCTCGTGGTGGACGGTGACCAGGTCCTCCTCGTTCGGCTTGATGCACATCTTGATGCGCAGGTCGGCGGCGAAGGTGACGTCCCAGGCGCTGGCGTGGCAGACCACCTCGCGGTCGCGCGGCTTCACGAACTGCGAGCGCTCCCAGAAGCTGGCCGGCAGCGGCTCGAAGCCGAGCGACGAGAAGAAGCCCTCGCCCAGCTTGACCATGCGCTTGGCGTCCCACTGCTGCGCCACCAGAGCGCCGGTCACGTCCTGCGACGGCTGCCCCTTGAACGGCTCCAGGTCGGCGTAGAGGTTGTCCCAGCTCTGCGCCCACATGTTGCCGAGCAGGTGGGCCGGGATGGGCTTGCGGTCGGGCACCCGCTCCTTGCCGTACCGCTTCTGCAGCTCGGCGCGGACGTAGCAGTGGAGCTGGTCGTAGAAGGGCTTCACCTCGCCCCAGAGCCGGTCGGTGTCGGCCTCGAAGTCGGCGGCCGGCATGTCGTAGCCGGCCCGCCAGAGCTCGCCGGTGTCCTTCCAGCCCAGCCCCCGAGCCCCCTCGTTGGCCAGCTCGACCAGCCGCGCGTAGAGCGGCCGCATCTCGCGCGAGATGGTGTGCCAGCCGGCCCAGGCGTCGAGCAGCGCGTCCCAGTTGCGGCTACTGGCCATCACCTCCTCGAGCTCGCCGAGGTCGCGGCACTTCTGCTTGCCGTCGGCGCCGCACCACTTCCCCTTGCCGTACATCCCGTCGAGCCTGGCCGAGATGGCGGCCAGTTCGGCCTGCTTGGCCGGATCGGTGGGCGAGACCACCGGCAGGCCGGCCGCCAGCACCGACGGGTTGCGCAGCAGCTGGAGCTGGCGCGCCACCGCCGGCGACGACGCCCTGACGGTGTCGAAGCGGAGCGACTGGCGCGTCAGGCCGGAGAGGGTCGCCAGCGCGTCGGCGTTCAGCTCGGCGGCCAGGAACTCGGTGTCGCCGGTGATGTTGGTCTGGCGGACCCAGTCGGCGCTGGAGGAGCGGACCCAGACGCGGCGCAGGGCGGCGTTGGCGCCGTCGATGAAGAGGGCGTCGGCCGGCGTGGCCTCGGCCGGCGCGGCGGTGACGGGCGCCGCGGCGAGGGCCGTGGCCAGGACGAGGAGGCTGATCATGTGGCTCCGTGGGTGCGACGAGGGGTGGCCGGTCAGGCGCCGCGGCGGTCGTTGGCGAAGGAGTTGGCGTGGTCGCGCGGCCCCGCCTCGGCCTGGAAGAGCGGGCACTTCTCGCAGGACCAGCTGTCCCAGTCGTGCTTCACCGCCACGTCGAGGCAGCCGTCGTAGTGGAAGCAGTAGAGGCTGCGGTGGCCGGACACGACCGTCTCGGACCGGATCAGCTGCGAGAGCGGAGACGGATGGGGATAGAGGGTCACGGAGGCTCCCTGCCTGCGGATTGGGACCGGACTTTCCGAACGGACGCGACAAGGTGCCGCCGACAGGCCGGTCAAGAAAATACCCCCAACGGGGGAGATCGCGTATATCCTCGACCTCATTGGGGTATTAGCCGGGAGTCCGCGTGGGGCGGTAGGAGGAAACGGGCCATGTCCGAGGTGATCTGTACAGCTTGTGACCTGCTCGCCGGGCGGCGCAGCGTACCCGGCGGCCTGGTCTGGCGCGGTGGCGGGCTGGCGCTCCACGCGCTCGACGGACCCTGCCCGATCCCGGGCTGGCTGGTGCTCACCGCCGAGCGCCACTGCCGGGCGCTCCATGACCTCGACGCCGAGGCGACCGCCCAGCTCGGGCCGATCGCCCAGCGGGTGGCGGTGGCGCAGCGGACCGTGCTGGGCGCCGAGCACGTCTATGCCTTCGCCATCGGCGACGTGCTCCACCACTTCCACCTGCACCTCGTCCCCCGCTACGCGGCCACGCCGCAGCGGCTGCGTGGGCGCGGCGCGTTCGACGCCACCCCGGCCGACGCCCGCCCCGCCGCCGAGCTGGCGGCCGCGGCCCGGCTGGTGGCCGAGGCGCTGCCATCACGCGACTGAAGCGCGGGCCTTGGCCCCGTACCCCTTCCCCGTACCAGGGTGTGCCTCGTGCTCTCCGATGAGTCGCCGGAATGCCAGGGGCACCCGGGCGACAACTTCGGGTGGCGGCACCTGTCCTCGCCGGACGGGCAGAAGGCTTGGCCCTGTCCTGGTCCTGCGGTGGCCAAGCAACTGGACACGAATCTCACGCCCGAGCACCTCGGCGAGCAGCGAAGGGACCGCGTTCCCAACCTGCTTCTGGACCGAACCACGCTTGCCCTGGATGAAGATGTCGTCCGGGAAGGTCTGAACCCTGCACAGTTCACGCATGCTGAGGCGGCGGTTCTCCCAGTGGAACGGCCCCACGGCCGGTCCTGGTTGCGCCTGGATCGTCCAGGACGGCCGATTCTTGGCGAGCTTGAGGAGAAAGCTCCAGTAGCGGCGCCGCCAGCCGAACAGCGGCAATCCTCCCATCCGCTCGGTGTGCCAGAGGTAGTTCTGGCCCTCCGGGATGGACGGAAGCAGCGCAGCCCACTTGCCTCGTGGCTCCAGGTCCTCGATCGCGCCTGGCTTCACGCCACCGATGGCGTCCCACGCAGTTCGGTAGGGCTCCACCTCGTCCGCATGTGCGAACAGATCGCGAACCGCACCGGGTGCGTCGAGATCGCCATGGGTAGGCCTGGGGAACTTGAAAGGTGTGCCCTCACGAGAGGCGACGAGGAAGACCCGCTCGCGCAACTGGGGGACCCCGTACTCCGCGGCGTTCAACACAGCCAGCGCCGGCTTGTAGTTGCTGGAGGTCTCCCTGTTGATGCGCTTCACGCTCTCGAGCAGGAGCTTGAGCCCCTCATCCTTCCCGCTGTACGCAAGCCCCTCCACGTTCTCCAACAGGAATACCCGGGGCAACGACTCGCGGAGAACGCGAAGGTAGGCGCTCAACGTGTTGGCCCGGGGATCCTCGAGCCGGAGGGCATCCCCACGCTTCCAGTAGCCTGACTTGCTGAATGGTTGGCAAGGCGGGCCACCGACCAGGAGATCGGCCTCGCCACGCTTGAGCCCTGCGGTGGCCAGGAGTTCCACCGTGGTGACGTCGAACACATCCCGCTCGATCACAGGCCAGCGCCGGTTGGCACGGAGGGTCTCGCAGCAGTCGTGGTCGAACTCGAGCGCTACGGCGGTCTCGAAGCCGGCCGCCTCGAGGCCGTAGTCGAGGCCTCCCGCCCCAGAGAACAGACTGATGACCTGCGGCCTCGCCATGGTGGTGATGTCTACTCCAAGCCCCTGACAATTCAGCGCGTTGAGGCGGCCCGGAGCACATCCGCTGCGTTCCCAGTCCAGCGCCCGTCCAGGCGGACGCGGGGCGACAAGCGACCGGGGCACTTCGGGTGCGGGTCGAGGGCGCTGGTGAGCACGTACTGGAACTCCCAGGACGTCGTCACCGCGTGGAGGCACCCTGCAACGATGTCGAACTGGGTTGGGAGGTAGTACCGGGAGCAGGGGTCCGCCTGCGATGCCCTGGTCTTCATGAAGTCCATCGTCGCGAGGCCGTCGGCCGTGACACGCCTCAAGACGTTCTTGCACTCGATGGCCAGCAGGCGGCCCCCTTCGAAGCGCAGGGAGACGTCGGGAACCCCTTCACCCTGCATGCGCTGGCAGTCGGAGACGCCGGGGACGGCGCTGAGAGTTCGCACCAGGTGCCACTCTGCGATGCCGCCGCGGACCGCCATCATCAGGCGAGCGTTGTCTCGGACCATGGCGATGAGTTGGGCTGCCGTCATGCCGAAGTCACTGAGGAGCCCCCGGTCCGGCTTGCTCTCCCCAACCCCGGCTGGCGCGTCGTCGGTGAGGACGCTCCCAGGCGAACCATCGACGCCGCAGGATCTCGTCCACCTGCTCCTGCTTGTACTCGAAGCGGATGAAGAAGCGGGTCGGGCTGTTGAGCACCGGGTCGATCCCGACCAGGTAGCCGCCGTCGGGGCTCACGCCGAGGAAGAGCGTCGTGAACGCGCCCGTCGGGTCCTGCCAGACCTTGTGCAACTTGCCTGCGACCTTGCTCCCGTACTTGATCTGGAAGCTGTGCTCGTCCTGCGGACGGTTCGTCGTGGGCGTGAAGGTCGAAGTGAACGCGTAGCAGATGATCCCAAGGCGTTCACCCTGGGCAGTGTCGAAGACGAACTTGAATGGCGCCCTCGAAGGGTCTGGAGCCCGCAGCAGCGTGCAGCCGCACGCGCGCAGCGACTCCGCGATGAACTCGACGAGGCGCTCTCGCGAGCGAGGCTGGACGGAGTAGGTCTCCAGTTTCACGGAGAGCATCGTGCCACGGCTTGGCGTGGATGCGAAGCTTCACTCCCACGGTGGAGCGGAGAACGTCCCAGGCGCCAGTTGCATGAGACCAATGCGTCTGGGGCGACGCCCGTCACGTCATCTCGCATGAGGCGAAGCACTGGCCGTCGCGATGAGCGGCGCCAGCCCGTCGCGGAAGGTCGGGTAGCGGAGCGTCACGCCGAGGACCTGCCGCGTCCAGCTCGAGTCGATGGCACGGTTCGGTCCGCCCGCCGGCACCTCGCTGCGCGCCGGCCGGACGCCGAGCTGGCCGGCGATCCAGGCCACCACCTCGCGGCGCTTCGTCGGCGCGGCGTCGCTGCCGTGGTAGGTGGCGCCCGGCTCGCCCCGGTCGAGGGCGGCCAGCACGAAGGCCACCGCGTCGTCGAGGTGGCAGAAGTTCATGTAGGCGTCGTCGCCGGGGCCGAGCGAGAGCCGTCCCTCCCGCACGCGAGTGAGCAGGCCGGCGCGCCCCGGTCCGTAGAGGCCTGAGAGCCGCAGCAGGCAGGCCGGAACGCCCTGCGCGCCCCACAGGACCAGCCGCTCCGCCTCGACCAGCACCTCGGCGGACGGGCTGGCCGGCGCCGGGGGGGTGGCCTCGGTGACGACGTCGCCGTCGCGCTGCCCGAAGACCCCGGTCGAGCCGGTGTAGACCAGCTTCCTCGCGCCGTGGCGGGCCGCGGCGGCGAACAGCGTCAGGTTGGCCTCGATGTAGGCGGCCCGATAGGCCTCGGCCGTGTCGCCGCCGGCCGACTGGCAGGCCACCACCGCGTCGAAGGCCGGCAAGCGGCCCGCCGCATCCGGCGCGGTGAGGTCGAGCGCCAGCGGCGTGACGCCGGGAGCCCGGAGCGGCTCGACCCTGGCCGGATCGCGCCGCAGTGCGATCGCCTGGTCGCCGCGGGCCGCCAGCGCCCGCGCCACCGCCGAGCCGAGCCAGCCGGCACCCGCCACCAGCACGCGCATCGCTCCCCCTTCCTTGCCCTGGCGCCTTCCGGCCGGACTCGCGCAACAAAGGGGAATCTAGGTGGTCCAAGCCGAGGAAGCCATGCCGGCGCCCTTGTCGGGTCGGCCGCGAGACACCCTGGCGAGGTGGCGGTACGCTCCCGGACGGCATGACGACCGCATGGCTAGCCGGTGGGAGCGGCCTGGTGGGGGGCGTGCTCCTCCGAGAACTCCTCGAGGACGACCACTTCACCCAGGTCGTCTCGGTGGGACGTCGCGGCATGGCGTTCCAGCACCCGAAGCTCACGCAGGCGGTGGCCGACTTCTCGTCACCGTCCGGGTTCGAGTCGCTGCCGCCGCCGGACGCAGGGTTCGGCTGCCTGGGGACGACCATCAGGAAGGTCGGGTCCGCCGAGGCGTTCCGCAAGGTGGACCACGACGCCGTGCTGGCCTTCGCGCAAGCCGCCAGGGACAAGGGAGCGCGGGTCTTCGTGCACGTGACGGCGCTCGGCGCGGACCCGCATTCCCGCGTCTTCTACAACTCCGTGAAGGGCGAGATCGAACGCGACGTGGCGCTGCTCGGCTTCCCCAGCGTCTACGCCCTGCGCCCTTCCATACTCGACGGAGCCCGGCAGGAGAGCCGGCCCGCCGAGTATCTCGGGCTGATCGTGGCCCGCGGCCTGGGGCCCCTGCTCGGGAGGTACCGGCCGACGCCGGTCGTCGCGGTGGCGAAGCGGATGATCGCCTCGGCGAAGGCGGCGGCGCCGGGCGCCCATGTGATCGAGGCCGGCGAGATCGTCAAGGGTCGAGGATAGTGGTCCCTCTCGCTTCGCGTCGTCCATCCCCAGGAGGCACCGCCCATGTCCCGTGATGGATACGCCACGCTCGGCACGCTGCTCACGCCAGAGGAGGCGGGCATGGCGCAGGGGCTCCTCGAGACGGCGGGCGTCGAGGCGGTCCTCGAGGATCAGGCCCTCTCCGCGGTGGACCCGCTGGTGCGCCTCGCCATCGGCGGAACGAAGCTGCTGGTGCGCGCCGAGGACGCCGATCGGGCCCGCGCCCTTCTCGACGAGACGGGCGTGCTCCGCCCGGCGAGCGCCCGGCCGGCCGAGGAGGTCGAGATCCCGGAGGCCGAGTGGTCGGCGCCGCCGCCAGAACCACCGCCGGAGGAGACCGGCGCGTTCGACTGGTCGGGGCCCAGGGTGCTGTTCGTGCTCGCCGTCTTCGCCGCCACCGCCTATGCCCTGCTCGACGAAGCGAGGCGGCACCGCTGGATGCCCTGGGGGCCTTGAATCGCTGGCAGGCCCGCAGCCCGTCACCAGCACTGCCCCCGCCGCCCTTCCCTACCCGTGCACCTTCCGACCGAGCTCGCGCATCCAGCGCTGCTCCTCCTCGCCGAGCGGCCCCTTCTCCAGCGCCGCCAGGTTCTCGCGCAGCTCGCCTACGTACTTCGGCCCGGTCAGCACCACGTCACCCGTGAGCGAGCTTCGCGCTGACCAACCGGTTCAGCGATACCTTGGACTCCGCGGCCTCGATCGAGAGCCGCCGGTGCACCTCGGGCGGGATCCGTACCTTGAACTGGCCGCTATAGCGCCGGGTCGCCACCGGCTCGGGAATGGGCTCGCGTGCTTTCCTCATGTCTTCAACGGCGTGCCGAACGACGTCCACGATGCCGCGGAGCGCGCCCGCCTGGGTGCGATCCAGCCAACTCAAGCTCGGGAACTCCGCGCAGAGCCCCAAGTGCTCCTGATCCTCCTCGGACCAGATGACCCGGTACGTGTACTTTTCGACTACCTCGAGCGTCTTCACGACTTCTTCTCCTCGAGCAAGCGATCGATGGCCTGAAGGACTTGCCTGACCTGGTAGGGCTTGGCCTTCCCTCCTGCGTCCTGGAGGTTGATCCGAGGGTCACCCGCCCAGGGCATCTTCCAGATGCTGTGGCTCGACCCCTTGTTCCTTGGCTTGCCGAAGAAGTGAGTGGCCACCTTGCACACATCGGCGAAGCGGACGTTCGCGGGGTTGCCTCGCAGCTCGGCGAGCAGGTCCTCGAGGCTCTGGCCCACGCCGGCATGGTGTCACTATTGACCCCACCTGTCAACGACAGCTGGCATGGGGTCAGTACCACGGGAGGTACAGGGGTGACGCCACCAGCACGCGCATCAGCCGTGGACCTTCTTCCCGAACTCCCTCATCCAACCCTGCTCCTCCTCGCCGAGCGGCCCCCGCTCCAGCGCCGCCAGGTTCTGCCGCAGCTCGCCCACGTCCTTCGGACCGGTCAGCACCACGTCCACGTGCGGGCTGCTGAGGCAGAAGCGGTAGCAGTCGCCGGCGGTCATCACCGGGCCGGTCCAGCCGGACGGCGCCTTCAGCAGCTTGCGCCAGGAGGTGGCGGTGTAGGCCACCACGGCCGGCTGGCGCTTCGCGAGGTGCGGGAAGATGTCCTGCTCCGCGCCCGGGTGGGCGGCGTTGTAGCGGATCATCAGCAGGTCGAGCGCCGAGTCCTCCGCCAGCCGCCCGGCCCGCGGCCGGTCGTGGATCGAGACGGCCAGTGCCCGCACGGCGCCGGTCTCGCGGATCCGCACCATCTCCTCCAGCATGGACGGCGAGAAGCGCGACATCTTGCCGAGCCAGTAGAGCTGCAAGACGTCGAGGTGGTCGGTCCCCAGCAGCTTCCGCGCCCGATCGACGTACCTCTGGAGCTGTCCGGGGAAGTAGGTGAGCGTCGGCCCGCCGGCGATCACGTACCGCTCGCGGTCGCGCCGGCAGGCCTCGCGCAGCGGCCCAGTGAACTTCGAGGCCCGCGGGTTCCAGAAGACGTACTGGAGCTGCTCCAGCGCCTCGGCGCAGCCGGCCTCGTCGAGCCCGAAGCTGGGGGAGAGGCCGAGCCGGTGGATGGTCTTGCCGCCGAGCGCCCGCACCGCGCGGTGCGTGAAGTCGTTCGCCATCTCCTCACCCTCCCATGGTTGCGGCGGCCACGATGGCCTGGGCCTCGTCGATGATCCTGGCCAGGTGGGCCTCGTCGCGGAAGCTCTCGGCGTAGATCTTCTGCACGTCCTCGGTCCCGGAGGGCCGGGCCGCGAACCAGCCGTGGGCGGTGGTCACCTTCAGGCCCCCGATCTCGGCGCCGTTGCCCGGCGCGCGGGTCAGCCTGGCGGTGATGGGATCGCCGGCCAGCGTGGTGGCGGTGACCGCCTCCGGCGAGAGCCTCTTGAGCGCCGCCTTGACCGCCGGTGAAGCGGGCGCGTCCACGCGCCGGTAGACCGGCGCCCCCAGCTCGGCGGTCAGCTCGCGGTACCGCTCGCCCGGGTCCTTGCCGGTGCGGGCGCGCAGCTCGACCGCCAGCAGGTCGAGCAGGATCCCGTCCTTGTCGGTGGTCCAGGCCGACCCGTCGCGCCGCAGGAACGAGGCGCCGGCGCTCTCCTCGCCGCCGAAGCCGAGCGAGCCGTCGCCCAGCCCGGCCACGAACCACTTGAAGCCGACCGGCACCTCGACCAGCCGCCGTCCCAGCCGCGCCGCCACCCGGTCGATGAGGGCCGAGGAGACCAGGGTCTTGCCGACGCCGGCCGCGGCCGGCCAGCCGGGCCGGTGGCGGAAGAGGTAGTCGATGGCCACCGCCAGGTAGGCGTTCGGGTCGAGGAGCCCCGCCGACGGCGTGACGATGCCGTGCCGGTCGGAGTCGGCGTCGTTGCCGAAGGCGAGCTCGAACCGGTCCTTCATGGCGATGAGCCCGCTCATGGCGTAGCGCGACGAGCAGTCCATGCGGATGCGGCCGTCATGGTCGAGCGGCATGAAGCCGAAGGTCGGATCGAGCTCGGGGCGGGTGACGGTCAGGTCTAGCCGCAGCTCGGCGGCGATCGGCCCCCAGTACGGCAGGCTGGCCCCGCCCATGGGATCGACGCCCAGCTTCAGCTTCGCCCCGCGCAGCACCTCGAGGTCGAGCACGGCGCCGAGATCGCTCACGTAGGGGCGGATGTAGTCGCGCACCGAGGTGCTGGCGGCGGCGCGGGCCCGGCCGTGGGGGATCCGCCTCACCTCGCGGTTCCCGCCCTCGAGCAGCCGGTTGGCGCGCCGCTCGATCCAGCCGGTGGCGTCGGTGTCGGCCGGGCCGCCGTGCGGGGGGTTGTACTTGATGCCGCCGTCCTCGGGCGGGTTGTGGCTCGGCGTGATGATCAGCCCGTCGGCCAGGTGGGTGGTCCGGCCGCGGTTCTGGCCCAGGATGGCGTGGGAGATGACCGGGGTCGGCACCGGCGCGCCGCCTTCGGAGACCACCACCGTGACCCCGTTGGCGGCCAGCACCTCCAGCGTGGTCCGCTCGGCCGGCTCGGAGAGCGCGTGGGTGTCGCTGCCCAGGAAGAGCGGACCGTCGAACCCTTGTGTGGCCCGGTACTCCGCCGTCGCCTGCGCCACCGCCGCCAGGTGGGCGTCGTTGAAGCTGCGCCTCAGCGCGCTGCCGCGGTGGCCGGAGGTCCCGAAGGCGACCCGCTGCGCCGGGACCGACGGGTCGGGCGCGTCGTCGGTGTAGCGGCGGCGCAGGTCGGCGACGTCGATGAGCTGGTCGCGGGGCGCCGGCTGGCCGGCGAGCGGGTGGGCCATGGCGTCAGTCTAGCCCGGGGCCGCCGGGGGCGCCGGTCGGCCCCGGTCCCTCGGTGCGAGGCAGCGGCAGCCGCGAGAGGAGCGCCCGGAGCAGCAGGTAGAGCAGCCCGAACACCAGCGGCGCCAGCGCCCCCCACACCGCGAGCGCCCGCAGGACGTCGGCGAGGTACCGGCCGACGGTCCCGAGCGTGTCGGCGTCCAGCTCGGCCTGCAGCCGCGCGAAGTCGAAGGTGATGGGTGGCCGGCCGAAGATCCTGGCGCCGGCCTGGAAGGTCGGGATGATGAGCAGGAGCTGGAGCGGATAGGCGACGTAGTTGGCCACCTGGATGGCCGGCTGGTTGAGCCGGAGCGCCGTCGCCAGCAGCGCGCAGACCGCGGTGCTGACTCCGAGGACCGGCACGACGCCCACCACCAGGCCGAGCGCGAGGGCCAGCGCCAGCTTCGAGGGGGTCACCCCCTGCCTGAGCTGGGCCTGGAGCGGCATGAGGATCCGCCGGCGAAGGAACGGGCGCACAGCGCTGGAATAACCGGATCCGTGGGCGCTGGACAGCCCCGCGCCCTAGAGCTCCCAGAGCGACGCGCCCCGCCGGAGGTAGCCGCGCTCCACCGCCAGCCCGTCGAGCGCCAGCGTCGGCCAGTCGGCCAGGAAGACCGACTCCTCGCCTTCCCCCGTGTAGACCTTCAGGTAGCCCTTGCAGGCCTCGCAGACGTCGAGCCGCAGCCCGGCGGTCCCCTTCGACTCCAGCCGCGCCCGCCGCGAGGTGTCGCGGTTTCCGCAGTGCGGGCAGCCGGGCGGCGCGTCCCTCCAGCGCGAGGCGCAGCAGCCGCAGACCAGGGTCCGCTCGCCGCCCCGGGCGTGCGCCATCATGGGGAGGGAGCCGCAGAGCGGGCAGTTCGACCGCCCCCAGCGCAGGCCGATCCGCCAGGCGGTGAACGGCTCGAGGATGGGGGCGAGCAGCCGCCCGAAGACCCGCCAGGCGAGCAGCTGCAGCAGCGGCCCCTGCACCGGCGCGGCCGCGGGGCTCGCGCCGGAGAGGAGCCAGCGGATCGCCGCGGTGCGTGCCCCGGCCTCGGCGAGCACGGCCTGGATCTCCTTCATCCCTTCGGCCAGCGGGGGCGGGAGCTTCGCCGCCACCGCCTGCTCGCTGGCCGGCCGGAGCAGGTCGGCCGCCGCCGCCCGCAACGGGGCGCCGTGGGGCTCGCCCAGCAACAGCGCCACGCCGTGCTGGTGCTCGGCCCGGTGCGCCTCCCATGGCGGCAGCTCGACCGGCGGAACCACCAGCCCCTCGGCCGCGCCGCGGACCAGCCCCTCGAAGCGCGCCAGCGGCACGAGGAATGGGTTCTGGTGCAGCCAGCGCAGGAGCACGGGATCCATGCGGTTCGGCGCCTCCGTGAACTGCCTGAAGGTGACGGGCGTACGGGACGCCCACGGGCTACAATCGCACGTCATGGCTCCGGGCGGCATCCTCTCGACGCGGCGGGTCCGCTCGCGCTTCGCGCTCCTCGCCCTGGGCGCCGCGCTGGCCACGCCCGCCACCGCCACCTGGGCCGCGGGCCCCGGCGACCCGGCACCGCCGGCGAAGCTCCGCCCGAACCCGCTGGTCTCGCTGGGCGCCTGGACCACCGGCTCCAGGCCCGACACCGTCCGGCTGGTGGACGGCCGCTTCCGCGGCGCCACCTGGGGTGGCGGCCACCCGACCCCCGAGCAGCCGGCCTGGGCGGCCATCCGGCTGCAGCGCCGCTACCGGAAGCTGCTCCTCACCTGGACCTCGTCGCACAACCACGGCTACTTCGAGCAGTTCTACGGCGCGCCCCGCGACTACCGGATCGAGACCAGCGCCGACTCGACCAACGGCGAGGACGGCCACTGGGTCCTGGCCGCCGACGTGAAGGAGAACCCGGTCCGCAGCCGGGCCCACGCCGTCCCGTTCGAAGGGCAGCGCTGGGTCCGGATGGTGGTGACCCGGCTGCCGGAGAAGGTGAACCCGTGGGGGCTCTTCCTCGACGAGATCGAGCTGCACGACCTCTCGGCCGGCGGCGACGACATCTGGGTCTTCCTGGGCGACTCGATCTCCGCCGGCGTCTTCGACCGGGCCGACGAGCGGCGTCCGTCCTTCGCCGAGAGCGTGGCCGTGCTCCATCCCGGCTTCACGCCGGCCATGATCAACGCCGGCTTGCCGCGGCTGCGGAGCTGGGAGGCGATCGACCGGGTGGACGAAGTCCTGGCCCTCAACCCGGAGGCCACCGTGGTGGCCCTCACGCTCGGCTCCAACGACGCCGACCTCGACAAGCTGCGCGACGCGCTCGGCGGGATCATCGACAAGATCCAGGCGGCCGGGAAGATCCCGCTGCTGGCCCGCATCCCCTACCAGACCAAGTACGACCAGGACTACGTCGCGGTGAAGAACCAGGTGATCGACCAGCTCATCCGCGAGCGCGGGCTCATCCCCGGCCCCGATCTGTACGGCTGGTTCAAGGCCCGCCCCGACCGGCTCCACGACGGCCTCCACCCCGACGACCCGGGCTCGGTGGACATGAGCCGCGAGTTCGCCCGCGCCGCCGCGCCACTTTACCCGCCGTAGGCAGGTGGAACGCCACAAACAGGGCCCCTCGCCGGGAGCCTTTCCTTGCGAACGGAGACGACGGGTGACAGGGTGCGGCCCATATGAAGCGTGAGAGCCACGATCAACGCATCGCCCTGTTCATCGACTTCGAGAACCTGGTCACCCGGACCGGCCACTCGGCCGACAACTTCGACCTCCAGCCGGCGCTCGACACGCTCCTGGAGAAGGGCAAGGTGGTCTTCCGCCGCGCCTACGCCGACTGGACCCGCTTCGCCGCCGCCACGCAGCGGCTCCACGACAAGGGCGTGGAGCTGATCGACGTGCCGCCGTCCACGCGGGCCGGCAAGAACGGCGCCGACGTCCGGCTGGTGATCGACGCGCTGGAACTCTGCTACCTGCGCGAGCACATCGACACCTTCGTGCTCGCCTCGGGCGACTCCGACTTCTGCCCGCTCGCCTACAAGCTGCGCGAGAACGACCGGACCGTGATCGGCATGGCGGTGAAGGAGGCCACCAGCCCGCTCTTCGTGAAGGCCTGCGACGAGTTCATCTACCTGCGCGCGCCCGGCAAGCGGCGCGAGGCCTCGGACCCGGTGCCGCGCGAGAAGGCGCCCGTCAAGGAGAAGGTCATCCCGGAGATCGCCAAGGAGGCGACCGCCGCGCTGCTCTCCAAGGCCACCGCGCCCATCAACCCGTCGGCCATCAAGGCGGCCATCGTCCGGCGCGAGCCCGACTTCGACGAGCACGACCACGGCTTCTCCTCCTTCTCCCGGTTGCTGGAGGCGATGGAGGTGGCCGGGCTGCTGCGGCGGGAGCAGGGGGCCAAGGGGCAGTGGTACGTGCTGCCCCCGGCCGAGACGCCGTAGGTCCTCGGCCGGGATGGATCGGCGCGCCGGCCGGCTACCCTTCGCGGCCCGCCTTCCAGCCCGGCCGGTGGCGCGGGGCACGCCGCCCGTCCTGGGAGCACTCGAGCTGCAGCTCCACCGCCCTCCGGAAGGCGACCCGCATCGGCGCGAAGCGGGCCGGATCGCCCTCCAGCGCCCCCAGCGCCTCGGCCACCGCGTCGATGGTGGCGAGGTGCCCCGCTGCCGGCTCCGCGCGCAACCCGGCGTAGCCGCTCGGCGCCGCCGCCACGATCGAGACCCGAGGGAGCGCGGCGATGGCCGGGTTGGCCAGCAGCATCTTCTGCGCCTGCCGCCAGGTGGCGTCGATGACCAGCAGCGTCGCCGGGGGGGTGGCGGCGAGCTGTATGGCCGGCGTGGCCCCCTCGCCTGGGAAGAGGAGCACCGTGCCCGGCTCGGCGCAGAGCGCCCGGACTCGCGGGTGGTCGCCGAAGCGGACGCCCTGGTGCATTTCGGAGCCGGCCAGCGCCACGTGGCAGAGCCAGGCCGAGCAGATGGCCAGCCGGGCCTCGCGGGGGTGCTGCAGGATCACCACGCGAGTCCGGGGCGTCTGTGCCGGCACCAGCGCGCAGACGCAGAAGGGCTCCGGCCTCAGGCAGCGTCGGCAGGTGGCGCGCATGGCCGCCCGCTCAGCGCTGGACCAGGAACACGCCGGCCGCCAGCAGGACCACCCCGGCGACCCGTCCCGCCGTGATCTCGCGGGTTGCCAGGCCGAAGGCCCCGGCCTGGTCTAGCAGCAGGGACGAGAGCGACTGACCGGCCAGGATGACGGCCAGCGAGGTGGCCACGCCGAGCCGGGGCGCGAGCACCACGGTGGAGAAGACGAAGAAGGCGCCCAGGGCCCCGCCGGTCCAGCTCCACCATGGGGCGCCGGCCACCTGGGCCGCGGTCGGGAGGGAGGCCCGCTGCACCACCAGGACGGCGGCCATGGCGAGGAACCCGGCGCCGAAGTTGACCAGGGTGGCCAGCTCCGGGCGCCCCAGGTGCTGGCGCAGGGCGGAGTTGATGCTGGCCTGGACCGGGATCCCGGCGCCGGCCAGCAGGCCGAGGAGGATGAGCAGGAGGGTCTCCATGAGGGACACCCATAGCCCACGTCGCCCGACCGGCCCAAGCCGGCTCGGGTCGCGGGCACGTGAATGGACGGTGACGGTGTCAGTCCCTTTGGGTAGGGTGCGCCGTCGTCAACTCCCAACCGAGGAAAGCATGCACCTCCATCGCGTGAAGTCGTCCGCCGTCCGCCTGCTCGCCGCCCTCTCGCTCGCCGTCCTGCTCGCCCCGGTCACCGCTCGCGCCGAGTTCGGGACCACCAACTTCCAGCTGCTGCAGGGTTACAACTTCCACGACAACCTGCTCGGCTACGACACCAGGTCTGGCACCATGACGACCGTCACCCTGAACCACTTCAGCACGTGGGCCTACGGCGACAACTTCGCCTTCGTGGACTTCTACCGGGGCAATTTCAAGAGTGGCATGGGAGCCACCATCTACGGCGAGTGGCACCCCCGCCTCTTCCTCAACAGGCTCGGACTCCCAACCGGTGGCTTCGTCAAGAACTGGGGCGTCGCGGCGGAGATCAACAACGGCCCGGCCTTCCAGGCGGTCATGGGCGGCCTGGGGCTCGATCTCGCCATCCCGGGCTTCCAGGTGGCCGGCCTCAACGTCTACTACCGGTACGACACGGTATGGATCCCGGGCATCACCACCATCTACACCAACACCTGGCAGATCTCTCCGTTCTGGGACATCCCCTTCAAGATCGGCCCCACCGCCTGGAACTTCACCGGGTTCGCCGACATCACGACCAACCACGACAAGAAGATCGACCTCATGACGCAGCCACAGCTGCTGCTCGACGTCGGCAACTTCGGCGGCGCCGCGGGCAAGCTCTCGGTCGGCGTCGAGTGGTACCTGCATTCCTACGTGGACGTCTACCCGAATGCCCCGGACCGGAAGACGGTCTCCGCCCCGCAGGTCATGATCCAGTGGACTCCCTTCACGCAGTTCGTCCCGTAGACGGCCGTCACTCCTGACTTCCCGGGCGACCATCGGCCAGACCGGTGGTCGCCTCTTCACATCCACGCTTCCAGGTAGCGAGGGACGAACCATGACCACGCCGCGGACCATCCAGATCGAGGAGCGGGTCCCGCTCCTGCAAGGCATCCCGCTGTCGCTGCAGCACCTCTTCGCCATGTTCGGCGCCACCGTGCTGGTGCCCCTGCTGGTGGGCCTGCATCCCTCGGTGACGCTCTTCACCAGCGGCATCGGCACCCTGCTCTACATCTTCATCACCAAGGGGAAGATCCCGGCCTACCTCGGCTCCTCCTTCGCCTTCATCGCGGCCATCGCGTCGATCACCCACGCCTCCTTCGGGGTGCCCGGCTCCGACGAGCTGATCGGCACCGCCATGGGCGGCGTCATCGTGGTGGGGCTGATCTACGTGGTGGTGGCGCTGGCCATCGGCAAGTTCGGCAGCGGCTGGATCAGCAGGCTCCTGCCCCCGGTGGTGATCGGCCCGGTGGTCATGGTGATCGGTCTCGGCCTGGCCCAGGTGGCGGTGGCCATGGCCACCACCGGCAGCGGCGTGGCCGCCAACGTCTTCAACCCCACCCTCTTCCGCGGCGACTACTTCGCGGTGGCCCTGGTGGCGCTGGTCATCGCCATCCTGGCTGCCCAGTTCCTCACCGGCTTCCTGGGGGTCATCCCCATCCTCATCGGCGTCGTCGGGGGCTACCTGGTGGCCTACGCGGCCGGCCAGGTGAACTTCGCCCCGGTGCTGGCCGCCGGGGGCTTCGCCATCCCCCACTTCGTGCTTCCCCGCTTCGACCTGGGCGCCATCATCCTGCTCGCCCCCATCTCGCTGGTGGTCATCACCGAGCACATCGGCCACCTCATAGTCACCAACAACGTGGTGGGGCGCGACCTGATCAAGGACCCCGGCCTGCACCGCTCGCTGGCCGGCGATGGCGTGGCCACCATGTTCTCCGGCCTGCTGGGCGGCGCGCCCAACACCACCTACGGCGAGAACATCGGCGTCATGGCGGTGACCCGGGTCTTCTCGGTCTGGGTCATCGGCGGGGCCGCGGTCATGGCCGTGGCCATGTCCTTCCTCCCCAAGGTCGGGGCGCTCCTCGCCACCATCCCGGTCCACGTCATGGGCGGCATCTGCATCCTGCTCTTCGGGATCATCGCCTCGGCCGGCGTCCGCATGATGGTAGAGGACAAGACCGACTTCTCGCAGAAGCGGAACCTGATCATCGCCTCGGTGATCCTGGTGATCGGCATCGGCGGCGCCAAGCTCCACTTCGGCGCCACCGAGATCGGCGAGATGTCGCTGGCCACCTACGTGGGCGTGCTGCTCAACCTCGTCCTCCCCAATCGCGTCGGCTCCGGCACCTAGCGGAGCCGACGCAAGCCTCGAAACGACCTCCTCCAGAGCGAAACGGCCCTCGCCAACCACCTCTGGGACGCGGGCCTTCCTTTGCCCCGGCCGGCGACGTCAGAGGACAGCGCTGCTTGGATGCAGGAGACGCTCCTCGTGGCTTGCGGCGGCGACGCTAGAAGCCGTCGCCGTCGCGATTAAACAAACGCGTTGTTCATGATCTCCCCGAAACCGCCGCCACCGGGGACGATGTACTGGTGATCGTCGAGCCCGCGCTCCTCGGCCCAGCGGGTCCCCGGCACGGTGTCGAGCACGTCGGGCGCCGAGAGGCCACGGTCGACGCGCAGGGCGTAGACCAGCACCTCGGGGTGGGCCCTGGTCATGGTCCTCAGGTACTCGGGCGTGACGATCAGGTGGATGTTGATGATCCGCGCCGGCGTCCCCGGGACCTTCTTCTTGTAGGTGTCGATGGCGGTCACCAGCGAGCCGCCGGTGGCGCCCATGGGATCGGGGAAGAGCAGGAAGGCGTGATCGACGTCGCCGCCGATCTTCATGCCACCGATGCCGGCCCCGACCACCTGGTCGTTGTCGCCCAGCATGCGGCTCATGATGATGTGGTCCTGCCGGACCAGCGTCGGGTCGAGCGTCTCGTTGAGCAGGTCGTAGGCCACCTGGGACGGCACCGCGCCGGCGCGGGCGATGTTGACCGTGACCACCCGGACCTGCCGGTCCACCACCTCGCCCTCGAAGATGGCGCGGGGCGAGGAGTCGATCATGCGGGTGGGCACCGAGACCCGGCGGCGCGGGAACTCGGCGGCGATGACGGTCCGGACCAGGTCCTCGTAGAGGATCCGGACCAGCCGGTTGATGTTGGGCTGCACCGTCTCCTTGGCGCAGAGACTGGCGAGGTGACCGAGCAGGAACGGGTTGGCCAGGATGTGGACGTTGGAGCCGTACCTGTGCTCGAGCTCGCTGGGACGGTAGGGGCTGGTGACGTAAGCGCAGTCTCTCATGGCCGGCAGCATACCTCCGGCGCGGCGCCGCCGGCCGCTGGAGGCGGAGGGACGAAGCCCATCCGTGCTCCGCCACCTGGCCTTGACCGGCGTGGCCTGCCGGTGGATCCTCGGCCTGCCGTGCTGGACATGACGCGAACCCTCGTCGCCAGCCGCCTCTCCGCGGTGCTGGTGGCCTTCGCCCTGGCCGGTGGGCTGCCGCTCGTCGAGGGTGACGGCCAGGACCGAGCGCCGCACCGCTGCCACTGCCACCACGGCCCCGGCGAGCTCTGCATCTGCTCCAGGTGCCATCGCGACGCCAGCGCGGCGGCCGACGCCGAGCTCGAGAAGCTGCCTCCCTGCCACCGCGCAGCGGCCAGGGCGGCCAGAGCCCGGACCGCGCAGTCGAGCCGTTCCGGGCGGCCCATGTTGACAGGCTGCTGCAGCACGCCCGGTCCCCAGCGCGCCACGCTGGCGGCCGCCGACCCCTTCGTCCTTCCCCCGGCGGTCCGCCTACCGGCCGGCGCTGGCGGCGAGGACGTGCGACGCTCCGGCGTCGAACCGCGCGACCTCCGTCGCGAGCCGCCTACGCCCCCTCCGCGACCGGCCTAGCCGCGCCTCGGGCCACTTCCCGTCACGGCGTCATCCCCGTCCAGCCCCCGGCCGCTCCGCCCGGGCCTGGCGTCGCCGCGCGTCCGGATCCGTTCGTCCGGCCCGCCGCCTCGACCAGTCCGGCCACGGCGTGGCGTGGGGACCGCACGGCCACGCCCGCGGAGCGGCTGCCCCGGGCCACCCGGCAGCTCGCGACTCCTCCCGTTCACGTCACGCCGGACGCCGCCTCGCGGCGCGCCCGACCGACCCGATCCGCCCTGGCCGCCGGCGAGCGCCGGCTCCGGGGAACGGAGGCCGTTCACCCATGCCCTCGATTCCAGTCACCGGCCGCGCGAGCGGCCACGCCCTCGCCGCGGTCACCGTCCTGGTCGCCGTCGGCCTCGCCGCGACGCCCGGCGTGGCGGCGGCCGCGGCCTGCTGCATGTCGGCGACCGCCTTCGGCGTCGGCCGGCTAACCATCTGGGAGGACGCGGCGTTGGGGCTCCGCGCCGGCCACGCCCGCAGCCTCGGCCAGTGGAGCACGGCGGGTGACCTGCGGCTCAACGCGGCCGGCTACCGGGCCGGCGTGACGACGGTGGAGCCCTGGGCCATCCTGCGGCTGCACCACCGCGTCCAGTTCCAGGCCTGGGCACCGATCCTGGTCGAAGACCGGACCTCGAACGGCCTGCACCAGGTCGCGGGCGGGCTCGGCGACGCCGGCGCCGCGGTGCGCACCGAGCTCGTCCCCCTCGGCCAGTACCAGGGGCTGCCCTCCCTGGCCGTCACCGTCGGCGCGCTCGCCCCCACCGGCCGCCGCGTCGAGGAGACGCGGCCGCCCCTGTTCGCGGGGACCACCGGGCGCGGCGCCTGGGGCGCCACGCTGGCGATCGAGACCGAGTACGCCCGCCTCCCCTGGTACGTGCGCGCCGACCTCGGCCTCGCCACCTCCTTCCCGTTCCGGCGCCCCGACACCGGCCAGCTCCAGCGCTACGGCCCCACGGCGCAGCTGGCGCTCTCGGCCGGCCGCGAGCTGCTCGCCGGCGCCCTGGTGGCGTCGGCCGCCGTCACCGCCGAGTGGGAGGGGGCGCTCCGCCTGGGCGGCCTCGCTGTCCCTTCGTCACGGGCCAGATCGCTGGGGCTGGCCGGCTCGCTCTCCTGGTCCGCCGACGCCCACTGGACGCTGGTCGGCACCCTCACCAACAACGTCTGGCCCTTCGCCTTGGGCGCCAACCGCGACGCCCGGACCGGCCTCACCCTCGGAGTCCGCCATGGCTTCTTCTAGGCCGCTCGTCCTCGGCGCCATCGTCCTCGCCTGCGTCGCCTGCGCCGGGCCCGGCGCCACCGCGCACCTGGCCGGCTCCCGGCTCGCGCTCACCTCCGCCGCCGGGGAGGTGGTCGCGCTGGACTCGCTCCTCGCCGGCCGCGACGCCACCGTGCTGGTCTTCTGGAGCGCCGGCTGCCCATGCGTCCGACGCTACCAGGCGCGTGTCGATGCCCTGCTCGACGCCTTCCCCGCCGACCGGGTCCGCGTGATCGGGGTCGCCTCCAACGCCGGCGAGCCGCTCGTGGAGGTGCTGGCCGCCGCGAGCGAGCGCCGGGTTCGCATCCCCATCTACCGCGACGAGGACGGCGCCGTGGCCGAGGCGCTGGGCGCTCGCTCCACGCCCACCGTGATGGTGCTCGACCGGCGCGGCGAGGTGCGCTTCCTCGGCTGGCTCGACAACGAGCGCCAGCCCGGCGACCCGGGCCGCCAGCCCTGGCTCGAGCAGGCGCTCGGCGGGCTGCTCGCCGGCCGCTCCGACTTCGCCGCCCGCACGCCGGTCTACGGCTGCGCCATCACCCGCTCGCTCTTCGGCCCGAAGCCCGGGCCGTGCTGCACGTCGCACTGACGTCCAACCCGAACACCACGGAGAAGACCGATGACCCGCCTCGCCGCCGCGCTGTCCGCCCTGACCCTCGTCCTCGCCGCCTGCGGCTCGACCACTCCCCCGCCCCCCACGGGCCTGGCCAGCGTGGCCACGGCCGCGGCCGGTGACCTCACCGTGGAGCTGCTGACCGACAAGGCCCTCGGCACCGGGCTCACGCCGATCTACCTGAAGATCACCACCGCCTCGGGCGCCGCCGTGACCGACGCCACCGTGACCTTCGAGCCGCTCATGACCATGCCCACCATGAGCCACACCTGTCCGGTCATGGGCGCCCCGGCGCTTACCGCCGACGGGCTCTACGCGACGGCCGCGGTCTTCCAGATGGCGAGCGGCGCGATGGGCACCTGGAGCGCCACCGTCGGCGTGACCCGTCCTGCCGCGGCGACGAAGACGGCGACCTTCGCCAACCTCCAGGTGGCCGACACCGGCCTCGCCAGGACCTTCGAGAACGGGACGAGCAAGTTCGTGGTGAGCCTCTCCTTCCAGCAGGGGCCGGCGGTCGGTCTCAACCCGGTCGTGGTCACCCTCCACGAGACGACCGACATGGGCATGACCTTCGCGCCCGTCAACGACGCCACCGTCAAGCTCGACCCGCAGATGCCGTCGATGGGCCACGGGTCGGTGGGAAGCATCGACCCGCTGAAGGTCTCGGACGGCCGGTACGAAGGGAAGCTCAGCTTCTCGATGGCCGGCACCTGGGTGACCACCCTGACGCTGTCCCGCCCCGGCATCGACCCGCTCGGCAGCGTGGCCATCACCACCACGTTCTGAGGGCGAACTCGAGCGCGCCGTTGTCCGAGGTGAGCACCAGTGCGAGGTGGGTCCCGGCAACTTGGCGGGCGGCGACCAGGCGCCGGCCCCTTTGGGCCAATTGGGGTGGTGACCCAACATCCGACATGGTTGGATGCCTGCGTGCCCGCCGCCCGCCAGGTCCGCCGTGCCCCCGCGGCTCGGCATGCCCCGTGCCCCAGGTGGCGCTCCACCCGGCCCGTCCTGTTCGCGGCGCTCTTCGCCCTGGCCTCCGTGCCGACGAGCGCCCCCGGCCAGCCCGGCGCTCCAGCCCAGGTCGTGCTCACGCGCGATGAGCGGGCCTGGCTCACGGCGCATGAGCCCCTACGCTTCGCTCCCGACCCGGCCTTCCCGCCCATCGAGTGGTTCGACGAAGAGGGGCGCTACCGCGGCATGGTGGCCGACTACTTCGAGCTCATCCAGGCCCGGCTCGGGACCCGCATCGAGATCGTGCGGGTGTCGAGCTGGGACGAGGCGCTCCGCCGCGCCCGGGCGCGAGAGGTGGATGGCCTCACCGCCGCACAGCCCACGCCGGAGCGCGCCACCTACCTCACGGGCAAGGGCTCGCACCGGGTCAACCCCAACCTGACCCGCTGCGGCGGCACCATCACCTGCGAGTGGTTCAACACCACCCTGGCGGACGACGCCAGCAGGGTCTACGGCGTCATGTCGCTGGCCCTCGACGTGAGCGAGCGGTAGCGGCGCGAGGAGGCGCAGGCGCGGGCCCAGCGGATCGAGTCGCTGGCGGTGCTGGCGGGCGGCATCGCCCACGACTTCAACAACCTGCTCACCGGCATCCTGGGGAACCTCTCGCTGCTGCTGGAGGACGGCCCACCGCGCGCCGATGAAGGCGCTGCTCGACCTCGGCCCGCTGGTGCGCGAGGGGGCCCTCTTCGCCTCGCGCGGCGCGGCCGGCACGTGCCGGCTCGACGTTCAAGAGGGGCTGTGGCCGGTGGAGGCCGACCCCGGGCAGCTCGGCCAGGTGGTGCAGAACCTGGTGCTCAACGCGCTGGAGGCGCGACCGGACGGCACGGTGGCGATCTCCCTCGAGAACGTGCGGCGCGAGCCGCCGGCCATGCCCTCGGGACCGTGCCTGCGCCTGCGCGTCACCGACCAGGGCCCGGGAATTCCCGCCGACCGGCTGGACAGGATCTTCGACCCGTTCTACTCGACCAAGCTGCGCGGCTCCGGCCTGGGACTGGCCGTGACCCAATCCATCGTGGCGCGCCACGGCGGCCAGGTGGAGGTCCGATCCGAGCCCGGCCAGGGGACCACCTTCGACGTCTACCTGCCTGCCCTCCCCGACCGGGCCGTGGTCCACCCCGAGCCGCCGGCCCCGGCACCGGCCATGCGCCTCCGCGTCCTGGTCATGGACGACGAGGAGGTGATCCGGCGCGTGACCCAGCGGGCTCTCGCCCCGGCCGGCTGTGACGTCGAGGTCGCCGGCAGCGGCGAGGAGGCCATCTCGCGCTGGCGGGCGGCGCGGGAGGCTGGGCGGCCATTCGACCTGGCGGTGCTGGACCTCACCGTGCCGGGCGGCATGGGTGGGCAGGAGACGCTGGCCGCCCTGCGCGCGCTCGACCCGGCCATCCGCGCCATCGTCTCGTCGGGCTACTCCAGCTCCGCGGTGCTGGCCGACTACCGGGCGCACGGCTTCGTGGCCGCCATCACCAAGCCGTGGACCGCCGAGCAGCTGCGCCGGGTGGTGGCCGCCGTCGGCGCTCGCCCGGGCTGACCGCTCCCGCTGGCCGGCGGCCCCGGCCCACGGGTCAGAACCGCCCCGCCACCACCAGCCCAGCGCCGCCATCGACAGGGACCGGAATCGCGGTGAGCGCGCCGCCGCCCAGCAGCGCCTCCCCGTCGACGCCAGAGACGTAGGCGTCCACCACGTTGAGCGCCCAGACCACGGCCGCGCCGCCCAGCAGCCAGTTGCGGGTCCGGTAGTCGGAGGCGGCCAGGTCGTAGCGTTTCTGCGCCTCGCTGGTCGGGCTCGGACCTCCTCCGCCGAAGGCGAGGTAGTCGTCGTAGGCCTTCGAGCCGAGCACCTGGTAGGTGACGGCGCCGCCCAGCAGCACCACCTCGGTGCCGAGGAAGGCCCAGCCCTTGACCGGCTGGCGGTTGTAGAACTGCCCCAGCCCCGGGACCAGCAGGCTGCGGAAGGCGGCGTCACCCTTGGAGCGGAGCACCACCGCTCCGGAGGCTATGGCGTTCATGCCCGCGCCGGCCACCGACACCGACTCGGCGGCCAGCGTCTCGCCGGTCTGGGTGGCGACGATGCGCGCGGTGACCAGGTAGCGGTCTCCGGCCTCGGCCACCGAGCCGATCACCAGCGCCTGGGCGTCGGCCAGCTGGCCGATCCGGCCGGCCTGCGCCGCGTCGGGCGTGGCCATCTGCTGCAGCTTCAGCTCGCCCATCACCTCGCCGAGCTTGGCCCGCTCCACCAGGAAGAGGCCGTGGTCGCGCTTCAGGTTGGTGGCCACCTCGGCGGTGACGATGATCCCCAGCCTCTTCTTCTGCACGTTCCTGCCCACCTCGCCGAAGGTGAGCACCGCCAGCCGGCGGTACCGGGTGTTCCCCGGCAGCCTGGCGAAGCCGGTGGCCAGCCCATCGGAGAGGCGGCGCATGGCCACCTCGATCGAGGCCGACTCGGCGCCGGCCGGCCTGGCCGAGGCCATCCTGGACGGCGCGTCGGCGAAGGCCTGGGCGGTGGCGATGACCTTGCCGCCCGGCAGCGCCGCCAGCTTGAGCTGCAGCTTGACGCGGCCCCCCTCGGCCGCCAGCTGGCCCGAGATGACCGCCTGCGCCCCCGTCCGGGCGGAGAGGTCGGGACCCTCGACACGCCCCGAGCCGAGCATGGCCTGGAGCCGCTGCTCGCCCAGCGCCGCCATGAGCGCGCCTTCGTCGAGCACCTTCACCTTGGCCACCTGGGAGAAGCGGGCGCCCACGAGATCGGCGGCGACCCGCCCCTGCCCGGCGGCGACGCCCACCTCGGCCAGCGGGAGGATCGCCACCACGTTCACGGTACCGGCGTCGGCGCTTCCCGCCAGGGCCGTGGCCAGGGCGTCCGCGGTACGACGCGCCGCTACAGAAAGATCCTCGGCCCGGGCCTGCACGGCGGCCAGCGCCGCGGCGAGGCAGAGGAGACGGCGCGTGACCGGCATGAGCACCTCCCGTGGCCCTGCGATGGCGGGCCTGGCTGGCAGTAGCATATCGTCAGGTTCCAAGTCACCGGGGGTCCACATGCGTCCTGTCCTCGTAGCCGTCGCCCTGGCCGGCCACGTCACCCTCGAGGCCGCCGTGGCCTGGTCCACCGTGGTGGGCAGCTAGGGCGGAACGCAGGACTTCCTCCACGACCTGCGCAACGGCACCGAGCGGCGGCTCACCACCCACTACTCGTTCAAGCCGGAGGTGCGGGTGGAGCCGTCGGGGCGCGTCTACTGGACCGACACGTTCCTGCAGGCCCGGTCCATCTTCGTCAACGCGCCCTGAGCCCGGCGGCGCCCGGCCAGGCGCTGCCGGTGCCCGGCCCGGCCCGATCCGGTCACTTTCGGTCAAGCCAGACCGCTTAGGCGTGATAGGCTACTTGGCCATGCCCGCCAAGACCAAGAAAGCCAGGAAGCCGAAGGACCCTCGCGCCGCGGAACTCCGTGCCCTCGGCGAGCGCATCCGCGTGCACCGCAAGCACCGCAAGGTCTCCCAGCAGAAGCTGGCCGGCGAGCTCGGCCTGTCGATCGCCTACGTCTCGCTCATCGAGTGTGGGCGCCGCAACCCGCCCTACTCGCGGGTGGTCGCCATCGCCCGGGCCCTGCACGTGCCGGCGGCGAAGCTGGTCGAGTAGGCGGGGGCGGAGCCGGCTACGGCTCGCGCCTACCGGTCCGTGCTCGATCCCGCGCGAACCGCCTCCAGCTCCTGCCACCTCGCGAAGAGCCGCTCCGCCTCGGCCCCGGCCACCTCGAGCTCGGCCCGCAGCGCCGCCACCGCCGCGGCGACGCCCTTCTCCCCAAGCTCCTCTCCGATGAGTTGCGTGTCCGCGACGCTGAGCACGTGCTTGAGCAGGCAACGTGACCGGGCCTGGCGGCGAGTCCGGAATGTTCCGGAATGGCCCACAGCCATGTAATTGCAGGCTGTTATGCTCTTGTGGCTTGCAAGGTAATGGAGATTACCTTACGGTCTGACCATGCCCTGGGGCTTCTACGGCCGGACCGACGAGCTGCACCGCCTCCAGGACATCCTCGGCAGGAACCGCTGGTTCTTCGTCAAGATCACGGGGCGCCGTCGCATCGGAAAGACCACGCTCATCCAGCAGGCGCTCCAGGGCGGTCAGCGGGTCTTCTACGTCCAGGTTCCGGACTCCGGCCCCGTGGGTGTCCTCTCGGCGGTCGCCGACGCCATGGACACCTTTGAGATCCCGGCCGCGTCTTTTCCCAGGCCGGCTACGCTGGCCGACTTGGCCAAGCTGGTCGGCAACCTGGCGCGAGCCGGCTACGCCGTGGCGCTCGACGAGTTCCAGTACTTCAACCGCGAACGGCTGCGCGACTTCTGCTCGCTGCTGCAAGCCGAGGTGGACGTCCTCTCGGCCAGCGCCTCCCGCGTGCCTGGTGGCCTGCTCGTGCTCGGCTCGATCCACACCGAGATGGCGGCGGTGCTCCAGGACGCGCACGCCCCGCTCTACAACCGGACCACCGACGAGCTGGAGCTCGGACACCTCGACGTGGAGTCGGTGCTGGAGATCCTGGCGCAGCACGCCACCGTCGAGCCCTCCAGGCTGCTCTTTCTCTGGACCCTCTTCGAGGGCGTGCCGAAGTTCTACCGGGACTGCTTCGAGCAGGGGGTGCTCGGCGCGCCGCGGCGCGAGCTGCTGGAGCGGGCCTTCTTCGCCAGCTCGTCTCCGCTGCGGACCGAGGCCGACAACTGGTTCCTGAAGGAGCTGCACGGCCGCTACGACGTCATCCTGAAGTACGTGGCGCGGCACCCGGGCTGCACGAGCGGCGAGCTGGTGGACCACGTCCGGCAGGTCAGCCCCGAGACCAACGAGCAGGTGGGCGGCTACCTCAAGGTGCTCATCGAGAAGTACCGGATCATCGAGAAGCGGCTGCCCATCTTCGCCAAGAAGAAGGAGAAGAAGGGGCGCTACTACCTGACCGACAACTTCCTGCGAGCCTGGCTGGCGGCCCTGGCGTCGCCGGTGTCGGCCATGGCGTTCCGGCCGCTCGACGTGGTGGTGCGGCAGGCGGACGAGCGGCTCGCCGACGTCGAGGGGCCTTCTCTTGAGAAGCTGGTGGCCACCCTGTACGAGGAGCGGAGCCGCAAGGGGATCGGTGATTTCGGACTCACCGAGCGGGTCCAGGGGTACTGGGACCGGGCCGACACGGAGATCGACCTCGTGGCGGTCGCCGGCGAGGACAACATCCTGCGCGTCGTCTCCTGCAAAAGGTCGCCGGAGAAGCTGCTGGGCGATCTCCCGACGTTCGACGGCCACATCGCCAGGTTCGTGACCGCCTCGCCCAGGTTCGGCGGCTGGAAGCTCGAGAAGGTCGCCGTGTCGCCGGCGCTCGACGAGTCCACGCGTAGACGCATCGAGGCGCGCGGCTACATCGCCCAGGATCTGGCCGACCTCACGGCCGGCCTGCTCGGTCGCGGAAGGGGACGGGCGTGACCCCGGGCCCCGTCTCGCTGGCCGTCGCGGAGTCCGACGTCGAGGACCTGGCGCTCCGGAAGCTCCTCCACCCGGAGGCGCCGTCGCTCCTCCAGAAAAACCGCGGGATGCACCACCTGCTGCGCGACGGTATCTATGACCCGAAATTCATCAAGTCCTCTGGTGCAAGACCGATCTCCGCGTTCCCGGACTTCCAAGAGGAGTACCGGAGGGAGGACTTGTGGCCCTTCTTCTCGGTTCGGCTGCCTCCCGTGGACCGCGAAGACGTACGACGAGTCCTGGAAGAGCGGCACATCCCCGAGAGCGATGTGTTGAGGATCCTGGCCGAAGTTTCCAGCCGCGGCGTGAGCAGCCCCTATCGCTTCTCGCTGGCCGGCTCGAGCTAGGTTCCACCTCTAAGCGCCTCCAGCTCCTGCCACCTCGCGAAGAGCCGCTCCGCCTCGGCCCCGGCCGCATCGAGCTCGGCCCGCAGCGCCGCCACCGCCGCGCCGCCCTGCTGGTAGGTGGCCGGATCGGCCAGGGCCGCCTCGGCCGCGCTCTTGCGCTGCTCGGCCGCCAGGATGGCGGCCTCCATCCCCTCCAGCTCGCGCTGCTCCTTGAAGCCGAGCCGCGCCGCCTTGCGGGCCCTGGCGGCCTCGGCCGCCTTCCCGCTCGCCGCCGCCGCTGCCGCCGCCGTGGCGACGCCCCTCGCTGCGCGGGCCTGTCCGGCCGCCGCCGCCACCGCCGCCCGCTCCCCCTGCTCCTTGAGCCGGCGGTACATGGCGTAGTTGCCGGGGTACCTCACCGCCTTGCCGTTCCCCTCGAAGGCCAGGATCGAGGTGGCCACCTTGTCGAGGAAGTACCGGTCGTGGGTCACCAGCAGCACGCTGCCGTCGAAGTCGAGCAGCAGCCGCTCCAGCACGTTGAGCGTCACCAGATCCAGGTCGTTGGTCGGCTCGTCGAGCACCAGCACGTTGGCGCCCTCGATGAAGAGCCGCGCCAGCAGCAACCGGTTCCGCTCGCCGCCGGAGAGCGCCTTCACCTTCATCTGCTGCGTGGTGGGCGGGAAGAGCAGGTCGGAGAGGTAGTCGCGCAGCGCCACCTTCCGACCCGAGACGTCGATGAAGTCCTCGCCGCGCCAGCCCGGCGCGCCGCCGCCGACCGACTCGTAGACGGTCTGCTCGCCGTCGAGCGCCGTCCGCTGCTGGTCGTAGTAGGCGACCCGCGTCCGCTTGCCGGTCACCACCTGGCCGCCGTCGGGCGGCTCCTCGCCCAGCACCACCCGCAGGAAGGTGGTCTTGCCGACGCCGTTCGGCCCCACCAGCCCCACCCGCTCGCCCGCCTGCAGCCGGAAGTCGATGCCGTCGAGGATGGTCCGCGCCCCGTAGCGCTTCACCAGCCCCTCGGCCTCGATCACCACGGCCGACAGCCGCGGCGGCGGCGCCACCTGGAACTCGGCCACCTTGGGCCGGACGTGACCGGTCTCGGCCATCAGCTTGTGGGCCCGGTCGATGCGCGCCTTCGACTTGGTGCGGCGCGCCTCCGGCCCGCGCCGCAGCCAGGCCACCTCCTGGGCGATCCAGCGATCGCGCTTGTGCCCGGCCAGGCCGGCCTGCTCCTCGGCCTCCAGCTTCTGCTCGAGGTAGGTCTCGTAGTTGCCGGGGAACGACTTGACCCCGCCGCCCGGCACGATCTCGACGATCCGGTCCACCAGGTCGTCGAGGAAGTAGCGGTCGTGCGTCACCAGCAGGAGCGCGCCGGCGTGCTGGTCCAGCTCGTCCTCCAGCCAGTCCACCGTGTCGGCGTCGAGGTGGTTGGTCGGCTCGTCGAGCAGCAGCAGGTCGGGCCTGGAGAGGAGGGCGCGGGCGATCGCCACCCGCTTGCGCGTGCCGCCGGAGAGGTCGGCCACCGGCTGGTCCCACTCCTTCACGCCGAGCCGATCGAGCAGCCGCCGCGCCTCGTGCGCCGTGTCCCACCCACCAAGGTGCTCGATCTGCTCCGAGAGCGCCGACAGCTCGGCCAGCAGCTTCTCGTGGAGCGGCTCCTGGTTTGCCCCGCCCAGCCGCTCGGCCAGCGCCGCGTGGGCCTCGATGGCCGCCTTGAGCGGCGCCCGCGCCACCTCCAGCTCGGAGGCGACGGTGGCGTCCGGCCCGAACTCCGGCTCCTGCGGCAGGTAGGTGACGGTGGCGCCGCGCTTGAGCTGGAGCTCGCCGCGATCGGCCACCATGGCCCGGGCCAGCAGCTTCATCAGCGACGACTTGCCAGAGCCGTTGACGCCCACCAGCCCCACCCGCTCCCCCTCCTCGATGGTCATGGTGAGGCCGTCGAAGACGGTGCGGCTGCCGAAGGTGAGGCGCAGGCCGGCGGCGTGGAGGAGCGTCACGGGGGCCCTCCATAACACGGTCGGGCAGGCTACGCCCCCGCGGGAGCCGCGGGGGCCGCCGGGGCGGCGACGGTCCGCGCCCGGGCCACGAAGCGCGACTTGAGCGCCAGGAACCGCTTCTCGAAGAGGTGCCAGCTCAGCCACGCCAGCCCGAGGCTCACCGCCGTGGCGGCCGCGGCATAGGCCAGCACGCCGCCGCGCGTGCCGAGCGCCGCCGCGCCGGCCGGCCAGCGGCGCAGCCACGGCACCGCCGCCTCGTGGACGAAGTAGTGGACCACGTAGAGCCCGTAGCTGTACCGCCCCAGCACCTGCAATGGCGCCGCGCCGAGGAGTCGCTGCGGCGCGCCGGCGGTCCCCTCCCCGGCCACGGCGCCGGCCAGCAGCCCGCCATACGCCAGCCCGAGCAGCGTGTGGCTCCAGATCTCCAGGGGGGCCCGGTGCATGTCGAACGGGCCGAGCGGCAGGCCGAGCGCCAGGAAGGCCAGCGCGCCGCCGACCGCCGCCACCGTCCACCAGCGGCTCAGCCAGGCCCGGCCCGCCGCCGAGCGGAAGAGGACCGCCAGCAGCGCTCCGAGCGCCAGCTGGTCGATCCGTCCGGGCGTCACGCGGAAGGCGCTCCCCGCCGGCCAGCCGCTCGCCTCGACGATGGCGTAGCGGAAGAGCGGACCAGCCGCGAAGAGCCCGGCGGCCACCACCGCCAGCCGCCGCCCGCGCGCCAGCCAGACCACCAGCGGCCAGAAGAGGTAGAACTGCTCCTCCACGCCGAGCGACCAGAAGTGGGTCAGCGACGGGATGGTCTGGCGCGCCGCGAAGGCCCAGTTCCCCAGGTAGCTCCAGTACCACCAGCCCCAGCGGCGCAGCGTCCAGGTGTCGATGAGCCCGGCCAGCGGCCCGGCCCACCAGAAGACGGCCAGCGCCAGGTAGTAGAGCGGGAAGATCCGGAGCGTGCGGCGCGCCAGGAAGGCGGGCCACCAGTTGGCGGCGCCGAGCGTGTCCACCAGGATCCCGGTGATGAGGAAGCCGGAGAGGACGAAGAAGAGGTCCACGCCCGACCAGCCCAGGCCGACCGCCGCGATGAAGGCGCGGTCGCCCGGGCTCGCCAGCGGCCAGATGTCGAGGAAGTGGGAGGCCAGCACGCCGCCGATGGCCAGCCCGCGCAGGCCGTCGAGCGAGGGCATGGTCCGGCGCAGCGCCCCGGCGATGCGGGCGTCGTCGGCGGGCGCCAGCGTTGGGGCCGGGGAGGCGAAGGGCACGGCGGTGTGGCGGCGACGGCGGGTCGCGTCCGGCTAGGCGGTGTCGGCGCGGCCCAGCGCCTCGGCCTTGTCGAGCGAGCGCAGGATCTCGGTGCTCGGCTCGCGGGAGCGGTCACCCTTCTTCACCAGCCGGTGGACCATCGAGATCGCCTGCGCCAGGTCGCGGTTGCCGATCCCGCCGCGGGTCAGGACGGTGTCGAGGACTCGAAGTCGATCCTTCACCTGCTTGTATGTGTCGTTCACGGGGCGCTCCTGGTGCGGGTGGATGGAGAGCAGCATTCCGTGGGGGCGATGCTCGTCACCATGGTTTACCGCGGAGCCGACCCGAACGCCTAATCCCGGCCAAAGGTTCGCCCCCGGCGCCCCGAACGGGCTACGCCGGCCACTGGACGCTCCCCAGAACGGCTCAGGGGCGGCCCAGCGCTGCGGATCAAGGGCGACCCAGCGACTCCAGCAGCTGGGCTCGCGCCGAGGAGAGGTCGTACTGGGCCGACACCTTCTGGGCCGACGCCAGCGTCACCTGCAACTGGGCGTCCGCCTGCTCCAGCGCGCTGCCGGAGCCGGCATCGTAGCGCCCCTGGGCCAGCCGCAGCCGCTCGCGGGCGTTGGTGAGCGCCTCCTCGGTGGCCACCAGCTTGGCCCGGGCCGAGCTGACGGCGAAGCGGGCCTGCTCCAGCTCGAGCCGGACCTGGAGCCGGAGCGAGGCGAGCTGCGCCCGCAGGTTCTCCAGCCCCGCCTCCGCCTCCCGGACCAGCGAGCGGGTCATCCCGCCCTGGAAGAGGTTCCAGCCGAGGGTGGCGCCGGCGCTCCAGTTCCAGGTCAGCGTCTTGCCGGCCAGCTCGGGGCCGATGTCGGTCAGCCCCGCCGAGACGCCCAGCGACGGCCACCAGCCGCCACGGACCGCGGTCACCGCCCACTCCTGCGCCCGCAGCTGGGCCTGCAGCGACGCCACCTCGGGACGGGCCTCGAGCGCCTCCCCGACGAGCTGCTCGATGGTCGAGTCCTCGCCCTCCACGGCCGGGAGCTGGTCGTCGGCCACGTCGAACCCGGTGGTGGCCTCGATCCCCATGGCCTGGTTGAGCTGGGCCTTGGCGGTCTGGTAATTGGCGACGGCGCCGATGCGCGAGACCTCGGCGTTGGCCCGGTCGGTGCGGGCCTGGGCCAGGTCGATCTGTGGCCGGGTGCCGACCGAGACGAACCCCTCGGTCTGCTTCAGGTGGGCCACCTGGTTGGCCAGCGTCTCCTCGGCCACGATCACCAGGTCCTTGCGGGCCCGCGCCGCGAAGAAGGCGGTCCGCACGTTGAGCAGCACCTGCGCCAGTGTGGCCCGCCCGGCGGCCTGCTGCGCCGTCGCCGTGGCGCTGGCCGCCTGGTACCGCCCCATGGTGGCGCCGGAGTCCCAGACCGTCATCGACGCGGTGGCCGCGGCCTTCCAGCTCTCGCTGGAACTCCAGCTGTCCTTCCGGGACGGGCTGAACGCCGAGGCCGGCTGGTTGCTCGACCCACGCTGGTACCCGAGGCTGGCGTCGAGCCGGGGCAGGAAGCCGGCGAAGGCCTCGCCGGCGCGGGCCTCGGCCACCGCGGTGGCGGCCCGGGCCTGGCGGAGCGCCGGCTGCCCCTGGCGGGCCAGCTTCACCGCCTCGTCGAGCGTGAGGACCGTTCCAGCACCGGGGCCGGCGGCGAGCAGGAGGGCGGCGGCGAGCGCGGCGATCATTCGAACCTCAGGGCGGTGATGGGGTCGAGGCGGGAGGCCTTGAGCGCCGGGTAGAAGCCGAACGCGACGCCGACCAGGCCGGAGAACCCGACCGCCAGCAGTATGATGTCGGGGCGGACCAGCACCGACCAGCCGAAGGCGGCGGCCAGCCTCCAGGCGATCCCCAGCCCGAGCCCCACGCCGACGAGGCCGCCGGCCACCGAGAGGGTGAGCGCCTCGACCAGGAACTGGAGCTGGATGTCCCGGGCCCGCGCGCCCACCGCCATGCGGACGCCGATCTCGCGGGTCCGCTCGGTGACCGAGACCAGCATGATGTTCATGATGCCGATGCCGCCCACCAGCAGCGAGACGGCGGCGATGGCGGCCAGCAGCGTGGTGAGCGTCCTGGTCCCCTCCTGCCGCGCGCTGGCGATCTCGGAGAGGTTGCGGATGTTGAAGTCGTCGTCGGCGTCGTCGGACAGGCGGTGGCGGTCCCGCAGCAGCTCGCGAATCTGCGCCTGGGCCCGCTGCGTGGCGTCGGCGGAGATCGCGCTCACCATGATGACGCCGGTGATGTAGCTCTTCAGCCCGCCGGCGATCTTCTGCTGGAAGGTGGTGACCGGGATCAGCACCACGTCGTCGTAGTCCTGCCCGAACGGCGACTGGCCCTTCCTGGCCAGCACGCCGGCCACGGTGAAGGGCACGTTCTTGATCCTCATGATCTGGCCGACCGGGTTGGCGTTGGCGCCGTAGAGCTTGCCGACCACGGTCTGGCCGAGCAGCGCCACCTTGGCGCCGCCGTCCACGTCCGACTGCGTGAAGGAGGCCCCCTGGACCACGTCCCAGGAGCGGACCCGCAGGAACCCCGGCGTGGTCCCCTGGACCGAACTGCCCCAGTTGGCGTCGTCGGAGAGGAGCTGGGCGCTGGAGCGGAGCAGCGGCGCGGCCTCGCGCACGGCCGAGAGCTCGGTCTGGATCGCCTTCAGGTCGTCCCAGGTCAAGGTGGGCTGCGAGCCGAAGCCGCCCATGGCGCCGCCGCCGGCGGAGGACCCGTTCATGACGATGAGCATGTTGGAGCCCATGGCCGCGAAGGTTGCCTCCACCCGCGCCTTGGCGCCGTCGCCGATGGCCACCATGGCGATCACCGCCGCCACGCCGATGACCACGCCGAGGCCGGTGAGGAAGGAGCGCATCTTGTTGCGGGCCAGCGCGCGCAGCGCCACCCTCAGCGTCATGAGCCAGCTCACGGGTGCGCCTCCGTCCCATCGGGGAGCGGCACCGCCGCCTTCTGCGCCTGCCTCTGGTCGGATCGGATCAGCCCGTCGCGCATCGTCACCACGCGCGTGGCGTAGGCGGCGATGTCCGGCTCGTGGGTCACCAGCAGCACGGTGATGCCGGTGCGCCCCAGAGCCTGGAACAGCGCCATCACGTCCACGCTGGTGCGCGAGTCGAGGTTGCCGGTCGGCTCGTCGGCGAGGATGACGCGCGGCCGGTTGACCAGCGCCCGGGCGATGGCGACGCGCTGCTGCTGGCCTCCCGACATCTGGTTGGGGTGGTGATGGAGCCGATCCCCCAGCCCGACCCGCACCAGCGACTCGCGGGCCCGCTGGTGCCGCTCGGCGGCCGGGACGCCCGAGTAGAGCAGCGGCAGCTCGACGTTCTCCAGCGCCGAGGTGCGCGAGAGCAGGTTGAAGCTCTGGAAGACGAAGCCGAGCGTCTGGTTGCGCAGGCTCGCCAGCTGATCGTTGGAGAGGACGGAGATGTCCTGTCCCTCGAGCAGGTAGCTGCCGGCGGTGGGGCGGTCGAGGCAGCCGAGCAGGTTCATCAGCGTAGACTTGCCCGAGCCCGAGGCCCCCATGATGGCGGTGAACTCGCCCTGCGCGATCTCGAGCGAGACGCCGCGGAGCGCCACCAGCTCCACGTCGCCCATCCGGTAGATCTTGGTGACGTCCTTCAGCTGGACGAGGGCGGGCCGGTCCATGTGGGTGCCCCTAGCTAGAGCCCGCGGCGCATGGCGGCGGCCATGCCGCTCGGCGGCCCCACGGCGTCGGTGACGACCAGGTCGCCCGCCTCCAGCGCCCCGTCCACCACCTCGGTGAAGCTGCCGTCGGAGATGCCGGTCTTCACCTTGACGGGGGCAGGCCTCCCGTCCCTGAGCGTCCAGACCGTGCGCCGGTCGGGCGCCTCGGCGCCCCCGCTCCGCCCATCCCCCTTGGCGCGAACGGGGCGTTCGCCGGCGCTCCCGCCGGAACCGCCCATGTCACCACCCTCGGGCCGGGCCCCATGGCGCCTGCCGCCGTCAGCCACCATCCCCGGGGGTGGCCGGAAGCGGAGCGCCGCGTTGGGGACGCGCAGCACGTCGTCCTTCCGCGCGTAGACGAAGGTGACGTTGGCGGTCATGCCGGGCCGGAGCTTCATCGCCGTGTTGTCTACGTCGATGACCGCGTCGTAGGTCACCACGTTCTGGACCGTCTGCGGCGCGTTCCGGATCTGCCGGACCTTCCCGCGGAAGACCTCCGACGGGTAGGCGTCCACCGTGAAGCTGGCGTCCATGCCTCCCGCCAGCCGGCCCACGTCGGCCTCGGCCACGCTGGTGTCGACCTGCATCTTGGCCAGGTCCTCGGCGATGACGAAGAGGGTCGGCGCCGACAGCGAGGCGGCCACCGTCTGGCCCACGTCGACGTTCCGCGAGATGACCACGCCGTTGATGGGCGAGAGGATGCTGGTGTAGGCCAGGTTCACCTGGGCCGAGTTGAGCGCGGCCTGGGCCTGGGCCACCTGCCCCTCGGCGGCCTGCACGCCGGCCACCAGGGCGTCGGCGTTGGAGCTGGCGGTGTCGGCGTCGGCCTGGGCGATGAACTGCCTGGCGGCCAGCTCCCTGGCCCGGTCGGCCTGCCGCCTGGCGTCCACCGCCTGCGCCCTGGCCCTGGCCAGGTTGCCCTGCGCCGCCATCAGGTTGGCCCGCTGCTGCTCCACGGTGGCCTGGAAGAGCTGCGGGTCGATCTTGGCGATGAGCTGCCCCTTCTTGACCGTCGAGTTGAAGTCGGCGCGCAGCTCGGCGATCCGGCCAGAGACCTGGCTGCCGACCTGCACGGTGACCAGCGCCGAGAGGGTGCCGGTGGCCGTCACCCTGGCGACGATCGTCCCGCGCTCCACCTTGGCGGTCTCGATCTGCGACCTGGGCTTGCTCCCGGCGCTCCAGCGCCAGCTCGCGACTGCGACGACGAGCACCGCGGCGGTGGCGGCGAGGACGTAACGCAGGCGCTTCGACATGGCGGGGCTCTCCGGGGCTTGAGGTGCCACGCGGTGATGACACCCGGCCGGGCCGAAAGTGTATCCGCTAGACCCCGAGCTTCTTGAAGAAGTCGTTCCCCTTGTCGTCCACCAGGATGAAGGCCGGGAAGTCCTCGACCTCGATCTTCCAGACCGCCTCCATGCCAAGCTCGGCGAAGTCGATGACCTCGACCTTCTTGATGTTCTCCTCGGCCAGCAGCGCGGCCGGTCCACCGATGGAGCCGAGGTAGAAGCCGCCGTGCTTCTTGCACGCGTCGGTGACCTGCTGCGAGCGGTTCCCCTTGGCGATCATCACCATCGAGGCCCCGTGTGACTGCAGCAGCTCGACGTAGGAGTCCATGCGGCCGGCGGTGGTCGGGCCGAAGGAGCCCGACGGCTTCCCCTTCGGCGTCTTGGCCGGGCCGGCGTAGTAGACCGGGTGGTCCTTCAGGTACTGCGGCACGCCCTTGCCGGCGTCGATCAGCTCCCTGAACTTGGCGTGGGCGATGTCGCGCGCCACCACCAGCGTGCCGGTGAGCAGCAGCGGCGTGGAGACCGGGTGCCTGGTGAGCTCGGCCAGGATCGCCTTCATCGGCTGGTTGAGGTCGATCTTGACGCCGTGGTCGTGCTTGCCGGTCTTGAGGGCGGCCGGGATGAGGCGGCCCGGATCGTGGTCCAGGTCCTCGAGCCAGAGCCCGTCCTTGTCGATCTTGGCCTTGATGTTCCGGTCGGCCGAGCAGGAGACGCCCATGCCGACCGGACAGGAGGCGCCGTGGCGCGGCAGCCGGACCACGCGGACGTCGTGGGCGAAGTACTTGCCGCCGAACTGGGCGCCGATGCCCAGCTTGTTGGCGGCCTCCAGCATCCGCTGCTCCAGTTCCACGTCGCGGAAGGCCTGGCCGGTCGCGCCGCCCTTGGTGGGCAGGCCGTCGTAGTACTTGGTCGAGGCCAGTTTCACCACCTTCAGGCAGGTCTCGGCCGAGGTGCCGCCGATGACCACCGCGATGTGGTACGGCGGGCAGGCCGCGGTGCCCAGGTACTTCATCTTGTCGATGATGAACTTCTCCAGCGTGGCCGGGTTGAGCAGCGCCTTGGTCTCCTGCCAGAGCATGGTCTTGTTGGCGGAGCCGCCCCCCTTGGCGACGAAGAGGAACCTGTAGTCGGCGCCGGGCGTGGCGTAGAGGTCGATCTGAGCGGGGAGGTTGTTGGCGGTGTTCTTCTCCTCGTAGAGCGTCAGCGCGCTGGTCTGCGAGTAGCGCAGGTTCTGCTGCTGGTAGGTCTCCCAGATCCCCTGGGTGATGAACTCCTCGTCCCTCACGCCGGTCCAGACCCCCTGCCCCTTCTTGGCCACCACCGTGGCCGTGCCGGTGTCCTGGCAGATGGGCAACTCGCCGCGCGCGGCGATCTCGGCGTTGCGCAGGAAGGCCAGCGCCACGCCCTTGTCGTTCTGCGAGGCCTCGGGGTCGGAGAGGATCCTGGCGACCTGCTCGTTGTGCGCCCTGCGCAGGAAGAACTGGCACTCGCGCATCGCCTCGCGCGCCAGCGTGGTGAGCGCGGCCGGCGTCACCTTGAGGACCGGCTGGCCTTCGAAGGTGGCGACCGAGACGCCCTCCTTGCCGATGAGCCGGTACGCGGTCTCGTCGTGGGAGAGGGGGAACGGGTCGTGGTACTGGAACGCGGGCGTCGCCATGGCGAGCGTCTCCTGTGGAGTGGGAAGAGGCCGCGGGTTCGGTCGCGGGAGGGTGATGAAAGCACGGCGGCGCGCCGCCCGTCCACGCATGGCTGCACCAACAAACAGGAGCGGACAGGTCCAGTCTGCGGCCACTTCGCCGCACCGTCCCCGGCGCCGCCGCGGCGCCGGAGGCTTACGGCCGAAGCCCGGAGACCACCGGCACCAGCCAGGCTCCGTAGCTGGCCGGATCGCGGAGGGTGGCGATCATGTCGTCGAAGTGGGCCAGCACCTCGGCGCGCGTGAAGCGCGTCTTCTCGGCGATGAAGTCGGCGTAGCCGTCCCGCCACGCGATCCAGATGTCGACGAAGGTCTGGCGCGGCACCCGCAGCGGATCGACCACCAGGTAGTCTACGGTCAGGTCGCGCAGCCCGAGCGCGTGCAGCATCGAGTAGGCCTTGCGCCCCACCTGCATGTCGGTGCCGGTGGCGGCGCCCACCTGCGACGGACCGTCCTGCCAGAAACTGGCGGGATCCAGGGCGCGGGGCTGGAAGAAGATCATCCCGTAGTCCTCGGCCAGCAGGTGGAGCCTGCCGCCAGGCCGCGTAACCCGCGCCAGCTCGGCCAGCACCTGCTCCGGGTGCGGGATCGACTGGATGACGTGGCGGCAGACGGTCAGGTCGAAGTGGCCGTCGGGGAGGCCGAGGGCGTAGACGCTTCTCGGCTCGAAGCGCAAGCGCGGGGCCAGGCCAGCGTGGCGCTCGCGGGCCAGGCGCAGCGAGCCCTCCAGGATGTCCACCCCCAGCACCTCTCCGCGTGGCCAGCGGAGAGCCAGCCGGGAGGCGATCTCGCCGGTGCCGCAGCCGGCGTCGAGAACGCGTGGCGCCTCGGGTAGCCGGTAGCGGTCGAAGAGCAACTCCTCCTGCGGCCAGAGGGCCGCGGCCTGCGCCGCCAGGTTGCGGACCATCGACTCATCGGCCATCTGCGCCTGCTGCGGGTTGAGGTCGGCGGCCACGGTCATGCGGGGCTCCCATCGAGGGTCCGGGACGGCCTGACACGTAACGTGCGACGGCGCTCGACGCAACCGCCCCCGCGCGGCTACCATCCCCGGCCTCACCCACGGAGAGCGCACGCATGGCCAAGCCGAAGATCGACGAGCTGGTGAATGGCAAGGGACCGGAGGCGGTCCGCGGCAAGACGGTGGAGGTCCACTACACCGGGTGGCTCACCGACGGGACCAGGTTCGACTCATCGGTCGGCGGCGCCCCCTTCTCCTTCTCGCTCGGCGCCGGCGAGGTGATCGAGGGCTGGGACCGTGGGGTGGCCGGCATGAAGGTGGGCGGCAAGCGGAAGCTCACGCTGCCGCCCGAGCTCGGCTACGGCGCGGCCGGCGCGCCGCCGGACATCCCCCCGAACGCGACCCTGGTGTTCGAGGTGGAGCTGCTGGCGGTGTACTGAGGGCGGCGGCGGCGGTATCTGATTGCCCGCTGCAGACGGCGAGAGCAACGGGACGCCTGACTTCGCGGCCGCTTCAACTCGCGGAGCGGGTGACCATCGGGCTCCTTCGACAGCTGCTGAAGCGCGAACGGCGGGGATGAGTCATTCAGCCCGCCGTCTGGCCGACCCGCGCGGGGTGGGTCAGCGTTACTTCTGACGTCAGAAGTGACCCCGAGTCCGTGTTGGTCCGATTCGTCTTGGACGGCGCGGGCGAAGGCGGTGGCGCCGCCCCCGGAATCCAGACCTCCTGACATAGGACTCGGAATCGCAAGCCTGTAGCTGATTCCCAGCGCCCGTACCCGATTGGGGTGCGAACCCAAACCTGTCCGCTTTTCTCGGTGGCGGATCCGTAAGGGATCGACCTTCCTGACGACAGCGCCCTTCGCTCCTGAACCCGTGCTCATACCCGAGCAGTACGAACACATTCTCGGTGTTCTTCGCTCCACCGCTCATGTGCTTGAAAGAAGCCCCAAGGCGTTCGCGCACATGGAGGAGGAGCACCTGCGGGACCAGTTCCTCGTCCAGCTAAACGGGCACTACGAAGGGCAGGCGACTGGCGAGACCTTCAACGCGGAGGGCAAGACCGACATTCTGGTCCGGTCAGGAGACCGGAATGTTTTCATCGCGGAGTGCAAGTTCTGGCGAGGGCCCACGGAGGTCACGAAGGCCATCGACCAGCTTCTCGGCTACCTGACGTGGCGCGACACGAAGACAGCTCTTCTGGTGTTCAACCGCCAGAAGAACTTCTCCGCGGTGCTGGAGAAGATCCCACCGGCGTTTCGCGGGCACCCCGCCTTCCGGCGAGAGGTCCAGGTCCCAGGCGAGTCGTCGTTCCGATTCATCGCCGCCAGCCCCAACGATCCTGCTCGCGAAGTCACCGTAACGGTGCTCGCGTTCGACGTACCGAAGTAGGGACGAGACGATGCACGCGAAGAATGATCCAAGAGTCGTGCGATTCCGCGACGGGTTCTGGTTCTCCCGAGCCCTCCTCCACCGAGAGACCGCCGAACTGGAGACCCTACGCGCGAAGCTGCGACCCGAGGCCCGTGACGACCTGCTCCACGCGGTCGCCACGGTCTGGCAGATCGTGGACTCCGTCCACCGCGTTCGCGAGCTTGCCCGGGCAACGCCCGGGATGAACCAACGCGACCCTACGGTCCGAACCTTCCTCGTCGCCACCACTGCCGCGGAAGAGTTCCGGCACTACGTCCAGCATCTGCAACGGGAACTCGCGAACCCAGACCACAGGTTCCCGGTGTGGGGCTCCATTAGCTGGGTAAGTGCGAAGGACGGCAACACGGCGGTCACGGCGGTCACAGGCACCGTTCCGGCGGGAACCGAGATCAGCGGCGCCGTCTACGACCGCCTGGAGCGGCGCTGGGTGAGCCGCGTGTCGCTGTCGATCGGCGGGATCGTCTTCAATGTTGATCCCCTCGTGGAGGCGACCGTGGCCATGTGCGATCACGCGCTCGCGACCATCGCCGCGTTGCAGCCCAGTCTGCCGCCCCTCGACAACCTCCTCTCCTCCTCGTTCACAGCTTCGGTGAAGACGCCGTAACTGGTCGCCGCGAAGGACCCGTGACGGTGTTAACGTCGAGGTGGCGCTGGTGACGGGCCGCGCCGCTAAGATTGGTCGTGAGCGAGGCGAAGACCATCGACGTGTGCTCGTGCTGCGGAACGAAGGCGCGCCGCCGGACATCCCGGGGAACGCGACCCTGGTGTTCGAGGTGGAGCTGCTGGCGGTGTACTGAGCGCGGCCGGCGCACCTTGAAGGCGCCGCTGCCGCAAGGGCCCGGCGGTCGGGACGCGAGGCCGCCTGCGAGCAGCGCCGATGAGCACCCGCCCGCCCGGCGCGCCGCCGAACCGCTGGCGGCGCTTCCCGAGCCGCCCACGTTCGATCCCGGGCCGCGCGCCGAAGGCCGACCAGCACTTCGTGGCGCGGCGCAGCACGAGTGCCCCGCCCCGGCCAGGAGGGCGTCACGAGAGGGCCGAGACCGAAGCGAGGCTGGCGCCCGAGGAGGGAGCAGCGCAGGCGTAGCAGCGCTACGCTGAGCAGCGGACCGACGATGCCGCCTGCCGCAGCGATGGAATCGGCCCTCGCAGTAGCCCTCTTGGCCAGGGCGGGGCACTAACGCCGGAGCGGACCCGAACCGCCGGGCCCCGGCAGGCGCCGTCAGGTGAATACGAGCCAGGGACTGGAATTCCCGAGATACTTCTCGAAGCTTGCGGCGGCGACGCCAGGAGCCGTCGCCGTCGCGATCAGACCTTCTCGAGGATGGCCCGGAGCAGCTTCCAGAAGTTGGCCACCGACGGAACCGAGACGTGTTCGTCGGGCGTGTGGACGTCCCACATGTTCGGGCCGATGGAGGCCATCTCCACGGTCCCGTAGTTCTCGCGCATCAGCCCGCACTCGAGCCCGGCGTGGATGGCCTTCACCTCCATCGGCTTGCCGAACAGCTCCGCGTGGACCTGCTGGATCAGTTGCACCACGCCCGACCCCGGCTCCGGCTTCCAGCCCGGGTAGCCGTTGGAGTCGCGCGCCTCGAAGCCGCAGATCGCGGCGATGGCGCCGATGCGGGCGGCCAGCGCGTACTTGGAGGCGTCGATGGAGCTCCGCGTGAGGAAGTTCACCTCCACCTCTCCGGCCCGCGTCTCCACCAGCCCCATGTTGGTGGAGGTCTGGACCAGCCCCTTGATGTCGGGGCTCATCGCCTCGACCCCGTGCGGCCCGGCCAGCAGCAACCCGACCACGGCGCGCGCATCGGCGGCCGACATGACCCACTCCGCGCTCCCGGCCTCGAGGGTGATGGCGATGTTGGGGTCGAAGGTCCCGAAGGCGGCGCGCCACTCGGCCTCCAGCCGCGCCACGTCGGCCTTGATGCCGGCCTCGTCGCGCGGGTCGGCGAAGAAGACCGCCGAGGCCTCGCGGGCGATGGCGTTGCGCTTGTTGCCGCCGGCCACCGAGGCGAGGCCGAGCGCGTAGCGGGCCAGGAGCCGGTCGAGCGCCTGCGCGAGGAGGCGCAGCGAGTTGGCGCGCCAGCCGGCGATGTCGATGCCGGAGTGACCGCCCTTCAGCCCCGAAACCTTGAGCCGGAGCGCGACGGTGCCGGCGCGCGGCGCGGCCGGCGAGAGCTTGCGCGTGCAGGTGGTGTCGACGCCACCGGCGCAGCCGATGGTCAGCTCCCCCTCTTCCTCGCTGTCGAGGTTGAGCAGCATGGAGGCCTTGAGCCATCCGGCGGCGAGCGCCTTGGCGCCCGTCATCCCGGTCTCCTCGTCGATGGTGACGAGCACCTCGAGCGGACCGTGCTTCAGGTCGGGGTCGGCCAGCACGGCCAGCGCCGAGGCCACGCCGATGCCGTTGTCGGCCCCCAGCGTGGTGCCGGTGGCGCGCAGCACGTCGCCGTCGCGCCGGACCTTGATCGGATCCTTGGCGAAGTCGTGGGCCGTACCCTCGTTCTTCTCGCAGACCATGTCCACGTGGGCCTGCATCGCCACCACCGGCCGCTTCTCGCGCCCGGGCGAGGCGGCCTTGCGGATGAGGACGTTGCCGACCTTGTCCTGCTCCACCTGGCACCCGAGCGCCTTGGCCTGCGCCACCACCCACGCCGCGGCGGCCGTCTCCTGCTTGGACGCGCGTGGAATCTTCGAGAGCTCGAGGAAGTAACGCCAGAGCGGCCTGGGCTCGAGGTTGGCGAGGAGATCGGTCACGTGCAGCCTCCGGCAGTGGGTCGGAAACGGGCGCAGGCTATCAGGTCCGGCGCCGGGCGGTGGAACTGGCTCCGACCCGACGGCGAGGCCGAGGTGGAGCGGAAACGCCTTCGAGGCGCGACTACCTGGCCGGCGGCGTCAACGGCGCGGGGGCTGGAGCCGGGGCAGGAGCTGGGGCAAGAGCCGCGGAAGCGGCCGGAGGCGGGGCGGGGGCCGCAGCGGGCGCGGGAATCGCCCCCGGACCGCCGGCAGGAGCGGGTGTCTCGCCGGCGCCACCCTTCTTCGAGGCCACCAGCAGGAAGGTGTCGTTGAGCTTGCGGTAGCCGATCATGAACGGCAACGGCCGGGCCGGCAACTCGGTGCAGGCCTTGTCGAGGTCCTTCTGGTACCAGCGCTCGAACGGATCTCGCGGCGCCCTGTACTTGCCGAAGCAGGTGAAGTCCCACCCGCCCTTGCCGAAGGCCCGGTAGGGAATCCCGGAGTCCTCCTCCACCACGCTGCGGCTCACCTCGAGGAGGAGGGTGCGGGTCCTGGAGAAGTTGGGGTCGTGCAGGATGAAGGAGGCGGCCTTGAGGAAGACGTTGGCGGGGCCGAACGAGCGGGCCCAGACCAGGAAGCCTGGTTGCCTCGCCAGGTCGTCGTTGAAGAGGTTGACGCGCACGTAGAGCATCTCCTGCGGCGCCTTCCCGGGGAGGTGGAACGTCACCTTCACGCCCGGCACGCCATGTCCCCACTTCTCACCGGCCGCCTTCTGGTTGGCGACGCCCCTGGCGTCCACCTCGAAGTAGCTGGTGCCGTCGATGGTGGCCCCCGAGCGCGAGAGCATCAGGTCGAGCTGCGGCAGGATGCCCTTGATACCGTGTCCCTGGAAGTCGCTCTGCATCTCCTTGGTCCGGAAGAAGCTCCTGGCCACGAAGGTCCGCAGCCCATAGGACAGGCCGTCGATGGCGGTGTGCACCTGGCTGAACTTCATCTTCTCCGGCGCCTCGACCGTGCCGACCGGCTCCAGGCCAGCCAGCAGGTAGACGGGCGCGTCGGGAAAGAGCTTCACGGCGTGGGCGGCGTCCGGGCCGCCGAAGAAGTAGATGAGGTTCAAGTGGCCCTGGATGCGGGGGGCCAGCTCGGCCTCCTGCCAGGCGGCGGCCTTCTCGAGCCGGTCGGAGAGCTTCTTCCACTCCACGTTCATGGTCTTGACGTGATCGCGGTACTCCACGGTGTCCTGCCACCCGGCCAGCGGAGAGCCGGCCGAGACCGGGAGACCGGCAAGGAACTTCGCCTGGTCGTCGAGCGTCGAGGCCGTGGCCGGGTTGGCGGCCAGGGTGGCCGCCGGAGCGGCCACCGACGCCACCACGGCGGCGGCGGCGGCGGTGGCGGCGGCGGGGGCCGGGGCGGGGGCCGGGGCGGCGGCCGGGATCGGTTCGACGGCCGAAACCGTGAGGGCCGTCAGGCCGGCGAGGAGCGCGCCGATCAGGCGCGAAGTCGTAGTGACCCGCAGTGACATGTGGTTGGTTCTCCGGGGCGCCGCCGGGGGGAGGCGGACGCTGTGGTTTACGAAGCCGCGCACCATACAACATCCGGCGACCATTGCGATTCCGCGAAAGAGGTAGGGTCCGCCGAGGGTCGTCAACGCCCCGCCGCGGAGGCCCGCACCGCCCAGGCGTCGATGGCCGCTCCGAGCCGGGCCAGCCGCTGGCTGGCGCAGATCGACGCCTCCTCGCACGGGTGGCGCGCCGCCGCCGCCCGCTCCGGGTCAACCCAGCGCGTGCCGGCGCTGGAGATCATGGCCACGACGTAGCGCCGGAACGGCTTCCCGGGCAACGGCTCCACCAGCCCGGCGTCGGAGGCGAAGTTCCAGGTCAGCCCCGTCTTGTGGAGAAAGCGGACCTCGGCGGCGATGTTGCACGGGCGGACATCGTGGCCGTAGTCGATCCCCCCCACCGTCTCGTCGCCGGTCTCGACGTCGAGGAAGTGGGCCGGGACCGCCGCCGGGATCCCGGCCGCCACCGCGCCGCAGGTCGAGCCGGTGGAGAGGATCTCGTGGCGCGCCTGGTAGCCCAGCACCCGCTTCAGCCTGGCCCGGGCCGACTCCGGCAGCGTCTCCCGCACCACCGCGCGCCCCGACGGCGTCCTCCAGAGCACCCCCGGCCCACCCGTCACCAGCCAGATCAGCCGCGCCATGTCCATGGCGGTGGCCTGGATCTCGCCGGGAGCCCAGCGCGAGCCGTCGTTCGGCAGCGTCCCGTCGATCCGGAGCGTCGAGAGCCCCAGCCCAGCCAGCTCCGAGTTGAGCAGGTCCATCTCGCCGCGCACGTGCAGGAAGCGAAGCAGCGCCTTGGTGGCCCGGTTGTCCGACTCGGTGATCATCAACTCCAGCCACTCGTCCACGGTGCGCCACTCCGCGTCCGGAGCCGGCCCGTCCGGCACCTCCGCCGAGAGCGCGATGGCCCCTTGCGCCGCTCGCCGCTCCACGTGGAAGGCGATGAGCAGCTTGAAGAGGCTGGCCGGGTACGGCGCCATGAAGTCGTGACCGCCCGTCCCCAGGCCGGGCGCCAGGTCGTCACTGTCCGTGAACGGAGGGGACTTCGGCCCGAGGTCGGCCCGCTCCGCGCTCCAGCGCCGGAAGCGGACGTCGGACGCGGCGAGGTTGGCGTCGAGCAGCACCACCCGGCCGCGCGGCGTGTTCCAGTCAACCTGCACGTTGGCGGCCTCGATGGCCCGGCCACGCCGGTCGAGCCGGATCACGGCGAGGTCGAGCCACGGTGGGAAGGCGGCCCGGCGCAGCGGGATCGGGCAGCCGCGGCCCCCCGGGCAACGCCCCTCCTCCGGGCCGGCGTCCACCAGCTCGTCGAGCCCCACCTCGTCCAGCGCGAGCAGCAGCGCCTCGGCCAGCGTGGTCGGCGCCGGCCGGGCCACCGGCCTGGCGGGCGACGCCGGGGGGCGCTTCCCCGGGACCAGCTTGCCGGGCGCGGCCACGGCCAGGGCGAGCGCGAGACAGAGGCCGGGGCTCACGCCAGGGTCCAGGGAGGGGTCATCGGCGGCCGATTCTAGAGCAGATCCCGGACCGCGCGACCTTCTGCCGCGAATCGGTCAGGCGCTCAGCAGCTTCTCGATGGCCGCCTCGAGCTTCTCGGGTGGCGTGGCCGAGGCGTATCGCTTCACCACCCGCCCCCGCCGGTCGACGAGGAACTTGGTGAAGTTCCACCTGATGTCCTTCCCGAGCAGCCCCGGCGCCGCCTTCTTGAGGTGGGCGAAGACCGGGTGCGTCCCGGCCCCGTTCACCTCGATCTTCTTGAAGAGCGGGAAGGTGACGCCGAAGTTCCGCTCGCAGAAGGTGGCGATCTCGGCGTCGCCCCCCGGCTCCTGGTGGCCGAACTGGTCGCACGGGAAGCCGAGGACCTCCAGCCCGGCCGCCCGGTGGCGCTCGTATAGGGCCTGCAACCCCCGGTACTGGGGCGTGAACCCGCACTGGCTGGCGGTGTTGACCACCAGCAGCACCTTGCCGCGGTAGGCGGAGAGCGGCTGCTCCGTGCCGTCGTTCCGGGTGGCGGTCAGCTCGTGGATGGTCTCGGCCATGGCGGGGGCTCCCTCGGTTGCCGCCCCTCATAACGCGCGACCGGGCCCGGCGCCGTCCTGGATGCCCAGCGTCATCCCCTGCTTGCGCACCAGCTCGCGGCGGAAGAGCCCGTTGTAGCCCCAGTAGAGCGCCATCCGCAGGGGGGTGCGCATGTTGGTGCGGGGCTCGAGGAAGCGGCGGACCCGGGAGCCGAGGCTGGCGAAGCGGGCCCGTGCCTCCCAGGCGACCTCGGTCAGCTGCTCCGGCGTCATGCGGGCCGGCACGAAGGTGGCGTGGTTGAAGCGAAAGTCGGGGTGGAGCCACCAGCGCCCGCCGAGGAGGAGCCGCCCTTCCCGCGCCAGCCGCCGGTAGAGCGGCGTCCCCGGGTACGGGACCAGGGTGTTGAACGCGGCGAAGGTGAACTTCTGCGCCAGGGCGAAGTCCACCAGGGCGCGCACCGAGTCCACCGTGTCCTCGTCGTGACCTACGGTGAAGGCCGCCCAGGTCTGCAGCCCGTGGTCCCGCAGCACCTCGATGGCCCGCCGGTAGCCCGCCCCGGCCGCCAGGTTGACCTGCTTCCCCATGCCGCGCAGCGTGGCCGGGTCGAGGCTCTCGAAGCCGATGACGTGGCCGAGGCAGCCGCTGCGGGCCATCAGCTCCATCAGCTCCCCGTCCTCGGTCATGTCGGTCGAGGCCTGGCTCACCCAGCGGAGCTTGAGCGGGATGAGGGCGCGGAAGAGCTCCTTGGCCGCGGCCCGGTCGGCCACGATGTTGTCGTCCACGAAGAAGACGAAGCGGGGGCGGGCGGCCTCGAGCTCGGCGACCACCTCGGCCACCGGGCGGGTGTGGACGCGCTGTCCGAAGAAGGCCCCGATGGCGCAGAAGTGGCAGCCATGCGGGCAGCCGCGCGAGAACTGCACGAGCGTGAGGGGCAGGTAGTCCTTGCCGCGGAAGAGCTCGCGGCGCGGCAGCACCCCGCCCTGCCCGACCCCGGTGGGGAAGTCGTAGCGGGGGCGCAGCCGGCCGGCCGCCGCGTCGGCCAGCACCTCGGCCCATCCCCCCTCGGCGTCGCCGCTGTAGACGGCGTCGGCGTGCTCGGCCACCTCCTCGGGAGCCAGGGTGGCGTGGAAGCCCCCCATCACCACCTTCACGCCTCGGCCCCGGTACTCGGCGGCGATCTGGTAGGCGCGGCGCGCCGTGAAGGTCTCCACGGTGATCCCCACCAGATCGGTCGGCCGGTCGTAGGGGATCCGGTCGATCCGGTCGTCCACCAGCGCCACCTCGACGTCGGGTGGCGTCAGCGCCGCCAGCACCGCGAGCTGCAGCGGCTCCATGCGGCTCTCGTCCACGCCGAGGCGATCGGCGGGGTGGCCCATGTCGGGCCGGATGAGCGTGACCTGCATCAGCCTCCCAGCGTCCGCCCCTGCTTGCGGCGGATCTCCCGGCGCGAGACCAGGTTGGCCCCCAGGTAGAGGGCGGTGCTGCCGAGCGACCGGGTGTTGGCCTGGCGGTCCAGCGCGCGCCAGGCGATGGAGCGCCAGCCGTAGAAGCGGCGGCGCGCACGGTAGACCCCCTCGGCCAGCTGGACCGCGGTCATGCGGGCCGGCACGAACTGGGCCGAGCCGTAGCGGAAGCCCGGGTCGAGCCACCAGGGATCGCCGAGCAGCCGGCCCTCGGCCCGGAGCCGCTGGTATAGCGGCGTGCCGGGCGTGGGCGTGAGCGGGTTGAAGTTGGCCACGAAGAGCCGCTGCGCCAGGGCGAAGGCCAGCGCCTCCTCGATCGCCTCCGGCCCGTCGTGGTCGTAGCCGAACACGAAGGTGCCGTAGACCATGATGCCGCGCGCCCGCAGCCGGGCGATGCACTGGCCGTAAGATGGTCCGGTCCGGTTCCAGGACTTGTGCATCTCCCGGAGGCTCTCCGGATCGAACGACTCCAGGCCGAGCAGCACCGCGCCGCATCCGGCGGCGGCCAGCAGGTCCACGGTGGACTCGTCGGCCAGGGCGTCGATGGAGAGCTGCGCCCCCCAGCGCTTGCCAGCGGCGGGCAGCGCGGCGAGCAGGGCCAGAGCCGCCACTGGGTCGGCGAAGAGATTGTCGTCCACGAAGAAGGCGGACCGCCCCGGCAGCGCCGCCAGCTCGGCCACCGTCTCGTCCACCGGCCGGTGGCGGTAGCCGCTGCCGTGGAGGGCGTGGATGGAGCAGAAGTCGCAGGCGTGGCGGCAGCCGCGCCCGAACTGGACCAGCGGCCAGCGAAGGTAGCCCTTGCCCTCGAAGAGCGACCGGTCGATCCGCACACCCTGCAACGCCGGCGGCGTGGCCGCCTGGTAGCGGGGCCGGAGCCTGCCGGCGCCGGCGTCGGAGACCACCCGAGGCCAGACCCCCTCGGCGTCGCCGATCACCACGGCGTCGGCGTGGGCCGCCGCCTCGTCCGGGAGCAGGCTGGCGTGGTGGCCGCCCATCACCACCCGGAGGCCACGCCGCCGGAAGCCGTCCGCCAGCTGGTAGGCGCGCCGGGCGGTGTAGGTCTGGGTGGTGATGCCGACCAGGTCGGCCTCCAGCCTCGCCGGCACCGGCTCCACCCGCTCGTCCACCAGCGTCACCTGGTGGCCCGCCGGCGTCTGCGCGGAGAGGACACCGAGCGCCAGCGGCGTCATGGCGTCGGCGGCGCGGATGGCCCCGGCGTTGGGCTGGACCAGGACGATCCTCATCGCCTCGCCTCCCCGGCCCGCCGCGGCGCGCGCCCCAGCAGCGCCCCGAAGATCCAGACGTCGCCCACCAGCGCCGCCAGCAGCCCGCCGGCCAGCAAGAGCCCCAGCCGGCGCGGAGGCACGAAGACGGAGCCGAGGAAGACCAGCGCCGAGAGCGCCATCACCACCGCCACCAGGACGGAGGCCCCGCCGCGCCGCTCCATCCCCTCCCGGGCCCCGGCCCCGGCGCACGCGTACTGCACCGCGTTGTCCCCGGTGAGTCCCACCAGCACGCTGGCGAAGGCCACGCTCAGCAGGTTGACCGGTAGTCGCAGGGCCCACATGGCCAGCAACGTCACCGCCGGCCCCCAGGCCGAGGCCAGCGCCGCCCGAGTCCCCCAGCCCAGCCCCAGCCCCCGGTAGACGAGGACGATCACCAGCGCCACCAGGGCCAGGCAGGTGAGCAGGCTCTGCATCAGGGTGCGCGGCACGAGGTCGCCGACGTCGGCGTAGGAGATCAGCTCGCCCGCCGGGTAGCCCTCCCCGTCCGGCCAGCGGGCGACGATCCACTCGCGCAGGCGAGCCAGCACCGGCAGGCTGACGTCGTCGATCAGCACGCTGGCGCGCAGCCGCCCATCCGGCGCCTGCAGCGCGCCGCTCCCGGCCGCCAGCTTCTCGCGCTCGGCCGCCAGCTCGAAGAGGGCCAGCGGATCGCCGCCGGTCAGGTCGGCCAGCACCGTGGCCGGGTCGAGCACCTTGGCCACCCCGGGCTGGGCGCGCAGGCCGGCCGCCGCCACCGCCACCTCGGCCATGGAGGCGTCCTCTGGGAAGACCACGTGGAGCTGCCCGATCCACCCGCGGGTGCGCGCCGAGTAGGCGAGCGCCTGCCGGAAGGGATGGCCGGCGTCGAACATGGCCACCGGCGTGTCGGCGTACTCGAGATCGCGGGCGGCCAGCCCACCGGCGCCGAGGAGGAGCAGGAGCACCCAGGCGGCCCGCCGCGGCATCCACGGGGAGAGGAACCGGGCCGGCAGCCGCGTCCACCGCGCCCGCGCCGGCGCGGTCCAGGTGCGCAGCTTCGGCACGAGCTGGAGCAGCGCCGGCAGCACCAGGAAGGTGGCGACCCACTCCAGCCCCGCCCCCAGGCCGCCCCAGAGCCCGAAGCGGCGCACCACGGCCAGCTCCGAGACACAGAGGCTGGCGAAGCCGACCACGGTGGTCACCGAGGTGAGGAAGCCGGGGAGGAGGAGCCGGCGGAAGGCCTGGCGCCAGGAGGCCCCGCGGGCCAGCTGCTCCCAGGAGACGAAGACGAAGTCCTCCACCGCCGCAACCGAGAGCATGAGGAAGAGACCGACCGAGAGCAGGTCGAGCGGCACGCCGCTGGCCGCCATGCCACCGTAGACGGCTGCTCCGGTCCAGCCCACCACCAGCACCAGCAGCAGGCCGGCCCGCCAGGTGCCGAGCAGTAGCCGCAGCAGCACCAGCAGGAGCAACGTCACCGCCACGTTGAGCAGCTGGAACCGCTCCATGCCGAGCTGGGCGAAGTGATCGAAGGCGGCGTTGCCGGAGACCAGCAACTGCACGCCGGGCTGGGCCGCCAGCAGCTCCTCGCGGCAACGCCGCTCCAGCGCGCCGATGGGGCGCGGATCGAAGCGACCGAAGCGGGAGCCGCCCGGGGTGTCGCGGAAGACCAGCTCCACGGCCACGTCTCGCCCCTGGCGGTCGGTGAGGAGGCCGCCCCAGGGGCTGGCCGCCACGGCGCGCAGCGCCTCCGGCGTGGCCAACGGCATGATGGGCACCAACCGCAGCCGGCCGTCGATCCGTTCGCTCCGCAGGGCGTCGAAGGGAGACGCGACCCGCACCAGCTCGCCGTTGCGCCCCCGCTCCAGCGCCACCCAGGACCGGATTGCCCCCAGCTCGGCGGCGGTGAAGGACGCTGCCCGCGGCGTGAAGAACAGCACCACCCCGTGGCCCGCCCCGAAGTCCCGCTCCATCGCCGCCTGCCAGCGGCTGGAAGGCAGGCCGGCGTCGGCCATCTCGCGGATGGAGAGGTGAACCTGGGTGCGCGGCGCCTGCGTCGCCAGCCCCAGCACCAGGCCAGCGGCCAGGGCCAGCGTCAGCCGCGGCCGTCGCAGCGCCGCCCGGTGCAGCCGGTGCAGCCCCCAGGAGAGCGGGCGGAGCAGGCGGCGGCCGAGGATGGTGGACTTGAGGCGCACGACCGCTCCTCACCGGCCGCGGCGCCGGCCCCCGGCCGTCGCGGCCAGCGCGTGGCGGGCAAAGTCGCGCCAGCGGATCTCGGCGATGCAGGCCAGCTCCCTACCCTCGCGCCAGGCCGGATTGCGCGCGAGGAAGAAGGCGACCCCCGGGTCGGCGAGTGCCTGCGGTGTCGGCTCGGCCAGCCGGCCGCGCACCGCCCCATGGCTCTCGCCGAAGTCGATGAGGCCGCTCCGCGGATCGTAGGCGCCGGCGTAGCGGGCCGTGTAGTAGGCCTCCATGGCCCGCTGCAGCTCCGGTGGCGTCGGGGCGTCGTGGCGCGGGAAGCCGCGCGGGAAGTGGTGCGTCAGGAGCAGGTAGGTCTTGTAGCCCTTGCTGATGAGCATCCAGTAGACCGGCCGCAGCGGGTGGCGCAGCCGGGTACGGAGCATGAGGAGGAAGAAGGCCCGCTGCAGCAGCCCCGCGCCCTGCCAGGCCGAGTCCACCACCGTGTCGCCGGAGAAGAGGAACGTGGCGCCCGGGATGGCCGGCAGCGCCGTGCGGAGCGCGGTGCTGAAGCCGACCACCCGCCCCGGCCAGCGGCGCGGCTGCCCGGGTTCGGGCGCGAAGAAGAGGAGCACGTGCGTCTTCTCTCGCAGGTCGGCGAGGAAGCGCTCGAAGGAGACGTCGACGTAGTGGCGCTCGAAGAGCGCGAACATGCGGCGCGCCTCCTCCTCGCCGAGGGCCTGGGCCGCCACCGTCCTGAAGACGACCTGGGGCATCGCCCACCCCCGTAGAGTCCTCACCGCCGACTCGAGACCGAGGGCATGATAGCTCGACCCGGAGTTCAGGAGGCGACCCGTGCCGGGCGGAACGAGGGGGAGCCCTTGCAGGGCCTGTTCGCACGCATCGCCGTCGCCAGCCAGCGCCCGGCCTGGCGCCGCTTCCGGCGCGCCCTCGACGACGTCGAGCGGGCGCAGCGCCGCCGCCTGGCCCGGCTGCTCCCCTCGGCGCTGGCCCTGAACCCCCTGGCGGCCGCGCGGATCGACCCGAGCGCTTCCTGGGAGGAGGTGGGGAGGAAGCTGCCGCTCACCACCTGGGAGGATCACGCCGGCTGGGTGGAGGCGCTCCGGGCCGCGCCGACCGGCCCGACCGGTCCGCTCCGCTTCGAGCCGACCAGCGGCTCCACTGCGCCGCGCCGCTGGATCCCCTACCCGCCCGCCTTCCGCGCCGAGCTGAGCGAGGCGGCCTCCGCCTGGATGGCGAGCGCCGCCGACGACCATCCGGGGATCCTGGGCGGATCGCACTACTGGTCGCTCTCCTGGCTGCCCGACGACCTGCGCGCCGCCGGCCAGGGGAACGACGACCTCGCCCTGCTCTCGCCGCTGGCCCGGCTGGTGCTGGGGCGGCTCATGGCGGTGCCTGGCGCCATCGCCCGCCTGCCCAGCTCCAGCGCGGCGCTGGCGGCCACCCTGGTCCACCTGGCGGCGCGCACCGACCTGGCGCTGGCCTCGGTCTGGAGCCCGACCTTCCTCCTGCGGCTGGTCGAGGCGCTGGCGGCGCGGCGGGAGCAGGTGGCGGCGGTGCTGGCGGCGGGCCGCTGGGAGGCGGGCGCTCTCACCGTTCCCTGGGCGGCGCCGCGCAACCCGGCGGCGGCGCGCCGGCTCCTCGAGGCGAGCGGCGAGCCCGGTCCGACCCTCACCCGCGCGCTCTGGCCGAGGCTGGCGCTGCTGAGCGCGTGGGACTCCTCCTCGTCCCGCCCCTATGCCGAGTCGCTGCGGGACCTCTTCCCGCATGCCGCCTTCCAGCCCAAGGGGCTCTGGGCCACCGAGGGGGTGGTCTCCGTCCCCTTCGCCGGCCAGCACCCGCTCGCCCTCACCAGCCACGCGCTGGAGTTCCGCTGCCTGGCCACCGGCGCGGTGCTGCCGCCCTGGCGGCTCGAGGCCGGGCAGGAGCTGCAACCGGTGGTGAGCGGCGCCCATGGCCTGCTCCGCTACCTGCTCCCGGACCGGGTGCGCGTCACCGGCTTCCTGCGGAGCGCCCCCTGCGTGGAGTTCCTCGGGCGGCTCGGCGGCGTAGACCTGGTGGGCGAGAAGGTGGACGCGGCCCTGGCGCAGCAGGTGCTGGACCAGCTTCGCGCCGAGGGGCTGGCCCTGCCGGTGACGCTGCTGGCCATCCCGGCCAACGGCGGCCGCCCCTGCTACCGGCTGCTGGCCGCGCCCGGGGAGCGCGGCGAGGCGGCCGAGGCGGTGGCCGGACGCGCCGAGGAGCTGCTGCGGCGCCTGCACCACTACCGGCTGGCGCGAGAGCTCGGGCAGCTCGGTCCGGCGCGTGCCGAGGTGCGGGCCGACGCGCTCGCGGAGTACCATCGGCTGGTGGGCCGCCCGGCCGGGGCCGACGGGCAGGTGAAGGTCGAGCCGGTCTTGGCGCTGCCGGCGGCGAGAGGGGACGCGTGCGGCTGACCCTGATCCACCCCTGCATCGGCCGGATCCCGGGGCGGCGCTACATCCGCAGCTGGCAGATGGAGCCGCTGCCGGCCGCCCACCTGGCCGGGCTGACGCCGCCGGACGTGGAGCTGACCTTCTGGGACGACCGGATGGAGGCCATCCCCTACGACGCCCCCACCGATCTGGTGGCCCTGAGCGTCGAGACCTACACGGCGCGGCGCGCCTACCAGATCGCCAGCGAGTACCGGCGGCGCGGCGTGCCCGTGGTGATGGGCGGCTTCCACGCGACCTTGCAGCCCGAGGAGGTGGCCAGCTACGCCGAGGCGGTGGTGGTGGGCGAGGCCGAGGAGACCTGGCCTCGGCTGCTCGACGACTTCCGGGCCGGACGGCTCCGGCGCGAGTACCGGGCCGCTCAGCGGCCGGACATCTCCCGCACCCTCCCCGACCGCCGCCTCTTCCGCGGCAAGCGCTACCTGCCGGTGGCGCTGGTGGAGGCCGGCCGCGGCTGCACCTTCCACTGCGAGTTCTGCGCCATCCAGAGCGCCTTCGGCGCCACCCAGACCCGGCGCGGCGTGGAGACCATCGTCCGCGAGATCGCCGGCATGCCCGACCGGCGGCGGCTCTTCTTCTTCGTGGACGACAACGTGGTGGCCCATCCGCGCGAGGCCAAGGAGCTGTTCCGGGCGCTGGTGCCGCTCGGCATCCGCTGGGTCGGGCAGGCAACGGTCACCATGGCCCAGGACGAGGAGTTGCTCGACCTGATGCGGCGCAGCGGCTGCCAGGGGGTGCTGATCGGCCTGGAGAGCCTGGATCCGCGCAACCTGGCCGACATGAACAAGGCCTTCAACGCCGACCGGCTCCCGCCGGCCCAGGTGGTGCGCCGGCTGCACGCCCACGGGCTGCGGGTCTACGCCACCTTCGTCTTCGGCTACGACCACGACACCGCGGACAGCTTCGAGGAGGCGCTCGACTTCGCGGTCGGCGAGCGGATCTTCATGGTGGCCTTCAACCACCTGACGCCGTTCCCGGGCACGCCGCTCTACGACCGGCTGGCGCGGGAGGAGCGGCTGCTCTACCCGCGCTGGTGGCTCGACCCGCGCTACCGCTACGGCCAGGTCCCCTTCCGCACCGCGGTGCCGCCGGAGGAGATCGACCGCCGCTGCGTGGCGCTGCGCAAGCGCTTCTACTCGCCCGGCTCCATCCTGCGCCGCATGGGCAACCTCACCAACGTGGCCCGGGGGCGGATGCTGCACCCCTACCTCTTCATCAACCTGCTGCTGCGCCGGGAGGCGGCGCTGCGCGAGCAGTACCCGCTCGGCGACCTGGCCTTCCGGGGGCCGCTCCTGCCGGTGGCCGGCGCCCCGGCGCTGGCGTGAACGAATGAGCGGGGTCGAACTCTTCTTCGCGGGGACAGCCGACGACGCCGGCCTTCGAGCGCTGCTGCGTGAGCTGTCGAGCGGAGGCGCCATCCGGCTCGGCCTCTGGCACGAGCCCGACTTCTTCGCGGCCGTCGAGGTGGAGGGGCGAGACCCGGTGGTCACCTCGGCGCGCGAGCCGGGCGGTCGCATCGTCCTGGTGGCGGTCACCACCTGGCGCGACGTCTACGTCAACGGGGCCGCCGCCACGGTCGGCTACTTCAGCGGCCTGCGGCTCGACCCTCGCCACCGCGGCGAGGGGATCATCCCGCGAGGCTTCGCGCTGGCCCACGGCGAGCACGCCCGGCGGCCGGCCCAGTTCCACCTCGCCACCATCATCGAGGACAACGTCGCGGCGCGACGCGCCCTGGAGGGCGGGCGGAACGGCCTGCCCCTCTTCGCGCCGCACGGCACCTACCAGACCCTCACCTGGCTGGCGCGCGGCGACCCGTGGCGGGCGGGCGCGGCGCGGGGCGTGGAGGTGGCGCCGGCCGACGGTGCCGGCCTGGAGCCGCTGGCCGCGCTCTGGCGGGCGGAAGGGCCGCGACGCCAGTTCTTCCCCGTCCAAGACGCCGCCGACCTTCTGGCACCCGGCGGGCGGCTGCGCGGCCTCTCCCCCGCCGACGTGCTGGTGGCCCGAGAGGGCGGGCGGGTGGTCGGCACGCTCGGCCTCTGGGACCAGCGGCCATTCCGGCAATGGGTGGTGGCCGGCTACTCGCGCCCGCTGGGGCTGGCCCGCCCGCTCTACAACGCCTTCGCCTCCACCACGGGGCGGCCGAGGCTGCCACCCCCGGGTGGCGTGCTCGACCTGCGGCTCGGGGCGCTGCTCTGCGTGGCCGGCGACCGGCCGGAGGTGCTGGCCGCGCTCCTCTCCGCCGCCTGGCGCACCATGCAGGCGCGCAGCCCGGGCGCGCTCCTCTCCATCGGCGTGCACCAGCGCGACCCGCTCCTGCCGCTGCTCGCCTCGGTGCCGCACCGGTTGCTGCGGAGCCGGTTCTACGTACCCCACTGGCCGGAGGGGGCCGCCGCGCACGCCGCGCTCGACGACCGCTGCCCGTACCTGGAGCTGGGATCGCTCTGACCCGGCGACGGGCCGCCCCTGCGACGGTGGGAGCTACAGGCTCGGGTCGCGCCCTCGGTTGGCGCCCCAGACCGCCACCACCAGCACTCGGCGGGGCTCCTCCACGAAGTAGAGGTGGTAGCGGGTTCGCCTGAGCAGCATGCGCCGCACGCCGGGCTTCGGCTGGTACGGCACGCCCAGCGCCGGGTTGTCTTCCAGGGCGAGCGACGCCCTCTCGAGTTCGTTCGTGAAGAGGTCGGGTGCTGCACTGCGATTCGCGCGCCACCAGGCGTCGATGCGCGCCACGTCCGCCCTGGCCTCGTCGGCGAACTCGACCTTCACCGACCCGACGCCCTCGCTCGCAGCTCCGCCAGCACCTGGCGGGCACCGGTGGTGCGCCCTGCGCGACCATCTTCCAGCCCTCGGTCAATGGCCTGATGCAGCCGAGCTCGCTCCTTCTCGTCGAGGTAGTCACCGCCGCGTGCGAGAACCTCGTCGAGTGGAACGAGTTCAACTTCCTCGCCCTCGGGAATCTCGGTCGGCTCGTCCAGAACCAGCCGCCCGCCCCGGACCTGTGCCTTGAGTGCCCTCATGCGGGGAACATCATACTGCTTCCAGCGGGCCCGCGCTGCCCTACCGGGACTGCTCCTTCGGCCGCCTTGTCGGGCTACCCGCAGGTCGCGCCGCGCCCGCGCGGTTCGCCGGCGCCAGCAAGGTGAACGCCGGCCGGGACCTCCACCGACGGCGCGGGGGCTGCCACCACGGACGCGCCGGCCCCCAGCGGCTCGGCGCCGCCGAGGAACCAGTCGCAGGTGTAGAAGCGGTGCAGGTTGCGCGCGTAGAAGCGGTACCCCAGGTTGGCGGCCAGCGACACCTGCGGCGCCACCCGCGCACGCCAGAGGCGCGAGGCGATGGCGCCGAACGAGTAGGTCTGCTTCCAGGCCCGCTCGTGCCCCTGCTGCAGCTCCTCCGGCGTCATGTGGAGCGGGCGGAAGACCACGTGCTGGGCGTCGTAGAGCTCCCAGTTGCGGTGGAGGATCCGCCCCTCGGCCTCGAGCCGGCGGTGGAGGGGCGTGGCCGGGAACGGCGTGACGATGGCGAAGCGCGGCAGGTCGATGGCCGCCTCGATGGCGAAGCGGGCGGTCTTCTCGAAGACGTCCGGGGTGTCGCCGTCGAGGCCGAAGGCGAAGCAGCCCATCAGCGAGATGCCGTGGCGGTGCAGGTCGGCCACCATCTCCCTGTAGCGCTCCGGGTCGTTGAAGCCCTTGCGCGTCTGCCCCAGCGAGGCCTCGCAGAGCGACTCCAGCCCCATCAGCAACCCGGCGCAGCCGCTGCGGGCCGCCAGCTCGAGCAGGTCGCGCTCCAGGGCGATGAGCGTGGTGGCCAGGCCGTACCAGCGGACCTTCAGGGGGATGAGCGCCTCGAAGAGGCGGGCCGCGTAGCGCGGGTCGGAGACCAGGTTGAGATCGACGAAGAGGAGCTTGCGGGCGCCGAACTGCCGGATGTCGGCCACCACCTCCTCGACCGGCTTCTGGTACTGCTTTCGCCCCCAGGCGGTCGGGGCCACGCAGAACTCGCAGTCGTGGGCGCAGGAGCGGGTGGCCTCGAAGACCGCGCTGGTCATGTAGCGGCGCCGGTCGAGCAGGTCGCGCCTCGGGACTGGCAGCCCGGCCAGCGAGAGGTCGGGCCCCTGCAGGTAGCGCCGCCGCAGCCTGCCGGCGGAGAAGTCCCGCAGCAGCTCCGGCCAGGTCTGCTCGGCGTAGCCGACCACCACGGCGTCGGCATGGCCGGCCGCCTCGTCGGGGAGCAGCGTCGGGTGCGGCCCGCCCAGCACCACCGTCTTGCCGCGGGCCCGCAGCCGGTCGGCCAGCTCATAGGCCCGCGGCGCGTTGCCGGTGATGAGGGTGATGCCGACCAGGTCAGCGTCGAGCCGATCCGGCTCCAGGTCGGCGATCCCCTCGTCGTGCAGCTCGACTCGAGCCTGGAGCTCGGGGGGGACGTAGGCGGCTAGCGTGGTCAGTGTCAGCGGCGCGTAGCGCAGGGAGCGCGGGAAGATGCCGCCGCGGTGGCGGTAGAGCGGCCCCTTCGGCGAGACGAGCGCGATCCGCATGGGGTCCCCCTTCCCGAGCGAACACCCACAGCATGCCACGGCGGGCGCCGGCGGGCGCGGCTCACCCCGGGACTGCTACCATCGCCACCGGGTGCGCATCGACCTCGTCCTCTCCACCAACCGGACCTACCGCGCCGCGGTGGCGCGAGGCCGGCCCTTCGCCTCCTACGCCCCGACCACCCTGGCCCAGCTCGCGGCGCTGGTGCCGGCGGAGCTGGGCGCCAGCGTCCACGCCTACGACCTCACCATGCAGCCCGACCCGCCGCCCGGCGCCGACGTGCTGGCCATCTCGTCGATCACCTGCGGGGCGCCCCACGCCTACCGGCTGGCCGCCCAGGCCCGCGCCCGCGGGACCACGGTGGTGATCGGCGGGGCCCATGCCACCGCCCTCCCCGACGAGGCGGCCCGCCACGCCGACGCCGTGGTGGTGGGACACGGGGAGCGGAGCTGGCCGCGGCTGCTGCGCGACCTGGCCGCCGGGCGGCTGCGGGAGCGTTACGTGGACTTCGACGACCCCTTCACCGGTCCGCCGGTGGAGCCCGACCGCTCGCAGCTCGCCGGCCGGGGCTACCTGGCCAGCTCGACCATGGAGGCGAGCCGCGGCTGCTCCAACGCCTGCGGGTTCTGCACGGTGGCCTGCCTCACCGCCGGCCAGCTCCACCGCCGGCCGACCGAGGACGTGCTGCACGAGGCGGCCGGCCTGCGCGGCCGCGTCGTCTTCCTCGACAGCAACTTCGCCGACGACCTGGAGGCGGTCCGGCCGCTGCTGCTCGGCTTGCGTGCGCTGCGCAAGCGGTTCTACGCCGGAGTGACGCTGCGGCTGGCCGAGGACCAGGCCGCCCTGAAGCTGGCGGCCGACTGCGGCCTGGCCGGCGCCCTCATCGGCTTCGAGTCGGTGAACGAGAGCGCCACCCGCGGCGCCGGCAAGGGGTTCAACCAGCCGGACCGGTACGTGGAGGCGGTGCGGCGGCTCCATGACCACGGCATCCGAGTGCTCGGCTGCTTCGCCTTCGGTCTCGACGGCGACGACGCCTCGGTCTTCGAGCGGACCGTGGAGCTGGCCGACCGGGCCCGCATCGACATCGTCCGCTACGCCATCGCCACCCCGCTGCCGGGGACCCGCCTGCTGGCCGACCTGGAGGCGCAGGGACGGATCACCGACAGGGACTGGGAGCGGTACGACACCGAGCACGTGGTCTTCCGCCCCGCCGGCATGACCGAGCAGCAGCTCCACGAGGGCTATCGCTGGGCCTACCGCCAGACCTACCGGGCCGGCTCCATCTGGCGCCGGCTGGCCGGGCGGAACCTCACGCCGGTGACGCTGGCCGGCAACCTCGGCTTCCGCCGCATCGCCTACACCGCCGACCAGGGGCTCGGGGGAGTGACGCCGTGAACGCCGGGCTCCGCCGGACCAGCGCCTTCATCTGGCCTCCTCGGCGCCGCGGGGCGCACCCCGCGCAGGCCGCCCGCGCGGTAGGTCCCGCGGCGGTGCACCAGCTCAGGCGATGCGGCCCATGGGCGGCTGCTGCTCGCCCTGCCCCGCCTGCAGCAGCACCTTGCGCATCCGGACGTGGGGGACGCCCTCCTCCAGGAAGGCCTCCCCCTCCAGTGTGTAGCCGCGGTGCTCGAAGAACTTCACCGAGGGGAGCTGGGCGTGGAGCACCACCTCGGCGATGCCGCGCAGCACCGCCATCCGCTCCAGCGCGTCGATCACCAGCGCGCCGACGCCGTGGCGCCGGTGGTCGGCCGCCACCGCCATGCGGCCGATCTGGACCACCCGGTTGTCGCGGCGCACGAAGCGACCCGTCCCCACGCAGCGGCCGGTCTCGTCGAAGGCCACCACGTGGTTGGCCTGGTGGTCGAGCGAATCGCGGTCGAGCGGGCGGGGGACGTTCTGCTCGACCTCGAAGACCTGCCGCCGGAGCGCATAGGCGGCTTCCCGGTCGGCCTCGGTGGACGCGTAGCGGACGGAATAGGGCATGACCCATTCCTAGCCGAACCGGGGGCGACTTGGCCACTCGGCGTCCGCCGTCGCGAGAGGACCGGCGCCCGCAGGAGTCACCTTGCGTGGGGCGGGACACTGGGCTACCAACGCTGGCATGGCTGACGCGCCCCGCCCCTCCAACTTCCTGACCGAGATCATCGACGCCGACGTGGCGGCGGGGCGCAACGGCGGTCGCGTGGTGACCCGCTTCCCGCCCGAGCCGAACGGCCACCTCCACCTCGGCCACGCCAAGTCGATCCTGCTCAACTTCGGCCTGGCGGCCCGCTACGGCGGCCGCGTCAACCTGCGCTTCGACGACACCAACCCGGCCACCGAGGAGGTGGAGTTCGTCGAGGGGATCGAGGCCGACGTCCGCTGGCTGGCCGGCGACTGGGCCGCCCTCCACTTCGCCTCCGACTTCTTCGAGCGGATGTACCAGTGCGCTGAGCGGCTCGTCCTCGAGGGGCACGCCTACGTCGACAGCCAGGCCCAGGAGGCGATCCGCGAGCAGCGCGGCGCCTTCGACCGGCCCGGCACCAACAGCCCGTTCCGGGACCGCCCGGCCGCCGAGAGCCTCGACCTCTTCCAGCGCATGCGGGCCGGCCAGTTCGCCGACGGGGCCTGCGTGCTGCGCGCCCGCATCGACATGGCGCACCCCAACGTCATCATGCGCGATCCGCTCCTCTACCGGATCCGCAAGGCCCACCACCACCGGACCGGCGACACCTGGTGCATCTACCCGATGTACGACTTCGCCCATCCCCTGGAGGACGCCTTCGAGGGGGTGACCCACTCGATCTGCACGCTCGAGTTCGAGTCGAACCGCGAGCTCTACGACTGGGTGCTCGACCGGCTCGGGCCGTGGGACCCGCGCCCGCGCCAGTACGAGTTCGCCCGGCTCTCGCTCGGCTACACCGTCCTCTCCAAGCGCAAGCTGCTGCAGCTGGTGACCGAGCAGCGGGTGGACGGCTGGGACGATCCGCGCATGCCGACGCTGGCCGGGATGCGCCGCCGCGGAATCACGCCCGAGGCGCTGCGGGATTTCGCCGAGCTGATCGGCGTGGCCAAGAACAACTCGACCGTGGACATCGGCAAGTTCGAGTTCGCCATCCGGGCCGACCTGGAGGGGCGCTGCCCGAAGGCGATGGCGGTGCTCGATCCCCTCCCGCTCACCATCACCACCTGGCCGGCCGGAAAGGTGGAGACGCTGGAGCTGCCCTGGTGGCCTTCCGAGCCGGAGCGCGGCACCCGCCCCGTCCCCTGCTCCGGACAGCTGCTCGTCGAGCGCGACGACTTCAGCCTCGACCCGCCGGCCGACTGGAAGCGGCTCGCCCCCGGCGGCTCGGTGCGCCTCGCTGGAGGCTGGGTGGTCCGCTGCGACGAGGTGCTGCGCGCTTCCGACGGCACCGTGACCGGCCTGCGCTGCAGCCACGATCCCGCCTCGCTGGGCGACGGCGCCGGCGCGCGGCGCGGCCTCGGCACCATCCACTGGGTAGACGCCGCCCGCTCGGTGCCGGCGCCGGTGCGGCTCTACGATCGGCTCTTCACCGCCGAGCAGCCGGACGCGGCCCCCGACTTCCTGGCCGCGCTCAACCCGGCCTCGCTGCTGGTGGCGGAGCGAGCCAGGCTGGAGCCGGCCCTGGCCACGGCCGCCCCGGGCGACCGGCACCAGTTCCTGCGGCTCGGCTACTTCATCGCCGATCCGGCCGACTCGCGGCCCGGCGCCCCGGTCTTCAACCGGACCATCACGCTGCGCGACACCTGGTCCCGCACGGCGGCCCAGCCGACGCAGCGCCGGGCGGCCAGGCCGAGGTCGGATCCGGCCGCCGACGCCACGCTGCGCGGCAGGCGCTCCGAGGCCCGCGCCGAGCGGCGCGCCGTCACGCCGGCGCTGGCCGAGCGGTACCTCCGGTACCAGCGGGCGCTCCAGCTCGCCGAGGAGCTGGCGGATCTCCTCACCGGCGATCTCGCGGTGGCCGAGTACTTCGACGCCGCCGTGAAGGCCCACGCCGGCGCCGCCTCGGTGGCCCGCTGGCTGCTCAACGACCTGCTCGGGCTCTCCGGCGAGACACCGCTGGCGCAGCTCCAGCTCTCCGGCACGGGCTTCGGCGCCTTCGTGGCGCTGGTGGACGCGGGGAAGCTGACGCCGGCCGGCGGGAAGGCGCTGCTGGCCGACCTGGTGGCCAGCGGCGGCGAGCCGGCGGCGCGGATGAAGGCGCTCGGGCTGGAGAAGGTCGAGGACGCCGGCGCCATCGCCGCGGCGGTGGAGCGGGCCCTGGCGGCGCAGGCGGCCGAGGCGGCCCGCTACCGCGCCGGCGAGAAGAAGCTGCTCGGCGTGCTGCTGGGCGCCGCCATGCGCGAGGCCCGGGGTGCGGCCGACGCCGCGGCGGTGAGGAAGGCGTTGCTGGAGCGGTTGGGGGCGTAGCGACGACCTCGACCTGAAGACCGTCCAGCTTTCGGGGGGACGTCGGGATCCAGTCTCCACCACATCGGAGGTGTCCACGAGATCGGGGCAAGCTCAACGTCGCGGAAGCTGGCCAGATCGGCCCACGGGATCTCCGGGTGCGCCGCCTGGAGGGCCGGACTCACTCGCTTCACCGCCTCGCCAACGATCTCGAAGTTCCGAATGGCGGCGTCCTGCAACACCCAGTCTCCGCGGAAGGCCTCCTCGCCGCGTCGGCGGACCTCCTAGACCCGGTGCAACGCCTGGAGGATGTCCGCCAGGTAGGGACGATCGTCCTTCACAGTGGCCGGGCCTCCGCCAGGATACGGGCAGCCAGTAGCGGGTGAAGCGCCGTCGGCGTCGTGACATCGGCCCTGCGCCCGAGCAGGGCACCGAACTCCCGGATGAGCGCCATGAGGTCAAGGAGCGTGCGGCCTGGCTCGAACTCGACGAGGAAGTCGACGTCGCTCTCTGGCCCAGCCGTGCCTCGCGCGAAGGAGCCGAACACGCTCACGCTCGTGGCGCCGTGTGCGCGCGCCACACGGTGCAGTTCCTCCTTGCTCTTCAGCAACTCATCGAGACCCATCTGAAGTTCCTCGTCCATTGATCATGTTTGAAGTGACGCTTCGGCGCCAGCCCGCGAGGGCGCTGGCGATGCCCCGCCCCGAGCCGCCGTCATGTCCAGCCTCACCCTCTGCCGGCCGGCCGGTCACCCGCCGCTCATGCGGGCCGTGACGCGCACGGATCGTGTATTGGCGAGGCACCGGATGGTCGACGAGGGGAGGCTGCCGGTGGTGCGGGTGTCGTCGGGCGCGATCAGGGTCATCGCTGGCCCGCTGGCCTGCTCGTAAGGCTCGTGGCGGCGAGCCCGCTCGTGGGACCGGATCAGCGAGCCGCGGCCGCCTCGGGTCGCTGCCCGTCCCGGCTCCACTTCCGGATGAGCCGCTGGAAGTCCGTGGAGGCCGCCGGGTTGGCCGCGAATATGGCCCGAAGCTGGAAGTCCAGGGAGACCTCGGTGTCCCGGTTCTGGACCTTGGCCACGCGCGACTGGCTCGATCCCATGAGCTTCGCCAGCGCGGCCTGGGACAGGTGCCGCCGCTTGTCCTACGCCAGAGCCCCGTCCATGCTGAAACCATTGACGATTCGGCCAGGGACAAGGATTCTCCCTGGCTCGATGCTTCGCCTCCTCGTGACGCTCCTCCCGACGTTCCGCTCGGCCCTGCGCTCTCGACGTGACCTCGTGGTCGAGAACCTGGCCCTCCGCCAGCAACTCGTCACGCTGGCCGGTCGACGACACCCCGACATTCGTAAGTCCTCGCCGCGGCCCACCTCCCGCGGGTCAAGCCGATCGCTTCTTGCCGGGGTCGTGAGCGACAGCCCGCAGCGAGAGTTCGCCGCCGCCGAGGTCGCGTAGCTCCCAGTCGCCTACGAGGCGCAGGTCCCGGCGGCACTTGGTGTGCTTGCGGAGGACCAACTCCTCGATCAGCGGGGCCATCCTCATGGTGTCCGTCACTGACAGGCCCCGAAGGCGGTCGAAGAGGTCGGCGAGGTGCTCGCCTTGACCGCAGTCCCGGAGGACCAAGCAGTTCCACAGCGTGATCGCGAGCTGGAGCGTCTCGCGGCGGATCTCGACGGGCGTGTCGTCGCCCAGGCCGTCGGTGAGCGGCCTGGCGAAGTCGAGGATGGTGGCGGAGATCTTCTTCACGGCCGGGATCCTGCCACGGCCGCGGCGCGAGGTCAGGCGGCCTTCGCGACCTCGTGCGGCAGCGGCGGCTGCTCGCCGCGCAGGGCGGCCTGGACGGCGAGGCGCAGGTAGGCCTTCGGCTCGACGCCGGCCAACTTGGCGCTCTCGATGAGGCTGTAGAAGAGCGCCGCGACCTCGGTCCCGCGCTTGGACTTGGAGCCGTAGTGGTTCTTGCGGCCGATCACCACGCCGCGAAGGCCGCGCTCGGTGGAATTGTTGTCGAGCGGGATCCGAGGATCGTCGAGGAAGCGCACCAGCCCCTTCCACATGCCGAGCATGTAGTCGATGGCCTTCGCCAGCCCGCCTTCCGGCAGGGACCGCGCCTTCGTGTTCATCGCCCAGATCCTGATCCGCTCCACCACAGCTCTCGACCGCTCGCTCCGGAGTTGTCGTCGCAGATCGTCGCCAGGTGGTCCGGTGGGGCAGAGTCGGTCCACCGCGTAGAGTTCGCCGTTGAGGCCGACGATCTCCTTCGCCTGGGCGGGGAAAGCGTGCTCGACATCGATGTACTTGCGGCGTACGTGCGCCCAGCAGTGGGCCAGGATGAAGCTGCCGGGTGCCTTGGCGAGCGACTGGTACACCCCGTAGCCATCTGCCATCATCGCGCCCCTGAAGTTCCCGAGCAGCTTCCTGGCGGCGTCGGCGGAGCGACTGTCCTCGATGCAGTACGAGACCGCGTCCTGGGCCGTCACCGCCCAGACCTGCCACTGCTTCGCCTCGCCAGTGTCCTTCCCCTTGCCGTCGAGGAGCCGCCACCGCGTCTCGTCCGCGCCGATCACCGCGTTGCTGAGGACGTAGAGGTGGAGGGCCTCCTTGGCGCTCTTGAGAAGCCGCCCCAGCCGCTCGATCTGGTCCCAGAGCGTCTGGGAGTCCACGACCAGCCCCTCGCGCGCCATGATCCGGACCTGCCGCTCCAGCGGTGCGTGGTCGAGGTACTTGGCGATGATGACCTCGATGGCGAAGTTTACCGAGTACCGCGCTCCCGGGAAGAGCTTCACCGGGCCCGGCGCCGTCTCGATGCAGCCGTTGCACTCGCAGCGGTACTTCTGCCGGCGCTGCTTCTCCACCACGAAGCGTCGCTCGATGACGGTGATCTCCTCCGACTCCTCGAACTGGCCCTTGAAGGCGGCCAGGGTCTTGCCGCACTTCGGGCAGTCCAGGTCGGCCTGGTCCAGTTCGAAGAGCCTCTTCACCACCGGCAGGGCCGGCTGCTCGCGCGGGCCGTGGCCGACCTGCGGCACCTTCACCGGCGCCACCTCGTCCTTGGCGGCCGGCCGCTTCTCCGACGACTTCCCGAAGAGCAACTTGTTCTTCACCGCGAGCTGGGACTCGAGCTGGGCAAGCCGGAGTTGCAGGTCCGCCGGGCTCGCGCCCTTCAGCGCCAGCTCGCTCACCGTGAGCCGCAGCTCGCCTCCTTCCCGGTCCCACGGCGCCACGAAGCGGCCCTTCTCCAGCCGCTTCGCGAACACGCACAGCCCGGTCCCGTCCCAATCGAACCGGCACGATACGTCTCCCTTCTCAAGGCACTTGCAACTGTCGACGGCTGGAATCTCGCGTGTGTAAGTCGCGGCACCTGTCGTTTCTCACGCTCTCTCACCGCCCGCTCGTCACGACATTTCACCGCGCCTGACGTAACCGCTTCCCGGTTTGGCCAGTCCGGTGGCGGATCCTGAGGAGGTGGCGGAGTGAGGGAGGACCCG
>JAJZQX010000011.1 GCA_021806645.1 Myxococcales bacterium | reverse complement strand
GTCCATTCCGACCCACATCGTTGTAGTTTTCATTCGATCGGCTCCTCGTTTGCGGCTCTGGCCGCGGCCTTGCCGAGGCTAACCCGCGCTCAACGAGTGAGCCGGTCGTTCCATACTGTCTAGCGCCGGGGACGGCGCCTCGGCCGGCCGCTACTGGACCGCGCGGAGCCGCTGCAGCATCTCGTCGGCGTCGACGGCGCCGATGACCCGGTCCGCCACCTCGCGCCCGGCCGAGTCGATGAAGACCACGGTGGGCATCCCCTGCACCCGGTAGCGCTCCTGGATCGCCGACACCTCGTCGGTCGATTCGGTCCCGTCCACCTTGATCTTCACGAAGCGCGAGGCCTCCTCGCGCACCCGCGGGTCGGCCCAGGCCAGCCTGTCCAGCTCCTTGCAGGCGGCGCACCACTCGGCCCAGAAGTCCACGATCACCGGCCGCCCCTCGGCGCGCGCCAGCGCCACCGCCTCCTGCTCGGCGTGCAGCCACACGAAGCTGGCCGCCGCGTGAGCCCGCTCCCGCGCCCCGGCCGCGCCGGCCCCATAGACCACCCCGCCCACCAGCAGCGTCACGCCGAGCGCCTTCAGCGCCCGCTGGTTCGGCCCGCCGTGGAAGGAGCCCTGCAGCGCGCCGAGCAGCACGCCGGCCCCGGCCACCGCCGCCGCCAGCAGGGCCGCCGCCGGCGCCGCCGAGAAGAGCGGCTTCAACCCCGGGAGGAGATCCTTCAGGTAGATGCCGGCCATGGCCAGCAGGGCCGCGCCGAAGACCGACTTGACCGTCTCCATCCAGGCGCCGCTCTTCGGCAGCGACACCGAGAAGACGCCGATGACGAAGAAGAGGAGCCCCATCCCCAGCGCGTAGGGGAACATGATGGCGAGGCCGAGCGCCACCGACCCCTTGGCGGCGATGAAGGTGAGCGCCGCCGCCAGCACCGGTCCGGTGCAGGGCGCGGCGATGACGCCCGCCACCAGCCCCATGCCGAAGGCGCCGGTCCGCCCGGCCCCGCCCACGCGGTTGAGCCGCTGCTGCAGCGAGGCTGGGAGCGTGAGCTCGAAGGCGCCGAACATCGAGGCGGCCAGGACCACCAGCACCAGCGCCACGCCCCCCATGACCCACCCGTTCTGCATCACCGAGCCGAAGGCCCGCCCGGTTAGCGCCGCCCCGACGCCGAGCGCCGAGTAGGTGGCGGCGATGCCGAACACGTAGAGGCCGGAGAGGAGCGCCGCCTCGCCGCGCGACCCGGCCTTGCGGGCCCCGAAGATGGAGACGGTGATGGGGATGAGCGGGTAGACGCACGGGGTGAGGCTGGTCAGGAAGCCGCCGGCGAAGGCGACGGCGAAGGCGAGCCACGACCCGCGCCCGAGCAGATCGCCCAGCGCCAGATCCCCTTTCGGGCCTGTCGGGCCGGCTCCCATCAGGTCGGGAAGCCAGAGGACCGCGGCGAAGACGATGAGTGCGAGGGAGATCCGGCTCAGTTTTTTCATGGCGATGCGGCCCGCTATTAATCCAAAAACAGCTGTTGCGCCCGGGATTTGTGCAGCGCGTCCCCCTTGACCGGGTGGGACCTTTCCGGATAAACGACCCCCACCGTCCAGTATTCCCGGCCGGGGGCATCCCTTCCGCGAGAGGTACGCGAACGTGGTGAAGTTGCCCATCTACATGGATTGCCACGCGACCACCCCGGTCGATCCGCGGGTGCTGGACGCCATGCTCCCCTTCTTCAAGGGGGAGTTCGGCAACGCCGCCTCCAAGAGTCACTCCTTCGGCTGGCGGGCCGAGGAGGCGGTCGAGGCGGCCCGGGTCCAGGTGGCCACCCTGATCGGGGCCAGCGCCAGGGAGCTGGTCTGGACCTCCGGCGCCACCGAGTCGAACAACCTGGCCATCAAGGGAGCGGCCCAGTTCTACCGGGAGAAGGGGCGCCACCTCGTCACCGTCGCCACCGAGCACAAGGCGGTGCTCGACTCGATGCACGCGCTGGAGCGGGAAGGCTGGACCGTCACCGTCCTGCCGGTGGCCAGGGACGGCCGCGTCGATCCGGCCGCGGTGAAGGCGGCGCTGCGCCCCGACACCGTGCTGGTCTCGGTGATGCACGCCAACAACGAGACCGGCACGGTCCAGCCCATCGAGCAGATCGGCGCCATCACCCGCGCCGCCGGCGTCCTCTTCCACTGCGACGCCGTGCAGAGCGCCGGCAAGATCCCCTTCGACGTCGAGCGGGCCCAGGTGGACCTGGCCTCGCTCTCGGCCCACAAGCTCTACGGCCCCAAGGGCGTGGGGGCCCTCTACGTGCGGCGCAAGCCGCGGGTCCGGCTCACCACCCAGATCGACGGCGGCGGCCACGAGCGCGGCTTCCGCTCCGGCACGCTCAACGTCCCGGGCATCGTCGGCTTCGGCAAGGCCTGCGAGCTGGCCGGCGCGGAGCGCGAGGCCGAGGCGGTCCGCGTGCTGGCGCTGCGCGAGCGGCTGCGGCGCGGCCTCGAGGCCGGGCTCGACCTGGTCTCCCTGAACGGCTCTCTTGAGCACCGGCTGCCCGGCAACCTCAACGTCAGCTTCGCCTACGTGGAGGGCGAGGCCATGATGATGGCCATCAAGGACGTGGCGGTCTCCTCCGGCTCGGCCTGCACCTCGGCCTCGCTGGAGCCGTCCTACGTGCTGCGGGCCATGGGGATCGGCGACGACCTCGCCCACAGCTCGATCCGGTTCGGCCTGGGGCGCTTCACCACGGCGGAAGAGGTCGATCACGTCATCGCCCTGGTGATCGCCAAGGTCAAGAAGCTGCGCGACATGAGCCCGCTCTACGAGATGGTCAAGGACGGCGTGGACCTGTCCCGCGTCGAGTGGGCCACTCCGCACTCGGGGTGAAAGGAGCGACCGTGGCGTATTCCGACAAGGTCATCGACCACTACGAGAACCCGCGCAACGTCGGCTCCCTCGACAAGGAGGCCGCCGACGTCGGCACCGGCCTGGTGGGCGCCCCCGCCTGCGGCGACGTGATGAAGCTGCAGATCAAGGTGAACGACGCCGGGGTGATCGAGGACGCCAGGTTCAAGACCTTCGGCTGCGGCTCGGCCATCGCCTCCTCCTCGCTGGTGACCGAGTGGGTCAAGGGGAAGACGGTCGCCGAGGCCCTGCGGATCAAGAACACCGACGTGGCGCAGGAGCTCGACCTGCCGCCGGTCAAGATCCACTGCTCGGTGCTGGCCGAGGACGCCATCAAGGCGGCGGTCGCCGACTGGCAGCGCAAGCAGCAGGCCAGGGCGGCGGCGCCCCGCCCCGAGGGCGTCCTCGAGTCGGGGCACTAGGGCGGGCGGGGGGCACGGGATGGCGGCGATCGAGATCAGCGAGAAGGCGGCGGCCAGGATCAGGACCCTGATCGGCGAGAAGGGCACGCCGGCGGGCGGGCTGCGGCTCGGGGTCAAGGGCGGCGGCTGCTCGGGCCTCAACTACCACGTGGACTGGGCCACCGAGCCGGCCAGGTTCGACCAGGTGGTCGAGCGGGACGGGGCGCGGGTCTTCGTGGACCCGAAGAGCGCCGTGTTCCTGGCCGGCACCGTCATCGACTGGCAGCAGACCCTGATGCAGTCGGGGTTCGTCTTCCGCAACCCCAACGTCAAGACGTCCTGCAGCTGCGGCGAGTCCTTCACCATCTGACGGCGCCTCCCGGGGGCGTCCCCCGGCGCGCCCACGAGGAGTTCGTGACCTGCTGGAGCTGCCACGGAGCGACGGCCAAGAGCACGCCGTTCTGCGGTTCCTGCCGGAAGCTCCAGCCCATCGGCCCGGCCGAGGACCACTACTCGCTCTTCGCCCTCCCCCGCGAGTTCGCGCTCGACCCGCGCGAGCTGGAGCGGCGCTTCCGCGACCTCTCCCGCCAGTTCCACCCCGACCGCTTCGCCCGCGCCGAGCCGCGCGAGCGGCGCATCGCGCTGGAGCGGGCCACCCGGCTCAACGATGCCCACCGCGCCCTCAAGGACTGGCGCCGCCGGGCCGCCTACCTGCTCAAGCTGGCCGGGCAGGACGTCTTCGGCGAGGGGCGCACCTTCCACGATCCGGACTTCCTCGAGGAGCAGCTGGAGTGGCGCGAGGCGCTGGCGCTGGCCCGCGCCGACGGCGACGCCGCCGCGCTCGCCGGCATCGCGGCGCGAGCCCAGGCCCGCCTCACCGCCCTGGAGGCCGACTGCGGCCGCTTCTTCGACGAGCAGGACTGGTTCAGCGAGTCGGTCTGGGAGATCGCCCGCCGGCTCTCCCGGGCGCGCTACTATGACAACATCATCGCCGACGCCGAGCGCGGCGCCGGCACCCCGTAGCCTGGATCCCCCCGCTCACCTGGAGACGTGATGGGCCGCGCCATCGGCATCGACCTCGGGACCACCAACTCGCTGGTGGCCCACGTTGACGCCCGCAACCGACCGCAGGTCATCGCCGCCGACGAGGGGCGCCCGCTCCTCCCCTCGGCGGTCCACTACGGCGCCGATGGCGTCATAGAGGTGGGGGCCGCGGCCCGCCGCCGGGCCCCGGAGCGGCCCGTGGACACCATCCTCTCGGTGAAGCGGTTCATGGGGCGCGGCCCCGGCGACATCCGCCCCGAGGACCGGGGCATCTCCCGCTTCGACGAGTCGGGAACGCTGGTGCGGCTGGTGGTGGCCGGCGGGGCGCGGGTGGTGACGCCCATCGAGGTCTCGGCCGAGGTGCTGCGGGTGCTGAAGCGGCGCGCCGCCGAGGCGCTGGGCGGACCGCCGGGCGGCTGCGTCATCACCGTCCCCGCCTACTTCGACGACGCCCAGCGCCAGGCCACCAAGGACGCCGGCCGGCTGGCCGGGCTCGACGTGCTGCGGCTGCTCAACGAGCCGACCGCGGCGGCGCTGGCCTACGGCCTCGACAAGCAGGTGCAGGGCACCTTCGCCGTCTACGACCTGGGCGGCGGCACCTTCGACATCTCCATCCTGCGGCTCGACCACGGGGTCTTCGAGGTGCTGGCCACCGGCGGCGACACCCACCTGGGCGGCGACGACCTCGACCGGGTGGTGGCGCGGCGGCTCCTGGAGTCCGGCTTGACGCCTCCGGCGGCGACGCCGTCGCCGGCGGTGCTGCGCGGCGCCATGGCGGCGGCGCGGAACGTCCGCGAGGCGCTCACCACCGAGCCGGCCGTGGACGCCGACGTCGAGCTGCCGGAAGGGCACCGGCTCCACGCCCGGCTGACGCGCGGCGAGCTGGAGGCGCTCGTCCAGCCGGTCATCGAGCGGACCACCGGCCCCTGCCGCGACGCCCTGCGCGCCGCCGGCATGGCCGGCGTGGACGGCGTGGTGCTGGTGGGCGGCACCACCCGGACGCCGGCGGTGCGCCGCCACGTCAGGGCGCTCTTCGGGCGCGAGCCGCTCGTGGACCTCGACCCCGACACCGTGGTGGCGCTGGGGGCGGCGGTGCAGGCCGACGCGCTCGACCGCGGCGGCCGCGAGGACGTGCTGCTGCTCGACGTCATCCCGCTCTCGCTGGGGGTCGAGATGATGGGCGGCGTGGTGGAGAAGCTCGTCCTGCGCAACTCAACCATCCCGGCCTCGGCCTCGCAGCAGTTCACCACCTACGCCGACGGCCAGACCGGCATGGTGATCCACGTGGTGCAGGGGGAGCGCGAGCTGGCCCGCGACGGCCGCTCGCTGGCCCGCTTCACCCTGAAGGGCATCCCGCCCATGCCGGCCGGCGTCGCCCGCGTCGAGATCACCTACGCGGTGGACGCCGACGGCATCCTGCAGGTGGCGGCGCGCGAGCTGGCCACCGGCCTCGAGCAGGCCATCCAGGTGAAGCCGACCTACGGCCTCGGCGAGGAGGAGATCGAGGCCATGCTGATCGAGTCGATCGAGCACGCCGAGGCCGACGTCACCGAGCGCTTCCTCCGCGAGTGGCGGGTCGAGGCGGAGCGGCTCCTGGCCGCGCTCGACTCTGCCTTCCAGGTGGACGGCGAGCTGCTCTCGGCCGCCGAGCGGAGCGCCATCGAGGAGCGGCTGGCCGGGCTGCGGTTCGCCATGTCGGGCGACGACTCCCTGGCCGTCAAGGCCTGGATCGAGACGGTGGACGGCGCCACCAGGGTCTTCGCCGAGCGGCGCATGGACAAGCACGTCAGGAAGGCCATGGCCGGCCACCGGGTTGACGAGTTCGCCGGCGAGCCGCGCACCACGCGGCCGGAGAGCGACGAGGAGCACTGACTCGCCATGCCCCGCGTGACCTTCCTGCCGGGCGGCGAGAGCGCCGACGTCGCCACCGGCACCACGCTGCTCGACGCCGCCGAGGCGGCCGGCGTGGAGCTGCCTCACAACTGCGGCGGCGTCTGCGCCTGCGTCACCTGCCACGTCTGGGTGGAGCGCGGGCTCGACTCGCTCTCGCCGCCGGCCGAGCGGGAGGACGACAAGCTCGACGAGGCGGTGGGGCTCGCCTCGCGCAGCCGGCTGGGCTGCCAGGCCCGGGTGGGCGACGCCGCGGTGGTGGCGCGCATCCCGGGGAACCGGATCGCCAGCTGACGGGGGCTCCATGAAGTGGCGCGACATCCGAGAGATCGCCATCGAGCTGAGCGAGCGTCACGCCGGCGTGGCGCCCCTGCAGGTGCGGTTCACCGACCTGCACCGCTGGGTCTGCGAGCTGCCCGGGTTCGACGACGACCCGGAGCGCTCCAGCGAGAAGGTGCTCGAGGCCATCCAGATGGCCTGGCTCGACGAGGTGGAGGGCTAGCCGCCGGCCGCCACCCGCGGCGCACGCCGGCGCGGCAGGTCGGCCGCGCGCCGAAGCACCTTCCACTCGGGAAGCGGCTCGTGCCCGGCGGGGTTGCGCCAGGCGCGCAGGAACGCCGGCGGCGTCAGGATCCGCGTGAAGCGGTATTCCTTCAGGTCGAGGAGGCGCTGCTCCCAGGTGACCAGGTGGGAGGCGCCACCGGCCGCCGCGAGCCAGAGGATGGGGTCGTCCTTGGCGTGCTCCAGCAGCACCGGCGGGCCGGTGACGTCGACCAGTTCGGCGCAGGCGGCGAGGGTGGACTCGAGCCAGAGATCGACGTCGAACTTCGAGCCCAGCCGCTTGCGGAAGCCCACATCGTGCGAGGCGAGGCGAACCTCGGCGCGGATGTAGGGCGACGCCACCAGCACCAAGGCGCGCTCGCGGGCCAACTCCACGATGGCACCTGAGGGGCCGCGCGGATCGGCCGCGGCCTGGGCCCAGACCATCGAGTCGAGAACGAGGCACGAGGCCATGGTCACCTCCGCTTCGCCCGGGCGCGGACGCGCCGAACCGCCTCGATGGCCGCTGCGTCGATCTCGGCCGGATCCTGGCCCGACGCCTCGACATGCTCGGCCTGGAGCCGGGACATGAGCCGGGACAGTCGCACCGCCGACTCGCGCATCTGCCTGAGCCGCTCGATCGGCACCAGCGCCGCCATGGGCGTTCCGCGCCGCTCGATGATGAAGGTGTCGTGCTGCAGCCGGACGCGATCCAGGAACTCGCCGGCGTGGGCGCGGAGGTCCATGGGGGTGATGACGGTCCCGTCGAGCGGAGTGGTCATGATATGTGGACTCTAGGAGTTCTCATAATTCACGTCAAGAGTCAGCCTGCCTGACTTCGGCAAGGAGTCGGGTGCGGGCGCTGCACCTACTCTGGGACGGGAGAACGCTGAACGCCGTGCTGTGCTGAGTTGCTCGACCAGTGACGGCGCCGCCGCGGGGCCCGGCGGTTCGGCGCGCCCTTCCACCCGGCGGCGCCTGCGGGCGGGAGGCTGTCCCGCTCCGGCACACGGCCTGCGCGCGCGTTCGGTTGCTCGCCGGCCTCGGCGCGCTACCCGCTGGAGGTGCGGGGCGCGCCGCCAAGGGTCGCCTCGCTGAAGCGCCTGCGGCGTCTGCGACCGGGCCCGGGCGAGGCTCCGGTTGCCGTCGCGCACCATGGACCCGGGCGCGCCTCGGCAGCGCTTCCTCGCGGGCGTGCTCGGCAAGTGTGCCTTCGCGCGACAGCCCCGCCCGACTTCGGCGCCTGGGCGCTTGGACGCCTAACCGCCGGGCGACGTGGGGCGCCTTCACGGGAAGGCGCCGCCCAAGAGCCCGGCGGGCGGGACGCGAGGCCCTTTGCGGAGCGGCGCAGGGACGTGCAGCGTTCGCCTCGGCGCGCCGTGCTGCCTTGTGCGGGGCGAGGACTGTCCGAAGCTCCGCGTCGCGCAGCGAGCGCGGAGCAAGTTTCCGCAGCCCCGCCCATCATGTCCACTCGCAGCGCGCCGAGGCCCGCGGTGCCCTCGTGGCGTCGCGCAGCACGAGGGCCGGAGCGGCTCCGTCCCGCCGGGCCCCGGCCGGCGCCGTCACATCAAGGGCGCAACGACTCTGGGACAGGAATGTCGGCCGCGCCGCGGGCCGAGGTCCGGCTGGCGTCCCGTCGCGCCGGCGGCGGCCCGCGTGGCGTCGCGGGGTTGGCGCGGCCCGGGTCCTGCTCCCGGCGACGCCATGACCTCGACCCTCCTGGCGCTGTTGCTCCTCGCCCCGCCGGCCGCCCCGGTGGCCGCGCTTCCGGCTCCCGACCCCGCCAAGCTCCTCGCCCGTCTCGCCATCAGCGAGCCGAGCGTGGCCGCGGTCCAGGCGGCCGCCGCCCGCCACGCCGAGGCGGCCACCCCGGATCCCGCCGAGCTGGCCAAGCGCCGGCGGCTCTCGGCGCTGCTGCCGCGGATCACCGCCGAGGTGCGCCACGACGAACGCGCCTACCGTGTCGTCGGGATGCAGGGCACCAGCGAGGTGGACTACCTGCGCTCGTCGCCGGGCACCTCCGTCTCGCTCCACGCCACCTGGGAGCTGGGCGACCTGGTGGCGACCACCGGCGAGGCGGCGGCCGCCGCCGCGGCGCTGGCCCGGGCCAGGCGGCGCGACGAGGCGGTCGGCAAGGCCACCGCCCTCCACTTCGAGCGGCGCCACCGGCTGCTGGCGCTGCTGGCCGATCCGCCCCCGGACGCGAGGGCGCGCCTCGAGGCGGAGCTGGAGCTGGCGCGGGTCACCGCCGAGCTGGACGCGCTGACCGGCGGCCTGTTCCTGGAGCGGCGGCCGTGAGCTGGCGCGCGCAACGAGCGGCCGCGGTGGCGCTGCTGGCCGCCGTCGCCCTTTCCGGCTGCGGCCCGCAGGCGCCCGCGCCGCACACGCGGATCGCCGGCTGGTCGCCGAGCGGGACCGGGGTGGCGCGCTCGGCGCCGGTCACGGTGGACTTCACCGCGCCGGTCGCCGCCGGCGGCCTCGCCGAGGGGCTCCTGGTCGCGCTGGTTCGCGCCGCCGACGCCCGCGCCGTGGCCCGCCTGCTCGAGGCGGGCGAGCCGTCCGGCCCGCTCGCCCTCCCCTGCGACCCGGCGCTCGCCGAGGGCGGACGCCGCATCGAGCTGCGGCCCATCGCGCCGCTGGCCGGCGCGGCCGCCTACGCGCTGGTGGTCGCCCCGACGCTGCTCGACGCCGAGGGGCGCGCCGTGCTCGACCCCGAGGGGCAGCGCCGGACCTTCGTCGCCACCTTCTCGACCGTGGCGGGACCGCCACCGCGCCCCGTCCTCACCGAGGTGCGGGCGGTGGCGGTGACGCCGCAGGGGGGCGGCGAGTACGTGGAGCTGGTCAACCTCGGCGAGGAGCCGCTCGACCTCTCCGGCTGGCGGCTGGAGAAGCGGACCAGCTCGGGCTCGCTGGCCGGCTGCACGGTCGCCGCGGCCGCCGCGGCGCTGCCGCCGGGCGCCTTCGGCCTCGTCGCCGGCGGGGCGTGGGACGGCCGCTACCCGGCCGCGGCCGGCACGGTCCGCTTCACCTGCGGGGCCTCGACCCTGGCGGGAGGCCTCGCCGACGAGCGGTCGCCGGAGGTGCGGCTGCTCGATCCTTCGGGGGCGGTGCTGGCCACCTTCGGCCAGGGTGGCGCGGGGCCGCGCTGCCCCGCCGCGGTGGAGCGGATCGACGCGCTGGCGCCCGACGAGCCGGCCAACTTCGCCTGCGCGCTCGACGAGGGGACGCCCGGCGGGTGCAACTCGGTGACGCCGCCGGCGCGCTGCCCGTGAGACGGCGGCGGGGTTCAGCTGGCGTTCTCGAGGACCCACTTCCCCAGGACCTCGCCCTTGAGGATGTAGCCGTCGGCGCCGCACTCGGTGACCAGCCGCGTCACCTTCTCGCGGTCCTCGCCCGAGCAGAAGAGCACCTTGATGCTCTTGAACATCTCGTTCTTCTTCACGAACTTGCAGAACTGGGCCCCGTCCACCTTGGGCATGTTGATGTCGAGCAGGATCAGGTCCGGCCGGGTGGCGCGCTTCAGGATGATCGAGGTGGCCTTCTCCGCGTCCGGCGCGTACTGGATCTCGAACCCCTTCGACTCGAGGTCCTGGGCCAGCAGCCGGGCCACGATCTCCGAGTCGTCCACGATCAGCACCTTGCGCTTCCGGCCGAGCGCGGCCTGCAGCCGCGCCGGGAGCCCCTCGGTCGGCGAGAGCTCGACCCAGCCGTCGAGGTGAAGCTCCCTGGCCTGCGCCGGCAGATCCTCGGCGGAGCCATCGGCGAGCAGCAGCGCGCGGCCGGTGAACCCACGGTCGCGCAGCACCGCCGCCGCCTGCCGCCCGCGGGCCTGGTCGGTCAGGAGCACCGTCGCCCCCTCCATCGCCGAGGCCAGGGCGAACGGATCCCGGCTCCCGGCCACCTGGTGGCCCGCCGGCTCCAAGGTCATGGCGGCCGCCTGGAGCAGGAGGTCGCTGTCGGCGCAGATGAGGATCTTCACGACACGATATCGGGGAGAAAGGCGAGTTCCGTATAGCACCATCCTTGCTGCTTCGTCCCGGGTCCGTCGATAATCCGTGACCATGTCCCAGGTCAGGCCCTCCAGCGAGGCAGCACCGTCCGGCGCCGGCCACGCCGGGCAGGACGCCTGGTTCTTCTGCCTGCGGATCCTGGGCGGCCGCTACGCCTTCGAGGCGTTGCTGGTGACCGAGGTGGTCCGGCTCGGGCCGCTGACCCGCCTCCCGGCGGCCCCCTCCTTCCTGCCCGGCGTCTTCATGCACCGCGGCGAGGTGCTGCCGGTGCTCGACATCGGGCAGCTGGTGGGACAGGGGGCGATCGCCATCCGCGCCTCCACGCGTGCCGCGGTGGTCCACAGCGGCCAGTGGAAGGTGGCGGTGATCTCCGACGGCCTCGAGGGGCTGGTGGTCATCCCCCGCCGGCACCTGGAGGCGCCGCCGGCCGAGAGCTCCGGCATGGCCGAGTTCCTCTCCGGCGTGGCCCGCGACAAGCTGGGCACCATCGCGGTGCTCGACCTGCCCCGGCTGGTGGAGGCGGCGCGCAGCCGCGCCGTCCCCGCGGGGAGCGCCGGCACATGACCGAGCCGGTCAGTGAGCTCCTGATGTTCCAGCTCGGCGCGAGGGTCTTCGCGACCACCGTCCGCGACGTGGTCCGGATCGGCAACATCGCCGACGTGCCGCGCGACGCGCTGGTGGAGGGGACCAGCCTCGGCCCCACCTTCGCCCGCCAGCGCGGCCTCGTGGTGGCGGCGCCGGAGGGCGGCGCCGAGTCCACGCTGGTGGTGGACCAGGTGCTGGGCGTCCGCACCGTCCCCGAGTCGGAGCTCCAGCCGCTCCCGGCCTTCGCCGCCGCGGTGCTCACCTCCGGCGCCATCTCCGGCCTCGTGCTGCTGGACGAGGCCCCCACGCTCATCGTCGATCTCCCCATCCTGGTCCGGGAGCGGCTCGCCGCCGCGCCGCCCCGGCCGTCTCCGCCCGCAGCCACCGCCTGAGAGGCCCACCATGGCCATGACGCCCGCCCCGAAGTCGAAGAAGTCGAGCAAGAAGCCCACCGCCGGCAAGGCGCCGGCGCGCCGCACCACCGGCGACGCCGCGACGCTGGCGGCGACCGTCACCGCCTTCGCCAACGGGAAGCTCGACGCCCGCATCCGCCCCGCGGACTACGCCGACCCGGGGCTGCGGCTCATCGCCACGGCGCTCGCCGGCGCAGGCGCCGGCATCGGCGCGCAGCTCAAGGAGTTCAACGACCGGGTCAAGAACGTCTCGCACGGCGTGGACCAGGCCATCGAGGCGCTCATCCGGCTGGTGGTGAAGGGCGACCTCTCCGGCGAGCTGCGGCTGGGCGTGACCGACGCGGCGCTGACGCCGCTCATCGCCGGCATCGGCCAGGTGATGGAGACGCTCAAGCGGTTCGTCACCGAGATCCGCGAGGCGGCGCTGCAGCTCTCCACCTCCTCGGCCGAGGTGCTGGCGGCGGCCACGCAGAACGAGTCCTCCACCGCCGCCCAGGCCAGCGCCATCCACGAGACCACCGCCACCATGGAGGAGCTGAAGGGGGCCTCGCACCAGATCGCCGAGAACGCCCAGATGGTGGCCGCCATCGCCGAGCAGACGCTCACCGGCGCGCGCCAGGGCGAGGGCTCGATCAAGCTCTTCATGCAGTCGATGGAGAAGGTCCGCCGCAACGCCGTCGAGGTGGACGACGCCATCGGCAAGCTCTCCAAGCGCGTCGAGCGGATCGGCACCGTGGTCGAGGTGATCGACGAGATCGCCGACCGCTCCGACCTGCTGGCGCTCAACGCCGCGCTGGAAGGGGCCAAGGCCGGCGAGGCCGGTCGCGGCTTCTCGATCGTGGCCGCCGAGATGCGGCGGCTGGCCGAGAACGTGATGGAGAGCACCAAGGAGATCAAGAACCTCATCACCGAGATCCGCGAGTCCACCCACGCCGCCAAGGAGGCCTCCGACGGCAACAAGCGGGAGGCCTCGGAGGGCGAGAAGCTGGGCGGCGCGGCCATCACCTCGGTCTCCGGCATCCTCTCCGGCATCCAGGAGACCAGCGACGCGGCGCGCGTCATCCACCTCGCCACCCAGCAGCAGCGGACGGCCACCGAGCAGGTGGTCCTCTCCATGTCGGAGATCGAGGAGGTCACCCGGTCGGCCCAGTCCGGCTCGCGCCAGGCCACCGGCGCCGCCTCCGAGCTCACCAAGCTGGCCGAGCGGCTGGCCGAGCTGGTGAAGCGCTTCAAGATCGACTAGCCGGCGGCCGCACCGCAGCCGAAGAGTCCGCATGGGCGCCGAGGAGATCCGCCAGAAGCTGCTCCCGCGATTCCGGGAGATGACCGCCGATCGGGTGGAGAAGATCTCGTCCGCCCTGCTCCAGCTGGAGCGCGGCACGGCCAGCGGCGAGCAGCGGGAGGAGCTGGCGCGCGAGCTCCACACGCTCAAGGGCGAGGCCCGGATGATGGGCTTCGCCGCCATCTCCTCGGTGATCCACGCCGCCGAGGACCTGCTGAAGGGCTGCGGCGCCATGCCCTCGCGAGAGCAGGCGCAGGCGCTGCTGGAGACCTGCGACGCGGTGCTGGCGATGCTCGACCAGCCGGCCGAGCTCGGCCCGGCCTCCCAGGCGCTGGTGACGCGGCTACACGGGCTGATCGGCGCCGCGGCGTCACCCGGGGCGGCGGCCACGCCGGCGACCCCCGATCCCGCCACGGCGGCCGGGCCCACCGAGCCCGCCGAGGCCGGTGGCCTCCGCGCCCGGGCCAGCCTGGAGCTGCGCGGCGACCGGGTCCACGCCTCGATCCGGGTGGACGTGGACCGGCTCGACGAGATCGCCGCCATCGCCGGCGACGTGCTGGTGGAGGGGGCCCGCGCCAACCGGCGGGCCCGCGACCTCGACGGCCTGTTCGCCCGCTGGAACCGGATCTCCGACCGGGTGGTGCTGCTGGCGGAGCAGCTGCGCCACGAAGGCTACGGCGACAAGGCGGTGGAGCAGCTCGAGGGCGACGTCCACCTGCTCCGCTCCGACACCTTCCGCTTCTCGCGCGTCCACTCCGAGGCGGTGCAGGGGGCGCGCGCCCAGTTCACGCTGCTGGCCGAGCGGGTCGGCTCGGCCCGGCTCATCCCGCTCTCCGGGGTGCTGGCCGGCTTCCCGCGCGCCGCCCGGGAGATGGCGCGCGAGCAGGGCAAGGAGCTCGACTGCGAGGTCTCTGGCGGCGAGACCGGAGTGGACAAGGCCATCCTGCTCTCGCTCAACGACCCGCTGGTCCACCTGGTCCGCAACTCCATCGACCACGGCGTCGAGACACCGGAGGAGCGGACCGCCGCCGGCAAGCCGCCGGTGGCGCGGCTCACCATCACCGCCCGCTCCGATGGCGACCTGCTGGCGCTGGTGGTGGAGGACGACGGTCGCGGCATCACCCCGGCGAAGATCCGGGCCACCGCGCTGGCGCGCGGCGTCATCGGCGAGCAGCAGGCGGCCGGCCTCTCGGCCCGCGCCGCCCTCGACATGATCTTCGTGGCCGGCTTCTCCACCCGCGACCAGGCCGGAGAGACCAGCGGGCGCGGTGTCGGGCTCGACGTGGTCCGGCGCAAGGTCACGGCGCTGGGCGGCTCGGTGACGGTGGAGTCGGAGCCGGGCCAGTGGACCCGGTTCACGCTGCGCCTCCCGCAGTCACTCTCGCTGATGAAGGTGCTGCTGGTCCGCATCGACGAGGACGTCTACGGGCTGCCGGCGGTGGACGTGGACAGCGTGGACCGGCTCGACCCCAAGGACGTGGCCGAGGTTGCCGGCATCCGCGCCGTCCGCTACCGCAACCGGCTCCTGCCGCTGGTGGCGCTCGGTCCGCTGCTCTCGCTCAATGGCGGCCCCCGCCACCCGCGCCCCACCGTGGCCTACGTGATGCACGGCGGCGAGGGGGCGGCGGTGGTGGTGGACGGCCTCTTCGGCGAGCGCGAGGTGGCGGTCAAGGCCCCGGGCGCCTTCCTGAAGGGGCTGCGCTTCGTCACCGGCGCGGCGGCGCTGGAGGACGGGCGCGTGGCGCTGCTGCTCTCCACCCCGGACCTGATCTCCGCCGCGCGCCGGCTGGCCTCCCCGGCCATGTCGCGCGGCCGCGACCGGCGCCGCCTGCGCGTCCTGCTGGTGGACGACTCGGCCATCGCCCGCGAGGCCGAGGCGGCGCTGCTCCGCTCGCTCGGCCACGAGGTGGACGAGGCGGTGGACGGCGAGGACGGCTGGCAGCGGCTGCAAGGGGGCGGCTTCCAGGTCCTCATCACCGACGTGCAGATGCCGGTGCTGGACGGCATCGACCTGACCCGCCGGGTGAAGGCGTCGCCGCGCTTCTTCAAGCTGCCCATCCTCATCCTCTCCTCGCTCTCGGCACCGGAGGAGCGCCGGCGCGGCGTGGACGCCGGGGCCGACGCCTACATGGTCAAGGGCGAGCTGGACGCCGAGACGCTGGCCAGCGCGCTGGAGCGGCTCTGCGGGGTCTCGGTGTGAGCAGGAGCGAGACGCGAATCCGCGTTTTGGTGGCCGACGACTCCGAGCTCTTCCGCGAGGTGCTGTCGCGGGTGATCGGCGCCGACGCGGGCTTCGAGGTGGTGGCGGTGGCGGCCGACGGCAACGCCGCGGCCAGGCTGGCCCGCGAGCTGAGGCCCGACGTCATCACCATGGACCTCAACATGCCCGACGCCGACGGCTTCTCGGGCATCGCGCGGATCATGGCCGAGACGCCGACGCCCATCATGGTGCTGACCGGCAACAAGGCCGAGGTGGTCGGGTTCAAGGCGCTCTCGCTGGGCGCGCTCGACATCCTCGAGAAGCCGGAGGCCAACGCCGACCTGGAGGCGTACGGCGCCGAGATCCGCTCCCGGCTGCGGCTCCTCTCCGGGGTCAAGGTGATCCGCCACCTGCGCGGCCTGCGCGAGCGGAAGCTGCCGCTGCCGCCCACCAAGGGGCGGCGCGCCGACGTGGTGGTGATCGGCGCCTCGCTGGGCGGGCCGCGGGCGCTGGCCACGCTGCTGCGCGGCCTGCCGCCCACCTTCCCGGTCGGCATCGCGGTGGTGCAGCACATCGCCGACGGCTTCACCGAGGGGTTGGCCAACTGGCTGACGCAGGAGTGCCGGTTGCAGGTGCGCGAGGCGGCCCACGGCGACCTGCTGCGGCCGGGCCACGTGCTGCTGGCGCCCAGCGGCCACCACCTGCTGGTCGGCGAGGGGCGGGTGCGGCTCTTCGACGGGCCGGCGCTCGACACCTTCAAGCCGTCGGTGACGCCGCTGTTCCTCTCGACCGCCCAGGCCTACGGCCCGCGCGCCTGCGGCGTCATCCTCACCGGCATGGGGCACGACGGCGCGGCGGGCCTGAAGGTGCTGCACGACGCCGGCGGCGCCACGCTGGCGCAGGACGAGCCGAGCAGCGCCGTCTTCGGCATGGCCAAGGCCGCCATCGACCTGGGGGCGGTGGACCGCGTGCTGGCCCTCGAGGACATCCCACGAACACTGGTGGCGCTCACCGAATGATCGCCGTCGAGACCACCCAGCTGGCCGAGCTGGCCGCCCTGCTCAAGGAGCGGGTCGGCCTCCACATCCGGCCCGACAGCTACCCGGCGCTCAAGCTGGCGGTGGCGGCCCGGCTCGACCTGCTCCGCGCCGCCACGCCCGGTGCCGTCGAGTACCTCGCCCTGCTGGGCGGGCCGACCGGCGACGAGGAGCTGCGCCAGCTGCTGCCGCTGGTGACGGTGGGCAAGACCAGCTTCTTCCGCGACGAGCGGCAGTTCCAGGCCCTCGACGCGCTCCTCCCGGGATTCCTCGCGCGGGCGTCCGGAGGAGGCCAGCCGCTCCGGGTCTGGTCGGCCGGTTGCGCCACCGGCGAGGAGCCCTACTCGATCGCCATGTGCTGTGCCCAGCGAAGGCTCGAGCCCGAGCAGGTGGAGCTGCTGGCCACCGACGTCAACCCCGAGGCGGTGGGCGCCGCGGCGCGCGGGCTCTACGACGCGCGCCGGGTACGCGACATCCCCACCTCGCTGCTGGGCGAGCACTTCGACCGGGAAGGTGACGACTGGCGGGTGCGCACCTCGCTGCGCCGCTATCTCACCGCCATCCGCCCGCACAACCTGGTCTCGGTGGGCTTCCCGGCGCCGGCCTCCGGCGGGTGGGACGTCATCTTCTGCCGCAACGTCATCATCTACTTCGACACCACCACCACCCGCCGCGTGCTGGAGCAGTTCCACCACGCGCTGGCGCCGGGCGGCTGGCTCTTCCTCGGCTACTCGGAGTCGCTCTTCCGGCTCTTCGAAGGGTTCGACCTGAGCGAGGTGAACGGCGCCTTCCTCTACCGGAAGCCCGAGGAGGGCCGGGTGCGGCTGGCGGCGCCGAAGCCCCGCGCCAACGTTCCCTCCTCGCCGCCCGCGGTGCGCCACGTGGTCTTCCCGCCACCGGCGCCGCGCCCGCCGTCCACGCCGCCGGCCCCGGCGACGCCGGCCGGGCCGCCCCGGCCCGAGGCCGAGGCCGAGGAGCCGCTGGCCCCGCAGGAGTTCCTCGACGGCGCGGTGGCCCTCTTCTCGGAGGGGCGCTTCGGCGCCGCCCGAGCGCTGCTGGAGCACCACCTCGAGCACCACGGCGAGGGGCTGGCGGTGCGCCTCACGCTGGCCAACCTCTACGGCGTGCTGCGCCAGTACGATCGGGCGCGCCAGAGCTACCAGGCGGCGCTGGCCGTCGAGCCGCTCAGCGCCGAGGCCCACCTCTTCTACGGCATCCACCTGCTCTCGCAGGCCGACGCCGAAGGTGGGGCGCAGGAGCTGTCGCGCGCCCTCTTCCTCGATCCCGACCTGGCGCTGGCCCACTACTACCTGGGGCGCTGCCGCGAGGCCCAGCGCGACCCGCAGCGGGCCCGCCTCGCCTATCGCAACACCATCGAGGCCAGCAAGCGGCTCCCCGGCGGCAAGCGGCAGGCCTTCCTGGGGTACTATCCCGACATCCCGGAGGACGGCGCCGCCTTCGCCCGCGCCGCCGAATACGCGCTGGCCGCGCTCTAGGCGCAACGAGACCACATGGCTGGGAAGAAGAAGATCCTGCTCCTCGACGACTCGACCATCACGCTCGAGATGGAGAAGGCAGTGCTCGAGGACCGCGGCTACGAGGTGGCGGTGGCCGCCAACCTGCTCGAGTTCCAGGCCGAGCTCGACCGGTTCCAGCCCGAGATCATCCTCACCGACCTGATGATGCCGGACATCTCCGGCAAGGACATCGTCCGCGTTCTCAAGCAGGACTTCCACACCGAGCGGATCCCCATCGTCCTCTTCAGCTCCAAGCCCGACGTGGAGCTGGCCGAGATCGCCGAGCAGGCGGGCGCCGACGGCTACCTCTCCAAGTCGCACGGGATCGAGAAGCTGGGCGACATGGTGGACGAGCTGGTCGACTCGATCATCTGGTGACGGGCGGAGGTCTTCCCGGGGAGCCGGCGTGCGGGCCTACGAGCTGATCCACCGGAAGCGGGACGGCGGGGCGCTCACCGCCGCCGAGCTGGACGCGCTGATCCGCGGCTACACCGCCGGCGAGATCCCCGACTGCCAGCTGGCCGCCTTCTGCATGGCGGTCTTCTTCCGCGGCATGGACGCCGGGGAGTCGCTGGCCCTCACCCAGGCCATGCTCCACTCCGGCGAGGTGCTCGATCTCGGCGCCATCCCGGGCGCCAAGGTGGACAAGCACTCGACCGGCGGCGTGGGCGACAAGGTCTCCCTCCCGCTGGCGCCGCTGGCGGCCGCCTGCGGCGTCAAGGTGCCCATGGTCTCGGGGCGAGGCCTGGGCCACACCGGCGGCACGCTCGACAAGCTGGAGTCGATCCCCGGCTTCAGGGTGGACCTGCCGGTGGAGCGGTTCGTCGAGCTGGTGCGCGACGTCGGCGCCGGGCTGATCGGCCAGACCGCGCGGATCGCCCCGGCCGACAGGAAGCTCTACGCGCTGCGCGACGTGACCGCCACGGTCGAGTCGATCCCGCTCATCGCCGCCTCGATCATGTCGAAGAAGCTGGCCGAGGGGATCGACGGGCTGGTGCTCGACGTCAAGGTGGGGCGCGGCGCCTTCATGAAGACGCGGCCCGAGGCGCGCCGGCTGGCCGAGGCGCTGGTGGGGATCGGGCGGGGCGCCGGCAAGAAGGTCACCGCGCTGCTCACCGCCATGGACCAGCCGCTCGGCCTCGCCGTCGGCAACGCGCTGGAGGTGGTGGAGGCGATGGCGCTCTTGCGCGGCGGGGGCCCGGCCGACCTGCGCGAGGTCACGGTGGCGCTCACCGCCGAGATGGTGCTGCTGGCCCGGTGCGCGCCCGATCTCGCCTCGGCGCGGCTCGCCGTCGAGGCGGCCATCGAGGACGGGCGCGGGCTGGCCAAGTGGCGCGAGATCGTGGCGGCGCAGGGGGGCGACGCGCGCGTCGTGGACGAGCCGGAGCGGCTGCCGCGCGCGGCCACGCTGGTGGAGGTGGGGTCTCCACTGGCCGGCCTGGTCGAGGCGATCGACGGCGAGGCGCTGGGGCTGGCGGCCATGGCGCTGGGTGCCGGGCGGGCCCGGGTCGAGGACCGGATCGACCCGGCCGTCGGCCTGGTGCTCGGCAAGAAGGTGGGCGACCGGGTGGCGAAGGGCGAGCCGCTGGTGGTGGTCCACCGCAACCAGGGCGGCGAGCCGCAAGCGCGGGTGGCCGCGCGCATCCTGGCCGCCTACGCGATCGGCCCGGGACCGGTCGCGCCCGCTCCGCTGATCCTGGAAAGGATGGCTGACTCACCATGAGCCCCCGCCAGCTCTCCGCCCGGCTCGCCGAGGTCACCGCGCTGATCCGGAGCCGCACCGGCGCGCCGCCCCAGGTGGCGGCCATCCTCGGCTCCGGCCTGGGTGGCTTCGCCGGCCGGCTGGAGCGGGCCGTCTCCATCCCCTACGCCGAGCTCCCCGGCTTTCCGGCCTCCGGCGTGGCGGGCCACGCCGGGCGGCTGGTGCTGGGCGACCTGGCGGCCACCGGCGGCCCGGTCCGGGTGGTGCTGATGCAGGGGCGCGTCCACGGCTACGAGGGCTGGAGCGCGGCCGAGGTGGCCTTCGGGGCCCGCGTCCTCTGCTCGCTCGGCGTGAAGGCGCTGCTGGTCACCAACGCCTGCGGCGGCGTCAACCCGGACTTCGGCCCGGGGACGCTGGTCCGGATCACCGACCACCTCAACCTGACCGGGCAGAACGCCCTCACCGGCGAGAACGACGACGCGGTCGGCCCGCGCTTCCCCGACATGGGGGCCGCCTACGACCCGGAGCTGGGCCAGCTGCTCGAGGCGGCCGCCGCCGAGGCGGGGGTCCCGCTGCGCCGGGGGATCTACGCCGGGGTGAGCGGCCCCTCCTACGAGACGCCGGCCGAGATCAGGATGCTGCGGGCGATGGGGGCGGACCTGGTCGGCATGTCCACGGTCCATGACGTCACGGCGGCCCGCCACCAGGGCGTCCCGGTGGCCGGCCTCTCGGTGGTCACCAACCCGGCCGCCGGGCTCACGCGGACCGCGCTGACGCATGACGACGTGCAGCGGGTGGCGGCCCGTGCCGCGGCGTCGCTTGAGGCGGTGCTGGCCGCCTTCCTCCCTCGCGCCGCGCGTTGAACCGGCGCCCAGCGGCTGGTAGCGTGGCCGGGGGAGGAAGCGATGGCTCAGCCGAACGACGAGCGACGCGACAGCCACCGGGTGCCCTTCCGCTTCCAGGTCCGGGAGGCGGAGGCCCGCGGCTCCTTCGAGGAGCGCGAGGGGAACCTCGCACTGGGCGGCATCTACTACTCCGGGCTCCACCCGCCGGTCGGCGCGGTGGTCGAGGTCCGCTTCCTGCTCCCGGGCCACACCGAGGAGATCATGGCCCTCGGCCAGGTGCTGCGCGTCTCGCGGGATGGCGAGCGATTCGGCGCCCACCTGCGGTTCACCAACATCCCGCTCGACTCGGAGCTGGCGGTGGCGCGCTACCTCCAGACGGCCACCGGGTCGTGACCCTGCCGCTGGCCAGGCTGGTCGGGGCCGCGCGGCGGGCGGCCAGGCGGGCCCACGCCCCCTACAGCAGGTTCCACGTCGGCGCGGCGGTGCTGGCCGGCGGCGCCGTCCACGCCGGCTGCAACGTGGAGAACGCCAGCTACGGCCTCACGGTCTGCGCCGAGCGGAACGCGGTGGCGGCGGCGGTGCTGGCCGGCGCCAGGAAGCTCGACGCGGTGGTGGTGGCGAGCGCGACGGTGCCGCCGACCCCGCCCTGCGGCATGTGCCTGCAGACGCTGGCCGAGTTCGGCTCGGCCGCGCTCCCGGTCATCCTGGTCGGTGCGCGCGGGGCGCGGGTCGAGCTCACGCTGGGTGAGCTGTTGCCCCGGGCGTTCTCGAAGAAGTTCCTCTAGGCGGTCCGAAGGCGCTCGAGAAGACGTGACGGCGCCGGCCTGGGCCCGGCGGGTCGGGTCCGCTCCGGCACTGTGCTGCGCTGCGCCACGATGTGCTCGTCGGCCTGCGGCGCGCGGCCGGGGAACGAGTGTGGGCGGCTCGGGAAGCGCCGCCAGCGGTTCGACGGCGCGCCGGGCGAGCGAGGCCTCCTCGGCGCTGCTCGCAGGGGCCTTCGCGGCCCGCCCGCCGAGCCCTTGGGCGGCGCCTTCGGTGGCTTCGGCGTCGAGCGGTAGATGAACGACGGGCGCCAAGGCGCGCCCGGTGCCCAACGAGTCGCGCCCTACGCGGCCGGCGTCGGCTCCACGGGCGTCGGCTCCACGGGCGTCGGATCCACGGGCGTCGGCTCCACCGGCTTCGGCTCGGGCCCGCCCTCGGCGACCATGGCGGCGGCGGTGCTCTTGCCCTCGGTCTGCTGCCGCTCCTCGCGGGCCGCCTGGCGGACCGCCTCGATCAGCTCCTCGTGCTCGCGCCGGAGCTGGTCGTTGCGCCGCTTCAGCTCGGCGTACCGGTCGTGGGCCAGGTCGAGCTCCCCCTTCTGGACGATGAAGACGCGCCGGTCGGTCTCCACCTTGCCGCGCGACGCCTTCAGCTCCTTCTCGACGTCGGCCAGCTTCTTCTTCAGGTCGGTGGCGCGCGCCTCGGCCTTGTCGGCGCGATCGGTCTCGGCGGCCAGCCTCTTCTCCAGCTCGGCCTGCACGCTCCCTTCGGGCGGAGCCACCGGTGGCGGAGGGGCGACCGGCACCGGCGGGACCGGCTTCCGATCGAGCGCCGCCTTGAGCCGCTCGGCCTCCTGCACGGCGCGGGCGCGGGCGGTCTCGGCCGACCGGGCCAGCTCGGCCTGGTGGGCCGCCTCGGCGCGGGTCTCGACCAGCCGGGCCGCCAGCTTGTCGAGGTCCTCGCGCAACGCCACGGCGCCGCCCGCCTTCTTCTGCGCCTCGGCCTGCTCGAAGGCCTTCTTCCTGCTCTCCTCCAGCTTCTGGCGCAGCGAGACGGTCTCCTCGCGCTTCTCCTTCAGCTCCCCCTTCTGGGCGGCCAGCGCCTGCTGGGCCGCGGCGGCCTCGGCCTGGGCCCCGGCGATCTGGCCCGCCAGCGCGGCGGCCCTGGCCCGCGCGGTGCGCGACTGCATGAAGAAGGCGACGGCGGCGAGGACGCCGACCAGCGCGAGGAGGATGGCGAAGCCGGACATGGCGGACTCCGGGGGACGGTGTTCGGGTTGGAGATGACGGCGCGGGTCCATTAGGTACCCAAGATCCGCCGGCAAGGGAAGCGGTAGGATGCCACCCCCGACATGCGCCGAGTCGCCACCAAGATCTTCCTCACCTTCGCCGTCGCCCTGGCCGCCTTCGGCCTGGTGGCGGCGCTGGCGGTGGTGCGGCTGCAGGACCTCGGCCGCGACCTCAAGCTGCTCACCACCGGCTACTTCCCGCTCGGGCGGATCGCCACGCAGCTGGAGGTGAAGGACTGGATCGCCTCCCGCGCCCTCGAGCTGCGCGACCTCGACCCGGCGGCCCGCCGGGCCTACCTGCCGGTGGTCCGCGCCCACTTCCCGGCCCTGGTCCGCGAGAAGCTCGACGAGGGCCGCCGCGTGGCCCGCGCCGCCGCGGCGCTGGGCGGCGAGGAGGACGTCCGGGTGCTGGCCGAGGTGAGCGCTCGGCTCGACGCCCTGGGCACCCGCTGGATGCAGTACGACACCGCCTCGAACGCCCTGCTCGACCTGCTGGAGCGGGGCGGCCCGCCGGAGCTGCTGGAGGCGCGCGCCCAGGAGACCCGGCAGCTGGAGAAGTCGCTCTCGCTCGACGTGAAGCTGCTGCAGGCCCAGCTGGAGAGCCGCATCGCCGACCAGGTGCGCGCGGCCGGGGCGGCCGAGTCGCGCACCGTGGTCCTGATCATCCTCTACTCGGCCATCGCCCTGATGGTGGGGGTGGCCTCGGCCCTCTTCGCGCGCCGCCTGCTCTCCCCCATCGAGCGGCTCACCGAGGGGGTCAAGGCGATCGCGGCCGGCGACCTCTCCCGCCAGGTCGAGGCGCCCGGCAACGACGAGCTCACCCTCCTGGCCCGCGAGTTCAACGCCATGGCCGCCTCGCTCCTCTCCCAGCAGCGCGAGCTGCGGCGCGCCGAGCGGCTGGCGGCGGTGGGGCGCATCTCCGCCCAGATCACGCACGAGGTCCGCAACCCGCTCAACGCCATCGGCCTCAACGCCGAGCTGCTGGCCGAGGAGCTGGAGGCCGTCCCGGGCGGCGCGCCGGAAGCCCGCGCCCTCTGCGCCGCCATCTCGCGCGAGGTGGACCGGCTCAACGCCCTCACCGAGGAGTACCTGCGCTTCGCCCGCGCCCCGCGCAGCCCCGCCGGCCGGCACGAGCCGGGCGAGCTGATCGGCACCCTGCTCGACTTCCTGGCGCCCGAGCTGGCCGCGGCCCGCATCGAGGTGCGGCGCGAGTTCCAGCCCGGCGTGCCGGCCATCCGCGGCGACGAGGCGCGCCTGCGGGCGGTGCTGCTCAACCTGGTCCGCAACGCCCGCGAGGCCATGGCCGGCGGCGGCACCCTCACCGTGGCGGCCCGGCGGGCCGGCGGCGGGGTGGAGCTGGAGGTGCGCGACACCGGCGCCGGCATCTCGCCCGAGGCGCTGCCGCGCCTCTTCGACCCGTTCTACTCGACCAAGGAGCGCGGCACCGGGCTCGGCCTCGCCTTCGTGCAGGAGGTGGTGCAGGAGCACGGCGGCACGGTCCGGTGCGACGGCGCCCCGGGGCGCGGCGCCACCTTCACCATCCGGCTGCCGGCCGCCCCCGACGAGCGGGCCGCGGCCCCCGCCCCCGCCCTTCACGCCCAGGTGACCCAGTGACTCGACGTAGAGTGAAGCGCGCCACGCCGGCCGGAGCGCGGGCCGGGACCCGGGGCCGGAGCGCGGCGCTCCAGCGGCTCGACGGCGACGGCTGGGGCCGGCTGGAGCGGGCCGAGCTCCCCAACGGGCTGCGGGTGCTCACCGCCGGCGCCCCCGGGCTCCACTCGGCCATGGTGGCCCTCTACGTCCGGGCCGGCTCGCGCCACGAGACCCCGTCGGTCAACGGCGTCTCGCACTTCCTCGAGCACCTGCTCTTCCGGGGCTCGGCGGGCTGGCCCGACTCGGTGGCCATGAACGCCGCCATCGAGAGCGCCGGCGGCAACCTGAACGGCGTCACCGCCCGCGATCACGGCGCCTACTACACGCCGCTCCACCCCACCGAGCTCGGCACCGGCCTCTCCGTCCTCGGCGAGATGGTCCGCCGCCCGCTGCTCAAGGAGATCGAGGTCGAGCGCGAGGTGATCCTCGAGGAGATCCTCGACGAGGTGGACGCCGACGGGCGCGACATCGACCCCGACAACCTGGTGAAGCGGCTGGTCTTCGGCGACCACCCGCTGGCGCGGAAGATCGGCGGCACCCCGGCCAGCGTGCGCGCGCTCTCCCGCCGCCACGCCGCCGCCCACCTGGAGCGCTTCTACACCGGCGAGAACCTGGTGCTGGCGGTGGCCGGCCCGGTGCGCCACGCCGAGGTGCTGGAGCTGGCCCACCGCCACCTGGGCGCGCTGCCGCGCGGCGTCCGCTCGGTCGATCGCCCGCCGCCGCCGTGGCCCGACGGGCCGCGCCTCGAGCTGGTCGATCACGACGACGCCCAGGCCGAGTTCACGCTGGCCTTCCCCTGCCCCCCCGAGCTCCACCCCGACTTCCCGGCCTTCCTGCTGCTGCGGCGGGTGCTCGACGACGGCCTCTCCTCGCGCCTGCCGTTCGAGGTGGTGGAGAAGCGGGGCCTCGCCTACTCGCTCCACTGCGGCCTCGACACCTTCGTGGACGCCGGGATGCTGGTGATCGACGGCGCCTGCTCGCCGCGCAAGCTGGCGCGGGTGGTGGAGCGGATCCTGCTGGTGCTGGCCGAGCTGGCCGAGCGGCCGGTGCCGGAGGCGGAGCTGCTGCGCGTGCAGCGGCGTCACCGGATGATGCTGGCCTTCTCGCTCGACAGCCCGGCCGACCTGGTGGGCTGGTACGGCGCCGGCGAGATCCTCTCCTCTCCCGAGGGGTTCGAGGCGCGCTGCCGGCGGGTGGAGGCGGTCACGCCGGACTCGCTCCAAAGGGTGGCTGCCGCCACCTTCCGCCGGACCCGGCTGGCCGCCGTGGTGGTCGGACACGCTGGCATTCGCGAAAGGCGCGCGGTCGAGCGGCTCGCCGAGCGCGGCCCGCTGTCTCCCTGACCCGCCCTCGGCGGGAAGGGTCAATTCACACACCACCGCGTCAATTCGCGCACCTCCGGGTCAATTCACGCACCCCGAGTCGCCGCGTGCGTTCCCGCTGGCTTCCCTTTAAACTATGCGGCGTAGTAGGACATACCGTCCGCGTGGGGGATCGGTTGGCACTCCAGTGGTCCAGCGCCTTGTCGCTCGGGGTCCCCGACCTCGACGCGCAGCACCGCGAGCTCTTCGACCGCGTCGATCGGCTGCTCGACTCGATGCTCCACGGGGACCGCGGCGAGGCCTCGACGCTGGCCGCCTTCCTGCGCGACCACGTGGTGCTCCACTTCGCGGCGGAGGAGCAGCTCATGCGCGAGCTCCACTACCCGGACGCCGCGCGCCACGCCGAGGAGCACCACGCCTTCGCCGCCTCGATCCTGGTGCTCGACTCGGCCTTCCGCGAGCAGGGCACCACCCCCGACCTGGTGCTGCGGCTGGAGCACGAGGTGGTGGCCTGGCTGCGCGACCACGTCTACGTGGCCGACGTGGCCCTGGGCCACTTCGTCACCGCCACCCTGGGCACCGAGGTGAGCTGGGCGTGATACGCTCCCTGGCCCCTGGGGCAGGAGGCACCGGCATGGAAGTCCGGATTCGGGTCAGCTGGGACAGGAGCCTGGAGACCGGCGACCCGGAGATCGACGAGCAGCACCAGGAGCTCTTCCGCCGCATCGACCAGCTCATGGCCGCCACGCACGACCGGCGCGCCCGGGCCGAGGTGGGGCGGCTGCTCACCTTCCTCGGCGACTACGTGGTCAGCCACTTCGAGGCCGAGGAGCGGATCATGGTCGAGGCCGGCTATCCCGCGGCGCCGGCCCACCGGGCCGAGCACCAGCACTTCGTCACCGAGTACGGGCGGCTCTTCCAGGACTACCAGGCCGACGGACCGGGGTCGGTCTTCGTGATCAAGTTCGGAAACCGGGTGACGGCCTGGCTCTGCGAGCACATCTGCCGGACCGATCGCCGCCTGGCCGACTACCTGGCCACGCAGCGCGACCACCGCGACGCCCATTCCGGTCAGTAGGCGGCGGCCCGCGCCCCGGCGCCCGCCAGCAGGGCCCGCAAGGCCTCGGCCGCGTCGCTCCCGCCGAGGGCCACGCCCCCGGAGGCGTCGCGCAGCGGCGCCGGCAGCTCGGCCCCGGCCGGCCCGCAGACCACCACCGGCACCTGCAGCACGCGCACCAGCTCGTCGAGCAGCCCGCCGCCCTCCACCGGGAGCAGCACCAGGGCGCCGACCGCGCCGGCGCCGAAGGGGCGCCAGAGCGGCCGCTGCTCCGGATCGCCCGGCAGCTCCACCAGGTCCACCCGCACGCCCTCACCGAGCGCCAGCCTCCCCAGCGTGCCGAAGAGGCCCGGCTCCACCGCCATGGGCTCGAAGCCGGGGAGCGCGGCGAAGCCGGCCAGCGCCGCCTGGCGCGAGAGCGGCCCGCCCCCCGTCACCACCACCTTGCCGATGGTCCGCGCTCCCGAGGCCCGGCCGCGCGCCACCCGCGTCCGCAGGGCGTGCAGCTCGTGGGGCGCCAGCAGGGCCGCCGGCTCGGGCGCGGCCGGCGCAGCGGCGGCCAGCCGGGCGTAGCCGTGGTCGAGCAGCGCCAGCAGGGCGCGGGCCGATTCGAGGTCGGAGGCGGCGCAGCGGTCGATCAGCTCGCCGACCCGGCAGGGCGCCGCGAGGTTGGCCACCACTTCGGCCGTCACCGGGTGGAGGTCGGCCGGGATCTCCTCCGGCCCCACCGCCAGCTCCACCGCCTGGTCCGGCGACGGTAGGGCCGGGCGCAGCCGCGCCAGCTCGTCGGCCTGGCGCAGCCCCTCCAGGATCAGGTCGTCGAGCCGCCGCTCGATCCGGTCGGTCCCGGGCGGCTCGCCGGGCGAGAAGACGAACTGCCCCTCGTGCTGGGTGAGGAGCCGCCAGAGCGCCTTCTCGGCGCCGGCCAGCCCGTAGCCGGCGTCCACCACCCGCCCCTCGCGCAGCACCACCTCGGCCTTCTGGCCGCCGCGCTCCACGGTGAGCCGGCCCGAGCGCCGGTTGACGGAGAGGATCTGGAGCAGGTCGGTGAGCGGGATCTGGGCGAGGTTGCCCTCCAGATCGGCGGCGGCGCCGACGGCGCGGGAGGCGTCGGCCCGCCGGAAGAGCTGCTCCACCCGCAGCAGCACCTCGTCGAGCCGCAGCGGCTTGCGCAGCCACATGCCCATGCGGGCGCGGTCGGGGTCGTCCCCCTCGCCGGTGAGCAGCACCGGGATCCGCTCGGTGCGCGGGTTGGTGCGCAGGATGCGGACGAAGGTGCGGGCGTCGAGCAGCGGCGACCGCTCGTCGAAGATGACCAGGTCGGGGAAGCGGAGGATGGCCACCTGCAGCGCCCGCGAGCCGTCGCGCGCCGCGTGGACCTGGTAGCCGCGCTGCCGCAGCGCCGGCGCCAGCAGGCGCACCGTCTCCGGGTCTGGGTCGGCGATGAGGATCTTGCGGGCCGGGGGCATGGCGGCTTTCGGCTAGAGGGGCTGCAGGTCGTAGAGGGCCTGGAGCCGCTGCACCAGGGCGTCAACCAGCGGCACGTCGGAGGTCTGGAAGGCGCGGCCGTCCTCGCTGGCCAGCCAGGCGTAGCCGCCCTGCTCGGAGAGGTGGAGGAGGAACTGGTGGCCGGAGAGCCGCTGGTCGCCGTCGAGCCAGACCTCGGTGACCTGCGGGTGGGGCGGCGCCGGGTGGTCGCCGCCGCGCGGGCCGAGCAGGAAGACCTGGGCCGAGGCGTCGCCGGCGCGGGCGGTGGCCTCGCCGTCGGGGAGCGCGGCGCGCACCGGGGCGCGGGCCAGCCCGGGGCCGCCGACGTAGACCAGGCCGCGGGCCCGGGGATCGCGGGCCAGCTCGCGCGCCACCTCGCGCTGCACCGCCGCGAAGGCCTCCGGGTCGGCCGGCAGCCGCGCCGAGGGGCTGGTCTCGGGGAGGTGCGGCGCGCCGCCGATGAGCAGGTCGCAGAGCTCCCAGAAGGCGGTCCGCTCCAGGTCGCCGAGGTGGAGGCGGCGCACCAGCGAGCCGCGCTGCACCTCGACGCGCTGCCGCGCCCAGTGGAGCAGCTCGTCGAAGTCCTCGCCGTCGCGCGGGAAGGCGGCCGCCCCCATGCTCACCAGCACCGGGGCGTGCTCCTCCAGCGCGCGGATGGAGGCCTCGCCGCGGATCTCCTCGGTGGCGCGCCGCAGGAAGATGAGCGCGCCGAAGGGGTCGGTCTCGGGGAGGAGCAGGTAGTACTCGCTCTCCGAGACCTTGGCGAGGATGTCGGCGTCGCGGATGACGCGCGAGACGGCGCTGACCAGATCGCGCATGGCCAGCCGGTAGCGCTCCCGCCCGCCGGCGCGGCGCAGCTGCTCCACGTTGTCGATGGAGAGGACCACCAGCGAGAAGGCGCGGCCGTAGCGGCGCGCCTTGTAGAACTCCTTGCCGGCGTAGTCCACGAAGTAGGCGAGGTTGTAGGCGCCGGTCTCGCGGTCGCGCAGCCCGACCCGCTCCAGGGCCTGGAAGCGGCGGGCGTTGCGGACCGCGATGGCGGTGAAGTCGGCCACCGCCAGCGCCGCTGCCTGCTCGCCGGGGCCGAAGCGGCCGCGGGCCCGGTCGGTCAGCAGCACCAGCCCGAGCAGCTCCTCGTTGGCCACCAGCGGCACGTAGAAGGCCTCGTCGGGCCGGCCCCCCGGCGCCGGGATGGCCTCGGGCCGGGCCACCGCTCCCGCCCACGGCTGGGCGTGCGGGTCGATGCGGGGGGCGAGGGCGCCGCGATCGACCAGCCCCCGGTAGCCGCGCAGCGTGAGGGCGCCGCGCTCGTCGGCCACCCAGAGGGCCGCCCCCTGCGCGTCGGTGACCCGCGCCAGCGCCTGCAGCGCCAGCTCCTGCAGCAGCTCGAGGTCGAGCGTGCCGAGCAGCTTGAGGGCGTCGCGGAAGAACCGCTCGTCGTCGAAGGCCGGCGGCCGCGCGAGCGCCATCGGCCTAGAGCCCGGTCTCGCCCTGGAAGACCCGCTCGGCCGGGCCGCGCATGGTGACGCGGGAGAGGTCGGGCGAGACGGTGACCAGCAGCGGGCCGCCGGGCAGCCGCACCTCCACCGGCGCGCCGGCCGGGATGGCGCCGGAGCGGATCGAGGCCACGGTCGCGGCGCAGGCCCCGGTGCCGCAGGCGTCGGTGAGACCGGCGCCGCGCTCCCAGACCACCAGGTCTATGCCGGCCGGGCCGGGGCGGGCGAAGCCGACGTTGACGCCGCCGGGCACCTGCCGCTCGATGGCCGGGCCGATCAGGCCGGCCCGCTCGCGGGTCGGCTCGTCGAAGAGCACGGCGTGCGGGTTGCCCATGTTGACGCGCACGGTGCGGAGCTTCTCCTCACCCACCGTGAAGACCTGCTCGCCATCGAGGCGGGCGGCGCCCATCTCGACCGAGACGGCCTCGACCTGGCCGGCGGCGTCGCGGTGGACGATGCAGGCGCGCGGCCCGGAGTCGGTGTCGATGACCAGCTCGCCGGAGAGCTTGTACTGGTCGGCCAGGTGGCGGGCCACGCAGCGGATGCCGTTGCCGCACATGAGGGCGACCGAGCCGTCGGGGTTGTAGACGTGCATGGTGGCCACGGCGGCCGGGGTGCGCGGCGGCAGGATGGTGAGGATGCCGTCGGCGCCGAGGCCTCGGTGGCGGTCGCAGAGCCGGACGGCGCGGGCGGCGGCCATGAGCGGGCCGTCCACGACCACGAAGTCGTTGCCGAGCCCGTGGTACTTGGTGAAGTGGAGGGGTGGCACGGCGGGTATTGTACCCGGTCGCGGTGCGGCCCGTCGCGCTCCGGGCCTCACGCCCAGAGCGCCGCCATCGGGCAGGCGGTCAAGGCGGGGCCGAAGCTGACCGGCCTGGTCCCGAGGTGCAGCAGGATCCCCTGGACGAAGGACTTTCCCGCGACCTCGGCGAGGGCGCGGAGCCCGTTGAAGTCGGAGGCCGCGGCCGTGGCGCTGGCCTTCACCTCGATGCCGACCACCCGCCCCCGCCCGTCCTCGAGGACCAGGTCCACCTCGGCGCCGGCGTGGGAGCGGAAGTGGAACAGCCCAGGCCGTGACTCGGCCCACCCCAGTTGTTTCCGGAGCTCGGCCGCCACGAAGGACTCCAGCAGCGGGCCGAGCGGCGACCGATCCAGCCGCAGCGCCGCCTCGCCGAGCCCGACCAGCGCGGTGGCGAGGCCGGTGTCGGCGACGTGGAGCTTGGCCGCCTTGGCCAGCCGCTTCCCCCGACTGGAGGCCCAGGCGGGGACGTGGTGAACGAGGAAGAGCGTCTCGAGGAGCGCGAGGTAGCGCTTGAGGGTGGAGACCGGCACGCCAAGGGTCCGACCCAGCTCGGCGTGGTTCACCGTCGCGCCGGTCCGGGCGGCGCAGAGCTGGAGCAGGCGGCGGAGCGCCCCCGGATCCTCGATGGCGGCCACGTCGCGAACGTCGCGGGTGACGAGGGTGGTGACGTAGGCGTCGAAGAAGGCGCGCCGCCGGTCGGGCCGGAGGCGGGTCGAGGCCTCGGGGTAGCCGCCCTGGACGAGGCTGGGCAGGAGGTCCTCCCCGCCGTGGCCAGCCGGCCGGTCACCCCGCATGACCAGGTCAACGAACCCCTCCCGGTGGCGTCGCAGCTCGCCCTGCGAGAGCGGCCAGAGCGTCGCCACCTCCAGCCGGCCGGCCAGCGACTCGGACACCTTCGGCAACGCCAGCACGTTGGCGGAGCCGGTGAGCAGGAAGCGGCCCGGCTGCCGATCCCGGTCGATGGAGGCCTTGATGGCCGGGAGGAGGCGTGGCGCCTTCTGGATCTCGTCGATCACCGCCAGCCCGCGCAGACCGGCGACGAAGCCCATCGGGTCGGCGATGGCCGCCTCGAGCACGTCCTCGTCGTCGAGCGAGTGGTAGCTCGCCTCGGCTTCGGAGGCCGCCACGGCGCGGACCAGCGTGGTCTTCCCGGCCTGCCGGGCCCCGACCACCATGGTGGCGGGCGTGTCGGCCAGCGCGGCCTCGATGGCCGGCTGGAGGTGGCGCTCGAACATGGCGGAATCCTGGCCGCTTCGTGGTTGAAAATCAACCACGCGGTGGCTGACTTTCAACCACTGACCGATGCCCTACCCCGCGGCGCCGCAGAACCGCTCGATGGCGCCGGTGAGGATGTCGGCGGCCTGCTCCAGCTCGGCCACCGCCACGTGCTCGCCGGTCCGGTGGGCCACGCGGATGTCGCCGGCGCCGAAGACCACGCCTTCGGCCCCCATGGCGATCACCTCGGGCAGCTCGGTGCCGAACGGCACGGTGATGGCGGCGTGGCCGCTGCGCTGCTCCAGGTAGCGGACGATCTCGGCGTCGGGCGGGGTGACGGCCGCGGCGTCGGAGCGGAGCGACGAGATCGCCACCTGCAACCGCCCGCCGCAGTCCTCCACCAGCCGGGCGCAGGCCCCCTCCAGCAGCCAGAGCGCCTGGCGCGGCTCCTGGCCGGGGAGCGGCCGCCACTCGTAGGTGAAGTGGCAGTGGCCGGCGATGATGTTGCGCGCCTTGCCGCCGGCCACCACGCCGACGTTCCAGGTGGTGTAGGGGGGATCGAAGGCGGCGTCGGTGACCAGCTTCAGCTCGCCGCCGATCCGCTCCAGCTCCAGGAGGAGCCGCCCCAGCGCGTGGACGGCCGAGGCGCCGAGGTCGGGGTAGGCGCTGTGGCCTTCCAGGCCGGTCACCTCCACGTCCACGGTGCAGTAGCCCTTGTGGGCGCGCACCGGCACCAGCGAGGTCGGCTCGCCGATGATGGCGTGGCGCGGCCGGATGCGCCCCTCGGCCCGCGCCTGCTTGGCGCCGAGGCAGCCGATCTCCTCGTCGGCGGTGAAGAGGAGCGTGAGCGGCTGCTGGCCGGGGCGGGTGCGGCGGGCGGCGGTGACGGCGGCGGCGAGGAAGCCCTTGGTGTCGGCGGCGCCGCGGCCGAAGACCTGGCCGTCGCGGACCGGCGCGGTGAGGGCCTCGCTCCAGGCGGGATCGAACGGGACGCAGTCGGTGTGGCCGATGAGGGCCAGGCCCCCGGGCAGGTCGGGGCCGCGGCGGCAGGTGAGGTTCTGCTTCTCGACGCCATCGGGGTCGGTCCAGAGGTGGCGCCGGGTGTGGAAGCCGAGCGGCTTCAGCTCCCCCTCCAGCAGGTCGAGCACCGGCCCGTTGGGGCGGCTCGACGTGGAGTCGATGCGGATGAGGGCCTGGAGCAGCGGGACGAGGTCCATGGGCCTCCCTACCGCTTGGCTCCGGCCAGCTGCTGGATGCGCTGGTGGGACACGCCGAGCATCTCCGCGGCGTCGCGCACCGAGAGGCCGAACTTCCTGGTCAGCACGTTGGCGGCCGCGGCCGTGGCTGCCATCGCCTTGGACTGCACGTCATCGAGACGGGCCCTCGCCACGGTGGCCTGCTTGACCACACGGCGAACATCGGCCGGCAACTTGATGTCATCGACGAACTCGGCCCGATCGGCGGCAGCGTCCCCGATGGCGAGAGACAGGGCCTCCCTCACCCGGCGCCGTGCATCGGCCACCGTCCGGCCGTCGCTGTTCACGCCCGCGACGCCCTGGACCTCGGCGATCCACCAGCCGCCTTCGTCCCGCTCATAGGTCACCACGTACTTGGCCATGACATTTCCTACCTTCTGCCGGCACTCCTACGGCACGATCAGCGCCACCGCATCCAGCGCCAGCGTGACCCGCTCCAGCGAGGCGGCGGTGACGCGGCGGTGCTGGCGGACGGCGCCGAGCGCGGCCTCGACCAGCTTCTTGCCGGTCCCGCCGGCGAAGGCGACCTCGATGAGCCGCTGCTCCTCGCCGCTGGCGTGGGCGTCGAGCCGGGCCAGCGCCTCCTTCTTGCGCTTGGCGAGCCGGGTCTCGGCCTCGGCCTGGGCGGCCTCGCGGGCCCGCTCCAGCAGCGCCGGTGGCACGCCACCGACGCGGACGTCCTCGGCCTCGTCGGCCTCGGCCTCCAGCCGCTCGCCGCCGCCGGTGATGAGCCGGTGAGCGTCGAGGTCCACCATCACGGTGATCGGCTCGCCGGCCAGGTAGCGGGAGGCCTGGCGCGAGCCGACCCGGGCGCCCGGCGTGGTGTCGGCGCCGGTGGCCCACTGCAGCGTGAAGCGGATGGCCAGGCTGCCGCGGCGGGAGGCCCAGGGGCGGCGCATCACCGCCACCCGGCCGGCGTCGCCGTCGCGGGCGATGCCGATGAGCGCCTCGACCAGCCGGTGGCCGGTGGCGTACCACTCCAGCTCGTCGCGCTGCACGGCGGTCTCGCGCCAGAAGGAGCCGAGCAGCGTCTCCGGCTCGTCGGGGACGGCCATGCCGGGCAGGGCCTCGACGCGCAGGCCGGAGCCGATGGTGAAGGCGACCTCGAACGGCGAGACGTTCTGGTCGGTGTCCACGTCGAGGCCGATGCGCCGGCCGATGTCGGTGCCGAGGTCCTCCAGCTCCTCCTCCAGCCAGCGCGAGAGGGTGATCAGCGCCTCGCGCACCGCCTCCATGCCGGTCTCGGTGGGGACGCCGCGGAGCGAGGCGATGGCGTCGGGCGGCTCCTCGCCGAGCCGGGCGAAGGCGTTGCCGACCAGCGCCGCCAGCTCGGGGAGCGAGGCGGAGCGGATGTCGAGGAGCGGATCGCCCTCGTGCTGGACGCGGCGGGCCTCGGCGACGCGGGCGGCCAGCCTGGCGCGGAAGTCGGCGCGGGCCCTGGCGGTCTTCTTCTTGCGCAGGGCGGCCAGCTCGTCGGGGAGCGAGGCGAGCACCGTGTCGAGGCCGCCGACCGGCTCCTCGAAGATGCCGATCTCGTGCTCATAGAGGTCGGCGAGGAAGCGCTCCTCGCCCGGCTCGACCACCAGGTGGATCTGCACCGGCCTGGTCTGGCCGAGCCGATCGAGCCGGCCGATGCGCTGCTCCAGCACCAGCGGCGACTCGGGCAGGTCGGCGCAGACCAGGTGGGCGGCGAACTGGAAGTTGCGCCCTTCGCCCCCGGCCTCGCCGGAGAGGAGCAGGCGCGGCCCTTCGGGATCGCGGAAGCGGGCCACCAGCCGATCCCGGGCCTCGAGCGTGCGGGCGCCGTCGTAGCTGAGCGCCTCGTAGCCGGCGCCGGCGATGCCGGCCTGCAGCTCGGCCAGGTGGTCGGGGTCGGAGCCGAAGACCAGCACCTTCTCGCCGGCCTTGGCGAGGCCGGCGCAGAGTTCGACCAGCGCCTTCATGCGGCCGCCGGCCGGCACGTCGAATCGCTGCAGCTTGCGGGCCGTGAAGGCGCCCACCTTGACGCGCCGGTTGCGGATGAGCCGGGCGGAGAGGGAGTAGTGGTCGGCCAGGTGGGCCAGCAGGTCGTCGCTGGTGAGCTCGCCGTCGTCGAAGAGGGGGTCGTCGGGCGAGAGCTTGTGGAGCTTCTTCAACGCCACCGGCACGGCACCGCCGCCGAGCAGCTCGCGGGCCACAGTGGCGTAGGCCTCGTGCTGCTCGAGCCGGTCGAGGAAGGCCTGCTCGGTGGTGCTGGGGATGGGCTCGACCAGCGAGAGGAGGCGGAAGTACTCGCGCGGATCGAGCCGGACCGGCGTGGCGGTGAGCAGGAGCGCGCCGAAGGCGCGGTGGCAGAGCGGCGCCACCACGTCGTGGAGGGCGTCGCTGGCCAGGTGGTGGGCCTCGTCCACGATGACCAGATCGAGCGGCAGCGCGGCGGCGGCGGTGGCCAGCTCCTCGTCGGCGAGGAGGGCCTCGTAGGAGACGATGGCCAGCGGCGAGCGGGTGAGCGCCGCCTCCGGGCCGCCCAGCTCCTCCAGCCGCGACGGCGTGAGGAGCGTGAAGAGGGCGTTGAACTTGTGGAAGAGCTCGGCCAGCCACTGGAAGGCGAGGTGCTCGGGCACCACCACCAGCACGCGCTCGGCCAGGCCGAGCTGGCGCATGCCGGCGAAGACCAGGCCGGCCTCGACCGTCTTGCCGAGGCCGACCTCGTCGGCCAGGACGAAGCGCGGGAGGCGGTCGGCGAGGATGCGACCGGCGGCGCCGACCTGGTGGGGGAGGACGTGGACGCGGGAGGAGAGGAGCGCGCCGAGGCCGTCGGCGCGGCGCAGGGCGTCGAGCTTGAGGGCGCGCGAGCGGATGGCCCAGGAGGAGGCGGGGCCGGGCTGGCCGGCGGCGAGGGCGTCGAGCGGGCCGCCGGCGTCGGCGTCGATGGGGGTATCGTCGGGGACGGCGAGCAGGGCCGGGTCGCGGCCGGAGACGAGGGTGATGCCGTCGCGGCCGGCGAAGCGGACGGCGACGCGGCGGCCGTCGTCATCGACCTGGATGACCACGCCGACGCCCCAGGCGCGCTGGGCGCGGTGGATGAGCTTTTGCCCTTGCTTGAAGGCCATTCGAAAGGGGTGGTACCACCCGCTTCGCGGCGGTACAAGGAACCGAACAGGCCTGTGACGTTGCGGGGTTGGATCGTCGCGCCGGGCGTTGACAGGGGGGTACCCGGCGGGCTAGATACCGGCCCGCTTTCGCCTTGGGCGGATAGCTCAGGGGTAGAGCGTCGCCCTTACAAGGCGAGGGTCGCAGGTTCGAAACCTGCTCCGCCCACTACTCTCTGGGGTGTTAGTTAAGTCGGTTATAACGCCAGCCTGTCACGCTGGAGGCCGCGGGTTCGAGCCCCGCACACCCCGCCATTTCCCGACTCCGTAAGCCCACCGGCTTACGGGGTTTTCGTTTCTCGCGCAGAAGTGACGGCGGCACTCGCCATTCCGTTGCCATCCAGGAGCCGTGGTCTCCAACTTACGCCAGCCGCTTGGCCACCCACACCCGGATCGTCGCGCAGGCAGCGTCCAGGCCGATCCGAGGCCCCCAGAACATCGGCGCGATCGCCTCGTGTGCCCGCCGGATCTCCGCGAAGCGCGGGCCCGCGTCCGGATTGAACGCGGCGTCTACTGCCGTCGGGATCGCAGCCACCTGGCGCTGGGCGAGCATATCCTCAGCAAGGGCACGCGGGCTCTCGTAGCCCTCGAGTGCCGGCAATTCGTCCTCCGCCGCGATGATGTGCGCTGCGTCCTCGAAGTGACGGACGAACGCGGCCGGCGCGACGTCGCCCCGCGGCACGCGACGCCGCAGCGCGTCCAGCTTCTCGATGAGCGTCACGAGCGGATGGACGCAGCGAACCGCCTTCGGCCTGTTGTCGTCGAACGTGCCGATTTGCCCCAGCGCCCCGAGTTCCTCATGGATGAAGGAGGTCATGTCACGGCGAACGAAGGGAGTCACCCGGGCGTCGCCGACCTCGAGGAGCACGAATGGCCGCAACATCCCCAAGCCGGAAAGGTGAGCGCCCGAGTAAATCGCGCGGAACTGCGCGCTCCGGTGCGCTGGATCCTCGAAGGTTGAATCCGTCGAGATCTCGATCCCACGGATCTCGACTAGGCGCTGCAGCGCCTTGAAGTGGGCCTGCCGCTCCTGGACTGCCTTCTTCCCCTCGCTCTTCCAGTTCCTGACGGCGGACAGTGCTCGGAGGGCCCCTGGCTCGATCTTGAGATCGAGGTCCTCCGAGAAGCGCTCGATCAGGCCGAAGCCCTTCGAGAGCGACGTCCCGCCCTTGAACCAGATCTCCAGCCCGAGCCGGTGCAGACCCCACAGGACATGGGTGACCCAGTAGTCCTTCTCCACGAGCGCCGGCGCGAGACGGCGACGCCGGGCGACCACGGCCACCAGGTCTGCGAAGTCGCGGTCTTCGTGCGGAAGGCTCATGTGACGCTCGCCTCCAGGGCGCTCTCCACGAGCGCCTTGGTCCGGCGGGTCCCGTAGCGCTGCGCCATCTCGCGAAGCCGGTCCGCGTCGAACGAGCCGGCGGCCACCGCGCGGCGCAGCGCCCTGGCCAGTTCCGCCGGCGCCGCTCCCGCGCGGTCGGCGTTCTCGAAGAGGTCGACGACGAACCACTCCGCCGCCGGGCGCGACGGGAAGGCCACGCGGCGCAGGACGTACCGCCGGCCGCCGAGCTCGAAGGACCCGGAGCGCTTGGTGTTGTAGACCAGGGGTACCGCGAACAGGGCCGTGGTCCCGAGGCCCAGGGCGTTCCACCGCTCGGGCCCGGTGAAGACGAACCTTCCCCCGTCGAGGAAGGCCCGCATGACCTCCTCATCGGTCGGTGGCACGTCGCCGAAGCGACCCTTGCGCGGGTGGGCGAAGAGGCCGTGGGCCAGAGGAACAAGCTGACCTTCCCGCACCAACCGCTTGGCGAGCCTCGGCGCGTTGGCGCTCCAGCCGGCCAGGTCCTTGGTCCGGTAGGCGCGCCCGGGGCGAAGTTGGGGGTGGGTTGCGACGGCCATAGGTCCTTTATCTTCCGGAAGTTACATACAACCGCGAATGGCCTGGCGCAACCGGCGTCAGTGCCGCGGCGTTGTTCCTCACCACATCAGGAGCATTCCTGCCACACCGAGCAGGCTCGTCCAGAGCAGCCCGTGCAGTAGCCCAATTCGGAGCAGCCGCCCCTCGGCCCCCTCCAGCCGTGCCGCCCCGACGGCTGCCGCGATGACCTGCGGAGCCACCATCTTCCCGAGCGGCGCCGCCGCTCCAGCGATGGCGACGACAAGCAGCGGGTCGAGGCCGAGCTGGCTCGCGGTCAAGGATTGGAGCCGTCCGAGGAGTGCGTTGGAAGCGGTGTTGCTCCCCGCCAGCGCACCGCCAAACCAGGACAGGAACGGGCTCAAGAGGGGGAATGCCCCGCGGGCGCCGGCCACGGCCATGCCCAGCGAACGAGTCATCCCGCTCGCGTTCATGAGCTGAGCCAAGGCGAACATGCTGAGCATGTTCACGAGCGGGTAGCGAACCTGGCGTGCTGAGGCAACCACGGCCTCGGCGACCTGGGCCAACGAACTCCGAGCGAACAAGGCCACCAGCGCCGTGGCGGCGAGGATGGCAGTACCCGGAGACGCGAGCAGGTCGAGGCGCCAGCTCAGGGTCTGGAGCACCGGCATTCTCACCAAGATCGTGGAGCGGCCCAGCACAGTCGACACTGCCGGAAGTGACCAGACCACGACCGCGCCCATCAGCACCCAGTACGGCCACCAGGGCCGGGCGGCGCGCCAGGACCCATCAGGGCCAGTGAGGCGGCGGTGGCCGGCGGTCACCCAGATGGCGAGCAGCGCAGCCACTGCGGCCACCAGCCCGGCCGGGTAGAGGCTGACGCGGGTCACCGTCCACCAGAGCGCGGTCCCATAGGCGAGGCCAGCCGCCAGCGCCGGCCACCAGAGCCGCCGAAGGGCCGCCATCCCGCCGAACGTCACGGTGAGCCACGCGGGAAACCCCACGATGAGCAAGGCAGCGATGGCGGCCTGCGTCCTGGCCAGCGCCTCCAGCGGCACCTCCGCCACCTCGGCCATCACCAGGACCGGGATACCCATGGCGCCAAAGATGGGTGGGAGCGAGGAGGCCACCAGCGTGTACGCCGCTGCCTCCAGCGCGGGCACGCCCAGACCGACCAGCAGCGCAGTGGCCACGGTCACGGGCGTGAGGAAGCCGGCGGTGCTGTCCAGGAACGCGGCGAAGCCGAAGCCCACCAGGAGAAGCAGCAGGTGACGATCCGTTGCCAGGTGCGCCATGCTGGTCCGGAGCCGCTCCGCCCAGCCGGTGACGACGGTCAGCTGGTACAGCAACAGCGACCCCCAGACGATGTAGAGAATCGGGTAGATCCCGGTGGCGACTCCGTAGGCAACCGCCGCCAGCGCCGCGGCCAGTGGCATGGACCAGACCGTGGTCGCCAGCAGGAAGGCCAACCCAGCGCCAAGCAGGGCGGCCTTCCAGGCCGGCGCCCGCCGCGAGCCGATGAGCAGGAAGACCGCCGCCACCGGAAGCGCCGCCACCACCGCCATGAGCCAGGAGACCAATGGCGGTCTCGTCTAGACGGCGATGGCCTGCCGAAGGGCCTCGCGGTCGTCCGTCTTCGAGGCGTCCCCGCGAGCGATCACCTGCCCCCGCTCCAGCGCGTAGAAGCGGTCGCAAACATCGAGAGCGCGGAAGACCTTCTGCTCCACCAGGAGGATGGGAACCCCATCGCGCCGGAGCGCGTCGATGGTGTTGAAGATCTCCTCTACGATCATTGGGGCCAGCCCTTCGGTCGGCTCGTCGATGAGGATGAGCTTGGGAGCACCGACCAGCACCCGGGCCATGGCGAGCATCTGCTGTTCCCCGCCCGAAAGCGTGACGCCCATCTGCCGGCGGCGCTCCTTGAGGCGCGGGAAGCGCTGGTAGGCGCGTTCGAGGGCGAGCCGGTCCTCCGCCCAGGTGCGCCCCGGACACTGCAGGAAACCCAGCTTGAGGTTCTCCTCGGTCGTGAACCCTGGGAAGATTCGCCGGTCCTCGGGAACGAATCCGATCCCCATCCGGCAGATTACGTCCGAGGGCTTGCCGCCCAGTTCGACTCCGCCGAACTTGACCGATCCGGAGCTTGGCGTGACCCAGCCCGCGACGGATTTCATCACCGTGGTCTTCCCCACGCCATTGCGGCCGAACAGGCCCACCACCTCGCCGGGGTGCACCTCGAGGCTGACGCCCTGGAGGACGTGGCTCAGCCCGTAATGGGCGTGCAGCGCCTCAATTCTCAGCATGGACCTGTGTCCCGAAGTAGGCCGCCTGGACCACTGGATTCCCCCGAACCTCCTGGGGTGGGCCTTCGGCGAGCTTCCTTCCCTGGTGCATCACCACCACGTTGTCCGAGAGGTTCATGACCAGGTCGATGTCGTGCTCGATGAGGATGATGCTGGCCTCTTGCGCCACCTGCCGGATGAGCTCGGCGGTATCGAGCGTGTCCCCGTGAGACATCCCCTGGGTCGGCTCGTCGAGCAGCAGGAGCCTTGGTCGCCCTGCCAGCGCCACTGCGATCTCGAGCCGGCGCTGCTCACCGTGAGAAAGGAAACCGGCCCGCTCGTCCCGCTTCTCCTCGAGCTTGAACCGCTCGACCAGCTCCTCGACCCGGTCCCGCGTCCGCTTCGAGGCCGACGTGGGGAGGAGGGCTTTCCACGGGGACTCCAGCACCTGCGCCGCCAGCCGTAGGTTCTCGACCACCGGCAATTCAGCGAAGAGGTTGGTGATCTGGAAGGAGCGGGAGAGTCCCCGTCGAACCAGGCGGTCGGGACGCTCCCGGGTGATATCCGCGCCGTCGAACAGGACGGCGCCACTGCCGGGCCGCAGCGCGCCGCTCACCAGGTTGAACAGGGTGCTCTTCCCTGCACCGTTTGGGCCGATCACGGAGGTGATGTGGCCACGCTGGGCCGAGAAGCTCATTCGGTCCACGGCCACCAGGGGGCCGAACGCAACGCTCAGGTCTCGCACCTCGAGGATGGGTGTCTCCTGGTTCAAGGCGACCCTCCCTTTCGGCGCGCCCGCAGCGTGTCGACCGCGCCCATGAGGCCGTTCGGGAAGGCGATCACCGCCAGCATGAAGAGCGCGCCGATGACGATTGGGTAGTGGTCGGTGTAGGTGCCGATGATCGACTTGAGGGCGGTGATCACCACGCTCCCGTAAATCGGGCCGATCAGGGTCCCAAGCCCACCGATGACGACGGTGACCACCGCGTCGCCGGAGACGTTGAAGTACATGAGCTCCGGCGAGACGAAACCACGCAGCATCGGGTAGAGCGCCCCGGCGAATGCCGCCAGGTCGGCCGCCACCACGAAGGCGAGGAACCGGGCGTTCCGGATCTGGTACCCGAGGAACGGCACCCGGGCCTCGTTGGTCCGCACCGCCACCAGCACTCGCCCGGCTGGCGTCCGCAGCAGGTAGGCCAGCCCGAAGTAGAGGAGCATCACCAGGGCCAGCACCAGGAGGAAGAAGCCGGCCGGGCTGGCGGTGTCGACCTCGAACAGCAGCAGGTTCACCTTGATCACGGGGATACCGATGATGCCGTCGGAGCCGCCGATGGAGCGGGTGTTGTAGACCACTTTCGAAACCACCTGCGCCATACCAAAGGTGATGAGTGCGAAGTAGACGCCGCGGGCGCGAATGGAGAGCACCGCCCCGATCGCGCCCGCCACCGTCCCGACCGCGAGCGCCACCGCCATCGCCACCCAGAAGGATGGCGTCACGTGCTTCAGCACCAGCGTCGATGCGTACGAGCCCAGGCCGAAGAAAAGGGCCTGCCCGAGCGAGAGCATCCCGGTGACCCCGAGCAGCAGGTCGACGCTCATCGCCAAGCCCGCATAGATCAACGCCTCGGTGGCGAGGCGCAGGAAGAAGGTGTCTCCCACGAAGACCGCGACCCCCGTGAAGACCAGCGCCGCCGCGATGAAGACCTGTGCGCTTCGATGCGACCACTCGTACGCCGCGACGCGACCGAGCTTCGCGGGCTGGACCAGCGGCGTGGACTGGACCAGAGGCGTGGACTCAAGCATGCCCGAGCTTGCCTCCGAAGATCCCCTGCGGTCGCACGAAGAGCACCAGCACCATGATCCCGAACACGATGGGATCACCCCACACCGGTGAGACGTACAGGCTGGCGAGCGACTGGATCTGGGTGAGGAGAAGGCCGCCCAGCACGACGCCGCGGACGCTCCCGAACCCACCGACGATCACCGCGGTGAAGGCCAGCAGGATGAAGTCCTTTCCCATCGTCGGAAACACGGAGTAGAGGGGGGCCAGCAACACCCCGGCGAGGGCGGCCAGCGCCACGCCGAAGGCGAACGTGGCCGAGTAGACCCGGCGCACCGGGACCCCCAGCGAGGCGGCCATCTGGCGGTCGAACGCGGCGGCCCGCACCATGGCGCCGAAGGACGTCTTGTTCACGACCAGCCAGACGCCGGCGATGGTCAAGGCGCCCACCGCGAGCAGGAAGACCCGGTAGGTTGGGAAGTAGTTTCCCAGGAAGTCGATGCCACCGGTGAGGGGCGTCGCCGGCTTGATGATGTTCGCCCCGTAGATGGCCTTGAAGACGTCCTCCATCACCCCCGCCAGGCCGAAGGTCAGAAGCATGGTGAGCATGTGCCGCTCCTTCCTGTGGAACACGCGCTGGATCAGCGCACGATCCACCAGGATCCCGACGGGGACGAGAAGGAGGGGGACGAGCAGCAGCAGGAGCCAGAAGCTCACGCCGCGGCCCGCCAACGTCACCCCGAGGTAGGCGCCCAGCGCGTAGAACTCGCCGTGCGCCATGTTGAAGACGTCGAGCAGACCGAAGATGATGGTGAGCCCGAGCGCGATCAGGATCACCGCGACCCCGATGGTGAGCCCGTTGAAGACCTGAGGCACCAGCACGAACTGGATGTAGTCGACAAGGGCTCCCATCGGTCTCGGCCTCGCTCGGCGGCTAGAAGCGGGTGCAGGAGTCCGGTCCGACCGCGAGCGTTCCCGCCACCTTGCTCACGATGCGGAACTTCCCACCCTCGACCCGGACCGCGTACATGTCCTGGATGGCCTGGTGGTCGCCCGCGCGCATCTCCTTCTCTCCCTGCGGCGTCATCCACTTCAGGCCACGCATGGCCGTGCGCACCTTGGCGGTGTCGGTGGACTTGGCCTTCTCCACCGCCGCCTTGTAGAAGTAGATGAGCCCGTAAGAGTCAGCGCCGTAGAGGTCTGGAGCGGCACCGGCCATGGCCTGGAAGCTGGTCACGAACTTCTTGTTGGCGGGGAGATCGATCTCGGGCGAATACCCGACGCCGGTCACGTACCCCTCGGCGACGGCCCCCAGGGCGCCCATGTTCTGCGACGTGACCGTCCCCGACGCTCCGACGATGAGCAGGTTCTTGCGCAGGCCGTACTCCTCCAGCTGCGTGAAGAAGCGGGCGGTGTCGTTGCCGGCCACGGAGGTGTAGAGCACCGTCGGCCGGGCGGCCCGCATCTGGCCGAAGAACGGGGAGTAGTCCTTGTTGCCGAGCGGGGCGAAGATCTCGCCCACCGTCTTCATCCCGCGGCTCTCCACCGCCGCCTTGAAGGCCGCCACGGTGTTGCGGCCCATCTCGTAGTCCGGACCGAGGAAGAACACCGACGCGCCCGGCTTCTCCTTGTTCAGCCACTCCGCCAGGGCGGCGGACTGCTGCCCGGCCCGGGCATTGACGCGGAACACGTTTGGCGAGCACTTGTCCCCGGTGATGGCATCGGAGAAGGAGACGGTGGTCGCGATCAGCCTGTCGTTGCGCTCCGCCACCTGGCCCACCGCCAGGGTGGAACCGGAGTTTACGGTTCCGGTCAGGAAGTCGACCTTGGTGACCTGGAACAGCTTCTCGGCCTTCTGCGTGGCCACGGCGGGATTGGCCTCCTCATCCTCGAAGATCAGCTCCACCTTGCGGCCCAGGATGCCACCGGCCGCGTTGACCTCCTTGGTGGCCAGCTCGAGGCCCCAGCGGACCTGCTGCCCGATGGGCGCGTACGTCTGGGTGAGGGGGGTGACGACGCCGATCTTGATGGGCTCGGCGGCGATGGCGCTGGCGGCGGACAGGACGCCCGCGAGCGCGAGTGAAACCGTGGAAAGACGGGTCTTCATGTGGGCACCTCTCCGTGGTGGGTGGTTGCTGCGTGGTGCATCTGCGACAAGTTGAAGGCTGCAGGTCACGCCGCTGACGAGATCCCGCGCTGCCGCAGCCACTTGGGAAGCAGCTCCTCGTCGACGCGCCGACTCACCGCCGGCGCCTTCTTCAGCAGGAGTTCCGCGAGGGGTTCGGTCAGGTTCAGGCCGCCAAACGCCCCGTCGAAGACCAGCACCTTCTCGCTGCCCGTGGTCTTCCTGGCGTAGGCCATCGCCTCCTCGGTGGTGTCGAGGATCTTGGCGTGGCTGGTGTACAGCGCGTTCTGGGCGTCCCGGTCGAACAGCTCCGCCTGTTCCTTCCCCACGATCACCGTGGGGATGTGCTCGCTGAAGAAGGCGCTCGGGTAGCCGGTCCAGGCGTAATTCTGGACGCACATCTTGATGGCCGGGTTGAGCGGAGGTATCTCGGGGAGCAGCGGACGGCCCTGCTTCCCGTAGAAAGCCTCCGTGTACCAGGTGTACGCGGGCAGCGGGAGCTCCAGGTCGTAGAGGTCGGTGTTGGCGCCCGCGAAGTTCGCGTAGATGACGCCGGCCGAGAAGACGTAGACCACCGGGCACGGGAAATCGAGGGCGACGATGCACTCGTCGATCTCGCCGAACAGGGTCATGACCCTGCCGTAGAGGCTGCACCCGGTGAAGGTCACCCGCTCGTTGAGTGCGTAGAGATCGCGGTCCGCATCGACGCCCATGATCCCGTTCGGCGACATGGTGAGGAAGCAGGAGAAGGCGTACTTCCCCTGCACGAAGGGGGAGTCGAAGATGGCACGAGCGATGAAGTTGGCCGCGCGCGGCCCCATGTTCTGGTGGTAGGTCGAGCGGGTCTCGATGCGGGCGTAGGACATGCCGAACGGCTTCACGGCGCGATCTACCTGCCGGTGGAAGTGCACCTCGCGGACGTCGCTGTTGTGCGCATGCACGATCCAGTCGGCGTCGTAGACCCGCTTGATCCCGTAGAGCGTGCCGATCTCGGTCTCGATGGGGATGGCCTGGTCGATGGGGGCGACGCCGATGGCCTTCCCGTTGAAATGGGTATCGAGCCCGAAGCGGCGGATGTACTCCTCGGTCTCGCGGAAGCGGAGACCGACCCCGGCCCGGAGGCGGATGTCGGTGCAGCCGGTCCGGCGCACGATGACGTCCTTGATGGCCTTCAGCATCTCGGCGTACGGCTCGCCGCCGAGCAGCGTGAACCCGTGGTGGGAGGCGAGCACGTTGACGCTGTCTCCGGGCTTGATCCTCGACATGTCGACGGCGTCGAGCGTGGCCTCGGCCGCCCTGCGGACCGCGGGCAGGCCACCCGGGCCGGGCACGATCACGTCGGGCAGCTCGGGGAAGAGCTCCTTCAGGGTGATCGAGGTGATGCCGGGAAGCTCGCTGACCCGGCGCCTCACCAGCGACGGGTCGATCCCGTACTGCGACTTGCGGGGTGGCATGGGCGCAATGGGTGGACGCATGGTCTCCTCCCTCACTCTTCCTGCGATGGCGCGTTGACGACGCGGTCGAGGATCTCGATGTCCTCGTCGAAGTAGAAGCCGCTCGCCCCGTACTTGCGCTTGATCGCCTCGGGGATCTCCCAGGCCGTGACCGTCTTCCCGTACCACTGCCACCCCCCAGGCGGCGGCTTCGGGAAGATCCCCGCGGCGTCCAGCAGCCGCAGCATCGGCTGCAGGCACTCGACTGTGCAGCCGGTCCGGACGCCGGTGCGGTAGGAGATCTCCTCGGGCGTGTGCGCCCCCTGCAGGATGGCCGCCGCCACCTCGTCGGCTCGGGTCGCGGTGCAGTAGCAGACCAGCTGCTCCGGATGGAACTTGGCCTTCCTGCAGATGGCGTCGACCTGCACGCGGTCGGCGGGTGGCACCTCGACCCCCATGTGGAACGGGCGCTCCCTGACCACGACGTGGATGGCACCCTCCGGGCAGCGCTGCTCGCAAGCCGGGCAGCCGCTGCAGCGTGCCTCGTCCACCGAGGCCAGGTGCAACTTCCGGTCGGTCTTGATCGCCAGCGTCGGGCAGACCCGGTCGCAGATGGTGCAGCCGGTGCACTTCGCGGGATCCACCACGGCCAAGAGGCGTACGGTCTTCATGCCGTCTTCTCCTTGCGCTGCTCCGCCAGCCGGTAGGCCACGTCGATGATCATGTCCTCCTGGCCGCCCACCATCCGCCGCTTGCCCAGCTCGACCAGGATGTCCCGGGCGTCCACGCCGAAGCGCTCCGCCGCCCTGGCGGTGAAGAGCAGGAAGCTGGAGTAGACGCCGGCGTAGCCCATCATGAGGGCGTTCTTGGAGACGACCTGGGGCCGCTTCATCATGGGCGCGACGATCTCCTCGGCCACGTCCATGACCTTGTAGAAGTCGAGGCTGGACCGGTACCCGAGCTTGTCGAGGACGCCTGCCAGCACCTCGAGCTGGGCGTTGCCCGCTCCCGCCCCGAGCCCGCGGCAGGTGCCGTCGAGGAAGCTGGCGCCGACCTCCAGCGCCGCCACCGAGTTGGCCACCGCCATGCAGAGATTGTTGTGGGCGTGGAAGCCGACCGGCACCTTCACGGCATCCACGACCGCCTTCACTCGCGCCTTCACGTCCCCGGGCAGCATGGTGCCAGCCGAGTCCGCCACGTAGACGGTGGTGGCGCCGTACGACTCGAAGAGCCGCGCCTGGGCCGCCACGACCTCCGGCGGCGCCATGTGGGACATCATCAGGAAGCCGAAGGCCTCCATCCCCAGCTTCCGCGCCAGCTCGATGTGCTGCGCCGCGATGTCCGCCTCGGTGACGTGCGTGGCGATGCGCACGGCTTTCGCGCCGTGCTTGGCCGCCATCTCCAGGTCTTCCTTGATGCCGATGCCCGGGAGCAGCAGCACGGTCAGCTTGGCCTGGTGGATGACCGGCGCGGCCGCCTCCAGCATCTCCTCGTCAGTGAGGAGCGAGCGCCCGTAGTTGATGGAGGAGCCGCCCAGTCCATCACCGTGGGAGATCTCGATGTACTCGAGGCCCGCCGCGTCGAGACCGCCAGCTACGGCCGCGATCTGTTCGCGAGTGAAGGAGTGGCCCATTGGGTGGCTGCCATCCCGGAGGGTCGCATCGAGGACATGGACGAAGCTCGGCTCGCTCACGCGGTGGCCTCCTTCCTGGACCATCCGGCCGCCAGCTTCTCGGCGACACCCACCGCGGCCGCGGTGATGATGTCCAGGTTCCCGGAATATTTCGGAAGGAAGTCCCCGGCCCCTTCCACCTCGACGATGGTGGTGACCTTGTTGCCCTCGAGCTGCGGCGGGACCCGCAGCCGGTACCCCGGCACGTACTGCTGCACCTCAGCCACGATCTGCTCGACCGACGACCGGATCGCCGCCTCGTCGGGGCGATCCACCTCGACGTAGACGGTGTTGGTCATGATCATGGGAGGTTCGGCCGGGTTGAGCACGATGATGGCCTTGCTCCGCTTGGCCCCGCCCAGCACCGAGAGCGCCCGTGCGGTGGTCCGCGTGAACTCGTCGATGTTGTTCCGGGTCCCAGGGCCCGCGCTCTTGCTGGCGATGGCCGACACCATCTCGGCGTACCTGGCCCCCGCCGCCCGGTTGATGGCGTACACGATGGGCACGGTGGCCTGGCCACCGCAGGTGACCATGTTGAAGTTCTTGGCGCCGTGCAGCGATCCGAGATTGACGGAGGGCACGACGTACGGCCCGACCGCCGCTGGCGTGAGATCGATGGCCACCTTGCCGGCGGCCTCGAGCTTACGAGCGTGCCGCAGGTGCGCCTTGGCGCTCGAGGCGTCGAAGACGATCCGGATCGAGGCATCCTCCAGGACCGGCCTCAGGTCGCCGATGACGGTCTGGACCCCCAGCGCGCGCGCGCGCAGGATGCCCTCCGACTCCTCGACGCCCGCCAGCAACACCAGCTCTAGCTGCTTGCTCCGCAGGAGCTTGTACATGAGGTCGGTGCCGATGTTGCCGGGCCCGATGACCGCCACCTTGACCTTCTCCGTCACTGGACGCCCCTTCCCAGCTACACGAACTTCACGGCGACCGAGCCCAGCCGGTCGAAGTGGGCCTCTACGAAGTCACCGGCGGCCACGTCCACCGCCGCCGTCACCGCGCCGGAGAGGACGATGTCCCCCGCCTCCAGGGCCGCGCCGAAATCGGCCAGCCGGTTGGCGAGCCAGGCCACGGCCGCCGCCGGGTGTCCCAGCACCGCCACGCCGGCCCCATTGTTCACGACCTGTCCGTTCTTCTCCAGGCACATGCCGATGAGCCGCAGGTCGAACCGCTCCACGGGCAGGAGCCGTGAGCCCAGGACGAACCGCGCGCTGGAGGCGTTGTCGGCGACCGTGTCGATGAGCTTGATCTTCCAGTCCCGGATCCGGGTGTCGACGATCTCCAGCGCCGGCATCACCCCGGCGGTGGCGCGCAGCACGTCGGCCACGTGGATGCCGGGCCCGGCGAGCCGATCCTTCATCACGAAGGCCACCTCCCCCTCCACCTTGGGGAGCAGGAGCGAGTTCCGGCGGCATGGCTGACCGGCGGGGACGAGCATGTCGTCCAGCAGGTGCCCATAGTCTGGCTCATGGACCCCGAGGAGGTCCTGCATCCCCTTGCTGGTGAGGCCGATCTTCTTCCCGATGATCCGGCGGCCGCGGCCGACCTTGACCTGGATGCCGGCCAGCTGCACCTGGTAGGCGTCCTCGATCTTCATGCCTGGATACACCAGCGTCAGCGGGTCGATCGCCTTGCGAGTGGCCTCCGCCTCGAGCAGGGCGCTAGACAGGGTGGGGATGTCGATCACCGTTGCCTCCATTCTTGGCCATCTTCGAGAGCCAGCGTTCCCGGATCACCGAGGCCAGCCCTTCCGCCAGTTCGGCGTCTGCCATCCCGCTGGCCAGGCCTGAGGCCAGCACCTCGCCGGCTACCCGGACCTCGTCGTGGGGCCCCGGGAGCGCGACCAGCAAGGTCGGACCGATCCGTCCCACGGCGATGCGGACACCCGGCTTGTGATGGCGGCGCATGTCGGGCTCGAAGCGGAGGATCCAGGGGGTGTGGGCATCGGGGTCCACCCGGAGCACCGCCTCCACGTTGAAGTCCTTGTCCTCGGCCCCGACGCCACCCGTGGTCACCACCAGCCCGTGGCCCCGCCCGATGGCGTCCTCCAGGGCCGCCACCACGGAACCCAGGTGGTCCTCGAGGACGCCACCGAACTTGACCTGGAAGCCGATCTTCCCGAGGACCTCGACGAGGTAAGGTGAGTTGGTGTCGCGGATCTTGGTGTCGCGCACCTCGCTCCCCGACGCGAAGACGATGGCCCGGCGGGCCACCCTCTCGAGGACGGAGACCGCCATGGCCGCGCCGGCCTCGACGGCCTTCGCCCCCGAGATGGGGTCGAGCGCGATGAACCCCAGCACGCCCTCGGAGTGCACCGCCGCCGCAGGGCCGAGCGTGACCCCCGCCACCGCGGCCAGGCCATCCAGGAGCACCCGCTCCTTGCCGACCACCGCCTCGGCCAGGACCTTCGGCCGAAGCACGTCGAAGGCCACCAGCCCTGGACGAACATCGACCACCATCACCTCGTCAGCCGGAAGGTCGATGGCCCGCGCAGCGGCCGCTGCGAGCGCTCCCAGGTCGACCTCGGCGAGCTCGATGTCGTCGACCCAGAAGGTGGTCTTCTCGAGGAGGTTCAGTTCCATCCTGGCGCTCATCCCACGTCGAGACGAAAGTCGACCATCGGTGCGTCCAGGATCGCCCGGCCCACGTCGATGACATGGGCCCCTGCCTCGATCACCGACTCGAGGTGCGCCGCGCGGACTCCGCCACCGAACGCCAGCTGGACCTCGTGTCGCTCCACCCGCGACCGCACCCGCATGGCGACCGCCTGCAGATCGGCCACTCGACCCGTGTCCACCATGAGCATCTCGGCGCCTTCGGCCGCTGCCGCCTCTGCTTCATCGGCGATGGAGTCGCCGTCGCCGCGCAGCTGCACCACGATGGCGCGGCCCTCCACCAGGCGCGCCTGCCTCACGGCGCGGACCACGCCGCCGAGCATGCGAACGTGGTTCTTGTCGAGGTACACGAACGGGCGATCGAGCATGCGAATCCCGGCGCCTCCCAGGGCGGCGGCATCTCGCAGGTCGAGCCGGATCTCCGCCGGGACCTTCTTCCATGCGCCGCACACGATGCGCGCCCGACCCCTGGAGATCGCGACCAGCTCGGCGGCGGCCGTCGCCACCCCCGAGGCCTTGCCGATCAGCCCGAGGAGTTGCTCCTCGGCGCGGGCCAGGCCAGCAGCTCCAGCCCGCGCCTGGCACACCATGGAGCCTGCCACGAGCCGGTCACCGTTGGCCGCCACCTGGCTCATGTGCAACCCGAGTTCCTTGGCCTTCTCGGCCAGCCGGAACGAGCCCGCCAGGACCGCCGGCTCGACCGCCGTGATCGCGAACTGGAAGGTCTTCCCGGCCAGCGGCGCGAGGAGCACCTCACGCACGTCGATCGGCGCCTTGCGCGGGTCAGCTTCGGCCAGCCGTGCGCCGCCTGCCGACCGTCCTATCGACGATTGCATCCGGTGCCCTCCTGAGTTCTGTCCGATCCAGGGCTTCCTGCCTGATGGCGGAGGAGATCTGCTCCGCCATGCGCACCACGAGGTTCACGAGCTTCTTGGTCTCTGCCTCGGTGAACCGGAACTTCGGCCCCGAGATGCTCAGTGCAGCCCTGACTTCGCCGGAGGCATCCCGGATCGGCGCCGCAACGCACTTGAGTCCAACCTCGATCTCCTCGTTGTCGATGGCGAATCCACGCTCACGGATCCGCTTCAGCTCGGCTCGGAGCGCGGTCCGATCCGTGATGGTGTTCGGAGTCAGGCGCGCCAGGCCGCGCTCGAGAATGACCTCGGCAACCTCGTCGTCCGGTAGGTAGGCCAGCAGCACCTTGCCGACGCCGGAGCAGTGCGCGGGGAGCCTCATGCCCACGCGCGAGACGACTCGCACCGCGCGCTGCCCCTCTATCTTGTCGAGGTAGAGCGCCTCCCCGTTCTCGAGCACGGTGAGGTGCACGGTCTCGCCACACCGCTCCTTCAATTCCACGAGGAATGGCCTGGCGACCTTCTGGAATGCCATGGTGCGGTCTACCCGCGCGCCGAGCCGGGAGAGCTTGAGCCCGAGGCGGTAGCCCTGCGAGCCCGGCGCCCGCTCCAGGTAGCTGGCCTGGTCCAGGACGCTCAGGATCCGGAACGCCGTAGGTTTGCTCAGGGAGAGCCGCTCGCTGACCTCCGAGAGCGTGAGCGCTCCTTCGGCCTCGCCGAGGAGGTCGAGCACGGCGAGCGCCTTCTCCAGGACCTTGATCTGGTAGCGTCGGGGCGAGCCTGGACGTTTCAGAATGTGAAATGGTGATTTCACGGATGTGCTCAGCGGTACCCGACCGGAATTGACCTGTCAAGCGAAGTCACTGGTCCACGGCCGCCCTGGCTGGTCACCGAAGTCGCTTCCCAGACCTGGTACGACCGATTTCCAGATGCACGAGCCGGGTCGCCGGACTATCACCTGCAGGAGGCCAGCAGGACCATGACCGACCACATCGAGCTTCAACGCCAGAGCGCAGACAAGATGGCGCGACTGCGGGCCTTGCTCGCGGAGCTGAAGGGCGTGCTCGTGGCCTTTTCCGGGGGCGTCGACTCGGCCCTCGTTCTTGCTGTTGCTCACGACGTGCTCGGGGACCGGGTCGTCGCCCTCACGGCGCACTCGCCGAGTGTGCCTCGGTCCGAGCGAGACGCGGCGCGGCAGCTCGCCACCCTTCTCGGTGTGCGTCATCTCGCGGTCGAGAGCCAGGAGGGAGCGGACCCGCGTTACCGAGCAAACGATCTGGACCGCTGCTACTTCTGCAAGACTGAGCTCTACAGGCTCTGCGCCCACACGGCACAGCGGGAGGGGTTGCCTGCCGTCGTCGACGGCTTCAATGCCGATGACCGGCGGGACCATCGACCAGGCCACCGAGCAGCCTTGGAAGCAAATGTTTCCTCCCCGCTGGCGGACGCTGGGCTCACCAAGGACGAGATCCGATCCTGGAGCCGTTCGCTCGGGCTGCCGACCTGGGACAAGCCGCAGATGGCCTGCCTTGCGTCACGCCTCCCGTACGGCACCGAGGTGACTCCGGAGCGCCTCCTGCAAGTGGAGCGGGCCGAGGCGGCACTCCGGGACCTTGGCCTGCGGAATTTTCGCGTACGCTGGCACGGGGACATCGGTCGGGTCGAGGTCTCGGCCGAGGAGATGGACACGGCATATGCTCGCCGTGCCGATGTTGCGAGCGCAGTGAAGCTGGCGGGCTTCAAGCTGGTGGCGCTCGATCTGGAGCCCTTCCGCACCGGTCGGTTGAACGAACTTGCTGGCCGTCCGCTTCCGGTCCTGTAGCCAGGCTGGCACGACGGCGCTTCCGGAGGGATCAGCGGCGCCTCGGCGTCCGGTTTCCCGACCTACACCGCTTCTCCCAGCGTGAGCCGGACCAGGTTGGGCCTGTCGATCCAGCGCGCCGTGCCGGCGCCGTAACCGATCCGGCCGGGGCGGTGGGCCGGGAGCGGGCCGAGTTCGAAGAGGCCGGCCAGCAGCGCCGCCCCGGTGGGAGTGACCGCCTCACCGGCCGGCCCGCCCGGCCGCACCGGCAGGCCGACCAGCAGCTCCAGCACCGCCGGCGGCGGGACCGGGAGCAGGCCGTGCGCGGTCTTGACGAAGCCGCTGCCGAGTTCGGGCGGCGAGGCCACCGCGCGCGGCCAGCCAAGCAGCTCCATCACCACCACCGCGCCGCAGACGTCGATGATCGAGTCGACTGCCCCGACCTCGTGGAAGTGGACCTCCTCGACGCCGCAGCCGTGCACCTTGGCCTCGGCCCGAGCCAGCCGGGTGAAGAGGTCACGGGCCGCCGCCCGGCTCCGCGGCGAGAGGCCGCTCGACTCGACGATGGCAGTCAGATCGGCGAGCCGCCGGGCCGGGCCGGGCGGACCATCGACGTACACGTCGACGTGGATGGCTGCGATGGCGTTCACCTCGATCCGGCGCACATCCAGCCGCCAGCCCGGTAGCGCCAAGGTGGCGAGCTGCGCCTCCAGGTCGGCGCGGTCCACGCCCAGGTCGAGCGCGGCGGCGAGGAACATGTCGCCGGCCAGGCCGCCGATCGGTTCGAGGAGAAGGAGGCGCTGGGGCATGGTCACCGTGAGCGGAGCACGTCAGCCGCGGGCGATCAACCCCGCCACGAAGCCGGCGCCGAAACCGTTGTCGATGTTGACCACGGTCACGTTGGGGGCGCAGGAGTTGAGCATGGCCAGCAGCGCGGCGATGCCGCCCAGCGAGGCCCCGTAGCCGACCGAGGTCGGCACGGCGATGACCGGACGCCCCACCAGGCCGCCCACCACACTCGGCAGCGCCCCCTCCATGCCGGCCGCCACCACCACGGCGCGGGCCCGGGTGAGCTCCTCGCGCCGCGCCAGCAGCCGGTGGATCCCGGCCACGCCCACGTCATAGACGCGCAGCGCCTCGACCCCCATGACCTCGAGGGTGACCACCGCCTCCTCGCAGACCGGCACGTCGCTGGTGCCGGCGCAGCAGACCGCCACCGGCCCCAGCGCCGGGAGCTCCATCCGGCCGCGCCGCAGGGTGCGCGAGACCGGGTCGTAGATCGACCCCTTGACGGCCCGCTTCACCGGCACGGCCTTCTCCGGCGAGAGGCGCGTCACCAGCAGCGGGCCGTGGGCGGCCAGCCGCTTGACGATGGCCACCAGCTGCGCCGCTGACTTGCGATCGGCCAGCACCACCTCCGGCATCCCCTGGCGCAGGGCCCGGTGGGTATCGAGCGTGGCCACGTCGCCGAGCCGCTCGAAAGGGGCGGCCTTGAGCGCCGCCACCGCCGCGTCGAGCGGGGTGGCACCGCTGGCGACGCGCTTCAGGAGACGGCGGAGGGTGGTCTCGTTCATCGTGGCATCCACCTTGGGTTGAGCTGAGTGAGCAAGCTGGCTGCGAGTGTATGGCCTTCAACCCGCAGATCAAATCCAATCGCAGGACAACCACCTTGCACGCCTTTGCGGTCCGTGAGGTCATCTCGGCTTGCTCCGGCGCGGTGGACTGCTTCGCAAAGTCCCAATGTTCACAAGGAGCGATTGGACTCTTACGTGCGGTCCTGAGCCTCAGGGGCGGCGATTTCGTAACGGCTGCCTGACCATGCGGCCCCGCTGGTAACCCCTGCGGCCCGGTACCGGGTCATTCGCCAGAACTGCCACCGAGTCCGCGAACCGCCACGAGAGCCCATCCGGTATCAATCCACCGCGTGGACTCCTTTGGCGTTCCCTCCAGGTAACGCAGCCGGTTTACCCGTGCCTCGTCCAGCACGCCCCCGTGCTCTTCGACGTCACGGCTCGCCGCAAGCGCCCACGCAAAATCGGTAAGGGAGACGGTCCGCTCGGCGAAACCACCGGGGCCACCGTCGACGCGGAGCCCGCCGCTCTTGGCCTTTCCGACGACTCGGCAGCGCTTCCCTCCGAACTCGACCCAGCCGCCCTCCGCCACGGTGGCCAGGACCCGGTCGACCAGGTCCGAGGCCCGGGTTTCGAAGACCGGGGCCAGCCTACGTGACGCGCTCCGGCCCTTCCCCAACGCCCTCCACGTGGCGAAGTCTACCTCGGGCAGCACCCACGCCCCTGCGGCTTCGCTCCACCGCCCTACCCCGCCGTACCGCCACGCCACCTCCGGGCCCTCCCGGGTAAGCACGTAGGCCGTCTCGCCCGGCCGCCGGTCGGCGACGCGCCGCTTCACGCGGTCCGGCGCGACCAGCTCCCCGCGCTTCTCGACGAGCAGGAACAGGTGCCCACCCACCCGGCCGTCCACCGGCGGCTGGCCAAGGCCAAAGGCCTTGGCGAGCCCGTCGTCGTCAAAGGTTGCCCCGACCTCGGGCGCCAGGGCCTCGGGGCGGAGCCGCTCGACGAGGAGCGCCACCACCCGCGTCTGTTCCGAGGCCTCGAAGCGCTCGGCACCCGCGCGGTCCGACGCGAGGAACCAGCGGCCACCCTCCCGAACCACCCGCTTCACCTGGTAGCCGGCGTCACCGTGCTGGCCCTCGGTCTCCACCAGCGCAACCCGCCCCTCCACCGCGCCCAGGCCGGCGCCGCGTGCGTACTTGAAGATCAACCAGTCGCCGTCGCGAATGGGGTCCGCGCCGCCGTCCATGGAGTCGCCGGCCGCGCGCACCGCGAAGATGTCGGGGGCACGAGTCTTCACCGGCAACAAGACCTGCTCGGGCTCGGGCGCCCCAGCCACCTCTCCCAGGACGCGGCCGGCGGCGGCCCGGAGGGACGGGAACGCCGTGACGGCGCCGCGGGGTGGCAGCTCGATCACCTGGCCCAGCGGCTCGACCCACAGGCCGTCCGGCGAGGGCGTGAACCGGACGTGAAAGGCGGTTCCGGGGCGACCCGCCGTCGGGCCAAACCAGCGGCGGAGAAGGTCAGCGAGCTGGTTCCGGTCGCTGCCGACCGGATGCGCCACGTTGCAGGCGATGGACACGAACCGGAAACGCCAGACGGAGCCGTCCGGCAGGCGCACGTCCACGTCACCCAACGGCAGGTCGGGCCGGCGGGTCCGGTCGGGCAGCTTGAGCACCGGCCCCTTGTTGTTGGAGAAGACCTTGCAGGTGAAGGCGCCGGACGTCGCCGCCTGGTCCAGCCGGCGCCGGTACATGGCCAGGCGGTAGTCCACCAGCTCGAGCGTCAGCTCCTCGAAGACCTCGTCCAGGCCGTCTGGGATCGGCAGCCGGGGCTGGAAGCGCTCCCCCTCGACCCGGAACCAGTCGCCCGGCTTCTCGGGCGTCCCCGCCCAGGCCGCCACCGGGTTCTTCCGCCAGTAGGCCTGCCAGGTCCTCGCGTCCGGCGCCTTCGGCTCCGGCAGCTCCTTCACGGCCTCCAGGTCCTGTAACAGCTCCGGCGAGCGCGCGAGGATCTCGTGGGACTTCGCGGCGAGTTGCTCCAGCGTGACGCCGGAGCGCAGCGCGTCCTGCTCGATGAGCGCCTCCAGGACGACCATCTTGAAGCACTTGGTCATCGGCGACGTCTCGAGCTCCGAGAACCAGCGCCCTGCCGCGGCGAGGACCTTGACCTCGTCGGCGGTCAGATGCCCCTCCCCAGCGACGAAGTCGAGCCAGCTCCCGTGCGCCGCTCGGAGTGTGCTCGGCGACAGGTTCATCCGGAGCAGCTCGCCGATGCGCGGGCGCTCGCCCCGGGCGGCGTACAGCTCACGGTAGACGCGCTCCACCTCGCTGCCGCCCCGGGGCAGGAGCGAGCGGAGCAGCTCGATGGCCCCGAGCTCGATCTCCACTGAGCAACCGCTGGGCAGCTCGAGCGAGCCGGCGCCATCCACGAGCTCCCGGAGCGCGGTGCCGCGCCCACCCAGCGACAGCAGCGTCCGCACTCGGTCCAGGAAGACGCGGTGGTTGCCGACGAAGTCGATGACCGTGAGCTGCGCCTTGCCCTCGGCCGTGCGCAGCCCGCGCCCCAGCTGCTGGAGGAACAGAATCGGCGACTCCGTCGGGCGGAGCATCACCACCCTGTCGATGAGCGGGACATCCACTCCTTCATTGAAGAGGTCCACCGCGCAGACCGCGTCGATGTGACCGGCCTCCAGATCGCTGAGCGCGGCGCTCCGGTCGTCCGAGCCCGGACCGGAGTGGACCAGCCGGGTGCGGAGCCCCTTCTCGGCGAGCCAGCGCTGGACGAAGGCGGCGTGCGCGATGGAGCAGCAGAAGACGAGCGACCTCGTCCCTGGGTGCTCCTGCCATGCTGCCCAGAGCGCCTCCATGCGCCGCTGGGTCTGGACCGCCCGCTCGAGGGCCGCCGGGTCGAAGCGGCGGTTCCGCCACGGGATGTTCTCGAACGAGTAGTCGACCGTGTCCTTCAGGCCGAAGTAGGCGAACGGCACCAGGCGGCCGACCTGGATGCCGACGCCCAGGTCGGCTCGGAAGGCCACGTGGTCGTCGAAGAGGCCGACGATGTCCCCCTCGTCGGCGCGGTCCGGCGTGGCCGTGAGGCCGAGCAGGAAGCCCGGCGTGATGCGCGAGAGGATTCGCCGGTAGGTGGCCGCCTCGGCGTGGTGCGCTTCGTCCACCACCACGTAGTCGAAGGCCTGGCCGGCCAGGCGGTCGAGGTGCTCCGGCCGCGCGATGGTCTGGATCGACGCCACCACCACGTCGGCGTCCAGCTCGGCGCGCCCTTCGGCGTACCAGCCGATCTGAAGGCTCGGCCGCCCCTCCCGCAACACCAGCCGGAGCGTCGTCGCGGCCTGCGTCAGCAGCTCCTTGCGGTGGGCCAGGAAGAGCACGCGCGTGGGGTGGCCGAGCTCCCGGCCGTAGGCCGCGGCGTCGAGCGCGGCGAGCAGCGTCTTGCCGAGGCCCGTGGCCATGACCACCAGGGCCCGGCGCTTGCCCTCCGCCCGGGCCAGCTGCAGGGCATCGAGCGCCTCGAGCTGGACCGGGTGCGGCTTCGGCGCCGGCGTGAGCGGCTCTGGCTCCGCCTCGCCCGGCGGCAGCCGCGCGACCTGCTGACGGGCTCGCTGGGCGTAGGCCGCCACCCAGGCCTGCGTGAGCGGCGAGGCGCTCGCCCAGAGCGCCTGGAAGGCCGCCCGAACCCGGTCGACCGCATCGGGGTCGCGCCAACGATCCACCCGCAGGTTCCACTCCACACCGGAGCGAAGCGCCGACGCGGAGACATTGGAGCTGCCGACCCAGGCGACCCCCATCTCCGGCCCCTCGAAGCGCCAGGACTTGGGATGGAAGGAGCGGCTCGGTCCGGCCAGCTTCGCGGTCTCGACGATGCGGACCTCGAAGGCCCCGTCCTCGCCCTCCGGCGCCGGTGCACCCTGCCAGTCGAGTAGCCGCTGGAGCGCCTCGGCCTGGGTGATGTCCAGGTAGTCGCCCGTGACCAGCTTCACGCGCGCGCCGCGGGCCACCGCGGACAGCACCGGGTCCTGCAGGAGCGCCAGGCCGCTGTCCTGGACAAAGGCGGCCACGATGGCCACCTCGCGGCTCTCCGCGAAGAGCGGCCGCAGGTGGGTGAGGAACGGGTCGGCCAGGCCGCCCGTCGCGAGCGGCGCCGCCAGCGTGCGCTTGTAGTTCCCCTTCCACGGGATGACGTGCCGGACGCCGCCTCGCGGGTCGTCCATGTCCCCCTCGTACCGGGGGATGACGTGGACGTGCAGGTGCATCACCGTCTGGCCAGCCGCCTCGCCCGCGTTGAACCCGACGTTGTAGCCGTGCGGGTGCAGCTCGGCGTCGAGCTGGCGCTTCACCTCGCCGACGAGGTCGAGGATCGCGAGTTGCTCCTCGCGGGTCGCGTCGAACCAGGTCGGCATCTCGCGGCGCGGGATGACCAGTGTGTGGCCTGGAGTGACCGGGAAGCTGTCGCGGATCGCGAAGGCGAGGGCATTGGAGCCGACCCACGCGGTCTCGGGCATGGAGAGAAAGGGGGAGGACATCAGCGAGGGGAGCGTAGCACCGGGAGGGACATCCCAAGACGCACAATCCCCCTGGTTCGGCTGGGAGGAGGCCATCGCGGCGTCCGCCTGGTCGCTCCTTCAACCGCTCCCCAGCTCTCGCCCGAGCACCTTCGCCAGGAACCCGGTCCGGTCGCTCTCCACCAGCGCCCGGATCTCACCGCGCGCCGCCTGCTCGCGGCCCAGGACTCGCGCTGCGTTCATGGTGTTCGCGAACGCCGACCAGACATCGGCGCCGGTGATCTCGTAGCCGTATCCCTCGGCGAGCCAGCGCAGCGCGGCCATGCCGGCGCCGAGCGCAAACTCGGGCTCCTCCTCGACATGGTCGCGGGCGGCCCGCGTCAGCGTCTTCGGGTCGGTCGGCGTCCGGCTCGCGAGAGCCAGCGCCTCGTCGAGGAGCCCCGCGTCCTTCGCCGCGGCGAACCACTTCCCCTCCTGGCCGGGCGTGGTGGCCACCAGGTCAGCGAGCAGCTCGGCGGGTGCCTTGTGCGGGTATCGCTTCGCCAGCGCTCGATAGGTGGCGAGGAAGGTGCCTCCACGGCCCGCGCGGACGCCGTAGCGCCGGTACGCCTCGTCCGCCAGCCCGGAGGAGAGCAGGATCTCCTCGCACGCCTTGTCCACGGCGAGGTCGTTGGTCCACTTGCCGCGGCTCGCCTCGGCGAACCGGATTGCGTCGTCCTTCCGGCCGAGGCCGACGAGCGCGCGCACGCCCCACTCCCGGTAGTGCCACAAGGCGGTCGGCTCGCGCTCGACCAGGGCCAGGAGTTCCTCGAACCGCTCGGCCCGGTGCAGGCAGCTCAGGCAAGCGGTCGCGCCCTTGTAGTAGCCGCGCATGCTCGGGTCGGGGCCCAGCGCCTGGGAGGTGACCCACAGGTGCTCGTCGGCCCACGCCGAGGCGCGCTCCCGCGAGCCGCAGATGGCGCCCCAGTGTTCGCCGAGGCTCTCGAGGTAGGGGATCTCGTCGTCATTGAAGGCCTGCCAGAGCCGCTCGATCCAGGCCTCGCGCACCGCCGGCGGGGCCGGAGCGTCTGAGATGAGCCCCGCCAGCTCCTCGAGGGCCACGTACACGGCGGAGCCGATGGCGCCCGAGGAGCTGTCCACCTGCTCGATGGCCGGAGAGAGGCGCTCGATGAGCACAACCCCACCCTCGGCGCCGATCACCAGGGACTGGCGGGCGGCCTTGCGGATCTCGGTGAGCGCCTCCCTCAGCCGCTGCATGGCCGGCTGCGAGCGCCACCCGAAGGCGTGGCGCCGGAACCTGGCCTTGAACTGCCACTTGTGGGGCAAGGCTTTGGGCATGGAGCGGTCGGCGGGAGGCCCGGGGGCGCAGGAGTGAAGGGCGTGGGGGAAGCTATCACGGCGAACACGCTGCTCCACCCACTGTCCGTGACCCGGGCCAGAGCACCGATCTGCTTGAAGTCCCCATGAACTTTGGCGGCGGCGTGAAGATCCGCGAGGGCGTCGCGCCGGACCGCCGCGTCTCGGTGGAGGACGGCGAGATGCGGCATGGGCGGAAGAGCAAGTCGAAGCGGTTCAACGGTTACAGGCGTCACATCGCCACCGATCTCGACAGCGACCTGATCCTGGCTGGTGCGATCACCCCGGCGAACCGGCCCGAGGAAGAGGCCGCGCCGGAGCTGAAGCGGTACTGGTACTCGCTCGCGTCGCGCCTCCCCTGTGCGGCACCCAGGACCGAGCGGGCCATGGCACCCGTGTCCGACCGGACCTGGACTGGACCAGTTATACATATGCGTATAGCTTGTGCACCATGGTCGATCGCCCAGCCGGCCAGCTTGCCCTCGTCCCGCCAGAACTCCCCGCCCTCCTGCGTGGGTTGAACACCTGGTGGAGCCCACCGCATCTGGTCCGGCCTGCCGTGCCAGCCTTCCGGCGCCGCCAGACACGACTGCTCTCGGAGCGGCTTCGTCAGAAGTCCCCGCTCATCCAGGTGATCCGAGGCCCTCGCCAGGTCGGCAAGACCACCTCCACGCTCCAGCTCGTGGAGGCGCTCCTCGCCGACGGCGTGAGGCCCACGGACGTCCTGGTGCTCCGCTTCGACCTCCAGACGCTGCGAGAGGCGGGCGGCTTGCTCGGCCTCGTCCGGTGGTTCGAGGCCAACGTCCGCCAGCGAGACCTCAACAGCGGCGAGCCCGCCTTCCTCCTCCTCGACGAGGTCCACAAGCTGCCGCGGTGGAACGAGGAAGTGAAGCATCTCGCCGAGACGACCCGTGCTCGGATGGTGGTGACGGGATCCTCCAGTGTCCTCGTCGCCAAGGGCACGCGGGAGAGCCTTGCAGGCCGGGTCGTGACCACCGAGTTCCCTCCGTTTTCGTTCCGCGAGGTCGTTGAGGCGTGGCACCCCGAGCTCGCACCGCCCACCGCGCCCCTCCGCTTCCTCAAGACCTTCGAGACCGAGGCGCGAGACGTCTTCAGGGAACTCCACGCATTCGGAGAGATGCATGCCCCGGCGCTCGCGCAGGCCCTCGACCGCTACTACAACCGGGGCGGCTATCCGCGGCTCCACTCGGGTGAGGTCGCGGAGGACGGTTGGGCCGACTACCTCATCGAGACGGTGTTCGACCGGGTCCTCGGCGTCGACATCCCGGATCTCTTCCCCATCCAGCAACCTCAGCTCCTCCGGCACCTGTACCTCTCTGTAGCGCGGCGAACGGGACAGGAGGTGAGCCAGCTCGAGCTGGCCGCCGAGGCCAACGCCGCCGGCCTGCGCACCAACCAGCCAACCGTCGGGCGCTACCTCCACTACCTGGCGGACGCCCTCCTCATCCGCGAGTTCCGCCGCTTCCCGCTCGCCAAGGCCAAGACGGCCCGCGTCCCGGTCAAGACCACGCTCACCGACCTCGGGGTCCGCAACGCCATCTTCCGCGGCGCTCCGTCGCTGTGGGAGTCGGCGCCGGACGTGGTCGGCCCGCTCGTCGAGACCGTCGTCCAGTCGGTGATCCGGGACGCCGACCTCGCGGCCCACTTCTACCGGGAGCGGCTCAACCCGGCAGACCGTCGCTCGCCGTTCCAGGAAGTCGACTTCGTGGCCGAGCGAACCGACGGGGCGGTCCTTCCTGTCGAGGTGAAGTTCCGGCACCGCATCGACGACGCCGACTTCGCGGCGCTCCGCCGCTTCATGGAGCAGTTCAAGTGCCGGCGCGGCCTGCTCGTGACCCGGGACACGTCCGGGCTGGACGATGATCGGCTGCTGGTCGTGCCGCTTCGGGACTTCTTGCTGGCGTACTGAAGCGCGCTGGTCGGCGAGGCGAGCCTGGCCTCATCCCGGACGAGGCGCAGGTGCTCGCCATGTGCGAGTGGGCCAGCGAACTCGATGGCCGCGGGAACGGTGCCTTCGGCGGTGCCCAGGACTCGACCGTCCTCCAGGGCGACCACGAAGCGCGCTCCGCGACGAACAGGGCCGGCCAGACCTCGTGCATACCTTCGGTTCTACAACGGGGCCCGGACTCCTGGGGCACTTCTCACTCGCCTCATCTCTCGGTACGCCTGTCGCGGTAGACTCCCCTCCGCTCATGCCCGCTCCCCGCGCCAGGCCCAAGAACGACACCGGCGCGGTCCGCTGCCTGCGCCTGGCCCAGTGGCTCCTCACCCAGGACGAGCCGGCCAGCCGCGAGCGCATCTACGCCGCGTTCCCCGAGGAGTACGCCGGCGACCCGGCCGCCAGGGAGAAGAAGTTCGGCCGCGACAAGGCGCTCCTCCGGGACCTCGGCTTCGCGCTCGAGACCGTGGAACTGGGCGGCCGGGGGGAGGCGATCGGCTACGTGCTCGACGCCCGCTCCAGCACGCTCCCGCCGGTGGAGTTCACGCCCGACGAGGCGGCGCTGGTCTGGGCCGCCGGCACCGGCGCGCTGCGCCTCTCGGACCATCCGCTGCGCGACGAGCTGGAGAACGCGCTCCGCAAGCTCATCGTGGGCAGCAAGGGGATGCCTCCCCGCGCCGCGCCGATGGAGGAGCTCACGGCCGACGGCGGCGTGGACGCCTCCGCGCAGCAGAAGCTGCTCGACAAGCTCATCGACGCCTGGACGCGCCGCAAGACCGTCACGATCGACTACTGGCGCGCCAGCACGGGCGAGGTGGCCCCTCGCCAGGTGGACGTCTACGGCTGGGCCCTGCGGCGGGGCGAGTGGATCCTGGTCGGCTTCTGCCACCTGCGGAAGGGGGTCCGCATCTTCTACCTCTCGCGCTGCCGCTCGCTGAAGATGAACGGCGTCAGGGCACAGGACCCCGACTACGAGCTCCCCGCCGGCTTCGACATCCGGCGCTGGTCGAGGCAGCAGGCCTGGGACTACGACGTCCACGCGCCGGTGCAGGCCGCCGTTCGCTTCCGCGGCTCGCTGGCGCGGGTGGCGAAGCAGCTCCTGCCCGAGGCCGCGCTCTCGACCGAGCCGGGCGGCGCTCGCCTGGCGCGGCTCGAGGTCCGCAACCTGCGCGGCCTGGTCCGGCAGGCGCTCGCCTGGGGGCTCGAGGCCGAGCTGGTCGAGCCGGCCGAGGGACGCGCCATGGCGCGTGAGATCCTCGAGGGCATCGTCGGGACGGAAGCGGGGCGGACGCCGTGAGCGACCTCTCCGTGCAGCGGCTCCGCCGGCTCCTCCTCCTCATCCCGGTGGTCGCGCGCGCGGCGCGGAGCGGGCGCGGCCTGCCGCTCGCCAGGGCCGCGGAGGCCTGCGGCGCCCGGAGCGAGGCCCAGCTCCGCGACGACATCGCCTCGGTGCAGGACCTCTGGGTGGATCCGAGCGGCGCCGAGGAGGCCATCGACCTCTACGTCGAGGACGGCGAGGTGCAGGTCACCTACGCTCACCACTTCGGGACGCCCCCCGCATTCTCGCTGGCCGAGGGGGCGGTCTTGCTGGCGGCCCTGGCCCCGTTCGAGAAGGACGGCAGCAAGCCCGTCAAGGAGGCGATCCGCAAGCTCCGCAGGGCGGTGCCCGAGGTCCTGCGTGGCGAGGCCGATCGGCTGGCGAAGGGGCTCGACCTCGGCGGGAAGCCGCCCGAGCCGTGGGCGCCGTCGCTGCAGCAGGCCATCGCGCAGCGGCTGGAGACCACGCTCGAGTACCGGGCCGTCGCCGACGCCGAGATCACGAGGCGCGTCGTCGAGCCGCGGCTCCTCTTCCAGCGCGACGGCCTCTGGTACCTGGCGGCCTGGAACGTGGAGAAGAGGGCGGAGCACCTCTACCGGCTCGACCGGGTGGTCTCGGTGGAACTGGGCACGCGCCTGTTCGGGGCGCACCAGGGGCCTCCGGTGGCGCGGTATCTCAGGAAGGGGCTCTACTTCGAGTCGGGCGCCGAGGTCGAGGTGACGCTCCGGTTCACCGGCCTGTCGGCGGCGCTGGCGAAGGCGCGTGCGGCCGGGCGGGCCGAGGCCGGGCCGGAGGGCTCGGTCAGCGTGAAGTCCATGGTGACTCCGGGGAACTACCTGGTCGGGCAGGTGCTCGGGTACGGCGGCGAGGCGACCATCGCGGGGCCGAAGGAGGCGGTGGAGCTCCTGGAGAAGCAGGCGAAGGCGCTGCTGGAGCTCTACTCCGACGAGCCCCAGGCCTGAACAGCGCCTCCCTGCCAGGCGATGGAGCCAGATCAGGGCAGGTCCACATCCTGGGCGGACCCGGCCCAATCCAGGCCCGCCGCCACACGCTCGATCTCCTGGGGGAGCGGCAGCTCGAAGGCGTCCATCCACCAGAGCAGCGTCAACTCCGACGAGACCATCTTCGGGTTGATCGGCCTGGAGGAGAGCCGCGCCGTGCAGGCCATCCAGGGGAGTCGCTCCCCCGGACGCCTGGGGGTGGAGATCTCGGGGAGCGGCTCGATGTCCGGCTCCAACTCGATCACGCGCCCGCCGTGGCGCTCCGCCGCGATCGTGCGCATCCGCTCCCGCTGGCGGGCATTCGCCTGCGGATTGAGGCCACCCTCGAGGATGCCGTGGTTGGACGGCAGCACCGAGAAGGCCGTCACCGCCACCACGCGTCCGTCGGGGAGGTGGATCGGGAAGAGCCGGTCGAGCCAGGGGCCCTCTCTCATCTGGTTCGGTCGGACGACGAGCGGCATGGTGATCTCCAGGAGGCGCTTCAGGTGGGGCTGCGTCGTTCGACCCTGGCTGATGGTACGTGGGCGACGGACTTGGGGGAGGATCATACCGGACATGGAACCGGACATTACGATGGCCTGAATGTCGGATATGCATACCGTTCACTGGTTATATCAGACGGTTGTCGCTATCTTGACTCGGCCACGTAAACGGCCAAGATACCGGCCATGAAGCTGGACCGGGGCGAGTCGCCAGCCATGATGGAACCGATGCGCCTGCCGGAAGGCTCGCGCCACCGGCCCCGCCTCAACGACCTCGCCCTCGACCTCGCCGCCCAGGCGTCCGGCTTCCGTCGCAGCCTGCCCCCGCTGGTCCTGGCCTCTCTCGCGGAGCTGGTGCGGGCCATGAACTGCTACTACAGCAACCTCATCGAAGGGCACGACACCCACCCCATCGACATCGAGCGGGCCATCCGCTCCGATCTCAGCAAGGACCGGCGCCAGCGGGAGCTCCAGCTGGAGGCCCGGGCCCACGTCGAGGTGCAGCGCTGGATCGACGCCGGTGGGCTGAAGGGCTCGGCGGCCACGCCCGGGGGCCTGCGCGAGCTGCACCGCCGCTTCTACCTGCACCTGCCCGCCGAGCTCTGCTGGGCCGAGAACCCCGACACCGGGGCGAAGCTTCGCGTGGAGCCGGGCGAGCTTCGGGGCAGCGACGTCAAGGTGGGTGGTCACGTGGCCATCAGCCCGGGCGCCGTGCCCCGCTTCCTGGAGCACTTCGGGGCCGCCTATGCCGGCCTGGGCCGGACCGACGCCATCCTGGCGGCGGCCGCTGCGCACCACCGCCTGCTCTGGATCCACCCGTTCCTCGACGGCAACGGGCGCGTGGCGCGCCTCATGTCGCACGCGCTGCTGGTCGATGCGCTCGACACCGGCGGCGTCTGGTCGATCGCCCGGGGGCTCGCCCGCAACGTCGGCGACTACCGGCGCCACCTGGCCGAATGCGACCAGCCCCGCCGCGGCGACCTCGACGGCCGAGGCTCGATGAGCGAGGAGGCGTTGGCGACCTTCACCGCCTGGTTCCTCGAGACCTGCCTCGACCAGGTCCGGTTCATGGAGTCGCTGGTCCAGCCGGACCGGCTGCTGGCACGCATCCGGACCTGGTCTGAAGAGGAGATCCGACTAGGCAACCTGCCGGCGAAGTCCGGCGACCTGCTGCAGGCCGTGGTCTACCGGGGCGAGCTGCCTCGCGGCGAGGTCGCTGGCGTGCTCGGACACTCGGACCGGCAGGGCCGGCGCATCGTCGCGGCGCTGCAGGAGGCCGGGGTGCTCAACTCCGAGAGCAGCCGCGCCCCGCTGCGGCTGACCTTCCCGGCTGCGCTGGCCGGGCGTTGGTTCCCGGGCCTCTTCCCGGAGCGGTGAAGGAGACCGCTGCTGACGAACTCCGGTACCGCCGGCTGGTCGAGGCGGGCCGCCTCGTGCCTGGGGCTCGGGCCGAGGCGCGGGCCTGGCCCCCGGCGCCCAGCGTGCGGCTTGCTCCCGGGAGCGCCGCCGGTCTGCTGGACGCCGAGCGCGGGGACACTTGAGCCGGCTCACCGTCGTCAGCTGCGACGACCGGATCCGCCGCAACGCCGAGGCCCTCGGGCTGCCGGTGGCGCCGTAGCGCCAGGAGGTGACCGGGGAGGTCCGGTGCCCGCAAGCGGCCGAACTGGAGCCGTCCAGCCTTCCCCTGGCCGAAATCCAGCTGGCAGAGGCCATCGGGCGCCTCTGCACCTTGGCGGTCCGCCGGCGCATCGGCACCGCCTGGGCGTGGCCGCCCTGGTACGTGGAGTGGGTCAGGCCCGAGCGTGTACCGGCGAACGAGCCGGTCATCCAGTGCGAGGCGCAGTCCGGACCCATGGCGCACTCCTTCTGCCCGGCCTGCAGGTCGGCGGGGCCCGTGTCCGTCCCGCCCGTACTCCAGGGGAATGAAGACCACCGCCCGCCTCACCTTCGACTCGCTCCGCTTCGACCAGCCCGTCCGGGCCCACCTCGTCGTCAGCCTCCTGGCGCCGCCGCTCCAGCAGCAGGCGAGGCGGCCGCCGGTCTGCGTCATCCCGGTCATCGACGTCTCCGGCTCGATGGCCGGCGAGAAGCTCGGCCAGGCCAGGCAGTCGGTGATGAAGCTCATCGACCACCTCGGGCCGCAGGACCGGTGCGGAGTGGTGGTCTTCTCCACCGGCGTCGGCGTGGTGTCGCCTCCGGTCGAGATGACCCCGGCCGCCAAGACCGAGCTGAAGCTCAAGGTCGGCGAGTTGCAGGCCCAGGATCAGACCAACCTCTCCGGCGGGATGCTGGCCGGCCTCGAGCTGGCCAACCGGTCGCTGCTCCCCGAGGGGACGCTGGTCCGGGTCATCCTTTTCACCGACGGCCACGCCAACACCGGGGTGGCCACCAGGAGCGAGCTGCTGCTGGCGCTGCTCGAGGCCCACCACGGCCGCGCCACGCTCTCGGCCTTCGGCTACGGCGAGGGGGCCGACCAGGAACTCCTCTCCAACCTCGCCAAGCGCGGCGGCGGCAACTACGCCTTCGTGGCCACGCCGGACGACGCCATGAGCGCCTTCGCCCGCGAGCTCGGCGGCCTGCTCTCCACCTACGCCACGGGCGTGGCGGTGCGGGTGGTGCCGGCGCCGGGCGCCAAGGTGCTGTCGGTCCTCTCCGACGTGGACACCACCCTGGAGAGCGACGGCCTGGTGCTGCGCATGGACGACCTGCTGGCCGAGGAGGAGCGCCACCTGGTGCTCCACGTCGAGCTGGCGGCGCGCAGCGACCCGGGCACCGTGCCCGCGTTCCAGGTGGAGGGGCGCTACTCGGCGCTGGCCGGCGGCGCCATGCAGCCCGGGACCTTCGCCATCGCCGTCCAGGTGGACCGCGTGGAGCAGCCGCTGGCCCAGGCGCGCCCCCACCAGGAGCTCGACGTCATCGTGGTCCAGGCCCAGCTGCTCCGGGCCCAGCTCGACGCCGAGGCCCAGGCTCACCGCGGCGACTTCGAGGGGGCCGTGACGACGCTCTTCCAGCTCTGCAAGACCGCCACCGACCGCGGCCACGCCGGCGTGGCCTCCGCCGCGAAGGCCATGGCCGAGAAGTTCAGCGACGCTGATGCGTTCCAGGGCAGCGCCTCCCACCGCAAGAGCATGCAGGCGGGGCTGCGGCGCGGCTCGGCCAGCTCGCTCGAGCCCGAGGCGAGGGCGAGCCTCAGGACCATGGGGAAGAAGGTCTCCACCAAGGCTCAGGACGACATGGACGACGCCTTCGGGAAGACACCGAAACAGCCGCCCAGGCCGCCATCCGGAGACGGCATCGCGCGCCGGAGGTCGAAGCGTTGGTAGGGAGGGCCAGACCCACGGAGTAGTTGGGCGCGCCGCCCTTCCCGGGCGGCTGCCAGCCTGCCAGCTCCATCAACAGCACCGCCCTGCCCATCGCCAGCCAGAGCGGCACCTCGCCGCGCCATTGACGGATGAACGGCTTGCGACTCCCCCCGCGGTTCGAGTCAGAGGAGATCCACGTCGACCGCCGCCCCAACCCAGTCCACTCCAGCCGCCGCCCGCTCGATCTCCTGAGGCAGCGGCGCCTCGAAGGAATCCTGCCACCAGAGCAGCGTCAGCTCCGAGGCGACCATGTATGAATCGATCGGCTCGGAGGTGAGCCGCGCCACGCAGGCCATCCACGGGAGCCGTTCCCGGCGCCGAACAGACCCTTCGGCCTCCGAGACCAGCACGATGGTCGGCTCCACCTCCACCACTGGCTTGCCGTAGCGCTCCTCGGCCAGCCTCAGGATCTTCGCGCGCTGCATCGCGTTCGTCCTGGCGTCGAGGCCCCCCTCCATGATCCCGATGTTGGAGGGGAGCACGCAGAACCCCGTCACCGAGCCATGCCGCCCGCCGGGGAGCTGGATCGGGAAGAGCCGGTCGAGCCAGGGACCCGCGTTCTGCTGCTTGGGACGGACGGCAAGTGGCATCGTGATTTCCTCTCTCTCTGAACCCAGCGTATCCAGGCGACGGACATGCGTCACGCCGTTCCGCCGAGGCCTGCTCTTCCGGCGCGTGCGACGCGTGCGGCGTGCCGGTCTCGCTCCAGGGCGGGGCCCTTCGCGGCGTCGCGCTGCGCGGGCTGGTCGCGGTCTTCGCGGTCCTGCCGCTGAGCACCGCCCTGGCGCTGGGGCGAGCCAGCCTGCGCCACCTCGCCTGGCTCATCTCCGAGATGCTGTCGGTCCGCAGCCACGATGCGGCGCCGGAGAGCGACGTGACCTCCGCGCCCGGCGCGAAGGTCCTGCTCCGCCAGGTCCGGGCATACTGGGAGCACGTCTTGCTCGAGAAGCATCCAGTGCTCCGCGGACGCGAAAGAGACGTCGAGGCCGCGCTTGGCAACCCCGACGAGGTGCGCCGAAGCAGGAAGGACCCCGCGCTGTTACTCTTCTATGCAGGTGGCTCGCCCCGGTGGACCTGCGCAGTCACAAAGGCCGAAGGAACTGATGGCTTCCTGGTTACGGCCTACGTGACCGACGCCATCAAGATTGGAGAGGCCGTATGGACGCGATCAAGGTGATCCACGACACCACGGGCCACTCGCTCACCATCTGGCTCGATGACCCCGAGAAAGAGGCCGTCGCCGAGGAGACCTCGGACGAAGTGGTGCTGATGAAGGACGGCGCGGGCCGGGTCATCGGCGTCGAAATCCTTCATTACCGGCCGGCCACCACCGACTCGAAGGTGTCGGTTGAAACCGTGACCCATTCGGCGGCCTGACGAGGCCCGAACCGACGAGGAAGATCGGCCGCAACCAGCCTCTATCCCGATCGGGAGATAGATAGCTCCGCAGGCTCCCCTGGCCATGCGGATCACAATAACTTGACGTGGATTATCCCTTTCGGGAGAATCCATCTGTCATGGCCACCCGCAAGTCCTCCGCCCGAACCAGGTCCGGGCCTCTTTTCCCCGAAAGGGATACCAGCACCTTGGCCAGCCTCGTCCGCAACCGCCGCAAGGCGGCCGGCCTCACGCAGCGCGCCCTCTCGGAGCTGGCCGGGGTCGGCCCGCGGGCAGTCTGGGACCTGGAGCGCGGCAAGGCCACGCTCCGCATGGACGTGGTGAACCGAGTCCTCGCCGTCTTCGGGAAGACGCTGGGCGCCGTTGACGCGGCCCGCTCCGAGGAGCCCGCGCCGTGAAGGCCCGCCGCGGGATCGTCCAGCTCGACGGCCGCCGTGTCGGCGTCATCGAGGAGCGGGAAGCCGGCACCCGCTTCACTTACGACGCGGCCTGGCTGGCGGCCCCGGACCGCTTGCCCATCTCGCTCACCCTGCCGCTGCGCCCGGAGCCCTTCGACCACCGCGGCCTCCACCCGTTCTTCGAGAACCTCCTCCCGGAGGGCTGGCTCCTCGAGCTCAGCACCGCCAAGCTCAAGATCTCCAGGGACGACGCCTTCGGCCTCCTGCTCGCCACCTGCGGCGACTGCATCGGCGCGGTCGAGATCGTCGACGCGACCGGGAGCGCGACGTGACCGCGCGCTGCCTCGTCTGCCTGGCCGAGGTCCGCGGCGAGGGCGACTACCACCCCCGCTGCGCCAAGGCGCTCTTCGGATCGACCCGCGTCCCGACCATCGACCTGGAGCTGTCCAGGCTCCACACGGTGGCCCAGGCCATGGTGGGCCACACCTCGCTGTCCGGCATCCAGCGAAAGGTCTCGGTGGGGCTCACCGCGGACCGCGCCACGCTCCGGGTGGCCATGGAGAAGGGCCACTTCATCCTGAAGCCCCAGGCCCAGGTCTTCCCGAGCCTGCCCGAGAACGAGCACGTCACGATGCGGCTCGCCGAGGTCGCGGGCCTTGCCGTGCCTCCTAGCGGCCTCGTCAAGCTCCACGACGGGAGCCTGGCCTACCTCACGCGCCGGTTCGACCGGACCGCCGAGGGCAAGAAGCTCCTCCAGGAGGACTTCTGCCAGCTCGGCGAACTCGCTCCCAAGCAGAAGTACGAGGGGTCCGCGGAGCTCTGCGCCCGGGTGGTCCGGCGCCACGCCTCCGAGCCACTGGTGGCCGCCCTGGCGCTCTTCCGCCAGGTCGTCTTCGCCTGGTGGACCGGCAACGGCGACATGCACCTCAAGAACCTGTCGCTGCTGCGTGGCGCCGATGGCCTCCACCGGCTCTCGCCGGCCTACGACCTCCTCTGCACCGACCTGGTCGTCGAAGACGACCAGCTTGCGCTGCCGGTGGGCGGCAACCGGCGCGCCGTCACGCCGCGGCAGTGGATCGCCTTCGCGTCGTACTGCGGCCTCACGCCCAGGGCCACCGCGCGGGTCCTGGGCCAGGTGCACGCCGCGCTCACGCCCTCACTCGGCCTCGTCGCGCGGTGCTTCCTGCCTGAGGAGATGAAGGTTCGCTACGCACGGCTCCTCGAGGTGCGCGCCCGGACGGTGGGGGTGGCGGCCCGGAAGGTGAGCGAGGGCTGACCGCCATCTCCATTCCATTCCGGGCCCTTCGGTGACGGGGAAGCTGAGCGTGCCTCCGTCACCACGACCTCACGCCGGAAACAGCCTCCCCAGCTCTCCTACGAACTCCCAGAACGGCAGCACCTCGATCTCCTTGTCCTTCAGCCGCCGGTCGCCGAGGTAGACCACCAGGCACCGGTCGAGCCCGACCGCCTCGTCGAGCGCCCGTAGCCCGGCGCCGTCCTCGGTCCGCCAGCGCTCCGAGCCCTTCACCTCGATGCCAACCCGGCGATCCCCTCGCTGCCAGACGAGATCCACCTCGAGGCCCGATGGGAGGCGCCAGTAGGCCAGCTCTCCGCCGACATCGTGATCGTGGAGGTGTGCCCGCACCTCATGGAGAACCCAGGCCTCGAGGAGCGGGCCTCGCTCCGTGGCGTGGAGGGGGTCGCGCAGCCGGCCCGAGAGCGTCCGGGCCACGCCGGTGTCGAAGAGGTAGAATTTCGGGTTGGCCACCTCCTTGACCCGCGCCCGAGGTCGCCAGGCCGGCAGCAGGCTGCCGAGCATGGTGTCGCCGAGGACCTCGAAGAACCCCTGCACCGTGGTGCGTGAGACGCCGGCGTCCCGAGCGACGCCGGTCACGTTGAGCACCTGCCCGTTGAGCAACGCGGCCACCTCCAGGAAGCGGGAGAAGCCGTCCAGGCTCCTGACCAGCCCCTCGTTGCGGATCTCCTCCGCCAGGTAGGTGTCCCGGTAGGCCTCCAGCAGCTCGACCCGTCCACGGACCTGGGGCTCGCTGCGAACCGCCGGTAGGCCGCCGAACCTCAGGAGGTCGTCCACCTGCGTGCCGCCCGGCAGCTCCGCGCCCACCAGCGGAAAGAAGCGTCGGCTCGCAGCTCGCCCCGCCAGCAGGTTCACGTCGCGGGAGCGGAGCTTCCGGGCGCTCGAGCCGGTCAGCGCGAAGCGGACTCGCTTCGCGTCGTGGGAGAGCAGGTCATGGACCTCGTTGAGGAGCCCCGGGAGGCGCTGCACCTCGTCCACCACGACCCAGGTTCCGGCCGGAAGCGCTTCGACCTCCTGGCGGAAGAGACCGGGCTCCCGCAGCAGCCGGGACCACTCCTTCTCCTGGAGCAGGTTGAACCAGCGAGCCTTCCCGAAGTGCTGGCGCAGCCAGGTGGTCTTCCCGGTGGCGCGGGGACCGAGGAGGAAGAAGGAGCGGGTCGGCGGCTGGAGTCGGCGGCGGAACATCGGTGGCAATTTTACCGGATTTTTGCCGACGATGTATACGGCTGTACGCGAAAGGCCATCTTCTCCATCGCCAATCCCGCCGCGCCAGCCCTCCTCGGGAACGTCACGACCGGGTTCACCAGCACCGGCTCCACGAGCACGACGGGGACCGCCGTCACGCTTGCCGGGACGCTCGTGTTCCGCGCGACCGACATGCGCGTCGAGGCGTACGACATCTCGGCACCCACGGCCATCCTGAACCTGGGCACGCTCGCCGGAACGACCTCGCCGACGGGCGTGGGGGTGGTCACACGGTGACGGTGCGCCAACGTTCGGGTGGAGAGGGGGTGGACGCCTTCATGAAGGCTGGAGCCCCTCGCCCGCCAGCATCACGCCCGCCTTCACCAGCTCCTCGTTGAACTTCCCCATGCCGGCGAGGAGCTTCTCGCTCGGCATCACCCCCGCCTCGGAGTTCTTCGTCGCCTTAACGATCACCATGACTCGCATCGCGCTCGCTCCTTTCGTCTCGGAGGTCGTTCATGTCGGTCCTCCGGTTGGGGTTTCCATCAGGCGACGAACGAGGCCCGGCCGGATCGACCCGCCCGCCAGGGCCGCCCCCTCACCCTCCGCTCAGCGCCTGGACGATCTGCACCGACTGGCCCGCCTCGAGCCGCTGCCCGAGGTCGAAGGCCTGCTCGCCGTCCACGAAGAAGCGGACGTGGGGGCGCATCCGGTCCTGCTCGTCCACGATGCGGAACCGGAGGCCCGGGTGGCGCCGGTCGAGGTCGCGCAGCAGCTCGTCGAGCGTCGCCCCCTCGGCCTCCACCTCCGCCTTCCCGGTGTAGTCCTGCAGCGGGCTCGGGATGCGGACCTTCATCGCGCCGGCTCGCCCGTCTCGACCGCGTAGATCTCCGGGAGGTGTCTGGCGATGCAGGAGAAGCGGCGCCCCTGGTCGCGGCTGGCCCAGAGCTCCCCGCTGGTCGTCCCCGCGTAGAGCCCCACCGGCTCGCCCGCGTCGGCGGCCATGGCCTGGCGCTTCACGGTCCACCAGGCGTCCCGCCTCGGGAGCCCGCCGTCGAGCCTGCGCCAGGTCCGTCCTCCGTTGCCGGTCCCGTACACGGCGGGACGCCCGCCGGGGCTGGTCCGCGGCCAGACCGAGGTCCCGTCCATGGGGAAGACCCACGCCGTGTCGGGATCGCGCGGGTGGACCACCATCGGAAAACCGACGTCGCCCACGGAGGGGGGCATGGCCTTGCCGATGCGCACCCACGCCGTGCCCGGCCGGTCGAGCCGGTAGATGCCGCAGTGGTTCTGCTGGTAGAGGCGGTCGGGATTGGCGGGGGAGATGCGCACGCAGTGAGGATCGTGGAAGGTGATGTTCGCCGCGTCCAAGCCGTCGACCACCTCCATCCCCTGGATGATGGGCCGCCAGCTCCGCCCCTCGTCCACCGACTCGTGAACGCCACCGCTCGACATGCCCAGGTAGAGATGCGCCGGGTCGCGCGGATCGACGATGACGGAGTGGAGCTTGGGCCCGTTGGGCGTACCGTCCTGCGGCCCCCCCATCCACTCCCGGTAACGAGGGTCGTCGTTCAGGCCGGAGACCGGTTCCCAGCTCGCTCCCCCGTCCGGCGAGCGGAAGAGCCCGTGGGGCGAGGTGCCCGCGTACCAGGTGCCTGGCTGGGACGGGTGGCCAGGCGTCAGCCAGAAGGTGTGGTCGACGGTGCGCCCCTTCTCCCCCTCCGCGACCTTCGGGAAGGCCGGGGGGCGCGCCGCTTCCTTCCAGGAGCGCCCGAGATCGGAGGAGCGGAAGATGGTCGGCCCGAGGTGCCCGGTCTTCGCCGCGGCCAGCAGCGTCCGCCCGTCGCGGGGATCGAGGACCAGGTGGTGGATCACCTGGCCGAGGAAGTGGGGGCCGTCGGAGCGCCAGGAGCGCCGCGAGGCGTCGGCGCGGAGGATCCACGCCCCCTTCCGGGTGGCCACCAGGACCACCGGTCCCCTAGACCGGACACTCTTCTTCGGGGCGCGCGGTGCCATTGGACCACCTCCGAGCGCTACTTAACCGCGCACTGACCGTGGGCCACGTCAAAGTTCGTTTGCGCGGGGGCCCTCCGCCGGAACGAGCAGGCGCTACACTGGCCCCCAACCCCAGGAGAGGACCCCCATGCCCGACCGGATCAATCGTCAGTGGACGCTGGCTCGCCGCCCGCAGGGAGTGGTCGGGGCGGAGGACTTCCGCCTGGTCGAGGGGCCCGTTCCGGCGCCCGCCGACGGCGAGGTGCTGGTGCGCAACCTCCTCCTCTCCTGCGACCCGACCCAGCGCGGCTGGATGGCCGCCGACACCTACCTGCCGGCGGTCCGCATCGGCGAGGTGATGCGCTCCATCGCCGGCGGGGTGGTGGTCGAGTCCCGCCACCCGGGCTTCCGCCCCGGCCAGCTGGTCACCGGCATGTTCGGCTGGCAGGACTGGGCCATCGCGCGGCCCGGCACCGCGTCCGCCCCGGGCCCCGTGCCGCCCGGCGTACCCCTGGAGACCGCCCTCTCGATCATGGGACTCACCGGCATCACCGCCTACTTCGGGCTCCTCGAGGTCGGCCGCCCGCAGCCGGGCGAGACGGTGGTGGTCTCCGGCGCGGCCGGCGCGACCGGTTCGGCGGTCGGCCAGCTCGCCAGGATCAAGGGATGCCGGGTCATAGGCATCGCCGGCGGCCCCGAGAAGTGCCGCCTGCTCACCGAGGAGCTCGGCTTCGACGCCGCCATCGACTACCGCTCCGAGGACGTGGCGGCCCGGCTGGCGGCGCTCTGCCCCAAGGGCATCGACGTCTTCTTCGACAACGTGGGCGGCGAGATCCTCGACGCCGCGCTGGCCCGCCTCGCCATGCGCGGCCGGGTCGTCCTCTGCGGCGCCATCTCGCGCTACAGCGACGACCGGCCGGCCCCGGGGCCGAGCAACTACCTCAACCTGCTCACGCGGCGCGGCCGCATGGAGGGGTTCATCGTCATCGACTACCTGCCCCGCGCGGCCGAGGCGGTCGGCGCCCTGGCCGGCTGGCTGCGCGAGGGGAAGCTCAAGGACCGCATCGACGTCCAGGAGGGGTTCGAGCGGGCCCCCGCGGCGCTGGCCCGCCTCTTCACCGGCCAGAACCGCGGCAAGCAGCTGGTGAAGATCGCCGACCCGCCGCCCGGCCTCGGAGGCAGGTCTTGAACGAGACCCTCGGCGCGCTGATCCGCCAGCTCGACCTCGAGCAGCTCGAGGTGAACCTCTTCCGCGGCCAGTCGAAGAACCTGTGGGGGCCGAGGGTCTTCGGGGGCCAGGTGATCGGCCAGGCGCTGGTCGCGGCCGAGCGGACCATCGAGGGCCGGGCTCCTCACTCCCTCCACGCCTACTTCCTGCTGCCCGGTGACGCCGACGCTCCGATCGTCTACCAGGTGGAGCGCGTCCGCGACGGGAGGACCTTCTCCGCCCGGCGCGTGCAGGCGGTCCAGCACGGGCGGCCCATCCTCTCGATGATCGCCTCGTTCCAGGCGCCCGAGGAGGGGCTCGAGCACGCCGCGCCCATGCCCGACGTCCCGCCGCCCGAGGCCCTCACACCCATGTCCGAGCTGAAGCAGCGCTGGCTCTCCGAGGCCGGTCCGGTGCCGCCGCAGGTCGCCGAGTCACTGCTCTCGACGGGCGCCATCGAGTTCCGGCCCGTCGAGCCGCGTAACCCGCTCCTACCCTCGCCGGGGGAGCCGCGCCTGGCGATCTGGTTCCGCGCCGTCGATCGAGTCCCGGACGATCCTCGGCTTCACCGGTGCATCCTCGCCTACGCGTCGGACTACCAGCTGCTGGGGACGGCCCTCCGCCCGCACGGCCGGAGCTGGTACCAGCCGTCGATGATCGTCGCCTCGCTCGACCACGCGCTCTGGTTCCACCGCGCCGCGCGCATCGACGACTGGCTCCTGTACGCGATGGACTCACCCTCGTCCCAGGGAGCGCGCGGCCTGGCCCGTGGTCTCGTCTTCGACCGCGGCGGGCGCCTGGTCGCGAGCGTCGCGCAGGAGGGGCTCATGCGCGAGGTGAAGCCGCCGTCGGCGATGACTTGAGCGCAACCTGTTCTGGTGGCTGGTGCGCGGGTCGGGGTCGCCTCCAGTTCCCTCAAGTGCCGCTCCTGCTTCGCGGTCCGTGCGCCGCGGGCGTGCTGAAGGGGAAGTGGGACTCGAGCATGTGGGAGCGGGCGTTCCAGGTGCTATCCTCCGCGGCCCCGTGCCTCGACCCAAACCCGCGCCCGAAGGGATCGCCTGATCGTGACGGCCATCTATCGCTTGTCGATCCGTTCTCTCGGGTTCACTGGCCTGTCCCGCGTGCTGGAACTGGACGGACAGGACACGCTGGGTGAGCTTCAGGGGCTCCTGGCGACCGAGTTCCGCCTCGACAGCGATCACCTGTGGGCCTTCTGGCTTGGCGGCGAGTGGTTTGAACGGGAGTTGGAGTATCGCGGGGAACCCTTCGGCGGGGGCATGGCGCACAGCGCGCGGATCCACGGGCTCGGCCTGCAGCCGGGCGATGTGCTGGCGCACGTACATGACTTCGGCGAGGAGCGGAGGCACGTGATCGTCGTGCTGGCCGTGACCCCGCGCGAGCCTGGAATCGCCTACCCGCGGGTGGTGGAGCGGCTGGGCGAAGCACCACCGTACTATCCCGGCGAAGACGGCGAAGAGGTGGAAGAGCTGGCTGCCTCGGCCTCCGACGATCCTTCACCCGGTCTCGTCGAGCGGGTGAACGCGGCGATGGAGGCCTTCTTCGACCAGGAGCACCAGCCGTTGTCGGCTTCTGCGCTGCGCTCATCGGCCGAGGTCGCGCGGGAGGTGCTGGAGGCCTGCCCGACCCACGCGCGGCTGGCGGCGCTCGACCAACGACACTCCCGATCCGTGGGCGGCTGGCTCGAAGGGGTGGCCAGGATCCTCGCTCTCCGCGGCGAGGCCGATCAGGCGGTCGCCATCGCCACCCGCCTGGCCGCCTGGCGCTCGGCGCCCGACAGGCTGCTGGTGCTGGCCGGTGAACTGGTCGATGCGGACCACTCCGAGTACCCAGGTGCGCTCGCCGCGTTTCGAGGACTCCTGGCTGCGGTGGACCGCGCCCCCGAATGGCGGTACGGCCGCGCCGACCTCCATTGGGCGCGGCTCGAGGTCGCCTCCGGCCATCCCGCGGGCGCCGAGACCCGCCTGCGGGCGATGCTCGCTCGTCGCCACCTCAGCAACGATCTGCGCATCACCGTCGTGAAGACGCTCGCCGACCTGCTCGGGCGGCGCGGGGCGCGGGACGACGCGGAGCAGCTGCGAACTCAGGTCCCCGAGCTTGAACGCCGGCGCGCCGAGGCCCTCGGCGGCACGGTACGCAACGAAGGAGCGCAGGTGGGCCGCAACGACCCTTGCACCTGCGGAAGCGGGAAGAAGTTCAAGAAGTGCTGCGGGGCGTGAGCCTGCGGCGCCGACTGTCGTCACCCCCTGAGCGATCCCCTCATCGAGAACCTTCGCCCCGCGCCAGGGATGATTGGCGGCGGTAGCCAGTCTGACTGCATCTTCGATTCCAGGTCGAGAGGCCCCCTCTCGGTCTCGGAGCCGTCACAGCCGCTCCTCGACCTCAGCCTCTTCTTCAAGCGGCACCGGGCCGAGTTCGACCGCCGCCTGAACGCCGTCCGGGTCGACCAGGCCACGGCGAGGTCCGACCAGGCGGCCCGGTGGTGGCGAGCGGCAAGACGTCCCTGTTACTCTTTCGGGACAATGGGCGCTCTGTTGCCATGGGAGTCTTGCGCTGACTGACGCGACTGCAACTTCCAAGGGCGAGCCGGCTCCGGTGGACGGGGGTCTCCCCCGCATCATCCAGGGTGGGATGGGGATCGCCGTCTCCAGCTGGCGCCTGGCCAACGCCGTGGCTCGCCTCGGTCAGCTCGGCGTCGTCTCGGGGGTCGCCATCGACTCCGTGCTGGCGCGCCGGCTCCAGGATGGCGACCCTGGCGGCCACATGCGGCGCGCCATGGAGCACTTCCCCATCCCGCAGGTCGCCTCCGAGGCGCTGGCGCGCCACTTCCACCCGGAGGGCCGCGCACCGGGAGAGCCCTACGCCCTGCTGCCCATGTACCAGCAGGAGGTCTCCCGTTCCCGGGACCTGTTCTCCGTCCTCGCCTCCTTCGTCGAGGTCCACCTCGCCAGGGAGGGGCACGCCGGCCTCGTCGGCATCAACCTGCTGACCAAGATCCAGATGGGGAACCTCGCCTTCCTCTACGGCGCGATCCTGGCCGGGGTGGACTACGTGGTCATGGGCGCCGGCATCCCGCGCGAGATCCCGGGCGCGCTCGACGCGCTGGCGAAGCACCAGCCGGCGCAGCTGCGGCTCGAGCTCGAGGGGGCCGCGCCAAGGCAGGCCGAGTACCTGGGCTTCGACCCGGCCGCGTGCTGGGAGGGCGCCCCGCCCCCCGTGCTGCGCCCGCGCTTCCTCCCCATCGTCGCCAGCAACTTGCTGGCGACCATGCTCCTGAAGAAGGCCACCGGCCGCATCGACGGGTTCATCATCGAAGGCCCCACGGCCGGAGGGCACAACGCCCCGCCGCGGGATCGCGGCGTCTCCCCGGAGACGGGCGAGCCGCGCTACGGCGAGCGCGACGTGGTCGACCTGGAGCAGATCCGCAAGCTCGGCCTGCCCTTCTGGGTGGCCGGCGGCGCGGGCAGGCCGGAGCGGCTCGAGGAGGCGCTCGCGGCTGGTGCGGCGGGCATCCAGGTCGGCACGCTCTTCGCCTACTGCGACGAGTCGGGGCTCACCGACACCATTCGCCGCGGCGTGCTGGAGAACGTGCGGCGCGGGACGGTCCGCATCCGCACCGACGCGCGCGCCTCACCCACCGGCTTCCCCTTCAAGCTGGTCTCCTGGGACGGCGACCCGGCCGAAGGCGTGGTCCGCAAGCGCGTCTGCGATCTCGGCTACCTGCGCGACGCCTACGTGCGCGGCGAGAAGGGGATCGGGTATCGCTGCGCCAGCGAGCCCGAGGAGCAGTTCGCCGCCAAGGGCGGCGACGCGGGCGAGACGCCGGGCCGCCAGTGCCTCTGCAACGCGCTGCTCGCCACCGTCGGACTGGGGCAGCTCCGCGAGGGCGGCGCGATCGAGCCGCCCTTGCTGACGAGCGGCGACGAGGTGACCAACCTGGCGGCCTTCCTCGGCGGCCGAACGCACTACGCCGCGGCCGACGTGGTGCGCTGGCTGCTGGGTGGCGCGGCGGCCTGATGGTCACCGCATGGGCAAGCGACACGCATTCGTGATGTAGGCGCCGGAACCTCGCGCGTACCAGGCCGGGCAGGCTCCGCTGCCTCGGCAGGGTCCGGCTATCTCTCCACCGTCGCCATGATCGCCGGCAGGTAGCGGTCGCCCGCCACCCGCCCGGCCAGCGGCTCCAGCTCGGCGAGATCCTCGGGGAGGAGGACCAGGTCGAGGGCCCCCAGGTTCTCCTCGAGCCGCGCCCGGCGCCGGGTCCCGGGGATGGGGACCACGTCCTCTCCCCGGGACAGGACCCAGGCCAGGGCCACCTGCGCGGGCGTGGCGCGCTTGCGGGCGGCGACGCGGCGGATGACCTCGAGGATGGCCTGGTTGGCCCTGGCGTTCTCCGGCGCGAACCGCGGGACGTTGTGGCGGAAGTCACCCTGGCCCAGCTCGCGGTCGTCCTTGAAGGCGCCGGCCAGGAAGCCACGCCCGAGCGGGCTGAACGGCACGAAGCCGATGCCCAGCTCCCGGCAGGTGGGCAGGATCCGCTCCTCCACGCCCCGCTCGAAGACCGAGTACTCGCTCTGCAGCGCGGCCACGGGGTGGACCTGGTGCGCGCGGCGCAAGGTGTCCGGTCCGACCTCGGACAGGCCGAGGTGCCTGACGAGCCCGCCCTCCACCAGCCGCTTCATGCCGCCCACCGACTCCTCGATGGGCACCAAGGGGTCCTTCCGGTGCAGGTAGAAGAGATCGATGACGTCCACCTGGAGGCGGCGCAGCGAGGCCTCCGCCACGCGCCGGGCGTTCGCCGGGCTCCCGTCGGCGCCGCCGTGGATCCCGAACTTGGTCGCCAGCACCACCTGCTCGCGGCGTCCCTTGATGGCCTTGCCGACCAGGACCTCGTTGGTGAACGGGCCGTAGACCTCCGCGGTGTCCAGCAGGGTGACGCCCCTGTCGAGCGCGCGCTGGATGGTCGCGATGGCCTCCGCCTCGTCCACGTCCTCGGGGCGCACGTAGCCGTGGGTCATGCCCATGCAGCCGAGCCCCATCGCCCCCACTTCCAGTCCACCGCCGAGCCGTCTCGTTCGCATCGGTCCTCCCTTCGCGCTCACTGTAGCGCGGACTGGTCCTGGCGAAGCCAGTGGCTGAAGACGGTCATGTTCCTGGCCCGGGCCTTGGCCATCGACGCCAGCGGTCCGGCGCGGTCGCCCGTGGAGACGGTGAAGTTCCCCGCCGAGTCTGTGGTCCCGTGGGCTAGAATGGACCCGTCAGTCCACGACATCGGAGGCGGCAGTCTGGGATGAGTGACTCGCGGGAGAGGGCTGCGTGGACGGCTCCGCCGTGGGTCTCGAGCCGGCCCGTGACGCCCGCCGCGAATTCCGTAGCCGTCGATCCACCGCGGCGCTGGCGGACGGCCCTCGTGCTCCTGGCCGGCGCCGCCGCCTGCGTCCCCGGCGTGCCCGCTGCCGCGGCCCTGGTGGCCGGCGTGCTCATCGCGGTGGTGGTGGGCAACCCGCTGCTGCACCGGACGCGGCCGCTCGCCCGCAAGCTCCTGCCCGCGGCGGTGGTCGGCCTGGGCGGCGCCATGGACCTCGACCAGGTGCTGCGCGCCGGCGCCCACGGCCTGGGCTACACGGTGGTCTCCATCGGCGCGACGCTGGCCCTGGGCTGGCTCCTGGGCCGGCTGCTCGGCGTGGACCGCCGGACCGGGACGCTGGTCACCGTGGGGACGGCCATCTGCGGCGGCAGCGCCATCGCCGCGGCGGCGCCGGTCATCGGCGCCGACGACCGGCAGCTCTCGGTGTCGCTGGGCACGGTCTTCCTGCTCAACTCGGTGGCGCTCCTGGTCTTCCCGCCGCTTGGTCACGCCGCTGGTCTCGGGCAGCAGGCCTTCGGCCTCTGGGCCGCGCTCGGCATCCACGACACCAGCTCGGTGGTCGGGGCGGCGCTGCAGTACGGCCCGACCGCGCTCGCGGTGGCCACCACCGTGAAGCTGGCCAGGGCGCTCTGGATCGTGCCGGTCACGCTGGGGCTCGGTCTGCTGGAGCGGCGCCGCGGCGGCTCACAGGCCCGGGCAGGTGGCCACCCGCCCTGGTTCATCCTCGGCTTCCTGGCCGTGGCGGCCGCGACCACCTGGTGGCCGGCGCTCCGGCCCGCGGGTCACGCCCTCTCCGCGGTGGCCAGCCGCGCGCTGGTCCTCACCCTGTTCCTGATCGGGCTCGGCCTCGACCGCGAGAGCCTCCGCTCCGTCGGCGTCCGTCCGCTGCTGCTGGGCGTCGGGCTCTGGATGGTGATGGCCACCGGGACGCTCGTCGCCGTGCACGCCGGCTGGGCGACGCTCTGAGACGGTCCGGGCCCCTCGGCACCAGCCCCGGCCCTTCGCGCGCCGAGGCCGGGCCGATGGCGTGACGGATGATCGCCGCCCGCGCCACCGGTGCTATGGATGCTCCGTGCCCGCCGGCCCGCTCCGCATCGCCATCCCCGCCTCGCCCATCGCGCCGTCGCGTTCACCTGCCGGGATCCTGGTCCGCCAGGCCGGCGCGGGGCCGGCGGTGGTGCTCCTTCACGGTGGCTGGGGATGGGACGCCTACCCGTTCGACGTCGCCGCGGTGGCCCGGCGCCACCGGACGATCGCGCCCGACCGCGTCGGCTACGGCGGCTCGGGGCGGCTGGCCGGGCTGCCGCGCGGCTTCCACGTGGCCATGGCCGAGGAGACCTTCCTGGTCATGGACGCGCTCGGCATCGAGCGGGCCGCCATCTGGGGCCACAGCGACGGCGCCGTGATCGCGGCGTGGATGGGGCTGCTAGCGCCCACGCGCGTCAGGGCGCTGGTGCTGGAGGCGCTCCACGTCGTGGCCGACAAGAGCTCGTCGGTGGAGTTCTTCCAGACCGCCATCGACGCCCCCGAGCGGTTCGGGCCCGCCGTGGTCGAGGCGCTCCGCCGGGATCACGGCGAGGGCTGGCGTGAGGTGCTGGCCGCGGGCGGGCGCGCCTGGCTCTCCATCATCGCCGAGGGCCGGGCCGGACGGGCGGACCTCTACGAAGGGCGCCTCGGCGAGCTCACGGCCCCGACGCTCCTCCTGCACGGCACCCGGGACCCGCGCACCGAGCCCGGCGAGCTCGAGGCGGCGCGGCGCGCGCTACCGGCCGCGCGGGTGGCGCTGGTGGACGCGGGCCACTGCCCTCACGCCAGCGAGCGGACCGGCGCCGAGGCCACCCGCCTGGCCGTCGAGTTCCTGGAAGCGCACCACACCTGAGCGCCGGGCCCTGGCCGGCAGGGTGGCGCCGGGGCCCCGCCCCGGCCACGAGCTCCACGAAGAGCGGGACACCGCACCGCTCCCTGATTAGGAGGATTCGTTCACCCAGGAGACGTTCCATGGACTTCGAGAAGGAAGTCGAGCAGGTGCGCCAGTGGTTCCAGAGCCCCCGGTTCCACGGGATCAAGCGGGTCCACACGGCGCGCGAGGTGGTCGAGCAGCGCGGCACCATCCGCCCCGACTATGCGGTGGCTCGCGGCGCCGCCGAGGCCTTCTTCGCCCGTCTCCGCCAGCTCCACGACCAGGGGAAGTCCATCACCACCTTCGGCCCCTACTCCCCCGGCCAGGCGGTGGCGATGAAGCGGATGGGGATCGAGGGCATCTACCTGGGCGGGTGGGCCACCTCCGCCAAGGGCTCCACCCATGAGGATCCCGGCCCCGACCTGGCCAGCTACCCGCTCAGCCAGGTCCCCGACGAGGCGGCCCCCATCGTCCGCGCCCTCCTCACCGCCGACAAGAACCAGTTCTTCGCCCGCGCCCGCATGTCCGAGGAGCAGCGCAAGGCCACGCCCGAGGTGGACTACCGCCCCTTCATCATCGCCGACGCCGACACCGGCCACGGCGGCGACGCCCACGTCCGCAACCTGATCCGCCGCTTCGTCGAGGCCGGCGTGCCGGGCTACCACATCGAGGACCAGAAGCCGGGCGTGAAGAAGTGCGGCCACCAGGGGGGCAAGGTGCTGGTCTCCGAGGACGAGCAGGTGAAGCGGCTCTCGGCGGCCCGCTTCCAGCTCGACATCATGGGCGTGCCCGGGATCATCGTGGCCCGCACCGACGCCGAGTCGGCCACGCTCCTCGACGGCCGGAGCGACGACCGCGACCAGCCGTTCATCCTGGGCGCCGTCAACGTCTCCCTGCCCAGCTTCAAGGCGGCCTTCCTCGCCATCCTGCGCCAGTTCCAGCGGGCCGGCGTGGAGGAGCTCTCCGGACACGGGTTCTACGCGCTCGGCGACGACGAGTACGCCTCGGCCGACGCCTGGCTCGCCAGGGCCGGCTTCACGAAGGCCATCGCCGCGGCCTCCGCCGAGCACCAGAAGGGCGCCTTGAGCGTGGACGCCGCGCTCGACCTGGTCTTCGACGGGTTCGTGGACACCTGGCAGCTGGAGGCGGGGATCACCACCTACGCCGAGGCGGTCGGCAACGTGATCGCCTTCCGCCACCACGAGGGCGACGCGCCTCCCATGACCAGGGAGCAGTGGCTGGCCTTCGCCGGGCGCGCCCCGTTCTACCGGGCCCGGGAGAAGGCGCACGCCATCGGCGTGGACATCACCTGGGACTGCGAGCACGCCAAGACGCCGGACGGCTATTACCAGGTGCGCGGCGGCATCGACTACGCCATCGCCAAGTCGCTGGCGGCCGCGCCCTTCGCCGACCTCCTCTGGATGGAGACCAAGACCGCCGACCTGAAGGACGCCAGGAGGTTCGCCGACGCCATACACGCCGTCTTCCCCGGCAAGATGATGGCCTACAACCTCTCGCCCTCGTTCAACTGGGACACCACCGGGATGAGCGACGAGCAGATGCGGGCCTTCCCGGAGGAGCTCGGGAAGATGGGCTTCGTCTTCAACTTCGTCACCTACGGGGGGCACCAGATCGACGGCCTGGCCTCGGAGGAGTTCGCCGCCTCGCTGCGAGAGGACGGCATGCTGGCCCTGGCCCGGCTGCAGCGGAAGTTCCGCCTGCTCGAGTCGGGCTACCGCACGCCGCAGACGCTGGTGGGCGGCCCGCGCGCCGACGCCGGCCTGATGGCCGTCTCCGGCCGCACCTCGACCACCAAGGCCATGGGCCAGGGCTCGACCCAGCACCAGCACCTGGTCCAGACCGAGGTGCCGCCCAAGCTCCTCGAGGAGTGGATCGACCTCTGGCGGAAGCAGCACGGCGTCGCCGAGAAGCTCAGGGTGGCCTTGAAGCCTCGCACCGCCGGCTCCGACCTGCTCGAGCTCTCGCTGCTGGCCCCCGATGGCCAGGCCCGGGCCAACGTGATCTTCGCCGTGATCCAGGACCGCAAGGGGCGGAACATCCTCTCCATCCGCGATCAGAACAACTTCGACCTGAACCTCAGGAAGAAGCGGCTCATGACGCTCCTGCAGCTCTTCCTCATGCACCGCTACAAGATCTACTCGGTGCACTACGTGTCGCCCACCGAGGACAACCAGCGGCAGGCCGAGGGCATGAAGCGGCGAGGGCTCTTCCGGCTGGTGAGCCAGGAGGTCGGCGAGATCATCGTCGCCGACGTGGACCTGGACCGGGTCAAGGAGCTGCTGGCCCCCGACCGGGCGGCGCTCCAGAAGCTCCTCCTGGTGGGCTGATCCCGGAAGCGGCCCGAGGGCCGCCGGCTCGACGTCGCGGCGCCGGCGCTCCAGGCTGGTGGTCCCGGTGATGGCGCGGGGTCTGGCGGGAGACCACCGCCGCCAGGTAGTCTCGGGCATGTCCGACGGGAGCCCGGTCCGGGGAGCGGTCGCCGGCCTCGGGGCCGCCGTCCTCTTCGGGCTCTCCACGCCCGTCGCCAAGCTGCTGCTGCCGTCCACCGGGCCGTTCATGCTGGCGGGCCTGCTCTACCTGGGCGCGGGGCTGGGCCTGTCGCTGGCGGCACCGTTCCGCGGGGCCGGGCGGGAGTCGAAGCTGAGGCGGGAGGACCTGCCCACCCTGGCCGGGATGGTGGTGGCGGGCGGCATCGCCGGGCCGCTCCTCCTGCTGCTCGGGCTGGCGCGGCTGTCCGGCGCCCAGGCTTCGCTCCTCCTGAACCTGGAGGCGCCCTTCACCATCGGGCTCGCGGTGCTGGTCTTCGGCGAGTCCCTGTCCCGGCGCGAGCTGCTGGGCGCCGCGGTCATCGTGGCCGGCGGCGCGGCGCTGGCCGCCGGGCCGGGTGGGAGCGCTCCGCCGCCGTGGGGCAGCCTCGCAGTGGCGGGGGCGTGCGGCGCGTGGGCCCTCGACAACAACCTCGGCCAGCGGCTGGCGCTTCGGGATCCCGTCGCCGTCACGCGCGTGAAGGCGCTGGCGGCCGGCGCGGTCAACGTCGCGCTGGCGCTCGCGCTCGGCGACCGCCTCCCGTCCGCGCCGGCCCTGGCCGGGACGCTGGCGACCGGCTTCCTCGGATACGGGCTGAGCATCGTCCTGCACCTCCTGGCGATGCGTCACGTCGGGGCGGCCCGGCAGGCGGCCTACTTCGCGACGGCGCCGTTCGTCGGGGCCCTGGCGGCCGTCCCCATCCTGGGCGAGCGGCTCGGCGCCGCGGAGGTGGGCGCCGGCGGGCTCATGGCCGCGGGAGCGATCCTGCTGCTCCGTGCCCGCCACGATCATGGCCACCAGCACGAGCCGCTGGAGCACGACCACGCCCACGTCCACGACGAGCACCACCAGCACGGGCACCAGGAGGCCGTCGTCGAGCCACATGCGCACCCCCACCGCCACGCTTCGCTCGCGCACGATCACCCGCACCTGCCGGACGCGCACCACCGGCACCGGCACTGAAGGCGACGGCGAGTGATGGCCGGCCCGGGCCATGGCGCGGTGGTCCACGGGGTCGCGGTTCCATTTCACGGCGCGTCTCACACCAGGAGGTGAAGGCCGCGCAGGACGCCGGCGCCGTGGGCGTGCTCGTCCGCAACGTCACGGCGCCACCTCGGCGCAGCCCGGCTTCACCGCCCCGGACGCCAGCGCCACGCTCACCTTCCAGGTGGTGGTGAGCGACGGTGCGGCCCAGGCGACCGCCTCCGTCACCGTGTTCGTGACCAAGGTCACGGACGTCGGCGGTGGCGGCTGCGGCTGCTCGTCCAGCGGTTCGAACCCGGCTGGTCTCCTGCCGTTCCTGTTCGGCCTGGCGTTCTTGAGGCGCCGCCCTGGCCAGGGTCAGCCGCAGCTCCATCACGTTGGTCCGGGTCGGCCCGGCGATGAGCAGGTCCATGTTGACCACCAGGTCCTCCGCGCCAGCCGCTCCCAGGATCGCGGAGAGGTACCGGGTGGCCCGCCTCGCGCAGCTCCACCTTCCGGAGCGGCTCGCCGTGCCCGTACTTGGTGACGACCAACCCGCCAGCCACCCGCGCACCGAAGATCCGCTCCACGGCGGCGGCCATGGGGGCCGCGGCCTTGCCGGCGGCCACCACCACCCCGGCGCCCAGCCGCAGGTGCGCTCGCACCGCCCGTCGTGGCTCGACGGCGTCCACCCCGGCCAGGAAGATGGCCGTCGCGTCGCGCCGCGGTCTTCCCCGGCCACCGCTGGCGGACTCCTCACACCTCGATCGGCTTCAAGACCAGCACCACCGCCATCACCGCGAAGACCATCGCCTCGGCGGCCGGTCCCCAGACCCGGCCGGTGACGGCCATGACCATGCCCAGCGCGAAGGAGGCCACCAGCGTGCCGCGCATGCTGCCCAGGCCTCCCACCAGCACCACCGCGAAGGAGAGGAGCAGGACATGGGTGCCCATGTACGGGTGGATGGTGGTGATGGGGGCGTAGAGGATCCCGCCCAGCGCCGCCAGGCAGCTCCCCAGGATGAAGACCAGCGAGAAGTAGCTGTCCACCCGGATCCCGAGGCTGCGCACCGCGTCCTTGTCCTCCAGGCCGGCCACCACGATCTTCCCCACCACGGTGCGGCGGAAGAAGAGCTCCAGCCCGGCGAAGATCAGCACCGCCAGCGCGATCACCACCAGCCGGTAGACGGGCAGGTCCACGCCCAGCACGTTTACGTACTTGCCGATCGGATCCGAGAGCGGCAGGGGGGTGGCGCCCCAGATCCACTTGGTGGCGTCCACGCCGATGAGCAGCACGGCGTAGGTTCCGATGATGGCGTAGTCGATCGACTGTCCGTAGAGCCGGCGGATGACGAAGCGCTCGATGGCCCATGCCAGCGGAACCGCCGCGGCCACCCCCACGATTGCCGCCAGGACGAAGTTCCCGCCGGTGACCCGCAGCATGGTGAAGAGCACGTAGGCGCCCATGGTGTAGATGAGGGCGTGCGCGAAGTTCACGATCCGCATCGTCCCGAAGGTCAGGGAGAGGCCGATGGAGATGATGTAGAGGATGGCGCCGACGGTCAGGCCGTAGGCGACGACGCTGATCATGTCCCCTCCGCGCGACGGGGCCCGAACCGGGCGACCAGGGAGCCCCAGATCCCGGCGCGGAACTTGAAGATCAGCAGGAGCAGCGCGAAGCCGAGGAACATCTCCCATCGCTGCACGTAGTTGGGCAGGAAGTTGGAGATGAGCATGTAGGCCACGCCGCCGGCGACGGCGCCGTAGACGCTCCCGGCCCCACCGATGAGCGAGGCGAAGATGACCTCCACGTTGCGCCCGGTGTCGATGAAGCTGGGCGTGACGTAGGCGTAGTTGAGGATGGAGAGCCCGCCCGCGAAAGCCGACAAGCTGGTGGAGAGGACGAAGGCCAGGGTCTTGGCGCGCACCACGTCGTAGCCGAGGAAGCGCACCCGGCTCTCGTTCTGCTTGATGCTGCGCAGCAGGATCCCGAACGGCGAGTCGGTGAGCCGGCGCATCAGCCAGACCACGCCCACCAGGCAGGCCAGGGCCAGCGCGAACATCATCACCTTGTCGCCGACGTCGAAAGGCCCGACCTTGCTGAAGGTGACCGCCAGCCCGTCCTCGCCCCCCGTCCAGCGCGCCAAGGCGACCAGCACGAGGAAGTAGCCCACCTGGTTGAGGGCCAGGTTGATGAGGGCGAAGCAGGCGCCGGTGGTGCGCACCGTGATGGGCGACAGGATCAGCCCCACCACCCCACCGGCCAGCAGCGCCGCCAGCAGCGCCACGAACGGGTTGGCGCTGACGTGCTCGGCGGTGAGCGCGGCCGCGTAGGCCCCCGTCCCCAGGTAGAGCATGTGGCCGAAGGAGAGCCGGCCCATGTGGCCGTAGAGCAGGTCGTAGGCCAGCACGAAGACGCAGAAGATGATGAAGTCGGTGGCCCGCTGGATGGAGATGGCCCAGGCCAGCAGCAGGAACAGGGTCGCCAGGATGGGCAGATCGAACCGGCGCAGGCGGGCCGCCGCGGTGGAGTTCAGGAAGCCCGTCACAGCACGCCCTCCAGGACCGACGGGTCGGCGATGGCCGCCATGTCGCGGTACTCGGAGCAGACCCGCCCTTCCTTGACGGCGTAGACACGATCCGCGAGCTGGCGCACCACCGACAGGTTCTGCTCCACGATGACCATGGCAACCGTGCCCTTGCTCTTCTCGAGCACGTCGAAGACCTCGTCGATGGCGCCGGCCGAGAGCCCCTCGGTGGGCTCGTCGATGAGCAGCAGCCTCGGCTGCCCGAGGAGCGCCCGCCCCAGCAGCAGGAGCTGGCGCTGCCCGCCAGAGAGCCCGCCGGCCGGGCTGTCGAGGAAGCGGGTCATCTTCGGGTAGATCTCGACCACCCGCTCGATGGCCTCGGCCAGCCTGATCTTCGCGGCGTGGGCGGCGATCTCGATGTTCTCGCGCACCGTGAGCTTGGTGAAGACGCGCTTGTCCTGGAAGACGTAGCGGATGCCGCCGCGCGCCACCTCCTCGGCGGGCAGGCCGGCGATGGGCCGGCCGGCGAACACGATCGAGCCGTGCGATGGGGCCAGGAAGCCGGCGATGGTCTTGAGGAGGGTGGTCTTCCCGGCACCGTTGCGCCCCACCATGAAGACCCGCTCGCCCTCGTCCACCGCGATGGAGATCTGGTGGAGGACCTGGGCCCGGCCGTAGGCGACGTCTACGTCGTTCACCATCAGCAACATGTCAGGCCTCGGCCTTCCTGGTGCCGCGAGCCTCTACCAGCCCCCGCCCCTGGCCGCCGCCCCAGTAGACGCGGCGGACGGTGGGGTCTTCCAGCACCGTGGCCGGCTTGCCCTCGGCGATGATCTTCCCCTCGTGCATCACCGAGAGGCGCGAGACCATGTCGAGCAGGTGGGAGATCTTGTGCTCGATGATCACCATGGACAAGCTCCCCTGGATGGCCTTCACCAGGCGCAGGACCTCGGCGATCTCGTGGTCGGAGAGGCCCGCGAACGGCTCGTCGAGCAGGAGCACCCGGGGCCGGAGGGCGAGGGCGATGCCGATCTCCAGCTTGCGCTTGTCGCCGTAGGAGAGCTCCGAGGTGAGCCAGTTGGCCTTGGCCGAGAGCCCGACCCGGTCCAGCGCCGCCACGCCGGCCTCCTCGAGCCCGCCGCGGCGCGACGAGCCGAGCAGGAAGCCGGGGCCGCTGGCGAGGGACGGGTCGGCGTGGATGACCGCCAGGGTCAGGTTGTCGAGGACCGGCAGCGCGTCGAAGACCGAGACCAGCTGGAAGGTCCGCACCAGGCCGCTCTTGACGCGTCGGTGGGGAGGGAGCCGCGTCACGTCGGCCCCCGCCAGGTGGATGGAGCCGGCCGCCGGCAGCACCAGCCCGGTGATCAGGTTGAAGAAGGTGGACTTGCCCGCGCCATTCGGCCCGATGATGCCGGCGGTCTCTCCCTCCTCGAGCCTGTAGCTCGCGCCGTCTACGGCCGTGAAGGCCCCGAATCGGGCGGTGGCGCCGCGCGTCTCCAGGATCGGACCCGCACCTCTCAGTGCCACGCCCATGTGCTCCTCCAGCGGTCGGAAGCATGACGCGGCGCGGGGAGAGGCCGGCGGCCCCACCCCGCGCCGCGGAACTGCGGGCTACTCGTAGCCGAGCATCTTGAGCGACGGGAGGTAGTCCTCGTTGGTGAAGGCGCCGACCACCTTCACCAGGTCCCACTTGCCCCCCTTGCGCTCCGCCGCCGACTTCCCCACCACCACGAAGGCGTTGTACTTGAAGACCGGCTCGTGATCGGCGCGCCAGGTCCCCTTGCCCTTCATCGAGTCGAAGGTCGGGTTGGCCTGGATGGCCCTGGCCAGCGCCTTGGGGTCGGTGCTCTTCGCCAGGCTCACCGCGCGCAGCGCCTCCCTGGTCCCGATGTAGGCCATGGCCGCGTACGGATCGGGCGGGACGCCATAGGCCTTCTTGTACTTTTCGGTGAAGGCCTTGCTCGATGCGACCACCTCCTTGTCCGGGAAGTCGCCCAGGTCGTAGTACCAGCTCATCAGGGAGTAGACGCCCTCCAGCGCCTCGGGCGGGACTCCGCTCCCGAAGACGTTGGTCATCCAGTCGAACCAGATGCGCGACTTCGACTTCAGGCCGGTCTCGTAGGACTGCTTGAGGACGTTGATGGCGTCCACGCCCCAGTGGGCCAGCATGACCACCTCGGGCTTCATCTCCATGATCTTGGTGAGGTACGGCGTGAAGTCGGCGGTGCCCACCGGCGACTCCAGGTATTCGGCCTTCACGCCCAGCTTCTTGAAGGCCGCCTCGGCGCCGCGCCACTGGTCCTGGCCGAAGGCGTAGGCCGGCGCGAAGAAGACCACCTTCTTGTGCCCCAGGGTCTGCACCACGTAGGTGGCGCTGGCGTAGCCCGCCGAGTAGGCCGAGCCGTGCACCGCGAAGGTGGTGGGCGCGATCTCCTCCTTCTTGAAGAGGCCGTAAGCCACCACGTTGACCGGGAAGTAGCCGATGGGCGTCTTCTTGACCTCCTTGTTGAGCGCCCCGGTGATGGGGGCGAAGGTCTGGCCGACGAGGAGGTCGATCTTGTCCTCGCCCAGCATCTCGCGGAAGCGCCGGATGGCGACGTCGGGCTTGGTCTCGTCGTCCTTGAGGACGTAGCTGACCTTGACCTTCTTGTTGCCGACGGCGAGGCCGCCCTGGGCGTTGACCTCTTCGATGGCCAGCAGCGCGCCGTCACGCTGGACCGGACCAATGGGCGAGGCCGCGCCGGTGAGGCCGAACATCAGGCCGACCTTGAGCGTGTCCTTGGGGTAGTCGGCGGCCCAGGCCGGCGGAGACGCGAGCGACGCAGCGATGGCCGCGACGGACAGCTTCAGCAGGGCAGACAGCGTTCTCTGCTTCATCGGTGGAGCCTTCCTTTTCCCCGGCAGGAGATGGACGGACGACGCGCCCCGGGGGCTCCGGTTGCCGGGGGGACGGTCCGGAGCACCCCGAGGCCACGTCTTGCTACCTGGATCGCCGCGTGTGGGCGGCCTCCAGCCTCAGCTCAGCGACGCGAGGAACTCGGTGGAGGTCATGACCGTCCCGATGCGCGGGAAGATGACCTGCTCGGCGTACTCCTGCTCCCGGTCGGTGTCGGTCCCGGTGCAGTCCTTGAGCGCGATGACGCGGTAGCCGAGATCGTAGGCGGAGCGGGCCGACGACTCCACGCACCAGTTGGTGTGGAAGCCGGCGAACGCCACGTGCTCGATCTCGTTGGCGCGCAGCAGGTAGTTGAGGGCGGTGGAGTGGAAGGCGTCGAGCGTGAGCTTGCCGCGCACGATGATGTCGCCGTCCCTGGGCTTGAGCTGGTCGATGATCTCGGGTCCGGGCGTCCCCTCGACCCAGGCGCCCGTGCCCCAGTCGGCCTTCATGTCCATCTCGATGCCGCGGAGCCCGGCCGTCCCGGGGCCGCCCTTCTTCAGCTCGGGGAACCCCTTCTTGAACGCCTGGAAGGGCACGTAGAAGATCTTGCACTTGCCGCGAGCCCCCTCCAGCAGCTTCTGGAGGTTGGGGATGACGTTCCGCTTCTTCAGCTGCTCCGCGATGTGCTGGTACATCGTGCCGCCCGGGCTGAGGAAGTCGTTCTGGGCCTCGATGAGGACGATGGCGGTCCGTTCCTTCGGGATCTTCATGGCGCAGCTCTCCTGTTGGCTGGTTGCTGGGTGGATCGTGCCGGCCTGCCTGGCGTGGCATGGCCCGGCGCCTCACTGCTCCCGCTCTCCTCCGCCTCACCCCGGGCGCCGAGCAGCTCCCGGATGTGCTGCATGAGGAAGCGGTTGTGGGCGCGGAAGGCCGCCTCGGCCCGGTCGGGGTCGCGCGCAGCGAGGGCCTCGTAGAGGCGCAGGTGGTCCTGGTAGAGGGCGGGGAGGATGCGCTCGATGTGAATTCCCATCGGCCGCATCTGGGCCTTCAGCTTCTCCAGCATCTCGCGGAGGAACTCGTTGCCGCAGGCCGCGTAGACCGCGCCGTGCAGGTCGAAGTCGGCCTTGGAGTAGCCCACCACGTCGCCGGCCGCGACCAGCTCGCGCTGCGTCTCCAGGCAGGCGGCCATCTCCTTGATCGACCTATCCTTGATCCGGGTCGCCGCGAGCCGCGCCGCCAGCCCCTCGAGCAGCTCGCGCACCGCGTAGAGGTCGAGCGCCTTCTCGAGCGTCAGCACGGCCATGAAGACGCCGCGGTGCGGGATCCGCTCCAGCAGCCCTTCGTGCTCGAGCCGCGCCACCGCCTCCCAGATGGGCGTCCGGCTCACGCCCAGCTCGCGCGTCAGGGCCTCGACGTTGACGCGGGCGCCGGGGTCGAACCGGTGGGCGCCGATCATCTCCTTCAGGGCCGCGTAGGCCTGGTTGGAGAGGACGCTTGGCTGGAGTCTCCTGGGCACGGGGCGAACCTTCGCGACCCGTGCGCATGCTGTCAATGGATTTCATGAAACATGAAGTCACAGAACGGCTGGACGAATACTAACTGTCCTGATTACAGGAGGTTATTGGTTCCACTCCGGCTGCGACCATCCCGCGGGTAACCCGGACCCACATGGCGACGTCGGCCGCCTGTGGGCCAGGGACAGGTCACTACTTGACGATCAGGTCGTTCCGGACCGATGCGACGCCCTGGACGCCCGAGGCCAGCCGGCCGGCCAGCTGCTTGGCCTCCGTCGAGTCGACGAAGCCGCTCAGCTGGACCAGGTCCTTGTAGGTCTTGACGCTGATCTGGAACGACTTGAGCGACGGCTCGTTGAGGAAGGCGGTCTTCACCTTGGTGGTGATGACCGAGTCGTCGAGGAGCTCTCCGGCGCTCTCGGCCGACTTGGCGGGGGCGGGCGGTGCGGAGCGGGAACATCCGAAGACGGTGGCCCCCGACAGCGCCAGGCACGCCACGGTGATCACGGTCGAGAATCGCTTGGTCATGGTCCGGCTCCCTTGTCCTGTTGTCGCCACTACCTGCCGCGTTCCCGGCCCTGCTGCTGACCCCGATCCTTCTCCGGAGCGCGTCCTGGCTGCATGTGCGGCGCTTCCCGGGCCGGCGGCGGCTGCTGCTGCATGTGCGGCGCTTCCCGGGCCGGCGGCTGCTGCTGCTGCATGTGCGGCGCTGCCCGGGCCGGCGGCGGCTGCTGCATGTGCGGCGCTGCCCGGGCCGGCGGCGGCTGCTGCATGCGCGGTGCTTCCCGGGCCGGCGGCGGCGGCTGCTGCATGTGCGGCATGCCCCGGGCCGGCTCGGCTCGCTGCGCGGGCGGCTGCGCTGCTCGCTGGCGCTGCTCCTGGTAGACCCGCCTCACGGCGTTGTCGGTGGGCTCGTGGCGGTAGTTCTGGCTGCGCAGCGCGCGCCGTTGCTCCGCATGCTGCGGGTAGCGGTCGCCCGAGTACTGCCGCTGGTAGACGGGCAGCGGCGCCGGCGCCGGCGCCGACCGTCGATCCCATCGATCCCATCCGCTCCGCCGCCGCTCCCAGTCGTGTCCCCAGTGGGCGCCCCACCGCGGAGGCGCTTCCCGCTGCCAGCCGAGGAAGTAGGCGGGCGGGTGGCGGTAGTAGAGCACCGGAACGCGAAGGATGAAGACCGGCACCTCGTACGGGGCCACCAGCGACCAGGGGCCGTTGTACCAGGAGCTCGCGTACCAGTTGTCGCGCTCGTACACCCAGTACATGCCGTCGTAGAAGAAGAAGTTCGAGTCGGAGCCCGGCGCGTAATAGACCGGGTAACCTGGCACCGCGACCAGCTCCGGGTAGTAGGGCTGGCTGAAGCCGATGCTGACGCTCGGGATGCCGATCTGGATGCTGATCTGGCCAAGGGCCGAGGTCAGCGGGAAGAGCACCAGCAACATGATCACGGATAGGTGGCGCATCGTCGGCCCTCCGGCCCTGAATCCCCAGCGCATGCACCGACCGCGCCCATCGACCGCTCGCGGCCCGTGCCGGAATCCGGGCCCCCGCGCGGAGGCCCTCCCGTTTCCGAACGTTCATGCCCGTTCGGGTGGGAGCTCCGCCGAGGCGCTCCGCGCCACCGTGGACGACGCGGGCGCGGTGGCGGAGACGCGGCGCGCCATGTCCGTCCCCGGGGCTACCCTGTCGGCGTGCCCACGCCTCGCCCCAGGTCGCTCTCCAAGTCGCGCTTCTGCCATGGGCTCCAGTGCCTGAAGCAGCTCTGGTGGCGAACCCACGAGCCGGACGCGCCGGAGCTGGCGGTGGCGCCGTCGCTGCAGGCGATCTTCGACCGCGGCCACCTGGTGGGCGAGCGCGCCCGCGCCCAGTTCCCGGGCGGCACGCTCATCGACCGCGACCACGTCCAGTACGCGGAGAAGCTGGCCGACACCCGGGCTGCGCTGGCCGCCGGCGCCCCGGCCATCTACGAGGCCAGCTTCTCGGCCGACGGGGTCTTCGCCGCCGTGGACGTGCTGGAGCGCCGCCGGCGCGGCCACGGCATCGTCGAGGTGAAATCGACGGTCGAGACCAAGCCGCCGCACCTCCCGGACGCCGCCATCCAGCTCCACGTGCTGCGCGCGGCCGGACTCGACGTCTCGCGCGTGGAGGTGATGCACCTCAACCGCGACTGCCGCTTCCCCGACCTCTCCAACCTCTTCGTCCGCGACGACGTGACCGCCGCGGCCGAGGCGTTCCTGCCCTCCATCCCGGGCCACCTGGCGCGGATGAGGGCCGCGCTCGCCGGCCCGCTGCCGGTGGTCGAGATCGGGCCCCACTGCGACGATCCCCACGAGTGCCCGTTCAAGGCGCGCTGCTGGCCGGAGGTCGGCGACGACCACGTCTCGCACCTCTACTACGCGAGCCGCGTCGCCGGCCCGCTCCTGGCCGCCGGCATCGCGTCGATCCGCGACATCCCCGACGGCGCGAAGCTCTCGGAGGTCCAGGCGCGGCAGGTGCGCGCCACCCGGAGCGGCCAGGTGGTGGTCGAGGGCGACCTGGCGAGGACGCTGGCCACGCTGGTGCCGCCCATCGCCTACCTCGACTTCGAGACCATCGCGCCGGCCATCCCCGCCTGGAACGGCTGCGGTCCGTACATGGCGGTCCCGGTGCAGCTGAGCGCCCACGTGGTCGGCGCGACCGGCGCGACCAGGCACCATGAGCACCTCGCCGGCGGCCCCGCTGATCCAAGGCCGGCGATGGCCGAGGCGGTGCTGCGCGCCTGCACCGAGGCGCGGACGGTGGTCGCCTACAACGCCTCGTTCGAGCGGCGCTGCATCGAGCACCTCGCCGAGAACGTCCCGTCGAGGCGAGGCGCGCTCCTCGAGGTGACCAGGAAGCTGGTGGACCTGCTCCCCATGGTTCGCAACCACGTCTACCACCCGGGCTTCGGCGGCAGCTTCAGCATGAAGGCGGTGGCGCCGGCGCTGGTCCCCGGGCTCGACTACGCCGGCCTGGAGATCGGCGAGGGCGGGACGGCGTCGAACGCGCTCGAGGCGCTCCTGCTAGGCGGCCCGGCGATGAGCGCCGCCGAGCGCGACACGGTTCGCGCCCACCTGCTCGAGTACTGCGCGCTCGACACGCTGGCGATGGTCAAGGTGGTGGAGCGGCTGCGCGAGCTGGCCTGAGGCGAGGTCCGGACCCGGCCCTCGTTTCAGCATGACTCCGACCCAATGACCTAACGGCCTGTAACAACTCATGTTGCAGGTCGTTCATCGTTTCTGCTATCGTTGCAGGCGTCGTTTCATGGCTCGTTGCGCAACGCGTTCCGAGGCGAGCCCGCGGGCGTCACATGGTCGATCTCGATTCCTTCCTTTCCGAGCTGTCCCGCCGGCGCGTGGCCCGGGCGGCCGAACTCCGTGCGGCGCTGGGCATCTCCCCGGCCACGCTCTCCAGGCTGGTCTCGAAGGCGGGTGACCGCGTCCTCCGGCTTGGCCGGGGTACCGCCACCGCCTACTCGACGACCCGCCTGGTCGAGGGGTTGGGGCGGCGCCTCCCGATCTTCCGGATCGACGAGGAGGGCCGGTCGGCCTCCGCGGGCAAGCTTCACCTGCTGGCCGAGGGTCAGCACTGGTGGGAGTCGCCCCGGGGAGGCCAGCTCTTCTCCGGCCTCCCGCCGGCGCTCGCCGACATGGCTCCGCAGGGGTATCTCGGCCACGGCTTCGCGGCCCGGTTTCCGGAGCTGGCGCTCCCGCCGCGACTGGGCAGCTGGTCGGACGACCACCGGCTCATCGCGCTGGCGAGGCGCGGCGACGACTGCGTCGGCAACCTGGTGGTCGGCGACGAGTCGCTGGCCCGCTCCCTGGCGGCACCGCTCCGCGAGGTCGGTCCCGCCGACTATCCCCGGCTGGCCGAGCGATCGGCCACCGACGTCGGCGGCTCCTCGGCGGGTGGCGAGCGGCCCAAGTTCGGCGCCTTCTCGGGCGGCCGGCACGTCCTGGTGAAGTTCGCCTCCGGCGAGCCCTCTCCCACGGCCCGCCGCTGGCGCGACCTGCTCTGGTGCGAGTGGAAGGCGCTGGAGCTGGTGGCCGCCGCCGGGGTGCCGGCCTCGTCGGCGCGGCTGCTGGACGTGGAGGGCTGGCGCTTCCTCGAGGTGGAACGGTTCGACCGGGTCGGCCCGCGCGGCCGGCGCGCGGTGGTCTCGCTCGGCGCCATCGACGACGAGTACCTCGGCCTCGGCGGCGACTGGATCGCCGTGGTGGCCCAGCTGGTGGGCCCGCCGTTCCTCCTGTCGCCGGAGGATCGCCGGCGGGTGCGCTGGCTCGACACGTACGGCCAGCTCACCGGCAACAACGACCGCCACCCGGGGAACCTGGCGTTCCTCGCCGCGCCGGAAGGGTCGCTCCGGCTGGCGCCCTCCTACGACATGCTCCCGATGATCCTCGCCCCTTCCGCCGAGACGCTGGTCACCCGCCGCTTCGAGCCGGCCCCGCCCACGGGCGCCACCATCGACGTCTGGCCCGACGCCGCCGCCTGGGCCCGGCGCTTCTGGAGCGAGGTCGAGGCGGAGCCGCGGCTCGACGACACGGTTCGCGGATATGCCAGGGAGGCCGGCGCGGCGGTCACGGCGCTGGCGCGGCGCGTGGCGCCGGGGCGGGCGTAGGGCCGATCCGCCACCTTCGATCGCCCGACCATGGAGGCCTGGGGGCAGTCCGACGCGCTCTGGGTCGATGGCCAGCCGGTCCGGACCGGGCCGGGCCGCCGCCGTCGCGGCAGAAGCTCACGCGGCTCATCGCGAAGCGGGTGGCGCGGCTGGAGTCCCGCCGAGGTCGGTTCGGCGCCCCCTGCATGGCGGACCTTCGCGACGCCCGGCTCACGCCCTATCGCTCGGCGCGGCGCGGGGGCCGGTGTATCGCGCCATGCACCGCTCGCCGAACGCCTGGCGCGCGGCCAACACGTTGTGACGCCTGCACAGGATCCGGATCCCCTCGACGATGGGCGCACCATCTCTCGCCCACGGGACGACGTGGTCGAACTCCAGCCGGTGCGTCGAGCCGCACGTGCCGCCGCCGTCGAGCGGCCAGGCGCAGCGGCCCTGGTCGCGCTCCCAGACTGCGCGCTTCACCGCGGCCGGAATCGCCTCGCGTGGCCCGGCGCGGCGAGGCGGAGCGGGCTCCGCTGGGACGAGCGCAAGCGGTGGCACCTCCAGTCGTGGTGCAGCCGTGGCTGCAGTCGTTGCGGCCTGCGCGGGCGTCGCCGGGGCCACCTTGGCCCGAGGCTTTGTGACCTGACCGCGTGACCTGGCCTGCTTCTCGAGCAGCAGGTCGAGAGCCGCCTCCAGCACCTGCTCGGCCGAGGCCCCGGCGATGGAGTGCGAGAGGCCGTCACGCGCGGCGTCGAGCTTCTGCATGAACCTCCGGCTGACGGTGACGTGGAGCCGGCGAAGGTCTGCGGTGAGCGGTTCCACCTCACCGTGGCGCTCCAGGCGCCGGGCGTCACTCGCGGCGGTCATTTCGGGCGCCCGAAGTTGCGTTGGAGGGACCACACTCGGGGCCCGAAGGTCCGTCGTCGCGGTGGCCAGCGTGAAGCCGCCCTGTGGCGCGGCGGGCTGCCTGAATTCCGACCGCAGCACCGAGGTCACCACCGCCCGGGTGGCCGGCGCTTCACGCGGCTGCAACTCGGCGACCACCTCCTTCGCCTCGCGTGCCGAGAGCCCGAAGAAGCGCGGCAGCACCTCGCTGCGGTTCTCCTCGGTGAGCACCTTGGCCAGTTCGGCCGTCGTGGTGAGGCACAAGCGACCGTCTCGCAGCGGCTCGATGAGCTCGGGGAAGCGCTGGAGGAGCCGGGCCGCGCTCATGCGCCAGAAGGAGGTTGCGTTCGGGAGCTTGAGCTCCACGTGCAGGAACGCGAACAAGCTGGCGTGGCCGAGCGGCTCCCATCCTCGGCGCCGGTCGAAGTCGGCCAGCGCCAGCAGGAAATCGGCCGCGACGGAGCGCTCGGCGCGGAGGAGGGTGGCGAGGCCGTCACGGAGCCGCCGCGCGGCGGGGAGGTCGAGGGAGTTGGTCGTCATGGTCGTGACCTCCATGAGCGGATCCTCTCACGAGATTTTCGGCCCTCGCCAAGCGCGCGCATTCGCGCCAGGTGACGCGTTCGCGCCCGACCCCTCGCGACCCCGGCCGGTCCCGCCGGACGCGCTCCAGCGCCAGCCAGGGGCGCTCTGGTGGGCCTTCTCGCCAGACTTCACTCGACGTGCGCCGATTCGGCGTGAAATGCGTCAAGCACTTATTGTCGTGAAACCCAAGAGGGACGCTGCTTTTCCGCGGATCGCGACGAGCCTTCGATGCTGGTCCTTGGCGAAGCGGGCGGCAGTTCGGGTGCGTGGCAACCGCAGCTTCGGTTGACGCCGGCTGCCCATGGCCAGATGCTGGATCGCCCACCAGGAGGGGATCCATGCCTGCCTCACGCCGCCCGTGGTCTCGCGATGAGCGGCTCCTGGTGCTCAACCTCCGCTTCCACTCACCCTCCTCACGCTCCTCCAGTTCCTCCACGTCCCCATGGTCCCGAGGGTCCGATCCAGGTAGTCGGTGGTGAACCGCGTCCCGGAGACGCCCCGTGGCAGGAACAGGAACACCTCCCGCCCGCGCACCACCAACCGGTCTCCGAGCGACCGGCCCGGATCGAGCGCCTTCACCGCCGCCGGCGCCGGCTTAGCGGCCAGGAAGACGACGTGGAGCAGGTCCTCCTCCGCCCCCTCGGCCAGGAACGGGTTCCCGTCCAGCACCGCCTTCAGCTCGGCGGCCGACCTGATCACCATGGGCGGCCGGTGGCCGTACACCTCATGGATCCGCGCCGAGACGCGCTCCGGCGCCGCCCGGGCCACCGCGGCCGGCGCCCGGAAGAGCACGTTCCCGCTCTGGATCACCGTGCGCACCTCGACACACCCCGCCTCCTCGAAGAAGCCGGCCAGCGCCGGCATGGGCAGCCGGTTCCGCCCGCCGACGTTGATCCCGCGCAGCAGCGCCACCCACTCGCCAGCACGCCCGGTCCCGCGTCCAACCACCTTGTTTTCCATCGGTCTCACCCCCCGTAGACCCCGGCCCGGCCACGACCTCGCCGCCATCCGAGGTTGACAAGACCACCACTCACCACCTATCCGTCCCGGCCATGGCTTCCAAGTCCCTCGTCATCGTCGAGTCCCCGGCCAAGGCCAAGACCATCGAAAAGTACCTCGGTCCGGACTTCAAGGTGATGGCCTCCGTCGGCCACGTGGTCGACCTGCCTTCGAGCGGGCTCTGCGTGGACGTCGAGAACGACTTCGCCCTCACCTACGAGGTCACCAAGCCGGACGTCATCCGCGGGCTGCGCGAGGCCTTGAAGGGCGCCTCCTCCCTCTACCTCGCCACCGACGAGGACCGCGAGGGCGAGGCCATCGCCTGGCACCTGCGCGAGCAGCTCAAGCCCAAGGTGCCCGTCCACCGGATGGTCTTCCACGAGATCACCAAGAAGGCCATCACCGAGGCGGTGGACCAGTCGCGCGACCTCGACATGGGGCTGGTGGACGCGCAGGAGGCGCGCCGCACGCTCGATCGGCTCTACGGCTACGAGGTCTCGCCGGTCCTCTGGAAGAAGATCGCCCCCAAGCTCTCCGCCGGCCGCGTCCAGTCGCCCGCCATCAGGCTGATCGTCGAGCGCGAGCTGGAGCGCATGCGCTTCCGCTCCGGCTCCTACTGGAACGTGACGGCGCGTCACCCCACCTCGCCGGCCTTCCAGTCCACGCTCACCGCGGTGGACGGCCGCCGCGTCGCCACCGGCAAGGACTTCGACGAGAAGGGCGCCCTCTCCTCCGAGGCCCGCCTCCTCGACGAGGCCACCGCCCGCCGCCTCGCCACCGGGCTCCACGGCCGCCCCTTCAGCGTCCGCTCGCTGGAGAAGAAGGGCTACCGCAGCTCGCCCAAGCCCCCCTTCATCACCTCCACGCTGCAGCAGGAGGGCGGCCGCAAGCTCCGGCTCTCCGCGCAGCAGGTGATGCGGCTGGCGCAGGGGCTCTACGAGCGCGGCTACATCACCTACATGCGCACCGACAGCACCACGCTCTCGGCCACCGCCATCTCGGCGGCGCGCGCGCAGATCGGCGAGCTCTTCGGCGCCAGGTACCTGCCGGCCCAGCCGCGCGCCTACCTGAAGAAGTCCAAGAACGCGCAGGAGGCCCACGAGGCAGTCCGCCCCGCCGGCGACGCCTTCCGCACCCCCGAGTCGCTGGCCGGCGAGCTGAACGGCGCCGAGCTGAAGCTCTACGACCTGGTCTGGAAGCGCACCATCGCCTCGCAGATGGCCGACGCCGAGGGCGAGTCGGTGGCCGTCAAGCTCGACGCCGTCACCGCCGGCGGCGAGAGGGCCGAGTTCAGCGCCTCGGGGCGCACCATCACCTTCCCCGGCTACCTGCGCGCCTACGTCGAGGGGGCCGACGACCCCGAGGCCGCGCTCGACGACCAGGAGTCGCCGCTGCCGCAGCTCCACGAGGGCGAGACCGTCGAGGTGGAGGCGCTCGAGCCGGTCGGCCACGTCACCTCGCCGCCGGCCCGCTACACCGAGGCCTCGCTGGTGAAGAAGCTGGAGGAGCTGGGCATCGGCCGCCCCTCCACCTACGCCTCGATCATGGGGGCGCTGGCCGCGCGCTACGTCTGGAAGAAGGGGCAGGCGCTGGTCCCGGACTGGGTCGGCTTCGTCGTGGTGAAGCTGCTCTCCACCCACTTCGCGCAGCTGGTGGACTACGCCTTCACCGCCGAGATGGAGGACGACCTCGACCAGATCGCCGGGCGCGAGCGCGGCCGCGGCGACTTCCTCAAGCTCTTCTACTTCGGCGACGATAAGCACACCGGCCTGAGCGCCCTGGTGGGTGACCTGGAGCGGATCGATCCGGCCGCCCTGAACGCCATCCCCATCGGCCCGGACCGGAACGGCGCCGAGATCGTGGCCCGCGTCGGCCGCTACGGCCCGTACCTGAAGCGCGGCGACGACACCGCCCCCATCCCCGAGAAGCTGGCCCCCGACGAGCTGACGGTGCAGAAGGCGGAGGAGATCCTCTCCGCGCCGCGCGGCGGCCGGCTGCTGGGAACCGATCCCGCCACCTCGCTCCCGGTCTACGCCAAGTCGGGCCGCTTCGGCCCCTACGTCCAGCTCGGCGAGGCCAAGGAGAAGGAGAAGCCTCGGAAGACCCAGTCGCTCCTCAAGAGCATGAAGCTGGAGGCGGTGACGCTCGACGACGCCCTCCGGCTGCTGGCTCTCCCCCGGTCGCTCGGCCTGGCGCCCGACGGCGCCGAGGTGCGCGCCTGCTACGGCAAGTTCGGCCCCTACCTCACCATGGGCGGCGAGAGCCGCAACCTGGGCGGCGAGGACGATGGCATCGCCCTCACCATCACGCTGGAGCAGGCGCTGGCGATCTTCGCCCAGCCCAAGCAGTTCAGGGGCCGCGGGGCCCCCAGACCGCCGCTCGCCACCTACGGCGAGGACGCGGTCTCCGGGAAGAAGATGGTCCTCAAGGAGGGCAAGTTCGGCCTCTACGTCACCGACGGCGAGACCAACGCCTCGCTCCGCCGCGGCGACGACCCGGCCGACATGACCCCGGAGCGCGCCTCCGAGCTGCTGGCCGAGCGGCGCGAGTACATGGCCTCGCCGGAGGGGCAGCAGAAGATGGCGCTGAGGACCGCGCGCCGGGGGGGGCGTGGGGCGCGGGTGGCGAAGGCCAAACCGGCGAAGGCTGGAGCGCCGAAGGCGGTAGCCGAGCCAGGAACGCTCAAGGCGAAGAGGCCGAAGGCGGACAAGGCACCGAAGGCCGAAGCGCCCGCGAAGGCCAAGGCGCCGAAGAAGAGGGCCAAGACCGCCAAGGCCTGAACGGCCAGGTCGCCGCGAGGCAGCCTGTCGCGACCGCAGCCAGCGAAGGCGCCTGCCAAGGGCCCGGCGGTTCGGCGCGCCTTTCCACCCGGCGGCGCCTGCGGGCGGGGAGCTATCCCGCTCCGGCCCACAGCCTGCGCGCGCGGTCGGTTGCTCACCGGCCTCGGCGCGCGGCCCGCTGGAGGTGCGGGGCGCGCCGGCAAAGGTCGCCTCGCTGGAGCGCCTACGACGTCTGCGACCGGGCCCGGGCGAGGCTCCGGTTGCCGTCGCGCACGCTGGACCCTGGCGCGCCTCGGCAGCGCTTCCTCGCCGGCGTGCTCGGCGAGTGGGCCTTCGCGCGACAGCCCCGCCCGACTTCGGCGCCTGGGCGATTGGACGCCGAACCGCCGGGCGACGTGGGGCGCCTTCACGGGGAGGCGCCGCCCAAGGGCCCGGCGGGCGGGACGCGAGGCCCTTTGCGGAGCGGCGCCGGGCCTTGCACCGTGCGCCTCGGCGCGCCGTGCTGCCTTGCGCGGGGCGAGGACTGTCCGAAGCTCCGCGTCGCGCAGCGAGCGCGGAGCAAGTTTCCGCAGCCCCGCCCGTCATGTTCACTCGCAGCGCGTCGAGGCCTGCGGTGCCCTCGTGGCGTCGCGCAGCACGAGGGCCGGAGCGGCTCCGTCCCGCCGGGCCCCCGGCAGGCGCCGCCGGGCGGAAAGGGGCGAATCGCCGGGCCCGGGCGGCACCGCTGGGCGTCGCCGCACCAGGCGCCCCGCGGCTACCTGTGGACTGGTTTGAACCGGATCCTCCTCGGCCTCGCAGCGTCCTCGCCCAGGCGGCGCCGCTTGTCGGCCTCGTACTCCTGGTAATTGCCGGGGAAGAAGCTCCACTGCGAGTCCCCCTCGGCCGAGAGGATGTGCGTGCAGATCCGGTCGAGGAACCAGCGGTCGTGGCTGATCACCAGCACGCTGCCGGCGTACTCCAGCAGCGCGTCCTCCAGCGCCCGCAGCGTCTCCACGTCGAGGTCGTTGGACGGCTCGTCGAGCAGCAGCACGTTGGCGCCGGTCATGAGGGTCTTGGCGAGGTGGAGCCGGCCGCGCTCGCCGCCGGAGAGCGTGCCCACCACCTTCTGCTGGTCGCCCCCCTTGAAGTTGAAGCGGCCGATGTAGGCCCGGCTCGGCATCTCGTACCGCCCCACCGTGATCTGGTCCTTCCCGCCGGCCAGCTCCTCGAAGACGGTCTTGCCGCTCCCGAGGTTCTCGCGGCTCTGGTCCACGTAGGCCAGCTTCACCGACTTGCCGACCACCACCTGCCCCTGGTCCGGCTGCTCCGCCCCGGTGATCATCCGGAAGAGCGTCGACTTGCCGGCGCCGTTGGGGCCGATGATGCCGACGATGGCGCCGGGCGGGACGATGAAGTTGACGTCGTCCATCAGCAGCCGGTCGCCGAACCCCTTCCCCACCCCCTTGAACTCGATCACCTGCTCGCCCAGCCGCTCGGCCACCGGGATGAAGATCTCCTGGGTCTCGTTCCGCTTCTGGTACTCGACGCTGGAGAGCTCCTCGAACCGCTGCAGGCGCGCCTTGCTCTTGGCCTGCCGCGCCTTGGGGTTGCCGCGCACCCACTCCAGCTCCTGCTTCATGGCCTTGATGCGGGCGCTCTCCTGCTTGGCCTCCACCTCCAGCCGCTGCTCCTTCTGCTCCAGCCAGGAGGAGTAGTTCCCCTTCCAGGGGATGCCGCGGCCGCGGTCCAGCTCGAGGATCCACTCGGCGGCGTTGTCGAGGAAGTAGCGGTCGTGGGTGACGGCCACCACCGTGCCGGGGAAGCGGATGAGGAACTGCTCGAGCCACTCCACCGACTCGGCGTCGAGGTGGTTGGTCGGCTCGTCGAGCAGCAGCATGTCGGGCTTGCCGAGCAGCAGCTTGCAGAGGGCCACGCGCCGCTTCTCGCCGCCCGAGAGGTGCTCGACGCGCGCCTCCCAGGGCGGCAGCCGCAGGGCGTCGGCGGCCAGCTCGAGCGCCAGCCCGGTGTCGGCCCCGGCGTTGGCGAGGATCGCCTCCAGCCGGGCCTGCTGTTCGGCCAGCTTCTCCAGGTCGGCGTCGGGCTCGCTGTAGGCCGCGTAGACCTGCTCCAGGCGCGCCTGCGCCGCCTGCACCTCGCCCTGCGCCGACTCGACCTCCTCGCGCACCGTCTTCTTCGGGTCGAGCACCGGCTCCTGCGGCAGGTAGCCGATCTTGAGGCCCTGCTGGTGGTTCAGGTCGCCGTCGAACTCGTCGTCCTGCAAGGCCATGATGCGCAGCACCGTGGACTTGCCCGAGCCGTTCAGGCCGAGCAGCCCGATCTTGGCGCCGGCGAAGAAGGAGAGGGAGATGTCCTTGATGATCTGCCGCTTGGGCGGGACCATCTTGGACACGCGGTGCATCGACATCACGTACTGGGCCATGGCGACATGCTCTCGGGGGGTGGGGTGGGGGACGGGGGGCGGGAATATACTCGAAATCAGCCCCGGCCCGAACCTGGGCCGCCTTGCACCCTGAGTCATGGCGTCGCCCCCTCCGGCCGGTGCGCCACCTCCATGCAACGGGCCGACCCGACCGGCCCGTGATGGGACTGGCGCCCGGCCGCGCCCGCTCCTAGGCTGCGCGAGCATGAACCCCGAGCCCCTCCTCACCGACATCACCCACACCATCCAGCTGGCCATCGCCCCGGTCTTCCTCCTCACCGCGGTCGGGACCACGCTCTCGGTCTTCAGCCAGCGGCTCTCCCGCATCGTCGACCGGGCCCGCCGGGTCGAGGCCATGCTGGCCGCGGCCACGCCGGAGCGGATGGAGGCCACGCGCAAGGAGCTCCAGACCCTCTCGACCCGCGCCAGCCTGATCCACCTCGCCCTCACCTTCGGGATCAGCTGCGCCATCATGGTCTGCCTGGTGATCGCGGTGGCCTTCGTCGGCTACCTGCTCAACGCCCGCGTCGGCGCCGGGCTGGCCGTCCTCTTCATCCTGGCGCTGTGCGCCTACGTGGTGGCGCTGCTCTGTTACCTGCGCGAGGTCTTCATGGCCATCCAGAACCTCCGCTTCGGCCTGCCGCACGAGACCCATGGCGGACCTCCCGACCCGGTCGCCTGAGTCCCACTGACGATGCGTGAACGTCAGCGCGCCCGGGCCGGGCGGGCCGCCGCGATGGCCTCGGCCGCCTCGCGGGCCAGGTCGCCGGCCCCGCACCGCCCGTCGCCCGCCACCGCCCGCTTGAGCCGCTCGATGGGACCCACCGGCGCCGGCGCCGGAGGCTCGGCCGCGGCGATCTCCTCCAGCGCCCCGAGCGCCTCGCGCGAGCGGCTCTCCCACAGCGCCCGCGCCGCCAGCCGCCGGCGCAGGCACTCCGCCGAGCGCCCCTGGCTCGCCAGCGCCGAGAGCGCGGCCCGATTGCCGGCCGCCACCGCCCGGCCCCAGTCGCGGAACGCCGACCGCTGCGTGCCGCCCGCGCCGGCGTCGGCCCGCGCCAGCTCCAGCAGCCCGCGCAGGTAGAGCACCTCGCCGTCCTCGGCGCCGTGCCTGGCGACGAGCTTGTCGAGCTCCTCGCGCGCCGCCTCGAAGCGCCCCAGCCGCGTCCAGCGCTCGGCCGGCGGCAGGGTGAACCACCAGCCCGCGGCGCCCGCCACCAGGAGCACCAGGGCGAGCACCGCCACGCGCGCCAGCGCCCCGCTCCCCAGCGGCGCCGGCCGGCGCCGCACCCGGGCGCGCAGCAGCTTCTCGGGCACCGGCGGCGGAAGCCCCGCCACCAGGTCGAGGCCGATGCCGGCGTAGGGCGGGTCGCCCGGCTCCTCCGCGACCGCCCGCGCCACGCGGAAGAGCCGGACCTCCTCCTTCAGGCCCGGGACGGCGCGCCAGCCCATCTCCTCGACCGGGATGCGCGAGCGATCGAGCGTCCAGTAGACCGACTCGGAGAACCAGACCTCTCCCGACTCCGCCTCGGCCTCGATGCGGGCGGCCAGGTTGACCGCCTCGCCGAAGACGTCGCCGCCGTCGAGCCGCACGTCGCCTAGGGCCAGCGCGATCCGCACCTCGATCCGCTCGCTCTCCACCGCGCGGTGGGCGTGGTCGGCCAGCCGATCCTGGATGGCCGCCGCGCAGAGCAGCGCCTCGGTGGGCGCGGCGAAGAGCACCAGGTAGGCGTCGCCGATCGACTTGACCCGCTGGCCGCCGAACGCCGCGATGACCGGCGAGAGGAGCGCGTCGTGCAGCCGGAGCATGCGGGCGTTCTCCTCCCGCGTCTGCCGGCTGGTGGCGGCGGTGAAGCCCTTCATGTCGGTGAGCATCACCACCCGGCTCTCGGTCCGCATGGTGGTGTCAGCGCTCCTCTTCGGCGCCAGGGGTTGGACCAGCCTCGGGGGCCGGCTCCGCGGTGGTCCCGGGCGGCGGCCCTTCGGCGATCTCGAGCTCCGGCGCGGCCTCCGCCGCCGCCAGGAGCTTCGGGCGTGGCCTGGCCCGGAGCGGACGGGCCAGCGCCGTGCGGCAGACCGTGCCGCGGCGCGAGAACCAGCCGCGCGCCGCCGCCACGCCGCCGCGCAGCCAGGTCGCCCACCGCGCCTCCCGACCCAGGCCCCAGATCCGCCCCAGCACCGCCACCGCCGCGCTCAGGACCAGCGTGAGCAGCCCGAACACCGCCAGCACGGTGAGCGAGAGGAGCGCCCAGGAGACCCTCAGCGCGGCCCGCCAGCGCCGCTCGCCCCCCTCCTCCAGCGAGCCGAAGGTGTCGCTGACCGGCTCGAGCAGCCGCGACACGCCACTGTCGCGCGGGACCCGCTCCGCCTCGCGCCCGCCGAAGGGGAGCGGCCCGCTCGACGGCCGCACCCGGTAGAGCGCCAGCTGCTCCCCACCCGGCAGCGCCAGCGACTCGGCCACCGGCTCGAGCGGCACCTCGGTCTGGTTCATGGTGAGCGCCACCGCGCGCGTCAGCCAGATCTCCCCGGCCGGGGTCCTATCCCGCGTCGCCTCGGCCAGCCCCACCGTGAGCGCCTTCACCACCACCCGCCCGCCGGGCAGCTCCCCGGCGTGGAGCGCGAGCCGCATGGCCAGCTGGTCGCCCCGCACGGCCGTGGCGTTCCAGGCCGACACCCGGTCCTGGATGGCCATGGCGCAGAGCACGGCGTTGGTGGGCGACGCGAAGTCGCCGACGAGCGTCTCGCCGGCGACCAGGGCGCGCCGCCCCTCGAAGGCGTGGAGCGCCGGGATCACCAGCCGGTCGTGCGCCAGCAGCAGCCGCGCCCGCTCGTCGGCCGGCAGCGCCTTGGCCCGCTCGCCCCAGCCGTCGATCTCGGCCGCCAGCAGCGTCAGGGTCCTCGCCCTCGGCAGCCCCGAGGTGACCGGCCAGAAGAGGCTGCTGACCGGGCGCGACCCGCGCCGCTTCCTGGGGGCGGGCTGGCTCGGGGCGTGGCGGGGCGTGGCCCGGCCCCCCTCGCGGCCGTCGAGGATGGCGAGGAGCTCGCCGGCCGACTGGGCGCGGCCGGTCCGATCCTTCACGGTGGCGCGGGCCACGAAGCGGAGCAGGGCCGGGTAGGCGGCCAGCTCCGGGACCTCGCGCTCCGGCGAGGGGACCGGATCGTAGGCCTGCGCCTTGAGGAGCGACCGCGTGTCGGTCGCCGGGAAGGGGTGGCGACCGGTGAGCAGCACCCAGGCGATGAGCCCGGCGCTGTAGAGGTCGGCGCGGTGATCGAGCTCGCCGCCCACCGCCTGCTCCGGTGAGAGGTACTCGGGCGTGCCGACCACCAGCCCCGCCTGCGTGGAGGCCGCGCCGGGAGCGCCGCCGGCCTGCTTGGCGATGCCGAAGTCGAGGATGGTTAGCCGCTCGTGACCCTCCTCGGGCACCAGCCAGAGGTTGTCGGGCTTGAGGTCGCGGTGGACGATGCCGGCGGCGTGGGCCGCCGCCAGCCCGCGCAGCAGCTGGCGCATGAGATCGGCCACCAGCGGCGGCGGCAGGGCCCCCTCGCGCATGAGCCGGTCGCGCAGCGACTCGCCCTGCAGCAGCTCCATCACCAGGAAGAGCTCGCCGCTGGCCGCCTGCCCGAAGTCGAGCATCTCCACCACGTGCGGCGAGGAGACCTGCACCGCCACCCGCGCCTCCCGCCGGAAGCGCTCCACCTCCAGCGGGCTGGCGGCGAAGCGGGGGTGGAGCACCTTGACCGCCACCGGGCGGCCGATGCGGACCGCCTCGGCCTCGTAGACCGCGCCCATCCCGCCCTCGGCGATGAGCCGCAGGATCCGGTAGCGGCCGTCGAGCAGCTCGCCCGGCGCCAGCGGCGGGACCGGCGTGGCCGCGTCCTGGACCAGATCGGCGTCGGTGAGCGCGAGGGTCTTCAGCGTCATGCCAGGGTCCCGGCCCGTCAGCCGATGAACTCGACCCGCCCCGACTCGAGGTCATACTCGGCGCCGATCACCATCATCCCATCGCTCGTCACCAGCCGCTCGATGGCCGGCGTGCCGTGGCGCAGGTGCTGGACCGCCATCTGCACGTTGATGCGGGTCGCCGCGCGGGCCACCGTCTCGCGATCGCCGCCGGCCCGCCGCGCCGCCTCGACCGCCGGCCGGACCCGCTCCACGATCGACATGATGTTGTCCGAGGCCGGCGGGGAGCCCTGCTCCACCGCCTCCATGGTGGCGTCGATGGCGCCGCACTGGGTGTGGCCCATCACCACCACCAGCCGGATGCCGAACCGCTCGGCGGCGAACTCCACCGAGCCGACCTGTGACGGGGAGACCACGTTGCCGGCCACGCGGATGACGAAGAGCTCGCCCAGCCCCTGGTCGAAGACCAGCTCGGCTGGCGCGCGCGAGTCGGAGCAGCCCAGCACGATGGCGAAGGGGGCCTGCGCCTTCTTGAGCGCCCCGCGGTCGAGCTGGCGGGCCAGCGAGTCGATGGAGATGACGTTGGAGACGAAGCGGACGTTACCGGCCCGCAGGCGATCGAGGGCGTCGAGGGCCGTGAGGTTGGCGAGCATGGCCACAGGTTGTGCCCGTGCCGGGGCGGCCGGTCAAGGCGTCGCGGCACGCGCCAGGAAGGCGGAAATCGCCTTCTGATGACGGGCCCTTGCGGCGGCGCAGGCGTCCGCCTCCTCCAGCGCCGTCGCCAGCGCCCGCGGCGCCCCTTCGAACCGCTCGGCGCGCGGCCTGAGGAACCTGGCCACCTCCGTCCGCCGGCCCGGGTCACAGGCGACCGCGGCGGCGGCGGTGATGAGCCAGGTGGCCTCGTCGGCCCGCAGCTTCGGTGCCAGCGTGGACCAGTGCTCGACGAGGAAGCGCCAGGCCAGCGGGCGGGTGGTCCGGCCGGCGAGCAGCCGGTCGAGGATGGCGCCGGTGTCGCGCAGGTCGGCCCCGGGCGCGGTCACCAGCGCCAGCGCCGCCCCGGCCAGCGCCGGGTCCTCGAAGCCCCCCAGCGTGGCCAGCAGCTTCTGCTTCTCCGTCCGATCGGTGGTCCTGGCCGCCTCGGCCACGACCCGGTCGAAGAGCGCCTTGTCGCCGCGCCTCGCCGCCACGGAGAGCGCTGGCCATGCCACCTCGGCCGGCACCTGCCGGCGGTCGTCGAGCCAGCGGCTCGCCAGCGCGAGCGCCTCGCCGGCCAGGACCGCCTCCTCCCCCGGCCCGGCCACCAGCGGCACCAGCTGGAGGCGCAGCGCGCGGGTCTCCTCGTCGTCGCCGGGGCGCGGCAGCCAGCCCAGCGCCCGGGCCCGCTCGCCCCAGGTGCGCCGCACGAAGGAGCGCCAGCGCGCCAGGTCGGCGTCACCGAGCCGGGTCGGCTCCATCAACCCGGCCAGCACGATCGAGCCACCCACCAGCAGCCGGTCCTGATCACCCGCCAGCGACGCCACCAGCCCGAGCGCGACGGCCAGGGGCAGGTCACCGCGCCGCGCCAGCAGGTCCACGTCGGTGACCAGCGCCAGCTTCTCGGCCAGTGCGAGGTGGGGCAGCTGCCGCGCCAGCTCGGACGGCGCCAGCGCCGTGAGGTAGTAGCCGGTGCCACCGGCGTTGGGCCAGAACCAGTCCGGGCAGAAGGGGAGCGCCAGCTCGCCCCGCGGCGCACCGACGAGGCCGCAGACGGTGGCCTCCCTGTCTCCCTTGCCGGCGCGCACGCACACCGGCACCGTCCAGCGGGTGGCCCGGTCGCGCGACCCGGTGGCGAGGAACCGCTCCTGCGTGAAGGTCACCCGGGCTCGGCCCCCGGAGCAGGTCGCGCTGGCCTTGAGGAGCGGCACGCCGGGCTGCTCCAGGAACCCCCTGAAGGAGACGGCCACCTTCGGGCCGTCCGACGCCGAGAGGGCCGCGAGGAAGTCCTCGCTGGTGGCCACCCGGTCGGCCCGGGCCTCGAGGTGGGCCTTCACCACCGCACGGAACCGTTCCCGGCCGAGGACCCCCTCGTACATGGTCAGCAGCGAGGCCCCCTTGTCGTAGGTGATGCCGTTGTCGAAGGAGCCCTCGATGTCGTGGGGCGTGGTGACGGGCTGGCGCAGCCGCTTGGCCGACGGCAGCACGTCGGCGGCGAGCCCGGCGGCCCGCCTCGCCCAGCGCGCCGTCGCCAGGGTGCGCCAGGCCGGCTCGAAGCGCTCGGTGACGTTGGCGTCCTCCCAGGTGGCGAACGACTCGTTGAGCCAGAGGTCGTCCCACCAGGCGGGGGTCACCAGGTCGCCGTACCAGAGGTGGGCCAGCTCGTGGATGGCGATGGTGGCGTAGCGCTCCCGCCGTTGCCGCGTCTCCTCGGAGGGCGGGATGAGGGTGAGCGGCTGCCCCAGCGCCACCAGCCCGGGATGCTCCATGGTCCCCCAGAAGCGCGGCACCACCGCCACGTCACACTTCGGGTACGGGAGGGGGCGGCCGATCTCCACCTCCAGCGCGTCGAGGATTCGCGCCGTGACCTCGACGGCGTAGCGGGTCTCGGCGCCACGCCCCTTCGGCACCACGAAGCGGATGGGCACCCGCGCCGCGCCACCCACGCCCCCGTCTACCAGGTCGAACGGCCCGATCACGAAGGCCACCAGGTAGGGGGGCAGCGGCCGGGTCTCCTCGAAGTCGATTCGCGTGAAGCCCGGCTCCGCCGTCTCGTGGGCGACCGCCGTGCCGGCGAACGCGCGGTCGCCCCGCTTCACCCGGAGCGTCAGGCGCCACGGGATCTTGAGGCCCGGCTCGTCGAAGCAGGGGAAGGCGCGGCGCGCGTCGGTGGGCTCGAAGAAGGTGTAGGCGTACCAGCGGTCTCCCTCGGCGACGGCGTAGAGGCCGCGCGAGCGGACCCGGTCGAAGGCGCCGCTGAACTCCACCGCCACCTCGGTCTCGCCGGCGGCCGCCGGCCGGCCCGGCACCAGGCCGAGGAAGCCACCCGGGGCGGTGACGGGCCTGGCCTTCCGCCCGCCCACCGTGGCGCGGGTGATCTCCAGCCCCTCGGCGTGGAGCCAGATGACCGCGCTGGGCGCGGTGAGCGTCACCTGGTAGCGGACCGCGCCGTGGTACCGCTCCGACGCCGGATCGGCGGTGAGCTCGACGGCCCCGCGCGTGGGGCGCGCCGTGGCCGGCAAGCGCAGCTTCGGCGGCGCGGTGGAGGGACCGGCGGCGGGGCGGCGCGGGGCTCCGGCCGGGCGGACCGCGGGGCCGGCGGCGGCCAGGAGCGCGACGAAGAGGAAGGCGTGGAGCATCCCGTCTTTCTAGCACTCCGCCCCAAGGCGGCTCGCCGTGTGATACTGCGATCGCGCCACCGGTCCGCCGGCGGCGGGATCCTCGTTTCCCGGGTTGAGGGGAGAAGGAGCGCGCCTGGCCCGCTTCAGCGTCATCGGCATCGGCAACGTCCTCGAGGGCGACGACGCCATCGGCCCCACCGTGGTGCGCGTCTTCGAGTCGCGCTACGCGGCCGGGGACGACGTGGCGGTCGTGGACGGCGGCACGCCCGGCCTCGACCTGACCGCCTACATGATGGGGCTGGAGGGGCTGGTGGTGGTGGACGCCATCAAGACCAGGACCGGCACGGCCGGCGAGGTGAAGGTCTACGACAAGAAGGGGATCCTCAACCGCGGCCCCATGGTGGCCATGAGCCCGCACGAGCCGGGGCTGCGCGAGTCGATCCTCCACGCCGAGTTCCAGGGCGTCTCCCCGCCGGTCATCAACCTGGTCGGCGTGGTGGCCGGCTCGATCGAGTTCGGCTGCCGGCTCACCCCCCAGGTCCGCGGCGCCATCGACGGGGCCGTCGAGGCGGTCCGTGCCGCGCTGCAGGGCATGGGCGTGGCCACGGTGAAGCGCGACCCTCCGCTCCCGCCCGATCTCTGGTGGGAGAGGCCGCAGCACTTGCCCACCTGAGCAGGGCCCCGACCCGTGCACGACCTCTCCCGCGGCCGCCGCTTCGCCGTCTCCGGCACCGTGCAGGGGGTCGGCTTCCGCCCCTTCGTCTTCCGCGAAGCCGAGGCGCTCCAGCTCACCGGCCGGGTCTGGAACGACGGCGAGGGTGTCACCGTGGAGGTCTTCGGCCCGCCCGAGCGGCTCGACGCGCTGGAGCGGCGGCTGACCGAGGCCCCGCCCCCGGCGGCCCGGATCGAGCGGCTCGAGGTCACCGCCCTCTCCGGCCTGCCGCCCGCCACCTTCGAGATCGCCCCCAGCGTGACCGGCGGCGCGCCGCGGGTCGCCATCGGCGCCGACCTGGCCACCTGCGCCGCCTGCGCCGCCGAGCTCGACGACCCGGCCGACCGCCGCTTCCGCTACCCCTTCACCAACTGCACCGACTGCGGGCCGCGCTTCACCATCGCGCTGGGCGTCCCCTACGACCGGCCGGCCACCACCATGGCCGCATTCACGATGTGTGAAGCGTGCTCCGCCGAGTACCACGATCCTCGCGACCGGCGCTACCACGCCCAGCCCAACGCCTGCCCGGCCTGCGGCCCGCGCCTGGCCCTGCTCGACGGGCGCGGCGCGCCGCTGGCGGGCGATCCGCTGGCGCTGGCCGGCGCGGCGCTGCGCGAGGGGAAGCTGCTGGCCGTGAAGGGGCTGGGCGGCTACCACCTGGCCTGCGACGCCACCTCGCCGGCCGCGGTGGCCGAGCTGCGGCGCAGGAAGCGGCGCGACGAGAAGCCGCTGGCGGTGATGGTGGCCAGTCTCGAGGCGGCGGCCGAGGTGGCGGTGCTGGCGCCGGCGGAGCGGGCGCTGCTCGGCTCGGTGGAGCGCCCCATCGTGCTGTGCCGCAAGCGCCCCGGCACGGCGCTCGTCCCCGGGCTGGCCCCGGGCAACCCCCGGCTCGGCCTGCTGCTCCCCTACACGCCGCTCCACCACCTGCTGCTGGCCGAGGCGGGACGCCCGCTGGTGATGACCAGCGGCAACCTCTCCGAGGAGCCGATCGCCTTCGAAGACGGGGACGCCCTGGCGCGCCTCGCCGAGGTGGCCGACCTCTTCCTGGTCCACGACCGGCCCATCGCCTCGCGCTGCGACGACTCGGTGGCGCGGGTGGTGGCGGGGCGGCCGCTGGTCCTGCGCCGCTCGCGCGGCTGGGTGCCGCGGCCGGTGCGGGTCCGGCGCCGCTTCGCGCGCCCCACCCTGGGCGTCGGGGCCCAGCTCAAGAACGCCTGCTGCCTCGGGCGAGGCGACGAGGCGACGCTCGGTCCACACGTCGGCGACCTCGACAACCTCGAGACCTATGGGGCCTTCGAGGCGGCCATCTCCCGGCTGGAGACCTTCCTCCGGTTCCGGCCCGAGGTGATCGGCTGCGACCTGCACCCGCTCTACCTATCGACCAGGTACGCCCGCGAGCGGGCCGCGGCGCTGGGGGCGCGGCTGGTGGAGGTGCAGCACCATCACGCCCACGCCGCCTCGGCCATGGCCGAGCACGGGCTCGACGGCCCGGTGCTGGCGCTCTGCTGGGACGGCACCGGCCTGGGGACCGACGGCGCGGCCTGGGGCGGCGAGCTGCTCCGCTGCTGGCCGGAGCGGTTCGAGCGGCTGGCCACCTTCCGCCCGCTGCCGCTGGCGGGCGGCGACCTGGCCATCCGCGAGCCGTGGCGGGTGGCGCTGGCGGCGCTGCTCGACGCCTTCGACGGTGACGCCCCGCTCGACCTGCCGCTCTTCGCCGGCGTCCCCGCCGCCCAGGTCGAGGTGGTGCGGCGCATGCTGGCCGGCCGGTTCAACGCGCCGCTGGCCCACGGGGCCGGACGGGCCTTCGACGCCGCCGCCGCGCTGGCCCTGGCGCGGCCGGTCGCCCGCCACGAGGGGCAGCTGGCGCTGGCGCTCGACGGTGCCGCCGACGAGGCGGAGCCCGGGCGCTATCCGTTCGAGCTGGACGGCTCGGGACCGGTCACGCAGCTCGACCTGCGGCCGCTCTGGCGGGCGCTGGTGGCCGACCTGCACAACGGCACCGGCGCCGGGGCCATCTCCACCCGCTTCCATGCCGCCCTGGCGGCCGGGGGGGCCGAGCTGGTCCGCGCGGCGGCGGCACGGGCCGGCGACCTGCCCGTGATCCTGACCGGCGGCTGCTTCCAGAACGCTTTTTTGGCCGAACGAATCACCACGGAGCTGTCCGGTTCGTTCAAGGTATACCTCCACGGCCACGTCCCCCCCGGCGATGGCGGGCTGGCCCTCGGCCAGGCCCTGGTCGCCGACGCCGTGGCGCGCGGGGAGTGAGGAAGGGAGCAGGTCATGTGTCTCGGAGTTCCCGGCAAGGTGCTGGCCATCGAGGGGCTGGTGGCGACCGTAGACTTCTTCGGGGTCCGCAAGGAGCTGCGGCTCGACATCGTGGACGAGCCGGTCACCGTGGGTGACTACGTGCTCAACCACGTCGGCTACGCCATCCGCCGCATCCCGCCCGGGGAGGTGCAGGAGACGCTGGCCCTCTTCGAGCAGATCCTCGACGTCAGCGGCGCCCGCGAGGACCTGATGGCGGCCGACGTGCGCGGCGAGATCGCGGCCGGCCAGGCCACGGCGACGGTCAGGGCCAAGGCCTGACGAGCACGCCATGTCCAGGGACCTGACGCTGGAGCTGAAGTTCCGCGACCCGGCCCGGGCGCGCGAGCTCGCCGAGGCCATGCAGCGAAACCTCGACGCCATCGGGCGCGAGGTCTCGGTGATGCACGTCTGCGGCAGCCACGAGCAGGCCATCGCCCGCTTCGGCCTGCGCGCCGTGCTGCCCAGGCAGCTGCGGCTCATCATGGGGCCGGGCTGCCCGGTCTGCGTCACCGACGGCCCGGAGGTGGACGAGGCGGTGGCGCTGGCTCGCCAAGGCGTCCACGTCTGCACCTACGGCGACATGCTGCGGCTGCCCGGCACGTCGCGGTCGCTGGCCGACGCCCAGGGGGACGGCGGCAAGGTGCACGTCGTCTACTCGGTGGACCAGGCCGTCGAGCTGGCCAGGGCCCACCCGGCCGACGAGGTGGTCTTCTTCGCCTCCGGCTTCGAGACCACCGCGGTGGCCACCGCCGCCGTGGCGCTGACGGCGGTGCCGGAGAACTTCTCCATCCTCTCCGTGCACAAGTACGTGCCGGCCGCCATGGACCTGGTGGCCGAGTCGAAGGAGAGCAAGATCGAGGGGTTCGTCGCCGCCGGCCACGCCGCCATCATCACCGGCTGGGGGATCTTCGAGCCCTTCGCCAGGAAGACCGGCACCCCGGTGGTGGTGGCCGGCTTCGAGCCGCTCGACATCCTGGCGGCCATCGTCAAGCTGACCGAGCTGATCCGCGACCGGAAGGCCGAGGTCTTCAACGCCTACCCGCGCTGCGTGACCAGGGAAGGTAGCCAGCCGGCGCAGCAGACGCTCTGGAAGGTCTTCGAGACCCGGACCGGGAAGTGGCGCGGCATCGCCGCGGTGCCGGGCGGCAACCTCGACCTGCGCGCCGGGCTGGCCCACCTCGACGCCCGCAAGCGGTTCCGCATCGACACCGTCCCGGTCCGCGACGACGAGGCCTCGGGGCTGGAGCGCGAGTGCCTCTGCGGCACCATCATGATGGGGCTGGCCATGCCACACGACTGCCCGCTCTTCGGGAAGGCCTGCGTGCCGGAGTCGCCGGTGGGGGCCTGCATGGTCTCCTCCGAGGGCACCTGCCGCATCTGGCACACCTACGGCGGCGCCCCCGACCTTCGCGCCGTCGGCGCGGCTTCGACGTAGGAAGGAACCGGCACCATGGAGAAGGTGGTCCAGAAGATCGGGCTCAAGCACGGGTCGGGCGGGCGCGCCATGCGACAGCTCATCGAGGAGGTCTTCCTCGAGCTGGCCTCGCCGGTGGACGGGATCGGCCTCGGCGCCCTCGACGACGGCGCGGCGCTGCGCGTCGGCGACCAGTGGCTGGTGGTGACCACCGACTCGCACGTGGTCCACCCCATCTTCTTCCCGGGCGGCGACATCGGCCGCATCAGCGTCTGCGGCACGGTCAACGATCTGGCCATGATGGGCGCCACCGAGCCGATGGCCCTCACCTGCGCCGTCATCCTCGAGGACGGCTTCCTGCGCGCCGACCTGGAGCGGATCCGCGACTCCATGAAGGCGGCCGCGGCCGAGGCCGGCGCGCCCTTCGTGACCGGCGACACCAAGGTGGTCGGCAAGGGGGAGTGCGACGGCATCTTCCTCAACACCACCGGGGTGGCGCTGACCCGGCGCGTGGTCACCGACGCCGGGCTGCGCCCCGGCGACCTGCTCATCATCACCGGCCACGTCGGCGACCACGGCATGGCCATCATGTCGAAGCGGCACGATCTCGGGCTGCAGGGCGACCTGCGCTCCGACGTGGCCCCCGTCAACGGCCTGGTCCGCGCCGCGCTGGCGGCCGGCGGCGACGACGTGGTGGCCATGAAGGACCCGACCCGCGGCGGCGTGGCCGGCTCGCTCCACGAGATGGCGGCCAAGGGGAAGGTGGGCGTGATCATCGAGGAGCAGGCGGTCCCGGTCCGCGACCAGGTGCGCGCCGCGGCCGACATGCTCGGCATCGATCCCCTGCTGGTGGCCAACGAGGGCAAGGCGGTCATCGGCGTGCGGGCCGCCTCGGCCGAGAAGGTGCTGGCGGCCCTCCGCGCCCACCCGCTCGGCCGCCACGCCGCCATCTTCGCTCGCGCCATCGACGAGCGGCCCGGCTCGGTCATCCTTGACACCGGCCTCGGCAAGCGGCTGCTGGCCGAGCCCGAGGGCGAGCTGCTCCCGAGGATCTGCTGAGGAGGGGCGCCGGTGCACGAGTACTCGCTGGTCCAGGCGCTCATCACCCGGGTCGAGGCCGAGGCCCGGCGGCGCGGCGCGCTCAAGGTCCATGGCCTCTCGGTGCGGATGGGCGAGCTGGCCGGCGTCGACCCGGAGCTGTTCCAGACCGCCTACGACACCTTCCGCGCCGGGACCGTCTGCGCCGAGGTGCCGCTCACCCTGAAGCAGGTGGCCGCCAGCTGGTCCTGCCCGACCTGCCGGGCCGCCATCCCGCGCGGCGCGGCGCTCCGCTGCCAGGCCTGCGGCGAGCCGGCGCGGCTAGACGAGGGCGGCGACGCCCTCACCCTCGACGGAATCGACCTGGAGGTCCCCTAGCCATGTGCACGACCTGTGGTTGCGGTGACACGGAGCTGGTCCCGGTGGAGCTGCACGAGAAGATCCTGGCCGGCAACGACCGCGCCGCCCGGCACAACCGCGAGCACTTCCTCGAGGCCGGGGTGCTGGTCCTCAACCTGATGGGCTCCCCGGGCTCCGGCAAGACCGCGGTGCTCGAGGCCACCGCCCGCGCCGCCGCCGGCAAGGGCTGGCGGCTCGGCGCCGTCTCGGCCGATCTGGCCACCGACAACGACGCCGTCCGGCTCTCGAAGGCCGGCATCCCGTCGCGCGCCATCACCACCGGGCAGGCCTGCCACCTCGACGCCGAGCTGGTGCACCGCTCGCTCCACGACCTCGCCTGGCGGCAGACCGACGTCTTCTTCATCGAGAACGTGGGCAACCTGGTCTGCCCGGCCATCTACGATCTCGGGCAGGCGGCCAACGTTGTGGTGCTCTCGGTGACCGAGGGCGAGGACAAGCCGCTCAAGTACCCGACCATGTTCCTGGCCGCCGACCTGGTGCTGATCTCGAAGTGCGATCTCCTCCCCCACCTCGACTTCGACATGGGGAAGCTGGAGGAGGCCCTGGCGCGCGTCATGCCCAACCCGCGGGTCCTGAAGGTCTCGGCCCGCAGCGGCGAGGGGCTCGAGGAATGGGTGGCGTGGCTGGAGAAGCGGCGGCTGGAGCATGGACTGGTGGGGAAGATCGCCGGGCTGGCGGGGCATACGCACGGGTAGGCGGCGAACGGGCGCAACGAAAGCGAACGTTGCGGGGTGAATCCCGTTCTGACTGGCGAAGGTCTTGAACCAGTGGCCGCCATACCAGGTTCCTTGTCGCGGCCCGCCCCTTGCTTCGGCAGAGGGCCATGCCCCCTCGGTTCGATCCGGTCGAGACCTGGGAGCGCCGGCCGGGAGCGGCGACCGCGCCGCTCGGCGGGTACCGGCGGCGGGAGCCGGAGAAGACGCTGCTCCACCGGGTGGTGCGGGCGCGGCTGGAGCCGTTCCTGACCTCGGCACGTGACCGGAGCGCCACCGGTCGTGGGCTGCCTTCGCACGTCGAGCGCGACCTGCGGGCCTATCTCGACTGCGGCATCCTGGGGCGAGGCTTCGCGCGGGTCCGCTGTCCCGACTGCGGTTTCGATGGGTGCTCTCCTTCCCACGGCGGATCCGGTTCCTGGCGGCACGGGATCCGGCCTTCTGCTCACGCCGGACCAGCTGCTGGCCCGCATCGCCACCCTGGTGCCGCCGCCGCGGACGCACGCGCTCCGGTACCACGGCGTCTTGGCGCCCAACTCCAAGGACCGCACGAGGGTCATTCCGGGGGGAGCACCCGCGCCCCCCACGGCAACCGAAGGATGCATGGCGCACGGCAGACAGGATGGCCACACGGGCCAGCCACCACTCCGGGCGCGTGCCACGGTGGGACCCGCTCCCGGTTCGGCGGCAGCCGGCTTCACCCTCGCGGCGGTGACCGATCCGCCTGGGGACGACAGATGCCGCCCTCGCTGCCGGGTGCCCTGGGCCGAACTGCTGAGGAAGGTCTTCTCGCTCGACGTGCTGTCGTGCCCCCACTGCGGAGGGCGGATGGAGCTGATGGCCTTCATCGCCGAGGCGGCGGTGGCGAAGAAGATCCTCGACCACCTGGGGCTGGCATCCACCGGTCCGCCGCTGGTGAGGGCGGCGGCACCGGAGGAGGCCGCCGAGCCAGGTCCCGAGTACGGCGGGGCCGACCCTTCCTACGACGACTGACTGCTGACGGTTGGGCCCTTGATCCCGGCCAGTGGCGAAGCCATGCCCCGGGTTCGCCTCCAGCGCCCATGGCGGCACCATTGCGGAGCGTCCGGGGCGTGTGGCAACGTCCGGGAGTCGAAGAAACGGGGTTTGAACCAGTCGGTCCGCGTCACCATAGCGAACGTTATCAGACGCGAACCGTGGGTTGGATCCCTTACCCCTCTTCGGAAGCTGGTCCGCGTCGGCTCGACCTTCATCGACCGAAGTATCGCCATCACCCCGGCCGAGAAGATGGCGCCGCGGTCGAGGATCATGAAGCGCGGCGCCGACTCAAAGGGAAAGGCCTCTCGAAGCTGGTGTGCGACCCAGGCGGCGGTCGGGGTCGTCGTGACGGTGCAGCGGGCCACCTCGCGACGGCCGTGACGGATGATGAAGAGCACCTGGAAGACGCGGAACGTCGCCGTGGGCACCGAGAAGAAGTCCATGGCGGCAACGCCATCCCGGTGGTTCTGGAGGAACGTCGTCCAGGGCTGCGAAGGGTCAGGGGTCGGAGTATGATGGGAACCGTATGAAGGCACTCAAGGCACAGGTCAGGGGTGGGCGGCTGGTGCTCGATGAGCCGACCGAGCTTCCCGAGGGGACCGAAGTCGAATTGACGCTCGTCGAGGACGACGGAATGGATTCCGAGGAGCGGGCGCGCCTGCTCAAGGAACTGGACGAGTCCCAGGCCGAGTACGAGCGCGGCGAGCACGACGACGCCTTCGAGTTTCTGGCCCAGTTGAGAGCGGGAAGGTGAAGGTCCGGATCACGGCCCGTGCGCGGGTCCAGTTACGTGGCAGGAAGGCTTGGTGGGCAGAGAATCGTCCAGCCGCGCCCACCTTGTTCGAAGAGGAGTTCTACCGGACCCTGCGGCTCATCTCCGAGCTGCCCGAAGCCGGCGTGAGGTGGCCCACGCCGAGGAACTCCAGGCTGCGACGGGTCCTCATGGCCGAGACGCACCATCACGTCTACTTCCACGTGGACCAGCCCGGGAACTTCGTGGTCATCCTGACCGTGTGGGGCGCTCAGCGCGGACGTGGCCCGAGCCTGTAGGCCTCCTGTGCTTCGCCTGAACCAGTCGGTCCGAGTCACCATGGCGAACGTTGTCAGACGCGAACCGTGGGTTGGAGGTCTCATCTCTCGGGTCGGGCCGCGCCGCCTCAGCCGACGACCGGCACCGCCACCGGCACCAGGTCCCCGGCGTCGGGCATCACCAGCACCCGCCCCCGCCCCCCGATGAGCCGCGCCGCCTCCGCCACCGCCCAGTCGAGCGAGGGCGCGTATCGCGCGTAGGTCTGCTTCACGGTCGCCTCGTCCATGCCCGAGACCAGGAAGAGCGTGTACCGCTCCGGGAGGTACAGGCTCACACCGAGCGCGAAGATGCCCTCGTTCACGGTCTGGAGCGGACCGGTCCCTTCCGGGCACTCGGCCGCCACGATCACCACGCCGCCGTCCTGCAGGAGCAGCCCGGCCGGCGGCACCAGCTTGGACGCCTGGTAGAGGCTCCCCGAGACCGGCAGCGGCGCCGACACCACCACCACGGGCGCCGGCACGGCCCGCACCTCGACCCAGCGCCTGAGCTGGCGCACCCCCTCGCGGTGGGCCAGCACGATGTCGCCCGCCACCGCGCCGGTGATGACGCCGCCCGCCTCCACCACGTTGAGCATGAAGGTGTCGCGCCCCAGCCGGCGCGCCGCCTCCTCCAGGTCCTCGCGGCACGGGTTCAGGTCGGCGCGCCCCAGCCGGCTGCCCGGGTCGGCCTTGAGCAGGTGGTTCTGCCGGATGTCGGCCTCGGCCCCCAGCCCCGGGAAGATCCCCTTGGTCCCGCCGCCGTAGCCGGCGAAGTAGTGCGGCTTGACGCGCCCGGTGGTGACGATCAGATCGGCCTCGGCGATGCAGCGGTTGACCCGCAGCCGCGTGCCGCGCGAGGTCCGTCCCATCTCCACCAGCTGCGCCTCGTCCCGCGGGTCGTGGTTCACCACCCGGTGGCGCCGCAGCACCTCGGCCGGCAGCCCGAGCCGCTCCACCGGCCCGGGCCGGTGTGTGCCGTTGGCCACCGCCAGCGTGATCTGGTCGTCGGGCACCGCCCCCAGCTCGGCCCGCACCGCCTCGAAGAGCTCGGCGCGCGGCTCGTCGCGCGAGGCGTCGGAGACCACCACCACCACCCGGGTCCGCGCCGTCACCACCTCGCGGAGCGGCCGGTTCCCGATCGGGTGCGCCAGGGCCTCCGCCAGCGCCCCGCGCAGGTCGGCCACCGGCGGCGGCGACGGCGGCGGCAGCACCTCGGCCTCGAGCCCGGGAGGCAGCGTGAGCGCGAGTGGCCGCGCGCCGTACCCGAGCTCGATCACGCGACCTCCGGCGGCTCCGCCGGCGCGGGCGCCACCTGCTCCGGCGGCAGCGTCGCCACGTAGGCGGCGCGCACCCGGTCGCGCAGCGCGCCGGCGTCGGCCTGCGTGAGCCCCCGGGTCGGCACCGGCGGGAGGAGCCGGGCCACCGCGTCGCAGGGCCCCACCGTGGTCCCGCCCTTCTGGAACCCCTTGGCGGTGCCCGAGACCACCACCGGCAGCACCGCCACGCCGGTCTCGATGGCCAGCCGGAACGCCCCCTTCTTGAACGGCAGCAGCCGGGCGTCCCGGGAGCGGGTCCCCTCCGGGAAGATCATCACGTTCATGCCGCGCTCCAGGTAGGCCTTGGCCCTGGCGACCGCCTCGCCCCCGCTCTCGGGATCGCCGCGCCGGACCGCGATGTCGCCGGTGAGGCGCAGCATCTGGCCGATCCACGGGATCCTGACCAGCTCCTCCTTGATGACCCACTTCATCTCGCGCGGCAGGCGGGAGAGCAGCACGATGTCGATCAGGGACTGGTGGTTGGCCACCACCACGAACGGTCCGCCCTGGGCCGGCCACGTCCCCTCGAGCCGGAACTTCCAGGGCGGGTAGCAACGGCCGAGCATGACGCCGACGAAGCGGAGGAACTTCCCCGGCACCACCAGGTTGCGATCGAAGGGGCGCGTCACGACCCAGAGGACCGCCTGCACGGGCAGGGCTACGAGGAGGATGACGGCGGCGGCGGCCCAGCCGAGGTACTCGATGAGCTTGTTCACGCGCCCCAACCTACAGCGGTGGCCGGGCCAGGTGGTAGTCGGTGCGCCGCTGCAGCCACGCCCCCACCGAGAGCAGCCGCGCCTCCGCCAGCGGCGGTCCCACCAGCTGCAGCGAGACCGGCAGCCCCTGGACAAAGCCCATGGGCAGCGCCAGCGCCGGCAGGCCGCAGAGGTTCCCCGCGGCGCCGAGCGGGTCGGGGTAGCCGAGCGCGGCGTCGAAGTTCTCCTCCACCCGCGGCGGCGTCACCGGCAGGTTGGGCGCGAGCAGCAGGTCGTGCCGCTCGAAGAAGCGGGCCATGGCGCGCTGGCCCTCCCCGCGCAGCCGCATGGCGCGCACGTAGTCGGCCGACGACGCGCGTGGCAGGTAGTCCTGGGGCGAGCGGGTCGCGTGGGAGGCGTCGGCCAGCTCGCGGGTGCGCCCGCTCCGGATCAGCTCCTCGAAGACGCTGGCCGCCTCGGCCTCGAGGAAGAGCTGCGCAAGCGGCTCCCACGGCAGGGCGGGCAGCGCCCCGGGCTCGAGCAGCGCCCCGCCCTCGCGCAGCAGCGCCTGGGTCCGCTCGTAGGCCGCCACCGTCCCGGGCGAGAGCGCCGCCGCCGGCACGCCCTCGAAGCCGAGCACCGCCACCCGCAGCCCCGGCGTCAGCTCGGCCCGCACCCCGGGCAAGCCCGGCGGCGGCTGGATCGAGGAGGGGTCGCGGGCGTCCTCCCCGGCCAGGGCCGTGAGCACCAGCGCGGCGTCGAGCGCGCTACGCGTGATGGGCCCGAGCTTGTCGAGCGTGAAGGAGAGCGGCATGGCTCCGATGCGGGAGAGGACGCCGTAGGTGGGGCGAAGGCCGGTGACGCCGCAGAAGGCGGCCGGACAGGTGATCGAGCCCCAGGTCTCCGAGCCGATGGCGAACGGCACCAGGCCGGCCGCCACCGCCGAGGCCGGGCCGGACGACGAGCCGCCGGCCCAGCGCGCCAGGTCCCACGGCGTCCGGCACGGGCCGGTGAGCGACGCCTCGCCGGTGTGGTACCCGAGCCCGCCCGCCAGCTCGATCATCGAGAGCTTGGCGCAGAGCACGGCGCCGGCGGCGTCGAGCCGGGTCACCACGGTGGCGTCCTCGGCGGGCACGCGCCCGGCGAAGGGCCGCGCGCCCCAGGTGGTGGGGATCCCCCTGGTGTCGAGCAGGTCCTTGAGGCCGTAGGGGATGCCGTGCAGCGGACCGCGCCATGCGCCGCGGGCCAGCTCCGCCTCGGCGGCGCGCGCCTGGAGCAGCGCCCGCTCGGCGGTGAGCGTGGCCACCGCGCCGAGCCGCGGACCGAGCCGCCGCAGCCTCTCCAGGCAGCTCTCGGCGAGCGCCACCGGCGAGAGCTGGCCCGCCCGGAGCCGCTCGGAGAGCTCGGCGACACCCGAGAAGAGCAGGTCGTCCGGGAGCGATGCCATCACCCGCACCTACCTCGCCCGCCCAGCGCCCGGAAGATCAGCGCCGGCTCGACCGAGGTCGGGAGCGGCATGGCGCGGAGCGCCGCCAGCGGGTCCGTGGAGTCGGAGGTGGAGGAGCCCCCGGCCGGCGAATCGGCCGGGCCGGCGCCGAGCGTGGCGCAGCCGGCGGCGGCCAGCGGGGCGAGGGCGGCGAGCCGGAGGAAGGCACGGCGTGACGAGGGGGGCACGGGCGGGTTGGACATTGGCACGATGGTAACTAGCAGGTCGGAGGTTCGACAAGACCCCGGAGCAGGTCGGCGCGATCCACGATCCCGGCCAGGACCAGGTCCGGGCCGGTGACCGCCAGGACCTTCTGGTGCTCCTTCAGCATGAGCGCGATGGCCTCCGAGAGCGCCGTGTCCCCCCGCGCGGTGGGGACGTCGCGGGACATCAGCTCGCCGGCCGTGTGGGCGCGGGCGTGCGCCGCGGCCTCCGCCTCTCCCGGTCGCGGGTGCGAGAAGGGGAGGCGGAGCATCAACGAGCGGAGCGCGCCGGGACGGAGCGCGGGCGTGATCCGCTCGAGGACCGCGGTGTCGGAGACCAGGCCGACCACGCGCCGGGCCTCGTCGACGACGACGGCCAGGTTGAGCCGCGTCGAGACCACCGCCTGCATGGTCTCGGAGAGGGGGGTACCGGGGTGGACCGTCGGCACGTCGCGCCGCATCACGCTGGACAGCGGCGCGCCGGCCGCAAGGCCCACCTCCCTCGCCGGCGCATCGGGCGCGGCGAACCCGCCCGCGGCGCTCCGGAGCAGGTCGTACCGGCTCACCAGGCCGAGGAGCGAACCGGCCGGGTCCACCACCGGCAGCCGCTTCAGCCGGCGCCGCACCATGACCTGCGCCACCTCGGGCAGCGGCGTCTCCGGGGCCACGCAGACCGGCGGCGTGGTCATGACGTCGGCGGCCCGGGCGCCGCGACCGGCCAGCGCCTCCAGGTGGCGCTGCCGCTCGGTCGCGGCCAGCGCGGGCAGGAGCTGCGGCCGGACTTGCAGGCCGCCGCGCTCCACCAGGTCGGTCCCGGTGACGATGCCGACCAGCCGGCCGCGCTCCACCACCGGGACGGCGCGGTAGGACCGCCCCGAGAGCAGCTCCACGATCCGGTGCAGGGGCGTCTCCGGGGAGACCGTGGTGAGGTCGCGGCTCATCACCTCGGCGGCGGTGACGCCCACGGTGAGCGCGCGCACCGGCCGCGGCTGGTGGAGCACCACCTCGGTGTCGTCGGCGGTGATGAAGCCCTGCCGGACCAGGGCCTGGAGCCGCGGCAGCAGCCGCTCGACCCGGTCGGCCTGGTCGATCCACTCCACCACCAGCGGGAGGTGGCCGGCGACGTCGGCGAGGTGGCTGACGTGGACCTCCCCGGCGGCCCCGAAGCTCTCCAGGCCCCGGAAGGCCGTGGCGCCCTGGGCCCCCTCCTTGCGCAGGAACTCCATCACCGCGAGGTGGGTCGGCACCAGGCCGACGCGGTCGCCCTCGTTGACGTAGATCCGGATCCGCCTGGCACGCCCGAAGGACTCCATCTGGAACCTCCAACCGCGGGCGCGCGACCCAAGGTCGCGCGCGCCGACGAGCCATCATAGGTCTTCCAGGCTTGGCTGGCGCATCGGGCCCTTCCAGGGAGGGTGACTTCCGGTGTTCTCGTTGTGGACACGCGGAGGCGGGGGTAGAGTCACGGGATCATCGACGGCGGTGGAGTCCGCCAGAATCGCCGCTCGCGGGGCGGCCAATGACTCCTGCAGCGGCGCTCGGCGCCCGGCAGGAGCTCCCATCCAGAGCCCTTCCGGCGCCACAAGGAGGACGCGGTGTGGAGGTTCATCCTGGTGTGCATCGGCGGGGCGCTGGGGTCGGGCGCCAGGTACCTGGTCGCGAGCTGGGCCGTGGCCACCTGGCCGCTGGGCTATCCGGTGGGGACCACCATCGTGAACGTGGTCGGCTCCTGGTTCCTTGCCGCGGTGATGGACCTGTCGTTCCGGTTCGACGTCATCGGCCCGGAGCTCCGGTTCTTCCTGGCCACCGGCGTGGCCGGCGGCTTCACGACCTACTCCACCTTCAACTGGGAGACCATGCGGCTGCTGGAGGATCGCGCCTACGGGCTGGCCGCCAGCTACGTCGTCGGCACGCTGCTAGCCTGCGGCGTCGCGGGCCTGCTCGGCGTCGTCACGTCCCGCCTGGCCATGGCGGCCGTGACGGCCCTGTTCACCAAGGGTTGACGATGATCCCCGCGCCCCTGCTCGCCTCCGGAATGTGCCTGGTCGGCACGCCCAGCCTGGGGTCGGTGTTCGCGGCCAACGACGCCGTCACGCGCGGCTTCGTGCCCCAGGTGGACGCTGCCCTGGTGGTCATCGGCGCCCACCCGTGACCTCACCGGCAGCCACCAGGCGGAAGCTCCCCTTCGCCATCGTGGCGCTGGGGCTGGTGAGCCTGCTCATGGACACCTCGTCCGAGCTCATCCACAGCCTCCTGCCGGCCTTCATGTCGAGCGTGCTCGGGGCAAGCGCACTCACCATCGGGGCCATCGAGGGCGTCGCCGAGGCCACCGCGCTTGTCGTCAAGGTCGTGTCTGGCCCCCTGAGCGACTGGCTGGGCCACCGCAAGCCGCTGGCCGTGCTCGGCTACGGCCTGGGCGCGCTGTCGAAGCCGCTGTTCGCCCTGGCCACCAGCCCCGCCCTGGTCCTCGGCGCCCGGATGATCGACAGGATCGGCAAGGGGATCCGGGGCGCGCCGCGCGACGCCCTCGTCGCCGACCTCGCGCCACCTGGGGTTCGCGGCGCCGCCTTCGGGCTGCGGCAGTCGCTCGACACCATCGGCGCCTTTCTCGGTCCGTTGCTGGCGGTGGGCCTCATGCTGCTCTGGGCGGACGACGTCCGCGCCGTCTTCCGGGTGGCGATCATCCCGGCCGTCCTGGCGGTCGGGCTCCTGGTGTTCGGTGTCCGGGAGCCCGCGCGAGCGCGCGAAGGCTCTCGAGCCAACCCGCTCAGGGCTCGTGAGCTGGGCCGGCTGCCAGCGCGGTACTGGTGGGTGGTGGGGGTTGGGGCGGCCTTCACGCTCGCCCGCTTCAGCGAGGCCTTCCTGATCCTGCGTGCCCAGCAGGGCGGCCTCGGCATCGGCTACGTGCCCCTTGTCTTCGTCGGCATGAACGTGGTGTACGCGCTCTCCGCCTATCCCTTCGGCAAGCTGTCCGACTCGATGAGCCACACCAGGCTCCTGGTGCTCGGCCTGGTGGTGCTCATCCTTGCCGACGCGGCCCTCGCCTGGAGCGGCCACTGGGGCTGGGTCTGGCTCGGCATCTCGCTCTGGGGACTGCACATGGGAATCACCCAGGGCCTGCTCTCGACCATGGTGGCCGAGGTGGCGCCCGCCGACCTGCGCGGCACCGCCTACGGCTTCTTCAACCTGCTGAGCGGGGCAGCGATGCTGGTGGCCAGCGTCGTGGCCGGCCTGCTCTGGGATCGTCTCGGCGCGCCGGCGACCTTCATCGCCGGGGCCGCCTTCAGCGCGGTGACGCTGGTCGTCATCTGGGCGGGGGGCGGATCGTCAGGCGCCGCTCACGGGCCTCCTGGTTGACGGGCGGCCCTCTTCGAACAGCCGCCTTCGTCAACGTACGGTGAAACGCCCTCGGCCGTGTCGGCCCCTTCGCGCTCCTGCGTGCCCGGCGACGCGGTGGACGTGGCGCGCACGCTCGTGGCTCCACGCGTCAACCGAGTCTGATCCATGCATTGGGGACGGGGTGCGCGTTCCAGCGCAGCCAGCACACGACTTCACCCCGTGATGACGTCTAGTTATGCAAAAGGCGTGCCTTTGTCCGGTGATCGCTTGACACGCCCCTCCGTTGGAGCTTTCCTCCCCGCCTTCCAAACACGAGCGAGCCTCCAACCCAACGTCACGAGGACGAGCGATGGCCACCGACTTCACGCCCCCCCCGAATCCCCCGTCGAGCCCGGTTCCCAAGAAGAAGATCCGCCGCGAGGAGGCGCTCGAGTACCACTCGCGCGGCCGCCGCGGGAAGATCGAGGTGGTCCCCACCAAGCCCTGCGCCACGGCGCGTGACCTGGCGCTCGCCTACACGCCCGGCGTCGCCGAGCCCTGCCTGGAGATCGCCAAGGACGAGGAACTCTCGTACGTCTACACCGCCCGCGGCAACCTGGTGGCGGTGGTCTCCAACGGCACCGCGGTGCTCGGCCTCGGCGACATCGGCCCGGCCGCCGGCAAGCCGGTCATGGAGGGCAAGGGGGTCCTCTTCAAGAAGTTCGCCGACGTGGACGTCTTCGACATCAACATCGACGCCAAGGAGGTCGACAAGATCTGCATGGTGGTGAAGGCGCTGGAGCCGACCTTCGGCGGCATCAACCTCGAGGACATCAAGGCGCCGGAGTGCTTCATCGTCGAGGAGCGGCTCAAGCGGGAGATGAAGATCCCCGTCTTCCACGACGACCAGCACGGCACCGCCATCATCTCCGGCGCCGCCCTGCTCGGCGCGCTGGAGCTGGCCGGCAAGAAGATCGAGAACGTCAAGGTGGTGGTCTCGGGAGCCGGCGCCGCCGCCATCGCCTGCACCAGGTTCTACATGGCGCTCGGCGTGAAGCGCGAGAACGTCATCATGTGCGACACCAAGGGGACCATCCACAAGGGTCGAACCGATGGCATGAACGAGTGGAAGGCGCAGTTCGCCTCCGACACCAAGGCCCGCACCCTGGCCGAGGCGGCCAAGGGCTGCGACGTGCTGCTGGGCTGCTCGGTCAAGGGCCAGTTCGACCAGGCCATGGTCAAGTCGATGGCCAAGGACCCCATCGTCTTCGCCCTCGCCAACCCGGATCCGGAGATCAGCTACCCGGAGGCCAAGGAGGCGCGGCTCGACGTCATCATGGCCACCGGGCGCAGCGACTACCCGAACCAGGTGAACAACGTCCTCGGCTTCCCCTACATCTTCCGCGGGGCCCTCGACGTCCGGGCCACCGCCATCACCGAGGAGATGAAGATGGCGGCCGCCCGCGCCCTGGCCGAGCTGGCCCACCAGGACGTGCCCGACTCGGTCTCGCGCGCCTACGGCGGGGAGAAGTTCCGCTTCGGCCGCGAGTACATCATCCCCAAGCCGCTCGATCCGCGCGTGCTGCTCTGGGTGGCCCCGGCCGTCGCCAAGGCCGCCATGGACGGCGGCGTGGCCCGCGTCAAGGTCGACCTGGTGGAGTACCGCGAGCGGCTGCGCAAGATGCAGAGCCGCTCCCACCAGGTGATGGGCGGCGTCTTCGAGAAGGCCCGGCAGAAGCTGAAGCGGATCGTCTTCGCCGAGGGGCACCACCCCAAGATCCAGCAGGCCGCCGCCATCCTCCGCGAGGAGGCCATCTGCGAGCCCGTCCTGCTGGGGCCGGTGGCGCAGATCCGCAAGTCGATCGAGGACCTGCACCTCGACGCGCTCGACGGCATCACCGTCATCAACCCCGAGGAGAGCGCCGACTTCGAGAAGTACGTGAAGGCCTTCTGGGAGCTGCGGCATCGACGCGGCGTCACCCGCGAAGGGGCCCGGCGCACGCTGCGCGCCCGCAACTACTTCGGCTCGGTGATGGTGGAGACCGGGAGCGCCGACGGCCTGGTCACCGGACTCACCACCGGCTACGCCGACGCCATCCGCCCGCCCCTCGAGGTCATCCGGACCCGGGTCGGCAAGCGGGCCGCCGGCGTCTACATCGTGGTCACCAAGAACGACTTCAAGTTCTTCGCCGACTGCACCGTCCACATCGACCCGACGCCCGACGCCCTGGCCGAGGTGGCGCTGGCCACCGCCGACCTGGCTCGCTACTTCGACGTCACCCCGCGCATCGCCATGCTCAGCTACTCGTCGTTCGGCAGCGCCGCCGGCGACAGCCCGCGCAAGATGCGCGAGGCCACCGAGCTGATCCGCCAGCGCCGTCCCGGCCTGGAGGTGGATGGCGAGGTGCAGGTGGACATCGCCACCAGCCAGGACGTCCGCACCGCCGAGTTCCCCTTCTCCACGCTGACCGAGGACGCCAACGTCTTCGTCTTCCCCAACCTGGACTCGGCCAACATCGCCTACCAGATGCTGGAGCGGGTGGGTGGGGCCGAGGTGATCGGCCCGGTGCTGCTCGGCATGCACAAGCCGGTCAACGTCCTGCAGATGGGCTGCTCGGTGCAGGCCATCGTCAACCTGGCCGCCATCACGGCGCTCCGGGCGCAGGGCGACCAGTTCCTGTTTTAGTAAATCGCGCCGCCTTCAGGCGGCGCAACACCGGACATTCCAGGACCGGGTCGCTCTCAAGGCGACCCGGTCTCTTCATGTCGGGGGTCTCTCCAGAGGCGACTCGGTCTTGGTCGTTTCGGGTTGCGCGGCGCAGAGCGCCGCGCGATCCGCCCCATCACGGGGGCGGTATGGGGCGCCTCAAGTGGGCACGCCCAGCTTGGGGAAGATCCAGGCCTGGAGCACCCACCAGCCGGCCATGAAGAGGGCGAGCTGCAGCAGGTCGCTCATCCCGCCAGCCCCGCCAGGGCGCGGTGGAGCTTCTCGCGCACCTCGCCGGCCAGGGGCATGAAGCGGGCATCCTGCCCGGCCAGCGTCTGCATCGGATCGACGGCGGTCACCACCGTGGTCCCGTCGTCGGCCTCGTAGACCACCACGCTGCAGGGCAGCAGCACCCCCACGCCCAGGTCCATGCCGAGCGCCTTGTGTGCGTAGGAGGGGTTGCAGGCGCCGAGGATCTGGTAGCGCCGGAAGTCGACGCCCAGCTTCTCCTTCAGGGTCGCCTTCACGTCCACGCGGGTGAGGACGCCGAACCCCTCGGCCTTGAGCCGCTCCGGCACCTGCGCCAGCACCTCGTCGTACTTCGCCTTCAGCTTCCACTTCATTCCGAGCTCGGCCATGGATGCCTCCCGTGGACTTGGAGCCTGCGCCGCACGCCGGGGTTCGCGCCTGCTCCCTTCGGGGTGCTCCTGCTAGAGCGACACCCGCAGCGCCACGCCGAGGTCGAGGATCGGCACCGGGACGGCCACGTCCACCGGCGGAAGGCCGATCCCGCCCTGATCCTTGCCAACCGTCCCCCCGAAGCGGAACTCGCCGAACTGGTGACCGACGTGGCCGGCCACGAAGGTCTCGAGCCGCAGGTAGGTGTCGATCACCACCGAGTGGTCCACCCGGACGAGCGCCGAGCCGTCGGTGATGCTGCCCAGCGCCGAGAGCGTGACGGTGGTGTCGTTCCAGGAGCCGGGCGCCGGCAGGTGGAGGTAGAGGCCGGCGTACTGCCTGGCCAGGTAGAACGGGGTGAAGGCGGCCCGGCGATCCGGGGAACCGGGCAGGAGCGGCAGCACCAGCAGGTACGGGTAGATCCCGGCCGAGTCGTAGCCCGAGGCGTCGTAGGCGTACTCGCCGCCGATGGTGAGGGTGTCCTGGTCGGAGTACTTCCAGCTCCACTCCGCGCCCACCACCGCCGCCGGCGTCAGGCCGTCGAGCGGCTTGAGCCGGTACTGCTTGAAGACGTCGTCGGCCCTGGTCGTCCCCGGCACCCGCTCCCAGCGGGGCGTGTCGCGGCCGCTCCGCAGCGCCACCTCGAACCTCAGGTCGAAGTCACCGAGCGGGAAGGAGCCGTCGAGGCCGAAGCGTGGGCGGTGGCCTCGCTGCGCCACGCCGTCGGCCGCCAGCTCGACGCCGCCTAAGACCACCTCGGCCCGCCCAGCGACGCCGACGTCCCCGAGCTTCGAGACGGTCCTCGCCGACCCATCGGGCTGCGTGCCGCCGGCCACGTCCTCCAGCAGGGCAATGCCATAGAGGTTCCAGCCGCGCTTCTCCCAGGGCAGGTGGGCCTTCACCATCGTGACGCCGCTCCGCTCGTCGTACCGGGTGAGCGGGTCGCGCCGGGTCGGGTGGAGGTAGTCGGTCGGGTTCCAGAAGCGGCCGGTGCCCCACTTCACGTGCTGCTTGCCGGCGGTGACGAAGACGGCCCGGCCGGCGTCGAAGTTGACCCAGAACTGGTCGAGCAGGGCGCGGGTGGTGGGGCCCGTGGAGGTGGTGCCCGCTCCCGGCAGGCCGGAGAACCCCGCCAGGCTCGCCCCGCCCCCTGATGGCGTGTGGGTCAGCCTGCCCAGCGCGTAAGCCCGGACCCGGTCGCCGGGCCGGGCGTCGAGGTAGACGTCGAGGAGCGAGGGGTCCGAGAGCATCCACCCGGAGGGCGTGTCACCCCGGGTCCAGGTGGTGAAGGCGCGCAGGTAGGCGAGCCCGCCCAGCTCGAGCCAGTCCTCGCGATCGCCGCTGATGACTTCGCTGGCGCGCGCGCCCGGCTCGCCCAGCAGCGCGTCGCCCCGGGCGTCGCCGCTCACCGGGCCATCCGGCGTGGTGGCGGGGGGGCGCTTCCCCGCGGCGGGCGGCTCCGCGGGGCTGGCGTCACTGGGCGGCGCGGCCGGCCCGCCGAACAGGTCGGCCTCGCTCGGCCGATCCTGGGCCTGCCCGAGGAGGGGGAGCGCGGCCAGGGTGGCCAGCAGCGTGGCGCGGGCGGCGGTCATGGCGGCCATGGCGGTCCCTAGCGGCTCCTCGCCTCGAGCCACGCCTTGGTGAAGAGGTTGGCCTCGAGCGGGCGCAGGTCGATCTCCTTGATGAGCACCAGCGTGGAGTTGCCCTTCTCGATCTCGTCGAAGAAGCGCATCTCCTCCGGGAACCAGACCTCGCCCCCCTTGGACGGGGAGTGGACCTTCTTCCAGCGCGGGTAGTAGGCGGTCCGCATCAGCCTGCCGGAGAGGGCCACCTCCTGCCGCTTGAGGATGTTCTGGCTCGCCTGATCGACCCAGAGCTCCACCTGCGGGAAGGCCACGTCCACGCCCGCCTTCGCCTTGAGCGACAGGTGCCAGGCCTGGTACTTGCCGAGCGGCTCCACGCCCACGTAGGCGGCGTCGTACTCGTCGGCCAGCTTCGACTCGTCGAGGTCGCCGCGCCGGGTGTCGGTGCCGCCGATCCGCTCCCGCTCGGTCCGCCGCTCCCAGCGGCCGGTGGCCGGGTCGTACATCCAGAGGTTCTTCTCGATCCGCAGGTATCCCTTGCCGGCCTCGGCCTTGGGCTTGGTGAAGAGGAACAGCTGCTTGTCGTCGGCGTCGCGCCGGAAGACCAGCAGCTCGGAGACCACGTCGGTCTTCCCCTTCTCCTTGGCCTCCAGGTAGCAGAGCGCCTTCCAGTCGCCCTGGTTGCGCTGCCGGTCGTCGATGAGCTTGACCAGCGCGGTCAGGCCGGCCGGCGTGCCGGGGTCGGGCGCGGCGGCGCGGGCCGGCGCGGCGGCGGCGAGGAGGAGGAGGGCGGCGAGCAGTCGGTGCATGGCGTTCACCCGATGTGGTGCATGGCGGTGATGGGCTTGAGGCGGGCGGCGCGCAGGGCGGGGGCCAGCGAGGCCGCCACGGTGACCAGCGTGAGCAGCAGCACGTCGGTGGCGGCGGCGCCGAAGCCGAGCTTGAAGGTGAGGTGCTCCTGCGAGAGGAAGAGCTGCACCGCCTCCGGCACGCCGATGGCGGCGGCGTTCAAGCCCGCGGCCAGCGCGCTGGCGGCCAGGGCCCCGAAGGCGCACCCGCCGAGGCCGAGCAGCAGGGTCTCCAGCATGAAGAGCCAGAGCACCTTGCGCCGCTGCATGCCGATGGCGCGCAGCGTGCCGATCTCGCGGGTCCGCTCGCGGATGGCGATGGCCAGGGTGTTGAGGATGCCGATCACGATCACCACCATGAGGACGAAGACCAGCAGGCCGGTGAAGACCTTGACGCCCCAGATGAACTGCTTGAACTGGCCCAGCTCGTCCTCCCAGGTGGTGATGTCGAGCTTCTGGCCGGTCCAGTCCTCGCTCGGCACGGTCTGGAAGAGCTTCATGTAGTAGGGCTGCGGATCCGGCTCCATGACGCGCCAGCCCTGCCGCTGGAGTTCCTCGCGCAGGCGGGCCGCCACCAGGTTGGCCTGCTCCCGGTCCTTCAGGAAGAGGTGGATGGCGCCGGTGGCGTCGGGCGAGAGGCTGTAGAGCCCGCGCAGCGTGTCGGCCTGGATGAAGGCCGAGAAGGCCGACATGATGCCGACGTTCTTCACCACCACGGCGATGCGGACGTCGACGGTGTTGTTGACGCCGCGCTCGGTGGGCGCCGAGAGGGTGACCACGTCGCCCACGCCCACCTTGAGCCGCTCGGCCTGCCCCTGGAAGAGCAGCATGGTGTTCGGCCTGGCCAGCTCGTCGAGCGTCCCGGCCACGGGCTGCAGCACCCGCCGGACCGCCGGCTCGTGGGCGATGTCCACGCCGCCCAGCACCAGGTCCATCGAGGCGCTGTCGGAGACCGCCTTGGCCCAGCCTCTTCCACGGATGGTGTAGTAGTCGAGGTCGGGGACGGTGGCCCGGGTCACCGCCAGCACCCTGGGGTAGCCGGAGACCAGCGGCGCGGCCGAGCCGCTGGTGATCTTGAAGAAGCCGCCCACGTTGACGTCGCCGGTCAGCAGCGTGGTGGCCGACTCCATCATTGAGCCCTCGATGCCGGCGGTGAGGGCGCCCAGCAGCACCATCAGCCCGGTCACGGCCGCCAGCGCGGCGCCCAGGAAGAGGTTGCGCCGGGTGTGGCGCGTCAGGTTGCGGGCCGCCACCTGCAGGTCTACGAGAAGCATGGTCAGTCCTCCATGGACATCGCCTCCACGGGCGTGACCCGCATGGCGATCAAGGCCGGGTAGAGGGCCGAGGCGATGGCGACGGCCACCACCAGGATGAGCGAGGCGGCCACGCTGGCCACGCCCAGGTGCGGCAGGAGCGCCGGACCGGAGAAGAGGAAGAAGAGCAGGTCGGTGGTGGCGGGGATGCCTCCGGCGGCCCGGATGATTGCCACCACGCCGCCGCCCAGCGCCGCCCCGGCCACCCCGAAGACCAGGCTGACGGCGACGATCTCGACCAGCAGCATGGCCACCACGAAGCGCCGCTGCGCCCCGATGGCCCGCATGGTGCCGACCTCCTTGACCCGCTGCAGCGCCGCCATCACCATGGCGTTGTTGATGATCACCAGCGCCACGCCGAAGAAGACGACGAGCGCGAAGACCAGGATGCCGCGCAGCAGCAGGACGAACTGGCCGACCATCCCCGAGGCCGTCTCCCAGTCGACCACCTTGAGCTTGAGCCCGGCGGCGTCGGCCGCGGCCTGCACCGCCGCCTGCGACTCGCGGATCCGCGACGGGTCGTCGAGCAGGATGGCGGCGTTGAGCGCCACGCCGCCGTCGATCTCCTCCTGGGTGTAGGCCCGGGTCTCCAGGGCCTGGGCCGCCTTGCGCTTCTCCCCCACCCCGGCCAGCAGCGACGCGTCGTCGATGGCGGCCGTGCGCGTCGTCTCGACCAGCGGCGCCGAGGCCCCGCCGCCGAAGAGCGCCGCCTCGGCCTCCTCGCGCGAGACCGTGGTGGCCCCCATCTGCGCCCGGAGCTTCGCCAGCTCCTCGGCCTTGTCCCTGGTGACGTAGCCGTAGAGGTCGCGGAAGGACTGCAGGTCCATGACGCTGGTGGTGCCGGCGATGCCCGACTTCTCGATCCCCTTGAACTGGATGAAGCCGTAGACCTTCACGTTGACGGCGTTGAAGGCACCGGTCTTGCCGGGGGCCTTGATGGTGATCGTGTCGCCCACGCTGATCTGGTAGAGGCGCAGCAGCGGCGCCAGCTGCTCGTAGAAGATCCGGTAGTGGTCGTCGAAGTTGGCGTCGTCGAGGTCGAAGAGCCGCGCCAGCAGCGCCGGCAGCTCCTCGCCCTGGGGCGCCTTCAGCGCCGGCCGCAGCCGCCGCTCCGCCTCGGCCGCCTGCAGCGGGTCGAGCTGGATCAGGATCTCGCGCGCCCGGCTCCGGGTGTCCTTGACCCAGCGCTGCAGCTCCTCCGAGCTGGCGATGCGGGCATGGAAGCGGTCGCGCTTGTCCTTGATCTGGTCGAGCCGGCGGGCGTTCTTCAGCTTGAGCCACTCCTCGGCGTACTGCTTGCCGAGCAGGATGCCGCGCCGGCCGGGCGGGATGGGCTTCCCCTCGGCCACCTCGGCGAGATCGAAGGCCTTCATGAAGGCCTCCACGTCGGTGCCGACGTAGCGGATGAAGGTGAACCCGGAGTCGAGCGCCAGCGGCGCGATCTTGTTCTCCAGGAACTCCAGCCCCGCCAGCCGGTCGCGCTCGAAGGCCGGCCAGAACTCCGGGGCGGCGGCCCGGTCGAGGTCGGCCCGCTGGGCCTTGCGCAGGGCGGCGTCGCGGCCGTCGGGATCGGCCAGCACCTGGGCCTGCCTCAGGTCCTGGTCGAGCAGCGCGATGAGCCGCCGCACGTGGGCCTGGCGCGCCTCCAGGCCGCGCCGGGCCTCCCCGTCCCTCGGGTTGGCCTGCAGCCTGCGCACATCGGCGCGCAGCCTCTCCAGCGTCACGTCGAAGGCGTTGCCGGTGGCGACCAGCGCCTGGTCGATCCCCATGGGCACGATGGTCTTGACGTTGGGGACCTTCGAGAGCACCTTCTTGACCCGGGCGAAGTCGGGGATGGGGTCGAGCAGCGACTCGCCGCGGAGCCCGCCGTAGAGCTCCAGCTGCCCCTCGGAGGTGGACTGGTAGACCTGCAGCTGCCCGCCCAGGCTCCCCTGGATCGAGGTGCGCATGCCGCGGTCGATGCTCTCCATGAGCGAGGCGCCCACCACCACGATGAGCGCGCCGACCAGCACGATGAGGCCGATGATCACCGTCCGCACCCGGCTGGCGACCAGGTTGCGGAAGGCGATGCGGAGGAGGACACGGGTGGCGTCGAGCCTGGCGCTCATGGTGGCCCCCTTCACGCCATCGCGCCGACCGGTTCGCGCCCCGCCACCACGCCGTCGGCGATGCGGACGATGGCGTTGGCGTGGGCCATCACCTTGGGGTCGTGGGTGGAGAAGACGAAGGTGGTGCCGTCCTTGCGGTTCATCTCCCGCATCAGGTCGATGATGTTCTGTCCGGTCTGCGAGTCGAGGTTGGCGGTCGGCTCGTCGGCCAGCACCAGCGCCGGGCGCGTCACCAGCGCCCGCGCCACCGCCACCCGCTGCCGCTGGCCGCCCGACAGCTCGCTGGGCCGGTGCCGCCCGTACTCGCGGATGCCGACCGCCTCGAGCAGCCCCTGCACGCGGACGGCCCGCTCGGCCCTGGTGAGCCCGCCCTGGAGCAGCAGCGGGAACTCGACGTTCTGGAAGACCGAGAGCACCTGCACCAGGTTGAAGCTCTGGAAGATGAAGCCGATCTGGTGGAGCCGCAGGTCGGTGAGTGCCCGCTCGGTCAGCCTGGAGGTGTCGCGCCCCGCCACCTCGACCACGCCGGTGGTGGGGGTGTCGACACAGCCGATCAGGTTGAGCAGGGTGGTCTTGCCCGAGCCCGATGGGCCGGCCACCGATAGGAACTCGCCCCTTTCGACGGTGAGGGTCACCCCGCGCAGGGCGTGCACCTGGGTCTTGCCCAGCAGGTAGTCCTTGGAGACGTCGCGAACCGAGATGATCGACATGGCGCTCGCCCTCGCTTGATCTAGCCACCAAGATTACGACCACGAACGCGCCGCAGCCCGGACATTCGGCTTCGTGGTCCACGTCCTGGCTATACTCCAACCGTGAAGAAGAAGCCGTTCCACGCCCCCTTCGAGAAGCTGGCCGGCCTGAAGAAGGAGCTTGCCAGGCCGGCCGCCCCGCCGCCGCGACGGTCCGCCGCGCCCCCGCCCCCGCCGCGCCCGCCCACCGAGGAAGAGCTCTGGGCCCGGGCCACGGCCGGCGCACGGCCGGTGTCCGCCGGCTCCGACCTGGTCCCGCCCAGGGCGCCCCACCGGCCCCAGGAGCGCGCCTGGCACCCCGATCTCGACGCGATCGACGAGCCGAACGCGCTGGTCCACGGCGAGCCACGCTTCGACTTCGCCCCAGGTGACGCGCTGGTCGAGGGCTGGGTGACCGGCCTCGACGCCGGCGTGGTCCGCCGGCTGAAGGGCGGGCACTACACCGTCGAAGGGCGACTCGACCTGCACGGCCTCACCCGCGAGGAGGCGCGCGGCGAGGTGGAACGGTTCCTGCGCGAGTCCCGGTCGGGCGGCAAGCGGTGCGTCCTGGTGGTCCACGGCCGGGGCCACCACTCCGAAGCTCAGTTGCCGGTGATCAAGGAGGCGCTGCACGGCTGGCTCGCCTCCGGCCGCTTTGGCCGGCAGGTCCTCGCCTTCGCCTCGGCCCGCCCCGCCGACGGCGGCGCCGGGGCGCTCTACGTCCTGCTCCGGCGGCCTGGCCGTTGAGCTCACCCCCCCCCCCACCGGGGGAGGGCTGTCACGTTTGTCGGGGAGACCAATCAACGCTGAGAGGGTGTGGCTCCTGACCCGCCCCAGAGCCGACCGCCATGGCCCCCCAGCGCCCCTCCGCCTCGCCGGACCTCTCCCCCACGCCCACGGGCCCAGCCGACCCGGTGAGTGGGCTCCTGGCCCTCCTCGCCGGCGCCCCGGAGATGGACCTGGCCCGCGGGCTCGGGCCGCGGCTGGTCCCCGGCACCCGGCTCGGTCGCTTCGTGATCGACCACGAGCTTGGGCGAGGCCGGAGCGGCCTGGTCTACGCGGCCCTCGACCTGGAGCGGGAGAAGCTCGTGGCTCTCAAGATGCTCGCGCCGGGTCCGTCCGGGGCACCGCGTGGCGCGGTCTGGGCGAAGCGCGAGGCGGCCGACTTCAGGCTGCTCGACCACCCCAACATCGTGGCGCTGAAAGGCGTCGGCACCTGCCACTCGGGGGCCTACCTGGTCTTCGAGCTCCTGCGCGGCCGGACGCTCCGGCTGCGGCTCGAGGACGGACCGCTCGAGCTCGGCGGCGCGCTCCGCATCGCCGCCGACGTCGGCAAGGCCCTGGCCCACGCCCACGCCGTCGGCGTGGTCCACCGCGGCCTCACCGCCGCCAAGGTCTTCGTCTGCGACGACGGCGCGGTGAAGGTGCTCGACTTCTCGCCCGGGCGCCGCCTCCCCTCCAACCCCGAGATCGGGTCCGGCCCGGAGGTCTCGCCCGAGCAGCAGGCCGGCTGGCCCGGCGACGAGCGGAGCGACCTGTACGCACTGACCGTGCTCCTCCAGCAGATGCTCACCGCCACCACCGGCGCGGGGCGGGCGGCCCATCCGAACGGCGTCGCCCTGCCGCGGCGGCTGCGGCGGCTGCTGGCCGCCGGCCTGGCGCCGGATCCCGCCCAGCGTCCCCACTCGGCGGCCGAGTGGCTCGACGAGCTCACCGCCGTGCGGACCGGCCTGGCCGGCCACTGGCCGTGGCGTGGCCTCTTCTCCGGCGTCATCTGATAGATTTGGGGCCCCCCGAGCGGAGGCCCCCGGTGTCAGACAAACCCAGCCAGGCCCGCTTGAACGGTGAGTCTGAGCTGGTCCCGCCCGCCCGCACCACCCACGAGACCGAGCACCTCGCCGAGCAGATGTCGGTGCTGCTGGCCGAGCTGGTCCGCACCCCGGAGGTGAAGCTCTCGGAGGGCTGGTCGCTGCGGCTGGAGGCCGGACAGCGGATCGGCCGCTTCGTGCTCCGGCGCCCGCTCGGCCGCGGCGGCTTCGGCGTGGTCTGGGAGGCGGTGGACCCCGACCTGCAGCGGCCGGTGGCGCTCAAGGTGGTGAAGCCCGGCACCTCGATGGCCTCCCGCGGCGCCGAGTGGATGCGCCGCGAGGCCGAGGCGGTGGCCCGGCTCAACCACCCGAACATCGTCACCGTCCACGACTTCGGCACCTGTGAGGCCGGCCCCTACCTGGTCTTCGAGCTGCTCTCCGGCCAGTCGCTCGACGCCCGGCTGGAGGAGCGGAACCTCACCTTCCAGGAGACGCTCCACGTGGCCATCCGCGTGGCGCGCGCGCTGGCCCACGCCCATGAGGCCGGCGTCATCCACCGCGATCTGAAGCCGGGCAACGTCTTCGTCACCAGCAGCGGCCGGGTCAAGGTGCTCGACTTCGGCCTGGCCCACCTCTTCGGCCGGACCGGGCCGGGCGAGGGGGGCACCCCGGCCTTCATGGCGCCGGAGCAGTGGCGCGGCGAGCCGGGCGACGCCCGCACCGACCTCTTCGCCTTCGGCGCCATGCTCCACGCCATGCTCTGCGACGGCGCGGTCCCCTACTCGACCAGGAGCGGCCAGAGCGCGGTCATGGCTGCGGGGACGACCCCAAGCATGCCGGTCCGCGCGGCGCCGTCGCGGCTGCGCCGGCTGGTGCACCGCTGCCTGGAGCGCGATCCGGCCGCCCGGCCGCAGAGCGCTCACCAGGTGCTGGCGGAGCTGACCGCGCTGCAGCGCGCCATCGACGGACGGTGGCGCCGCCGGCTGCTGGCCGCCCTGGGGGCGGTGGCGACCGGCGCCGTGCTGGGGGCCGGCTGGCTCTGGTGGAGCCGCGAGCCTCCGCCCGGGGAACGGCTCGAGGTGGTGGCCGCCGACGTGGAGAACCAGGCGGGCGATCCGGCGCTCGACGGCCTGACCGGCCTGCTCACCACCTCGCTCGAGTCATCGCGGCGGCTCAAGCTGATCCCGAGGCCGCGCCTCTTCACGCTGGCGCTCGCCGCCAAGCTGGGTGAGCTTAAGCGCATCGACGCCGGGACGGCGCGCGAGCTGGCCCGCCTGGCCCGCGCGCAGGTGGTGCTGACCGGCGTGGCGCGGCGCGAGGGGTCGGGCTTCGTGCTGGAGCTGCGCGGGCGCGACGCCGGCGACGACCGGCCGCTCTTCACCGTCTCGGAGAGCGCCCGTGACAAGGCCGAGCTGCCGGCGGTGGTCGATCGGGTGGCCGGAGCGGTGCGGCGCAAGCTCCACGAGCGGCGCGAGGACCTGAGGGCCGCGGGCGTGGCGGTGGCCGCGGCGGTCAGCTCGAACCTCGAGGCAGCGCGGGCCTACTTCACCGGCGTGAGCTGCCTGCAGCGGCCGGGGGCCTATGGCTACTCACACGCCGTCCGGTGCCAGCCCTTGTTCGAGCAGGCCCTCTCGCTCGATCCCACCTTCGCGCTGGCCCACTTCCGCCTGGCGGTCCTCGCCCTCAACAACGGCACGGTCGAGACCTTCCGTGCCCACATCCAGGCGGCCCTGCGCGGCGCCGGCCGGATGTCCTGGCGCGACGCGGCCATGGTCAGGTCCCTGGCGGCCAGGCAAGGCGGCGAGTACGACGCGGCCCTCGAGCAGCTCGAGGCGCTGCTGGCCCGGGATCCGGATGACCGCGTCGCCATCGGCGAGGCGGCCGGCGTCCTGGCCGACAAGGGCGATCGCGCCGGCGCGGTCCCGTACCAGGAGCGGCTCCTGGCCCTCGATCCCGCCGACGACTCGGTGGTAGCCGAGCTGGTCGAGAACCTCGGCATCCTGCGGAGGCCGGAGAAGCTCCGGCAGCTGGTGGCGGTTCAGCGGACCTTGCCGCCCACGCCGGAGCGGCTCGACGCCGTCATCCGGGCGCTGGTCTGGCTGGGCGAAACGCGCGAAGCGTTGGACCTGGCCCGCGCCAACCAGGGCGATTCTCCCGACGGGATCATCCCGATCGACACCGCCGTGTTGCGCGAGATGTTGGGTGAGTTCGACGAGGCGGAGGCCTGGTACCGGCGAGGCCGCGCCGAAAGGCCCGATTGGCCACCCAGGAGCTGGGCGCTCGCCGGCGCGCTCGCCGCGCAGGGACGAATGACCGAAGCTCGCCGTGTGCTCGATGCCATCGAGCCGACAGGTGTCGGCATCAAGGCATCCTTGTTCCCGAGCGTGCGTGCGGACGTCCTGGCGGCGAGCGGCAACGCCAGAGTCGTCTGGCGCGAGGCCGCTCGCGCCGTCGCGCTCCATGCGACCGACAACGAGGCCGCAAGCCTGGCCGTAGCCTTGGCCCTCGTCGGAGACCTGGAGCACGCGCGCGAGCTTACCAGGCCCCTACCGATCACCTCCCCGGTCTCACGCGTGGTGGAGGCGCTGGCCCTCCAGCGAGGTGGCGACTCGGCCCGGGCGCTCGCCAGCCTGGCTGCCGTCGAGCAGGCGGATCCTCGGGGACTCCTGGGACTCTACCCCTCATACATCATCGCCGAGGTGAGTGCCGCGGCTGGCGAGCACCGCGAGACGCTGGCGGCGGCCAGTCGCTTCGCCCACCTCTGGTGGTATGGCTACAACTACGGCTGGATCTCGAGCCGGATGCTCTTCCTGTCCGCCCGGGCTCACGCCGCGCTTGGCGAGAAGGAAGCGGCCCGAGCCGACCTGGACCGGCTCCTCCACCGGCTCCGGAAGGCCGACGCCACGTTCCCGCTGCTCCGGGAGGCGAGGACGCTTCGGAGGTCGCTCTAGAAACTCGATTCGAGGTCGGCGAACCGGTCACAAATCGTCCAGAACGCATCCCAACTGGCAAGCGGCCGTTGACGGCGACGTGACCGCTGGCCGTGCTCACCAACAACAGGGAGTCAAGACATGGCAGGCGGGACCGGAGCACCGACAATCAAGAGCAAGGACGCCGAGTTTGCCTTCGCGGCCCATCAGCCGCAGGCGAGCACCATCCCTGGCCAGCCGGCCAGCCCGCTCGGGCAGCGGCCGCTGGGCGCCGCGGGGACCAAGGTCTCCAAGGAGGCGATGGAGGGACGCCACGACCTGATCGAGAAGGTCCTGCTGCCGCGCCTGACCGGCCTCATCAAGGCGCTCCACGCCGCCAACCTGGCCGGCCAGATCGGCCCCGGCGAGATCGCGCTCCTCGGAGAACTGCAGCACTGGCTGCTCCAGCTCCAGGTGGAGCACGACGATCTGGGCCTGACGCTGAAGAGGCCGCGGGGCGGCAAGAAGAAGTGATCCTGGCGGTCACCAACGACGAGGACGTCGACGCCGGCCCGGTGCTCGACCTCCTCGCCGCGCGTGGCGCCCGGGTCCAGGCGATCGACCTCTCCGGCTGGCCCGGGCGGGCCGGCCTTGCCTTCGACTCGGGCGGCGGCTCCGGCGAGCGCTGGCTGCTGCCGGGCGACGGCCCGTCCATACGCGCCGGCGACGTCACCGCCGTCTGGTGGCGGCGCACCCGCCCGTTCGTGACCCACCCGGGCCTCTCGCCCGGCGACGCCGCCTTCGCCGTCCGGCAGACCTGGGAGGCGCTGCAGGGATTCTGGGCCTCGCTCCCGGCGCGCTACGTCAACCAGCCGTGGCGCAACGAGATCGCCAGCCACAAGGCCCACCAGCTCCCGCTGGCCGAGCGGTGCGGGCTGCGGGTGCCGCGCACGCTCATCACCAACGACGTGGCCCGCGCCCAGGCCTTCGTGGCCGCCGCGCGCGGCGCGCCGGTGATCCACAAGGCGCTCCACGCCACGCCGGTCGACTGGCACCCGACGCGCCTGCTCGGCGAGGCCGAGCTGGCCGACCTCTCCGCCGTCCGGCTCGCGCCGGTCATCCTGCAGGAGTACGTCGAGGGCGTGGACCTGCGCGTCTACGCGGTGGGCGACCGGCTCCTCGCCGCCGAGATCGACGCCCGCGCCACCGGCTCGCCGGAGGACTTCCGGACCGTCTTCGACGAGGCGCGTGTCGCCCCGTGCGCGCTCCCGCCGGCCGTCGAGGCCGGGCTGCGGCGGCTCATGGCCGAGCTCGGGATCGTCTACGGGGCCATCGACCTGCGCCGGCGCGGCGACGGCGAGCACCTCTTCCTCGAGGTCAATCCGGCCGGCCTCTGGCTCTTCGTCGAGCAGCGGACCGGCCTGCCGATCTCGGCGGCCATCGCCGACCTGCTGCTGGGCGGCTGAGAGGCGGTATCGCCCTTCGTGGTGGGGCGAGAGGACCCGGCCTTGCCGGTGTCTTCCAGGGCCCGTGTCACATCTCCGCGGGTTTCCTGTCTTCTCCTATAGAGCCGGGGGGCTCTGGGCTCGCCGTCTTGGGGGCGGGGGGCCTCGCTGAGCGCGGGGGTCCGGGCCTGTCTCAAGGCGCCCGGGCCCTCGCCGCTCGCATTTTCGGCGGGGACCCCTCGATCGAGGTCCGTCGGGCGACTACCATGCGGGGATGTCCGTCGAGGCGAGGGTGCAGGAGTTGCTGGCGACCGGCGATCTGCGCGGCGCGGCCACCTCGGCGATCCAGGGTTTCGGTCCCAAGGTGCTCGGATACCTCCGCTCCATCCTGCGGGACGACAACGACGCGGCCGACGCCTTCTCCAACTTCGCCGAGGATCTCTGGCGCGGCATCGGCGGTTACCGCGGCGAGGCCTCCTTCAAGACCTGGGCCTACAAGCTGGCCTGGTGCGCGGCCATGCACGTCCGCTCCGACACCTACCGCCGTCTGGGGCGCCGGCTCGAGACCGGCGAGGCCTCGGGGCTGGCGGCGGACGTCCGGACCAGGTCGGTGGTGCGCGACGAGCTGCAGCGGCGCGGCCTCGACCGGCTGCGCGCCACGCTGACGCCGGAGGAGCAGACGCTCCTCTTCCTGCGGCTCGACCAGCAGCTGGCCTGGAACGAGGTGGCCGAGGTGCTCTCCGGCGTGGGAGAGCCGGTGGAGCCGGCCACGGTCCGCAAGCGGTACGAGCGGCTCAAGGCCGACCTGGCCAAGCTGGTCCGCGAGCAGGGGATGTCGGAGTAGCTACGCCGGGACCGGCAGCAGCGCCCCGTCGGGCAGGGCGGCGCGCGGCGCGGCCAGCCACGGAGGCACCGGCAGCGACTTCGACCGGAGGAAGTCGGCGTTGAAGAGGCGCGAGGCGTAGCGGGTCCCCGAGTCGCAGAGGATGGTGACGATGGTGTGGCCCGGCCCCAGCTCGCGGGCCAGCCGCACCGCCCCGGCCACGTTGATGCCAGACGAGCTGCCGAGCACCAGCCCCTCCTGCGCCACCAGATCGAAGACGGTACGCACCGTCTCGATGTCCGGAATCTGCCAGCTGAAGTCGACCTTGAGCCCTTCGATGTTCCGCGTGATGCGGGCCTGGCCTATCCCCTCGGTGATCGAGGTCCCCTCCGCCTTCAGCTCACCGCTGGTGAAGAAGGCGTGCATGGCGGCGCCGGGCGGATCGGCCAGGCCGATCTTGACGACCGGGTTCCGCTCGCGCAGCGCCGCCGCCACCCCGGCCAGCGTGCCGCCGGTCCCGATGGCGGAGACGAAGCCGTCGACGCGCCCGTCGGTCTGGCGCCAGATCTCCGGGCCGGTGGTCTCGTAGTGCCCCTGGCGGTTGGCGACGTTGTCGAACTGCCGGGCCCAGATGGCGCCGTTCGGCTCGGAGCGCCCCAGCTGCTCGGCGATCCGCTGCGCCACGTGGACGTAGTTGTTCGGGTTCCTGTACGGGACGGCCGGCACCTCGTAGAGCGTGGCGCCGCCCAGGCGCAGGGTCTCCTTCTTCTCCTGGCTCTGGGTCTCGGGGATGACGATGACGGTCCGGTAGCCTCGGGCGTTGCCGACCAGCGTCAGGCCGATGCCGGTGTTGCCGGCGGTCCCCTCCACGATGACGCCGCCGGGGCGGAGCAGGCCGCGACGCTCGGCGTCGAGGACGATGGCCAGGGCCGCCCGGTCCTTCACCGAGCCGCCCGGCTCGAGGAACTCGGCCTTGCCGAGGATCTCGCAGCCGGTCAGCTCGGAGAGGCGGCGCAGCCGGATGAGCGGCGTGTTGCCGATGGTGGGGACGAGGCCGTCTCGGAGTTCGGTCATGGCGGTGGAGGTCATCCGCAAGGGTTGGCGCTGCATCCGTTGTAACGGACGGGTCATCGGGGTGCAACGGCCTGGGAATCCGGACGAGCGCGGCCGGCCCGGCGGGGCCCGGTTACATCCCCGGCGCCATGACCATCCCCATCTACGGCAAGGCCCACGAGGCCCGCGCCGGCGCCGACTTCACCTGGTTCGTCTACGGCTCGTCGCTCGACCGGGCCGCCTTCGCCGACTGGGCCCAGGCCCACGGCTACGCCGTCCCCGACTTCGCCCTCGCCCGGGCGGCGCGCCTGCCCGGCTGGCGGCTCTGCTTCGACGTGGTCTCGAAGCACTGGGGCGGCGCCGTGGCCAGTCTGGCCGAGGCGCCGGGCGCGTTCGTGGAGGGGCTGGCCGTCCCCATGGCCGGCGCCGCCCGCGGCCTGGTCGAGCACAAGGAGGGGGCGGTCTCCGGCCTCTACACCGCCGTCGAGGTGACGGTGCAGCCGGTGGACGCCGGCCCGGCCGTCCCTGCCGTCGCCTTCCGCGCCGCGCCGGGGCGGCGGCTCCCGTCCGACGGTCCGCCTTCGCCCGCCTACCTCGAGGTGCTGCGGAAGGGGGCGCGCGAGGCCGGCCTGAGCGCGGAGTGGCAGGCCCGCCTGGAGGCCCTGGGCCGCCCGGCGGCGTAGCGAGCGGCCGACGGGGACGGGCGGGCGGCGCTACTCCACCAGCCCGCGGTCCCGCGCCAGCTTGCCGAGCCGCTCCTTCAACCGCTCGAACCGCTTGCGCAGCATGGCCGAGTCGGGCGTCGCCTCGGGCGTCGCCAGCACCTCGGCGATCTCCTCCCAGGCCAGCTGCTGGTCGATGCGGAGCACCAGCAGTGTCTGCTCCTCGTCGCTCAGCTCGGCGCGCAGCGCGGCCAGGTGGGCCCGCTGCCGCTCCACCCTCACGATGGTCCTGGTCCGGATCTCGTCGGCCAGCCTGGAGGCCTCGCTGGTTCGGAAGCGGCGGCCGCGGCGGCGCCAGGCCTCGTCGCGCAGGTTGAGCGCGGCGTTCCAGGCCAGCTTGTAGGCCCAGGTGCGGAGCGAGGCCTCGCCGCGCCAGCCCTCCAGGCCGCGCCAGAGGTTCTCTGCGAAGACCGAGAAGGCGTCGGAGGCGTCGGCCTCGTCGCGCAGCAGCACCTGCAGGTAGCCGAGGATCTTCGGGCCGTGCTCGCGCAGCGCCAGGGTGGCGGCGCCGCGCCGGTCGCCGGCGGCGAGCAGCTCCTTGACCCGGTCTTCCGGCGTGGCGGCCATGGGTGGACCGGCATGGTAGCCGCACGGCCCCGCGAGGTCGATCTACCTCCGGCCCGGGCCGGGCCCGTCACCCCTCGATGGCCGCGTCCACCGGCGTGGCCGAGAGAAGCACGGCCAGCGCCTTCGGCTCCACGCCCACCAGGAAGCCGCGCGAGCCGCCGTTGACGTAGACGAGCGGCAGGTCGAGCACGCTCCGCTCCACGTAGATGGGCATCGCCTTGCGCGTGCCGAGCGGGCTGGTCCCGCCGACCAGGTAGCCGGAGTGGCGCTGGGCCACCTCGGGCCTGCAGGGGGCGATCGACTTGCGGCCGAGCTGCCGGGCCAGCGCCTTCACCGAAACCTCGCGGTCGCCGTGCTGCAGCACGATGAGCGGCGCGCCGGTCTCGTCCTCCATCACCAGGGTCTTCACCACGGCATGCTCGTCGAGGCCCAGCTCGCGGGCGCTCACCGCGGTGCCGCCGCGCTCCTGGTAGCGGTAGAGGTGCTCGGTGTAGGCCAGCTTCTTCTCGCGCAGCAGCCGGGTGGCCGGGGTGGACGGGGCCTTGCTCATGGCGTGGAGTCTCCGGGCCCGCGGGCGTCAGGGGAGCCCGGCGGCGATGGCGACCGCCGCGGCCACCGGGTCGGGCGCGTCGCGGAGCGGACGGCCCACCACGATCACGTCGGCGCCGGCGCGGACGGCCTCGGCCGGCGTGGCGACGCGGGCCTGGTCGCCGTGAGCGCCGCCGGCGGGCCGGACGCCCGGGACCACCAGCAGCGGGCCGGGTCCGACCGCGGCGCGGACCGCGGCCACCTCGTGCGGCGAGCAGACCAGGCCGCCGGCGCCGGCCCCGACCGCCAGCCTGGCCAGCCGGACCACGGCCGCTTCCGGCGGGCCGGACAGGCCGATGGCCTCGAGCGCCGCGGCGTCGAGGCTGGTGAGGACGGTGACGGCGAGGATCCGGACGCGCCCGCCGGCGCCGCGCACCGCCGCGCGCACCATCTCGAGCCCGCCGCTGGCGTGGACGGTGAGGAGCGACGCCCCGGTGGCCGCGGCGCTGCGCGCGGCCCCTTCGACGGTGGCGGGGATGTCGTGGAGCTTGAGATCGAGGAAGACCGGGCGGCCGAGCGCGGCCGCGGCGCGGACCACCATCGGCCCTTCGGCGGTGAAGAGCTCCAGCCCCACCTTGAGCATCCCGACGTGCGGGGCGATGGCCCGGGCGAAGGGCTCGGCCTCGGCCCAGCCGGCGAAGTCGAGGGCGCTGCAGATCCGGTGGCTCATGCCTTCCCCACCTGCATCTTCCCCACCTCTCTCAGGAGCAGCTCCGCCTCGGGCCTGGGCAGCACGTTCTTCACCTCGAAGAGCGCGAAGGTGAGCAGCTCCTCCAGCCCCTCCAGCGAGCGGGCCCTGGCCGCCGCCCCGCGGTAGGCCCCGGAGCCGGTGACGTTGGCCAGGACGCGGGCCACGTCGAGCTCGCCGTTGGCGCTGAAGCTCACCCCGTCGAAGACGAAGCGCCGGTGCTCCGGCACCCGCTCGAAGTAGCTGTCGAGCCGCCGTTCGGCGCCGGGCCGGGCCGCGGCCAGCGCGGCGTGGACCCTGCGGAAGATGCGGCGGTAGAGCTCGAACGGGCCGGAGGGACGGGGTGCGGCCGGGGCGTCGGCAGCCGTCGGGATCGCCTCCACGACCACCTCGATGCCCGGCGGGGCGTCGGGCTGTCCGGCCCGGATCAGCACGCCGGCCTCGAGGAGCGGCTCAGCCTCCCGGAGGGCGGCGAGGAGCCCGAGCCGGCTCGCGTCGGCCGCCTCGGCGAAGGTCCGGGTCCCGTCCGCCGCCTCGAGGAGCCGGAGCGTGAACTCGCTCGCGCCGGAGGGAGGCGCGGCGGCGCGGGCCAGGCGCGCGCCCCGTCCGCCCACCACGGCCAGCAGCCGCTCCGTCTCCTCGACCCGCTTCAGCCCCTCCAGCAGGAGGTCGCGCGTCCGCTCCGGGACCCTGACCTCGTTCGGCTCGCCGTGCGGCCCCTCGACGAAGAGGAACTCGCCCTCGGTGTCGAGGAAGGACTCGAAGAGGATCTCGCGGACCTGCGTGGTGACGCCGGCGTAGAGGTCGGCCGCGCTGATGGCGCCGCCGTCCACCAGGATCTGCCCCAGCGGCCGGTCCGGCTCGACCTCGGCGCTGCACCGCTCCAGGGTCTCCCAGTCGATGAGCCCGGCGCGCCAGAGGACTGGCCCGAGCCGGTCGCACGGCTCGGAGGAGGCGGCGAAGACCAGCTGCCCCTCGCGGAAGTAGAGGGAGCGCCGGTGCGGGCGCCCGCCGGCCGAGCCCCCGGCCGGGCCCGCGAAGGAGAGCCGCAGCAGGCCGGTCTTCAGCGACGAGTAGACGAGCTGGACCACCTCGATGATGGTGAGCGCGGTGAGCGTGCCGGCCAGCCAGGGGCGGCCGTCGCGCGGCGCCCTCAGCTCGCCGTCCCCGCTGCCGTTCGGCTCGTCCACCGGCCCACTCCTCTCGCGCTACCGCCCGATCGCCCTCACCAGCGCCGCGGCCCTGGCGGCCACCTCGCCGAGGGGCAGCAGGGTCACGTCCTTCCCGCCGCGCAGCTTCCACTCCACCTTGCCCTCGGCCAGCCCCTTCTTGCCGACGGCGATCCGGATGGGGTGACCGATCAGGTCGGCGTCCTTGAACTTCACGCCCGGCCGTTCGTCGCGATCGTCGAGCAGCACCTCGACGCCGGCGGCCGACAGCGCCTCGGCCACCTGCTCGGCCGCCTGCACCAGCTCCGGCTCCTTGCCGAGCGGCAGCACGGCGGCGTGGAACGGGGCGATGGCGAGCGGGAAGACGATGCCGTCGGCGTCGTGGTGCAGCTCGACGGCGGCGGCCAGGATCCGCTCCACGCCGATGCCGTAGCTCCCCATCACGATGGGCACCTGCGCGCCGGCGGCGTCGAGCACGCTGGCCCGCAGCGACTCGGAGTACTTGGTGCCGAGCTTGAAGATGTGGCCCACCTCGAGCGCCTTGAAGACGTCGAGCGTGCCGTCACAGCGCGGGCAGCCCTCCCCCGCCCTGGCGGTCCGCAGGTCGGCCAGCTTGCCGTGGGCGAGCAGGTCGCGCTTCACGTCCACGCCGCGCCAGTGGAAGCCGTCCTGGTTGGCCCCGGTGACCATGTTGGTCCGGTCGGCCACCGAGGGATCGACGAAGACCGGCGCCCCGGTGAAGTTCACCGCGCCGAGCGAGCCGGCGTGGGCCCCCATCAGCGCCGGGATCTCCTCGGGGTGAGCGGGGCGGACCTCGTTGGCGCCGGTGGCGGTCTGCAGCTTGGCCTCGTTGAGGTCCTGGTCGCCGCGCACCACCGCCACCACCGGCTTGCCGTCGGCCACGTAGATGAGCGTCTTGAGCTGGCGGCGCGCGCCGACGCCGTGGGGCTGCCGCTGCAGCGCCTCGATGGTCACCACGCCGGGCGTGGCGAACTTCTCGAGCCCGGCCGGGCCGGGCTGGTCGGTGATCGGTTCCAGGCGCGAGCTGGCGGTCTCGGTGTTGGCGGCGTAGCGGCACTTCGGGCAGGCGGCCACCAGGTCCTCGCCGGCGTCGGTGCGGACCATGAACTCCGACGACTCGGAGCCGCCCATGGAGCCGGAGTGGGCCTGGACGGCCACGAAGTCGAGGCCACAGCGGCTGAAGATCTTCTCGTAGGCCTGCCGCTGGTCCTCGTAGCTCCGGTCGAGCCCGGCCCGGTCCACGTCGAAGGAGTAGGCGTCCTTCATGGTGAACTGGCGGACGCGCAGCAGGCCCGACTTGGGGCGCGGCTCGTCGCGGAACTTCGACTGGATCTGGTACCAGACCTGCGGCAGCTGCCGGTAGGAGCGCAGCTCGTCGCGGGCGATGGCGGTGAAGATCTCCTCGTGGGTCATGCCGAGGCAGTAGTCGCCGCCCTTCCGGTCCTTGAGCCGGAACATGTTGTCGCCCATCACCTCCCAGCGCCCCGACTCCTTCCAGAGGTCGGCCGGGTGGAGGGCCGGCAGGTAGAACTCCTGCCCGCCGATCGCCTCCATCTCCTCGCGGATGATCCGCTCGATCTTGGCGAGTGATCGCCTGGCGAGCGGGAGGTGGTCGTAGATGCCGGCGCCCAGTTGCCGGACGAAGCCGGCGCGGACCAGCAGCCGGTGCGAGGCGACCTGCGCGTCGGTGGGGGCTTCCTTGAGGGTGGGGATGAAGGCCTTGGAGGCGCGGACGGCGTGCATGGTCCGCGCTTTATACCCCAGCCCCACCGGATCGCGGTGCCCCTTCCCTCCCGCGCTGCGAGACGGTCCCGGTGGCCGGCGGGTGCGTGGTAGGGTCGTTGCTTCAGCGCCCCCCCACGCGCCGGAGGTCCCGTGCGTCGCCTTTCCGTCCCGCTCGCGTTCCTTGCCGCCGTCTCCGCGGCCTGCGGTTCCCCGGCTCGTCCTCCGTCCTCCCCGACGGCGACACCGCCTTCGCCGTCCCCGGTGAGCGGCCTGGCCGACCTGGCCCAGGATCTGGACCTGCCCCCGGCCTACCGGAACGGCTGGGCCGTCGCCGCCGACTTCGCCATCCAGGACGGCGGCTATGACCAGTTCCAGCGGGCCATGCAGCTTCACGTGGGGATCCCCACCCCGAGCCCGACGCCGGCGCTGCTCGGCAACGAGCTGGGCCCAGACGTCGTCCCGTTCCCCCGCGACCAGGCCTGGGGCGAGCTGGCCTTCACCACGCCGCTGGCCCGGCGCGGCCAGGCCCTCGGCTTCCTGGTCCTCGACCCGGTCGCCGGCTGGACCGGCCAGGCCATGGCGCTGGCGGGGAGCCTTGGCGTGCGCGGCGGCGCCCCGGCGGCTCCGACGCGGCTCTCCCAGGCGGTAGACCTGACGACCCTGGCGGCGGGCACGCCGCTGACGCTGGGCTGGAGCCACGCCGGCTTCGTCCGCGACGGGCTGATCCCGGGACCCGAGGCGGCCACCTGGCGGGTGGTGATCCGCGACGCCACCAGCGGCCTGGTGCTGGTTCCCGCCCACGACGGCCAGCTCCTGACCAGCGGGCCGGTCACCCCCGTGGACGCCTCGGCGGCGGCCGGCAAGAAGGTGACCGTGGACTTCGAGCTGCTCGGGTCGCCGCGCAGCTTCGTCTTCCTGGACGACGTCTCGCTCATGAGCACCACCGAGCACCTGCTCAACGGCGGCTTCGAGGCCGCGTCGATCGGCCCGTGGACACTGACCGGCGAGGAGCAGCCGTGCCAGGTGGTGGCCGGGAAGCGGACCGTCGGCGGGCTGGAGATCGAGCGGCGGGTCTTCGTTCGCCCGGACCGGCGATGGGCCCGCTTCGTGGACCTGTTCCACAACCCCGGCGCCGCGGCGATCACCACCGAGGCCAACTACCTGCACGAGCTGGGCGCGGTGACCAACGCCATGATCCGGACGCGGCCGGGCCAGAAGGCCCTGACGGCGTGGGACGGCGGCCTGATCTCGCCGGCGCGGCGCGACCTGGCCATCGTCCACGGCTCCAGCGCGCTGGTCCCGGAGTTCCACTCGGCGAGCGCGCCCGGGGCCGGCGACGGCTCGCCGAACGTCTGGACCCGGTTCCCGCTCACCGTGCCGGCAGGCCAGACCAGGGTCATCGTCCAGTTCGTGGTCCTGACCGAGTTCGCCACCGGCGACTCGCCCGGTGCCACCGCCACGCCCACCCAGGCCAACCTGGAGGCCGACGCCATCGTCGCCGGCTTCTGGTCGAGCACGACCTACCGCGAGGGGATGACGGCCGAGGACGTCGCCGCCATCGTCAACTTCTAGTGCCCCTCGGCTACGACCCGGCCGGGGTCCGCCCGGCCGCGATCTGGAGCGCCTCGCCCACCAGCGCCTCCTCCAGCTCCTCGGTCTTCATCCGCTTCACGATCTTCCCCGCCTTGAAGAGCAGCCCGACGCCGCCGTGGCCGTAGGCGACGCCGACGTCCGCCGCCGCCGCCTCGCCCGGCCCGTTCACCTCGCAGCCCATCACCGCCACCGAGACCTCGCCCTTCACGGTCGAGAGCCGCTGCTCCACCCGCTCGGCGATCGGGATCATCGCCACCGAGCAGCGCCCGCAGGTGGGGCACGAGGTCAGCGTCGCCCCACCGAACTTCAAGCCCAGCGCCTTGAGGAGCATGCGCGCCACCCGCACCTCCTCCACCGGGTCCGCCGTCAGCGAGATGCGGATGGTGTCGCCGATCCCGTCCGCCAGCAGGATCCCCAGGCCCGCCGACGACTTGACGGTGCCGCCCAGCAGGGTCCCGGCCTCGGTGACGCCCAGGTGCAACGGATAGTCGAAGCGCTTGGAGAAGAGCCGGTTGGCCGCCACCGTCATGGCCACGTCGTGGGCCTTCAAGGAGACCTTGATCTCGCGGTACCCCTCGTCCTCGAGGAACCGGATGTGGCGCTCGGCGCTCTCCACCATCCCCTCGGCGGTGGGCCAGCCGTGCCTGTCGACGATGTCCTGCTCGAGCGACCCGGCGTTGACGCCGATGCGGATCGGCACCATCCGCTCCCGCGCCGCCTTCACCACCTCGCGGACCCGTTCGCGCGCGCCGATGTTGCCCGGGTTGAGCCGGATGGCGTGGATGCCGGCGTCGAGGGCCCGGAGCGCCAGCCGGTAGTCGAAGTGGATGTCGGCCACCAGCGGGACGGGCGTGGCCTTGCAGATGGCCGGCAGCGCGTCGGCCGCCTCGCTCCCCGGCACCGCGATCCGGACGAGGTCGGCGCCCGCCTCGGCCAGGGCCCGGATCTGGGCCAGCGTCGCCGCCGCGTCGGCGGTGTCGGTGGTGGTCATCGACTGCACGGAGACGGGGGCGCCGCCGCCGATGGCGACGCCACCCACCTTCACCTGCCGCGTCGGGCGCCTGGCGCCGAGCGCCGACGCCTCACCTTGACCGTATCCGCCCATGTGGACCTCCCGGCGGCCCTGATCCTAATGGCCGGACCGCCGGGCTTCCATCCCGCTTCGAGGGCGCCTACTTCTTCTTCGCCGCCAGCTCGGCGTCGATGAGGGCCGTGAAGGCCTCCAGCTTCTGGGCGCCCGAGATGAGCCGGCCGTTGACGAAGAAGGCCGGGGTGCCGCGCACGCCGGCGTCGTTGCCGGCCTTGAAGTGGTCGGCCACCACCTTGGCCTTCTCGCCAGAGTCGAGGCACTTGGTGAAGCGCCCCTCGTCGAGCTTCAGCTCGCGGGCGTAGCCCTTCAGGTCGGTGACCTCCAGCTTGGGCGCCGAGGCGAAGAGCCGGTCGTGCATCTCCCAGTACTTCCCCTGGTCGCCGGCGCAGTGGGCCGCCTCGGCCGCCTTGGTGGCGAGGTTGTGGCTGGGGAGCGGGTAGTCCCGGTACACCAGCCGCAGCTTGCCCTTGTACTTCTCCAGGTCGAGCAGGTCCTTCACCGTGGCCTCGGCCTTGGAGCAGTACGGGCACTGGTAGTCGGAGAACTCGACGATGGTGACCGGGGCGTCGTCCGGTCCCTTCGACGGCCCGGTGGCCGCGATCTCGACCTTGGAAGGCAGGTAGGGCGGCAGCAGCACCTCGACCTTGGCCTCGGCCCGGATCTGCTCGAGGTACTGCGCCAGCACCGCCTCGCTCTTCTGGCGGCGGAGGAACTGGGCGATCTGCGGCTTCACCTTGTCGAACGGCTCCTTCACCTGGCCGGCCGCCTTGGCGCGCTCGTAGAGGGCGCGCGACTCCTCGTCGGTCGGCTCGCCGACCTTGGGCGCCAGCTCGGCGCGGAGGAACTCGTCCACCGGCTTGCCGGCCGCCTTGGCCTTTCCTTCCACCAGCTTCTGGTTGATGAGCTGGTCGAGCGCGTTCTTGCGCAGGTCGTAGGTGCGCTGCTCCATCTCGTTCAGCTCGCCGCGGATCGACTTGTCGAGATCGCCGGCGGTGATCACCTCGGTGCCGATCCTGGCCACCGGGGCGTCGAGCCCCGGGTCGGCGGCCTGCGTCGGGCGGGTGGACTGGCAGGCGACGAAGGCGGTGGCGAGCGCGCCGAGGACGATGGGACGGATTCGCATGTGGCTCCAAGGAGGGATGAGGACTGGACGGGGCAATTTGCATCTTCCAGGCCCCCGAGGTCAATCGGTGGGAGGCCGCCTCCATTCCGCCGGCCGGCTACCTGCCGCCGGGTCGCTTCCCGGGACCTCCGGCCATCCGATCTGCTCTAGACTCCGACCCCGCCATGACCACACCCGACGCCTGGGATCCGGACCGCTACGCCCGTTTCAGCGCCGAGCGGCGCCAGCCATGGGAAGACCTCACCGCGCTCCTCTCGCCGCTGGCCCGGCCCCGCGTCCTCGACCTCGGCTGCGGCGATGGCGCCCTCACCGCCGAGCTGCACGCCAGGCTCGCGGCGAGCCAGACGGTGGGGATCGACAGCTCGGCCGCCATGCTGGAGCGGGCCGCCGCGCGCGCAGGGGATGGGCTCCGTTTCGAGGCCGGCGACGCCGGGAGCTGGACCGGCGGGCCGTTCGACCTGGTCATCTCCAACGCGGCGCTCCACTGGGTCCCGGACCACGCGTCCCTCCTGCCGCGCCTCGCGACCCTGGTGGCTCCCGGCGGGCAGCTGGCGGTGCAGGTGCCCACCAACGAGCACCACCCCTCCCACCTCGAGGCGGCCGCGACCGCGGCCGAGCCGCCGTTCGCCGAGGCCCTGGGCGGCTACCGGCGCGTCAGCCCGGTGCTCCCGCCCGAGTGGTACGCCGAGGCTCTCTTCCGGCTCGGCTTCGCCGAGCGGCGAGTCCGCGTCGAGGTCTACGGCCACCCGCTCGCGTCGCGCGACGAGGTCGTCGAGTGGGTGCGTGGCACGCTGCTCACCGACTACCAGCGGCGGCTGCCCGCCCCGCTCTGGCCCGCCTTCCTCGATCGGTACCGGCAGCGGCTGGCCGCGGCGCTCCCGGACCGGCGCCCCTTCCTCTATCCCTACCGCCGGCTCCTGCTCTGGGCGCGCCGCGCATGAACCGCTTCATCGGCATCGACGTCGGCGCCGAGACCATCAAGGTGGTGGAGCTGGCCGGGGAACCCGGCGCGCTCCGCTGGACGCGCCGCGCCGCGGTCGAGCACCGCGGCCAGCCGGCCGCCGCGCTGGCCCTGCTGCTCGACGGCTTCGACTGGGCGAGCGTCACCGGCGCCGCGGTCACCGGCCGGCTCGGCGCCCGGGTGGCGCTGCCCCGCATCCCCACCAAGCAGGCGCAGGCGGACGGCTCCCGCCACCTGCTGGGCGACGAACCTCTCACCGTGGTCTCGATCGGCGCCCATGGCTGCACCGTGCTGGAGCGGCGCGGCGGGGGCGTGGAGCTCTTCCGCGAGAACGCCCGCTGCGCGCAGGGGACCGGCCACTTCCTCCGGCAGCTGGTGCAGCGCTTCGGGCTCGAGGTGGAACAGGCGGCCGCGCTGGCGGCCGGCGTCACCGACCCGGCGCCGCTCAGCGGCCGCTGCCCGGTCATCCTCAAGACCGACATGACCCACCTCGCCAACAAGGGCGAGGGGCGGGAGCGGATCCTGGCCGGGCTGCTCGACGCCATCGCCGAGAGCGCGCAGGTGCTGGTGAAGCCGCGCCGGGGTCCGGCCCGGCTGGCGCTGGCCGGCGGCGTGGCCCGCGCCGCGCGGATCCGCGACCACTTCGACCGCTTCGCCAGGCGCCACGGCATGGTCCTCGACGGCTGGAACGCCGACGACGGCCTCCACCTCGACGCGCTCGGCGCCGCGCTCTCGGCCGCCGCGGAGCCGCGCCGGCCGCCGTCGCTGGCCGCCCTCTTCCAGCCGGCCCCCGAGGCCCCCCTGGAGACGCTCCCGCCGCTCTCCCGCGCGCTGGCCCGCGTCCGCCGCCTCCCCGAGCCGCCTCGCAGCACCCCGGTGGGCCCACGAGACGCCGTCCTCGGCTTCGACATCGGCTCCACCGGCTCCAAGGCGGCGCTCCTCGACCTCGGCACCCGCGAACTGCTCTGGGATGGGTACCTGCGGACCGACGGAGACCCGGTGGGCGCCGCCCAGAAGCTGGTGGAGCGGCTCCTCGGCGGCGGCGCCGCCGCCCACCGCGTGCTCGGCTTCGGCGCCACCGGCTCGGGACGCGAGATCGTCGGCTCGCTGCTGGCCACCTGCTACGGCGGCGAGGCGGTCCACGTGGTCAACGAGATCGCCGCCCACGCCGCCGGGGCGCGCCACGTCGATCCGCGCGTGGACACCATCTTCGAGATCGGCGGGCAGGACGCCAAGTACATCCGGCTCGACGGCGGGCGCGTGGTCGACGCCGCCATGAACGAGGCCTGCTCGGCCGGCACCGGCTCCTTCATCGAGGAGCAGGGGCGCCGCTTCGACGGCGTCGAGTCGGTGGTGGAGCTGGGCGCCGAGGCGCTGGCCTCGCCCGAGGGCGTCGCGCTGGGCCAGCACTGCTCGGTCTTCATGGCCGAGGTGATCGACGCAGCGGTGGCGCGCGGCGTCGGGCGCGGCCCCATCCTGGCCGGGCTCCACGACTCGGTGGTCGCCAACTACCTCAACCGCGTCAAGGGGAGCCGCTCGGTCGGGCAGGTGATCTTCTGCCAGGGGATGCCCTTCGCCTCCGACGCGCTGGCCGCGGCGGTGGCGCGCCAGACCGGCGCCGAGGTGATCGTGCCGCCGCGCCCCGGGCTGCAGGGGGCCATCGGCATCGCGCTGCTGGCCGCGGCCGAGCTCCCCGTCACCAGCCGCGCCCCCGCCGACCTGCGCCACCTCCTCACCGCCCGGGTGACGCGCAAGGACCAGTTCGTCTGCGCCTCCACGCAGGGGTGCGGCGGCGCCGGGAACCACTGCCGCATCGATCGGCTCGCCACCGACGTGGGGGGCGAGGCCCGGCGCTTCACCTGGGGTGGCGGCTGCGCGCTCTGGGACCAGGGGACCCGCACCGCCAAGCTCCCCGACCTGGCACCGGACCCGTTCCGCGAGCGGCGCGCGCTGGTGGAGGCGGTGGTGGCGGGGCTGCCGGCCCGCGGCGGGCGGCGGGTGGTGGCGCTGGCCGACGAGTTCCAGCTCAAGGGGCTCCTCCCCTTCTTCGCCACCTTCATCCACCGGCTCGGGCTCGACGTGGCGGTGGCGCCGGGCGGCGATCGGGCGGCGCTGAAGCGCGGCATCGAGGAGGCCAACGTCCCCTTCTGCGCGCCCATGCAGCAGTACCACGGACTGGTGGCCGGCATGGCCGAGCGCGGCCCCGACCTGGTGCTGGTGCCGCTGCTGCGCCACCTGCCGCGCGCCGCCGGCGAGCGGACCTCGTCGGTCTGCCCCGTCGTCATGGGCGCCCCGGACGTGCTGCGGCTCGACCTGCCGCCCGCGGCGGCGGCGCGCCTCCTCTCGCCTCTCGTAGACATGGGGCCGGAGGGGCTGGAGAGCGAGCCGTTCGAGCGCTCCTGCCGCGGGCTGGCCGCCTCGCTCGGCGTGACGGACGAGGCGGCGCTGGGCGCCGCGCTCTCGGCCGCGCGCGCCGCGCAGGCCCGGTTCGACGCCAGCCTGCCCGCGCTGGGGCAGCGCGCGCTCGACTGGTGCCGCCAGCACGGGGTGACGCCGGTGGCGGTGCTGGGGCGCAGCTACACCATCCACGACGATGTCCTCAACTCCAACGTGCCGGCCATCCTGCGCCAGCAGGGATCGGTGGCCATCCCGCTCGACTGCCTGCCGGTGGCGGCCGGCGCGCCGGTCTTCGACGACGTCTTCTGGAGCCACGCCCAGCGGATGCTCCGCGCCGCCTGGCAGGTGCGCCGCAGCCCCGGGCTCTACGGCCTCTTCTGCTCCAACTACGCCTGCGGCCCCGACAGCTTCACCGGCCACCAGCTGGCCTTCCTCATGGAGGGGAAGCCGTTCGCGGTGATCGAGACCGACGGCCACGCCGGCGACGCCGGCACCCGCACCCGCGTCGAGGCCTTCCTCCACTGCGTCCGCGAGGACCAGCGGAGCGGGCGCGGCGGACCACCCAACGACCCGGCCCGGCTCGACGTGGCGAGGCGCCAGCTGGGCGAGGTGAGCGCCCGCGGCGAGCGGGTGCTGGTCCCGCCCATGGGGCCGGAGGCCGAGGCGCTGGTGGCGGGGCTGCGCGGGCTGGGGATGGCGGCCGAGGTGCTGCCCCGCCCGACCCGCGAGACGCTCGCCCTGGGGCGGCGCCAGACCTCCGGCAAGGAGTGCCTGCCGCTCACCATCACGCTGGGGAGCTTGCTGGAGCGGCTGGGTCGCGCCGGTCCGGGGACCGAGCGCTTCGCCTTCTTCATGCCCGGCTCCGACGGCCCCTGCCGCTTCGGCGCCTACCGGCAGCTCCAGCACCTGGTGCTCGACCGGCTCGGCTGGGGCGACCGGGTCGCCATCTGGTCGCCTCCGCTGGGCGACTACTTCCGCGGCTTGCCACCAGGCTTCGCCGCCATCGTCTACGCCGGCTTCTGCGCCCACGGGGCGCTGGAGGAGGCGCTCCACGACGTGCGGCCGGTCGAGACCAGCCCCGGCGTCGCCGAGGCCATCCAGGCCGACGCCGCCGGCCGCCTCTCGACGCTGATCGAGGCGGCGGTGCGCGGCGACCTCTCTGCGGCCGCGGTGCTGCGCGAGGCCACCTCGGGCCGGGTCTGGGGCATCCCACGGCTGGTGAACGAGGCGGCGCTGGCGCTCGCCGCGGTCAAGACGGCTCGCCGGGTGCCGAGCGTCCTCCTCTCCGGCGAGATCTACGTCCGCTGCGACCCCTTCGCCAACGGCGAGGTGGCGCGGGCGCTGGAGCGGCGGGGCCTGCGCGTCCGGCTCGAGCCGCTCACCGAGTTCATCCAGTACGCCGACTGGGTGGCCTGGAAGCGCGGCTGGAAGAAGGGGTTGCTGGCGCGGCTCGACCGCTGGCTGCGCGACCGGATCCTCGACCGCTGCCACGCCGCCGCCGCCGGGCCGCTCGGCCTTCCGTCGCCACCGCCCATCGGCGAGGCGGTGGCGGCGGCCGGCCCGTACATGGACCACCACGTCGAGGTGGAGACGCTGCTCACCATCGGCGTGCCGGTGCGGGCCTGGCGCCGGCGCGAGATCGACGCGGTGGTGAGCGTGGGGCCCCTGGAGTGCATGCCCAACAAGCTGGCCGAGGCCCAGTTCCACCACGTCGCCGAGCGCGAGGGGCTGCTCTCGCTCACCCTCTCCCTCAACGGCGACCCGCTCGACGAGGCGGCGCTCGACGGCTTCGCCTTCGAGGTGCACCGGAGGTTCCGTGCCCCGGACGTGGTAGGGGTTGGACCATGCTCTCCCCCGCCCCGCTGACCTTCGAGCGGCCGCCCGCGGTATGGCCCGCCCTGGTCAAGGCCGTGCTGGCGCGCCGGCCGTCGTTGCTCCCCCCGGGACGGACCGTGCCCGCCCTGGAGGCCCGCCTGGCGCCGCGGACGCCCGAGCCGCGCCCCCTCGAGGCCTACCGCGAGGTCTGTGGCTTCGAGCCGGACGGGACGCTCCCCATCACCTACCCACACGCCCTGGCCGGCCCCGTCCACCTGGCGCTGCTCACCGGCGAGGGCTTCCCGGTCAAGCTGCTCGGGCTGGTCCACCTGCGCAGCCGGATCGAGGCGGTCCGGCCCATCGGCGAGCTGGAGCCGCTCGACCTGCGCTGCCGGGTCGAGGGTCACCGCGAGACCGACCGCGGCCAGGAGTTCGATCTCGTCACCGAGGCGCGAGCAGGGGGGGCGCTCGCCTGGACCGAGACCTCGACGCTGCTGGCGCGACGGGCCGGCTCACGCCCCCCGCGTCCGCCCAAGGGGCCGGTGGCGCCGGCCGGGGCGAGGTCCATGACCTGGTCGCTGGGGGCGGGCCTCGGCCGCCGCTATGCCAGGGTCTCGGGCGACTACAACCCCATCCACCTGAGCGCCGCCACCGCCCGGCTCTTCGGCTTCCGGCGCGCCATCGCCCACGGCATGTGGTCGCTGGCCCGCGTCGCGGCCGAGCTGCAGCCGCGCCTGGCGGGCGGCGGCGCCGTGCTCGAGGTGGACTTCAAGCTGCCGGTGCTGCTGCCGGGCCGGGTCACGCTCCGCGAATGGCCGACCGGACGCGGGTTCGGCTTCGCGCTGCTCGACGGCGGCGGCGAGCGGCCGCACGCCACCGGCACGTTCGGGCCGGCGTAGGTAGGCGACGAGGCCGGCGCCTCAGGCGCGCCGCGGCCCGGCCATGCTCACCACGGTGATGCCGGCCAGCACCAGCAGCGCGCCGGCACCGAAGACGGGGGTGACCGGCTCCCCGAGCAGGAGCACGCCGAAGGTGACGCCGAAGAGCGGCGTCATGAAGGAGAAGATCGAGATGCGCGAGGCCAGGTAGCGGCGCAGCAGCCAGAACCAGGCGAGGTAGGAGGCGAAGGAGATGACCACGCCCTGGAAGAGGAGGCTCGACCAGGCCAGCGGCGTGAGGACCACCTGGCCGGCCTGGCCAGTGAGTGCGGCCGCCGCCAGCAGCAGCACGAAGCCGACCAGGAGCTGGTAGAGGAGCGTCTGCGCCGGTGGCGCCTCGGAGAGGGCGGAGCGGCGCACCAGCACGGTGGTGGCGCCCCAGGCCGCGCCGGCCGCCACGCCCAGCAGGTCGCCGAGGAGCGCACCCGGACCGGCGCCGCCCGCGAGGAGCCCGCCGCCGAACGCCACCGCGATGCCGGCGAAGGCGGTCAGGACGCCGGCCCACTGCAGCGGCGAGAGCCGCTCGGAGCGCAGCGCGAGGTGCAGGCCGAGCGCGGTGAAGACCGGTGAGGTGTAGAGGAAGACCGCCATGTGCGAGGCGGTGGTGTGGCGCAGCCCCTCGGCCACGAAGAGGAACTCCACGGCGAAGAGCGTTCCGGCCAGCAACCCGGGCCGGAGCGCCGGGCCGAGGAGGTCGAGCGGCTGGCCCCGCCAGCGGGCCCAGCCGGCCACCAGCGCGGCGGAGAGGCCGGAGCGGAGCGCCACCTGCATGATGGGGGCGATGTCCGGCGCCGCCACCTTGATGGCCACCTGCTGCAGCCCCCACAGGGCGCAGAGCAGCACCATGAGGGCGGTGGCGGAGGCGTCGGTGGGCTGGCGCGCGGCGGTCATGGGGGTGCTGCTATAGCAGCCGGGCGGGGGAGGTGCACCGGGGGCCGGGGCGCGGGGCGGTGGCGGTGGCGGTGGCGGTGGCGGTGGCGGTGGCGGTGGCGGACTTGACCTCTCGATGGCCCCAAGGCCATCGAGCCTTTCACGAACACCCGGTCCCTCTTGGGTTTCCTTCGTCTTCTCGACCCCTGGAATGTCAGACCGTCGTGAGACTGTCGGTCAATGCTCGCCACCGCACATCCGACCCCGTCCTCGGCCGCGGCCTCGCACCACGCTGCGACCTCCCCTTCTCTCGAACTCCTCGAAGCCCGCCAGGCCCGCGACAGGCTCGCCGCGCTCCTGCGCCGGGAGCACGAAGTCATGGCCGACTTCCTCCTCGCCCTGGCCGACTTCGATCGCCGCCGCGGCCATGAACCGCTCGGCTTCGCCAGCACGTTCGCCTTCCTGCTGGCCGAGCTCGGGCTGTCGCCGGCCGCCACCCACTGGCGCCTCAGCGCCGCCCGGCTGCTCCCCCGCTTCCCCGGGGTCATCGAGCCCCTGAGGGACGGCCGGCTCTGTCTGACCACGGCGGCCGAGCTGGCCAAGGTGCTCACCGAAGCGAACCAGGCCGAGGTGCTGCCGCGCTTCTTCGGCGCCTCGACCCTGAAAGCCAAGGAGCTGGTGGCCGAGCTGCAGCCGCGGGAGGCGCCGCCCCTGCGGACGGTGGTGACGCCACTGGAGCGACGCCCGGTCGCGCCGATGACGGAGCCTTCGTCTCAGCCACGGCTGGCCGTGGCCGCTGTCGTCGCTCCGAGCAACACGTACCCCGAGTTACTTCGGGTGCCCGAAGTTGAGATGACCCACCCCGCGCGGGACGTGAAGCATCGCCCGGAGGTCGAGCCGCTGACCGCGGATCTCCGCCGGCTGGCCGTGACGGTGAGCAAGCGGTTCCTGACGAAGCTCGATGCCGCCCGCAGTGGCCTCTCGCACTCACTCCCCCGCGCCACGACCGAGCAGGTGCTGGAGGCGGCGCTCGACCTCTTGCTCGAGAAGCAGGCCCGGGCGCGCGGGCTGGTGAAGAGGCCGCGGACGGTCGTGGCAACCGCGACGCCAGCCGCGCCTGTGACCCCGGCCATGACGGCGACCCCTGTCGCGACGCCGGGCTCAGCTCCAGTTCCAGCTCCAGCTCCAGCTCCGGCTACGGCCACGGCCACGGCCACGGCCACGGCCGCCGTTGCCACGGAGACTCCGCGGCCGAACTTCGCGGAGCCGCTCCACCGCCGCACTGGCCCGCGAAACCACGTCCCCGCCGCGATCTCCCGCGAGGTCTGGTATCGCGACGGTGGCCGCTGCTCGTGGCCGCTCGACGGTGGCGGCGTGTGCGGTTCGACGCACCGGCTGGAGCTCGACCACATCGTGCCCTGGGCGCGCTGGGGCGGCGAGACGGTCGACGATCTTCGGGTCGTCTGCCACGTCCACAACACCCTGGCGGCGCGGCAGGTCTTCGGCGAGCGGTGCGTGGACAGGTACGCCGTGCGCCCTGCCGAGCGGAGCGGGTGAGGTCACCAGGGCCTCGTCGAGGGATTGGGCCTTCGTCGGCCCGCCAGGTCCTGTCTGCCGCGGTCTGTCGCGCCAGTAAGTACAGGCCGTGCGGGTCAGGGCGCGGGGCAATTGAGGTCGGCGGGCAGGGCCACGGCGCAGAAGTCGGTGGCTCCGCTGCCCGTGCCGGCGTCGACCGAGCCGCCCGGCGAAGCGGGGGGATAGTAGAAGTCGGTGCCGGCCAACGGGAAAGTCTCGCCCCATGAATTGAAACGCGCCGCGACCGATGCGCCGACAGCAGCGACACCAACGCCGGGCGCGGTATATCCGGCGAAGACGTTTCGAGAACTCGCGGTACATGCCGGTGCGCCGCTCAGCTCCCAGGGCGAGCTGGCCGCACCAACGTAGACCTGGTCGCCTTCATTGCCGTGGATCAGGTTTCCGGTGAACCCCAGGGCGCTCGCTGGTGGATTTCCCGAGACATACAGGCCGCCAACCGTGCGAGTGATGCCCGAGAAGGTCCGGTCGTACCCGGTGTTCCCGCATATCCGAGTCCCCGTGAAGTTCAGCGCGTCGTTGACCGACAGCCGCACCCCACCGCGCCCGTTCCAGGCGATGACGTCGTCTACAAGGGCCAGGCTGGTCTGCCCGGGAGTCCCCGTGGCGGCCACCACGCCTTCCCATGCGCTCCTCTTCACGCTCGATCCACTCAGCGTCAGATCACCCCTGAGTAGGCTGACGCCGACCTGGTTCCCGTCGAAGACCGACTGGTCGACCAGCACCACGTCGCCCGCACCGAGCCGGTTCACCTCCAGCCCCGCCACGGTCGCCCCCTGGACCAGCACGTCGCTCACCGCCACCGCGTTGGCGCCGGCGACGCGCAGGCCGGTGGCGAAGCCGCCGCCCGCCCCGCCGGCGTCCACCCGCACCGACACCAGCGTGTTGCCGCCCGCCGCCGCGCCGCCCGCCAGCAGCACCCCGATCGTCAGCTCGTTGGAGGCGGAGACGCCGCGCTGGACGGCAACGCCCCGCACGCTGGCGCCCGCCTGCACCCGCAGCCCCTCGGGGCCGGGCCCCTGCACCGCGATGAGCCGGTTGGTGGCGGCCGCCGTCGCCGCGTCGTCGCCGGTGAGTGTCACGCCGGCTGGGATGACGATGGGCGCGGCGTCGTCGATGGCGTTGCCGTAGGTGAAGGCGGCGCCGCCCAGGACCACCTTCGGGGCGTCAAACCTCGTCGCCGCCGCGATGGCGGAGGCGATCGAGGCGTACTTGCAGGTTCCGCCCGCGGGGTCGACGACGTGGCTCAGGCAGGCGCACTCCTGGGTGACGCCGCCCAGGGGAATTTGGCAGGTCTGGAGGCTGACCGCGCCGGGACCTGCCACCTTCCAGGTGCCGCAGGCGGCGTCGCCGTCAGCGGTGCACTCCACCACGCTGCACGTCACCCCTGCCCGGCATGAGGTGGCCCCCACAACGCACGGCTCGCACGACGCCGCCCGCACGCTGCAGGTCAACCCGGTGCCGCACCTCTGGCCCGACGGACACTCGGTGGTGGAGCCGACCAGGCTGCACCTGGCCCCCTCCACGTCCACGGAGCAGGCGGCCAGCGCGGCGGCGATGGCGAGGGCGAGCGAGGGCCGCAGGGCGCGGCGCATCAGAACTTCCCTTCCACGAAGAAGAGCGTGACCCCGGCCGCCGCCGCCACGCCGGAGAC